>NZ_CP009831.1:0-1200000 GCF_000959525.1 Burkholderia multivorans ATCC BAA-247
CGCATCGGCACGCAGCGCCGTTTTGCACCTGTCGCGCTCGGCGCGCTCGCGGTGCTCGTCGGCGCGATGTCGGTCGTCGCGCTCTGTGTCGGCGCGTACCGCATTTCGCCGGCCGACGCGTGGGCCGCGCTCGCCGGCGACCCCGCCGCGCAACAGGCGCGTGCGGTGCTGCTCGGCATCCGTGCGCCGCGCGTCGTGCTGGCGCTGCTCGTCGGCGGCGGCTTCGGCGCTGCCGGTGCCGCGATGCAGGCGCTGTTTCGCAATCCGCTCGCCGATCCGGGGCTCGTCGGCGTGTCGAGCGGCGCGGCGCTCGGTGCGACGGCCGCGATCGTGCTCGGCCCCGCGCTGTTCGCCGCGCATGCCGGCGCGGCCGCGCTGCCGGCCGCGGCCTTCGTCGGCGCGCTCGCGATCGCGGCGCTCGTCTACCGGCTCGCCGCGTCGCGCGGGCGGCTCGCACTGCCGCTGCTGCTGCTCGCCGGCATCGCGATCAACGCGCTCGTCGGCGCGGCGATCGGGCTGCTCACGTTCGTCGCCGACGATGCGCAGTTGCGCTCGCTGACGTTCTGGAGCCTCGGCAGCTTCGGCGGCGCGCAATGGCCGACGCTCGCGGCCGTCGCGCCGTGCGCGGTGCTCGGCTGCGCACTGCTCGTGCGCGAACGCGATGCGCTGAACGCGCTGCAGCTCGGCGAAACCGAAGCGCTGCACCTCGGCGTGCCGGTTCAGCAGTTGAAGCGGCGCGTGCTCGTCGCGGTCGCGCTCGCGGTCGGCGCGCTCGTGTCGTGCGCGGGAATCGTCGGCTTCATCGGCCTCGTCGCGCCGCATTGCGTGCGTCTCGCGTGCGGGCCGGACCAGCGCGTCGTGCTGCCCGGCGCCGCGTTGCTCGGTGCGCTGCTGACGCTCGCGGCCGATCTCGCCGCGCGCACGCTCGCCGCGCCGGCCGAGATTCCGCTCGGCGTGCTGACCGCGCTACTCGGCGCACCGTTCTTTCTCGCGCTGCTGTGGAAAAGCCGCGGCTCGCTCGGCGCTTAGTCGCGCCTCCGTCTCGATCATGCTGACCGTCCAACATCTCCGTGTCGCACGCCGACATCGCGTCATCCTTCACGATCTGTCGCTGACGATCGAACCGGGCCGCGTCACCGCGCTGCTCGGCCGCAACGGCGCGGGCAAGAGCACATTGCTGAAAGCGCTGGCCGGCGAGCTGACCGGCAGTGCCGCGCCGAACGGCGTGCGCGTCACCGGCCGCATCGCGCTGAACGGCGAACCGCTTGCGCAGATCGACGCGCAGCGGCTCGCACGGCTGCGCGCGGTGCTGCCGCAAGCCGCGCAACCGGCCTTTCCGTTCAGTGTCGACGAGATCGTGCTGCTCGGCCGCTATCCGCATGCACGTGGCCGCGGCGGCGCGCTGTCGCGACGCGATCGCGGCATCGCGTGGCACGCGCTCGCGCGTGCCGGCGCGGACACGCTGCTCGGCCGCGACGTGACGACGCTGTCCGGCGGCGAACTCGCGCGTGTGCAGTTCGCGCGCGTGCTCGCGCAGCTGTGGCCGTCCGACGACGAAGCGGGCCGCGACGCTCGCGACGCGTCGCCGACGCGCTATCTGCTGCTCGACGAGCCGACCGCCGCGCTCGATCTCGCGCATCAGCATCGGCTGCTCGATACGGTGCGCACGATCGCGCGCGAATGGCGGCTCGGCGTGCTTGCGATCGTCCACGATCCGAATCTCGCCGCGCGGCATGCGGACACGATCGCGATGCTCGCGGACGGCACGATCGTCGCGCACGGCACGCCGCACGATGTGATGACGCCCGAGCACATTGCACGCTGCTACGGGTTCGCGGTGAAGCGGATCGACAGCGGCGACGGTACGCCGCCCGTGATGGTGCCGGCATAGCGCGCGGCCGTACGCGTGACCGACGGCCGCAGTGCGCCCCATGTAGTCGGCCCACGCGCCGTATGCGCACTCAATGCTCGACGTCCGCGAGCATCCGCATCGCGACGCCGCCGCCCTCGCTATGAGCTACACGACAGTCGCGATGCGTCCGTCGACGCCGACATGCACGGCATGCAGTCGTCCCGCACGCCGCACGCGCACTCAATGCTCGACATCCGCCGCGCCGAACGTACGCATCTCCCAGCCGAACCGTACCGCGAGCATCCGCATCGCGAAGCCGGCTGCGAGCGCGACGATGGTCGCGACGCGTGCGTCGACATCGACATGCGCAACCGACGGCCGAAGTGCACGGCATGTAGTCGTCCCGCACGCCGCAGGCGCACTCAATGCTCGACGTCCGCCGCGCCGAACGTACGCATCTCCCAGCCGAACCGTACCGCGAGCATCCTCATCGCGAAGCCGGCCGCGAGCGCGACGATGGTCGCGACGCGTGCGTCGATACCGACATGCTGAAGCGCGACGTACAGCGCACCCGTGAAGAACGCGACGCTCGCATACAGCTCGCGGCGCAGGATCAACGGCATCTCGTTGCAGAGCAGATCGCGCAGCATGCCGCCGCACACACCGGTGATCGCACCGGCCAGCACGACGATGATCGGCGCCGCACCGGTCGACGCGCCGACGTCGCAGCCGATGATCGTAAACGCCGCGAGGCCGAGCGCGTCGACGGCGACGAACAGCGTCTTCATCCGCGCGACGTGCCGCGCGAGGCGCGACGCGACGGTCGCCGCGACGAGCGTGATCACCAGATATTGCGGATGCGCGATCCAGCCGAGCGGATAGTGGCCGAGCAGCACGTCGCGCACCGTGCCGCCGCCGAGCGCGGTCACGGCGCCGACCAGCGCCAGCCCGAAGCGGTCCATCCCGCGCCGCATGCCCATCAGCGCGCCCGACATCGCCTCCGCGACGATCGCGATCAGATAAAGCGTATGCATCGTCGTTCGCGTCAGTCTTCGGTCCGGAACAGGTCGAGCACGCGGGCGCGCTCGGCCGCATCGACAGGCGCCGGCGTCGGCGCGACCGACATCGCGCCGCCGTTCGCCGCAGTGGACGCGGCGGATGCAGCGAACCCGGCGGATGCCGCCTCCGCGCGGGCAGCGCCGTCGCATGCGAAGCGACTGCGTACGAACGCCGGCACATCGGCCGTGCACGCGCCGCGCGTGTATTCGGCGTAGACGAAATCGCCGTCGACACGCGCGACGTCCGGCGGCTCGACCGCTTCGGCCGGCGTGCGTCCGTCGACAGCCGTCTTCATGTAGTCGAGCCACACGGGCAGCGCGAGCGTCGCGCCGGTCGCGCGCCCCATCGAGCGCGGCGTGTCGTAGCCGAGCCACGCGACCGCGACGATGCCCGACGAATAGCCGGCGAACCATACATCCTTCGAGCCGTTCGACGTGCCGGTCTTGCCGGCCGTGTCGTCGCGGCGCAGCGCAAGCGCGCCGCGCGCGGTGCCCGCACGCACGACGTCGCGCAGCATGCTGTCCATCACGAATGCGTTGCGCGCCGACACGACGCGCGTGCCGGACGGCGCCGGCGCGTCGTACAGCACGCCGCCGTGCCGCTGCTTCACCGAGAGGATCAGCCGCGGTTCCACTCGCGTGCCGCCGTTCGCGAACACGCCGTACGCGCTCGCGAGTTCGAGCGGCGTCACCGCGCCCGCGCCGAGCGCGAGCGGCAGCGACGCCGGATTGCGCCGCGCGTCGAACCCGAAGCGCATCGCATGCTGCTGCACGTATTGCGGGTCGGCCGCCTGCATCAGGCTTACCGCGACGAGGTTCTTCGATCGCACGAGCCCGCGCCGCACCGCGATGAAGCCTTCGTAGTGGTTGCCGTAATTGCGCGGCCGCCACGGCCGCGCGCCGGTCTCGGCCGGCGTCAGCGTGCGCTGCGTATCGTCGACGAGCACGCCCGGGAAATAGCCTTTCTCGAGCGCCGCCGAATAGACGAACGGCTTGAAGCTCGACCCCGGCTGACGGTAGGCCTGCAGCGCATGGTCGAACACGTTGCGGCTGAAATCCGCGCCGCCGACGAGCGCGAGCATGTCGCCGGTCGCCGCATCGAGCGACACCAGCGCACCCTCGAGCGTGCGCTGCGCGTCGCGCGTCGTCCGCTGCCGGCGCAGCGTGCGCTCGAGCGCCGCCTCGGCCGCGCGCTGGTCGCGCATCGAGATCGTCGTCGTCACGTCGAGGCCGAGCGTATATGCGTCGTCGCGAAAGCGCTCGACCATCATCTGCCGCGCGCGTTCGGCCACGTACGGCGCCGCGACGATGCCCGGCGGCGCTTGCGGCGACAGCGCGATCGGCGCATCGACGGCCGCGCGGTACGTCGCGTCGTCGAGTTTGCCGAGCGCAAGCATGCGGCCGAGCACGTAGTTGCGACGCGCGGTCGCGCGCGCCGGATTGACGACCGGATTGAACGCGGACGGCGCCTTCGGCAACCCGGCAAGCACGGCCGCCTCGCCGACGCTCAACGCATCGAGCGGCTTGCCGAAATACACGTGCGCCGCTGCCGCGAACCCGTACGCGCGCTCGCCGAGATAGATCTCGTTCATGTACAGCTCGAGCAGCTTGTCCTTGCCGTACGCGCGCTCGAGCTTGACCGCCATCAGGATCTCGGCGAGCTTGCGGCTCAGCACCTTGTCGCGCGTCAGATAGAAGTTGCGCGCGACCTGCATCGTGATCGTGCTGCCGCCCTGCGCCGGCTGTCCGGTGACGACGTTCGCGAACGTCGCGCGCGCGAGGCCGCCGATGTCGATCGCGCCGTGCCGGTAGAACTGTGCGTCCTCGGCCGCAAGCAGCGCGTCGCGCATCCGCGCCGGCATGCGTTCGAGCGGCACGAACTCGCGGCGCTCGACGCCGTATTCGGCAAGCAGTTCGCCGTCGCGCGAGAAGATCCGCAGCGGCAGCGCGGGACGATAAACAGCCAGTTGCTCGACCGACGGCAATTGCGTCCAGATGCGATGAATCGTCCATCCCGCGATGCCCGCACCCGCGAGCATCAGGCCGAGCAGCGCGCCCGCGAGCATGCGCCACACGCGGCGGCGAGGCAGCGGCGCGGGCGGCGTGGGACGGGAATCGGTGCGGTCGGTCATGTCGGCTCCTTCGGCAATGCAGCGATCGACGGCGCACCACGCGGCCGACGATCATGAACGGCGCGCATTGTCGAAGGGATGCCGTGAAACCGGAACATTCCTTAGCCAATGTTGGGCTGGCTAAATTTTATTGAGGAAAGCACGCCGCATCGTCCGACGCAGCGGCACACGCACCGCCGCGCGGACGCGCCGGTTCGCCTGTACCATTTCCGCATGTTCGCTGCGCATCTTCGTTCGTGGAGCCTCACGCCCGACGGCGGTCCGATCCTGACCGCCAGCGGCGGCGTATTGCCGGTCGTCTGGCGCGGACGGCCTGCGATGCTGAAGATCGCGACCTGCGAGGAAGAGCGGCGCGGCAACGCGTTGATGACATGGTGGGACGGACACGGCGCCGCGCAGGTATGGGCGCACGACGACGACGCGATCCTGCTGGAACGCGCACAGCCGCAACCCGCGCTCGCCGACTTTTCGGCGGCCGGCCACGACGACGATGCAATACGGATCGCATGCGACGTCGTCGCGCAGCTGCACGCCTATCGTGCGCCCGACCCGCCACCGCTCGTCGCGCTGCGCGACTGGTTCGCGTCGCTGCTGGCGTCCGACGCGACCGACGCGATACTGCGCCGGTCGCAAGCGACGGCGGCCGCGCTGCTTGCCGAACCGCCCGTCGACGAAGCGGTGCTGCACGGCGACATCCATCACCGTAACGTGCTGCACTTCGGCGATCGCGGCTGGCGCGCGATCGATCCGAAAGCGCTGCGCGGCGCACGCGCCTTCGACTACGCCAACCTGTTCTGCAATCCGTCGCACGACATCGCGGTCGACCGCACGCGCTTCGAACGTCGCGTCGCGATCGTCGCCGATGCCGCGCGGCTCGATGCGCGCACGCTGCTGCGCTGGATTCTCGCGTGGTGCGGGCTGTCGGCGATCTGGCTGATCGAAGACGACCAGCCGGCAGACACGCGGCTGCAGGTCGCCGCGCTCGCCGCACACGCGCTCGACTCGCGCTGACGATGCGCGGCGCCGCCCGCCCGCGCGCGACAATAAAAAACCCGCCGGCACGCGGCGGGTTTTCGTGTACGACTGCTGCGGCGCTCAGCGGGCCGGGTTCAGCGTCAGGTTCATGTGGCGGTTCACGTCTTTGTACAGCAGATAGCGGAAACGGCCGGGGCCGCCCGAATAGCAGGCCTGCGGGCAGAACGCACGCAGCCACATGAAGTCGCCCGCTTCGACCTCGACCCAGTCCTGGTTCAGCCGGTACACGGCCTTGCCTTCGAGCACGTAGAGCCCGTGCTCCATCACGTGCGTTTCCGCGAACGGAATCACGCCGCCCGGTTCGAACGTCACGATGTTCACGTGCATGTCGTGGCGCATGTCGCTCATGTCGACGAAGCGCGTCGTCACCCACGCGCCGTTCGTGCCCGGCATCGGGATCGGCTCGACGTCCTGTTCGTTCGTCACGAACGCCTCCGGCAGCGGAATGCCGTCGACGGCCTGATAGTGCTTGCGGATCCAGTGGAAACGCACGGCCGCATCGCTGACGTTGTGCAGCGTCCAGTCGGCGCCCGGCGGGATGAACGCGTAGCCGCCCGGCGTCAGCGTGTGCTTGGTGCCCTGCAGCGTCAGCTCGGCCTGGCCTTCGACGACGAACAGCACCGCTTCCGCGTTCTTGTCCTGCTCGGGCTTGTCGCTGCCGCCGCCCGGGTTCACTTCGACGATGTACTGCGAGAAGGTTTCGGCGAAACCCGACAGCGGACGCGCGATCACCCACAGGCGCGTGTGCGTCCAGAACGGCAGCCAGCTCGTCACGATGTCGCGCATCACCCCTTTCGGAATGACTGCGTACGCTTCGGTGAACATCGCGCGATCGGTCAGCAGATCGGTCTGCGGCGGGTGGCCGCCATGCGGCGCGTAATACGTTGTCTTCGACATAAGGCATCCAGGCAATGGGTTGGTGCGGCCCGTCGTCCGACGGCGCCGGCGGCCGACACGCGGCGCGCATCGGTGCGCGTTGCCGCGGCTTTCGTTCGGTCGGCCAGGTTTCGCGACGCGCGCGGCCGGTCGGCCGAGCGGGCCGCCCTGGCTCGACGGTCCGGGCGCCGGCCGCGACGTTCGCCGTCATGCGGCGGCGCGTGGTCCGGAACGTTCGATTCGGTACGCGGGCAGCACTGACGATAGCGAAGTCGTCTTCGATCGACCAATTAAATGTTGCGATGGATCGCATTCGATTTCCCACTGCTCACCGGACGCGAGCGGGGCATCTCGACAACCGCGACGACACATCCAGTTACGCGCTCGACGCCGGCGTAACGGACGATCGCGATCGACGCCGGGCAGGCGGCACACGCACGCACCCGTCGAGGAGCGCAGAGAAATCGAAGGAGAAGAAGAGAATGCGGCGCGCGACTCGCGCGCATCGCATCGGGAACTGCTGAAGTGAAAACGCGTGGCGGCGATGCCGCTGTCGGTCGCCCGGCTCAGCGCGCCGGGCCCGACACGGATTCGGGCGCGCCGGTCGATCGGCCGCGCCCGCTGCTGCGATCAGTCCCAGTGACGATGATGGCGATGCTTGCGATGACGATAGCCGCGATCGTCGTCGTACGAACTGCGCGACATGTTGCCGCCGAGCGCCGCACCCGCGCCGCCGCCGACGGCCGCGCCGAGCAGGCCGCCCGTACGGCCGCCCATGGCGTTGCCGGCCGCGGTGCCCGCACCGCCGCCGAGCGCGCCGCCGATGATCGCGCCGGTACGCTCGCGACGGTTCGACGTAATCGCGCCACCTGCGCCGCCGCCGAGCGCGCCGCCGATCACGGAACCCGTGCTGCCGCCGACCGCGCCGCCGACCGCCGCGCCGGCTACCCCGCCGAGCGCGCCGCCAAGCGCGTTGTTCAAATCGTTAGCTGCCGCCGGCAGCGCAGTCGCGCCGGCGAGTGCGGCGACGACGAGAGCGGGGGCGATCTTCTTCCACATGCCCGTATCCTTCCTTGTTCGCAATGTTATGAGGAGTCGCTCGTATCGGATCTGAACCGGTCGACGTCGATTCGGGCATTGGGCCGAATCGCGCAACCAATTCATTTCAATGAGCTTGCGGCGAAGAATAGCACCGGTCCCGCAGCCTGCCCCCGACATTCTGGTAACAAGTTGTTTACCAACGGGAAAGGATCGAACGCCCGTACGCGGCGGCCCGCCGACCCGCGCCGGGCGGCGTTCCGATGTGGGTTCCGTCCCTCCAGACGACAGCGGCCGCGCGATCGGGCGTCGCACGGCCGCCACACCCTCGCGGCAATGCGTCAGCGGACGCGGAAGCTGCCGCCGATGCCGATGCTGACGGGCGGCGCGTAATAAGCCGGCGCATAGCCGTAGTAAGCGGGGGCCGGCGCATAGCCGTAAGGCGGCGCGACGACGCAGCCGCAGAGCGCGCCGAGCAGCGCGAACGAAACGAGAAGTCTGACCATGATGAATCCCGGCAAAAACACGAAGGCGCCTGTCGCGCGCGCCGCGCACGCCGCGCGATGCGGCGGCCGGCACGAAGCGCCGATCGGCGCTTCGGTCGCACGATGAAGCGATGCGCGGAGTCTAGCGCGCTGCCTTTCTTACCGAGTTTCGGGTCCGGTTACACGTGTTACGCGGCGTCACCGCCGAGACGGGCACCGCCGACGACGGAGCGCGGGCTCGGCCGCACGCTCATGCGATATGCGCGCGAATGCGCTGCGCGATCGACTCGAGCGTCGCCGCATCGGCGACGTCGCGCGCGTGCATCCGCAACGCGACGCCCTCGGTACGCGGAATCACGTGGAAGTGCACGTGCGGCACCGTCTGGCCGGCCGCCGCGCCGTTGAACTGGCCGATGAAAAGGCCGTCGGGCGCGAGCGCCGCGCGCACGGCCGCTGCGACGCGCTGCGTCATCCGGATGCTCGCCGCGGCGGCGTCGCCCGACAGGTCGAAGATCTGCGCGGCAGGCTCCTTCGGGATCACGAGCACGTGACCGTCGGCCTGCGGCATCAGGTCCATGATGGCGAGCGTCGCGTCGTCTTCCGCAACCTTCACGCAAGGCAGTTCGCCGCGCAGGATCTTCGCGAACGGGTTGTTGTCGTCGTAGGACATGGCGTTTTTCCGCAGAGAGTGGATGGGCGTGCCGCAGCAGGTGGCGCCGGTCGATTATCGGCCGACGCGCGGCCCGATTTCAACCCGCCCGTCGCGAGGCGCGTGCCGTGTCACGCGTACGCGATTGCCACGCATCGGCCGAACCTGCGACACTGCCGCTCGTCGCCGCCCGCTACCCGCTCGAGGACACGCATGACGATTCCGCTCAGACCGTTGATTCGACGCGGCATCGCGCTCGCGCTGATCGCCGCGATCGGCTATGCGGGCTATCAGCTGTCGCGGCTCGCGCCGATCGCGACCGGCTATGCGGCGAAGGCGCTCTGCTCAGGCGTGTTCGTGTCGGGGCGCCCCGCCGCTTCGGTGATCGACGTCGACATCATGGCCGGCGTGCATCCGCTGCTGAAGCTCGTGCGCCCGTCGATCGATGCCGAGCACCATCGCGCACATGCGACGTTCGCGGGCTTCGCCGCGCGCGACGCCGAATTTCGTCCGGGGCTCGGCTGCACGCTCGCGCTCGGTCCTGCGGCCGCCGCGCTGCCGGCCGCGTTGCCGCCGTTACCGGCCGCGCCCGCGGCGACCGCCGTGCCGGCATCGCTTGCGATCGCGTCGGAGCCCGCGTCGGCCTCGTCGACCACATCCGCACCCAACGGCGTCGATATGCGGAAACTGCACACGGCGCTCGATCGCGCATTCGACGAACCGGATCCCGCGCGGCCGCGCCGCACGCGCGCGGTCGTCGTCATGTGGCGCGGCCGCGTGATCGCCGAACGCTACGCGCCCGGCTTTACCGGCGATACGCCGCTGCCCGGCTGGTCGATGACGAAAACCGTCACGGCCGTGCTGATCGGAATGCTCGTCGGGCAGCACCGGCTGTCGCCCGACACGGCGGCGCTGCTGCCCGAGTGGCGCGGCGCCGGCGATCCGCGCGCGGCGATCACGCTCGACGACTTGCTGCGGATGACGAGCGGCCTGCAATTCAACGAGGACTACGACGACCCGCTCTCCGACGTCGCCGTGATGCTGTTCACGCAGCGCGACACCGCGCGCTTCGCGTCGAACAAGCTGCTCGCGGCGGCGCCCGGCACGCGCTGGGACTATTCGAGCGGCACGAGCGAGATCGTTGCACGCGTGATGCGCGTCGCGCTCGGCGGCAGCACGGACGACTATCTGTCGTTTCCGCGCCGTGCGCTGTTCGCGCCGCTCGGCATGCGCAGCGCGGTGTTCGAGCCCGACGCGTCCGGCACGCTGGCCGCCGCGTCGTTCATGTACGCGAGCGCGCGCGACTGGGCGCGCTTCGGCCAGTTTCTGCTGCAGGACGGTGTATGGAACGGGCAGCGGCTGCTGCCCGAAGGCTGGGTGCGCTACCTGGCACGCGCGACGCCGCAATCGTCGCGCGCGGCGTTCGGCGCGCATCTGTGGGTCAAGGTGCCGGAACCGTTCGACGATCGCGATCCGCATGCGCGCGCGTTGCCCGCCGATGCGTTTCACGCGGTCGGCCACGAAGGCCAGTTCGTCAGCGTGGTGCCGAGCCGCGATCTCGTGGTCGTGCGGCTCGGGCTGTCGCGGCCCGAGTCCGCATGGAATCACGAAGCATTTCTCGCCCGCGTGCTCGACGCGATACCGGCATCCGGCACATGACGGCCGCGCGCGAGCGGCGCCGCGTTACGGGTTCGCGCTGCCCGCGTAGGTCTTGAAGCCTTCGCGCGCCGCGAGACGATCGGCATAGCGCTTCACGGCCGGCAGCTCCGGACGCTCGAACGGCGTGCCGAACCAGCGGTTCACCGACAGGCCGATCGCGATGTCGGCAATCGTGAAATGCTCGCCGGCCACGAACGCGCCGGTCGCGTCGAGCTGCCCGTTCAGCACGCGCATGTGCTTCGTCCAGTTCGCGATCGACTGCGCGATCGCGGCCGGGTCCTGATGGTCGGGCGACTTGCGCACGAGGCCGAGAAACGCGCCGACCCACGAGCGGTTCAGGTCCGTTCCCTGCCAGTCGATCCATTGGTCGACGCGCGCGCGGGCCTGCGGGTCGGTCGGGTACAGCGACGGGGCGACGGCGCCGTTCCCCAAGCGGTCCCCGTAGCGGTTCGCGAGATAGCGAAGAATCGCATTCGACTCCCAGAGCACGAAATCGCCGTCCCGGATGACGGGCACGAGACCGTTCGGATTCAGCGCCAGATAGGCCGGATCGTCGGTCGAACGAAAACCGGCGCCCCAGTCTTCGCGCTCGAACGGCAGGTTCAGCTCGGTACAGAGCCACAGCACCTTGCGGACGTTGATGGACGGGATCTTGCCGAGAATGTGCAGCATGCGGGCTCCTTCGGACAGGGAATGAACGCGTCGACGCGGCACGCGCCGCGGACGCCGTCCGCCGAATGTATACGTCTCGGGGCCGTTTCGTCACCGTCTTTGCGCGCCGCGAGACCGCGCGCGGGCGCACCGCACGCGTGTCTGACCCCGCGCCTCCGGTGCGCCGGCCCACCGGCGCCGCGCGTCGCAGGCTGCCGCGCCCGCCTGCCGGTCGCGGCTTCCTTTACAATGCGCGGGATTTTTCCGTTTTCAGGCCGTCTGCGCCTTTCAGACAAGAGGTTCCCATGATCATCAAACCGCGCGTGCGCGGCTTCATCTGCGTGACGACTCATCCCGTCGGCTGCGAGGCCAACGTCAAGGAACAGATCGACTACGTGACTTCGCACGGTCCGATCGCGAACGGCCCGAAGAAGGTGCTCGTGATCGGCGCGTCGACGGGCTACGGCCTCGCCGCGCGTATCTCGGCCGCCTTCGGCGCCGGCGCGGACACGCTCGGCGTGTTCTTCGAGCGTCCGGGCAGCGAAACGAAGCCCGGCACGGCCGGCTGGTACAACAGCGCCGCGTTCGAGCGCTTCGCGACCGAAAAGGGTCTGTACGCGCGCAGCATCAACGGCGACGCGTTCTCCGACCAGGTCAAGCAGGTCACGATCGACACCATCAAGCAGGATCTCGGCAAGGTCGACCTCGTCGTCTACAGCCTGGCCGCGCCGCGCCGCACGCATCCGAAGACGGGCGAGACGATCAGCTCGACGCTGAAGCCGATCGGCAAAAGCGTCACGTTCCGCGGCATCGACACCGACAAGGAAGTGATCCGCGAGACGGTGCTCGAGCCCGCGACGCAGGAAGAGATCGACGGCACCGTCGCGGTGATGGGCGGCGAGGACTGGCAGATGTGGATCGACGCGCTCGACGAAGCCGGCGTGCTCGCCGACGGCGCGAAGACGACCGCGTTCACGTACCTCGGCGAGCAGATCACGCACGACATCTACTGGAACGGCTCGATCGGCGAAGCGAAGAAGGACCTCGACAAGAAGGTGCTGTCGATTCGCGACAAGCTGGCTGCGCACGGCGGCGATGCGCGCGTGTCGGTGCTGAAGGCCGTCGTCACGCAGGCGAGCTCGGCGATTCCGATGATGCCGCTGTACCTGTCGCTGTTGTTCAAGGTGATGAAGGAAGCCGGCACGCACGAGGGCTGCATCGAGCAGGTGTACGGGCTGTTCAAGGACAGCCTGTACGGCGCGACGCCGCACCTCGACGACGCAGGCCGCCTGCGCGCGGACTACAAGGAACTCGATCCGCAGATCCAGAAGAAGGTCGTCGAACTGTGGGATCAGGTGACGAACGAGAACCTGTACGAGCTGACCGACTTCGCCGGCTACAAGACCGACTTCCTGCGGCTGTTCGGCTTCGAGATCGCGGGCGTGGACTACGACGCGGACGTCAATCCGGACGTGAAGATCCCGCGCGTCATCGATACGACGGCCTGACGGCCTGATGGCGACGCCCGCCGCGCCGCGCGCGAGCGGGGCGCCGCTGGGCCGCGGCCGCGTCGCCCTTCGCGATGCGCTCGCGGCGTTCGGCTAAGACGGCGCGTGCGTTCGTGCCGTCTCTCTCGCGCACAATCGCCAGTGCCGATCCGGCTCTCTCCGACCGGATCCTGACGCGACGCGGCGCCGCCCGGCACGCGCTCGGCAGCGAGCCGGGCGATCCGCCGCCGCCCGCGTAGCGGGGGCCGCCAGCGGCACTACTCCACCGCGCGCGCCGCATCCCACAACGGCCGCGTACCCAGCGCCGCATGCCAGGCATCGAAGCGCGCGCGCCACGCTTCGAACGGCTCCTTCAGCGGATGACGCGGGTCGCCGCTCAGCGAATACGCCATCCCTTCGATCAGCCAGCGCGGCTTCGTCAGCACGGCGAGATTGCCGAGCGTTTCCGCCTGCCGGTGATGGATCAGCTCATGCGCGACGAAGTACGCGTGCCAGCCGCGCGGTGCGATCACCACGCCGACCGTGCCGAGCGTCAGCGCCGCGCGTTCGCCGAGGCCGAACGCATCCGCGCACGCGCGCGTCGAGCAGAATACGACGCGCGGCGCATCGCCGAACGCGCCGACCGCCGCGGCGGCACGCGCGTAGCCGTCGCGGTAGAGCTGCTGCGCGTCGGCGAGCTTCGACGCATCGTCGATGCAGATCTGCGCGTGCACGCACGACACGCCCGGCACGAGTGCCGGCATGGCGACGCGCAGCGGCTTGACCAGCGCATACGCCGCGATCGGCAGCGCGACGAGCAGTGCCGCGCACCCCATGACGACATGCGTTCGTTTCATCCGACGGATTGCCGGCGCAACGGGCCGGCGAAGGTTCGCGTGCTGCATCGTGCGGCGCCGTGCCGAACGCGCTAAGCGAGTTGCTTGTGAAAGAACGTCGTCGCGCACGGCGCGCCGTCCGGCATCAGCGCAAAGTTGGGCACGACGCCGACGCGCTGCCAGCCCGCGCGCTCGTACAGCCGTTCCGCATCGCCGCCCGTCACCGTGTCGAGCACGAGCACCGTCTTGCCGACGTCGCGCGCGGCCGCATCTGCCGCCGCCAGCAGCCGCGCGGCGACGCCCTGCCGGCGCGCGTGCCTCGCCACCAGCATCTTCGCGATGTCCGCGCGATGCGGCTGATTCTCCGGCTGCGCGGTCACGATCTGCACCGTGCCGACGACGCGCCCCGACGCGTCCTCGGCGACGAGCAGGATGCGCTCGCCGTTCGCGACGCTTTGCGCGACACCGGTCCAGAACGCGACGGCCGTCGATCGCGCGATCGGCAGCATGAAGCTGACGGACGCGCCGCCTTCGACGCAATCGATCAGCACGTCGGACAGCGCGTCGACATACGCGATGGCCTCGTTCGCGCCGACTCGGCGCACGGTCACAGATTCGGTCATTCCCCCTCCGGTAGTCAGGTCGGACGCGCGGCACGCGCCGGTTCGCGATCGGCAGGCGTGCGAATCGTCGGCGTTCGGCGTTCGGCGTTCGGCGTTCGGCGTTCGGCGTTCGGCGTTCGGCGTTCGGCGTTCGGCGTTCGGCGTTCGGCGTTCGGCGTTCGGCGTTCGGCGTTCGGCATAGTCGGCAGCGGCAGCGGCAGCGGCAGCGGCAGCGGCACGATACTGCGCACGCAACGATCGCGGTCGCGTACGGCACCCCATCGCCATGCTACGCGATGAAAATGGTTGCCGCACCGCCGCAGTCGCACGACGGACGGCCGATGCGCCGCCTCGGCCGGGCGCCGCACAGCGCGTGCGCCATACGCGGCATCGCAGCATCGGCCGCCGCCTTCCCGGCATTGCGACGCGCGGCGCGCCCGCCTACGATTTCTGAACAGGCGCCGCGCGCACCGGCACGCCACCCGTGCCGACGCTCGACCGAGGAGGCAACCATGATGCACTCGCACACGACGCACATCAGCCGGCACGTGAATGCGCCGCGCAACCGCGTGTATCGCGCGTTGCTCGATCCGCATGCGGTCGAGCAATGGAAGGTGCCCGACGGCATGACGTGCCATGTCCACGCGTTCGATGCGCGCGAGGGCGGCGCGCTGCGCGTGTCGCTCACCTCCGACGCGGCGGTGCCCGCCGGCAAGAGCGACGCGCACACCGACACCTATCACGGCCGGTTCGTGACGCTCGTGCCGGATCGGCAAGTCGTCGAGATCGACGTGTTCGAAACCGACGATCCGATGCTGCGCGGCGCGATGACGATCACGATCACGTTGTCGGACGAAGACGGCGGCACGCGTGTCGACGCGGTCCACGACGGCGTGCCGCCGGGTGTGCCGGCCGCGGACAACGAGACCGGCTGGCGCATGGCGCTTGCGCGGCTCGCGGCGCTCGTCGAAGACGGCGGTCGGCCGCATGCCTGACCGCAGACGCACAACCCGCGGCCTCCGCATGGCGCGACCCGCAAACGCGAAATCCGCCCGTAGCCGCGCCGCGCGGCGCCGCGACCGGCTGCGCGAAACACCGCCCCATGCGACACTGGCACGCACGCGCGGACGCACCGATCGTTCGCGCGCCCGCCCGCCATCCGGCCCTGCCCGAGGAGACATCGCAATGAACGCCGCGCGCACCGCAACGTGGTATTTCGATTTCGTTTCGCCGTTCGCTTATCTGCAGCAGGAACGGTTCGACCGGCTGCCGCCGGCCGCGGCCTTCGAGCCGAAGCCGATCGTGCTCGGCGCGCTGCTTGCGCACTGGGGGCAGAAGGCGCCGGCCGAGATCGCTGCGAAGCGCGTCTTCACCTATCGTCACGCACAATACCGCGCGGACAAGCTCGGCATTCCGTTCCGCATGCCGCCCGCGCATCCGTTCAATCCGATCCGGCCGCTGCGGCTCGCGATCGCGATGGGCGGCTCGATGGACGCGATCGGGCGGATCTTCCGGCACATCTGGCGCGACGGGCAGGACGTCGCGACGCCGGACGGTTTCGCCGCGCTGTGCGAAGCGGTCGGCTTTCCGGAAGGCGTGACGGCCGTCGACGCGCAGCCCGTGAAGGACGCGCTGCGCGCGAACACGGACCGCGCGATCGCGCACGGCGTGTTCGGCGTGCCGACCTTCGAACTCGACGGCGATCTGTTCTGGGGCGAGGACGCGACCGACATGTTCGTCGACTGTGCGACCTCGCGCGCGTGGCTCGATTCGCCGGAGGTGCGCCGCATCAGCACGCTTCCGGAAGGCATCCGCCGCGGCTGATCGCGCGGCTGCGCGCGCGTAGACGGGGGCAGCGCGGCATGGCCGCGGGCCCGCTCCGCTACGCGTCGCGCCCTTCGACGAGCGCCGGTACCGCGTCGCGCATCATCGCGACGAACCGCACGAGCCGCGACGGATAGAACTGCGCGTGCGGATACGTGATGTAGACGGGCAGCGGCGCGGCTTGCCAGTCGCGCGCGAGATGCACCAGATCGCCGCGCGCGAGGTCATCGGCCAGCATCCACGACGACCCGACGCACGCACCGACGCCCAGCAGCGCCGCGCTGCGCAGCGCGTACAGGTTCGCGGTCGTGATGCGCGGACGGATCGCGATGCGCCGCGTGTCGCCGGTAGCGGCGTGCGTGAGCGTCAGCTCGGTCCGGTAGTACGTGCGCAGCGCCAGCCACGGCAACGCGGCGAGCGCGTCCGGATCGGCCGGCACGTCCGCGCCGTTCAGCACCGACGGCGCAGCGACGACGAAGCGCGGCACCTTCGTCAGCCGGATCGCGACGACGCCCGGATCGGTCGGCTCGCCGACCTGGATCGCGCAGTCGATCCCGCTGCCGACGAAATCGCGCACGTCGTCCTGCAGCAGCCATTCGACCGACACGCGCGGATAGTCGCGCAGAAACCGTGCGAGCGGCGCAACGAAGCGCTCCTGCCCGAACGCGTGCGGCACCGCGACGCGCAGCAGCCCGTCGGGCTCCTCCTGTGCGCCGCGCAGATCGGCTTCGAACGCCGCCCAGTGCGCGAGCAGTTCCTTCGCGCGCGTGAAGCAGCGTTCGCCGTCGACCGTCAGCCGCATCGCGTGCGTGGTCCGCTGCAGCAGCCGCACGCCGAGCGAGCGCTCGAGCGCCTGCAGCCGGCGGCTGACCGTCGGCTGCGTCGTGTGCATCTGTGCGGCGGCGGCCGACAGGCTGCCGGCCTCGACTATGCGTACGAACGTTTCCATCAGCTCGAAACGATAGCCGGCGCCGTCCACGGGCACCGTCGGAATGTGCGAAGCGCCTTGTGCGTCGCGGGAGTCATGGGATTTTGCGGTCATACGCGAAACGTATAACAAGTCTGCGCGGCACGCTACTACCGTCGCGGGTGCCGCGCGGTCACACTCGCGTCCATCGTGTTTCCACCACCGAGGACGCCCATCATGTCTACTCCGCACCGTCTCGATGCCGCGCCGCACGCGCGGCCTGCCGCCCACGCCGCCGCTTCGTCGCTGCCCGGTCGCCGTCTGGTTCTGCTGCTCGCCGCGGCGGCCGGCCTCGGCGTCGCGCCGCTCTATTACGCGCAGCCGATGCTCGGCGCGCTCGGCACCGATCTCGGCGCGTCGGCCCGCGCGATCGGCTTCGTGCCGACGCTCACGCAGCTCGGCTACGCGCTCGGGATTCTGCTGCTCGCGCCGCTCGGCGACCGCTTCGATCGGCGCCGCGTGATCGTCGCGAAGGCCGCCGCCCTGGTCGTCGCGCTGTTGCTCGCGGCCGTCGCGCCGTCGCTCGGGCTGCTGCTCGCGGCGAGCTTCGCGATCGGCCTCACCGCGACGATGGCGCAGGACGTCGTGCCGGCCGCCGCGACGCTCGCGCACGACCAGCACCGCGGCCGCATCGTCGGCACGGTGATGACGGGGCTGCTGCTCGGCATCCTGCTGTCGCGCGTGGTGGCCGGATTCGTCGCCGAAACCGCCGGCTGGCGCGCGATGTTCGCGCTCGCCGCCGCGAGCGTCGCCGCGATCGGCATCGTCGCCGCGCGCGGGCTGCCGCGCTTCGCGCCCACCACGCAGTTGCCGTATCGCGCGCTGATCGGCTCGCTGCGCGAGCTCTGGCAGCGTCATCGGGCGCTGCGCCGCGCGGCGCTCGCGCAAGGCCTGCTGGCGATCGGCTTCAGTGCATTCTGGTCGACGCTCGCGATCATGCTGCACGACGCGCCGTTTCACCTCGGCAGCGCGGCCGCCGGCGCGTTCGGCCTTGCCGGCGCCGCCGGCGCGCTGGCCGCGCCGATCGCGGGACGGCTGGCCGACCGTCACGGGCCCGAGCACGTGACCCGCATCGGGATCGGGATCGCGACGCTGTCGTTCGCCGCGATGGCCGCGGCACCGGCGATGCCGGCGCACGCGCAGCTCGCGCTGCTCGCGGCCGCGACGATCGGCTTCGACCTCGGCGTGCAGGCGACGCTGATCGCGCACCAGGCGATCGTGTACCGGATCGATCCGACGTCGCGCAGCCGCCTGAACGCCGTGCTATTCGTCGGCATGTTCATCGGCATGGCGGCCGGCGCGGCGCTCGGCGGTCTGTTGCTCGCGCAACTGGGCTGGAACGCAGTGATCGGGCTGGCCGTCGCGTCCTCGCTCGCCGCGCTCGCGGTTCGCATGTGGCGACAATAAGCGCGCTTCGCGGGGCGCCGCGCGGGCCGGCACACGCTGTCGGCCCGCGCGGCGCCAGTGTTTTTTGACGCATCGGATTCCTGCCGATTTTTTTTCGCCGATCGCGGCGACTTGGGCGCATTCATCCGACCATTTCGGCCGCCCCGCCGCACGGCGCCGCGCGGTCCGGCCCCGTCGGAGGAGCGCGATCCCTCAGGGGAATCCCGGTATTTTTTCGCATTTTCTTCGAAATTACGGATGACATACTTGCCCCCCGTTGCGCTCCGCTGCGAGCGCGCTTCCTGATTCCGCCGGTCGCGCGCGATGCGCTGCGCGCCCGCCGGCGTCGCAGAACATGAACGATTTTGATACGACGATTCAGACCTTCCTCACCCACATCACGCTGAGCCCGCTCGCGAATCATGCGGTGCGCGTGATCGCGGGGCTCTACACGTTCAAGGGCTTCATCCTGATTCCGGTGCTGTGCTGGCTGTGGTTCCAGCCCGGCCCCGAGCGCGAGCGGCAGCGCGAATACGTCGTCGCGACGGTCGCCGGCGGCCTCCTCGCGCTCGCCACCGGCCGCGTGCTCGCGCACGCGCTGCCGTTCCGCGTGCGGCCGATCTACAACCCCGACCTGCATCTGCACTTTCCGTCGGCCGGCCTGCGCGCGGCCACGCTGCAGAACTGGAGTTCGTTCCCGAGCGATCACGCGATGCTGTGGATGGCGATCGCGACCGGCATCTTCATCATTGCGCGCCGCATCGGCGTGTTCGCGCTGCTCTACACGATCGTGTTCATCTGCGTGCCGCGCGCCTATCTCGGCTTTCATTACCCGACCGATCTGCTCGCGGGCGCCGCGATCGGCATCGCCATCACGTGGCTGCTGACGCGCGATCCGATCCGCGCGCGCTTCGCGCCGCAGGTGCTGCATGCGATCCGGCGTTTTCCGGCGCCGGCCTACACGCTCGCGTTCCTGCTCTGCTTCGAGCTGATCACGCAGTTCGACGAACTGCTGACGCTCGCGCAGTCCGCGACACACGCGATGTAGCGCGGGACGCACGATGCTACCGCGGACCTTCCGACCAACGCGCACGCGCTGCCGGCCGTTCGCGGCCGCGGCGCGCCGTGCGCAGCGCAGGGACGGCGCGTCGATTGCCGCCGCCACCGCGGCCGCGTGCCGCGCGGGCGGCGTCAGTCGCGATCGGGCGCGCCGAGCGGAAAGAACGGCCGGTACGGCCGCGCTTCGTCGACTGCCCGCGCAAACGACGGCCGCGCCAGCAGCCGCTGTCGATACGCGATCACGTTCGCGAACGACGGATCGATCCGATGCGTCCAGTCGGCATAGAACAGGAACGGCGCCGCGCCGCAGTCGGCGAGGCTGAAGCGGTCGCCGGCCGCCCATTCGCGATCGGCCATCCGCGCGTCGAGCCAGGCATACGCGGTGTCGAGCATCGCACGCGCATCGGCGACACCGCGCGCGTCGCGCTCGCCCGGCGGACGCAGCGCGTCGAGCACGATTTTCTGCTGCGGCGTCGACACGTAGTTGTCGAAGAAGCGATCCATCATGCGCACGTCGAGCGCCGCATGCGGATCGTCGGGCAGCAGCCGCACGGGGCCAGGATGGTTGAGGTCGAGATACTCGACGATGATCGTCGCCTCGAACAGCGTGCGCCCCGCGTCGACAAGCACCGGAAAGCGCTTCATCGGCCACAGCGCGGCGAGTTCGCGCATCGGCGCCGGATCGTCGTGCGCGAGCACGCGATAGTCGAACGGCGTGCCGTTCTCGTACAGCGCGGTCAGCACTTTCTGGCAGTAGGACGAAAACGGGTGGGCATACAGCGTCGGCAGCATCGTGCGTCTCTCCGGTGATGGCGCCGCGTCGTGCGGCGCGGCAGGTCGATACCGTGACGACGATCGGCGAGCCGCCGATTCGACATCGGCGCCCTCATCGACCAAAGCCGTGCGCTGCGCCGCCGCTATGCGCGGCCGTCCGTCACGATGCGTCCTTCGGCACGCCAGCGCAGCATGCCGCCGCCAAGATTCGCGACGCGGTCGAAGCCGGCGTTGCGCAGCAGCACGGTCGCCTGCGCGGAACGCCCGCCCGCGCGGCATACGGTGACGATCGGCCGCTCGCGCGCGAGTTCGCCGGCGCGCGCGGCCAGTTCGCCGAGCGGGATCGGCGTCGCGCCCGGCAGATGGCCGAGCGGGCCCGTGAATTCGTCGGGTTCGCGCACGTCGACGATCTGCACCGCCGTCAGATGATCCTCGAGCCACTGCGCATCGATTTCCCAGAATCCGGCGAACGTGTACGCGAGCGGCGCCCAGTCAGCGGCGTCGCGTACATCGGGCGCGCTCGCCGCGATGCCGCAGCGCAGATTCGCGGGCACCGCGACGTCGATCTGCCGCGGGTGCGCGAGCCCGAGGTTGCGCATGTAGCCGGCGAAGTCGTCCTCGCTCAGATCGCCGCCGAGCCGCGGGTTGAAGCGCCGCTCCTCGGCGACGCTCGTCACCGACAGCCCGCGGTAGTCGTGCGCCGGATACAGCAGGCACGCGGCCGGCAGCGTGAACAGCCGGCCGTGCACCGAGCGGTACAGCGCGCGCGGGTCGCCCTGCTGGAAATCGGTGCGGCCCGTGCCGCGAATCAGCAGACAGTCGCCGGTGAACGCCTTCGATTCGTCGTCGAGCACGAGGCTGATGCAGCCGCTCGTGTGGCCGGGCGTCGCGCGCACCGTCACGTAGCGCCCGCCGAACGTGCAGCGATCGCCGTCGCGCAGATAACGGTCCGCGCCCTGCGCGCCGCTGTCGGCCGAAATCGCGATCGCGCTGCCGGTGCGCTGCTTCAGCAGCCACGCGCCCGTCACGTGATCCGCATGCACGTGCGTGTCGATCGTCGCGACGAGCCGCAGCCCGAGCTCGTCGAGCAATGCGGCGTCGCGGCGGACCTGCTCGAAGACCGGATCGATCAGCAACGCTTCGCGCGCGGCCGGATCGGCGAGCAGGTACGTGTAGGTAGACGATTGCGGGTCGAAGAGTTGCCGGAAGATCATCGGAATGGCTCCGTCGCATGGCGCGTCTCTCTAGCGTAGGTCAAAACGCGCGCGCCGCCGCGGTGACGGTGCACGACGCGCACGGGGCGACCGTCGATCGGGGGCTCGCTTACACTACGGGCCGTTCCGTTCGCGTTCAGAGGAATTTCATCGACATGTCGCTGACTATCGATCCCAAGCAGGCCGCCGCACTGCTCGCCGTCGCCGATACGGGCAGCTTCGAGCAAGCGGCCGTGCGGCTGCACGTGACCGCGTCGGCGATCACGCAGCGCGTGCGCGCGCTCGAAGCGAGCCTCGGCACGCCGCTCGTGCTGCGCACGCGGCCGTGCCGCCCGACCGTCGCCGGGCAGCGCGTGCTGCAGCATTTGCGCCGCGTCGCGCTGCTGCAGGCGGACCTGCAAAGCACGCTCGCGACCGAACGCGAAACGCCGATCTCGGTCACGATCGCGCTGAACTCGGACAGCCTCGGCACGTGGTTCCTGCCGGCGCTGACATCGGTGCTCGCGGGCGAGCGCATCCTGTTCGAGCTGATCGTCGAGGATCAGGATCATACGTTCGCGCTGCTCGAAAGCGGGATGGCGGTCGGCTGCGTGACGACCGAGCCGAAGCCGATGCGCGGCTGCGTCGCGACGCCGCTCGGCACGATGCGCTATCGGCTGCTCGCGGCCGACGCGTTCGCCGCGCGCTGGTTTCCGCGCGGCCTCACGCGCACGAGCGCGCGCGATGCGCCGGTCGTCGCGTATTCGCGGCGCGACACGCTGCAGTCGTCGTTTCTGGAAAAGCGGTTCGGGCTGCCGCCCGGCGCATATCCGTGCCATTACGTGCCGGGCACGCACGCGCATTTCGCGGCGGTGCGGCACGGGCTCGGCTACGCGATGGTGCCGGAGCCGCTGATCGGCGACGCGCCGCTCGCCGCGCAGAAGCTCGTCGATCTCGCGCCCGCGCATCCGACCGACGTCACGCTGTACTGGCACGCGTGGACCGTGCAGTCGCCGACGATGGCGTCGCTGTCCGCGCGCGTCGTCGAAGCGGCGCGCCGGCTGCTCGCGCCGCTGCCCTGATCCGCGACGAACGCTCGACACAGCGTTCACCGCCGCACGGGACACGTCGGGAAACCGGGCCGCGCCGCCTATACTTTTTGCATCGGCCGCGCGAACGCGCCGTGCGACCGACGATGCCTACCCGGCCGTTCCCTGTTCTGCAAGGAGAACATCATGTCCCGCCGCTATATCGACTGCCGCGAGTTTCCCAGCGCGATGCACTGCTCGGTCGCGATTTCCGCGGATTCCGATAACGAATTGCTGGAGGCCGCCGTCCAGCATGCGGTATCGGTCCATCAGCACACCGACAACGCCGAACTCCGCACCCAGCTGAAAGCGCTCTTCCACGACGGCACGCCGCCCGTCGACACGCCGCGGCAAGCGTGATCGACGCGTCCCGCGCCGAATCAAAAGACGGGGCACCGCATCGCCCCGTCACACCCGTTCCCTGCTTCGCGCCCTGTCGCGCCGGCGCTCTCCCGGCCGGCGCATTTCGTTTCACGCGCGACGCTGCGCGAAATACGCACCGACCGCTTCGACGAACGTATCGATGTCCGCACGCGACACGTCGCAGTGCGTGACGAAGCGCGACGCGTACAACATCTGCGTCAGAATTCCGCGCGCCTTCAGCCATGCCTCGAGCGGCGCGCAATCGGCTTCGGGGAACTGCGCGAACACCATGTTCGTCGCGTGCGACAGCACTTTCACCGGTTCGATGCGCGCGAGCCCTTCGGCGAGATGCGCGGCGTTCGCATGATCGTCGGCGAGACGTTCGACGTTGTGGTCGAGCGCGTACAGGCACGCGGCCGCGAGAATGCCCGACTGCCGCATCCCGCCGCCGAGCACCTTGCGCCAGCGTTGCGCGCGCTCGATCAGCGCGCGGCTGCCGACCAGCACCGAACCGACCGGTGCGCCGAGCCCCTTCGAGAAACAGATCGACACGGTATCGAACGGCGCGCACAGCGCGGCGATCGAGCGGCCCGACGCGACGGCCGCGTTGCACGCGCGCGCGCCGTCGAGGTGTGCGGACAAGCCGCGGCTGCGCGCAAACGCGACGGCTTCGTGCACGTAGCCTTCCGGCAGCACCTGGCCGCCGATCGTGTTCTCGAGCGCGAGCAGGCGCGTGCGCGCGAAATGGTTGTCGAGCGGCTTGATCGCGGCGGCGATCTTCGCGAGCGGCAGCGTGCCGTCGGGTGCGTTCTCGATCGGCTGCGGCTGGATGCTGCCGAGCACCGCGGCGCCGCCGCCTTCGTATTTGTACGTGTGCGCGAGCTGGCCGACGATGTATTCGTCGCCGCGTTCGCAATGGGCCATCAGCGCGGCCAGATTGCTCTGCGTGCCGCTCGGGAAGAACAGGCCGGCTTCCTTGCCGGCCCGCTCGGCCGTGGCGGCCTGCAGGCGCAGCACGGTCGGGTCGTCGCCCCATACGTCGTCGCCGACTTCGGCGGCAGTCATCGCGGCCAGCATCGCCTGGCTCGGACGTGTCACGGTATCGCTGCGTAAATCGATCATCTTCGTGCCCTGAGTGAACGCGGACCGGATCCGGAACGCCCGGCCCCGCCGAAACGAGACTCAGAGTGTACGCAATTCGCGCGGCAACTGCCGATGGGCCGCCGATAACCTGCGCCGGCATTTTCGGTCGGTCGATACGCGAGAGCGCCGCTTCCAACGGGGAGCGGGAATTCGCGAAGAAGCGCCGATCGATCGAAGATCGGCAGGCCGCCATCCTGCCGGCAGCCGGACGATCGCGGCCGGACCTGCCTCGCAGCCTGCGCCGCCTCGACATGTGCGGCCGCCCGACCATCGTCATTGCGCGGAGTACCCCGGCGCGCGGCGTTCGACGGTCGGCGCATGGCCGAATTCCTTCCGATACGCCTTGCTGAACGTACTCGCCGACGAAAACCCGCAACGCGCCGACACATCGCCGACCAAATCGTTGCCGCGGCGCAGCAGAGCCCGTGCGTGCCGAAGGCGAACACTTCGGTAATAGTCGCGCGGCGGCACATTCAGATACTCCTTGAACACGCGCTGCAACTGCCGTGCCGACAGCCCGACCAGCCGCGCGATCTCGGGAAAAGAAAGCGGCTCCTCGACATTGGTTTCCATCAGCTTTACCGCTTCGACCAGGTCCTCGCGCGTCGACTCGAGACGCGCGCATACCGGCATCGGCTGCGGTTCTTTCATGCCGCGCAGCCGGCTGACGACCAGATGCTTCGACACGTCGACGACGAGATGCGGACCGAGATCGCTCGACATCAGCGTCAGCATCATGTCCATCGGCGCGACGCCGCCCGTACACGTGATCCGGTCGCGATCGATCACGAACAGCTCGTCCGTAATCTCGACGTCGGGAAACTCGGCACGCAGCGCGTAAAGGTCGGCCCAGTGCGCCGCACACCGGTAGCGGTCGAGCAGGCCGGCCGCCAGCAGCGCGTACGCGCCGCTGCACAGCGCACCCATCACGATCCGTCGCGCGGCAAGCGCGTTCAGCGTGTGCCGCGTGCGCGCATCGACCATCTCGCGGATCCGCGTGCCGCCGCACACGATCATCACGTCGGGCAGCTGAGCGGACAGGTCGAGCGCCTGCGTGGGCCGCGTCGCGATGCCGTTGCTGGCTTCGACAGGGTGGCCGTCGATCGAGAATACCGTCCACCGATAGTGTTCGGTACGGTCCACGTAGTTCGCCACGCGAAGGGCTTCGATCGCGTGCGAAAACGCGATCATCGAATACGACGGCAACGTCAGAAAACCGAAATGGCGCGGGCGCGAAGCGAGGAAAGCCGGGGTATCGGACACGGTGCAAAGCCGGAAGAAGGGCCGGGCGGCCGGTGTCGCGCGGCGCGTGCGGATCCGAATCGAGATCGGCGCGCGCCGGGACGACCGCCGCTATAGATCGAGCACGAGATCCGACGTGGGACGGCTGCAGCACATCAGGCGCAGCCCCTTGTCGATTTCCCGCTGACGGATACCGCCGTTGTGCTGCATGTCGACGGTGCCGTCGAGCACCGCGGTCTTGCAGGTCCCGCAAATGCCCTGGCTGCACGACGACGGCAGCGCGACGCCGGCCTTGCGCGCGGCCGACAACACCGTCTCCGTGCCGGTCATCGGAAAGATCTTGCCCGACTTGGCAAGGCGCACCGTATACGTGCGAACGCCCGCCTCGGCCGAAGATGGCGGCACGCCGGCCGTGTCCGCGGCAGGCTCGACCGTTTCGGCGAAGTTGAAGCTCTCCTGGTGATAGCGGGCGGGATCATGACCGCCCTGCGCGAGCAGCGCCCGCGCGGCGTCCATGTAGCCCGACGGGCCACACGTGAAGACTTCGCGGTCACGATAGTCCGGAACGTGCTGTCGCAGCAGCTCGAGACTGAGTCGACCAGTCGGCCCGCGCCAGTCCGGCTCGGATCCCGGGGCCTCGCAAATAAAGATCACCTTGAGGCGGTCCGCTTCACCGCTCAGCCGCTCGAGCTCGTCGCGAAAAACGATGTCGGCGGGCGTTCTCGCGCTGTGCACGAACACGATGTCGCGATTCAGTCCGAGGTCGATCGCCGCTCTCGTCATCGACATCAGCGGCGTCACGCCGGAGCCGGCGGACAGGTAAAGCACCTTCTCGGCCGGCCCCGAGGCCGGCGTGAAGACGCCGGACGGGCCGAACGCGCGCAACTCGACGCCGGGCCGCATGTTCGCGTGCAGCCAGTTCGACATCACGCCGCCGGGCGTGCGCTTGACCGTGATCGATAACGTGTACGGCCGCGTCGGCGGCGACGACACCGTATAGCAGCGGCTGACCGCCACGCCGTCGACATCCGCCGACACCGTGACGAACTGGCCGGGCTCGAAGCTGAACGGGCGCCCGTCCTTCGCACTGAACACGAAAGTACGGACGTCGTGCGTCTCGTCCCGCACGCGACAGCACACCAGCGTCTTGTGTTCGCTGCTGTCCCACCGGACGTCCGCGCGCTCCCAGGTAGCGGGATCCGAGAAACGATCCGTCGCCGCGGTGGCCGGATCGGACATGCAAAAGCTCTCTCTGACTTTCATGACGATACTCAGATGCCGTGAGCCTTCAGGCGCGCGTCGTACCAACGTGCGAACTGTTCGAGCGCGCCTTCCGTGTAGGTCGAATACGGGCCCGGGACATAGGCGGGGTCCTGCGTCCCGCTATGCGTGATCCCGACGAGGTCGGCGTCC
The DNA here is from genome assembly GCF_000959525.1 of Burkholderia multivorans ATCC BAA-247. NCBI lineage: Bacteria > Pseudomonadati > Pseudomonadota > Betaproteobacteria > Burkholderiales > Burkholderiaceae > Burkholderia > Burkholderia multivorans. The sequence goes on from NZ_CP009831.1 coordinate 26,813, forward strand.
TGACGGGTCGTGGCGACCCACACTTCGGTCAACGTCTTCACGTCGTAGTCGACGCCTTCGACCGCATCCGCATGCACGAGCCACACCGTGCGCACGACCGTCTTGTCCGGCGCGATCGGCAGGATGTAGGCGACAACCGCGTGATCGCTCATCACGTGCGTCCACGAGTGATGGGTCCACATATGCACGTCGCCGAGATCGCGGCGCGGCAGATCGCCGAGCAGCTTCGTACACGCGACTTTGGTATCCATCGTCTGCGATTCGCAGGCGCCGGCAATGACGAGCCGCTGCGTGCGGAAATTGGTCTGGACACTCTCGTCGACCGATTCGAACGCCTCGCAGATATAGCCGTCCTCTTCCCACTCCTTCCTGCGCGCGGCATTGCGGGCGAGATAGGCGTCGTAGTCGCGCAGCGATTCCTCGCTCTGGCCATCCGGGCAGAAGCCGAAGTCGTGCGCGAGGAACGATTGCGTGAGCTCCGGGTGCGTACCGCCGCAGTGGTAGCACTCGCGATTGTTTTCCATCACGAGCTTCCAGTTGCCGTTCTCGACGATCGTCATCTCGTGCGCGATCTTCGTGCGCTGCATGTCGTACGGTGCGAATCGCGGCGCCATTACCGTCTCGAGCTTCGAGAAATCCGCGGGCGCTTCTTCGGCGAGGCACACGAACACATGCGCGCCGACCACCTTCACGTGAACCGGGATCAGGCTGCGGCACTTCGTGTCGAAATCCTTGCCCATGTGCGTCGCGTGCTTCAGGCTGCCGTCCAGGTCGTACGTCCACTGGTGATACGGGCACACCAGCATGCCGACCGTCGCTTTCGTCGCGCTCTTCATCAGGCGCGCGCCACGGTGGCGGCACACGTTGCGATACGCGCGGATGTTCTCGTCGTCGTCGCGCACGATCAGGATAGACGACTTGCCGATATCGACCGCGTAGACGTCGCCCGGCTCCGGCACGTCGGCCGTCACGGCCACGAAGATCCAGAGCTTCTCGAAGAATACTTCGACGTCCGTCTCGAACACATCCTGCCGACCGAGAAGCCCGGCCGGCAGCCCGTGCCCGGGCTTGCGGCTGTCAAGCAGTTCGCGGTGGGTCTTGAGCGGAATGACAGACATCGGATCCTCCAATGGGGTTGATTTTCGCTGGGCGTTTTTCAGACTTTGAGCGAAGTATTGGAGGGGCAATTTGGCCCGTCAACGCGCTATATTTTCTCGTTCGCATTACTTTGTGTTATGCAAGAACACGCGCACCGTCGGCCCCTTGGTTAACCCGGATTTTCCCGGCGGAAACTCACGATTCGATACGCGTCCGCATCGCAACATCGGCGCCTTGACCAGTACAATTCGGAGACGCACGATTCGCCCCGGCCGCACGAGAATCAGACTCACATGACGAAAGCAACAAAAGGTTACCGGCGGATTGTGCCGTCGCTGACAGCATTGGTGGAATTCGAAGCAGTCGCCCGCCTCGGCAGCTTCACGCACGCGGCGGCCGAACTCGGCGTGACCCAGGCAGCGGTCAGCCGGCAAGTGCGTTTCCTCGAGGAAACGCTCGACGTGCGCCTCTTCCATCGTCTGCATCGTTCGATCTCGCTGACGAACGAAGGCGAAATGCTTTATGTCGCCGTCGCTGAATCGATGCAGCGAATCGCCGGCGCATTCGACCGTCTGTCGACGGGCGCCGATCAGCAGGAGCTCGTGCTCGCGGCGACCGCATCGTTCGCACAGTTCCGCCTGCTGCCGAGGCTGCCCAAGCTCAAGCACCTGAATCCGCCCCTGAAGCTGCGGTTGACGACCCAAATGTTTACCGCGGACCTTCGTCATGTGGAAGTCGACGTCGCGGTGCGCTATGGCGACGGAAAATGGGCGGACGGAACCTCGATCCTGCTGTTCGACGAGGAAGTGTTTCCGGTCTGCTCGCCGGCCTTCCTCAAGGAAAACGGAACGCCCGAATCTGTCGAGGCGCTCGGCGCGCTTCCGCTGATCGAATCCGACTCGACGTCCGAAGGCTGGATGGGCTGGGAAGCGTGGTTCCGCTCGGTCGGTCACCGCCCGCCGAAACTCGACTACGCGCTGCGCTGCACCCTCTACACGGATGCGATACAGGCGGCGCGATACGGACAGGGCGTCGCGCTCGGCTGGAGCCGGCTCGTGCACGACCTGCTGGCAACCGGCGAACTGGTCCGGATACCGGTCGGATCGTGCAAGACGAGCGACGCCTATTTCGTCATCGTGCCTCACGGCCGTTCGTTGACGCCAGCGGTCACGCAATTGATCGACTGGTTGCGCGAGGAACTTCCGGTGCGGTGACGCACCGCGTCAGCGCAATCGCCGTCTCCCGTCCCAGTTCGAACAGCTTTGAAGGATGCGGCCCGCCTTTCCGCCCAGTCGAATGCGTCGGCGTCACGGTCATCGTCGCGCCCGTCCGTCGCATCACTTAATGTAATGCGATCGTGAAAATATAGCGCGTTGACCGGCCTTTTCGACGTTTCGATACTGGCCTCGAAGGACCCGCTGGCGCCGGGCGTCGCGAGCGCGCGCCGCCAGGCGTCCGGACGGATCCACAACGACGAACGGGAGGAGCAATGTCAGCGGTCAGCACCCTTCATGCGGCGACAACGATGCAAACGAACCGTGCCACCGGCGTTCCGGACGATCTGATGGAGCGCGTGCGCGCGTATCGCATCGAGCGGGTCAGGCGCGAACTCGTTCGACGGAATTGTCCTGCCATCGTTCTGTACGACCCCGTGAACATCCGCTATGCGACCGATACGTCCAACATGCAGGTCTGGACCGGACGCAACCCGACGCGCTACGTGATGGTGTTTGCACACGGGCCCGTCATCGGTTTCGAGTTCCACAACTGCGAGCACGTGTGGAACGACAGCACGCTCGATGTCGAGCTGCACGGCGCCACCTGCTGGAACTACTTCAGCTCGGGACCAGAATCGGCGCGCAAGGCCCGGCAATGGGCGCGCGAAGTCGCCGATCTGCTGCGTCGGCACACGCCGTCGGAGATGCACATCGCCGTCGACAGGCTCGATCCCGACGGCGTTTATGCGCTGCAGGAGCAGGGCGTGCGCGTGGCGGACGGGCAAGCGCTGATGGAACACGCGCGCGCGGTGAAATCGGCGGATGAACTGCACTTGATCAAGATCGCCATCGACGTGTGCGAGCAAGGCATCCGGCGCATGCACAACGCGCTGACGCCGGGCATGAGCGAACAGGATCTCTGGGCCCACCTGCACTACGAGAATATCCGGCTCGGCGGGGAATGGATCGAGACGCGCCTGCTCGCGTCGGGCCCCCGCACCAACCCGTGGATGCAGGAATGCAGCGCACGCACCATGAGGCAGGGCGAGTTGATCGCGTTCGATACCGACCTGGTCGGCCCGTTCGGCTATTGCGCGGATATTTCCCGAACCTGGACGGTCGGCCACGTTCGTCCGACCGACGCCCAGCGCCGACTCTATGCCGCCGCGTACGCGCAGCTGACGACCAACATGGAGCTGCTGCGCCCGGGCATGGCGTTCAGCGAGTTCGCCGCACGCAGCTGGAACATGCCGCAACCGTATCGGAAGAATCGCTACAGCTGCCTCGCACACGGGATCGGCATGGTGGACGAGTATCCGTCCGTCGCGTATTACATGGACTGGGGCAGCACCGGCTACGACGGTACGTTCGAGAGCGGAATGACGTTGTGCATCGAAAGCTATATCGGCGCGGAAGGCGGCGACGAGGGCGTGAAGCTCGAGCAGCAGGTGCTGCTCACAGAGACCGGGTGTGTGCCGCTGTCGACGTTCCCGTTCGAAACGGACTGGCTTTAAGTCGTGCGTCGACCGTTGCGCACACATCCAGCGGCCGTGACCGCCTCGAAGCCGATCAGCGCGATCACGGACGGGATCGGATGATGGCGGCGTTCGAGCGCGGTCGACACAGGTCTTCGCGCAGGGTGCCGCAGGCAGCGTGTCATCGAGCGATCTCGACACCGGCATCAAGCCAGCCGTGCATCATGATACCGACCTCGTCGCGCAGCCACTGACGGAACAACCGATACTCGGGGCGCGACTGCGCATTGCGGTGCGTGATCAGATAGTGATGGCGGTCGCGGAACACCAGCACGTCCTGTACCGGTCGTATCAGGGCGCCGCGCTCGATCTGCCGGTGCACGAGGTGGTGCCAGCCGAGCAGCGTACCTTCGCCGGCCTCCGCCTGCGCGACCAGCAGCCGGTAGTCGTTGCTTTCCAGATACTTGTTCGCGGCCAGCTTTTCGGTGCCGTCGCTCTGCTGGAACCAATTGCGCCACACGCGCCAGTCGACATGCTCGCACACCTGTGCTCGGCCTAGCATCGACAGATTCAGCGTCGGGCTCGACAGCAGGTCCAGCGGCTTCAGCGACCGGCCATGAAAATGCCGCTCATGAAACGACGGGCTGCACACCGGATACACGATGTCGTGAAACAGCGGCTCGGCTTCGAACTCGGGCTCGCGCGGCGGGTTCTTCGTGATGATCACGTCGGGCTCGATGAGCCCGTCGAGCTCCATGAAATGCTCGGTGACGATCACGTGCAGCTGGATATCCGGAAACCGCTCGCGAAACGCGGGCAGCCGCGACGACAGCCACAGCGCGGAGAACGTATGCGACACGCAGACCATCAGCGCGTGCTTGTCGGTCCGACGCACGGCTTCCGCCGCCTCGGCGATGTTCATGATCGACAGATACGACGCGTTGTACAGGATCCGCCCGGCATCGGTCAGCGCGATATGCCGGCCAGTGCGCTCGAACAGCGCAACGTCGAGCGAATCCTCGAGCTCCTTGATTTGCCGGCTGATCGCGGCCTGCGTCACGCACAGAACCTCGGCAGCCTGAGTGAAGCTCTCGTAGCGCGCCGCCGTCACGAAGCACCGCAGCGCGCGAAGCGACGGCATCTGCGCGAGAAGTCGGTCAGCAAACAATTGCTTCTTCAACATGGCTTTCACTCTCAAAACGGAGGCCGGACACTGCGCCGACGAACCCGTCGACGGCGGTGCCGCCGGCTGCCCTCGGGCAATCTCGTCGCACACCTTTCAATTCTCTGAATATTGCGGCCTGCGAGTCAGTCGGCCGGCAAGAGCGGCTCAGCCGCCGCGTCGTCGTCACGACGACGCCATTTTCGATCGGTAGTGCACCGCATCGCTATTATCAGAAGCGATGATGGCGACTGCAAGGCGCACGCCATGCTCGCGCGACGAGGCGCGCGGCGACATCGCGGCCGACCGGCGGCCCGAGCAAGCCGCCGCACCCCGTCCGCCAACCGGCATCGCGACCCGCGCGGGCCGCGATGCCGCGTGCGTGGTACCACTCAGTCGAGCTTCAGCCAGGTCGTCTTCAGCTCGCAGTATTGATCGTGCGCGTACACGGATTTGTCGCGGCCGCCGAACCCGGACTGCTTGAAGCCGCCGAATGGCGTGGACAGATCGCCCTCGCCGAAGCAGTTCACCGTGACCGTCCCCGCGCGAATCCGCGAGGCAATCTTGTGCGCACTGTTCACGTTGTCGGTCCACAGCGACGCAGCCAGCCCGTAGCACGTATCGTTCGCAATTCGGACCGCGTCGTCGACGTCGTCGTACTCGATGAAGCACACGACGGGCCCGAACACCTCGTCGCGCGCAATGCTCATCTCGGGCGTGACGTGGTCGAAGATCGTCGGTTCGACGAACCAGCCGCCAGTCTCCGCGAGAATCGCACGGCCGCCGCACACGACGTGCGCGCCTTCCGCCTTCGCCTTCTCGATATGGCCGAGCACCTTCTCGTAATGCTTCCGCTCGATCAGCGCGCCGAGCTTCACGTCCGGGTCGAGCGGGTCACCGGTCTTCCAGCCGGCGAGTACCGCCTGAACCTTCTCCAGCAGTTCCGCCTTGCGGCTCGCAGGCACGAGGATCCGCGAGCCGGCGCTGCAGTTCTCGCCCATGTTCCAGAACGCGGCCGCGACCGCCTGTTCGGCCACGACATCGAGGTTCGCGACGTCGGGCAGGATCACTTGCGGATTCTTGCCGCCGCATTCGAGCACGACGCGCTTCAGGTTCGTATCGGCCGCGTAGTGCAGGAAACGCTTGCCGGTTGCGGTCGAGCCGGTGAACGCGACGAGATCGACGTCAGGATGGCGACCGATTGCCTCGCCGGCCTCGCCGCCGAACCCGGTGACGACGCTGAACACGCCCGGCGGCACGCCGGCTTCCCGCGCGAGATCCGCGATGCGCAGCGTCGACAGCGACGTCTGCTCGGCCGGCTTCACGACCACGCTATTGCCCACCGACAGCGCGGGGCCGATTTTCCAGGCAAGCATCAGCGCCGGAAAATTCCATGGCAGCACGGCGCCGACGACGCCGATCGGCTCGCGCGTGATCATGCCGACAACGCCGGCGCCGGACGGCGACAACGCGTCGTAGCGCTTGTCCGTCACCTCCGCATGCCAGCGGATGCACGCGGCCGACTCGGGAATGTCGAGCCCCAGGCATTCGCTGATCGGCTTGCCGGCTTCCAGCGCCTCGAGCAGCGCGAGTTCCTCCGCGTGCTCGTCGATCAGCTGCGCGACGCGCAGCAGCACCGCCTTGCGATGCGCGGGCGCGGCCTTCGACCAGATGCCCGACTCGAACGCTTCGCGCGCAGCCGCGACCGCGCGATCGACGTCGCGTTCGCTGCAGCGCGCCACTTCGGCGAGCACCTTGCCCGACGCCGGGTTGAGCGTCGCGAACGTCTCGCCCGACGCCGCCGCGCCGCGCTCGCCCGCGATGAACGCACGGCCGTCGAGCGACAACGCACTCGCCTTCTGCTTCCAATCCTGATGGGTCGTCATGTCGTTTCCTCAATCGTCAAAGCTCGGCACCCGCCGAGAATTCCTTCGCCCAGATCGTCGCCGACACGGCCAGGTCGACCAGCGGCCGAACCGGCAGCGGACGCGGATGCGGCTGCTTCAGCAACTGCTGCACGAGGCTGTCCGATTCGCCGAGCGCGTATTCGGCGATCAGCTTGCCGGACGACGACCCGCGGCTCAGCCCGAGGCCGTTGCAGCCGATCGCCTCGTAGAGTCCGTCGTCGCGCTTGCCGAACAGCGCGCCGTTGTTCGCGGACAGGCACAGCGGCCCACCCCACGTATATTCGAGCTCGACGTCGCCGAGCATCGGGAAGCGGCGCTCGAACGAGCGCCGATGCAAATGCCGCGCCTTCGCGAGGTCGGCAGGCGACACCTTCACGTCCGGCCGGAACGCAAAATGGTTGCGCACGCAAATGCGATCGGTGATCAGGCGCCGCACCGTCGTGCCCATCGGATCGGCCGGAATCACCGCCCACGACCGCATGCCGCCGAGCTTCGCGACTTCGTCGGCATTCATCCGGCGCGTGAGCGACGCGAACGTATAGACCGGCAGCAATCCGTTCGAGTGCATGCCGAAGGTCGCCGCATACGCGTTCGTGCACAGAATCACCTGCTTCGCGACGAGCATGCCGCCGGCGAAATGCAGCACGCGCGCGTCGCCGCGCGACTCGATCCGCGTGACCGGACTGAGCTCGAACACCGCCACGTTGTCCGGCTGCGTTGCGGCGAGACCGCGCATCAGTGCAGCCGGTTGCACGGTACTGCAGCCCGGCGTGAACAGCGCACCCGTGTAGAAGTCGGTGCCGGTCACGGCCTGGATGGCCCGCTCGTCGAGCCATTCGAACGCTTCGCCGATGCGCGACAGGCCGTCTGCGAAATGCGCGAGTGCAGCGGTGCCCTTCCTGTTGACCGATGCGTGGAATTTGCCCTCGTCGCGCCAGTCGCAGTCGATGCCGAAGCGCCGCACGATGTCGCGCACATAGTCGATGCCGTGCCGCTGGAACCGCACGTCGGCGCGGTCCTCATCGATGCTGCGCGAGTAGCTTTCGCTGCTGATGTCGTGCGGCAGATCGACGAAGAATCCGGAATTGCGCCCGGCCGTCGTGCGGCCGATCCGGTCGGCCTCCACGAGCGCGATCGACGCGCCGGGTGCGAGCTCGGCGAGCCGGCGCGCCGCGCACAGCCCCGTGATGCCGCCGCCGACGACGACCCAGTCGAACCGGGCGTTGGACGTGACGGTGCGCGCGTCCTGCGCGGGCGGCAGGCTCTCCCACCAGCCATTCATTCCGTCCGGCGCAGGAAACCGCGCAAATTCCAGAGTCGAACTCATGATGGATTACCGGCCGTCGCGCAGCAGCGGCTTCACGAGCTTCGCGAACGCGTCGCGCTCGTCGCCGGACAGCGCGCCGAGCGGTGCGCGCGCGACGCCGACCGGCAAGCCGGCCAGCTCGCAGCCGTAACGCACGTACTGAATGAACTTGCCGCTGCGCTCGAGCAGTTCGAGCACCGGCAGCAGTTGCGCCATCAGCTTGCGACCGGTCGCGAAATCGCCGCGTGTTACACAGGCGTCGAACAGAGCGGTGTGCGCTTCCGGCAGGAAGTTGGACGCGCCGCCCACCCAGCTGCGCGCGCCCCATGCAAAGAACTCGAGCGCCTGATCGTCCATCCCGCAGCTCAGCACGAGCCGGCCGCTGAAATGCGTGGACAGGTGATGCAGATGCGCGATGTCGCCAGTGCTTTCCTTCATCGCGACGAAATTCTTGCGCTCGAGCAGCTTCTCCAGAATGCCGTCGCCGATTTCGGTGCCGGTGCGGGCGGGGAAGTTGTACAGCATGATCGGCATGTCGAGCGCGTCGTCGATCGCGAGCAGGTGCGCAAGCAGTTCCTGCTGCGTCGGCTGTGCGTAGTACGGCGCCGCAACCAGCAGCGCGTCCAGTCCCGCGCGTTTCGCTTCGCGACCCAGGCGCAGCACTTCCTTCGTCGTCGTCGCGTTGATGCCGGCGGTCAGGAACGTCTTGCCGCCCGCGGCGGCCGCAACCGTGTCGAACGTGCGCACGCGTTCGTCGAAATTCAGCGCGTAGTACTCGCCGGTCGTGCCGCCGATACCCAGGCCGGATACGCGGCCGGCGAGATCGGCCGCATGCCGCCCCAGCAGTTCGTGATTGATTTCACCGTCCGCGTCGAACGGGGTGACCAGTGGGGTGTGTACGCCTTCGAAGCTCATTTCGATTCCTTATTCAGATGGGTGCGCCGGGTTCCTGCCGTCGGAACGGAAGCCGGCCGTGCAATAAAACGTCGTGGCGCGCCGCGGCCACCCGCAGCAACGCCGACCGATTCGTCATGCGGTTCGGATCGTTTGGCGACCCGATGCGGTTTCTGCGATCACGCAAATACCTCCGCATGCGCGTAGATCGGAAACTGGTTGCACAAATCGCGCACGTGGGTACGGACTGCGCGTTCCACGGCTTCGTCGCCGTCCGGATTGCGCTCGAGCGCCGCCAGGACTGCGAGGATCATGTCGCCGATCTGCTCGAACTGCGCGGGACCAAAGCCGCGCGTCGTGCCGGCCGGCGTACCGAGCCGTATCCCGGACGTGACGGTCGGATTTGCCGTATCGAACGGAATGCCGTTCTTGTTGCAGGTGATGCCTGCGCGCTCCAATGCCTTTTCCGCCTGCATGCCGGTGATGCGCCGCGCGCGCAGGTCGACCAGCAGCAGGTGGTTGTCGGTGCCACCGGTGACGAGCGTCAGGCCGCCGGCCACCAGCACTTGCGCGAGCGTCTGCGCGTTGCGCAGCACCTGGTCGATATAGCGCGTGAACTCGGGGCGCAGCGCTTCCGCGAAGGCCACCGCCTTGCCCGCGACGACATGCATCAGCGGGCCGCCCTGCAGCCCCGGAAAAACAGCCGAGTTGATCTGCTTCGCGATGTCGGCGTGGTTCGTCAGGATGAAGCCGCCGCGCGGACCGCGTAGCGTCTTGTGGGTGGTCGACGTCACGACGTCGGCGAACGGCACCGGGTTCTGATGGCGGCCGGCCGCGACGATGCCGGCGATATGCGCCATGTCGACCATCAGCTTCGCGCCGACGCTGTCGGCGATCTCGCGGAACGCGGCAAAGTCGAGCGCGCGCGGATAGGCGGAATAGCCGGCGATGATCAGCTTCGGGCGATGGCGCTGCGCGAGCCGCCGCACGTCGTCGTAATCGATGCGCAGCGTGTCCGGGCTCACGCCGTACTGCACCGCGTTGAACCACTTTCCCGACAGCGCGGGACGCGCGCCGTGCGTCAGGTGGCCGCCCGCGTCGAGCGACATCCCCATCACCGTGTCGCCCGGCTTGACGAGCGCGAGCATGACCGCGCCGTTGGCCTGCGCGCCCGAATGCGGCTGCACGTTTGCGTGATTCGCATCAAACAGCGCGCACGCGCGATCGATCGCGAGCGCCTCGATCCGGTCGACATGGTCGCAGCCGCCGTAGTAGCGGCGCGACGGATAGCCTTCCGCGTACTTGTTCGTCAACACGGTGCCCTGCGCTTCCAGCACCGCCGCGGACGCGATGTTCTCGGACGCGATCAGTTCGATCTGCGTCTGCTGGCGACGCATCTCCAATGCGATTTCCGATGCGATCACCGGATCGCGGCTCTGGAGCGTTTCGGCAAAAAATAGAGCGTTCTCGTTCACTTGATGACTCCGCGACGCGATTCGTTACGTTGTGCGTGGATGGGTCGTACGGCCGCCGGCATCGGCCGGCATATGCGCCGGTTCGCGGACGATCGCGACCTCGTCGCCCGCGCCACCGGCACGTGGCTTTACTGCTGCAGCCAGGCCTTCAGCTTGTCCGGATGAGCGTCGACGAACTTCTTCGCGGCGCTCGCGTAGTCGTTCGTGCTGTTGCCTTCGAACTCGATCGCCTCGACATCGGCCAGCGTCAGCTTCAGATGCTTGAAGAACACGGCAGCGCGCGGGAACTTGCCCGCGAACTTCTTCGATGCGAACGCGTGGATCTGCTCTTCACCGCCCAGCGTGCCCTTCGGGTCCTTCAGGTAACGCATCGGCCACTTCTGGAACAGCCAGTGCGGGCTCCAGACCGTCGCGACGATCCACTGCTTCGACTGGTACGCACGCGAGACGCTGGCCAGCATGCCGGCCTCGCTCGACGCCTGGAGGTTGTAGCCGTCCAGGTTGTACGCCTTGATGGTCTTTTCCGACGCCTGCATCAGGCCGCCGCCCGGCTCGATGCCCTGGATCGTGCCGTTCAGCTTGCTCTTGACTTCCGGCTTGTTCAGGTCCGCAATCGACGACAGCTCCGATTCGGGCACGTACGCGGGCACCGCCCAGCCGTTCTTGCCGCCGCTGTAGACGACGCCGACATCGTCCAGGTCGTTCTTGTACTTCGCGTAGTACGCACCGTGCGTGACCGGCAGCCAGCCGCCGACCATGATGTCGAGGTCCCCGCGCGCGATGCCCTGGTACTGGATGCCGATGTCGGCCTGCACGAACTGAACGGGCTGCTTGAGCTGCGTCTCCAGCACATACTTCGCGACGTTGGCCACCGCCAGCACATCGGCCCAGTTGGTGACCGCGATCCTGACCGGCTCGGCGGCCGACGCCGTCCCTGCAGCTGCGCTGCAGGCAACCACTGTCGATACTGCAAGGTTCGCCAGAAGCGACCTGAACGTCTTGGCATTCATCTAGTACTCCTTTTTTAATCGATCGAGTCTTTCACGAGTGAGGAACGCCTTCGATCGGCGTTTCCGGTCTCCACGCACTGCTACACCGGTTGCGCCGCGGCACCGTGGCCGCGGCGCTTCGTCGTCCTTCGATTGCTGCCGACAGCCGTATCCGTCAGGTCCGTGCCGCACCCCGCGGGCCCGCCTTGCCGGCACGCGCGATCGGCTTCGTCAGCTTCTTCTTCGCGTTCACGCCGAAGCTCTCGGTCAGGCGGTCCAGCACGATCGCGAGCAGCACGACGCCGAGCCCGCCCTCGAAGCCGATCCCGATGTCGAGACGCTGGATCCCGCTCAGCACGTATTCGCCAAGGCCGCCCGCGCCGATCATCGACGCGACCACCACCATCGACAGCGCCATCATGATCGTCTGGTTCACGCCGGCCATGATCGACGGCAACGCGTTCGGCAGCTGGATCTTCCACAGCAGCTGCCAGTCGGTGCTGCCGAACGAGCGGCCGGCTTCGATCAGCTCCTCACGGACCTGCCGGATGCCGAGCGTCGTCAGCCGCACGACAGGCGGCATCGCGAACACGATCGTCGCGATCACCGCAGGCACGCGCCCGAGCCCGAACAGGATCACGGCGGGAATCAGGTAGACGAACGCGGGCATCGTCTGCATGAAGTCGAGCAGCGAACGCAGGATCATGCCGATCCGGTTGTTGCGCGCGCCCCAGATGCCGAGCGGCACGCCGATCACGAGGCTGAAGAACGTCGCCGCGGTGACGAGCGCGAGCGTGGAGACCGTCTGCGCCCACAATCCCATGTAGTGAATGACGAACAGCGCGAGGCCGACGAAGACCGAAAACACGATGCCGCGGCGCCACAGCGCGACGCCCACCAGGATCACGACCATCGCGATGAACGGTACGGCGGCGAGACCGTCCTCGAGCAGCTTCACGACCGCGCCGAGACCCGCCGAAAACGTGTCGAAGCCGCCGCGAAAATGCAGAAACAAAAAGTTGACGAAATTCTCCGCGAACTTCCCGATCACCGACGCGTTCATGCTGCCCTCCGTTGCATCATCTGCTTGAGTATCGTCCGGCAGGACACAACGCCCGCCAGTTGTCCCGCCGCATCCGTCACCGGCACGTCGTGCTGCTGCGTCAGCGCGATCGACGCGAGCCGATGCAGATCCGTATCGATCGACACCGCGTTGAAGTCGTCCAGGAACGCGTCGCGAATCGGCCGCGTGCCGGAACGGTGCAGCGTGGCGGGCGTGACACAGCCGAGGTAACGACCGGCCTCGTCGCATACGTAGCCGCACTCCGCGCCGCTGTCGATCAGCTGGTTCAGGTAGCGGTCGGACGGCGTGCCCGCATCGCACCGGAGCAGCCCGCGCTCGATCCGCGTCATCATGCTCGACGCCTTCAGGAAGCGCGATACGTCGACGTTGCGGAAGAAGTCCTGCACGTACTTGTCGGCGGGCGTCTGGATCAGCTCGGCCGGCGTGCCGACCTGGATCAGGCAGCCGTCCTTCATGATGCCGATGCGCCCACCGATCTTGACGGCTTCCTCGATATCGTGGGAGATGAACACGATCGTGCGCTGCTCTTCCTTCTGCAGGCGCAGCAGTTCGTTCTGCATTTCGAAGCGGATCAGCGGATCGAGCGCGGAGAACGCCTCGTCCATCAGCAGCACCGACGGATTCACCGCGAGCGCGCGGGCGAGGCCCACGCGCTGCTGCATGCCCCCGGACAACTCGCTCGGCAGCAGCTTCTCGTACGAGCCGAGTCCGACGCGCTCCAGCGCCGCACGCGCGACCTCGTAGCGCTGCGCCTTCCTGATTCCCGCGACTTCGAGCCCGTACGCGATGTTGTCGAGCACCGAGCGATTCGGCAGCAAAGCGAATGACTGGAACACCATCGCCATCTTCCGGCGCCGCACTTCGCGCAGTTCCGGCGTCGACATCGGCGCGATGTCGCGGCCTTCGAGCACGACCTGGCCCGACGTCGGCTCGATCAGGCGGTTCAGCAGCCGGACGAGCGTCGATTTCCCGGAGCCGGACAGCCCCATGATCACGAAGATTTCGCCGGCGCGCACGCTCAGGCTCACGTCGTTCACCGCCACCATGTGGCCGGTTTCCGCGAAGATCTCGTTGCGGCCGACGCCGCGCTTCATCATCTCGATCGCACGCTCGGGCTTCGGACCGAAAATCTTCGACAGATGCTTGACGGTCAGGATGTCGGATCCGGTCGCGATACTCGACCGGACGATCGACGGCGCACCGTCGGTGTGGACTGCGCCGGGGGCAAGTACGTCGCCCGGCGCAAACGTCAGATTTGGAGCCATTCTGTCATCCCGACTAACTGGAAAGAGAAGCCGTGAACTTCGTCCGAATCGTCATCGATCGCCCGCCCGGCGCGTGGGCTCGATTCCGCTCCTGCGTGGTTGACGGCGCTGATACAGTGAATGCAGCGTATCAATCCAATTTCGTCGCTCCAGATACATTTTCTGTCCGCTTTTCCATACCTTTGGTAATGCATTCCGATACGGGCGAACACGCAGGACTGCACCGAAACCGCGCAAATCGCGTGAAACGCAATGCCGGCGCGGTCGTGCGGGGTTTCGCGGAGATCACGGCCCGGCGGCGCGTGCAACGCGCGAAAGCGTCCGCTAGGGGAAAATCCTGACGAAGACGCTAAACGGAAACGGCCGGAAAATCAGGCCAATGATGGTAGGAATGGTTTTCGAGCCTGTTCGCGACCGGACCGGGGCGAACGAGCGCCGGAGTCCGCCGATACAGGGCAGGTTGCTCGCCCGGTCGAGCAATAGCCCGGCGCTGTCGGCCGCAACCCGGTAGTCCGTGCACCGCGCAACGCGATGCACGCCAGGCAGCGGGAACTGTGGTTCGCGGTCCGCGATACCGTTCAATACCGCGACGCGCCATATTGACGCACATGCGGCAGACCGCCACGCCGGGCCACCCCGCGCCGCGATCGCCGTTCTTGATACGAATCAACGATTTACGCCGGAATCGGGCGCAACGGGCTGGACATCTGCGACGAGTTGGCACATTTCGCGACGCAACATCGCGTCCGATACTCCAGCCAACCCCGCAGCGCTGTGCCGGGGTCCGCCGGCATCCGTCGGCGGGTATCGTCTGCTTCGGTCAACTGGTATGGACACCGCTTTTTCGGCCCTCGATCTGGCCCGCCTGCAATTCGCGTTCACCGTCTCCTTCCACATCGTCTTTCCGGCCATGAGCATCGGGCTCGCGAGCTTCATCGCCGTACTCGAATACCGCTGGCTGAAAACCGGCAAGGCGTACTACAAGACGCTCTGCCTGTTCTGGTCGAAGATCTTCGCCGTCGCGTTCGGGATGGGCGTCGTCTCGGGCGTGGTGATGAGCTATCAGTTCGGCACGAACTGGTCCGGGTTCTCGAGCTTCGCCGGATCGGTCACGGGCCCGCTGCTGATGTACGAGGTGATGACCGCATTCTTTCTCGAAGCAGGCTTCCTCGGCATCATGCTGTTCGGCTGGAATCGCGTGAGCCCGCGCGCGCACTTCGGCGCGACGCTGATGGTCGCGATCGGCACGCTGATCTCGACGTTCTGGATCCTCGCGTCGAACAGCTGGATGCAGACGCCGCAGGGCTTCGAGATCGTCGATGGCCGCATCGTGCCGACCGACTGGTTCGCGATCATCTTCAACCCGTCGTTCCCGTACCGGCTGCTGCACATGGCGATCGCCGCGTTCATCGTCGCCGCGCTGGTGGTGGCCGCGACGGGCGCGTATCACCTGCTGAAAGGCCGCCGCGACAAGAGCGTGAAGAAGATGTTCTCGATGGCGCTGTGGCTGCTGCTCGTGCTCGCGCCGGTGCAGGCGATCATCGGCGACCAGCACGGCCTGAACACGCTGAAGCATCAGCCGGCGAAGATCGCCGCGATCGAAGGGCTGTGGGAAACCGAGAAGGGCGGCACCGCGCTGAACCTGTTCGGCATTCCGGACATGAAGGCCGAGACGACACGCTACGCCGTCAAGGTGCCGCATCTCGGCAGCCTGATCCTCACGCATAGCTGGGACGGCGAGATTCGCGGGCTGAAGGAATTCCCGCCGGAAGACCGTCCGAATTCGACGCTCGTGTTCTGGAGCTTCCGGATCATGGTCGGCCTCGGCTTCGCGATGATCGGCCTCGCCGTGCTCGCGTGGTTCCTGCGCCGCCGCGGCCGCCTGTATGAGTCGAAGCTGCTGCAGCGCTTCGCGCTCGTGATGGGCCCGGCCGGCTTCGTGTCGCTGCTCGCCGGCTGGGTGACGACCGAAGCGGGCCGTCAGCCGTGGGTCGTGTACGGCGTGATGCGCACCGCGCATGCGGTGTCGCCGCTGACGGTGCAGCAGGTCAGCGTGTCGATGATGACGTTCGTGATCGTGTACTTCCTCGTGTTCGGCACCGGCGTCTACTACATGCTGAAGCTGATGAAGGCCGGGCCCGCGCTGCCCGACGCGAAGCACGACGACACCCCCGACACGCGCCGCGATCACACCGCGCGCCGCCCGATGTCGGCCGTCGACGAACCGCTCGAGACCGTCTGACCCGCCACCCCATCCGCATACGAGAAAACTATGGACGTCACTGTAATCTGGGCCGCGATCATCGCATTGGGGCTCTTCATGTACGTCGTGCTCGACGGCTTCGACCTCGGCATCGGCATCGTCTTCCCGTTCTTCCCGGACGAGAAGGAACGCGACCTGATGATGAACACGGTCGCGCCCGTGTGGGACGGCAACGAAACGTGGCTCGTGCTCGGCGGCGCCGGGCTGTTCGCCGTGTTCCCAGTCGTCTATTCGACCGTGCTGTCTGCGCTCTATCTGCCGCTGATCTTCATGCTCGTCTGCCTGATCTTCCGCGGCGTGTCGTTCGAACTGCGCGCGAAGGCACGGCGCACGAAGCAGCTGTGGGATCTCGCGTTCATCGGCGGCTCGGCCGGCGCGACGTTCTTCCAGGGTGTCGCGCTCGGTGCGTTCCTGCAGGGCATCGACGTGAAGGACGGCGTGTTCGCCGGCGACGCGTTCGACTGGCTGACGCCGTTCAGCCTGCTGACGGGCCTCGGCCTGATCGCGACCTACGCGCTGCTCGGCTGCTGCTGGCTCGTCGCGAAGACCGAGGGCGACCTGCAGCGCCGGCTGCATCGCGTCGTGTGGCCGCTGACCGTCGTACTGCTCGCCTTCATCGCGATCGTCAGCCTCTGGACGCCGCTGCAGGATCCGGCCATCGCGCAGCGCTGGTTCGATACGGGGCTGTTCTGGCGGCTGCTGCCGGTGCCGTTCCTCGTCGCCGGCTGCGCGGTGTGGATGCGCCGCGCGGTGCGCGCCCGGCATGACATGACGCCGTTCGTGCTCGCACTCGCGCTGGTGCTGCTCGGCTACGTCGGGCTGCTCGTCACGCTGTTCCCTTATGCGATTCCGCAGACGATGACGATCTGGGAAGCGGCGGCGCCGCATTCGAGCCAGACCTTCACGCTGGTCGGCGCAGCAGTTATCCTGCCGATCATCATCGCCTACACGACGATGGGTTACTGGGTATTCCGAGGCAAGGTGCGCCATGAAGACCAGCATTACTACCACCACTGATCGCGCCGACGGTCGGCCCGATGCGCGGCGCCCGCGGATGCGCGGCTGGATGTGGTTCGTCGTACTGTGGGCCGGCGGCGTGATCGGCGCCGTCACGCTCGGCTATGCCTTCAAGATCTTCATGAATCTGACGCTGTTCGCGGTGAAATGAAAACGGCCGCTTCGATCGTCGCTCGATCTAAGCGGCCGTTTCTCCTTGGGCGGCCGATTTTGCCGGTTCGCCGCTTACGGCGGCGCCGCACGAGTCGCGGCGCCGCGCCGTTTCCGCCTAGCGTCGTTCGCGCAGCGCCGCTTCGATCTTGCGATCGGTCTTGTACTGGCTCAGCGCATACACCGACCAGATCGCCGCCGGCAGCCAGCCGATGATCGTGATCTGCAGGATCAGGCAGATAATCCCGGCGATCGGACGACCGATCGTGAAAAACTGAAACCACGGCAACAACAGGGCAAGCAGCAGACGCATGAGCGGTCCTCGCGATACGTTTCGTTGAACGGGCAATCCGCAACGAATATGCCGGTGCATGCGATGGAATTCAACCCGCGCACCGCCGTCGACACGCGATGGACCGCCGCCGCGCTCAACGCTCGATGCCGAGCCCCGGGAGCACGCGCGTGTTCTCGGCCACGACCGCCTGCAGCAGCCGCGGCTCGACGCCGAGCAGCGCCAGAATCGTCGGCGCGACCTGCGTCGTGCCCACCACGTCGCTCACCGTACGCGCGCGATGCAGGCCCGGATACGATACGAGCAGGCCCAGATGGCTGTCGTCCGGCGCGTTGCCGCCATGCTCTTCATCCTTCTTCGTGCTCGACGTGTAGATCACGCCCGGGTTCGGCTGGACGATGATGTCGGGCGTACGGCCGTTCGCCGGATCGCCGAACCGCTCGGCCAGCGCCGCGCCGTACAGCACATAGGCCTGCGGGCCGTCCGCGCAGATGCCGGGCGCGTTGCAGCCGAGATTCGCGTTCAGCGTCTGCACCACCGCCGTACGCTGGCTGCGGTCGCGCAGCCAGATCAGCCCGACGTCGTCCGTCTGCACGAAGCCGGTGCCGGCGAGACCCGATCCGTCGTTCGGGTTGCCCGTCTTCGTGTTGTTCTGGCCGAAGTTGCCGTTCGGATCGAGATAGCCGTTCGCCTCGAGCAGCTTCGTCAGCGTATCGCCGTGCTTCACGAGCTTCGTGCGATCGGTCGGCGACTGCCCGTGCTTCGCCGTCACGATCACGGCCGTCGACGTGTAGAGGTTGTGCTGCTTCAGCGCGCCGACGATGCGGCCGATCGCATCGTCCACGTACGTGATCGCGTTCGCAACCTGCCCGTTCGGCGTGAAGTTCGCGTCGAGATAGCCGCCGCCGGCCGCGACCGGCGCCTTCTGCGCGACGCTCAGCGTCTGGAAGTTCGCGCCGAACAGCGTCGGCACCGGCGCGTTCTTCGTGCCCGTCGAATCGCGGCCGTCGATCTGGTTGATCAGCGCCTGCACGTGCAAATTGTCGAAGCGCGCCGTATGCGAATAGACGTCGGTGTAGTCGGTGCCCGTCGCCGGATCGATCGAGT
This sequence comes from Burkholderia multivorans ATCC BAA-247, assembly GCF_000959525.1. Taxonomy (NCBI): domain Bacteria; kingdom Pseudomonadati; phylum Pseudomonadota; class Betaproteobacteria; order Burkholderiales; family Burkholderiaceae; genus Burkholderia; species Burkholderia multivorans. The sequence continues at coordinate 45,514 of NZ_CP009831.1, forward strand.
TGATCTCGGTGCGCGCGAGATCGTCGACGCCCGTGCCCGACGGGCCGTTCAGCCAGTCGTAGCCCCACGCGTGCTTGTCGGCCCACGCGGTGCGCGCGTTCGGCACCGCGGCCTTCACGGCCTCGAACACCGTGTTCGTCTTCACGTAGTCGTGCGGATAGACCGGCACGCAGCGGCCGTTCACGCGTGCGTGCGGAATCGCCTGCGGATTGAATGCACCGCCGCCGTCGAGATGCACGAGCGCGCCGCCGTTCTGCGCGTCGATGCCGGTCGTCTCGTCGAACACGACGTTCCAGCCCTGCTTGCCCGAGCAGGTCGTGTCGCTCGGCGCGTAGAGGTTGCGATCGTACGACACGTCGTAGAACAGGCCGGCCGTCTTCGGCGAGCCGCCGGTCACGAGCGCCGCGAGCCCCGGAAACGAATCGGACAGCCCGGGCGTGTACGCATTCGTATAGGTGACGCCGCTCTGCGCGAGCACCGCGAGGTTCGGGCACGTGTTCGCGCCGATGCAGCGCGCGAGATCCTGCTCGTGCAGGCCGTCGATGCTGAGCAGCAGCACGTGCTTCACGACGCGGCGCCCGTGTGCCGAGTCGCCGGCTGCGCCGTCCTGCCGGGCGTGCGCGCCCACACTTGCCAACGCGAGCGCGCCGGCCACCATCACTGCGATATGTCGCTGTTTGCCGAAGAAAGACCTCATCACCCCACCTCATCGATTGATCGTTGGACCGCGTGACTTGCCGTCAGGCGCGCCAAATATCGCCGCGCTCTGCGGCGGTCCGATGAAGTACGGCTTTCTGTTCTCTATCAAACGTAACGAATCGCAACGCCACGACGTGGCGGCGCGACCACGCGCCGCGCCCCCGGGATTTTTGTCCGGTTGGCACGCCAGTATTGGCGTGTGATAAAGGGTTTTCCCTGATTCGGAGCCCGACAATGTCGACCCTGGAAGCATTGCGGTTCGTGCTCGACGACCCGCGCACGCCCGAGATCATTCGCCATCACGTCGTCGACGCGTTGCAGTACGCGTTGCGCAACTACGGCCAGGTATTTACCGCGAAGGAAGTCGAGTGGATCGCGCAGTGGGACGATGCGCGTCTGCCGCTGAGCGCGCGAAAGGAACTGGAACGGCGCGAGCCGACGGTCGCGCTGCGCTAGGGCCGCGCGCGGCGCACGACCGATCGATGCGCGCGACCGCGTCGGAAGAAGCCGACGCGGCCGCGCAGCGGCACGCTTACTGCAGCCCGAAGTCGACGCGCGTCGTGGCGCCCTTGTCCTCGATGCCCTTCGCATCGAGCTTCGGCGCGACGACGAACACGCGCTTCGCGTCGATCTTGCCGTCGAGATACTGACGCACCGCCTGCGCGCGCTGCTGCGCGAGCGCGCGCAGCGCATTGTCGTCCGCCGGTGCGTGCTCGGCGAGCGCCTTTTTCATGTCCGCTTCGGGCAGCGTCTTCTGCAGGCCGATCAGGTTGCGCGGCTTCTTGAAATCGGCCGCCTTGTAGGCACGCGTCAGATACTTGTCGTATTCGCCGGGCTCGACGTTCACCGTCATCGGGTCGATGCTCTCGCCCTGCCCGACGACGTCCTTCAGCTTCTGCTGACGAACGAGCCGGTCGACATACGCGGTGCGCAGCCCCGGCGTGTCCTTGTCGGCATCGACGCGGCCGATCAGGTCGAGCCGGATCGACGGCTTCTCGGTCAGCATCTTCACGACCGTGTCGAGCTTCTTCTGCTGCGCATCGGTCAGCACCGCGGAGCCGGGTGCGAACTCGACGTAGCCGAGATCCTCGCCGCCGCTGCCGAACGCATGCGCGAGCAGCGAGAACGGCGACGTGACGGCCTTCGCGATCAGGTTCAGCAGCGCGCGCCAGATCAGCCCGCCGACGCTGAACTCGGGATTCGACAGCGATCCGGACACCGGCAGGTTCACGTCGATCTCGCCGCGCGTGTTCTTCAGCAGCGAGATCGCGAGCTTCACCGGCAGCTTCGTCGCGGTGTCGTTGTCGATGTGGTCGCCGAACGTCAGCTGGTCGATGAAGATGTGGTTGTTCGCCTTCAGCTGGTCGTTGGCGAGCTGGTAGTGCAGGTCGACGTTGAGCTTGCCCTTCGTGATCGGGTAGCCCGCGTACTTCGCCGAATACGGCGTGAGGTTGGTCAGCTCGATGTCGTGGGCGGTCGCCGTGAGATCCAGCGCCGGCTTGTCGATCAGCGGGTTCACCGAGCCCTTGATCGAGATCGGCCCGTTGCCGGCGAGGTTCGCGGCAACGTCGACCGGCGCGGACGTCGTCGAATCGGTGCCGAACGCCCCGACGGTCCCCTTGATCGCGACGAGGTTCGCCGTGTAGTTCGGCTTGATGAAGTTGTCCGTGTACGTGACACGGCCGTTCTGCAGCACGAGCTCGCCGAAATGCATGCGCACCGGACGCTGCGGCGCGGGCGCCGCCTTGACCACCACCGTCGCCGACGCGGCGGCCGGCGCCGACGCCTGCTGCGCGGCCGCGGCCGAGGCGGCCTGCGCCGCGGCCGGCGGCGTGACGCCCGGCGACAGCGGCACCGGCTCGCTCTTGCTCGCATCGCGCGTGAGCGACTGCGCGGGGCCCGTCTCCTTCGCGACGATGTCGTTCAGGTTCAGGCGCCCTTGCGCATCGAGCAGCACGCGGCCGTAGAAGTTCGAGAACGTGACGCGTGCGGCGTCGACGTCGGTGCCCTTGTCGTCGTAGTTCGCCTTCAGGTTCGTCAGCGCGAGCGAGCGCCAGCCGGCGAACGGATCGGACGTCGCCTTGTCGAGCATCCGCACGTCGACGAGCGCGACGTTGCCGCGATAGGCCGCGCGCATCGTGTCCTTCGCCTGCGCGAACGTCAGGTTGCCCTGCGCGTTGAGCAGCGCGCTCGCGATCGTCGCGTTCAACGCGCTGCCGAAATACGGCTCGAACGCGGCCGCATCGACGCGGTTGCCGTCGATCTTCAGCGCGATCTTCAGCGGCTGCGCGGTCACGTCGCCCGTGACGTTCAGCGAACCCTTGCGATTCAGCGTCGCCTTCAGCTGCACGGGCAGCGGCTTCGTCATGTCGTCGCCGAGCTTCTGCACCGACAGATCGAGCGGCTTGATCGCGAGCTTCACCGGACGCGGCGTCGACAGATCGGTGAAGTTCGCGGATGCCTCCTTCACGTTCAGCGCATCGATCCGGTAGTGCCACGACGGCGCGGCGGCCTGCGCCTTGCGCGCGACCGTGCGCTGCGGCACCGCCGGCTGCGCGGGGCTCGCGAACGCCGCGAGATCGATGTTGCCGTTCTTCAGACGCTTCACGTCGAGCGCGAGCCCGTGCGCGTCGACGCTCGCAATCTCGGCGGTGCGCGCGGCCACGTCGACCTTCGCGATCTTCGCGCGCGCGTCGGGCAGCACGATCGCCGGCGCCTTCGCATCGGGCGTCGCGAGCTTCAGCGACTTCAGGCTCAGTTCGCTGTCGGCGACCTGCGCGTCGAGCGGCGTCTTGCCCCAGTCGGCCTTCGCGTTGATCGTCGCGCCGAGCGCGCCGTCGAGCACGCGCGCGCGCGTCGCCTCGCCGAGATACGGCTGCAACGGCGCGAGCGCGAGCGCATCGACGACGAGCTTCGTGTCGACCTGCTTCGCCGCGACGTCGACCGTGCCTTCGGCCTTCAGGTCGCCGCCGCGCGACAGCGATGTCGACAGCGTGTATTTCGCGGGCGTCTTGCGTTGCAGCGCGAAACCGTCGAGCGTCGCGGCGAGCTTCGTCAGCGCCAGCGCGGTCGGCGTCGCGGGAACGCGGTCGTCGAGGTTCACCGTGCCGCCGCCGATCGCGACATGACGAATCGTCAGGTCGAGCGGCGGCGTCTTCGTGTCCGCGGCCTGCGCGCCGCTCGCCGCGGGCGTGCTCGCGGCGGCGGCCGCCGCGCGCGAGGCGCCGTTGGCAGCGGCCGATGCCGCCTTCGGCGCGGCGGCCGGCGAGCCCGCGAGCTTTTCGACGTTCAGCACGCCCTGCTTGTCGCGCGACAGGTCGATCACGGGCCGGTCGAGCCGGATTTCGTCGAAGTGCATCGCATTGCGCAACGGCTCGAGGCCGGCCGCCGCGACGTGCACGCCGCGCGCGGCGAACAGCGGCTCGGACGCCGGGCCCGTGACCTTCGCGTCGGTCAGGTCGACCGTGCCGGACACGCGCAGCGCGGGCGTATCGCCGCTCATCACGAAGTTGACCGAGAGATCGCTGCTCAGCAGGCCGCTCGTCACGGCGACCGGCAACTTCGCGGGGACGTACGAGATCAGCTTCGGCACGTCGAGCCGATCGAACTTCAGCGCGATTTCCGATTCGCGCGACTGCGCGAACGGCTTCGTCTTGCCGTCGATCGCGATCGGGCTGCCGTCGAACCGCATCCGCAGCTTCGGTTCGACGAAGATGTCGGTCTTCGACGGCAGCGTCGCGATATACGGCACGCCGAGCGTCCACTCGTCGACGACGTGCTTTTCGTTCAGCAGCCGATCGTCGAAATCGATCCGGCCGTTGTTGATCTGGATGTTCGACACGGAGAACAGCGTCGGCTTGCTGTCGGGCTTCGACGGCGTCGAGAACTTCTCGATCAGGTCGGTGAAGTTGAAGCGCTGCGCGTCGTAGCGGACGATGCGAAAGCGCGGCGAATCGAGGCGGATCTCGTTGACGATCGGCGCACCGCGAAACAGCGACGTCCACGACGGCCGCACGACGAGCTTCGCAATGTCGATGAAGTCGCCCTGTCCGCCGTGCTCGCCGACATGGATGCTGTCGGCTTCGAGGTTCAGCGTGTACGGGTTCAGCGCGATGCGCCGGATCGTCGCGGGCCGGTCGAGCTGCTTGCTCAGTTGCTGTTCAGCGATATGGCGGATCAGCGGCGGCGCCGCGAAGAATCCCAGCAGGCCGAACAACACGAGGAAGATCAGGATACCGAGGCCGATGCGTCGCGTGCGGCGCGAGCGGGCGACGCCGCCGAGGGCATGGAGGGTCGTGGAAGGGATTTCTTTATCTGGGCTTGCCATGCTGGAATGCCTCGGAAACGGATACCGGGTCGCGCCGGAATCCGGCGCGCCCGAGCCTGTTGTTCCGAGAGTATAGGCTCAGAGGATGACGGGACGCGCATGCGTGCGCCCGCCGCGGGCCGTATGGGACCGCGGCGGCGTCCGCTCGTTCACTTGCGCACGACGGCCGGCGGCATCCACGATCCGTCGGTGGCCTGCGGCTTCGGCGCATACAGCCGCAGCGCGAGCGCGAAATCGGCGCGCGGCGCGGGCAGCCAGTTCGCCGCGCGCGCGCCGCCCGGCACCGCCGACACGACGATGTCGACCGATCCGTCGTGGTTGCGGCGCAGCCGGTCGCGATCGCCGAGCGAACGGCGCGCGGAGCCGACGTCGGGCAGCGCGCCGCCCGGCGTGTACGGCGTGAGCGTCCAGAAGCCGCGCACCGGCGGCAATGCGCCCGGCGCGAAATGCAGCACGTAGCGGTTCGCGCCGTTCAGCGGCTGGCCGTCGCTGTCGACGCGGACGATCGCGATCGTCTCGTCGTCGCGCGTCGCGGTGCCGAACTGCGTATAGGCCGCATACGCGCGCAGCGCATAGTCCTGCCCGTACTTGCCGGCCGTATCGCCGATCCAGCTCCAGCCGTTCGCGCTCAGCAGATTCGGCGGCGGCGCCGTGAGCCGCGCGCGCCCCTCGTCGACGCCGGCCGTCGCGGCCGTCAGCCGGTCGCCCGTCCACTGCACCGGATTGCCGGCCGACACGCCGATGTCGTCGAGCAGCTGCTGCGCGTGCGGATCGTCGTCCGGCGCCGGGTTGTCCTGCAGCGCACGCGCAAAGCGCGTGAAGAACGCCTTCGGATCGAGCGCGGCGACCTGTTCGGCCGGCGTGCCGCCCGTCAGCGCGTCGGCCGGTGCACTGCCCGTATGAACGGCGACCGAGGCGCCGCGCGCGTCGCCCGTGTAGACCGACAGCGGCACGATGCGCATCGCGCGCTGCAGTTTCTTCACGGCCGTGAGGTCGCGTCCGCCGCTCGTCTGCAGTCGTACTTCGAGCCACGCATAGCGCGTCGGCACGTCGACCCGCACCGCACCCTTCGGCAGCGTGCCCTGCCAGTCCTTCGCGACGAAGGCAATCGTTTGCGACCGGCGGCCGCCGCGCGCCGCCGCGCTCGAGGCCGACCACAGCACGTTGGTCCACATGTCGAGCGCGCGCGCATCCCAGTACCGGCCGCGCGTGTCGGGCAGCGTGACGATCACCGGCTCGGCCGCGACGTCGAGCCAGCCGGTCGAGTCGAGCGTATCGACGCCCGGCAGCGGCGGATTCACCGCACCGACCGGCGGCAGCGCCTGCGCGTGACGCAGCGTGTTCAGCGGCGCCTGGCCGGGTTGCGCGCCGTCGCCGCCTGTCGCGGCGTCTTTCGCGACGTCCATCAGCACGAGCGGATACGCATAGACATAGGAATCGGCGACTTCCGTACGCATCCAGCCCGTCTTGCGCTGGATCGCGTCCGGTTGCGACGCGCATCCCGCGAGCAGCGCCGCCATGGCGAGCGACGCGCACGCGCGCCGCAGAGAAAGGGATTCTCGAAGGTGTTCAATCATCGATTACTGGCCGAATATCGTTCTTTTCCGTCAACGCCATGTTCGGTTCGCGAACGGCGCGTGAGCGACGCCGGCGCGCGCGGACGGCCGCTGGTCGGCACGGCGCGCGGGTGTCAGGCCGGTATCATAGCGCCTAAGGGCATCCCCCAATATGCCCGAAGACACATTGGACAGTAGCCGCGGTGTCGGCGCGGCCGCGTGGAATCGGCTCGCGGGCCGCGCGGCATGCATCGGGCGGCGTCGATTCCGGGCGAGCCGGGTGCGCTGGCCCGGCGCGTGCCCCCGCGGTTGCCCCGTGGTTGCCCCGTGAGGCAACGCGTCGTCGCCGATGCTTGACCTTCCCATCATGGGAATGTTGATACTGGGAACCAATCGCGCGACGAACCGCGCCTTGGGGGAATCCGAATGACTGAATCACTCGCATCCGCGTCGCTGCATACGATCGAACTGGGTGTCGACGGCATGCACTGCGGCGGCTGCACCGGACGGGTGCAGCGCGCGCTGGGCGGCGTGCCGGGCGTCGTCGACGCGACGGTCGACCTGGAGCGGCAGGCGGCCACGATTACCGCTCGCGAGACTGTGGAGCCGGCGCGGCTCGTCGATGCGGTCGGCGCCGCGGGTTATCGCGCGACCGTGCGCGACGCCGTCGCGGGAAGCGATGCGATGGCGGCGCAGGCGAAGCAAGATGCGCGACCCGGGGCGGCGGCGACGGTCTTGCTCGACATTGACGGGATGACGTGTGCGTCCTGTGTGTCGCGTGTCGAAAAGGCCTTGGCGAAGGTGGCAGGCGTCACGCACGCGTCGGTCAACCTCGCAGCCGAACGCGCGACCGTCGAAGCGTCCGCCGAGGTTTCCGCCGCGCGGCTCGTCGAGGCAGTCGAACAGGCAGGCTATCGCGCGACGCTCATCGAATCGGCTCCGGCGGCCGTGACATCCCAACCGATCGACCATAAAGCTGCGCACAGCGTCGAACTCGACATCGATGGAATGACCTGCGCATCCTGCGTATCGCGTGTCGAAAAGGCCTTGGCGAAGGTGGCAGGCGTCACGCACGCGTCGGTCAACCTCGCAGCCGAACGCGCGACCGTCGAAGCGTCCGCCGAGGTTTCCGCCGCGCGGCTCGTCGAGGCAGTCGAACAGGCAGGCTATCGCGCGACGCTCATCGAATCGGCTCCGGCGGCCGTGACATCCCAACCGATCGACCATAAAGCTGCGCACAGCGTCGAACTCGACATCGATGGAATGACCTGCGCATCCTGCGTATCGCGTGTCGAAAAGGCGTTGGCGAAGGTGCCAGGCGTCACGCATGCGTCGGTCAACCTCGCAACCGAACGCGCGACCGTCGAAGCGTCCGCCGACGTTTCCGCCGCGCGGCTCGTCGAAGCGGTCGAACAGGCCGGCTATCAGGCTACGCCCGTCGAACCAGCTCCATCGGCCGCAACGTCCCAACCGATCGACCATAAAGCTGCGCACAGCGTCGAACTCGACATCGATGGAATGACCTGCGCATCCTGCGTATCGCGTGTCGAAAAGGCGTTGGCGAAGGTGCCAGGCGTCACGCATGCGTCCGTCAACCTCGCAACCGAACGCGCGACCGTCGAAGCGTCCGCCGACGTTTCCGCCGCGCGGCTCGCCGAAGCGGTCGAACAGGCCGGCTATCGTGCGACGCCCGTCGAATCGGCTCCGTCGCCCGCACGCTCGACCTCCGCGGAGCGCGAAGCCACGCACAGCATCGACCTCGACATCGGCGGCATGACCTGCGCGTCCTGCGTATCGCGCGTCGAAAAGGCGCTGGAGAAAGTGCCGGGCGTCACGCACGCGTCGGTCAATCTCGCGACCGAACGCGCGTCGGTCCGGGCCGCCGGCCCGCTCGACGCCGACGCGCTGATCGCGGCGGTCACGAACGCCGGCTACCACGCGGCACCCGCGCCAGCGCCCTCACCCGCAGCCGACGCGAAGGCCGCCACTTCGTCCATCCCCGCCGCACCCGACCGCGACGCGCGCAAGCGTCAGGAAGCACTGCGCGAGCGCAATCTCGTGATCGCGTCGGCCGTGCTGAGCGCGCCGCTCGTCGCGCCGATGCTCGCCGCGCCGCTCGGCATCGACGCGATGCTGCCCGGCTGGCTGCAGCTCGTCCTCGCATCGATCGTCCAATTCGGCTTCGGCGCGCGCTTCTACCGCGCCGCATGGCATGCGGTGAAGGCGCGCGCCGGCAACATGGACCTGCTGGTCGCGCTCGGCACGTCGGCTGCGTATGGCCTCAGCCTGTGGATGCTGCTGCGCGACCCGGCGCATCCGGGCCATTTGTACTTCGAGGCGTCCGCCGTCATCGTCACGCTCGTGCGTTTCGGCAAGTGGCTCGAAGCGCGCGCGAAGCGTCAGACGACCGATGCGATCCGCGCGCTCAACGCGCTGCGGCCCGATCGCGCGCGCATCGTCGACAACGGTGTCGAGCGCGACGTGCCGCTCGCGCAGGTGCGTGTCGGCACGATCGTCAGCGTGCGGCCGGGCGAGCGCCTGCCGGTCGACGGGCGCGTCGTGTCGGGCCGCTCGCATGTCGACGAATCGCTGATCACGGGCGAAAGCCTGCCCGTTCCGAAGGACGACGGCGACGCCGTCACGGCCGGCTCGATCAACGGCGAAGGCGCGCTCGTCGTCGAGACGACCGCGATCGGCGCGGAAACGACGCTCGCGCGCATCATCCGCCTCGTCGAATCCGCGCAGGCGGAAAAGGCGCCGATCCAGCGCCTCGTCGATCGCGTCAGTGCCGTGTTCGTGCCGGCGATCCTCGGCATCGCGGTGCTGACGCTCGTCGGCTGGCTGCTCGCCGGCGCCGGCGCGGAAACCGCGATCCTCAACGCCGTTGCCGTGCTCGTCATCGCGTGCCCGTGCGCGCTCGGCCTCGCGACGCCTGCCGCGATCATGGCCGGCACCGGTGTCGCCGCGCGGCACGGCGTGCTGATCAAGGACGCGCAGGCGCTCGAACTCGCGCAGCGCGCGACCGTGATCGCATTCGACAAGACCGGCACGCTGACCGAGGGCAAGCCCTCCGTCACGGCTTTCGACCCGGTCGACCTGCCGCGCGACGACGCGCTCGCGCTCGCGGCGGCCGTGCAGCGACACAGCGACCATCCGCTCGCGCGCGCAGTCGTCGCCGCGTATGACGCGCAGCGCAACGCGCAGGCCGCGCCCGTCGCGACGGACGCACGCGCGGTGGCCGGACGCGGCGTCGAAGCGCGTGTCGACGGCCGACTGCTCGCGCTCGGCAGCACGCGCTGGCGCGACGAGCTCGGCATCGTCGTGCCGCCCGCGCTCGACGCGCGCGCGGCCGAGCTCGAGCGCGCGGGCAACACGATTTCGTGGTTGATGCACGCCGATGCGCCGCGCGCCGCGATCGCGCTGATCGCGTTCGGCGATACCGTGAAGCCCGGCGCGCGGGACGCGATTGCCGCGCTCGCCGACCGGCACGTCGCGAGCGTGCTCGTCACCGGCGACAATCGCGGCAGCGCGGCGGCCGTGGCTGCGGCGCTCGGCATCGGCGAAGTGCATGCGCAGGTGCTGCCGGACGACAAGGCGCGCGTCGTCGCGTCGCTCAAGCGCGAGCACGGCGGCGTGGTCGCGATGGTCGGCGACGGAATCAACGATGCGCCCGCGCTGGCCGCAGCGGACGTCGGGATCGCCATGGCGACCGGCACCGACGTCGCGATGCATACGGCCGGCATCACGCTGATGCGCGGCGACCCGGCGCTCGTCGCCGACGCGATCGACATCTCGAAACGGACGTACCGGAAGATTCAGCAGAACCTGTTCTGGGCCTTCGTGTACAACCTGATCGGCGTGCCGCTCGCGGCGCTCGGCTGGCTGAATCCCGTGATTGCGGGCGCGGCGATGGCGTTCTCGAGCGTCAGCGTCGTGACGAACGCGTTGCTGCTGAGGAGATGGAAAGGACGCGCGCGGTGATGCGGCGAGGGATGGCCGCGCACGAGCGGGCGCCCGCACGCGCAATCGAGCGCAGCGTATCGGACACGCGAAGTGCGTGCCCGAATCGCCGCGGCTAGCTCGACACGACCGGCTTGATCAGCGTCGTCGTGATCGGCACGAAGCCGCACGCGCGATAGAGCGCGCGCGCCGCGACGTTGTGATTGAACACCGAGAGCCCGATTTCGGTCACGCCATAGCGGCGCGCCTCGGCCTCGAGCGCCTCGAGCACGCGCGTCGCCCAGCCTTGGCGGCGCCGCGACGGCACGATATCGAGGTCGTAGATGAACAGCGTGCGATGCGGCCCTTCCGTCACGATCGCATACCAGAGGTCGCCGACCGTCTCGCCGCTCGTCGAATCGACGAGCGAGACGAGCGTCTGGCCGGGGGTCGACAGGCCGTCCGGCAGCAACGTATCGAAGCAGCGCTGCGCACGCGGCGCGGCGTCGTCGGTCGGGTTCTGGCCGGAGGCAACGAGATCGCGCGCGTAGCCTTCGATCGCACGCGCGCGGTAGGCGCGGAATTCGCCGGCCGTCATCGGCCGCATCTGCAGCATCGCGCGTTCGTCCGTGTGAGGAATCGAACTCCCAGTGTAGCGGGCGCATCGCGCCGGCGCAGCGCACGGCAGCGGCATGCAGACGCGGCGAGCGCCGCGAATCAATGCATCAGTCGATTAGCGACGGTACAGGCACAGCGGCGCGTGCGAGCGGCGCACACGGTCTGCTTCCGCACGACGGGCCACGTACGAATATTCCGCGTCGAGCGGAAGGTGCGGCGAAACGAACAGATCGTCGATCTTTTGCAGCAGCGCGAAGATGAAGCTCATGTGAAACTCCTGACAGATAGGCTAGGGTTTTCCCTTAGATGTTTCGTATTCTAAGGGTTTTCCCTAGACTCTGCCAGCGCGCGCAGCAGTTTGCCGCACCTTTGTATCGCGGTGTGCACGCGTCGCCGCGGCCGATTCGTTGCGTGGCGCGGCTCTCGAGGTAGGGTCGGAAGCGTTAGCGCGCGCGGCGAACGCGTTTCGCAGCGGTGTCACGCGACACCGCGCGCTGAAGTCGATCCACCTGCGACAGCAGCGCTTCGTGATGCTCCTGCAGCGTCATCACGCTCGCCTGTTGTGTCGACAAATCGGCCGCCAGCCGGTCGATCCGCAGTTGCTGCGCGGCCGCGTCCTGTTTCAGGTGTGCGATCTGGCGCGTTTGCATGATCAGCGCGACGAGCGTCGCCAGCACGACGATCGCCAGCGCGAGCAGCAGGCGATTCACGCGGCGCTTTTCGCGATCGGCCGAATGTGTCAGCCGCGTCACGTCGGCCTGCAACGCGGCGAGCCGGTCGGACGAGACGAGGCCGCGCGTATCGGGCGCCGTGGGCGACGTGTCGATTGACGGTTTGGTCACGAAGGTCGCTGCGGACGCTGGTGTCGCGGAACCGTCCGCGGGTCGCTCGGCGCTTGAACGCGTGTCCGATGCCGACTGTGGGTCGGCCGGTGCCGTCGCGGCGACCGTCGTCACTGGCTCCTCGGGTACATCGTCGGTCGCGCGCCGCGCCGATGCCGAAGCCGCGCGGCGGGCCTTCGGTGCGGATGGCTCGGAGCGGCGGCGAGCGGCGGGCGTGGCGCGCGTCGCGTCGGCCGCGATTTCGGCGCGCTGCGTGGATGGAATGGCGTCGGCAGCGGCTGACGCTGCCGCGACGCCTGCTTCTGCGATTGCTTCGGCAACCGGCACATCGTCTACCACTGATGCCGGATTGCGTTGCGCCGATTCGTGCGTGTCGCCGGCTGGCGTGACGTTATCGGCATTAGGCGCGCTTTCGTCGTTGCGCGCGGCGGCGTCGGCCACGCGCGTCGCGGCGACGTCTGATGCCGCAACGTCGTCCAGCACGCGCGTACTGGCGTGTGCCGCCGGCGCGTCGACATCGCGATTCGCCGCGGCGTCGTTTGCGCCCGCCTCAGCGGCCGGTATCGGTTCGGTCGTTTTTGCGACCGTCTCATTCGCAGCAACACCATCGCTGGAATGCACGGCGTTCTTCTGCACGTCTGCCGTCATGCCATCGCGGTCTTCCTCGTGCAGAGCTGCGGTCGTCGGCGCAGTCATCTCGTCCGCTCCCGCGACCGAAGCGACCGCCGCTTCGGCCTCGAATCCGTCGAGCGTCGCTTGCCGCGCGCTGTCGCCTTCGGAGCCGTCGCCGCGTTCCGCCGTTGGCGCACTCGCGCGTGCATCGTCGTCGCGACTCGACGGACCCGCAGCCGACACATCGTCGTCCCGCGCGAACACTGGATCGCCAAACAGGTCGAGCGTGCGTTCGTCCCGCGCCGCATCGGCGGCTGCCGCGCGCTCCGGCTGCGCGGCAGCCGCCGATACGCTGGGCGCGGCCGCAGCCGAACGCTGACGCGCGCGTGTCGAAGAACGGTCGGAACGGGAACGAGAGCGCGGCGTGGTAACGGATTCGGTCATGGCAATCGGATAGCGAGGCCCGCGCGGCGCGGACCCGCATGTCGAACGGAATCGGTGGCCGGCCATTGTCGCACGACCTGTCACTTATTCATCGCCCGACGCGCCCTGCCCGTCGTCGAAGCGCGTCACCCCCGGCAGCGCGCGCAGCTTGTCGCAAATCGCGCGAAATTCGAGATCCGATACGCGCGCCAGCGCAATGCGCACGTCGTCGTGTTCGCCGGTTTCGTCCGCGCGCTGCACGATGAACTGCTTCACGCGCGCGCTATCGGGGCCCAGCGCCGCATGCAGCGAATCGAAGGTCAGCGTGCCGCCCAGCACCGTCAACGCGAGCTGGCGCCGCTGCCGCACCGTGAAGTAGCGCCGCTCGAGCGGCTTGAGGCCGGCCAGAATGATCAGGATGATGATCGTCGCGGCAATCGCCCCGACGTACAGCCCGCCGCCGACCGCGAGCCCCACGGCCGCGACCGACCACAGGCTCGCGGCCGTCGTCAGCCCGCGCACGATCTCGCCGCGCAGCAGGATCGACCCCGCGCCGAGAAAGCCGATCCCCGACACGACCTGCGCGGCCATCCGCGACGGATCGAGCTCGACATGTTCGCGACCGAGCACGTCCGCGAAGCCGAACGCCGACACGATCATGATCAGCGCCGAGCCGACGCACACCAGCATGTGCGTACGCAGCCCCGCCGCCCACGACAGCCGTTCGCGCTCGAAGCCGATCACGCTGCCGAGCGCCGCGGCAAGCACGAGCCGCATCACGAGTTCAAGGTTGCCTAGCATCGTATTTATCTCCTTTTTATGGTGCCGGCCGCGCGGAATGTTTTATCCTTGGGCCCGGTCGCGCCGATTCGGGCCGCGCCGACACGAATCGATCCCAGCGCACAACCCCGCCATGTCCGTTTCCGACTCCGCATCCGCCCAGGCCGCCCAATTGCGCCACCACTTCGCGCACGTCGTCTTGCCGATCTGGCGAGGTTCAGGGTTCGACCATACATTACGTTTGCCGTTCGAGGCCGTCGATCCGGCCACGCATGCGCCGCTGCCCGTCACGCGCTATCGCGCGATGGCCTGTGCGCGGCAGCTGTTCGTGTTCGCGCAGGCCGGCGATGCCGCGCACGCGGCCGTGCTGTTCGACACGCTGCGCAGCCGCTTCCGCGACGCGCAGCACGGCGGCTGGTTCTACAGCGTCGATGCGCACGGCGCACCGCTCGACACGACGAAGGATCTGTACACGCACGCATTCGTCGTCTTCGCGTGCGCCGCATGGTATGCGGCATCGGGCGACAGCGACGCGCGCACGGTTGCCGAGGAGACGGCCGCGCTGATTCAGGACCGCTTTGCGCCGCAGCCGGGCGACGCGCTGCTCGACGCCGCGCGCGCGGCCGACTTCTCGTCGTCGGGCAGCGGCGCGCTGCAGAATCCGCTGATGCATCTGACCGAAGCATGGCTCGCGGCCGCCGACGCATTCGGCGATACCGCATTCGACGATGCGCTGGCACGCACCGCAGCGGCCGTCGAACGCACGTTCGTCGATCCGGCGACCGGCTGCATCGCCGAACTGCCGCTCGGCGCGGCCGACAACCGTTTCGAGCCCGGCCATCAGTTCGAATGGTTTTATCTGGTCGATGCGGCCGGCGCACGGCTCGCGCAAACGACGCTCCGCGACGCGCTCACGCGCGCGTTCGCGTTCGCGGAACGACACGGCGTCGATCCGCAGACGGGCGGCGTCTGCGCGGCGCTCGACGCACAAGGCACCTGCATCGACGGCACGCAGCGGATCTGGGCGCAGACCGAATACCTGCGCGCGTTGGCAACGCACGGCGGCACGCCGGCGTCCGCGCCGCTCGCGACGCAGATCGCGCGCTTCGCCGCGCGCTTCCTGCATCCGCGCGGCTGGTTCGAATGCAAGACGGCCGACGGCCAGGTGTCGCGCGCCGACATGCCGTCGACGACGCCGTACCACCTCGCGACCGCTTACGCGGCGCTGCCGACCGGCGCGTAACGCGGCTCGGCGGCCGACGTCGCGATGCGCGGCGCATACGCCCCGCGCGCGTCGCCGAGCTCGAAGACCGACACCGCGCGCATCAGCTGCGCGGTCTGTTCGTTCAGCGACGCCGCAGCCGCGGCGACTTCCTCGACGAGCGCAGCGTTCTGCTGCGTCAGCTGATCCATCTGCGTGACGGCCTGATTCACCTGCTCGATGCCGGACGTCTGCTCGACCGACGCGGCCGTGATCTCGGACATCGTCTGCACGACGCGCGTGATCGACTCCGACACGGTGCGCATCGCGTCGCCCGCGCGTTCGACGAGTTCCGCGCCGCCGTTGATCTGCGCGACCGATTCCTCGATCAGCGCCTTGATCTCCTTCGCGGACTGCGCGCTGCGCTGCGCGAGCGAGCGCACTTCGCCGGCGACGACCGCGAACCCGCGGCCCTGCTCGCCGGCGCGCGCCGCCTCGACCGCCGCATTGAGCGCGAGGATGTTGGTCTGGAACGCGATGCCGTCGATCACCGAAATGATCTCCGCGATCCGGCCCGAACTTTGCGCGATGCCGCGCATGCGCTCGATCACGCTGTCGACCACGCCGCCGCCGTGGCTCGTCGCTTCGAGCGCCGCGTCGGCCAGCGCGCTCGCGGCCCGCGCGCTGTCGGTGTTCTGCCGGACCGTCGCGGTCAGTTCTTCCATGCTCGCCGCGGTTTCCTCGAGCGACGCGGCCTGCGTGCCGGTACGCGCGGACAAGTCCGCGTTGCCCCCCGCGATTTCGCCCGCGCCGACGTGAATCGCATCGGACGCCTGCCGCACCGTGCGCACGGTATCGGCGATGCTGGCCTGCATCGCCGCGAGGCCGCGCAGCATCCGGTCGATTTCGAACACGCCGCGCGCGCGCACCGCTTCGTCGAGGCGGCCCTGCGCGATCCGCTCGAAGTGCCGGCCCGCCTCGTCGAGCGGCGCGACGACCGCACGTCGCGCGGCCGCGTAGATCGCCGCGCTGGTCGCGAGCATCGCGATCAGCAGCACGATGCCGACCCACTTGAACCACTGCATGCCGCCGTCGATCGTGTCGAGTGCGCTGCGGCTCGACGCGGCGCCGTAGTCGGCGAAACGGCGCAGTTCGGCGACGTACGCGTCCTGGAAGCGTTGCGTCGGCTGATCGAGGAAGGCCTGGATATTGTCGGCGTCGAGAAACTGCACGAGTTCCCCGAGCGCGCCGCGCAGCGCGCGATATCGCTCGACGAGCGCCGCGACGCGCGCGCGGTTCGCGTCGTCGACGGGCTGCGCGGACGTCAGCACGGCAAACGCCTTGTCGGCCTCGACGAGCGAGTCGCTGGCATGGCGAATGATGTCGTCGGGCTTCGGGCCGCCGCGCACCATCCGCGTGCCGGCGCGCGACAGGTTCACGCGCGCGTCGAGCAGCCGTTCCGTCGCCTGATTGGCGGAATCGACCTGCGCGATCGCGACGTTCGACAGATCGTCGACGCCGCTGCGCGTCGACGCGAGCGCCCAGAAGCCGAGCGCTTCGATCGCGAACAGAAAGACGCAGAACACGGTCAACACGCCGAGCAGACCCGACGCGAGCTTGATTTTTCCGAACATGGAGAATTCCTGGAGAGCGGACGATGGAGCAATGCCCCGGCATTAGCGGCAATTCTTCGGCCGACTTTAGCTACCTTTCAGTCATTCCGATGGAATCGCCCTCGGACGATGCGCCCCACCGCATTCGACGCAATAATCGCGTCGCATCGCGCCGCCGATCGCAAGAAACGCGGACGAATTTCCTTGCTTATCGGCAGCCCCCTTCCTAGAGTTCAGCGCAAGCGGCCACACATTGCGAGGAAAGTCGATGACCGACATCGTGGACCACGCGCGCGGCGCATTGCGCGCGCAACCGTTCAGCATGCTGCTCGGCACGGAGCTGATGCATATCGGCGACAACGAAGTGTCGCTGTGTCTCGCCGTGCGCGACGAACTGCGGCAGCAGCACGGTTTCGTGCACGGCGGCGTCATCAGCTATCTCGCCGACAACGCGCTCACGTTCGCGGGCGCGCTCGCGCTGGGCCCGCGCGTCGTCACCGGCGAATACAAGATCAACTATCTGCGGCCGGCCGTGAACGGCACGCTGGTCGCGCGCGCGAAGCTCGTCTATGCGGGGCGGCACCAGGCGACGTGCCAGTGTCACGTGTTCGTCATCGACGGCGATCACGAACGGCTCGTCGCGATCGCGCAAGGCACGATCAATCGCGTCGGCGACGGCAAGAATCCGGGCGCGCCGCAGGAAACCGCGTAAGCGCGGTGCGGGCCGCGCGTCGGCTTTCGTGCGGCGCGGCATGCGGCGGCGGGATCGTCGGCACGGTACGGCACGGCGCGTCTCGCCGTCACGGCGGCCCCCGCTTCACCTCACGCGGAATCGTCGTTCAACGGCATGAACCGCGGCGCCACGCGCGCGCGCAGATTGCCGTCGCGGTCGGTGCGATAAAGGCCGCGCGCGACGTTGTGCGGATGGTCGGCCGCGTCGGCCACGCTCAGCACCGGCGCGAAGCACGCGTCGGTCCCTTCGAGCAGCGCGCGCCAATGCGCAGACGGATGCTGCGCGAACACCTCGGCGAAACGCGCCTTCAGCGCGGGCCAGCGCGTGCGGTCGTACTGCGACGCCGGATCGACGTCGGCCAGCCCGAGCCGTTCGATCAGCAGCGCATAGAACGGCGGTTCGAGCGCGCCGATCGTCACGCATTCCCCGTCGGCGCAGCGATACACGTCGTAGAACGGCGCGTCGTGAAACAGGCTCGGCTGCGCGCCGTCGAGCTGGCCGCTCGCACGCGCCCATAGCGCCAGCGTGCCGAGCATCGACACGATGTCGACGATCGCGCCGTCGACGACACGGCCGGGCCCGCCCGCGCGCACGTCGAACAGCGCGCAGGCGATGCCGAACGCGAGGCCGAGCGCGCCGCCCGCATCGCCGACGACGGTCGGCGGCAGGCCCGGCCGGCCGTCGCGAGGCGCGGACAGCGACAGCATCCCTGTCAGCGCGACATAGTTCAGATCGTGTCCGGCAGCCGACGCGAGCGGGCCGTGCTGGCCCCAGCCCGTCATCCGCGCGTAGACGAGCTTCGGATTGCGGCGCGCGCAGGCGTCGGGGCCGAGGCCGACGCGCTCCATCGCGCCGGGGCGCAGCCCTTCGATCAGTGCATCGGCGTGCGCGACGAGGTCCAGTGCGGCCTCGCGGCCGGCGGCGGACTTCAGATCGAGTTCGACGATCGTCTTGCCTTCGCGCAGCAGATCGCCGTCGCGGCTGCGCAAGGCGTCGGGCGCACTCGAACGGCCGGCAGGACGCGCGACCAGCGTGATGCGCGCGCCCATGCCGGCGAGCATCCATCCGGCGAGCGGGCCGGGGCCGAGGCCTTCGAATTCGACGACGTGGACGC
The DNA here is from genome assembly GCF_000959525.1 of Burkholderia multivorans ATCC BAA-247. NCBI lineage: Bacteria > Pseudomonadati > Pseudomonadota > Betaproteobacteria > Burkholderiales > Burkholderiaceae > Burkholderia > Burkholderia multivorans. The sequence continues at coordinate 63,971 of NZ_CP009831.1, forward strand.
CGGAAAGCGGTGCGTCAAGCGACATGCTGTTCTCCCGTCTTCGCGGCCGTTCGATACGAGCGCTTTTCGCGTCTGCGCCGAACCCGTGCGTCGCGGTCGATCGACATTCGCGCTCGCACGCCGCTCAAACAAAAAATCCCCGCGCAGCGACTCCGCTTCACGGGGATCGAATCGATGGCCGGTCGCCTCAGAACGCGTCGCCCGGCACGCGCACCCACCCTTCCATCAGCACGCGCGCACTGCGGCTCATGATCGCCTTCGTGACCGTCCATTCGCCGTTCTCGAACTTCGCCTCCGCACCGACGCGCAGCGTGCCGGACGGATGCCCGAAGCGCACCGCGTTGCGCTCGCCGCCGCCGGCCGCGAGATTGACGAGCGTGCCGGGAATCGCCGCGGCCGTGCCGATCGCGACGGCCGCCGTGCCCATCATCGCGTGATGCAGCTTGCCCATCGACATCGCGCGCACCAGCAGGTCGACGTCGCCCGCGTTCACGCGCTTGCCGCTCGACGCGACATAGTCGGCCGGCTTGGCGACGAACGCGATCTTCGGCGTATGCTGCCGCGTCGCGATCTCGTCGAGCGTGTCGATCAGCCCCATGCGCAGCGCGCCATGCGCGCGGATCGCCTCGAACTTCTCGAGCGCCTTCGCGTCGCCGTTGATCGCGTCCTGCAGCTCGGTGCCCTTGTAGCCGATCGCTTCCGCGTCGACGAAGATCGTCGGAATCCCCGCGTTGATCATCGTCGCCTTCAGCGTGCCGACGCCCGGCACCGTCAGATCGTCGACGAGGTTGCCGGTCGGGAACATCGCGCCTCCCGCGCCCTCTTCGTCGGCGGCCGGATCCATGAACTCGAGCTGTACTTCGGCGGCCGGGAACGTCACGCCGTCCAGCTCGAAATCGCCCGTTTCCTGCACCGCGCCGTTCGTGATCGGCACGTGCGCGACGATCGTCTTGCCGATGTTCGCCTGCCAGATCCGCACGGTCGCGATGCCGTCGCGCGGCACGCGCGCCGGATCGACGAGCCCGCCCGCGATCGCGAACGGGCCGACCGCCGCGGACAGATTCCCGCAGTTGCCGGTCCAGTCGACGAACGCGCGATCGATCGCGACCTGCCCGAACAGGTAATCGATGTCGTGGCCGGGCCGCGCGCTCTTCGAGACGATCACCGTCTTGCTCGTCGACGACGTCGCGCCGCCCATCCCGTCGATCTGCTTGCCGTACGGATCGGGGCTGCCGATCACGCGCAGCAGCAGCGCGTCGCGCGCGGCACCGGGCGCCTGCGCGGCATCCGGCAGATCCTGCAGCCGGAAGAACACGCCCTTGCTGGTGCCGCCGCGCATGTAGGTCGCGGGAATCCGGATTTGAGGAATGTGCGCCATGTTGCGTTGCTCCAGTGTGGTCGGATCAGGCCGCGGCCTGCGACGATTCGAGGAAGTCCTGCGCGAAGCGCTGCAGCACGCCGCCCGCCTCGTAGATCGACACTTCCTCGGCCGTATCGAGCCGGCACGTGACCGGCACGTCGACGCGCTCGCCGTTGCGGCGATGGATCACGAGCGTCAGATCCGCGCGCGGCGTGCGCTCGCCGATCACGTCGAACGTCTCGGTGCCGTCGATGCCGAGCGTCTTGCGGTTCGTGCCCGGCTTGAACTCGAGCGGCAGCACGCCCATCCCGATCAGGTTCGTGCGGTGGATCCGCTCGAAGCCCTCGGCGACGATCGCCTCGACACCCGCGAGCCGCACGCCCTTGGCCGCCCAGTCGCGCGACGAACCCTGGCCGTAGTCGGCGCCCGCGACGACGATCAGCGGCTGCTTGCGATTCATGTACGTCTCGATCGCCTCCCACATCCGCATCACCTTGCCGTCCGGCTCGACGCGCGCGAGCGAGCCCTTCTTCACCGCGCCGTCGACCACCGCCATCTCGTTGACGAGCGTCGGGTTCGCGAACGTCGCGCGCTGTGCGGTCAGGTGATCGCCGCGGTGCGTCGCGTACGAGTTGAAGTCCTCTTCCGGCAGGCCCATCTTCGCGAGGTATTCGCCGGCCGCGCTGTCCGGCAGGATCGCGTTCGACGGCGACAGGTGATCGGTCGTGATGTTGTCGCCAAGCACCGCGAGCGGACGCATGCCCTTCAGCGTGCGCTCGCCGGCCAGCGCGCCTTCCCAGTACGGCGGACGGCGGATGTAGGTACTCTGCGGCCGCCAGTCGTAGAGCGGCGCCGCGCGCTCGCCCGCGTCGGCCGCGCGCGCGAACATCGGCTCGTAGACGGTGCGGAACTGCTCGGGCTTCACGCTCGACGCGACGATCGCATCGATTTCCTCGTCGGTCGGCCAGATGTCCTTCAGCGTGACGGGCTTGCCGTCCCGGTCGTGGCCGAGCACGTCCTGCTCGATGTCGAAGCGGATCGTGCCGGCGATCGCATATGCGACGACGAGCGGCGGCGAGGCGAGGAACGCCTGCTTCGCATACGGATGGATGCGCCCGTCGAAGTTGCGGTTGCCGGACAGCACGGCCGTCGCGTAGAGGTCGCGCTCGACGATTTCCTGCTGGATTGTCGGATCGAGCGCACCGGACATCCCGTTGCAGGTCGTGCACGCGAACGCGACGATGCCGAAGCCGAGTTTCTCGAGCTCGGGCAGCAGGTTCGCTTCCTTCAGGTACAGCTCGACGGCCTTCGAGCCCGGCGCGAGCGAGCTCTTCACCCACGGCTTGCGCACGAGGCCGCGCGCGTTCGCGTTGCGCGCGAGCAGGCCCGCCGCGATCACGTTGCGCGGGTTGCTGGTGTTCGTGCAGCTCGTGATCGCGGCGATGATCACGGCGCCGTCGGGCATCTCGCCCGGCTTCTCTTCCCACTGGCCGGCGATCCCGCGCGCGGCGAGGTCGGAGGTCGGCAGCCGCTTGTGCGGATTCGACGGGCCGGCCATGTTGCGCACGACGCTCGACAGATCGAACGTCAGCGTGCGCTCGTATTGCGCGTGCTGCAGCGTGTCGGCCCACAGGCCCGCTTCCTTCGCGTAGGTCTCGACGAGCTTCACCTGTTCGTCGCTGCGGCCGGTCAGACGCAGATAATCGAGCGTCTGGCCGTCGATGAAGAACATCGCGGCCGTCGCGCCGTATTCGGGCGCCATGTTCGAGATCGTCGCGCGATCGCCGAGCGTCAGGCTCGCCGCGCCTTCGCCGCGGAATTCCAGATACGCGCCGACCACCTTCTCCTTGCGCAGGAACTCGGTCAGCGCGAGCACGATGTCGGTCGCCGTGATGCCGGGCTGGCGCTTGCCGGTCAGCTCGACGCCGACGATGTCGGGCAGCCGCATCCACGATGCGCGGCCGAGCATCACGTTCTCCGCCTCCAGCCCGCCGACGCCGATCGCGATCACGCCGAGCGCATCGACGTGCGGCGTGTGGCTGTCGGTGCCGACACAGGTGTCCGGATAGGCGACGCCGTCCTGCACCTGGATCACCGGCGACATCTTCTCCAGATTGATCTGATGCATGATGCCGTTGCCCGGCGGAATCACGTCGACGTTCTCGAACGCCTTCTTCGTCCACTCGATGAAGTGGAAGCGATCCTCGTTGCGGCGATCCTCGATCGCGCGGTTCTTCGCGAACGCATCCGGATCGAAGCCGCCGCATTCGACCGCGAGCGAGTGATCGACGATCAGTTGCACGGGCACGACCGGGTTCACCTTGGCCGGATCGCCGCCGCGCTCCGCGATTGCGTCGCGCAGGCCGGCGAGGTCGACGAGCGCGGTCTGGCCGAGGATGTCGTGACACACGACGCGCGCCGGGAACCACGGAAAATCGCGCTCGCGCTTGCGCTCGACGATCTGCTTCAGCGAATCGGCGAGCATCGCCGGATCGCAGCGGCGCACGAGGTTCTCGGCGAGCACGCGCGACGTGTACGGCAGCGTGTCGTAGGCGCCGGGCGCGATCGCCTCGACCGCGGCGCGCGTGTCGAAGTAGTCCAGCGACGTGCCGGGCAGGGGTTTGCGGTAGGCGGTATTCATCATGTGGGGGAAATCGAAGTGGGGCGTGCGGCGCGCACCGGCCGCCCGCGGAACGGGCGCCGGCGCGCGCGGCCGGTGTTTCAGCGCTTCTCGATCGGCACGAACTGCAGATCGTCCGGGCCCGTGTAGTTCGCGCTCGGGCGGATGATCTTGTTGTCGACGCGCTGCTCGATGATGTGCGCGGCCCAGCCGGACGTACGCGAGATCACGAACAGCGGCGTGAACATCGCGGTCGGCACGCCCATCATGTGGTACGACACCGCGCTGAACCAGTCGAGGTTCGGGAACATCTTCTTCGCGTCCCACATCACCGATTCGAGGCGCTCGGCGATGTCGTACAGCTTCAGGTCGCCCGCTTCCTTCGACAGCTTGTGCGCGACGCCCTTGATCACCTTGTTGCGCGGATCGGAGATCGTGTAGACCGGGTGCCCGAAGCCGATCACGACTTCCTTGTTCTCGACGCGGCGGCGGATGTCGGCTTCCGCCTCGTCCGGCGAGCGGTAGCGGCTCTGGATTTCATACGCGACCTCGTTCGCGCCGCCGTGCTTCGGCCCGCGCAGCGCGCCGATCGCGCCGGTGATCGCCGAGTACATGTCGGAGCCCGTGCCCGCGATCACGCGGCCCGTGAACGTCGACGCGTTGAACTCGTGCTCCGCGTACAGGATCAGCGACGTGTGCATCGCGTCGACCCACGACTTCGACGGCGTCTTGCCGTGCAGCAGGTGCAGGAAGTGGCCGCCGATCGAGTCGTCGTCGGTTTCCGTTTCGATCCGCTTGCCGTTGTGCGAGAAGTGATACCAGTACAGCAGCATCGAGCCGAGCGAGGCCATCAGGCGATCCGCGATATCGCGCGCGCCCGGCAGGTTGTGGTCGTCCTTCTCCGGCAGCACGGTGCCGAGCACCGACACGCCGGTGCGCATCACGTCCATCGGATGCGCGGACGCCGGGATTTGCTCGAGGACCGCCTTCAGCGCGTTCGGCAGTCCGCGCAGCGCGCGCAGCTTCGCCTTGTAGGCGGCGAGTTCGGTCAGGTTCGGCAGCGTCTCGTGCACGAGCAGGTGCGCGATCTCCTCGAACTCGCACGATTCCGCGACGTCGAGAATGTCGTAGCCACGGTAGTGCAGGTCGTTGCCGGTCTTGCCGACCGTGCACAGCGCCGTGTTGCCGGCCGTCACGCCCGACAGCGCGACCGACTTCTTCGGCTTGAATGCGCCTGCGGCGGCCGGTGCTGCTGCGTCTTTCGTCTCGCTCATGTTTCCGTTCTCCTGTATCCAGATAGGCAGATTCGTCGTCGCCACGCGGGCCGCTTACTTCTTGCCCTGCGCAAACAGCTCGTCGAGCTTGCGTTCGTATTCGTGATAGCCGAGGAAGTCGTACAGCTCGGCGCGCGTCTGCATCGTCGGCACGGCCGCCTTCTGCGTGCCGTCGCGGCGCACCGTCTCGTAGAAATTCAGCGCAGCCTTGTTCATCGCGCGATACGCGCCGCAGCAGTAGAGCGCGATGTCGACGTTCGCCTCGCGCAGCTCGTCGACCGTGAACAGCGGCGTCGAGCCGAATTCCGTCAGGTTCGCGAGGATCGGCACCTTCACCGCGGCCTTGAAGCGGCGGTAGTCGTCGAGCGTCTTCATCGCCTCGGGGAAAATCATGTCGGCGCCGGCTTCGACGTAGGCGACCGCGCGTTCGATCGCCGAATCGATGCCTTCGGCCGCAGCCGCGTCGGTGCGCGCCATGATCACGAACTGGTCGTCGGTACGCGCGTCGACGGCGGCCTTGATGCGGTCGACCATCTCGTCGGTCGGCACGCACTCCTTGCCCGGACGGTGGCCGCAGCGCTTCTGGCCGACCTGGTCCTCGATATGCACGGCCGCGACGCCCGCGTTGATGAACGAGCGGATCGTGCGCGCGATGTTGAAGGCGCCGCCCCAGCCGGTGTCGATGTCGACGAGCAGCGGCAGGTCGGTCGCGTTGGTGATCCGGTTCGCGTCGATCAGCACGTCTTCCATCGTGCTGATGCCGAGATCGGGAATGCCGAGCGAGTTCGCGGCGACGCCGCCACCCGACAGATAGACAGCCTTGAAGCCGACGGCCTGCGCCATCTTGGCCGCGTACGCGGTGATCGCGCCGACCACCTGCAGCGGCTGCTCGGCCGCGACTGCCGCGCGGAACTTCGCGCCGGCGCTCTGAAGATGCGTGTTGCTCATGAACGGCCTCCTGAAGGAATGCCCATAGACAGCAAGGACCGGGCCAGCGTCGCTTCGCCGCGCTAACCCGCTGATTCTTAAGCGAACGGCGCCGCAGCCGGCGGCCCGTTTCATTTCAATTCGGAAATCTCGTATTCCAAAAATGAAATCCGGCGCGCATAATCGGCGGCCATGGACCTCTCTCCGATCAAGCCCGCCGGCGCGGCCGACCGCACGGTGCGCCCGCGCATCTGGGCGATGGGCATCAGCCGGCTGCGCGACCTGTTTCGCGAAATCGCCGGCGAATTCGACGAACGCGCGGACGTGCGCATCGTCACGCGCGCGTACGAGGATGCGCTCGGCGCCATCGCCGAGGCCGGCACCGCCCGGCCCGACGTGATCGTCGCGGCCGGCTCGAACGGCGGCTTCCTGAAGACGCGCGCGCAGGTGCCCGTCGTCGTCGTGTCGCCGACCGGCTTCGACGTGATGCAGGCGCTCGCGCGCGCGCGGCGCGATGCGACGCGCATCGCGCTCGTCAGCGCCGGCGACACGCCGCCCGAAGTGCGCCGCTTCGTCGCCGCGTACGGTCTGGACGTGCAGTTTGCGTCATATCAGACCGCACAGGAAGCCGAAGCGTGCGTGCACGATCTGCGCGATCGCGGCATCGAAACGATCGTCGGGCCCGGCCTCGTCACCGATCTCGCGGCGAGCGCCGGGATGGGCGCCGTGTTCCTGTATTCGCACGCATCGGTGCGCAAGGCCGTCGAAACGGCGCTCGAAGTCGCGTACGCGACGCATGCCGAAGCGTTTCGCCGCCAGCGGCTCGACACGCTGCTCCAGCATCTGCGCGACGGCGTCGTCGCGCTCGACGCGCAGGGCCGCGTCGAGGCCATCAACGAAAGGCTCGCGTCGGCGCTCGGCGTCGAGCCGTCGGCCGCGGTCGGGCGCGCACTCGTCGATCTGCGGCCGGAGCTGCGCACGCTGCGCGGCGAGGACGGCGAGGCGCTCGCGACCGTGCGCGGCGTCCGCTACGTCGTGCATCGCGGGCCGCTCGTCGACCGCGGCGTCACGTCCGGCAGCGTGCTGACGTTCCAGGAATCGCGCGCGGTCGAGCGGCTCGATCGCGCGCTGCGCTCGCAGCCGAACACGCAGCAGTTCGCCGCGCGCTATTCGCTCGACGACGTCGTCGGCGCGTCCGCGCCGATGACGCGCGTGCGCGAGCTCGTGCGCCGCTACGCCAAATCCGACGCGACCGTGCTCGTGCTCGGCGAAAGCGGCACCGGCAAGGAAATGATCGCGCAGAGCCTGCACGGGCTGTCCGCGCGGCGCAGCTATCCGTTCGTCGCCGTCAATTGCGGCGCGTTTCCGGAAGCGCTGCTCGAAAGCGAGCTGTTCGGCTACGAGGAAGGCGCGTTTACGGGTGCGCGGCGCGGCGGCAAGACCGGCCTGTTCGAAGCCGCGCATCGCGGCACGCTGTTTCTCGACGAGATCGGCGAAATGCCGCCGTCGCTGCAAAGCCGGCTGCTGCGCGTACTGCAGGAGCGCGAGGTGATCCGCCTCGGCTCGACCGAACCGATCCGGATCGACGTACGCGTGATCGCCGCGACGCACCGGCCGCTGCTCGCGGCCGTCGAGGCCGGCACGTTCCGCGCCGATCTCTATTACCGGCTCAACATCCTGAACGTCGGCCTGCCGCCGCTGCGCGAACGCGCGGCCGACATTCCCGCGCTCGCCGCGACGCTGCTCGTGCAGGCCGCGCGGCGCGAGCCGCGGCTCGCGGAGCGGCTGCGCGACGCCGACGATGCGGCGCGCGTGCTCGGCGCGGTGCAGCCGACGCTCACGCGCTACCGGTGGCCCGGCAACGTGCGCGAATTGCAGAACGTGATCGAGCGGATCGCGGTGGAGCTCGCCGAAGCGGCCGACGAAGGCGATGCGGCCGCGCCCTGCGCGGCGCTCGCGCCCGACGCGCTGCAAACGATCGCGCCCGAGCTGTTCGCCGCGCCGCCCGACGGCGGCGACGCCGAGGACGCACAGACGCTGCAGGCACGCCGCCGCCGCGCGGAAGCGGACGAGATCCGCGCGGTACTCGACGCCTGCGGCGGCGACCGCGATCGCGCGTGCGCGATGCTCGGCATCAGCAAGACGACGCTTTGGCGGAAGTTATCGGTGAAATAACGGCGAGTCGCACGACGTTGCGGGATGCCGCGGCGCTACGACGCGCCGGCGCGCCGGCATGGCGGCCATCAGTCCGCCTTGTGATAGTGACGGTACGCCTTTGCGCGATTGCCGCACGACGACATCGAGCACCAGCGGCGGCTGCCGTTCTTGCTGTCGTCGACGAACAGCCATTGGCACGCGTCGTTCGCGCACCGCTTCACCTTCGCAAGCCGTACGCCGCCGAGCAGGTCGGTCGCCGACCACAGCACGGGGCTCAGCAGCGCGCCAAGCGTCGCGCCCGGCGGCTCGATCCGCCACGCATAGCGGCCGTCCACGCGCGCCAGCGCGACGCGCGGCGACGCTTCCGCGAGAAACGCGCCTACCTGTTTCAGATCCTCGGCCTGCGGCTCGCGCTGCTCCGCCTGCGCAAGGAACAACCGATACAACGCCTCGCGCAACGCGAGCGCATGCGCAAGCCCGGCCGGCCCGTCGTCGATCCCTGCGCGGCACGCGTCGGCGACACAAGCAGGCACGCCGGCCTGATCGCGACACCACGCGAACAGGTCGTCAATCGTCCGCAAGGTTTCGGTCGGCGGCTCGGTGCCGCGCCAATACAACGTGTTCGCGAAATCGATGCTCAGAGTGTCGGCCGGTGCCGGAATCAGGCAGTCCGGCCCGGTAGGGGCGCGTCGGGCATTCATGTCGGCGATCGTACTAACCGCCATGCCGGTTGACAAGCGTCGAAACGGTTCCTAGCATAACCGGCATGGTGGTTAAAAACGGTTTGCTGCACTGACGTCCCCCTTCAGTCCAAGGAGCCCCAGATGATCGATCACCTTTCCTTCGGCGTTGCGCAGATCGAGCGCAGCCGCACGTTCTACGACAACACGCTCGGCGCGCTCGGCTACAAGCGGCTGCACACCGCCGCCGACTCGCTCGGATACGGCGCCGACGAGCCGTCGCTCTGGCTCACGCGTACGGCGCGCCCGGTCGTCACGGACCCGGAATCGGGCCTGCACATTTCGTTCAAGGCAGCGTCGCCGGTCGAGGTCGACGCGTTCTATCGCGCCGCGCTCGCGCACGGCGGCCAGGACAACGGCGGCCCCGGCAAGCGCGAGCAGTACGGGCCCGGCTATTACGCGGCATTCGTCGTCGATCCGGACGGTTACCGGATCGAAGCGCATTGCGAGCTCGACAACATCGTGTGATGACCTTCCGGCGGCGCGATGAACGCCTGCCGGCGCCAGTAAACGACGACAGCCCGATACCGGGCGATCCGGTATCGGGCTGTGTGCTTTCGGCTCTTCGCGCGCCGCGTGCTGAGCCGCGCCGTCTGCCGCCGGTGCCGCTCAGCGCGCGGCGCGCGTGAGCTGCAATTGCTCGCCGAGCCCTTCGATGCCAAGCCGCACCATCTGGCCGGCCTTCAGATAGACGGGCGCCGGCTTGATGCCCATCCCCACGCCGGGCGGCGTGCCGGTCGTGATCACGTCGCCGGGCTGCAGCGTCATGCAACTCGACAGATACGCGATCAACTGCGCGACGGTGAACACCATCGTGCGCGTGTTGCCGTTCTGATAGCGGTGGCCGTCCACTTCGAGCCACAGGTCGAGCGACTGCGGGTCCGGCACCTCGTCGCGCGTGACGAGCCAGGGGCCGATCGGGCCGAACGTATCGAAGCCCTTGCCCTTGTCCCACTGGCCGCCGCGCTCGATCTGCCATTCGCGTTCCGACACGTCGTTGACCACGCAATAACCCGCGACGTAGTCGAGCGCGCGCGCTTCGTCGACATCCTTGCACGGCGCGCCGATCACGACGCCGAGCTCCACTTCCCAGTCGGTCTTCACCGAGCCCTTCGGAATGTCGATTCCGTCGTTCGGGCCGCAGATCGAGCTCGTCCACTTGCCGAACACGACCGGCTCCTTCGGCACCGGCATCCCCGCTTCCGCCGCGTGATCGGCATAGTTCAGACCAATGCCGATGAACTTGCCGACGCGGCCGACGCACGCGCCGATGCGTGGCTCGCCCGACACCAGCGGCAGCGTGGCGGGATCCAGCGCGCGCAGTCGCACGAGACCCGCGTCGGACAGGACGTCGCCCGCGAGATCCGGCACATGTGCGGACAGATCGCGGATGCGGCCGTCCGCGTCGAGAATGCCGGGCTTTTCCTGGCCGGGCGGGCCATAGCGAAGCAGTTTCATCGTGCTCAACCTCTGTAGTCGAATGTGTCAGGATACCGGCCGCCACCGCAGCGCGCAGCGGCTCGCCGGATTGATCGTCGATCGTCGATGGCATGCGCGGCACGATGGCCGACCTGCCGGCCGACGCGCGAGGTTCGCGCGGGCGCAGCGATCGCGGCGCCGCACGGAGCGGCGCGCATCGGACGGGCGGCCACCGGTCTGCGCATCGGCGACGACGGCGCGGCAGGCGCGTCGCGACGCGCCTCCACATCGGCCGGCGTCGCGCGCGGCCCGCACCGTCGTTGGCCCGCGACTCTTTGTACCATCGGCCGCGCAGCATGAAATGACGCACGACGGATACCGACTATTGGCGAAGTCGCGGGCGGTGCGGCGCAGCATCGGGCGCGTTGCACGGTGCGACGGCGCCGCGGACATGCTGCCAAGGTGGCGCGCGCGCCGTGTCGGGCGACAAATATCGGCTATTCGCTGCAATCGTGTCATCGAGAACGCCATCTGACCCGTTCTTGGCAGGTAACGATCGGTAAAAAGACGCTGCATTGCACACTGCGGGTTTATTGTCAGACTTGCGCGAATTGTTTCATCGCGTTCGTCGGCGCCTGCGGGTCGCGTTGCCGCGTACGTCGCCGCCGATCGTCGGCAACTTTCGAACGACATGTCCACCACAATGCAAACGAACAACGACCCGGTTCCCGGTAGCGACGCACGGGAATCGTTGCGGGCACTCGACCGCTATCGCGCGCCCGCGCTCGACAAGGGACTCGATATTCTCGAGCTTTTGTCAGAACAAAAGGAAGGCCTCACGCGGACCGAGATCACGAAGGAGCTCGGCCGCAACGCGAGCGAGATCTACCGGATGCTCGAACGCCTCGTCGCGCGGCGCTACGTGATGCGCTCGCCGGGCGGCGACCGCTACACGCTGAGCCTGAAGCTGTTCGCGCTCGCGCATCGTCATCCGCCGATGAACCGGCTGATCGCGGAGGCGCTGCCGCCGATGCAGCGCTTCGCCGATGCGGCCGAGCAATCGTGTCATCTGTCCGTGTACGACCGCGGCAGCCTGCTCGTCATCGCACAGGTCGACGGGCCGGGCTCCTGGGGCGTGTCGGTGCGGCTCGGCTCGCGCGTCGGGCTGGCCGACACCGCATCGGGCAGCGTGATGCTCGCGTTCCAGAGCGCCGAGCAGCGCGCGCACATGCTGGCCGAGCACCGGAAGGTGCAGGGCGAAGCGCCGCTGAACGAACCGGAGCTCGCGAGTGCGTGCGAGTCGATCCGGCAGGCCGGTTTCCTGCAACAGGACAGCCGGCAGGCATACGGCGTGACCGATCTGAGCGCGCCGCTGCTCGGCCCGTCCGGACAGGCAATCGCCGTGCTGACCTGTCCGTACATGCGCCGGATCGACGCGCATGCGGCGCCGCCGATCGACGAGGTGGTCGAACGGCTGCGCGATACGGCGCGCAATCTGTCGATGTATCGCACGGAGACTTGCTGACGAGGTCTGGCGGGCGACGTGCGGCCGTCGTGGGTCCGGCGACGCAGCAAGCGGCTCGGCAAGCGCGGCCGGCATGTGCCGTGCGTACCGTGCGTGCCGTGCGCGATGTCGGCCGGTTCGCTGCGCGCGTTGCACGGACATCGCGGCACGCTCGCGCGTGCCGCTGGGCGTGTGCGCGCTACGCTAGAATAGCGGCCCTCTCAAAAACTACGGCGGCTGCGGTCGCGGCCGCCGTGTCCGATGGATGTCATGGCCAAACTTCTGAACGATCAAGAATTCCAGCGTTTCTCCGAACTTCAGCAGAAGCAGGCAAGCTTCACGATCACCCCCGAAGAGGCGGACGAGCTCCGCGACATCGTCGCGCGCGCGCAGAAAAAGCGCGACGACCGCGCCGCCGCGATGCAGGCGATCGAAAGCTACATCGAGCAGTTCGACATCACGCCCGACGAACTCTTCTCGCCCGAGCAGATCGGCGACGCGGCACGCACGTACGGGTTGATCACGGCGACGAAGAAAGAGCGCGTGCTGCCGCCGTCGATCACGTTCAACGGCAAGCCGTATCAGTGGACCAAGACGCTGCCGGACGACGTGCGCAGCGCGCTGTTCGACGCGTTCACGTCCGGCGAGTCGGTCAAGCGTTTCATCGCGATGCCGAAGGACACCGCGCGCTGCGCGCTGACGATCGCGCGACTTGAACGCGAAACGGGCGCCGTCTATGCCGACACGCACCTCGAGGAGCTCGCGATTTCGCGTGGTCAGGTAAACGACGCGGCAGCGAAGCTCGCGGCCTAAGGGACGCGCGGGGGCCCGTGCGGCGCGGGCAATGCGCGCGGCGGGCGATGCGCGCGGCGGGCGATGCGCGCGGCGCGCGTGCCGGCTTAGGCCGGCACCACGCCCACCAAAACGTACCGCGCGACCATGCTCCCGTAAAACCTCACCTCAATGCCAGTGAGCACTCACGTCTCCTCCCGAAAAGGCTCACCTTCGGCTCCTGCAGACCCTCACCGGCAGTTCCCGCACCCTCTCACCGCGCGGTCCCGCAAGCACTCACCGATGCGCCCGGCCGACGCTTACCGCCTGTTTTCGCTTCGCGTCGGCAGGTTCGTCCCGGAAAACCTCACCGAGCGATCCCGAAAACGCTCACTTTCGGCTCCTGCATAAGCTCACCGGCCGCTCCCGTATCGGCTCACCGTTTGGCATGGCAAATGCCCGACGCGACGCTCCTGAAAAAGCTCACCTTTTGGGATCGGTCGAGGTCGCGCGAGCCGGAATGCCGGCGGGAACGTGCATCGCGGAACGACGTCGGTCTCACGGTCGCGCCGCGCCATGCCAATGATGGGTCGTGAGGCGGATCGCCACGCTCGGCCACTCCCGCTGCAGGGAAATCGAACAGCGCTCGCACGGACCGGCCCGCGCATTTGCCTCGCACCCAGCCCTCGCACTCACTAAGCCTGCAGCTTCATCCTGAACCCGACGACACCGGGCTCCTCCGTCGCCGACACCTCGAAACCGCACGATTTCGCCAGCGCGATCATCGGCGCGTTCTCGCGCAGCGCCTCGCCGACCATCCATGCGGTACCGCGCGATCGCGCGTAGTCGATGATTCGCGTCAGCAGCAGGCGCCCGAGCCCCTTGCCTTTCTGATCGGGCCGCACCGCGATCGCGAATTCGGCCGTCTCATTGTCCGGATCGCTGACCGCGCGCGCGACGGCGAGCGTGTGCGCCTGCCCGGACGCATCGTTCACGACCGCGATGAACGCCATCTCGCGGTCGTAGTCGATCTGCGTCATCCGCGCGATCTGCGAATGGTCGAAGCTGCGTACCGCGCCGAAAAAGCGCATGCGCAGATCTTCGGGCGTCATCGCGCGCAGCAGCTCGCTGTGCGCCGGCTCGTCTTCAGGACGGATCGGACGGATCGTCACGGTTTCGCCGCGCCAGTCGAGCGTGCGTTCGAGCGCGCGCGGATACGGCATGATCGCAAGCCGGCTCCGTCCGGCCGCGAGCGCTATGCGCGGCGCGATCACGCTGACGCGCTCCGGCGACACGCGCAACGTGAGCGACATCGCGACGACTTCGCGCACGTCGCATACGACCTGCGACAGCGCGATCAGTGCGTCGAGCACCGGCTCGATCGGCGCGCGCCGCGCATAAGGCGAACGCGCGATCACGGCACGCGCGAGCACCGTGTTGAGCGGCGGCAGCCCGTAGACGACGAATGGCGCCGATACGCCGTCGGCAGGCGGCACGGCGTAGCGAAACACGGGCCCGAAGTTCGAATCGTCGTACATGTCGACCGTCACGTCGACGATCGCGGCCTCGGGCGGCTCGTCTGCCTCGCCGTGCAGACCGAAGTGGGACAGCCAGTGCAGCGCGGCGTCGCCCGTCAGCGCATGCCGGCCCTCATCGAGCATCCGGCGCGCATCGGCTTGCGCGGTCGCGATGCACGCGGCCGGATGCGAAGGCGTACCTTCCGGCGTCTGCATCAGCAACTGGCGACCGAGGTTGTAGTCGACGAGACGCGCATACGCTCGCGCAAGCCGCTGCGGCGTCGAGTGCACGGGAATGCCGCTTGCATGCAGCGCGTCGCGTGTGGCCGCATCGACTGCGCCGAAGAAGCACGCAAGCACGCCGCGATGCGCGTGCTGCCTGTTGTCGATCAGCACGCGCGCCACCGCATCGGCCGGTGCGCTGTGCGACGTCGAATGCACGACGAACAGCGTGCCTGTTTGCGGAAACGGCGCGAGCGCCTTGACCGCTGCGGCGAAATGCTCGGGCCGCGCATCGTCGCCGAGCGTGAGCGGATTGCCGGGTGTGTCGAGATGCGGCAGCGCAGCCGACATCGCGGCCGCGACCTCGGCCGGCCATTCGGCCAATGCGACGCGCACGTCCTCGACCGCATCGACGGCAAGCTTCGCGACGCCGGCGTCGCTCGTCACGAGCGTCGCCGCGCCGCGCGCCGTGACGCGGCCGACACCGAGCGTCTCGATTTCGTCGAGCAGATCGTCGAGCGCATCGACGCGGACGATCCCCGCGCGCTGGAACGCCGCCGTGTAGAGCCCGTCGCCGGGATCCGCACGACCGGTGCGCAGCGCGAGCACCGGCTTGTTGCGCGCCGCCGCGCGTGCGGCCGACATGAACTTGCGCGCGGCGCGAACCGAGTCGAGCTCGAGCAGGATCGCGCGCGTGCCCGGATCGCTGGCGAGATAGTCGAGCACGTCGCCCGCATCGACGTCGGCTTCGCCCCCGAGCGCGACGATGTGCGAAAAGCCGAGGCCGCGTGCGTTCGCCCAGCCGAGCACCGCGTTCGTCAGCGCATTCGATTGCGATACCCATGCGACACCGCCGGAACGCACCGTATAAGCGGGCGCGCCGAAATGCGCGTGACGCGCGGGCGACAGCACGCCGAGGCTGCCCGGCCCGACGATGCGAAGCACGAACGGCTTCGCGGCCTTCAGCGCGCGATCGAGCGCCGCGCGATCGGCATCGCTGCGCGCATCGCCGACGATGATCGCCACACGCGTGCCCAGTTCGCCGAGCTTGCGTACGATGCCGGCCCACGTCGCCGGACGCGTACAGATCACGGCGACCGACGGCGGTGCAGGAAGCCGGTCGACGTCCGGTACGACCGCGTGCCCGTCGAGCTCGCGATGCTTCGGATTGACGGGCCACACCGGACCGTCGAACGCGCCGTCGAGCACGCGCGACCAAACCATTGCGCCAATACTGCCCGCACGCGACGACGCACCGACGACCGCAACGGACCTGGGCTGGAACAAGGCATCGAGATGGCGAACAGTCACATCGGCTCCACTGGCTGACGAAACACGGCCCGACCGGCATACGGCTCCGCGCCGCACACCGATCCGCGAACCCCAAGCATAGGCGAAGGGCCCGCGGCTGCCTATATGCCGAACGGCCAGCTGTCCGACGGCCGTCAAGCCGCGCATCATGCATCGACCGGCGACACATCGCGTGCCGCGCACCGCACTGAGCGACGTGCGTGCATCGATCGCAGCGCCGACGCATCGCGGTACATCGATACACGTGCCGCCGTCAAAGGTGAGGCTTTACAGGAGCGAAGGTGAGAATGTTCGGGAACACCGTCCAGCCCTGCGCGCTACCGCGTACGGTGATGAAAATGCGCTTTGTGTCCGCACGCGTCGCATGGCGAATAACGTGCCAAGAACGTGCGCAATTGCGCGGCCGTTTACCGACATTCGCCGCGATAGCGAGCCGAATCGCGGTGAAATCGCGAAATACGATCGGTCCATTGCGTGACGCCGCATCGCAATCCAGCGACGCGATGCATTTTGCATGCGCGGAAAAACAGAACGGTGCGACGGCCGCAAGGCCGGTCGCACCGTCGGTCGGTACGCGAAAGGTGAGGATTTTCGGGAGTCAGTCGGCGATCAGGAATCGCGTGCGGTTCTTGCCGAGCCACGCGGGCGCGCGCCCGCGGCCACTCCAGGTTTCGCCCGTCTTCGGGTTGCGATATTTCGGCGGCAACGTGCGCTTCGCCTTTGCGCTCGGCGCGCCGAGCGGCCGGAAACCGAGCTCTTCCGGCGTAATGTCGAATTCGTCGATTTTCGCCCGGATCTCGGCTATCGCGTCGGCAATCGCCTTCTCGCGTTCCTTGTCGATTTTTTGCTGAAGCCTTTCGAGTTGCACGGACAGTTGCCGGTAGGTCGCCATATCGATGGGATTCCTTGAGGGTTATTCATGAAAAATAGCCGACACCAAGCAAATAGAAAAGCGCGTGACCCGAAAGTATTTTCGGCCGCCCATTGCGGGATCAATAGCCGCTTTTCTTGCGGCATGCGAAGAGCAGGCTTCGCGTGCCGCTATCCGTCGATTGCTGGAGCACGTCGTACTCGCCGTTGCAGATCGCGCGCGCATTGTCCGTGCAATTGCTCCACGAGTCGCCCGTGCATTGAACCTGCGTAGTCGGGCGTCCGTCGGACGTGAACAGCGGCGCACCGCCGCCGCACCCGCCGAGCGCCGCGACGAGCGCCAACAACCCGGCCCCGCGCAGCAACGCCCGAGGCCCCCGACAGACCGACGCAAGCATGTGTTTCATTGTTCTTTCCGTCAACCTTTTTTTAAATGTCGCGAGTATGCCATGCACGGCCGCCTATTGTTCAATTGGGCGTGCGGTCCGGCTGCCCGCGCGTCCGATACGGCAACGTTCGTGCCGGATCGTCGGTGATGCGAATGAAAACCTGTTCGACATCGGGCAGCGCCTCGAATTCGCGTTGCAGCGCCTGTCGATCGAATCCAGGATTCGCACAGCCTTCGACATAGACGAAGCGCCGCTGCACGGTGATCCACAGGCTCGTGCCGCGCAGCCGTTCGGATCCGGCGAAATGCGCCTTGGCGGCATCCGCGATCGGCGCGTCGTACAGATAGGAGTTCGGCTTCGTGCAGCGATGCGCGAGCCAGCAGGTCGTCCCGCGCTCGACGCGGTAGTGCGCGTCGTCCTCCATCTCGGCCTTCGTCATCCACGGGCCGAGCGGCAACGGGCATTCGGCGATGTCCCGCGACAGCGCAACGAACGGATCGTTGTACCAGTTGCGCCGCGCCGTGGGCGCCTCGGTATCGCCCGTCTGCGCCAGCGCGGACGTCGCGAGCATCAACGTCACCCAACCTGCGATGCCGATTCGCTTCATATCGCCTCCTGTCGGCCGACTCGCACGCGCATGCCGGCCGGCCTGTGTTTCGCGATCGTTCCCATACCTGATGCGCACCATGCAGGCGCGCGCGCCCGCGCGGTCCGCAGCGGCCTATCGACCGATACCGAGCGCCGCGAGCTTCTTGTACAGCGTTGCGCGTCCGATGCCGATCCGCGCGGCGGCCTCCGCCACCTTGCCGTCGCACGCGGCCAGCGCGTCGACGAAGAACTGGCGTTCCCACGCCGCGAGCGCGTCCGCATACGACACGTGCTGCCCGGCATGCGGGTCGCCGGCGCCGGACCTGGAACCGGCGCCCGCGCCGCCCGCCGTCACGGCAGCCGCCGGCACGGCCGGGGCGGCGTCCGCATGTACGCGCGTCGGTCCGAGAAACGGCGCGAGCGCACGTGCATCGATGATCGCGCGATCCGACAGCATCAGCGCGCGCTCGAGCGTGTTGCGCAGCTCGCGGACGTTGCCCGGCCACGGATAGGCGCAAAGCATCCGCAACGCGTCGTCGGTCAGCTCGCAGTGCGCGGCGCGCCCGTGCTGCGCAGCGAGCTCCTCGAGCGTCACATAAACGAGCGCCGCAATGTCCGACGCACGCTCGCGCAGCGGCGGCGCATGAATCGTCAGCACATTGAGCCGGTAATAGAGATCGGCGCGAAAGCGCCCGGCCGCGACGAGCGCCGGCAGGTCGGCCGACGTCGCCGCAATGATGCGCACGTCCGCGCGCACGATGCGGTTCGACCCGACCGGTTCGAATTCCTTGTCCTGCAGCACGCGCAGCAGCTTGCCCTGCAGCGGCAACGGCATGTCGCCGATCTCGTCGAGAAACAGCGTGCCGCGATCGGCCAGCTCGAACTTGCCGACGCGGCCCTTGCGATCGGCGCCGGTATACGCGCCGGGCGCGGCGCCGAAGAACTCGGTTTCGAGCAGCGTGTCGGGAATCGCCGCGACGTTGACGGTCACGAGCGGCTGCAGCGCACGCGCCGACGCCGCGTGAATCGCATGCGCGAGCAGTTCCTTGCCGGTGCCTGTCTCGCCGAGCAGCAGCACCGGCGAATCGACTTGCGCGGCGCGGCGCGCCTGTCGTTTCGTCTCGAGACTCGCGGCGCTCGTGCCGACGAAGCTCGCGAACGTGTACTTCGCGCGGCGCGCCTGCGCGAGCGAGCGCTGCGTCGCGATCAGCTGCTGCTGAAGCTGCGCGTAGCGCGAGAAGATCGGCGTGAGCGTCTTCAGCTGATCGAACAGCGCGAAGCCGATCGCGCCGACCGTCTCGCCGGCCTCGTTCTTCAGCGGCAGCCGCGTGACGACGAGCGGTTCGCGGCCGGTCTCCATGATGTCGAGCAGGATCGGCTGGCCGCTCGACACGACTTCGCGCAGCAGGCTGTTCGGGATCACGGCCTCGCAGTCGAGGCCGACGGCCTGCTGCGGATCGGCAAAGCCGAAACGCGCCGCGTAGCGCTCGTTCATCCAGACGATCCGCGCATCGCGATCGACGACCACCGTGCCCGCGCTCGAATCCTCGAACGTGCGAAACAGCGACTCGGCGGCGCGCCGCAGCACGTCGCCGTAGTTGGCGGGCAGCCGGGTCCAGTCGTTCATCATCGTGTCGTCGTCTCCGTGTATCTTCGGTCGGATGTCTCCGTATCGGGACGGATTATCTCATTTCGGAGACACGCCGGATTGCCTTGTCGGGGAAGACCCTCGCCGAGTCGACACGCGATCGCGATCGCCGATTCGTCTCCGTCTGGAGACGTTTCACGTAGAATCGTCAGACATTGGCCGGCGCGGGCCCGCCCGGCCACGCCGGACCCGCGTCCGGCGGCGCATTGCGGCCGATGGCACGAAACCTGCACGAAGCCGAGCCGGTCCGCGGCGCACCGTCCGACCGAACAACAACCAAAGCAATTAGGAGACTTCCCTTGTCTTTCGTGATCGTCCTCGCCGCGCTGGCGTTCCTGATGTTCGCCGCGTATCGCGGCTACAGCGTGATCCTGTTCGCGCCGATCGCCGCACTCGGCGCGGTCCTGCTCACCGATCCGGCCGCCGTCGCGCCCGTCTTCTCCGGCATCTTCATGGAGAAGATGGTCGGCTTCGTCAAACTGTACTTTCCGGTGTTCATGCTCGGCGCGGTGTTCGGCAAGGTGATCGAACTGTCCGGCTTTTCCGAGTCGATCGTCCATGCAGCGATCCGCTACATCGGCCGCTCGCGCGCCAATGCGGTAATCGTCGCGGTGTGCGCGCTGCTCACGTACGGCGGCGTGTCGCTGTTCGTCGTCGTGTTCGCGGTCTATCCGTTCGCGGCCGAGCTCTATCGCCAGAGCAATATTCCGAAGCGGCTGATGCCGGGCGCGATCGCGCTCGGCGCATTCTCGTTCACGATGGACTCGCTGCCCGGCACGCCGCAGATCCAGAACATCATCCCGACCACGTTCTTCAAGACGACCGCATGGGCCGCGCCCGCACTCGGCACGATCGGCTCGCTGTTCATCATCGTCGTCGGTCTCGCGTATCTCGAATGGCGCCGCCGTTCGGCGATGGCGAAGGGCGAAGGCTACGGCACGTCGCTCGTCAACGAGCCGGAGCGCGTCGAAGCGCAGTCGCTGCCGAATCCCGCGCTCGCGATCCTGCCGCTGATCCTGGTCGGCGTGTCGAACTTCGCATTCACGAAGCTGATCCCGCAGTGGTACGGCTCCGCGTCGTACACCGTCGCACCGGAAGTGCTGCCGGGCGTCCATGCGCCGGTGACGACGTCGATCAAGACCGTCGTCGCGATCTGGTCGGTCGAGGCCGCACTGCTGCTCGGCATCGTGCTCGTCGTGCTGACCGCGTTCAAGCGCGTCAGCGAACGCTTCGCGGCCGGCTCGAAGGCGGCCGTCGGCGGCGCGCTGCTCGCCGCGATGAACACCGCGTCGGAGTACGGCTTCGGCGGCGTGATCGCTGCGCTGCCGGGCTTCCTCGTCGTCGGCGACGCGCTGAAGAGCATCCCGAACCCGCTCGTCAACGCTGCGGTGTCGGTCAGCTCGCTCGCGGGCATCACGGGCTCGGCATCGGGCGGCATGAGCATCGCGCTCGCCGCGATGTCGGACCTGTTCATCAAGGGCGCGCAAGCGGCCAACATCCCGATGGACGTGCTGCACCGGGTCGTCGCGATGGCGAGCGGCGGCATGGACACGCTGCCGCACAACGGCGCGGTGATCACGCTGCTCGCCGTCACGGGCCTCACGCACCGCGAGTCGTATCGCGACATTTTTGCGGTCACCGTGATCAAGACGCTCGCGGTGTTCTTCGTGATCGCCGTGTATTACATGACGGGGCTCGTGTAATTCCTTGCGGCGGGCGGCGCTTCGCACGCCGCCCGCGCCTGCCGGCCGCGTCCCCGTAGCCGGTGCGTTCTACCCGCGTTTCACGAAGGGCACGCAGCCATGCCGGACCGGCGCCTCGATGGCGTCCGGTCCCATACCGGCCGGCACCCGGCCCGCCGGCGCACGCCGCGCCCATCGCACCGCCCTCATCTCCGCGCCATTCGGCCCCGACCACGCCGCCGTCATTGTTGTCCGCAGCAAAACACTGCATTGGTCGCCGGCGCATTTTTCATGCGGCCGACCCGACCTACACTGGTTTCAACGTCGCCCGACGCATTCGTGACACGAAGCGCGGCCGATTCAACGGAAACCAGGAGGTCCCGATCATGAAGCGCCTGATTCAAGCGGTTGCCCTCGCCGTGGCCGTCTCCGGCCCGGTCGTCGCCCATGCGCAGTCGAACCAGCCGCTGACGCGTGCGCAGGTCCGTGCCGAAGTGAAGGCACTGAAGCAGGCCGGCTTCCAGCCGAGCGACTGGTTCTATCCGGCCAGCATCCAATCGGCCGAAGCGAAGATCGCGCAACAGAACGGCGCCGGGTACGGCAGCGCGCGCGACGCGTCGTCGGAATCGGGCCGTTGATCCTCGGCACGGCCACGGCGGCCGTCACGTCTTCACGGGCTGAATCAGCTTCGCGCACGCCGCTGCCTGCGGGTCGCCCGCGGGCAGCTTGCCGCATAGCTCGTCGAACTGCCTGACGACCGTCCTGACCGACGCATCGTGCGCGCCGCCGCTACGCCAGCGGTTCAGTTGCGCGACGACCTTGGTCAGCGCACGCAAATTCGCGCCGTAGAATGCATCGCGCGTCTTGCCGGCCTGCGCGAGCACGCTCGCAGCAATTCCTTCGATCCGCGCCGAGTCCTCGGGCGCCAATTGCACCGCGTTCGCGAAATAGGTCGCGCCCCAGCGCAGCTTCGTCGCGGGGCCCGTCGCCGTGTCGTACGCCTTCCGGTACCAGTCGAGCGCCGCCGCCTTGTCGCCGCGCGCCTTCGCGTTCGCGGCCAGCCCGGACATGAAGTAGTACGGCGTCGACGAGCGCGGCAGTTCGGCCTTCAGCAGCGCATCCGACTCGTCGAACAGTCCGGCATCGGTCAACGTATCCGCGCCCTCGCTGACGAGCGCCTGCCGCTCGTACGGATTCGCCGCACCCTGCACCGACGCGGCGATCTGCCGCCGCACGGTATCGACGAGCGCCGGCGCATCGAGCGGCGCGCCGGTGCGCGCCTCGCCACGCGCGAGCAGCACGCGGCCGTGCAATGCCATCAGTCGATCGATCGACGACAGCGTCGTATCGGCGGACAGCCGTGCGAGCGCCGCGTCGTATGCGCCGCGCAGCTTCGCGCGCTGCGCTTCACTGCCGCCGAGATACGCGACGACACGCGCCGGCGCCATCACGAGCACGTCGGAATCGGCGCGCGACAGCGCGCGATCGGCCAACACCGCTCGCCATGCGTCGGCGAGCGCCGACTTGTCCAGCGCGCCGGCCTGAGCCGGATCGTCCGACGCGGCGACCACGGCCGCCTTCAGTGCGAAGCGCGCCGCCTCGGCCTTCGCGCCGGCCGCCCGCGCGCGCTGCGACAGCGTCTGCAATGTCTGCGCGACGCGATCGGCCAGCACCGGCAACGCACCGTCGGTATCCCACGAATAGTCCGCCAGCAGCCGCCATTCGTCCGCCTTCAGCGATGCACCGTCCTTCAACGCGCTCGCGAGCGTCTGCCGCACCGGATGCGCGGCGGTCATGCCGAGCGACAGCGCCTGCAGGTAGCGGTCGAGATCGGCCTCGCCCGGCAGCCGCGTCACCTCGGTGCCGTCGGGACGGAACAGGATCATCGTCGGATAGCCGTGCACCTTGAAGCGTTCGCCGAGCTTCTGCGCGCTCTCGGTGTCGCCGTCGAGATAGACGGGCACGAACAGCGACGAGCGCGTCTTGAACGCCTGCTGACTAAAGATCGTCGACTTCACCTGGTTGCACGACGGGCACCACACCGCGCCCCAGTACAGCAGCAGCGGCTTGCCGGTACGCTTCGCGAGCGCGAAGGCGTCGTCGGCGTCGCCCTGCTGCCACGCGATGCCGGGCGGCAGATGGGTACGCTGCGACGACGAACTCGCCGCGACGCCTTCCTGCGGCGCGACGGTGGCAAACGCCGCACCCGACGCGGCGAACAGGCAGGCGGCAGTCAGACTCCGGATAACGGTTTTCATCGAAGCGGGTTCCGTTGAAAAGACGATGGCGGGAAGACGCGTCGCGCGCCTGTCGCGACGGCCGGCAAATCGCTCGACGATACGATGCAGGCGCCCGCTTGAAAACGAACGAATTCTCGAATGAATATGAGGCACGGGACGCTCGGCTCCACGGCCGCGACCCGAGCCGCGCCATGCGATACACCGATGCATACGCGCCGTCGCGCAGCGCGTAGTCGGGCGTTTGCCTTCGATGCGAAAAGCGTGCTTTTCGTAGAGCGCGATCGCCGCTCGGTTTGTCGACGAACACGGTCAGCTCGATACGCGTGACGTTGAGCCAATTCTCGGCGAGGTCGATCGCGGCCGCGAGCAGACGGCTGCCGATGCCGCGCCCGTGATGCGCCGCATCGACCATCATGCCGAGCCCGGCCGCATGACGGCGCCGCGGATTCGGTTCGGTATGCGGGGCAAGATAGCCGACCACCGCGCCATCGACTTCGGCGACGAGACTCACGCCCTGTTCGCGAATGCGTTCGAGCCGTTGCTGCCATTTCTCGAACGATGGAAACGGATGCTGCGGCGTGTTCTTGCAGACCGCCGGTTGCGCGGAGATTGTGCGGATCGCATCGACGTCGTGCGCGTCGCCGTGCCGGATCGTGATGTCGATCATGACGGGGGAGCGTCCAGGGCATCGTTCTTTGAAGGGCATGCGGCGGTGCGCGTACCGCATGCCATCGAGGCATATCCGGGTTTCATGCGAATGCAACATGCTTGCCACGTGCTCGCCCGGCATGTCGATGCCGCCTGACGAAACGAAACCATCGCCACCGATTCGGTTGCGATCGCAACGGCATGGCACCCAAGCCGTCTCATGCCGGCGGGACACCTTTTTACCGACCGCGCCATGGAAAATCGGTAATTTCTCACCGCTCCCCCGCGCCTCATTCACGTGCACGCGATTCGTTGCACACACAACGTCATGAGAACGACACGCGATGTCATTTCTCCATCACGTCGACGTCACGTCGGCTCCCTAGACTAGGCGCCGCCCTGCCCGGCATGCGCCGGGCCGGCGCGTGCCGACATCCCGTCCCGCGCATGACGAACGCGCGAACGACGAGGCGGCAACGACGGCCGAAACCGCCACGCGACGCAGCGCGTCGTCCGTGGGGCGCGCCCATCCGGCGCGCGGCCGGCGCATCCGCACGCACGCGCATCGCGGACCGTCCCAGGCGGGGACGACGCTTGGGCGCAACCAGACGAAGTCACGAACGCTCCCATCATCAGAGGACTCGAACGCCATGACGTCACGCCGCAAATTTCTCCAGCAGACCGCCACCGCCGGCCTCTCGGCCGCGGCGCTGTCCGCGTTTCCGCCGAGCATTCGCCGCGCGCTCGCGATTCCCGCCTTTCACGAAACGGGCACCATCAACGACGTGAAGCACGTCGTGCTGCTGATGATGGAGAATCGCGCGTTCGACAGCTACTTCGGCACGTTCAAGGGCGTGCGCGGCTACGGCGACCGTTTCGCGGTGCCGTCGCCGAACGGTCGCGACGTGTTCTACCAGACGTATACGAAGACGACGCCCGCGGTCACGGTCACGCCGTATCACCTCGACGCGAGCAAGGGCAACGCGCAGCGCGCAGGCGGCACGCCGCATACGTGGGCCGACGCGCAGGCCGCGTGGGACCACGGACGCATGAACCGCTGGCCCGACGCGAAGACCACGCTGTCGATGGGCTACTACGACGCGGCCGAAGTGCCGTTCCAGCGCGCGCTCGCCGACGCGTTCACGCTGTGCGACCACTATCACTGCGGGATGCATACGGGCACGATCGCGAACCGCCTGTTCTACTGGAGCGGCACCAACGGCCCGAACGGCATCAGCCCCGTCGACGGCAGCCGCGTGAAGGTCGCCGCGCTGAACAATCAGTTCAACGGCGGCAACGACATCGGACCGTCGACGCAGGGCTGGACGTGGACCACGTACGCGGACCGGCTGCAGCAGGCGGGCGTGAGCTGGAAGGTGTACCAGAGCCTGATCGACAACTTCGGCTGCAACGAGATGATGGGCTTTCGCCACTGGCGTGCGGCCATCGAGCAGATGCCGGCCGCGCGTCGGCCGGTCTACGTCGCGTCGACCGACATCACGCAGCCGGTGACGGCCGCCGGCCCGTTCTACGATCCGGCGATCGACGATCCGCTCAGCCCGCTCGCGAAGGGCTTCGGCAACACGATGCCGTACGGCTTTCTCGAATCGTTCAGCGACGACATCCGAAACGGCCGGCTGCCGGCGGTATCGTGGATCATCCCGCCGTCCGCGTACAGCGAGCATCCGGGGCCGTCGAGCCCCGCGCAGGGCGGCTGGTACGTGCAGGCGGTGCTCGATGCGCTGACCGCGAACCCCGAGGTCTGGAGCAAGACGGTCCTGCTGATCAACTACGACGAAAACGACGGCTTCTTCGATCACATGCCGTCGCCAGCCGCGCCGTCGCGCAATGCGGACGGCACGCTCGCAGGCGGCTACACGCTGTCGGGTGCCGACGTCGCCGCCGAGTATCACGACTTCGCACCGGCCACGTCGAGCCAGCCCGCCGCGGACGGACGCCCGTACGGCCCCGGCCCGCGCGTGCCGATGTGGGTCGTGTCGCCGTGGAGCCGCGGCGGCTGGGTGAACTCGCAGGTGTTCGACCATACGTCGACGCTGCGCTTTCTCGAGAAACGCTTCGGCGTCGTCGAGCCGCAGATCAGCGGATACCGACGCGCGATCTGCGGCGACCTGACGAGCGCCTTCAACTTCCGCTCGCCGAACAACGAGCCGCTGCCGACGCTCGCGGGCCGTTCGACGAAGAGCCAGGTCGACGCGCTGAGCGCCGCGCAGCAGGCCGCCCCGAAGATCGCGCCGCCGGCCACGCCCGCGCCGCCCGCACAGACCATCGGCGTGCGACCGTCGCGCGCGCTGCCGTACGAGCTGCATGCGAGCGCGCAGGCCGACGCGCGCAGCGGCACGCTGCGGCTGAAGTTCGCGAATACCGGCGACGCGGCCGCGGTATTCCACGTCTACGACAAGCTTCATCTCGATCGCGTGCCGCGCCGCTACGCGGTCGAGCCCGGCAAGACGCTGCACGGCGACTGGGCGGCAATGGCCGACGACAACGGTCAATACGATCTGTGGTTGCTCGGCCCGAACGGCTATCACCGCCGCTTCACCGGCGACCTCACGCGCATTGCCGCGGCCGGCGCGCCGAATCCGGAGATCCGCGTCGGCTACGCGGGCGCGAGCGGCAACCTGCACCTGCGGCTGAGCAACCACGGCGGCGGCGCCGTGCGCTTCACGATCCGCTCGAATCGGGTCTACGGGCCGCTCGCGGGCCACGGCGCGACCGACACGCACGGTCACGGCGACGGCGCGGGCACGACGTGGACCGTCACGGTGCGCGGCGGCACGCAGTCGGAGCTGCACTGGAAGCTCGACTCGACCGGCTATTGGTATGACTTCATCGTGACCGCCGATCACGACGCGCGCTATGCGCGGCGCATCGCCGGCCGCGTCGAAACGGGCCGCCATTCGGTCAGCGATCCGGCGATGGGCATCGCCGACCGCTTCTGACCGCCGCGGCGACGCGCACGCCTACGGCGCGTCGCCGGCCTGCCCGTCGGCACCGCCCGACACCCGCGCACCACCCGGCGCCGCCGCGCGCAAACGCGCGGCGGCGCGCGCGAAAACATCTGACGGAAGTGTGGTGTAGCCCTCTTTTAGACCCCTACGAAAATGCTCCGTAATGCCGTCCGTTCGCGTTAAACTGCGTCAACCTGTTTTGCAGTTTTTCAACAACGACACCTTCGCCCCCCACGGCACAACGACACGAGGATAGGTTCGATGCGCACTACCGGCTCATCCGGGGCAATGACCCTGCTCACCGAACACGACCCGGCCGACGGCCGCGAGCTGCGCTCGCTCCGGCTCGAAGCGACCGGCGACGGCAAGAGCGTGCTGTTGATCGAGATCGACGAACGCAAGCCCGGCATTCACCGCGAGGTCCGCTACGAGATCACGCCGGCCGAACTGATCGCGGCGATCCGCTCGCACGGCGCCGAACTGCCGGGCGAACACCACGGCGCCGCTTCGCTCGCGCGCACCCCTTCGTGAGATTCCGACGGTGAGCGGCGTGCAGCGCGCGCGCTCACCGGCATGTCCCTGCCGCCGTCAGGCGCTTTCCGTCATTCCCGCCGCCGTCTTGAAAATGGCCGATAATCGGCCCATCTGCGCACCCTGCCTGCGCATGTTCTTTTCGGCCAGCCGTCATGCTCCGTGATCTCGTCGCCCAGTACGGGCCGCTTCTCGTATTCGCCAACGTGCTCGCGGCGGCGATCGGCCTGCCCGTGCCCGCGATGCCGACGCTCGTGCTGTTCGGCGCGATGGCCGCGATGCATCCGGCGATGATCGGCTCGCAGCTCGCGACGGTGATTGCGCTATCGGTGCTCGGCGCGCTGCTCGGCGATACGGCGTGGTACGTCGCCGGGCGCCGTTACGGCGGCGCGACGCTGAAGACGATCTGCCGGCTGTCGCTGTCGCGCGACACCTGCGTGAAGAAAACCGAGCGCTTCTTCGGCCGCTACGGCGTGCGCGTGCTCGCAGTAGCACGCTTCATTCCCGGACTGTCGCTGGTATCGGTGCCGATGGCGGGCGCGCTGCATACGCGCTATCGCACGTTCGTCGGCTACGACGCGCTCGGCGCCGCGCTCTGGACGATCGCCGGCCTCGTCGCGGGGCTCGTGTTCTATCGGCAGATCGACTGGCTGTTCGCGGGCGCGAGCCGGCTCGGTCACGCGGTGCTGGTCGTGATCGTCGCGCTGCTCGCCGTCTATGCGGCGATTCGCTGGGTGCGCCGCCGCGCGCTGATCCGCCAGCTCGCGCATGCGCGGATCGGCGTCGACGAGCTCGATGCGCTGCTGCAAGACGATGCAGCACCGGTGATTCTCGACGTGCGCTCGCCCGAGCACCGCAAGCTCGACCCGTTCACGATCCCCGGCGCGCAGTTTGCCGACGAACGGCAGATCGCCGACATCGTCGCGCGCTATCCGCTCACGCAGAAGTTCGTCGTCTATTGCTCGTGCCCGAACGAGGTGACGGCCGCGCTGATGGCGAAGCGCCTGCTCGACGCGGGCTTCACCGACGCGCTCGCGCTGCGCGGCGGCCTCGACGCCTGGCGCGACACCGGTCGCGAACTGGCGCCGCTCGCGGCGGATCTGCCACCGGCCGCGAACGAGCCGGTCGCCGGGCTGCACAAGCCCGCGTAAGAGCGGGCCGCTCGGCGCGGCGGCGCAGCGGCGGCGCGCGGCGCGCCGTTCGATCAGAACGCGTGCAGCGGCAGGTTCACGACCAGACGGTACTCGCGGTTCGTCGCATCGGAGTAGTGCGTGGAGCCGTTGTGCCACATCGCGATGAACGTGACCTTCGTGTCCTTCAGCTTGCCGCTCTGGAACGTGTACGACGGAATGAAGCCGAACTCGTGGTGACGGCCTTGCACCGGCGCGCCGTTGCTCCAGTAGATGCTCGAGTGGCTCGGATCGTTCGCCGCGCCTGCGCTGCCGTCCGCGCCCCAGCCCGTCACGCCCCACACCATCGCCTTGAAGCCCGGCAGCCCCGCTTCCTTGCCATAGAACGTGTAGCGCAGCTGCAGCGACTTTTCATGCGGCGCGTTGTAGTCGACGTCCATCGAGTTCGCGAGGAAGATGCCGTTCGTTTCGTTCAGATAGTCGAAGAACTGGTCGCCGAGAATCTGCTGATACGCGAGCAGCAGCTCGTGCGGGCCGTGCTGCGCGGCGAGCGACAGGCTATACGCGTTGTTGTTGATCTTGCCCTGCAGCGCGTCGCCCGTGTCGTGCGTCGAATAGACGTTGCCGAAGCCCGTCCACTTGATCGTCTGCGGGCTGCCGATGCTGTGCTTCACCGACGCGTAGTACTGGTGCCACACGTCGTCGGCCTGATTCGCGTACAGCGCGACTTCGCCGTTCGGCGAGTAGTCCCACGTGCCGCCCACATAGGTGATCCGGTTCACGCGCGTACCGCCGTACTGCGTCGTCAGGTTCGTGAGCGTCGAGTGGCCGCGCGCGTCGGTCTTCGTGAAGCTGCCCGCTTCGAGCATCACGTTCTTGAATTCGTTGCTGACGATCGTCGCGCCGAGGAACGTCGGCGGCAGCGCGCGGTTGTCGTGCTGCTCCATGAACGGGTTGTCGACGGCCTGCAGACCGTACTTGATCACCGTGTTCGAGATGCGCGCCTTCACGTCGTAGATGCCCGGATAGGCCCACGCGAGCTGGTTCGAGCCGCCGCCGCCCTTCGCGATGTGTGCCATGCTGCCCGCGCCCGCGCCGCCGTCGAGCTTCAGCGCCGCATACAGCGATGCGTCGAAGCCGATACCGATCAGGCCCGTCGTATAGCCGGACTCGAAGTTCGCCATCACGCCCTGGATCCATGCGTGACGGTGCGGTCCGCCCTTGTTGTCGAGCACGTCCGCGTAATTGCGGAACAGGAAGTCGAGATGGCTGTCGGCGATGAAGCCCTTCGACTTCGATTGCGCGGACGGTTGCTCGTCGGACGGCGTGACGGCCTGGCCGGCCTCCGCGTTCACAACGGCGTTCGGCGTCGTCGCCTGTGCGACGCTCGCACTCGCGCCGGCGGCCGGCGCGGCCTGCGCGACCGTCAGCGGCGCGGGCGCCGCGTCGTCGGCGCGCGCGACGCCCGTCAGCGAGACACCGGCGAGCGCCGGCAGTCCCCATGCAAGCAGCATCTTCGATGCCGTCCCGATCGTCTTCTGCTTTTTCATCGTGGTTCTCTTCTTGTGTTGATGTCGTCCCGCCGGTCGCGATCCGCGCCCGGCCCCCACCCGGCGCGACCGGCTACGGACGCGCCTGTACCCGCGACGCGAAGATCGTTCGCGCCGCACTTACCCCTGTCGACCTGCCTGCTTATCGTCGTTCGACACTCATGCCGCACCCGCGCGGATGCAGGCGACGCGCGCCGCCGAGCCGTGCCGCACTTCCGGCAGCGGCACGTCCTGCGCGCACGCGTCGATCGCCACCGGGCAGCGCGTGCGGAACGCGCAGCCCGACGGCGGATTCAGCGGCGACGGCATCTCGCCCGCCAGCAGCATCGGCCGGCGCGCCCGCTCGCGTGCCGGGTCCGGCGTCGGCGCCGCGTCGAGCAGCGCGCGCGTGTACGGGTGCTGCGGCACGCGGTACACGTCGTCGCGCGTGCCGAACTCCATCACGCGGCCCAGATACATCACGAGCACGCGCTGGCTGATCGCCTTCACGACCGCGAGGTCGTGCGCGACGAACAGATAGGACAGCGACAGATCGCGCTGCAGGTCGCGCAGCAGGTTCACGATCTGCGCCTGGATCGACACGTCGAGCGCCGACACCGGTTCGTCGCAGATCACGAGCTTCGGCTCGCCGATCAGCGCACGCGCGATCCCGACGCGCTGGCACTGGCCGCCGGAAAATTCATGCGGATAGCGCAGCAGGTGATGCGCGTTCAGCCCGACGCGCTCGAGCATCGCGATCACGCGGCGGCGCACTTCGGCACGGCCGAGACCCGGCTGATGCGTGACGAGCGGCTCGGCGACGACCTGCTCGATCGTCATGCGCGGATCGAGCGACGCGAGCGGATCCTGGAAGATCATCTGCACTTCGCGCCGCATCGCGGTGCCGCGCAGCTGCGCTGGCGCGACGGCCTCGCCGCGCCAGCGCACGGTGCCGGCCGTCATCGGTACGAGGCCGATCAGCGCACGCGCGAGAGTCGACTTCCCGCAGCCCGATTCGCCGACCAGGCCGACCGTCTCGCCGCGCTTCACGTCGAACGAGACGCCGTCGACCGCGCGCAGCGTGCCCTTCGGCGACCACGGATAGCCGCCGAGCGGCACGCGGAAATGCACCTTCAGCCCCTCGACGGCGAGCAGCGTGTCGCCGCTCGCGCCGGCGTCGCGGCGTTCGTTGACGCTCATCGCAGTCCTCCCGTCAGATCGGCCGCCGGCCGATGGCAGGCGCGCACCGCACCGGCGGCGCCGTAGGTTTCGAGTGCGGGGCGCAGCGTGCCGCAGCGATCCTCCGCACACGTGCAGCGTTTCGCGAACGCGCAGCCGGCCGGCGCGGTGCCGGGCATCGGCGGATTGCCGGGAATCGCGACGAGCGGCGCATCGTCGGCATCGGTCAGCCGCGGCAGCGCGTTCAGCAGCCCGATCGTGTACGGATGCGACGGCGCCGCGAAGATCGATTCGGCCGGCGCGTATTCGACGGTGCGGCCCGCATACATGACCATCACGTCGTCCGCGAGTCCGGCGACCACGCCCATGTCGTGCGTGATCAGCACGATCGCGGTGCCGCGCTCGCGATTGAGCTCGCGCAGCAGATCGATGATCTGCGCCTGCACGGTCACGTCGAGCGCCGTGGTCGGCTCGTCGGCGATCAGGATTTCGGGCTCGGACAGCAGCGCCATCGCGATCATCACGCGCTGCCGCATGCCGCCCGAGAACTCGTGCGGATACATGCGGATACGCCGCGCGGCGTCGGGAATGCGCACCGATTCGAGCGCCTCGATCGCGCGCTTCGTCGCGGCCTTGCGCGACAGCCCGCGATGCAGCTGCAGGGTCTCGGTCATCTGCCGCTCGATCGTCAGGAACGGATTGAGCGACGTCATCGGATCCTGGAAGATCATCGCGATCCGGTCTCCGCGCACGGCGTTCAGCGCGCGCGTGTCCATCGCGAGCAGATCGTCGCCGCGATAGCGCGCCGTGCCGCTCGTCGTGCCGTTCGCGGCGAGCAGCCCGAGCAATGCCATCACGGTCTGGCTCTTGCCGGAGCCCGATTCGCCGACGATGCCGAGCGTCTTGCCGGCTTCGAGCGAGAACGACACGCCGCTGACGGCGTCGATCGGCGGCGCATCCTTGCGCGTGAAGCGCACGCCGAGGTTGTCGACTTCAAGTAGTGCGGCCATCTTCAGCGATCCTTCGGGTCAAGCGCATCCCGCAGGCCGTCGCCGACGAAATTCACGCAATAGAGCGTCACGCACAGCATGACGGCCGGGCACAGCAGCAGCCACGGCATCGATTCGAGTTTCTGCGCGCCGTCCTGGATCAGCACGCCCCAGCTCGTCATCGGCTCCTGCACGCCGAGCCCGAGAAACGACAGCACCGATTCGGTCAGCACGATGTTCGGCACCGAGACCGTCGCATACACGACGACGACGCCGAGCAGGTTCGGCACGATATGGCGGCGCACGATCGACACCGGCGTCACGCCGATCGCGCGCGCCGCATCGACGAACTCGCGGTTGCGCAGCGACAATGTCTGGCCGCGCACGACGCGCGCCATGTCGATCCACGAGAACGCGCTGATCGTCAGCACGACGAGCAGGAACGAACGGCCGAACAGCGTCATCATCAGGATCGCGATCAGCAAGTACGGGATCGCGTACATCATGTCGACGATGCGCATCATCACCGCGTCGACGCGGCCGCCCGCGAAGCCCGCGGTCGCGCCCCACGCGACGCCGAACAGGCCCGACACGAGCGTGCCGAGCAGCCCGACCTCGATCGACACGCGCCCGCCGATCAGCGTGCGCACGAGCAGGTCGCGGCCGAGCTCGTCGGTGCCGAACCAGTGCTGGTTCGCGAGCGTCGGCGGCAGGCTGATCGCACCCCAGTCGCTTGCGGCCGGATCGGCTGCAAGCAGCCACGGGCCGACGAAGCAGGCGATCACGATCAGCGCGAGCAGCACGAGGCTGAACAAGGCCGCGCGGTTGCGCAGGAAGCGTGCGAACGCGAGCGCCAGCGGCGAGCGCGAACGCGGCGGCGTATCGGTCTGCGCGGGCAGACCGACGGCTGGCGTAGTGGGAGTCATCGCAGGGCCTCGCTCAGTAACGGATGCGCGGATCGAGCCATGCGTAGGCGAGGTCGACCAGCAGGTTGAACAGCACTGCGCAGACGGTCGTCAGCACGACGAGGCCCAGCACCAGCGTGTAGTCGCGATTGATCGCGCCGTTCACGACGAGCTGCCCGAGCCCCGGCAGCGCGAACACCGATTCGGTGACGACGGCCGCCGTGATCGACGTGATGCAGACCGTGCCGAACAACGATACGACCGGCATCAGCGCGGGCTTCAGCGCGTGGCGCAGCACGATCGTCGAGCCGGGCAGCCCCTTCGCGCGCGCGGTGCGGATGTAGTTGCTCGACAGCGTCTCGATCATCGAGCCGCGCATCACGCGCGCGAGCAGCGACACGTTGATGAAGGTCAGCAGCACGATCGGCAGCAAGCGGTACTGCCAGCCGCCGTCGCCCCAGCCGCCGGCCGGCAGCCAGCCGTTGCCGGCCGACGTCTTCAGCAGGATCGCGAAGATCCACACGAGCACGGGGCCGAGCACGAACGGCGGCACGACGTTGCCGAAGTTGCCGATCAGCATCACGAAGCGGTCGATCGCGCTGTCGCGGCGCACGGCCGCGACGGTGCCGAGCAGCACGCCGAGCACGATCGACAGCGGAATCGACAGGCCGCCCACGCCGAGGCTCACGGGCAGCGCCTTCTTCACGAGATCGTTCACCGACCAGTCGACATAGCGGAACGACGGCCCGAGATCGCCGCGCAGCAGCGAGCCGAGATACAGCAGGTACTGCTTCCACAGCGGTTCGTCGAGGTGGTACTTCGCGTTCAGGTTCGCGAGCGTCGCGGCGGACAGCTGTTTCTCCGTATCGAACGGGCCGCCGGGCGTGAAGTGCAGCAGCAGGTAGCAGACGGTGACGACCGCGAGGATCGTCGGCACCGCCCACAACGTGCGCCTTAGGGCATAGGCCAGCATGATCGCTCCGCTCAGTGCTTGATCAGATACATGTCCTGCGACGCGCGCATGTCGATCACGTTCTTCAGCGAATAGCCGCCGACGTACGGCTTCACGAGACGATCGGCCGAATACTGGAACAGCGGCACCATCGGCGTGTCGTTCATCGCGGTGTCGTGCGCCTGCGTGAGCAGCGCCGCGCGGGCCTTGTCGTCGAGCTTCTGGTTGCCCTCGTCGACGAGCGTGTCGACCTGCTTGTTGCAGTAGCCGACGGTGTTCTGCGAGCTGCCGCAGCGGATCAGATCGAAGAACGTCATCGCGTCGTTGTAGTCGGCGAACCAGCCGTCGCGCGCGATCTGGACCTTGCCGTCATGCCGCTCCTTCATCAGCACCTTGAACTCGACGTTCTCGAGCTTCGTGTTGATGCCGAGCTTCGTGCGCCATTCCGATGCGGCAAACAGCGCGACCTTCTTGTGCAGGTCGTTGGTGTTGTACGTGAGCGTGAACGACAGCGGCTTCGCGTCCGAATAGCCGGCCTGCTTCAGCAGGTTCTTCGCGGTCTCGACGCGCTTGGCCATCGGCCAGGACGCCCATTCCGGCGTGAACGGCTGCACGCCCTTCGTGCCGTTCGGCATCAGGCCGTACATCGGCTTCTCGCCGGCCTGCGTGAGCTTCGACGTCAGCACGTCGCGATCGATGACCATCGACAGCGCCTGGCGCACGCGCTTGTCTTTCAGCGCCGGATCGCTGTTGTTCAGGTAGTAGTAGTACGTCGCGAGCTGCAGGCCCGGGCGCAGCTCGGCGCCGAACTGCTTGCTGACCTGCTGGAAAATGCCCGACGGAATCGAATAGCTGTAGTCGATCTGCCCGGCCTGGTACATGCGCATCGCGGTCTCGTCGCTTTCGACGGGCAGATACGTGACCTTGTTGATCACGACCTTCGGCGCGTTCCAGTACTTCGCATCCTTCGTCATCACGATGCGGTTGTTCGGCTGCCAGTCGACGAGCTGGTACGCGCCGTTGCTGACGATGTTGCCGGGACGCGTCCACGCGTCGCCGAACTTCGCGACGACGTCCTTGTTCACCGGCGCGAGCGGCGCCATCGCGGTCAGCTCGGGGAAGAACGCGACCGGCACGTCGGTCGTCACCTCGAGCGTGTACGGATCGACCGCGCGCACGCCGAGCGTCGACGGCGCGGCCTTGCCCGCGATGATCTCCTTCGAGTTCTTCACGAACTCGATGAGGATCGTGTACTTCGAACCCGTCTTCGGATCGGCGAGGCGCTGCCACGAATAGACGAAATCGGCGGCCGTCACGGGCTGCCCGTTGCTCCACTTCGCGTCGTGGCGCAGCTTGAAGATCCACGTCTGCGGCGTCTTGCGCTCCCACGACAGCGCGACGCCCGGCACGACCTGCCCGGCCGCGTCGATGCGCGCAAGCCCTTCGAACAGGTCGAGGCCGATCGTGTTGCCGGTCCACGATTCGATGTGGGCGGGATCGAGCGACTCGACTTCGGCGGGCACCTGTCGCGTCAGATCCTGCTGCGCGGCAAGCGTGACGTTCGACGGGACGGTTACGGCACGGGCGGCGGGCGTCGTCAGGACGAGCGCGGCCAGCACGGCCGACATGGCATGCAAGGATTTCATCGTGGCAGTCTTGAGAAGGTTGTTCGGTGAGCGTCGCGCGGCGAAGGCCGCGGATTACGCGTAAGACGCTGTCGGGGGCAGCGATTGAGGAGGCCCGTGGTTCTCGTATTGCATGTTAGTATCCCTTACGTTTCTTTCGACAGGCATCCCGTCCGAGAAACGAAGGAATACCTGTGCGTTAGAACAGCCTCGGCGTACCGACCCAGACCACCACCGATTCGATCTTCGCGGTGTTGGCCCAGCTGTGCGGAACCGTCGACTGGTAGTGCGAACTATCGCCGGCCTGCAGGACGAACGTCTTGCCTTCCAGCGTCAGCGACACTTCTCCTTCCACCACATACAGGAACTCCTCTCCTGCATGTGTCGTCACCTCGGACCGCTTCTGCCCCGGCGGCATCCGCACGAGGATCGCCTCGAGCTGGCGGCCTTCCGAGAGGTTCGTCAGCCTCGCGAACAGGTTCGCCGAATCGGCGAACCCGAAAAAGCGCAGCTGCTCGCCTCGACACACCGAACGCTCCTCGCTCGGCGTATCGACGAAATACTGCACGGTCACGCCGAGCGCCTGCGCGATGCCGGCCAACGACGTCAGCGACGGCGACGCGAGCCCGCGCTCGACTTGCGACAGAAACGGCTTCGAAATGCCCGCGGCTGTCGCCGTTTCGTCGAGCGTGCGCTTCAATCGTTGGCGCAACGCGCGAATCTTGCTGCCCAGTGCGGCGGCAGCGACGGCAGACCGCGAGTTTTCAGTGGGGGGAACCATAGCAGGCCGAAAAGTGGTCGTCAAAAAATGTTTGATGGAAAGTAACTAAGTTTCGTTAATATCGCTTAGTCTTCAGGTTCGCACATGCCTTCGGCGTTGAGCCCGGTGCACTAAACAGGGCCCGAAGCGCGCGAAAAGACCCGCTATCTTGCCAGACTCGCCGCCTTCACAGGCAAGCTGCAAGCGGCTCTCCGGGATTTTGCGGAGCGCCGGACGCGAAGTTTACAAACAAATCATGAGACGAATGTTCCTGAAAGCTGCTGCCATCTCGGGGATTTCCCTATGTGGCGCGGACCTGACGCACCGGACCGGCAAACGTTACCATTCGCGCGCCGGTCGGGGCCTTGCGCCGCCGACACCGGCGGAGTGAGACCCCGGCCCGGGCTAACCGCCCGACTGCTGCCATTGCCTGCGTAGCGGCCTACCCGGCCCACGCGCCCAGGCGCCAGTTCTACCCTCAGGCGACGCGCGATCCGCGCCGTCCGTTTCAACCGAGATTGATGATGCACGCACCTGTTTCACAAACCCGATCGTTTACGACGGTCTTCCTCATCGAAATGTGGGAGCGCTTCGGCTACTACGGCATGGCCGCGCTCCTCGTCCTCTTCATGGTCGACAGGCTCGGTTTCACCGACAGCCATGCGAACCTCACGTGGGGTGCGTTCACCGCACTCGTCTACGCCTCGCCGTCGATCGGCGGCTGGATCGGCGACAAGGTGCTCGGCGCGCGCCGCACGATGATCCTCGGCGCGGCCGTGCTGTGCGCCGGCTACCTGATGCTGGCGGTGCCGAACGACGCGCTCGCCTATATGTATGCGTCGCTCGGCGTGATCGTCGTCGGCAACGGGCTGTTCAAGGCCAACGCGGCGAACCTCGTGCGCCGCATCTACGAAGGCGACGACGCGCGCATCGACAGCGCGTTCACGATCTACTACATGGCGGTCAACATCGGCTCGACGGTGTCGATGCTCGCGACGCCGTGGATCAAGGATCACTGGGGCTGGCACACCGCGTTCGCGGTCTGCTGCGGCGGCATGCTGCTCGCGATCCTGAACTTCATGCTGATGCATCGCACGCTGGCGCACATCGGCTCGCAGCCCGACGACGAGCCGATCCGCTGGAAGCGCCTCGGGGCCGTCGCGGCGGGCGGCGTCGCGCTCGCGCTCGTCACGCTGTACGTGCTGCAGCACAAGCAACTGGCAGTGGCAAGCGTGTGGACGGCCGCGGTCGCGATTCTCGCGATCTTCGCGTACATGATCGCGAAGTCGGAACGCTCGGAGCGCGCCGGGCTGATCGCCGCGCTCGTGCTGATCGCGCAGGTGATCCTGTTCTTCATCTTCTACGTGCAGATGTCGACCTCGCTGACGCTGTTCGCGCTGCGCAACGTCGATCCGCGCTTCATCCTGTTCGGCACGACGCTGTTTACGTGGAGCGCCGCGCAGTTCCAGGCGCTGAACCCGATCTGGATCATGCTGCTGAGCCCGGTGCTCGTGTGGATCTACAACGCGTTCTCGAAGGGCGGCCGCGATCTGCCGGTCGCCGCGAAGTACGCGCTCGGCTTCGGTGCCGTCGCCGCCGGCTATCTCGTGTTCACGATCAGCGGCCGCTATGCGGTCGACGGTCGCGTGTCGTCGTGGTTCATGGTGTGGGGCTACGGCCTCTACTCGCTCGGCGAACTGCTGGTGAGCGGCCTCGGCCTCGCGATGATCGCGCGCTATGTGCCGGCGCGGATGAGCGGCTTCATGATGGGTGCGTACTTCGTCGCGACCGGCGTGTCGCAGTATCTCGGCAGCGTCGTCGCGAACTTCGCGCAGATGCCGTCGCACGATCTGCCGGCCGTCGATTCGCTGCCGCTCTATCTGTCGCTGTTCGAGAAGCTCGGCTGGCTCGCCGCGATCGGCATGGTGCTCGCGCTGCTGCTGCTGCCGATGATGAACCGCCTGTCGCGCCAGCATCAGCGCTGCGCGGAAGAGCGCCGCGACGAAGCGCTGCAGGCGCAGAACGTCGCCGCCGTTCAGTAAGTCCGGCGGCCGGCGTGCTGCGCGCACGCCACAGGCCGCCACATTATCCTGCCGGCACCGCAATCGCGTCCTACACTGATTGCAAGCGGCGCATCCCCCGAGGTGCGCGCCGGCGGGAGAAGGCCCATGAAAAGCAAGACGACGCGGCTGCTGAGAATGCTGTCCGACATCCGGCGTGCGCAGCGCTGCACCGCACTGCGCGCCGCGCGCGCGGCAGCCGAAGCCGATGCGGTGCTCGCGCAGCAGGACGACCGGGCGACGCCCGGCGACAACGACGAGACCGAAGCCGACGATCCGACCGTCGATCCGCGCACGCGCATCGTCCAGCGTCACTGAGACGCGAAGCGTGCACGCCGGCGCCGGTGCCGGCCCCCACTTTTTTGCCTCCACCCGCGCCCGCGCGCGCGCCGCATCACGCGGCAGCCGTGCGCCGCCGCGAAATCCACGCGCCCGAACCGGCCACCGCCATCATCAGCCCGAGCGCACACGCGTCGGCCGCGAGGCCCACGCCGATGTGCCGCAGCTCGGCGCTCCCCGCGACCGGGTGCAGCAGCGAGTCGATGACGAGCGAGATCGCCGCGCCCGCGACGAAGCAGATCAGTCCGCGCTGCCCGACCGCGACGACGGGCCGTACGGCCTGCGCGACGCGCGCGATCCAGCCGTAGCGCACCCAGTCCGCCATCAGCCACGCCACGGCCGCGAAGCTGACGACGCGCGGCAGCGCGAGATCGCGCTTGAGCACGCCTTCGGGCACCGGCAGGCCCGAGAACAGCTTGTAGCTCGCGCAGCCGAGCACGACCGCGCAGGCGAGGCCGGTCGCCGCGGCGCCCCAGCGGCCGAGCGCGACGCGCCGGTAGAACGGCTGGCAGCGCGCGAGCACGCCCGCGACGAACATCAGCTGCCACGCAAACGGATTGAAGCTCCAGCGGAATCCGTCGGTATCGAGCAGTTCGGGCCCGAGCCAGCCGGCCGCCAGCCACGATGCGACACTCAGCACGACGAGCGGCCACGGATGGCGGCGCGCGAACGGCACGAGCACCGGCGACGCGAGCGCGAACAGCACGTACATCGGCAGCACCGACGCGAGATACGGCTGGCGCTGGAACGTCAGCAGTTCGGCGAGGCCCGTGAGCGGCGACGCGAGCATCACGCTGACGTCGTCGAGCGCAAGGTTCGGCGAGTCGATCCCGTAATGGTCGAGCACCGCCGACACGACCAGCATCAGCGTCGACGTCGCGAGAAACGCGCGGTAGATCTGCATCGCGCGCCGCACGAAGCGCCGCTGCGCGGCGCGCGCGCCCTGCCGCTCGGCGATCGCGCCGTACGCGCTCGCCGTCGCGAAGCCGCCGAGGAACACGAACACCTCGGCCGCATCGCACAGCGCGAACGCATGCAGCGTCACGCGCGACAGCACGCTCGCGCCGATGTGATCGACGACGATCATCAGCAGCACGATCCCGCGGAAGAAGTCGACTTCGATGAGACGGCCGCTGCGCGGCCACGACACGGCAGCGGAAGGCGGCGCGTTCATCGACATGAGCGCACCTGCACGGGATGGGCACGCGCGGTGCCGGACGAAACGGAAGGCGAAACAGGAAGCCGAGCGCGGCCGGCGGCGATACGCGTATGCCCGTATCGCGCCGACCCGGCAAGGCGGGCACGGAGACGACCGTTCATTGGAGCACTGCATACGAAGAAAGACGGTCAGGTCAGTCTAATAGCCGTCCCGGAACTGCCCTAAGTAACAAAGTGCAACCGAATCTTCGGTTGCATTACAGGGGCGATATCGCTTGCATGAAGCTGGCAACGCGGCCAGCTTGGCGTCAGCGCGACGACGGCCGACGGCCAGAATCGCGCGTGAGGTGTGTCGAGCGAGGTGCGTTTGAGGCGACCCGCGTCGGCGCGACGCTCGCTCAGGTACGCGCCGGCAGGCGCCGCATCAGCATCGCGCTGTGCCATGCGGTCAACGCGACCGCGACCCAGATCGGCCCGTACGTCGCGAGCTTCGCGACCGTCAGCGTCTCGCCGAGCAACAACAGCGATACGGCGACGAGCAGCACGGGCTCGACATAGCCGAGGATGCCGAACAGCGCCATCGGCAGCATCCGGCTCGCCTTCAGATAGCTCGCGAGCGCAAGCGTGCTGAGCACGCCGAGCCCCGGCAGCAGCGTCGACCACAGCAGCGGATGCGGCGCGACCGGCGTGCCGCTCGTCGCGACCATCGCGATCGCGATCGGACACAGCAGCACGATCTCGACCGCGAACGCAGCCAGCGAATCGGCGTTGATGCGCCGGCGCAGCACGAAATACGGCGGATAGCCGAGCGCGACGACGAGCGTCGGCCACGCGAATGCGCGCGTCGCCCACACTTCGTGCGCAACGCCGAGCGCCGCGCAGGCGACGGCCGCCCACTGCAGCGGATCGAGCCGTTCGTGATAGTAGAAGCGGCCGACGAGCACCATCGTCAGCGGCAGCAGGAAGTAGCCGAGCGACACCTCGAGCATGCGCCCGTGCAGCGGCGCCCACAGGAACAGCCACAGCTGCAGCCCGAGCAGCGCTGCGGTGACGGGCAGCGCGACGAGCAGCCGCCAGTCGCGCACGCTGCGCGCGAGCAGTTCCGCGAGCGCCGGCCAGCGGCCGCGCAGCGCGATCAGCGCGAGCGCGCCGGGCGCGGTCCAGAGCACGC
Organism: Burkholderia multivorans ATCC BAA-247; assembly: GCF_000959525.1. NCBI lineage: Bacteria > Pseudomonadati > Pseudomonadota > Betaproteobacteria > Burkholderiales > Burkholderiaceae > Burkholderia > Burkholderia multivorans. Next base: position 105,155 of record NZ_CP009831.1, read on the forward strand.
GCCACGCGAAAATGTCGAGGCCCGTGAGCGGCACCAGCCATTTCGCATACGCGGACATCAGCGCGAACAGCGTCGACGCCGCCACCGACAACATCACGCCGCGCCCGGCCTCCGGATACCCCGTCACGTGCGCTTACTGCTGCTGAAAGCGCTCGAAGCGCTTGTCGGTCTGCCGTTCCTCGAACGTCACTTCGGTCACGCGCGCGGCCGGCGGCCCGTGCCGCAGCCACGCCAGCATCCGGTCGATCTGGGCGCCGGGGCCCTGGATCATCGCCTCGACGCTGCCGTCCTCGAGGTTGCTGACCCAGCCGCGCAGCTTCAGCGCGTGCGCCTCGCGCACCGTCGCGTGACGGAAGCCGACGCCCTGCACGACGCCGCGCACGCGCACGTAGTAGGTCTCGATCCGTTCGTCCAGCTCATCGCGGTTCATCGCGTCGCCCCTCCAGTTGCATCCAAGCCCGGCATTGTAGTCGCGTCGGCCCGTTCTCACACGGGTGCGGCCGGCCGCCGCGCGCGCCGAACACGTACAATCTCGCCGACGCTCAACCGCCGCGCCGTTCGCGCGCGGCCAAGAAGGAATGGCATGACTGATACCTCCCGCGATCTCGTTCTGGTCACCGGCGCGTCCGGTTTCGTCGGCTCGGCCGTCGCGCGCATCGCGCAGCAGAAAGGCTATGCGGTGCGCGTGCTCGTGCGCCCGACGAGCCCGCGCACGAACGTCGCCGATCTCGACGCCGAGATCGTCACCGGCGACATGCGCGACGAGACGTCGATGCGCGCCGCGCTGCGCGGCGTGCGCTACCTGCTGCACGTCGCGGCCGACTACCGGCTGTGGGCGCCGGACCCGCACGAGATCGAGCGCGCGAACCTCGAAGGCGCCGTCGCGACGATGCGCGCCGCGCGCGCCGAAGGCGTCGAACGGATCGTCTATACGAGCAGCGTCGCGACGCTGAAGGTCACGAGCGCCGGCGATCCGGCCGACGAGAACCGGCCGCTGACGCCCGAGCAGGCGATCGGCGTGTACAAGCGCAGCAAGGTGCTCGCCGAGCGCGCGGTCGAGCGGATGATCGCCGACGAAGGGCTGCCCGCGGTGATCGTCAACCCGTCGACGCCGATCGGCCCGCGCGACGTGAAGCCGACGCCGACCGGCCGCATCATCGTCGAGGCCGCGCTCGGCAAGATTCCGGCGTTCGTCGATACGGGGCTGAACCTCGTGCACGTCGACGACGTCGCGCACGGCCATTTCCTCGCGCTCGAGCGCGGCCGGATCGGCGAGCGCTACATCCTGGGCGGCGAGAACCTGCCGCTGCAGCAGATGCTCGCCGACATCGCGCAGATGACGGGCCGCAAGGCGCCGACGATCGCGCTGCCGCGCTGGCCGCTGTACCCGCTCGCGGTCGGCGCCGAGGCGGTCGCGAAGTTCACGAAGAAGGAGCCGTTCGTCACGGTCGACGGGCTGCGGATGTCGAAGAACAAGATGTATTTCACGTCCGCGAAGGCCGAACGCGAACTCGGCTACCGCGCGCGGCCGTACCGCGACGGGCTGCGCGACGCGCTCGACTGGTTCCGCGGCGCGGGCTACCTGAAGTAGCACAAAGCGGCGCGCAGCGCGCCGGATTGCGGACTTTGTTACACGTGATGCGCGGACCGCGGGCGGCTCAGCGGGTAAAATCGCGGGTCCTACGTAGAGAAAGCACGCATGAACCTGAACGACCAGATCGATGCACTCAACACCGGCGTCGATCAGCTCCTCCACGATCACCACGCTGCGCAACAGGCGGCCCGCAGCGCGGAAGCCTTCGCGCGCGCCGCCGCGGCCGAGGCCCAGGCGGCTGCGCAGCGTCACGCGGCGGCCGAAGCCGAAGCGCAGGCCGCCGCACAGCGCCATCTCGATGCGGCAGCCGAAGCGGAAGCCGCGCAGAAACGCCACGCCGAAGCGACCGCCGCAGCCGAAGCCGCTGCGCGGCGCCACACCGATGCCGCCGCACAGGCCGAAGCCGCCGTGCAGCGGCACGCAGAAGCGACTGCGCTGACCGAAGCGCTGGCGCAACGTCACGCCGATGCCGAAGCCGCATCGCAGCGCCATGCTGCCGCGATCGCCGAAGCGGAAGCCGCCGCACAACGTCATCATGCCGCCGCGGCCGAAGCGGAGGCTGCCGCCCAGCGTCACGCAGCGGCGAGCGCCGAAGCGGAAGCCGCCGCGAAGCGTCACGCGGAAGCGACGGCCGAAGCCGAGGCGGCCACCGCCGAGGCCGAAGCGCTCGCGCAGCGTCACGCGCAGGCGATCGCCGAAGCGGAAGCGGCCGCGCAGCGCCACGCCCAGGCCACGGCGGAGGCCGAGGCGCTCGCGAAACGTCATGCGGAAGCGATCGCGGAGGCCGAAGCGGCCGCGCGCCGCCATGCGGACGCGACGGCGCAAGCGCAGGCCGTCGCGCAGCGCCATACCGAAGCGATCGCGAACGCCGAAGCCGCGGCGCAACGCCATGCGAAGGCGATCGCCGATGCCGAAGCGCTCGTCGAAGCCGTGATGAAGGATGCGATGTCGACCGATGCGTCGGCAGCGGAAACCGGTGCGGACGCGGCAGCGCAGGCGCCGTCGGCCGACGCGGTGGCGCACGACGTGCGCGATGCACAAGAGGCGAATGACGCGAATACGACCGACGCAACGTCGGCGAACGCCGCCACGCCGCCCGCAACTGAAGCGGAAACCGAAGCCGACGCAGCGACGGAACGCGGCACCGCAGTCGTCCCCGTCGCCGAAGCCGCCCCGAATGCGGCGCCCGCACCCGCCGACAAATCGACGCTGCACGTCTCGCGGCCGACGCAGAACGAACTGACGCTGACGATCAACGGCGAATCGATGACGCTGCATCCGGAGCAGCTCGGCCAGCTGATCGAGGAACTCGCGCACGCGCGCGCGTCGATGCAGCCGGAGCCGCCGAACGGTATCCCGCCGGGCTGGCGCTTCGTGTCGACGAAGAATCCGATGATGGCCGTGCAGAAGCAGTCGAACGGCGATCGTCTGCTGGTCATGCGTCACACCGGCTACGGCTGGGTGCCGTTCACGTTCTCGCCGGACGTCGTGATCCAGATGTACATGCTGCTCACGCAGCGCTGAGCGCCGCACGCGGCGCCTGAATGCAACACGGCCCGACCGGCGGCATGCCGGTCGGGCCGTTTGTCGTTCGGCGCCACTGCATGCGGCGCCGGCCGGTATCAGCGTTCGACCGGTGCCTGCACGCGCGCCTTCCACTGGCCGCCCTTGCCGCGCCAGTAGCGCCACGCGGACGCGAACGTCGCGCCGACGTAGAACGCGGCGACGAGCGGCAGCGCGGGCGCCCACAGCGGCGAGCGCCGGTAGTAGCGCAGCATCGGCGCGTATGCGGCGCACATCGACGCCCATGCGAGCCATGCGGGCCACGCGCGCGCGCCGTACGCGAGCGCGGCGACGGGCGGCACCAGATAGATGATCGTCATCCCGACGAGCGTGCCGGCCAGCAGCCACGGCGAATAGTGGAGCTGCGTGAACGCCGTGCGCGCGATCATGTTCCAGATGTCGCGCCAGCTGTCGTACGGGCGCAGCGACACGCTGCGATCGGCGAGATCGAGGCGGATCGGATGGCGGCCGCTGCCGCGATGCTTGATCTGCGCGGCGAGGCTGCAATCGTCGATCAGCGCGCCGCGGATCGACTCGATGCCGCCCGCTTCCTCGAGCGCCGTGCGCTTCACGAGCATGCAGCCGCCTGCGGCGCCGGCCGTCTTGTTGCGCGGATTGTTGATCCACGAGAACGGATAGAGCTTCGCGAAGAAGAACACGAACGCCGGGATCAGCGCCTTTTCCCAGAACGAGTCGCAGCGCAGCCGCACCATCAGCGACACGAGATCGCGCTGCTCGGCCTGCGCGCGCGTGACGAGCTGCGCGACGGCGTCGGGCGGGTGGCCGATGTCGGCATCCGTCAGCAGCAGATAGTCGGCCGGCAGCCCGAGCGTGCGCACCGCCGCGATCCCCTGCGACTGCGCCCACACCTTGCCCGACCAGCCGGCCGGCAGCGGCTTCGCGCTCAGCACGGTCAGCCGGTCCGCGCGGTTCGCGGCCAGCGCGGCCGCGCGCGCGGCGTCCGCGGTGCCGTCGTCGCTGTGATCGTCGACGATGATCAGGTGAAAGTCGCCCGGATAGTCCTGCTCGAGCAGCGACGTCGCGGCGCGCGCGATCACGTCGGCTTCGTTGCGCGCCGGCACGACCGCGACGACGGCCGGCCAGCCGGCGTCCGCGGCCGCGCCGCGCGCCTCGGGCGGCAGCGGACGCGCCGGCTGCGCGCGCCAGAAACCGCCGCGCGCGACGAGCAGCACGATCCAGATCGCGAGCGACAGGCCGGACAGCAGGAATGCGATCGCCAGCATCATCGGCACGTCTCCTGCCGGCGCGCACCGGAGCGTTCAATCAGGGTCGGAATAGCGCCCGAAACCGCACGGGCGAGCAGGCAATACGCGGAAAAATCGACGGTCATCGAAAGGCCTTGAAATGAGCGCGACGCCGGGCGGCCGGACGGGCAGCCCGCGAAACCGCGTAGTTTACTGGGTTCCGCGCGCACGGGCGCCGACGCACCCGTGCCGGGATTGCAACACGGCAAATACGGCACCAAAGCAAGGACCGGCCGATAGGGTTAAAATGCGCGATTAATTCGGGGTTCCGGGGCCTGACCGGGCCGGTCGTTCCTGCCTTCATAACATCAAGCCGGGGCAATCGAGCTGAAGTGCCAACTCCTCGAACCCCGTTTCTGTCGTCGGAGTTCGCTCACCTATGCGAGTCATCCTTGCCCAGCCTCGCGGCTTTTGTGCGGGGGTTGTCCGCGCGATCGAGATCGTCGATCGCGCGCTGCAACAGCACGGCGCGCCGGTTTATGTGCGTCATGAAATCGTCCACAACCGGCACGTCGTCGAAAATCTGCGTAATAAAGGGGCACGATTCGTTGAGGAACTCGACGAGGTGCCGCATGGCGCCGTCGCGATCTTCAGCGCGCACGGCGTCGCCCAGACGGTCGAGCGCGACGCGCAGACGCGCGGCCTCGACGTGCTCGACGCCACCTGCCCGCTCGTCACGAAAGTGCACGTGCAGGGCCGACAGTACGTGGCGGCCGGTCGCCGGCTGATCCTGATCGGCCACGCCGGGCATCCGGAAGTCGAGGGCACGATCGGCCAGATTCCGGCCGAGGTGATCCTCGTGCAAAGTGAAGCGGAAGTCGATACGCTGACGCTGCCGGTCGACACGCCGGTTGCGTACGTGACGCAGACGACGCTGTCGGTCGACGACACGCGCGGCATCATCGAAGCGCTGCAGCGCCGGTTCACCGACATCGTCGGCCCGGACACCCGCGACATCTGCTACGCGACGCAAAACCGCCAGGCCGCCGTGCGCGAGCTGAGCGGGCAAGTCGACGTGCTGCTCGTCGTCGGCGCGACCAACAGTTCGAATTCGAACCGGCTGCGCGAGATCGGCACCGAAAGCGGCGTGCCGAGCTACCTGGTCGCCGACGGCTCGGAAGTGAAGGCCGAATGGTTCGCAGGCGTGCAGACGGTCGGGCTGACCGCCGGTGCGTCGGCGCCCGAAGAGATGGTCGAGGATGTGATCGGCGCGCTGCGCGCGCTGGGGCCCGTCGAGGTCACGACGATGGCGGGCCGTGAAGAAAAAGTCGAATTCAAGCTGCCGGCGAAGCTCATGCAAGCTGTCGCCCGCGAAGTTTAAGGAGGACAACTCTTGTCTATTCCGCTGCTCCAGCAAGTCCGCGTCGGCGCGTACATCATGCGCCAACACCTGTCCGGCAACAAACGCTATCCGCTCGCGCTGATGCTCGAGCCGCTGTTCCGCTGCAACCTCGCGTGCAACGGCTGCGGCAAGATCGATTATCCGGATCCGATCCTGAACCAGCGCCTGTCCGTCGAGGAATGCCTGCAGGCCGTCGACGAGTGCGGCGCGCCGGTCGTGTCGATCGCCGGCGGCGAACCGCTGCTCCACAAGGAGATGCCGGAAATCGTCAAGGGCATCATGAAGCGCAAGAAGTTCGTGTACCTGTGCACGAACGCGCTGCTGATGGAAAAGAAGATGGACGACTACCAGCCGAGCCCGTATTTCGTCTGGTCGGTCCACCTCGACGGCGACAAGGAGATGCACGACCACTCGGTGTCGCAGGAAGGCGTGTACGACAAGGCCGTCGCGGCGATCAAGGAAGCGAAGCGCCGCGGCTTCCGCGTGAACATCAACTGCACGCTGTTCAACGATGCGATTCCGGAGCGCGTCGCGAAGTTCTTCGATACGCTCAAGCCGATCGGCGTCGACGGCATCACGGTGTCGCCGGGCTATGCATACGAGCGCGCGCCGGATCAGCAGCACTTCCTGAACCGCGACAAGACGAAGAACCTGTTCCGCGAAATCCTCAAGCGCGGCGAAGGCGGCAAGCGCTGGTCGTTCAGCCAGTCGTCGCTGTTCCTCGACTTCCTGGCCGGCAACCAGACGTACAAGTGCACGCCGTGGGGCAACCCGGCGCGTACCGTGTTCGGCTGGCAGAAGCCGTGCTATCTGGTCGGTGAAGGCTACGTGAAGACCTTCAAGGAACTGATGGAAACGACCGACTGGGACAGCTACGGCGTCGGCAACTACGAGAAGTGCGCGGACTGCATGGTCCACTGCGGCTTCGAGGCGACCGCCGTGATGGACACCATCGCGCATCCGCTGAAGGCGTTCGCGGTGAGCCGCAAGGGCGTGCGCACCGACGGCCCGTTCGCACCGGACATCTCGATCGCGAAGCAGCGTCCGGCCGAGTACGTGTTCTCGCGCCACGTCGAGATCAAGCTCGAGGAAATCCAGCGCGCCGGCAAGGGCAAGCTGCAAAAGCCGGCGAAGCCGGCCACGGCGGCCTGAGCGACTGTCACGCGATGCGGAGGCCCGGCCTCCGCGCTTGCAGGCAGGAATAGAAGCGCCACGGAGTGAATGCCACTCCGTGGCGCTTTCGTTTTGGGCCGCGTCTTGCCGGTGCGCGCTCGCGTCGGCAGCCGCGAGAACGCGCGGTCGGCCCTGTCTCCTCCTACCTGCCTCGGTGCGCGGCCGCTAGGCGGCCAGTGCCTCTGTGCGATGTGTCCGCATCCGCGCGGCCGCATGCTCGATCAGCTTCGGCTGGCCGCTCGCCACAAACGCGCAGACATGCCGCCACAGCTCCGCCAGCCGATATCGCGACAGCGAGTCGACACAGGCGTCGTTCGCGGCAAGCACGCGCTCGAGCAACGCCCCTTCGTCGTCGGTCAGCGTCCATGCGCCGCTCTGCTCGGCGCGCGCCGTGCTCGCATCGAGCGCGCGTTCCGCGTCGACGCACAGGTCGACGCTCGCGTCCGCGCAGGTCAAGTCGTCGAGCGCCAGGAACACGAGGTAGAGACTCGTGCGCAAGCGCAGCAGCAGCGCTTCGCTGCCGTGCTCGCCGCGCAGCGCGACAAGCGCCATGTGGCATTTGAGGGAAATGTCGCGCGCGTACGCCGGCGGCAGCGGCAACAGCCACTCGCGCGTCAGCGGCGCGTGGCGACGGGTTTTCTTCCTGGCCTTCATGATTCGCGCTCGCTTCGCGGATCGTCGTCCGCGCTCACCTCGGGCAATCCGGTTCGGCACGCGGCGGCGCCGCGGCTCGCACCGCGATGGCCGCGCGCACGCCGCCACGCGCCGTGCGAATCCAGCCTTTGCGACGCCGGGCGCACGGCCGGCAGCCGACGCAGTGCCGATGCACGTACGACGTCCGGAGATCGGTTCATGCATCCCATGCTCGCCTCCTGCATCAGAACGTGTTCTCGCCCTTCAGGTAATACGCGGTCTTCACGAAGAACGCCCTGACCGGATGGCCCGCCTGCGCGTCGCGCGCCGCGCGCGCCTGCGTCGCGGCCTTCTCTTCGGCGGAGCGGTCCGGCATCGGCTTGCGCACGCGTTCGAGCGCGCGCTGCATCGCGAGCGGATAGTTCTGGTTGCCGGCCGTCGTCGCGCGATAGCCGGCGCGCGTCATCTGCATCAACTGCACGTCGGTTTCCGCGCGTGCCGCGGACCAGGTCAGACGCGGGGCGTTCGGCGACCGGTCGGCACCGGCGGACTGCGCGAAAGCGACGGCGGGTAGCGCAACGAGTGCGCCGGACAGAACGGCAACGGATACGAGGGATCGCATGGTGGTGTCCTCAAGATAGTTGTTTCCGCATCGATCGTCGCGATGCGTCGAAGCCATCGTATGCCGCGCACCGCCCCGCTTGAATAGCCGAATCCGCAATTGATATTTTCGGGTCGGGTCTACGGCCTGAAACCGGCCGCATTCGAGAATCGCGCCGGAATGGAATTTCTTTATTCCATTCAATTGCCTGATCGCGTTTGCGCGGCGGTTTCGCGCGCCGCGCACGGCTTTTTTTCGATTTGCGTAACGACATGTTGCCGATGCCAGGAAGGAAGCCGCGCGGATCGTTGCCGGCGATGCGCCGCACGTGACGGCCGCGCGAAAAATCCTGCACTTGCATCGCGCCTCTTCGATATCCGACAAGCACTCGCTCGCCACGACGCGCCACGCCCGACGCGGGCGCGCGATAATGCCGTATCGCGCCGCTTCATCCGGTGCTTCATGCACGCTCTCCTTTTCTTCGGGTCTTTCCATGGATTTCATCGACGTCAATGCCATCCGGAACTGGCACGCGCACGTCTACTTCGATGCCGCCAGCCGCGACGCGGCATGGACGTTTCGTCAGACCATCGAAGCACGCTTCGGCGCGATCATCGAGCTCGGCCGCTTTCACGAACGCCCGGTCGGGCCGCATCCGGCATGGTCTTACCAGATCGCGTTCGGCGCCGCGCAGTTCGACGACATCGTGCCGTGGCTCGTGCTGAACCACGGTGCGCTCGATATCTTCCTGCACCCGAACACCGGCGACGATCTGCGCGACCATCGCGATTCTGCGGTGTGGATCGGGAAGTCGTATGCGCTGAATCTCGACGCGCTGGCGCGATAGGGATCGCGCATCGCGCGCCGCCGACGGCATGTCGGCTTCGACATTTCGGTTTGCGTTGAAACGTCCGTCGACGCAGCGTCGATACAGTGGGCTTCGTCACCGATCTTCCGTGGAGCCCGCGATGACCTCTTCCATTGCCGATGCCGATGCCGACGCCCGCGCACGGCGCATTCACGACGACTGGCACGCCGCCGTCGTTGCTCGCGACCTCGATGCACTGATGGCGCTGTATGCCGACGACGCGGTGCTCGAAACCCCGCTGATCGTCGTCACGCTGCCCGCGCATGGTTCAGGCGTACTGCACGGCAAGGCCGCGATCGGCGCGTTCTTCGCGGCGGGCCTGCGCGATCCGCGCAATCGGCTCGGACGCTGGTACCGCACCGGCGTGTTCTTCTCGAACGGCAGGCAGCTCACGTGGGAATATCCGCGCGCGACGCCGGACAGCGATCAGGTCGATCTCGTCGAAGTGATGGAGCTTCGCGACGGACTGATCGCGCATCACCGCGTGTACTGGGGATGGGTCGGCTTCCAGGCGTTGACGGCGGCGGCAGCGGCGCGCGATCGCGGATGAAAGTCGCGCCGCCGCGCAGCGTCACGCGCCGCGCTCACGCGACATACAGCGCGACACTGACGAACTGGCACAGGCTGCCTGCCAGCACGAACAGATGCCAGATCCCGTGGCCGTGACGAATCCGTTCGTCGTTGATGAAGAAGTAGATGCCGACGCTGTAGATCACGCCGCCGGCGACGAGCCATGCGGTGCCGACCGGCGGCAGCGCATGAATCAGCGGACGGACCGCGACGAGCGCGAGCCAGCCCATCAGCACGTACAGCACCATCGACAGCACGCGCGTACGCCGGCCGAGCGTCAGTTCCTGCACGATGCCGAACACCGCGAGCCCCCAGCTCACGCCGAACAGCGACCAGCCCCACGGGCCGCGCAGCGTGACGAGCGTAAACGGCGTATAGCTGCCCGCAATCAGCAGATAGATCGCCGCGTGGTCGCATTTCTGCAGGATCGCCTTCAGGCGCGGATCGCGCACGCTGTGATAGAGCGTCGAGATCGCATAGAGCACGCAGAGCATCGCGCCGTACACGCTGAAGCTGACGACCTTGTAAGCGTCGCCGTCGAGTGCGCCCATCGTCACGAGCGTCGCCAGCCCCGCGACCGACAATAGCGCGCCGACGAGGTGCGTAATGCTGTTGAAACGCTCACCGACATGCACGACCCATCCTCCTGCACGATTCCTCGATACGAACGGGCTCCATGATACCGGGCGCCGCACAACGGCGATGCGCCGCGCGCGCAATGAAAAAGCGCCGTGACTTGCGTCACGGCGCTTCGGCAGGCATTGCCGGATCGTCCGGCGGTTCAGTTCAGCAGCACTTCCCCGCGCCCGATCCGTACCGCGCGTTCTGACGCTCGCGGAAGAATTCCTCGTACGTCATCGGCTCGCGGTCCGGATGCGTGCTGCGCATGTGCGCGACATAGGTGTCGTAGTCGGGCAGCCCGACCATCAGCCGCAGCGCCTGCCCGAGATAACGTCCGGCGCTGCGCAGGTCGCTGCCGAGATCGCTGAACATCGCGGCCTCCGCGTCAGCGTCCGCTGCCGAGCGCCTGCGCGGCCGGCATCGCTTCGTACGGCGTCTCGCGCACGGTCGGCTTCGCCTCGCGGCGTGCGCGCAGCACGGCGATCAGCCCGTACACCGCGATGCTGACGACGACGAGAATGAACAGCCCCGCGAGCGCGGCATCGACATAGTCGTTGAAGATGATCCGCTTCATCTGCGCGATCGACTTCGCCGGCGCGAGCACCTTGCCTTCGTCGACTGCCGCCTGCAGCTTCGCCGCGTGCGCGAGGAAGCTGACCTTCGGATTCGCGTCGAAGATCTTCTGCCAGCCGGCCGTCAGCGTGCAGATCAGCAGCCAGGCCGTCGGCACGATCGTGACCCACGCATAGCGCTCGCGCTTCATCTTGAACAGCACGACGGTGCCGAGCACCAGCGCGATCGCGGCGAGCATCTGGTTCGAGATGCCGAACAGCGGCCACAGCGTGTTGATGCCGCCGAGCGGATCGACCACGCCCTGATACAGGAAGTAGCCCCACGCCGCCACGCACAGGCCGGTCGCGATCAGGTTCGCCGGCAGCGACTCGGTGCGCTTGAGCGCCGGATGGAACGTGCCGAGCAGATCCTGCAGCATGAAGCGGCCCGCACGCGTGCCGGCATCGACCGCCGTCAGGATGAACAGCGCCTCGAACAGGATCGCGAAGTGATACCAGAACGCCATCATCGCTTCGCCGCCGATCACCTGGTGCAGGATGTGCGCCATCCCGACCGCCAGCGTCGGCGCGCCGCCTGCGCGCGCGATGATCGTCGTTTCGCCGACCGCCTTCGCGGTCTGCGTCAGCATGTCGGGCGTCAGCACGAAGCCCCATTGCGTGACGGTGTTCGCGACGGCTTCCGGCGTCGAGCCGAGCACGGCGGCCGGTGCGTTCATCGCGAAGTAGATGCCCGGCTCGATCACGCACGCGGCGACGAGCGCCATGATCGCGACGAACGATTCCATCAGCATCGCGCCGTAGCCGATGAAGCGCGCGTTGGTTTCGTTGTCGATCAGCTTCGGCGTCGTACCCGACGAGATCAGCGCGTGGAAGCCCGACACCGCGCCGCACGCGATCGTGATGAACAGGAACGGGAACAGGTTGCCCGACCAGACCGGGCCCGTGCCGTCGACGAACTTCGTCAGCGCGGGCATCTTCAGTTCCGGCGCGACGATCAGGATGCCGATCGCGAGACCGACGATCGTGCCGACCTTCAGGAACGTCGACAGATAGTCGCGCGGCGCGAGCAGCAGCCACACCGGCAGCACCGATGCGATGAAGCCGTAGCCGATCAGGATCCAGGTGAGTTGCGTGCCGCTGAACGTGAACCAGGCGGCGAGCGTCGGCGAGTCGTGCACGTGCTGGCCGTACGCGATCGACGCCATCAGCAGCACGAAGCCGATGATCGACACTTCGCCGATGCGGCCCGGCCGGATGAAGCGCGTATAGACGCCCATGAACAGCGCGATCGGAATCGTCGCGGCGACGGTGAACGTGCCCCACGGCGAATTGGTCAGCGCCTTCACGACGATCAGCGCGAGCACGGCGAGGATGATCACCATGATCAGGAACGCGCCGAACAGCGCGATCACGCCGGGCACCGTGCCGAGTTCCATCTTGACGAGATCGCCGAGCGAGCGGCCGTCGCGGCGCGTCGAGATGAACAGCACGATGAAGTCCTGCACCGCACCGGCGAACACGACGCCGGCCAGGATCCACAGCATGCCGGGCGTATAGCCCATCTGCGCGGCGAGCACGGGCCCGACGAGCGGCCCGGCGCCGGCGATCGCGGCGAAGTGATGGCCGAACAGCACGTACTTGTTGGTCGGCACGTAGTCGAGGCCGTCGTTGTATTTGACGGCCGGCGTCATCCGCAGGCCGTCGAGCTGCATGACCTTGCTGGCGATGAAGCGGCTGTAGAAGCGATATGCGATCAGATACACGCAGACTGCGGCGATCACGATCCACAACGCGCTGACGCGCTCGCCGTGTGCGAGTGCGATCGTTCCGAATGCGAACGCGCCTAGCAGCGCGACCGCGATCCAGATCAGGGTGCTGGATGCCCGATTCATGGCGTCTCCTAGTCTCCTATTTGGTTCTCGATTGAGCGCGGCGGCACACCGCGCCCACGTGACGTCAAAGCGTCGCGCCCCGGTCCTGGGCGGCCGGGGCAGTGGGTCGTAGTATTCCGGCGGCGCGCATGGCTTACAAGCGGACAACTACGTACCGCCTCTACGTAGAAATACGTAGCGCGTAGATGCGGCCTTCATGTCGCGTCCGGCGCAGAGGCCCGTAAAATACGACGTCGGCCGGCGCGCGGCGCGCGTTCGCGCCGGCTTGCGCAACGCCCCACTCTTCGACGGCAGGAAACATGGAGCTACGCCATCTGCGGTATTTCGTTGCGGTCGCCGAGGAGCGCAGCTTCACGCGCGCCGCGCAACGCCTGCATATCGCGCAGCCGCCGTTGAGCCGGCAGATCCAGCAGCTCGAACAGCTGCTCGACGTGCAGCTGTTCGAACGCAATTCGCGCCCGCTCAAGCTCACGGAGACGGGGCGCTTCTTCTATCAGCATGCGGCGCAGCTGCTCGCGCAAACCGCCGAACTCGAATCGATGACGCGCCGCGTCGGCAAGATCGAGCGCAGCCTGTCGGTCGGCTTCGTCGGCTCGACGCTGTACGGGATGCTGCCGAAGATCATCCGCCGCTATCGCCAGCAATACGCGGAAGTCGAGCTGAGCCTGCACGAAATGTCGACGATGGATCAGATCAAGGCGCTGAAGGAAGGCCGGATCGACGTCGGATTCGGCCGCATCCGCCTCGAGGATCCGAGCATTCGGCGCGTCGTGCTGCGCGAGGAGCGGCTGATCGCGGCGCTGCCGCTCGGCCATCCGCTGTGCGACGCGAAGCCGGTGCTGTCGCTGCACGATCTGCTGAAGGAAACGCTGATCATCTTCCCGAAGGCGCCGCGGCCGAGCTATGCCGATCAGGTGCTTGCCGCGTTCCACGACCGTTCGCTGAAACCGGCGCGCGTGATCGAGACGCGCGAGCTGCAGATCGCGCTCGGGCTCGTCGCGGCCGGCGAAGGCGTGTCGATCGTGCCGAAGAGCGTGTACGGGCTGAAACGCGACGACATCGCCTACAAGGATCTCGACGACGCGAAGCTCGTGTCGCCGATCATCATGAGCATGCGGATGCTCGACCAGTCCGAGGACATCGAGCGCATGCTGCAGCTGATCTACGATCTGTACGACGAGCAGGGCATGGAATACATGACGCCGTCGGAGCACGAACCGACGGCGCGGCGCGGGCCGGCGCCGGACTGAACGGGCGGACGCCCGTTCGCGTCGTCAGCGGTTCGCCGGTGCGAGATCGGCGCCCGGCGTGCGGCCGAGACGCAGCCCGAACGCGGCGAGCGCGGCACCCGCGAGCGGCACCGCCAGCGCGGTGAAGAAGCCGGGCGCAGCGCCCCACGCGAGAAACGTGCCGCCGATCGCCGAGCCCGCAATCGCGCCTGCACGCCCCATTCCGATCGCCCAGCCTGTCGCCGTCGCGCGCAGCGCAGTCGGATACGCACCGACGATCAGATAGTTGAGCGCGATCTGCTGGCCGCCGATCCCGAAGCCGGCCGCGCCGACGAGCACGAACACGAGCGTCCAGTTCGTGCCGGCCTGGCCGAGCGCGAGCGCGACCGCGATACCGAACGCGAACATCGCGCACAGCAGGTTGCGCACGTTCACGCGCGGCAGCACGATCGACAGCGGAATCGCGCAGACGATGAACACCGCGTTCACGATCACGGTGCCGACCGGCGCCTGCTGCGCGGTCAGGCCGGCCGCCTTCAGCACGGTCGGCAGCCACGACAGCAGCATGAACCATGCGATCCAGTTCAGCAGATAGATGGCCCAGATGCCGAGCGTCCGGCGCGCGTAGCCGTTGCGGAGCAAGGCGCCGACGCTCGCCTTCGCGCTCGCTTCGTCGGGCACCGTGAAGCGTACGTCGGCCGGCAGCGGCTGCGTCGCGATTTTCGACAGCGTCGCCCGCACGCGCTGCTGTGCACGCGCATCGTCGCGCGATGCCAGATAGCAGAGCGATTCCGGCAGCAGCAGCGCGACTGCGCCGAGCATCGCGAGCGGCACGCCGCCGCCCACCGCGAAAATGCCCTGCCAGCCGATCGCCGGCAGCATCCGCGCGGCCAGCAGCCCGCCGAGCATCGCGCCTGCGGGCAGCCCGAGCAGCACGCCGGTCATCACGGCGCCGCGCAGCCGCGCGGGGCAGTATTCGGCCGCGAGCGCGAGCAGCACCGGCGTACAGCCGCCCATCCCGAGCCCGGCAATGAACCGCAGGACGAGAATCTGCGACGGACTGCTCGCCCACGCGGTCGCGAGCGTCGCCGCGCCGAACAGCGCGAGCCCGATCATGATCGCGGGCCGGCGCCCGATGCGATCGCCGACGAGGCCGAGCGTCATCGCGCCGATCGTCATGCCGACGATCCCCGCGGTAAGGATCGGCGCGAGCGCGCCGGACGGCAACGCGAACGACGCGAGAATCGCGGGGCCGGTAAACGCGATCGCCTGCGTGTCGAAGCCGTCGAGCAGCGCGATCACCACGCACAGCGCGAGCACGCGAATCTGGAACGCGCCGAGCGGCGCATCGTCGATCCACGCGGGGATCGAGCGGGTGGCGGAAGCCGTCATCGAGGGGAGTCTCCTGAGTCCGGGCGCGACGACGGCCCGGTTCGTTTTTGTCCGTCGTGGTCGAATGCCGTCCCCGCACTCAGCGCGACAACACCGCCACGGCCTTGATCTCGACGATATAGCCCGGCGCGCCGCCGAGCATGTGCGCGCCGACCGCCGTCCACGCGGGCAGCGGATCGGCGGTGAAGTAGCGGTTGCGCACCTGCATGAACAGCGGCAGATCGCGCATGTCGGTATGGAACGTGGTCAGATCGACGACGTCGGCGAGCGATGCGCCGGCCGCTTCCAGCACGTAGCGCAGATTCTCGAATGCCTGCACGATCTGCGCCTCGCGGCCGTCGACCAGCTGCATCGACCGGTCGCGCCCGATCTGCCCCGACACATAGATCGTGTCGCCGACCTGAATCGCCGGTGCATAGCCGATCTGTTCGTAGACGGCCTCCATTCCTGCGGGCACGATGGCCTTGCGCTGCTGCATCGATGTCTCCTCGTCCGGCGTATGTGCCGGCTGCGATGATGGAATGTGCGCCGCCGATCGACGGCGCGCGTACGTGCATGACGCGTGCGCGTCAGCCGTTGTCGCCGCCCGCGACGGGCAGCACGGTGCCGGTGATGTAGCTCGCCTCGTCCGAGGCGAGGAACAGGATAGGCGCGATCTGCTCGTCGAGCGTGCCGTAGCGCTTGAAGAACGTCGATTCGGTGACCTGCTTCACCGCCTCGCTCATCCACGCCTGCTCCTGCTCGCTGTCGCCGGCCGCATTGCGCGGCACGCGGCGCGGCGGCGCGGTCGTGCCGCCCGGCGCCGTCGCGACGACGCGGATGTTGTGCTCGCCGTATTCCATCGCGAGCGCCTGCGTCAGCGCATTGACGCCGCCCTTCGCGGCCGAGTACGGCACGCGGCGAATGCCGCGCGTCGCGTTCGACGACACGTTGACGATCGTGCCGCGCCCGCGTTCGAGCAGATACGGCAGCACCGCGTGGCACGCGTAGAGCGTCGGCATCAGCGAACGGCGAATCTCGGCGTCGATCTGGGCGGGCTCGAATTCGGCGAACGGACGCATCCGGATCGCGCCGCCGACGCCGTTGATCAGCACGTCGATCGCGCCGAACCGGCTGGCGGCGAACGCCATCGTCGCGCGCGCGCCTTCGTAGGTTTCGAGATCGGCGACGAAGCCGGCCGCGCGGTCGGTGCCCGCTTCGGCCGCCACGTCGGCGACGAACTCGGCGCGATCGACGAACAGCACTTGACCGCCTTCGGCCGCGGCGCGCAGCGCGACGCCGCGACCGATTCCCTGCGCGGCGCCGGTAACGACGAGGGTCTTGCCAGCGAATCGTTGCATGGTCATGCCGCCTTTGCCGTCACGTTCGGCGTGAACTTCTCGTAGTGGAAGCTGTTCGGCTTCACGCCCGTGTCGTCGAAATGCTTGCGCACCGCGTCGACCATCGGCGGCGGGCCGCACAGATAGACGTCGACGTCGCCGTCGTTCAGCGCATCGGCCGGAATGTGTTGGGTGACCCAGCCCTTGCGCGGGTGGCTCGACGCGTCGTCGGCGACCACCGTCGCGTAGCTGAAGTTCGGCAGCCTCGCGACGTAGGCGTCGATCGCGTCGACCTGCACGAGATCGAGATCGCGCGTCACGCCGTAGACGAGATGGATCTTCTGCTGCGACCCGGCGCGCGCCAGCACTTCGAGCATCGACAGGAACGGCGCGAGCCCCGTGCCGCCTGCCAGGAACAGCAGCGGCCGCTGCACGTCGCGCAGATAGAAGCTGCCGAGCGGCCCGTGCAGGTCGAGCTTGTCGCCCGGCCGCGCCGTCTCCAGCCAGGTGCTCATCACGCCGCCCGGAATCTTCTTGATCAGGAAGCTGACCTTCGTCTCGCCGGGCGCCGAGGAGAACGAATAGGACCGATGCTGGCCGCTGCCCGGCACGTCGATGTTCACGTACTGGCCCGGCAGGAACACCGGTGCGTCGGCGGCCGCGTCGATGTCGAGTTCGAGCACGATCGCCGCGTCGTTGTGCGGCTCGATCTTCGCGACGGTCGCCGCGAACCGGCTGTTGCCGGTCTTGCACGCCGTCGACGACGTCGGCACCGCGATCACGCAGTCGCTCTGCGGCACCATCTGGCACGTGAGCACGAGGCCTTCGTCCTTCTCGTCCTCGGTCAGCGCGTCGTCGATGTAGTCGTCGCCGAGGTCGTAGCGGCCGCTTTCGGCGCGGCACTTGCAGGTGCCGCACACGCCGTCCGAACAATCCATCGGCAGGTTGATGCGCGCGCGAAATGCCGCATCGAGCACCTTCTCGCCGGCCTTGCATTCGATGAAGCGCGTGACGCCATCCTCGAAGTTCAGTGCAATCTTGTAGCTGGACATGGAACGCTCCTCCATTCCGTTTTCGATATCAGGCGTCAGACGTGATAGACGTCGAGCACCTGGCGGATGTAGTCGTTCTTCAGCACGATCTTCTTGTACGAGATCAGCAGCGCGTCGCCGACCTTGCGCAGCGTGACGAACATCGTGCCGAAGAAATGATCGGTGACGCGGTAGCGATGATTGAGCGTGTGGAAGTTGTAGCGCACGTCCACTTCGTCGCCGCGTTCGGCCAGCACCTCGACGTTCGTCACGCTGTGGCTCGTACGCGGCTCCGGCGTCGATGCGCCGCTGCGCTCGGTCTTGATGCGGAACACGCGATCCTCGAGGCCGCCGCGATCGGGGTAGTACATCAGCGAGATCTGGCTTTCGTGATCGTCCGTCAGGCGATCGTCGTCGTCCCACGCGGGCATCCAGTACGTGACGTCGTCGGTGTAGCAGGTCAGCCACTCGTCCCACTGACGATCGTCGAGCAGGCGCGCCTCGCGGTACAGCGTCGCGCAGATGGTGTGGTAATCGAAGCTCATGACAGCGCCTCCTCGCGTTCCTGCTTCAGCGCGTCACGCATCACGCGCACCCAGTATTCGTGCTGGCACACGAACAGCCCTTCGTCTTCGCTGCGCTCGCCCGAGATCAGCGGCTTCAGCCCCATCTTCGTCGCGTTCTCGTCCGGCCCTTCGATCCAGAGCGGCGCGCCGCGCGACAGGTCGTTCCACAGCGACGTGATGCCCGCATAGCCGGCCTGGCATGCGCGAAACTCCTCGAGATCGTCCGCGGTGCCCATGCCCGATACGTTGAAGAAGTCCTCGTACTGGCGGATGCGCAGCGCGCGGTCTTCCGCGCTTTCGCCCTTCGGCGCGAAGCAGAAGATCGTCACTTCGGTCTTGTCGACGGCGAGCGGCCGCACGACGCGAATCTGCGTGCTGAACTGGTCCATCAGGAACACGTTCGGATACACGCACAGGTTGCGCGTCTGGTTCACGATGAAATCGGCGCGCACCTCGCCGACGCGCGCACGAATCTCGTCGCGGTGCCGGTAGACGGGACGCACTTCCGGGTTCATCGTCTTCGTCCACAGCAGGATGTGGCCGTGGTCGAACCCGTACACGCCGGCGACCGAGCGGCTCCAGCTGTTCGCGTCGACCGCCTTCGTGCCGTCTTCCTTGCGCCGGCCCATCGTCGCCGCGTAGTTCCAGTGAACGGTGCTGACGTGATAGCCGTCGCAGCCGTTCTCCATCTGCATCTTCCAGTTGCCCTCGTAGATGTAGGACGAATTGCCGCGCAGCACTTCGAGGCCGTTGGGCGCCTGGTCGACGATCTGGTCGATGATCACGCGCGCTTCGCCGAGATAGTCTTCGAGCGGCAGCACGTCGGCATTGAGGCTGCCGAACAGGAAGCCGCGATAGTTCTCGAAGCGCGCGACCTTCTTCAGGTCGTGCGAGCCGTTCGTGTTGAACTGCACCGGATACTCGGTCGTCTTCTCGTCCTTCACCTTCAGCAGCTTGCCGCTGTTCGAGAACGTCCAGCCGTGGAACGGGCACGTAAAGCTGCCCTTGTTGCCGTGCTTGCGGCGGCACAGCATCGCGCCCTTGTGCGCGCACGCGTTGATCACGGCATGCAGCTCGCCGTTCTTGTCGCGCGTGATCACGATCGGCTGGCGGCCGATCCATGTCGTGTAGTAGTCGTTGTTGTCGGGGATCTGGCTTTCGTGCGCGAGATACACCCAGTTGCGCTCGAAGATGTGCTTCATCTCGAGCTCGAACAGCGCGTCGTTCGTGAAGATGTCGCGGCGGCAGCGGTACAGGCCGGCGGCCTTGTCGTCCTGTACGGCGGACGACAGCAGTTGGTCGAGTGCGTTCGCTTGGTCGAAATTGGCGGACATGGCGGTTCCTCCCATGCACGCGCCGGCGTGCATCGGTGTCGAAAGAGGGGGCGCGGGAGCCGCGCGGCGCAGCGCCGCCGCGGCGCCGGGGCGTTACGCGTCGGCGGACGCGCGCGGACGATGGACGACCTGGTTGTCGCGGCCGTCGAGCAGCGGCGTCAGCACGATGTCGAACTCGATTTCCTTGTACGCATCGCTCTTCATGCCGAGCGCGGCGCCGCCGGTCTTGTCGACCACGTGCGGAATCAGTTCCTCGCGCGTCGCGTACGCGAAGTCGTCCCAGATCAGCGGGTCGCCTTCGATGTTGAACTGCGTCGTCAGCTTGCGATGGCCGTCGCCGGACACGAAGAAGTGCACATGCGCCGGGCGGTTGCCGTGGCGGCCGAGGCCGTTCAGCAGCTGCTGCGTCGCGCCTTGCGGCGGGCAGCCGTAGCCGACCGGCATCAGCGTGCGGAATTCGTACTTGCCGTCGGCATCGGTGCGCACCGCGCCGCGCAGGTTGAACGCGGTCTGCGCGCCGGTCGGATCGAAGTGCGAGTAGAAGCCCTTCGAGTTCGCGTGCCAGCATTCGACGAGCGCACCGGCGAGCGGCTTGCCGTCGGCGCCCGTCACGGTGCCGCGGATCACGAGCGGGCCCGCGTCGGCATCGTCGTCGAGATCGATCTTCGCGACGCCATCGCGCACGGGCGCGCCTGCCACGTACAGCGGCCCTTCGATCGTGCGCGGCGTGCCGCCGTCGAGGCCGGCCGCGCGGTCGGCCGCGTCCATCCGGATGTCCAGATACTTCTCGAGCCCGATGCCGGCCGCGAGCAGCGCCGCTTCACCATCCTGGCCGAGCTTGTTCAGATAGTTGACGCCGGCCCAGACTTCGTCGGGCGTGATGTCGAGATCGTCGATCGCCTTGAACAGGTCGCTCAGCAGACGATGCACGATCTGGCGAAAGCGCGCATTGCCGGCGTCGCCGTTCAGGTTCGCGGCGGCCTTCAGCAGATCCTGCACTTCCTTCGTATCGAATACCTTGACGCTCATGATGGTGTCTCCACGTGTGTTTTAGGAAAAATCGACCGGCGCTCGCGCGGCATCGCGCGGCCGGCTCAGAGGTCGTCTTCGCGAACCGACGACGGGTGGCGACACAACGGCGTCACCGAAATCTTCATGTACGGAAACAGCGGCAGCTGCGTCAGGATGTCGTGCAGCTCGGCGTTGTCCGCGACGTCGAAAATGCTGTAGTTCGCGTATTCGCCGACCACGCGCCAGATATGGCGCCACTTGCCGCTGCGCTGCAGCGTCTGCGAATACGCCTTCTCGCGCGCCTTGATCTCGTCGGCCACGCCGGCCGGCATGTCGGCCGGCAGATTGACGTCCATGCGTACGTGGAAAAGCATCGTGATGATCCTGATACGTGTGTGGGGAATTCAGTTAGCGGACGACCTTCGTCAGCCCGTCGCGCGTAAAGCGCGCGACCTTCTCGTCGTCGAGTTCGATGCCGAGGCCCGGGCCGCTCGGCACGGTCAGCTCGAACTCGCTGTAGTCGAGCGGCGTCGCGAGAATTTCTTCGGTGATCAGCAGCGGCCCGAACAGCTCGGTGCCCCACTGCAGGTTCGCGAAGCTCGCGAACAGATGCGCGGACGCGACCGTGCTCACCGCGCCTTCGAGCATCGTGCCGCCGTAGAGCTCGATGCCGGCCGCATCGGCGATCGTCGCCACGCGCTGCGCGGCGAACAGCCCGCCGCTCTGTTCGATCTTGATCGCGAAGACGTCCGCGCCGTGCTGCTTCGCGATGTCGAACGCGCTGTCCGGGCCCTGCAGGATTTCGTCGGCCATCAGCGCGACGGGGAAGCGGCGCATCAGCCGTGCGAGCGCGGCGGCCGATGCGACGGGCTGCTCGACCAGTTCGCAGCCGGCGTCCGCGAGCGCGGGCAGCGCGCGTGCGGCCTGCGTCTCGCTCCACGCCATGTTCACGTCGACGCGCACCGCCGCGCGATCGCCGAGCGCCTTCTTGATCGCGGCGACGTGGCGGATGTCGGCATCGAGCGCCTTCGCGCCGATCTTCAGCTTGAACACGTTGTGCCGGCGCACGTCGAGCATGTGCTCGGCCTCGTCGATGTCGCGCGCGGTGTCGCCCGATGCCAGCGTCCACGCGACCGGCAGGCGCTCGCGGCGGCGTCCGCCGAGCAGCTCGCTCACCGGCACGCCGAGACGCTTGCCGTGCGCGTCGAGCAGCGCCGTTTCGAGCGCGCTTTTTGCGAAATGGTTGACCTTCACGAGCTTGCCGACATGCGCCATCAGCGCCTGGATGCGCGTCGCGTCGCGGCCGATCATCGCCGGCGCGAAGTACGTGTCGATCGCGAGCTTCATCGCTTCGGGGCTTTCCGGGCCGTAGGCCATCCCCGCGATCGTCGTGCCTTCGCCGATGCCCGTCACGCCGTCGCTGCAGAATACCTTCACCAGCATCAGCGTCTGGCCGTGCATGGTCGCGACCGACAGCTTGTGCGGACGGATCGTCGGCAGATCGACGAGCCGGGTTTCGATGCGTTCGATGGTGATCATGGGATACGTCGTGTATGTGGGGTGCTTGGACCGATTTATACGTCTCGCCCAAATGCAGCGTCCAATACTTTTGGACACCCCTATCCATACCTGCCGGGTATTCGATATTCGGCTCCGCATCGGAATGACCGTGTTTTCCATACCTCACAAGATTGGTCGGACGACCGGGGAGCCGCGTCGGAGCGAGGTTCGCGACAAGTCGGCTGGCGCGGCGACGACGCGCCCGACGGCGCCGGTCCGATGGCCCGCAGCGGCAGGAAAAACGCGCACGACGATGCGCGATCAGGGTTTTCCTGAGGGGAAATGGCGGCACCGGCGCGGCCGGTGCGACGCCAATCGCATGGCTCGCGGAGCCGATGAAGTTGTCTGCGGCCTGAATCGAATCGGTGAAGATGCCGCGGGCATGCGCGCGCATGCCGCTCGGCGGGCGCGGTGCGCGCGACGACGTCGCGCAGTCGATCGCGCCGCTTGCGTCGCCGCAAGCGGCATGGATGAGAGGACAGAGAGTGACGGACGACGGCGGGCTCGATGCACGGCAACCGCCGCGACGTCGCGCGACGCGCGTGCAGACCCGCGCCGCACGCGCGGCGCCCGGCGGCGACACGCGGCGCATCACGCCACGGGCGCACGCGGACGCGCGAGGATCAGTGCTTGTCGTCGACCTTCTTCGGCTTCGGCGGCGACGGCACCTTCGCGTACTGGAATGCCGGCGTCGCCTTCAGCGCGTCCTTCGTCGCGCCCGGCAGATAGATGTTGCCGCTGCGCACGTCGAGCGACGCGATCGGCACCGCGACGTCGTGCGCGGCGACACCGAGGAAGCCGCCGGCCGAGACGATCGCCGCCGACACGGAGCCGTCGGGTGCGACGATCAGGTCGCGCACGGTACCGACCTTCTGGTTCTGATCGTTGTAGACGGCTTTGCCGAGCACGCTCTTCTTCACGCTCCAGCCTTCCAGCAGCGCCTGCGATTGCTCGACGGTCACGCTGAGCGGCTGCGCGCCGGCGATCTGCGCGTGCGCGCTCACGCTCGATGCGAGGACGGCCACTGCGACGAGGGTCTTGTAGAACGCCATGCTTGTTTGCTCCGTTGAATGAGGAACGCTTCTGGCAGCAAAACCCGGACCGCGCCGGCCATCCGCGATACGGACCGCCGCCGCGACACCGGGCTTCGCCGAGGGATCGGCGGCACGGCCGCGCCGCCGCGTGCAGGTATCGAAGGGGCCGGGATCGCGGGCCGTCGATACGTCGCACGGCCCATGTTAGCGTCTGCGCGAAAGCGCTGCAGCGAGCACGATGTCGCAGTGCGCGCGCATCGTCACGCGTTGCGTGCGAACACGCGGCGATGACGCACGGCTTCGGCGAGCACGTCGAGCACGGGTTCGGTCTGCGCCCAGCTCAGGCATGCATCGGTGATCGACACGCCGTACTTCAACGGCACGCCGGGCTTCAGATCCTGTCGGCCGGCTTCGAGATGGCTCTCGATCATCACGCCGACGATGCGGTGCTCGCCCTGCGACAGCTGGCGCGCGAGATCCTGCGCGACCTCGATCTGCCGCTCGTGCGACTTGTTCGAGTTCGCATGCGAGCAGTCGACCATCACCTGCTCGCGCAGGCCCGCCGCGCGGAGCACGGCGCAGCTCGCGTCGACGTGCGCCGCGTCGTAGTTCGGGCCGTTCTTGCCGCCGCGCAAAATCACATGAGCGTCGTCGTTGCCGCGCGTCTCGAAGATCGCGGCCATGCCCATCTTCGTCATCCCCATGAACGCATGGCTCGCGCGCGCGGCGACGATCGCGTCCGACGCGACCTGCACGCCGCCGTCGGTGCCGTTCTTGAAGCCGATCGGGCAGCTGAGCCCCGACGCGAGCTGACGATGGCTCTGGCTCTCGGTCGTGCGTGCGCCGATCGCACCCCACGCGATCAGGTCCGCGATGTACTGCGGGCTCAGCAGATCGAGGAATTCGGTCGAGGCGGGCAACCCGAGCGCGTTGATGTCGAGCAGCAGTTGCCGCGCGGCCCGCAGCCCTTCGTTGATGCGGAAGCTGCCGTCGAGACGCGGATCGTTGATGTAGCCCTTCCAGCCGACCGTCGTGCGCGGCTTCTCGAAGTACACGCGCATCGTGATCAGCAGATCGTCCTTCAGCGCATCGGCAGCGGCCTTCAGGCGGCGGGCGTAGTCGAGCGCCTGGTCGTGATCGTGGATCGAGCACGGGCCGACGACGAGCAGCAGCCGATCGTCGCGGCCGTGCAGGATGTCGCCGATCGCCTTGCGCGTATCTTCGACGAGCGTCTGCGTGGCCGCCGGCACCGGCAGTTCGTCGAGCAGCAGCGCCGGCGAAATCAGCGGACGCACGGCGCCGATACGGACGTCGTCGATGCGCGTCGTATCGAGCGTCGCGTCGGCGACGCCGACCTCGCGATCGTGCGTGGGATTGTCGAGCTTCTGCATGGGGATTCTCCGCGGGCGTCTGGATGGATCGGCAGGCTCGATTATGGCACCCGCATCGGGCGTCAGTTCGCGTCGCCCGGCGCGTCGGCGTCGATCCCGAGTTCGGACGCCATGCGGCGCACCAGCGCGTTCAGCCGCGCGACTTCGTCCGCGAGACGCTTCTGCTCCGCCTTCAGCGCCTCGAACTCGGACGGCGCCACGGCCTGCGCGCCGCCGCCGTCCGCGCCCGCGAATTCGCCGACGTTGACGTCGCCGCACAGCAGATGCATCCAGCGGTTCTCGCGTGCGCCGGGCGCGCGCGGCAGCCGCACAACGAGCGGCGGCTCGCGCGTCGCGAGTTCGTCGAGAAACGCCTCGACCGACGAGATGTCGGCGAAGCCGTGCAGCCGCGCGCTGTTCAGCCGCAGTTCGGCCGCCGTCTGCGGGCCGCGCAGCATCAGCACCGTCAGCAGCGCGATCGCCTGGCTCGGAATGCCGAGCACGCGGTTCAGGTTGTGTTCGAAACGCGGCACGCGGCTGCTGCTGCCCTCGAACACGAGGCTCAGATGCTTGAGCGCGTCGAGCGCCGTCGTCACTTCGTCGTCGGTCACGTTCATCACCGGCGCGCGCGCGGTCTTCTGGTTGCAGCCCGCGGTCAGCGCATTCAGCGACAGCGGATAGGTATCCGGCACCGTGTGCTGCTTCTCGACGAGCACGCCGAGAATGCGGGCCTCGAGGGGCGTGAGTTCGCGAAGGGCGCGTGGCGTGGGCGTATCCGGCGTGGTGTTCATGAGTGGCGTCGCGGCAGCAGCAGAGAGGAATCGGTTCGATGCGCGTCCGGCAGGCGGACGGGTGACGCATATGATAGCTCGCGGCGAAGCGCGCCCGCGCAGGCACGCGTGCCGCGTTTGCGCGTCGCGCGGTGCGGCGCTACGATAGCCGTTCATCCGGATTTCCACGACGCGATGCGACGCAGCCGCCCGGCGCGCGCCCCGTACCGTTTCGTTTTCGCGCGACGCCGCCGCGCGTGCGCGCTCCACGTTCTTCATCGTTCACCGACATGACTCCATCCGCCAGCGCACCGAACGTGCGCGCCATCGTCACCGGTCACACGCGCGGGCTCGGCGCCGCGCTCGCCACGCAATTGCTCGATCAGGGCATCGCCGTGCTCGGCGTGTCGCGCAGCCGACATCCGTCGCTCGCGGCCGCGTCGCACGCGCAGTTCGCCGAGATCGAGCTCGACCTGTCGGACGCGGCCGCCGTCGCCGCGTGGCTCGCCGGCGATACGCTGCGACGCTTCGTCGATGGCGCATCGCTCGTGCTGCTGTTCAACAACGCGGGGATCGTCGATCCGATCGGCCCGCTCGACGTGCAGGACGCGAACACGGTCGCACGCGCGGTCAACCTCAACGTCGCGGCGCCGCTGATGCTGTCGGCCGCGCTCGCGCAAGCCGTCTCGGCGCCGACGGAGAGCCGGATCGTGCACGTGTCGAGCGGCGCCGCACGCAATGCCTACGCGGGCTGGAGCGTCTATTGCGCGACCAAGGCCGCGCTCGATCACCATGCGCGCGCGGTCGCGCTCGACGCGAATCGCGCGCTGCGGATTGGCAGCGTCGCGCCGGGCGTCGTCGACACCGGCATGCAGGCGACGATCCGCGCGACCGGCGACGACCGCTTTCCGATGCGCGACAAGTTCGAGCAGTTGAAGGCGAGCGGCGCGCTGTCGACGCCCGAGGCGGCCGCGCGGCAGCTGATCCGGTACGCGCTGAGCGACGCGTTCGGCGCGACGCCGACGGCCGACGTGCGCGAACTGCCGGCCGCCTGATCCGCTAGAATCCGTCGATCGCCTTTGCCCGAGAGTTCCCCGATGGTCATGAAGACCACCGCGCCGTTCCAGCAGATCAAGACGCTCGTTCGCCAGAAAACCGAAGCGGGCGAATGGCGGCCGGGCGACCGCATTCCGTCCGAACTCGATCTCGCCGCGCAGTTCGGCGTCGCGCGCATGACGGTCAACCGCGCGCTGCGCGAACTGACCGAGGAAGGCGTGCTGAAGCGGATCGCGGGCGTCGGCACGTTCGTCGCCGAATCGAAGCCGCAGTCGAACCTGCTGATGATCGCGCATATCCGCGACGAGATCCGCGCGCGCGGGCACGCGTACCGATGCCGCGTGCTGAGCCAGTCGCGCGAGCCGGCGTCGTTCGACGTCGCCGCGGCGTTCGGGCTGCCGGTCAATACGCCGGTGTTTCATGTGGTGTGCGTGCACGAGGAAAACGGCCGCCCGATCCAGCTCGAGGATCGCTACGTGAACCCCGCCGCCGCGCCCGCATTCATCGATCAGGACTTCAGCCAGGAACCGCCGTCCGAGTATCTGTACAACAACGTGTCGCACGACGAGCTCGAGATCGAGCACGTCGTCGACGCGTCGCTGCCGACGGCCGAGCAGGCGCGGCTGCTCGACATGCGCGCGGACGAACCGTGCCTGACGCTCACGCGCCGTACGTGGACGAAGGGCGTGCCCGTCACGTTCGTGCACTTCCTGCATCCGGGCAACCGCTATCGGCTCGGTTCGCGCTTCAAGCCCGGCGCGGGGCGCCGCCAGACCTGAGCGCACGCGGCCGCGTGGGTGCCGCACGCATCGCGTGCGCGCGCGCGTTCGCGTTCAGATCGCGCTCGCCTGTCCCGCCTCGCGCGACCACACGATCGGAAACAGCGGATGCGCGAGCGGCGCGCCGTCCGGCAGTTCGTCGGCGAGACCGGGGAAGTCCGGCGAGGTCTTCCAGCGACGCGGCGCGTGACGGATGTCGTCGCCGACGAAGCGGATCGAGAACGCGCGCCGCCGGTTGCGCGTGCCGCCCGACGCATGCAGCGTCAGCATCCGGAAGCAGACCATGTCACCGGGCTCGAGCGCCCAGCGGCGGATCGGAAACGCGGCGCGATCGGCTTCGATGTCCGGCAAGTCCGCGAGACTGCCTTCCGGAAACCACTTCGCTTCCTTGTCCATGAACGTGCGCGGCATCAGCCACGGCCCGCGATGCGAGCCCGCGACGAATTCGAGGGTCGACTCGAGCGGCACCGGATCGACGGGAATCCACATGCTGACGTTGTCGTCGCCTTCGATGTTGTAGTACGGCTGATCCTGATGCCACGGCGTGCGCTGTCGCGTGCCGGGCTCCTTCACGAGCAGATGGTCGTGATGCAGCCGCACGGTCGCGGTGCCCATCAGCGCGGCCGCGACGGACGGCGCCGGCGAACGCACGATGAACTGCCGATACGCGTCGTTGTGCTGCCAGTTGCAGAAATCCTCGAAGAACCAACCCGGATCGTCGGGGCGGCTCGCGACCTTCGCGCGTGCGCTCGGATGCGCGAGGTTCTCGTCGATGCCGGCGCGCAGCGCGGCCACTTCGTCCGGCGAAAAGATGCCGCGGATGCATACCGCGCCATCGGTGCGGAACGCTTCGATCAGGTCGGGCGTCACGGCTTGCGCGACACGCTCGGAGATGCTCGTCGTCATGATCTGCCTGCAGTCGGTTGAATGCGCGCCGCTTACTGCTTTGCGCCGTAGATGTCGAAGTCGAAGTATTTCGCGGCGATCTTCTGGTAGGTGCCGTTCGCGCGAATCGCCGCGATCGCGTCGTTCAGCCGCGACTTGAGCGCCGCATCGCCCTTGCGCAGCCCCATCGCGACGCCGAAGCCCGTGATCCGCGAGTCGGTGATGTCGTCGCCGGCGAACGCGAAGTGCTTGCCGCGCTCGGTCTTCAGAAACGAATAGCCGGCCTGCGTCTTGTCCTGGAACGTCGCGTCGAGGCGACCGTTCACGAGATCCTGATACACCTGGTCCTGGTTCTGGTACGTGACGATCGTCACGCCCTTCGGCGCCCATTCGGCCTTCGCGTACATGTCCTGCGTCGTGCCCTGGATGATCCCGACGCGCTTGCCCGCGAGCGACGCAGCCGTCGACTGCAGCTTCGAGCCGGCCGGCGCGACGAGCGCGGCCGGCGACGCGTAGAGCTTGTTCGAGAAGTCGATCTGCTTCAGCCGTTCGTCGGTTGCCGTCATCGCCGACATGATCACGTCGAACTTGCGCGCGCGCAGCGCCGGAATCATCCCGTCGAAGTTCTGCTCGACCCATACGCATTTCGCATGCAGCTGCGCGCAGATCGCGTCGCGCAGGTCGATGTCGAAGCCGGTCAGCGAGCCGTCCGGCTGTTTCGCCTCGAACGGCGGATACGTCGGGTCGATGCCCCAGCGGATCGTCGACGTGTCCTGCGCGAACGACACGAGCGGCGCGCAGGCGAGTGCGGTGGCGAGAAGCTTGGCAATCCGGTGCATGGCAGATCCTTTGGGTCTCGACGCGGCGCGCAGGCGCGCGACGTCCGGTGGATACGCCGCGCCGGATGCCGGCGCGGTGCGCGAAACAGGGACTTCGATGACGTGCGGCGCAGTCTAGACCGCCGATTTTCGGTGCGCAAGACGGGAGCGACACGCCTGCACGCGGCTCTATGCGACGAGCGTTCGGTCGCGTGCGGGAAGTCGGATCGATTGGGGTTTGTTATCCGAACTTAGGTGGGACTTAGTCGAACTTTCCATGTTTACCCTGCCCGCTGTTCGACAGCGCCCTCGTCGGTTTTTTTCGGCTGCCGGCTTGCGACAGATGTCTATACCGCCCGCGAGCAATCGCGCCCGCTCCGGCGAAACCGCGATTGCCGGGCGTGGCGGCGCATGTTAAAAGTCGTCCCCCGCATTCGGAAACGCAATGCTCGCCCCATCAGAAGTGCAGAAATGAATAGACCTTTGTTCGACCTCGACCTGCTTCGCGCGCTCGTGATGGTCGCCGATTGCGGCAGCTTTACGGCCGCGTCCGCGCGGCTGCACTCGACGCAGTCGACGGTGAGCCAGAAGGTGCGGCGACTCGAGGAAATCGCGGGGCATCGCCTGCTCGATCGCGGCACGCGCGACGTGCGGCCGACCGATGCGGGCGTGACCGTGCTCAGCTATGCGCGGCGGATGCTCGCGCTGAACGACGAGATGCTCGAAGTGCTGGCCGGTGCGACGGTGGCGCTCACCATCCGGCTCGGCGTGCCGGACGATTTCGCGGCGGGCCGCACGACGCACGCGCTCGCCGCGTTCAAGCGCGCCCATCCGCAAGTGAAACTCGAAGTGACGTGCGGGCTGAGCCGCGACGTCAGCGCCGCGTACGATCGCGGCGAACTCGATCTCGTGCTGATCAAGCAGCGGCGCGACAGCCGCGAAGCGGTCGCGCGCTGGCCCGAGAAACTGCGCTGGATCGACAGCGCGAAGCATCCGTCGATCGATCTCGACCCGCTGCCGATCGTCGCGTTTCCGCCGCGCGGGCTCTATCGCGACGACATGATCCAGGCGATCGAGGCACGCGGCCGCCGCTGGCGCATCGCGTTCACGACGTCGAGCCTGAGCGGCATTCAGGCGGCCGTCGCCGACGGGCTCGGGATCAGCGTGCTGCCCGCGCGCGCGGTGACGGCCGAGCACATCGTGCTGACCGCGACGCAAGGCTTCGCGCCGATCGAGAACATGGACGTCGCGATCCTGCATCGGCCGACCGCCGATCCGATGGTGCGCGAGCTGACGAAGACGCTCGCGGACATGCTCGAACACGAGCAGTAAGCCGCGTGCCGCAAAGCGGCATGCGAGGCGGTGTGCGGCCACGCACGCGCCGCCGCGCACCGCCGTGCGCAGGTCAGACCAGCGCGCCGTTTCGCGCGACGATCTTCCCCGACGACACGACGAGCCGCCGCACCGGCCGTGCGACCACGGCCTCCGCGAGCGTCATTGCATCGACGAGCACGACGTCGGCGCGCGCGCCGGGCTGCAGCCCGTAAGCGTCGAAGCCGCAGCCGCGTGCGGCACCGTGCGTCACGCATTCGAGCGCGACTTCGAGCGCGTCGTCGCGGCGGAAGTCGTTGCGCATCGCGATCAGCATCGCGCGCTCGAGCATGTCGGGCGATCCGTACGGCGTCCACGTGTCGCGCACGCCGTCGTTGCCGCCGATGACGGTCACGCCGGCCGCGCGGCACGCGAGGACCGACGGCACCGGCACCGCGGCCGGCGCCGTCGTGACGACGGCGACGCCGAGCTCGGCCATCCGCGCGAGCAGCGCGTCGCGCTCGCGTTCCGCGAGGTCGCCGAGACAGAACGCGTGGCTGATCGTCACCTTGCGCTGCATGCCGAGCGCGGCCGTGCGCTGCAGGATCAGGTCGAGCGAATACGCGCCCATCGAGCCGCGCTCGTGCAGGTGAATGTCGAGGCCGCGGCCGTAGCGTTCCGCGATCGCGAACAGCACGTCGACCGCTTTCACCGGGTCGCCTTCGATTGCGCACGGATCGAGGCCGCCGAGCAGATCGGCGCCCGCCGCGAGCGCGTCGGCGAGCAGCGCGTCGGTACCGGGCCGCTTCAGCACGCCCGACTGCGGAAACGCGACGATCTGGATCTCGACCTGGCCGCGCAACGTCTCGCGCGTATCGAGCACGCGATGCAGATGACGCAGCCCCGCGTCGGTATCGACGTCGACGTGCGTGCGAATCCGCGTCGTGCCGGCCGCGAGAAACGCACGCGCGAGCGCGAGCGATGCCGCGCCGGCATCGTGACCGCTCGTCGCGCGATAGTGCCGCTCGTTCTCGATGCGATCGACGAGGCGCGGACCGACCGCGTTGCGATACCACGGCATGCCCCAATGCGTCTTGTCGAGATGCGTGTGGCCTTCGACGAGGCCCGGCAGCGCGATCGCGCCGGCGCCCTCCTCGATCGCGCAGCCGGGCGGCGCATCGAGCGACGGACCCGTGCGCACGACGCGGTCGCCTTCGATGAGGATGTCGAGCGCGTCGTCGGCGCCCGTGCGGACATTGCGGATCAGCAAGAAGGTCATGTCGATCTCG
Source organism: Burkholderia multivorans ATCC BAA-247 (assembly GCF_000959525.1). NCBI lineage: Bacteria > Pseudomonadati > Pseudomonadota > Betaproteobacteria > Burkholderiales > Burkholderiaceae > Burkholderia > Burkholderia multivorans. The sequence continues at coordinate 136,603 of NZ_CP009831.1, forward strand.
TGCGGTCAGTGTGAAGTCGAGCGCCGTGCGAGCGGGCGCAATGCAAGCTGACGGCGCGCGATGGGCGCCCGGTCCGCATCATCATCGCGCGAAATCGAGCGCGGGCGCGTACGGCGCGCCGCGGTCGCTTTCGCCGCGACGCACGACCCAGCGCTCGGCGGGCACGCCGGCGACGGCGGCCGCCGCGTTCGGCGCGCGCACCGCGACGAAGGTCGCGTCGCAGCCGACCGCGAGCCCGTAGCGTGCTCGGCCAATGGCGCGTGCGCCCGCGTGCGTCGCCATGTCGAGCGCGACGCGCAGCGCGTCGTCGGTGTAGAAGCCCGACCGATAGCCGATCAGCATCGCGCGCTGCAGCATGTCGCCGTTGCCGTACGGCCACCACGCGTCGCGAATGTTGTCGTTGCCGGCGAACACGTGCACGCCCGCGTCGCGCAACGCCAGCACCGGCGGAAACGCGCAGTCGCCCGGCGCGTTCGTCATGATCGACACGCCGGCGTCGGCCAGCGCGGCCGCGGTGCGCGCGACGACGTCGGCGCCGACCTGGCCGAGCGCATACGCGTGGCTCACGTTCACGCGCCCGCCGAGGCCCGCCGCACGCGTGCGCGCCGCGATCCGCAACAGTTGTGCGATACCGGTGTCGCCCGGCTCGTGCAGATGAATGTCGATCTTCACGCCGCGCTTCTCGGCGATGCGGAACACGATGTCGAGCTGGCCGTCCGCATCGCCGTCGAGCGTCGTCGGATCGATGCCGCCGACGACGTCCGCGCCTTCGCGCACGGCCGCGTCGAGCATCTCCGCCGTGCCCGCGCACGACACGACGCCGGCCTGCGGAAACGCGACGAGCTCGATGTCGACGATGCCGCGCCACCGTTCGCGCGCGGCCATCACCGCGTGCAGGTTCGCGAGGCCCGTCGTCGCGTCGACGTCGACATGGCTGCGCATCGCGACCGTGCCGAATGCGGCGGCCTGCGCGATCAGCGCATGCGCGCGCTCGGCGATCGGCGGCGCGGCCGCGAGCTGACGCTTCTCGACCGCGAGCCGCTCGCGCAGCGAGTCGACCGGTTCGTGCGGCACCCAGCGGTCGCCGACGAAGCTTTTGTCCAGATGAATGTGGCCGTCGACGAAGCCGGGCAATACGACGCGGCCGTCGAGATCGATCGTTTCCGTGCCGGGCGCGGCGCCGCAGTCGCGGCCGATCGCAGCAAAACGGCCGTCGCGCACGAGCAGTTCGAGGGGCTGGCCGTCGGCGTCGACGGCATGGGTGAAGAGGCGGTCGGTCATCGTTCGTGATAGGGCGAAGGTCGCGGCGCGACGCCGGGGCGAACGGCAAACGTCGGACGGTGCGGCGCGACCGTGGATGGGGTGCGGCCACGATAGCGGACCGCGCGGCGCGAGGCCAATTAAATGTCACGATGCCGCGCATTCGATTTCGCGATGCATGCGCGAGGGCCGCGCATACGGCCGGCGCGGCCCGCAGCCCGCGCGTGGAGCGACGCCGCAACAGACTTTACACGTTGTTACCCGGCCGCACCGGACGCGCATCGGGCCATTCCTTATACTCACGCCCAGTTCGCCTCCGTCCCGGAATCCGTCGGCGAACACGTGCCGATTCAGGAAACCCCATGATGCGCCTGCCTTCCAAGAAGACCGTCCTGTTTGCGTCGCTCGTCGCCGTCGCGGCGCTTCCGCTGACCGCGTGCGTCGCGCCCGGCTACGGTCCGTACGGCGCGCAGCCCGGCTACCCGCAGCAGCAATATGCGACGCCCGGCTATGCGCAGCCCGCTTACACGCAACCGGGCTACGTGCAGCCCGCGTATCCGAACCAGCCGTACGACTCGCAGCAGCAGTACGGGTCGCAGCCGTACGGCAATCAGTACGGGAATCAGTATGGGAACCAGTATGGCGGCCAGTACCAGAACGCCTACGGCACCCAGTACGGGACCGTTGCGAACATCCGTCCGATCAACAGCGCGGTCGGCCCGTCCGGCGTCGCGGGCACCGTGGTCGGCGCACTGATCGGCGGCGTGCTCGGCAATCAGATCGGCCGCGGTCACGGCCGCGATGCGGCCACCGTGATCGGCGCGCTCGGCGGCGCCGTTGCGGGCAATCAGATCGGTCAGCAGATGGGCGCGCAGCAGGCGCCGAGCGGCTATCGGATCGACGTGCAGGTCAGCGACGGTTCGATGCGCTCGTTCGACGTACAGTCGCCGGGCGACCTGCGCCCCGGCGATCGCGTACAGATCAACGGCAGCCAGCTGTCGCGCTACTGATGTCCGGTCCGCGCGCGACCGGTTTGCCGATCGGTTGCGCGCGCAACGACGATTCTTCACGGACGTGCCGCAACCCGGCACGGTCGCTTGCGCGCTTCGTGGGCACCGGTCGCCGTCGAGGCGAGCGACATGCAGCACGCAACACGCATAAGCAGCCTTTCACATCGGCATCGTTCACGCCACGCATCGCCGAACCATGGCGCGCGCCGCGCCGGCGTACGAACCGCCCTCCCGCACCGTCTCCATCGTCAAGCTGCATCCAGATCGCGCAACGTCTCAGCATGCGCGTGCGTTTTCGCTTAGCATCGACGTTCGCTGCCGCCTATCGGGCAGCGCCTCCCGACATTCGAAGCGCTTGCGCGCATACCGACCGATGATCACGATCCGCCTGCTCGACGCCGCCGACGCGGCCCCGTTCCAGTCGCTGCGCCTTGCCGCGATCCGCACGTCGCCGACATCCTTCCTGCCGACCGAAGACGAAGTCGCGGCCGTGCCGGTCGAAACCTTCGCGGCGCAGATCACGCCGACGCACACGCAAGCCGTGTTCGGCGCGTTCGACGGCGAGACGCTGATCGGCAGCACGGGCGTGCGACGCGACGCGTACGCGAAGGTCGCGCACAAGGCGACGATCTGGGGCGTGTATGTCGACGCCGCGTATCGCGGCCGCGGCATCGCGCAGTCGTTGCTCGAACACGCGATCGCGCATGCCGAACACGCGTGGCAGTGCGCGCAACTGATGCTGTGCGTGAATGAATTCAACGCGACCGCGGAACGGCTCTATGCGTCGCTCGGTTTCGAGCGGTTCGGCACCGAGCCGCGCTCGCTGTGCGTCGACGGTCGGTTCTACGACGAGCACCACATGGTGAAGCGGCTCGCATGATCGGCCAAGCGGCGCGCAGCGCGAGATCGCGCGCGCCGCTTCTTGCTGCCACGATCAACGCGAATCGGTAATCGTCGTGTTGACCGTCTGCCCGGCAATCACGACGTTGCGCAGCGTCATCCCGTTCACGTTGAACGCATAGATCGGGCCCGGCGACGTGACGGTCGGCGTGCCCGATGCGACCGGCGTGCCGAAATCGCAGTTGCTGATCGTTACGCCGGCGATCGGCTGCACGGTCGGGGCGGGCGGCGCGCCGTTGTAGTCGAACGCGACCGGCCCCTGCGCGACGATCGCCTGAAAGCACGATGCGGTCACGCCGTTCAGCGTCACGTTGCGCGCGGTCACGTCGGCGATCGTCACGTTCTGCACGACCGGCGCCCGCGTGCGCACCGCGTCGTTCGCCGGTTGATAGTCGCAGTCGAACGTGACGATCCCGCCTTGCGCGGCCGACGGATTGCCGGCGGCCGGCGTCACGACGCCGAGCGGCACGCTCGCATTGATCGGGCTGCCCGCGAGCAGCGCGCTGCCGTAGCCGCCGCCCTTCAGCGTGACGCCGTTCGGCAGCGACACGCCCTTCACGTGAAAGTCCTTCACGTAGCCGCCGCGATTCATGTTCGTCTTCACGCGAATCGCGATGTTCAGCGGATTCGTCTGCCAGTTCGCGTTCAGCATCGACAGGTTCGTCGCGTAGATCTGCTCGACGCCGCCGCCCATCTCGCTGCCGAGCGTGATCCCGCCGTGGCCGCTGTTCATCGTGCAGTTGCGCACCAGATGCCGCTTCGCCGGCCCGTACTCGGTGTCGCGGTTCTTGCCGGACTTGATCGCGATGCAGTCGTCGCCGGTGTTGAACGTGCAGTCCTCGCAGAGCACGTCGGTGCATGCGTCGGGATCGAAGCCGTCGTTGTTCGGGCCGATGCTGTTGGTCGTCACGCCGCGGATCACGACGTTGCGGCACGCGGTCGGATGGTGCTGCCAGAACGGCGTGTTCTGCGTCTGGTAGTTCTCCATCAGCACGTTCGTGCAGCCGATGAATTCGACCATGCACGGCCGCAGATAATGACCGAGCCCGAAGATGCGCTTGTCGACCGGCACGCCGGCTTCCGAGAGCGCGGGCAGATAGTTCTGGTCCTGCTGCCACGGCGTGACGGGCGACGTCAGCATCGCGTACAGCGCATCGGGGATGCCGGGCGCGACGATGCGCAGATCGACGTTGTTCGGATTCGCATACGCCTGGCTCGGCACCGACGCCGCCGCGCCATACGCGCCCGAGGAGCCCTTGTACGTCCACCAGCACACGCTGCCGTTGCCGCTGCCGGCAAACGGCGTCATGGCCTGCCCGTTCAGCACCGACGTCGGCCCTTCGCCGGTCAGCGCGATGTTCACCGCGTTGCGCGCGTACACGGGCGCGCCGTAGTTCAGGCAGTCGTTAGCCTGCCAGCGGCTGTAGTACAGCCGGCCGTTCGCGCCGCAGTCGACGGGGCCGTCCTTCGCGTAGTCGGCCGGGTTCGGGCTGAAATAGATCGTGCAGTTCGCGCTCAGATGGAAGTTCACGTTGCTCTGCAGCACGATCGGGCCCGCGCAATACCAGTTGCCGGGCGGCACGACGACGCGGCCGCCGCCTTCGCGCACGCACGCGTCGATCGCGGCGAGAAACGCCGGACGCGAGTCGAACGCGCCGGGCGCCGTCGTCCGGTCGGCACCGGGGCTCACCGGCGATTTCGCGGCGTTCGTGTACGGCGACGTTTGCGGGACCGTCGTGCACGGACGCGCGCCGTAATGCGTGACGTCGAAGTCGCGCGCGCGGAACGCAAGCCGCGACACGTGCGCGAGCGACGCGGCGATCCGCGCGGCCGCGCCGTGCTCGCCCCAGATCAGGTCGACCGCGGACGACGCGGGCAGGTTGCCCGCCCAGGCGCGCGTGGCCGCGAGCGGGCCGCCGAGCACCGTGCCCCCGGCCAATGCACCGGTCCAGCCGAGGAAGGCGCGGCGCGACAGCCGCTTCGGCGAGCGCGAACGAACGGACGAAGACGAACGGTGGCGGGCAGCGGCCATGGACACTCCTTCAAATCGATAGAGGGCGGGCGCCGCGCCGGGCGGCACGCCGATTATTCATATGTCATCGTACTACTTGGAGCAGTCTAGTCGCGAATCGCGCGTTCGATGTATTTGTCGTTTACCCTGCTTGTACTGGGGCTTCTGTCTGACGTGTGCGCCCACTCACATCGGCGACTTCCGCTGTGTCGACATACGTTGTCGTATGTTTATGCGCACAAACCATCGCCTGCCGCGCGTGGCGCTTCGTGTCCGCCCCCCGTGATTCCGCCCCTGTTCAGCGGCCCGCCGCGCGCGCTATCGTGTCTGCTCCTTCACAACCAGGAGCCGCACTTGTCTTCCCGCCACGGAGTCGACCTCACCCGCGCCCGCGCGCTGTTCGACCGCGAGCGCCGCGCGTTCACCGAAGCCATGCCGATTTCCCGCGCGCTATCCGCGGAAGCGGCGGAGCATCTGCTCTTCGGCGTGCCGTTGCACTGGATGCAGGATTGGTCGACGCCGTTTTCGCTGTACGTGAAGGAGGCGCGCGGCGCGAGGTTTACCGACGTCGACGGGCACCGCTACGTCGACTTCTGTCTCGGCGATACGGGCGCGATGTTCGGCCATGCGCCCGAGCCGGTCGCCCGCGCGCTCGCCGAGCAGGCGACGCGCGGCTACACGACGATGCTGCCGAGCGAGGACGCCGCGTGGGTGTCGCGCGAGCTCGCGCGCCGCTTCCGCCTGCCGTTCTGGCAGTTCGCGCTGAGCGCGAGCGATGCGAACCGCTTCGTGCTGCGTTGGGCGCGCGCCGCGACGGGCCGCAACACGATCGTCGTGTTCAACGGCTGCTATCACGGCACCGTCGACGACGTCTTCGTCGATCTCGTCGACGGCCGCCCGGTGCAGCGCGACAGCCTGCTCGGGCAATCGTACGACCTGCTCGCGAACACGCGTGTCGTCGAATTCAACGATCTGGACGCGCTCGAAGCGGCGCTGAAGCACGACGACGTCGCGTGCGTGATCGCGGAACCCGCGATGACGAACATCGGGATGGTGCTGCCCGAGCCCGGCTTCTGGCGCGAGGCGCGCGCGCTCACGCGCCGCCACGGCACGCTGCTCGTGATCGACGAAACGCACACGATCAGCAGCGGCCCCGGCGGCTACGCGGTCGCGCACGATCTCGAGCCGGACGTGCTCGTGGTCGGCAAGCCGATCGCGGGCGGCGTGCCGTGCGCGGTGTACGGATTCAGCGCCGAATTCGCCGAACGCGCGAAGCAGGCGAAGCTGAACGCGCCGCCCGGCCATTCGGGCATAGGCACGACGCTGACGGCGAACATGCTCGCGATGCACGCGATGCGCGCGACGCTCGCCGAGGTCGCGACCGACGCCGCGTATGCCCACATGTTCGAACTCGCCGCGCGCCTCGCGGCCGCGCTCGAGCAGACGATCGCGAAACACGCGCTGCCGTGGTGCGTGACACGCATCGGCGCGCGCACCGAGTTTCAGTTCGCACCGACACCGCCGCGCAACGGCACGCTCGCCGGCGCGCAGCTCGACAGCGAGCTCGAGCACATCGTGCATCTCTACCTGTTGAACCGCGGCGTGCTGATCACGCCGTTCCACAACATGATGCTCGTGTGCCCGCAGACGACGGCCGACGACGTCGACCGGCTCGTCGCCGAGTTCGACGCGTGCCTGAGCGAGCTGACCTGAGCGCTTGAACCGCGCGGCGACACGCGCGGCCGGTCCGTCGCCGGTCGCCGGTCGCCGGATCGCGCGACCGCCGGACAGCCGGACCGCCGCGCGCCCACCGCTCGCGCGCTCAGCGGCAACTGAAGCTCGCCGCCGAATTCAGATCGCCCGAGCCGTTATAGCGAGCAACCTGCGGATACGGACACAGCGGCCGCGTACGCCCCGTGCCCCACGACGCGGGCACCTCCGCATTCGGCACCGGATTCGCCGCATCGCGCGCGGCCGCGACGATCGCACCGGGCGCCTGCCCCTGCTCGACCCACGCGACGAGCGGCGTCAGCATGTCGAACTGGTCGGTCGCCGGCCCGCCCGAGCAATGGTTCATCGCCGGCACCGGATAGAAGCGCGCGAAATCCGACGCATCGCCGCCGTTCGCCTGCGCGAGGCGCGCATACCAGTCGCGCGTGTCGTTGAACGAGAACACCGGATCGCCGGTGCCGTGATACACGAGCAGCTTCGCACCGCGCTGCTTCAGCGCGCCGAGGTTCGTTTCGTCGGGCGGCGTCATGAACGACCACGCCGATTGCGTGTACGCGCCGCTCGTCGCGAAAATCGCCGGCGCATCGTTGTCCATGTCGAAGCCGAGCGCGAAACCGGCCAGGTTGGCGAGCGTCGACGCGGGCTTCGGCGGCGTCATGAACGTGAACGCCATCGCGGCCGGATCGAGCGCGATCGAGTTCGACTGCTTCCACGCGGCCCAGCCGCTGCCGGCCACGCCCGGATCGTACGGAAAGCTCGCGTAGAGCGCGGCGCCCGCGCTGTTGCGCGCACCGGCGAACACGTTCGCGAGCGCGGTCTTTTGTGCCGGCGTCAGACACGCACCGGTGCGCGTGCCGTTCGCGCAGTCCGGTATGTCGGCGTCGAGGCTGAAGTGCGCCTGGCATGCGGCGACGTCCTGCACGATCCCGTCGGCCGCGCCGTCGAGCGCGTCGCATTTGGCGAGAATCGCCGCGCCGACGAAGCGGCGCTCCGCATCGTTGAATCCGCTGCGGATGTCCGGCAGCCCGTTCGCGCCCGTCGCCGACGCGATCTTCGCGAACTGCTGCGCGCCGTACATCTCGCCGATCGCCGCCTTCGGCAGATGGAAGCCGGGATCGCCGGCGACGATCCCGTCGTAGTCGGCTGCGTTGCGCACGGCCGTGACCATCGCGTGACGGCCGCCGTTCGAACAGCCGCCGAAATAGCTGCGGTCCGGCGCCTTCCCGTATGCGATGCGGATCACCTGCTTCGCCATCGGCGTCAGCGCATCGACGGCGCCGTAGCCGTAATCGATGCGCGCCTGCGGATCGACGCCGAACAGCGGATTCTGCGCGGCGCTGTGCCCGGAATCCGAGCTGATCACCGCGAAGCCCATCGCGAGCGCATCGGTCAGCGGGCCGCCGCCGCCGATTTCGCCGGTCGCGGTCACGACGTTGCCGTCGAGTCCGCCGTTCGCCTGATAGAAGAAACGGCCGTTCCAGGCCTTCGGCAGGCGCATCTCGAAGCCGATCGCATAGGTGTTGCCGTCGACCGCGCTCACGCGCTCGTTCATCTTGCCGGCGATCACGCAATGCTCGGGAACCGGCCTGCCGGCGACGGTCAGCGCGCCGGCCGCGGCGGTCGTCACCGACGTGAACGACGTGTTCGCGTACGCGAGCTTCGCGGCGAGCGCGTCGCAGGTCTGCGTCATCGCGGCCGGCGTCGCGGCGCTCAGATGCGTCGGTGCGGACGTCACCGAATCGTCGCCGCCGCACGCGGCGAGCAGTGCGGCCGACAGCGGCGCCGCGCACAGCAGTTTGCGGTTCATCATGGTGTCCTCGCGCGCTCGTCGAATCAGAACAGATGCTTGACGCCGACCATCGCGCCGAGCTGCCCCATCCCTTCGCCCGGTGTCGTGCCGGGGCCGCCGCCGCTGACCGCGTAGCGCGCATGCGCGCTGTTCCACAGATACGACGTCTGCGCATAGACGGACGTGCGCTTCGTCAGCAGATACGTCGTGCGCAGCGTCGCCATCGTCGCGCGCGTGTCGTGCGCGCTGTTGACGATCCGGTAGCCTTCGCCGTCGACGATCAGATAAGGCTTCACCGTGTACGACGCACCGACGAAGAACAGATCGGAATGTGCACCGGCCGCGGCCGGCGAACCGGTCGACACGCGGCGCCCGATCCAGCCCGCGCCGACGCGTGCGCCGCCGGCTTGCGCATACGCGCTCAGATGCACGCGCGCGTCCTTGCCCGCGCTGCTCGTGAAGGCGACCGGCGCAACGCCGTCGAAGAAGTTCGCGGCCGCACCCGTCCCGCCGCGCTGCTCTTCGTACGAGGCCGCCGCACCGAAATACGCGCTGTCGTACTTCAGCATCGCCGACCAGTTCCGGCATTCGACCGCATGGCCCGGCACCTGTCCCGCGCACGTGCCCTGCCCCGGCGAATTGCCGGTGCCCGCGCCGTCGCGGCCGAACGAATACGCGGCGCCGAGCGTCACGCCGCGATAGGTGCCGATGTAGGTGACCGCGTTGTCGGCGCGGCCGTTCGGCACATACGCGTCGAGCGAGCCGAGGCCGTAGATGTCGGGGCCGATGATGTCGGCACCTTGCAGCGCGAGATACGTCATCGTGTACTGGCGGCCGAACGCGAGCGTGCCGAAGCCGCCCTTCAGGCCGACGAACGCCTGCCGGCCGAACAACCGGCCGCCCTGCCCGAGATCGCCGCCGCGCACGTTGAAGCCGCTTTCGAGCACGAACACCGCCTGATAGCCGCCGCCGAGATCCTCGTTGCCGCGAATGCCCCAGCGCGACGGCATCTCGCCCGTCACCGCGGGCATCCGCACGACGTGATCGCCGGCCGCGTTCGCGTGCGTGACGAATTCGACGCCCGTGTCGACGATTCCGTACAGCGTCACGCTCGATTGCGCCTGCGCGCCGGTCGCGGCGAGCGCGCATGCGCCGGCCGCCAGCAAGGCTTTGGTGTGCTTCATGATGAGTGTCTCCAGACCTGCGTCGATGTCGCGCTCTGACGGCGCGTCGGGTTGAAAGAAGGAACTCAGTCCTGCGCGTGCGGCCGGCGGATCAGCAGCAGCGCGGCGATCGCGGCAACGAGCGTGACGGGGATGCTCGCGCCGATCACGACCGACGCGCTGCGGCCCATCGCGAGCAGTTCGGCGGCGGCGAGCGGCCCGACGACCGAGCCGAGCCGCCCGACGGCCACCGCGGAGCCCACGCCGGTGCCGCGCATCGCGGTCGGGTAGTAGATCGCGGCGAGCGCATACAGCACCGACTGGCCGCCGACGACGAACATCCCGGCCGCGAACGCGGCGACGGACAGCCACATGAGCCCCGGCGCGATCGCGAGCGCGGCAAGCGACAGCACGATCCCCGCATACATGCCGCCGACGACGCGCGCGGGCCGCATCCGGTCCATCGACATGCCGATGCCGAGCACGCCGAGGCCGCTGCCGATGTTGAAGAAGATCTGCACGATGCCGGCCTGCCCGCGCGCGAGCCCTTTCGCGGCCATCAGCGACGGCAGCCAGTTCAGCAGGAAATACAGCACGATCAGCGTGCAGAAGTAGCTGATCCACAGCGCGAGCGTCGAGCCGGTGCGGCCGCCGCCGAACAGCGTGTCGCGCACGCCCGCGCGCGCGGCGCCCGACGCGCTGACGTCGAGAAACGCGCGCGACTCGGGCAGCAGCGCGATCAACAGCGGCGCAAGCAGCAGCGGCCCGACGCCGCCGACGTAGAAGATGTGACGCCACTCGGTGTCGCCCGCGAGCAGCACGCCGATCAGCGACGCGATCACGCCGCCGAACGGAATCCCGCAGTACATGACGGCGACCGCGCTGCTGCGCGAGCGCGCGCCGACGGCCTCCGACGACAGCGCGATCAGGTTCGGCATCGCGCCGCCGAGCCCGAGCCCCGTGAGCGCACGCACGGCGACGAGCATCGCGAAGCTCGATACCTGCGCGGTCGCGATCGACAGCAGCCCGAACAGGCATACCGACGCAATCAACACGTGTTTGCGGCCGATCCGGTCCGCGAGCCAGCCGCCGAGCATCGCGCCCGGCAGCAGCCCGAACGTGCCCGCGCTGAATGCAATGCCCATCTGCGAAACGGTCAGCCCGAATTCATGCGCCATGCGCGGCGCGGCGACGCCGACCGACTGCAAGTCGAGCCCCTCGAGCAGCGCGATCGCGAAACACAGACCGAGCGTCGTCGCGACGGCCGGCCTCTCGGCAACGGAAGTGTCCATGTCGTCTCCAAACCTGGACCCGCACGCGATGCGACCGCATCTGCGCGAGGGCTTTGTCGTAACCGGATCACGATCGGCTTTATCAGGCTGCCTGATTCTATGTCCGAAATAAAATCCGCGCGGCGTGCTGACGTGCGGACCGTCGTTCCATCGAAGGACGCGACGATTTAATAACAGGTAACCTGATATTTCAAGTGCGAAACGGGCCGGTGTTAACCCGCAACGCGCGCGGAAACCGGCCGAGCGGGCCGTGAAGAAGCCGACGAAACGGTCGCGCTTAGTCGCGCAGATTGCGCACGAACAGCTCGAGCGTGCGCTGGACCTGCGCGACGTCGTCGGCAGTCAGGTCGTCGCCGAGCATGCGGCGCTCGAGCGGGCGCAGCACCTGTTCGCATTCGCGCAGGATCGCCGAGCCTTCGTCGGTCAGGCGCAGCAGGATCACGCGGCCGTGGCTCGGGTCGGCCTCGCGCGTGACGAAGCCGCGCGCGGCCATCGCGCTCATCACCTCGTTCGCCGATTGCGGCGTGATGAACGAGCGCACCGCGAGCTGCGCGTTCGATAGCGCACCGCGCGCCTCGAGCACCGACAGCGCCGTGTACTGCGCGAGCGTCACGCCGAGCGGCGCGAGCGCGTCGCTCATCTGACGCCGCAGCAGGCGGTCGAGATTGCCGATCAGGTAGGTCAGCCGCTGCTGCGTGCGCACGCGCGGCCGGGCTTCGGTGACGCGGGCGGCGCGTTTCGCGCCGGCCGGTTTGACGGGAGTCGAACTCATGAACGTGTCGGAATCGATATCGCGGGCCATCTTACCTCACGCGTTGCGCGTGCCGACAGCGGTCGTGCCGGACGTTGCGTCGCCGCGCGTCCGGCACCGGCATGCCGTGCGCGACACTGTATACAGCGCGCGGTCGATCGGCGGCATTCATTCGTGGTTTACCCGTGAAATCGAGCGATTCCACTTGATTTCGTCTCGTCGATGTATACAGTTTTATCAAGCAACCTGATAACCCATCGTGCCGCGATCGCTCGCGGCGCGCACGTTTTCCGCCACCGATGACGACCGTCGACACGCCCGCTTCCGACACGCGCCCTGCCGCGTCCCCGTCCCAGACCGTCCGCGCGCTGCTCGGGCTGCGCGAGCTCATCGTCGGCGGCGAACTCGGCCCCGGCGAGCGCATCTCCGAGCTGTGGGTCGTCGAGCGGCTCGGCGTGTCGCGCACGCCGGTGCGCGCGGCACTGATCCGGCTGCAGGAAGAAGGGCTGATCGAGCCGATCGCGACCGGCGGCTTTGCGGTGCGCGCGTTTTCCGCGCGCGAGATCGGCGACGCGATCGAGCTGCGCGGCACGCTCGAAGGGCTCGCCGCGCGTTTCGCGGCCGAGCGCGGCGTGCCGGCGTCGACGTTGCGCAGCCTGCATGCGTGTGCGGACGAAATCGACGGACTGCTGGCCGGCCCGCTGACCGACGAAACCTTCTCGCGCTACGTCGACGCCAACGCGCGCTTTCACCGCCTGCTCGCCGGCGCGGCGGGCAGCGACGTCGTCGCGCGGCAGATCGACAAGGTCGCGACGCTGCCGTTCGCGTCGGCGAGCGCGTTCGTCGTCGTGCAGTCGCTCGATCCGCGTGCACGCGAAACGCTCGTCGTTGCGCAGGCGCAGCATCGCGCCGTGCTCGATGCGATCGCGCGCCGCCAGGGCGCGCGGGCCGAAGCGCTGATGCGCGAGCACGCGCAGATCGCGCACGACAACCTGCGGCGCGTGCTCGACAACCAGCGGGCGATGACGAAGCTCGCGGGCGGCAACCTGATCCGTCGCGACGCCGGCTGAGCGGCGCGCGGCATTTTCTCGTGCGGCGCGCGACGCGCCGCTTTTCCGAAGACGAACATGGCGTGCAAGCACGCCCTGGAGGAGACGCATGTTCCTGAAAAACGCCTGGTATGTCGCGTGTACGCCCGACGAATTCGCGAGCAAGCCGCTCGGCCGGCAGATCTGCGGCGAGCGCATGGTGTTCTTTCGCGATGGGCAGGGCACGGTCGCCGCGCTCGAGGATTTCTGCCCGCATCGCGGCGCGCCGCTGTCGCTCGGCACCGTGCGCGACGGCCATCTCGTCTGCGGCTATCACGGGCTGACGATGGGCGCGGACGGCAAGTGCACGAGCATGCCGTGCCAGCGCGTCGGCGGCATTCCGGCGATCCGCCGCTATCCGGCCGTCGAGCGGTACGGCTTCGTGTGGGTGTGGCCGGGCGATCCCGCGCAGGCCGACCCGGCGACGATCCACCCGCTGCACTGGGCCGACGATCCGGGCTGGGCGTACGGCGGCGGCCTTTATCACATCGACTGCGACTACCGGCTGATGATCGACAACCTGATGGACCTCACGCACGAGACCTACGTGCATGCGTCGAGCATCGGCCAGCCGGAGATCGAGGAAGCGCCGCCGACGACGAAGGTCGACGGCGACACGGTGACGACGAGCCGCTTCATGGAAGGCATCGTGCCACCGCCGTTCTGGGCCGCCGCGTTGCGCGGCAACGGGCTCGCCGACGACGTGCGCTGCGATCGCTGGCAGATCTGCCACTTCACGCCGCCGAGCCACGTGATGATCGAGGTGGGCGTCGCGCATGCGGGCAAAGGCGGCTATCACGCCGACCCGCGCGACAAGGTGTCGAGCATCGTCGTCGACTTCATCACGCCCGAGACCGAGACGTCGATCTGGTACTTCTGGGGGATGGCACGCAGCTTCGCGGTCGACGATCGCGCGTTGACCGAGACGATCCGCAAGGGCCAGGGCGCGATCTTTGCCGAGGATCTGGACATGCTCGAGGCGCAGCAGCGCAACCTGCTGCGCTGGCCGGACCGTCCGCTGCTGAAGCTGAACATCGATGCGGGCGGCGTGCAGTCGCGCCGCGTGCTCGACCGCCTCATCGAACAGGAGCGCGCTGCCGCGCTGTCGTGCTGACCCTCGCGCCGCGTTCGCGCGCACGCGCGGCGCGGCGCCCTCATTGACCGTTGCCATGAAAGTCACGCTTCTTCACAAGCTTCCCGTCGCGACCGACATCTGCATGTTCGAACTCGGGCCGGCCGACGGCGCCGCGCTACCGCCCTTCACGGCCGGCGCGCATATCGACGTCCATCTCGGCGGACTCGTTCGCCAGTATTCGCTGTGCAACAGCCCGTCGGAGGCGGGCGTCTACCGGCTCGGCGTGCTGCGCGAGCGCGAATCGCGCGGCGGCTCCGTCGCGATGCACGCGTGCGAGCCCGGCACGACGCTCGAGATCGGCGAGCCGCGCAATCACTTCCCGCTCGATCCACATGCCGCGCACAGCGTGCTGCTCGCGGGCGGCATCGGCATCACGCCGCTGCTCAGCATGGCGCTGCATCTGGCCGAGACCGGGCGGTCGTTCGAACTGCATTACTGCGCGCGCGAACCGGCGCGCGCGGCGTTCGTCGACCGGCTCGATACGCCGCCGCTGAACGCGCGCACGCGGCTGTGGTTCGACGATGCGCCTGCCGGGCAGCGCATCGATTTCGCGCAGGTACTCGGCAAGCCCCATGCGCATACGCATCTGTACGTGTGCGGGCCGGCCGGGTTCATCGCGGCGGTGCTCGGCGCGGCTGCGCAGGCCGGGTGGGATCCGGCGAACGTGCATCGGGAGTACTTTGGCGCGGCCGGCGTAGGTGCTGCCGGCGTAGGCGCGGCCGGCTTAGGCGCTGCCGACGTAGGCGCAGGCGGCGAAAGCGAAACGTCGGCAGCAGCAACGGCCGATGGCCCGTTCCAGGTATCGCTCGCGCAATCGGGCCGCGTCGTCGACGTGCCGGCCGGTATGACGATCGTCGAAGCGCTGCGCGGCTGCCGGATCGAGGTGCCCGTGTCGTGCGAACAAGGCGTCTGCGGCACGTGCCTCACGCGCGTGCTGTCCGGCACGCCCGATCATCGCGACGTCTACCTGACCGACGACGAACGGGCGGCGAACGATCAGATGCTGCCGTGCTGTTCGCGCGCGCGCACGCCGATGCTCGTGCTCGACCTGTGAGACGGCCGCGCGGCGCGAGCCGCGCAGGCCGACGTGCGGCCGCTACGTTTCGCGGCAAACGCCGCGCGCCGACACCGCGCGGTGCACGCGTTGCGACATGCAACGCAGCGCGCACCGCGCAACGGCATCCGCGCGTGCGGCTTCAGCCGTGTCGCGCGATGCGCTCGATGTCGGCAAAGATCAGCCCCGCTTCCGCATCGTCGCGCGCATCGGCCGCATACATGGCCTCGACCAGCGCCGCACGATGCGCGAGCACCGCGCGCTGATTGATCGACCCCTTGTCGGTGACTTCGCCGAGATCGAGCGACGGCGGTTCGTCGAGAATCCGCAGCCGCGTGATGAGCGTCGCGCTGCCGGTCGCGTCGCGGTTCAGCCGCGCGAGCAACTCGGCGAAGAACGCGCGCACGGCCGGCGCGCGCAGCACCGCCTGCACGTCGGCATCGGGTGCGGCACCCGCGAGACGGCGGCAATCGTCGATGCGCGGAAAGATCATCACGCCCACATCGTCGCGGTTCATCCCCGTCACGACCGCGTCCTGCACGTACGGCGCGCCGTTCGAAATGATGCGCGCGCGCATCGGCCCGACGCTGACGAACGTACCGGACGACAGCTTGAAATCCTCCGCGATGCGGCCGTCGAACATCAGCCCGATCTCGGGCCGCTGCGGATCGACGAAGCGCACTGCGTCGCCGCTGCGGTAATAGCCCTCGTCGTCGAACACGTCGCGCGCGTCCGCATCGATCGCGCGCCAGTAGCCGGCCATCACGTTCGGCCCGCGAAAGCGCGCCTCGAGCTTGCCGTCGACGGGCACGAGCTTAGCGTCGCAGCCCGGCGCCGGCAGGCCGATGTAACCGGCCGCGGAGAACGGTCCGGTCGTGAACATGCATGACGGCGCGGCCTCGGTCATCCCGAGCCCCGCCATGATCCGGATACGCTCGCCGCAGTGCGCGAGCGTCACGCGCTCGAGGCGATCCCACGCGGCCTGCGACAGCCCCGCGCCGGCGAAGAAATAGAGCTTCACGCGCGAAAAGAACGTGCGGCGCAGCGCGGCGTCCGTTTCGAGCGCGGCGGTCAGTTCTTCCCAGCCCTTCGGCACGTTGAAATAGACGGTCGGCGCGATCTCGCGCAGGTTGCGCAGCGTCTCGTCGAACTTGCCCGCAACGGGCTTGCCGTCGTCGATGTAGAGCGTGCCGCCGTTGTAGAGCGCGATCCCGACGTTGTGGCTGCCGCCGAACGTGTGATTCCACGGCAGCCAGTCGACCAGCACCGGCGGCTCGATGCCGAACTGCGGAAACGTTTCGAGGAGCATCTGCTGGTTGCTGCACAGCATCCGGTGCGTGGTCGGCACCGCCTTGGGCAGCCGCGTCGAACCCGACGTGAACAGGAACTTCGCGATCCGGTCGCCCGTCACCGCGTCGTGCGCCGCATCGACGTCGCGCGGCACCGTATCGAGCAGCGACGCGAAGCGCGTCGCGCCCGGCATGCCGTCGCGCGCCGACACGATCACGCGTTCGACGTCGGCCGGCACCGCTGCATCGAGCGCCGCGCAGTAGGCGTCGCCGTCGGACGCGAAGACGAGCCCCGGCGTCAGCAGTGCGAGCGCGTGACGCAGCTTGCCGTAGTCGCTCGACACGAGCGAATACGCGGGCGACAGCGGCGCATATGGAATCCCGGCCCACATCGCGCCGAACGCGATTTGCAGATGTTCGAGATCGTTGCCGGACAGGATTGCGATCGGCCGCTCGACCGACAGGCCGCGATCGAGCAGCGCCTGACCGATCGCGCGCGCGCGTTCGAGCATCTGCGCATACGTGATGCCGATCCACGCGCCGTCCGCGCCGCGCCTCGCGACGAGCCAGCGGTCCGGATGCGCCTGCGCGCCGCTGACGAGCCGGTCGGTGAGCCGGCGCGGATACGCGCCGAGCGGCGTGGCCGCGCGCAGATACCAGCAGCCGTCGCGCTGCACGATCTCCGGCGGCGCCGTGCCGATCGCAACCGGCCGGTAGCCGGCGGGAACGGTCTGCGCGGCCGCGTCGCCGCGCGATTGGGTCGGGTCCGCTTCCAAGTCTTGTCTCCGTGCGGTTCCGGCGCGCGTGCGCCTGTGCTCGGCCGGAACGTCGTTGTATCGTGATCGCGGCTGCGACGCGCGCAGCCCGTGCCGATCGTCAGATCGGGTAATGCCGCGGCGCGGTCTGCACGGTGATCCAGCGCAGATCCGTGAATTCGGCGATCGACGCCTTGCTGCCGAAGCGTCCGTAGCCGCTCGCCTTCACGCCGCCGAACGGCATCTGCGCCTCGTCGTGCACGGTCGGCCCGTTGATGTGGCAGATGCCCGATTCGATCCGCTTCGCAAGCTGCATCGCGCGCGCGATGTCGCGGCTGAACACGGCCGCCGACAGCCCGTATTCGCTGTCGTTCGCGGCCGCGAGCGCGGCCTCGTCGTCGTCGACGCGCTGCACGGTCACGACCGGCCCGAACGATTCGTCCGCGTAGAGCTTCATCTCGCGCGTGACGCCGTCGACGATCGTCGGCTGCATCACCGCGCCGTCCACCTTGCAGCCGAGCGGCAACGCGGCGCCGTGCGCGCGCGCGTCGTCGACGAGCGCCGCGATCCGCTGCGCCGCCGCTTCGCTTTCGAGCGTGCCGAGCACGATGCCCGGCGCGGCCGGGTTGCCGGCCTTCAGCGTGCGCGCCTTCGCGACGAGCTTGTCGACGAACGCATCGGCGACCTTGCGATCGACGATCACGCGCTCGGTCGACATGCAGATCTGCCCCTGGTTGAAGAACGCGCCGAACGCGACCGCGTCGACGGCCGCATCGAGATCGGCGTCGTCGAGCACGAGCACCGGCGCCTTGCCGCCGAGTTCGAGCAGCGCGGGTTTCAGATGCTGCGCGGCGAGCGTCGCGACGATGCGGCCGACGCGCGTCGAGCCCGTGAAGTTGACGCGCCGCACGGCCGGATTCGCGATCAGCCGCTCGACGATCGGCGGGGCGTCGTGCGGCGCGTGCGTGATCACGTTGACGACACCGTCGCCGAGCCCCGCGTCGTGCAGCACGCTGCCGATCAGCCGGTGTACGCCGGGGCAGCCTTCGGACGCCTTCAGCACGACCGTGTTGCCGCAGGCGAGCGGCATCGCAAGCGCGCGCGTCGCGAGGATCACGGGCGCATTCCACGGCGCGATGCCGAGCACGACGCCGCACGGCTGGCGCACGGCCATCGCGAGGCTGCCCGGCACGTCGGACGGAATCACGGCGCCTTCGATCTGCGTGGTCATCGCGGCGGCCTCGCGCAGCATGTTCGCCGCGAGCATCACGTTGAAGCCGTACCAGTTCGCCATCGCGCCCGTTTCCGCGCGGCCGATCTCGATGAACTCGCCGGCGCGCGCGTCCATCGCGTCGGCCGCCGCGAGCAGCCGGCGGCGACGTTCGGTCGGCGCGAGCGCCGCCCATCCGGGAAACGCGCGCGCGGCGGCCGCGACCGCGGCATCCGCATCGGCGAGCGTCGCGGCCGCCGCGCGCGAGGCGACCTGGCCGGTCGCCGGATCGATCCGGTCGAACGTCGCGCCGTCCGACGCGCCGCGCGACACGCCGTCGATCAACAAACTCACTTCGTGCATTTCGCTGTCTCCGCTCAGTTTCGGCCCGGGTCGGGCTGCGCCGCGTCGCCGCTCAGCGCTTGTACGCCTGCAGGCCCGGCTTGATGCTCTTTTCGTCGAGGAACTGCTTGAGCCCCTGCTCGCGGCCGCCTTCCGGATCGCGATAGTTGGCCTGGTCGAGCTTCGCGTACAGGTAGTCCTCGTTCTGCTCCCACGTCAGTTCGCGGCACCGCTTGAAGCCGTGCTTCGCGTTGCGGATCACGACCGGATTCTTGTCGAGCAGCTTCGCGGCGAGCGCACGCACCTCGTCGCGCAGCTGCGCGCGCGGCACGCTCTTGTTGACGAGGCCCATCTGCGCGGCCTGCTGGCCCGTGAACGTGTCGCCGGTCATGATGTAGTAGAGCGCCTGACGATGACCGACCGTATCGGCCATCGCCTTGCTGACCAGATTGCCCGGCGGAATGCCCCAGTTGATCTCGGACAACCCGAACACCGCCTCGTCGGCCGCGATCGCGAGATCGCAGGCGACGAGCGGCGAGAAGCCGCCGCCGAAGCACCAGCCGTTGACCATCGCGATCGTCGGCTTCGCGTACATGCGCAGCAGCTGCCACTGCCAGCGGCTCGCGTCGCGGCGGATCTTTTCCTGCAGGATTTCGGGGCCCGCATCGACTTCGCGGAAATATTCCTTGAGATCCATCCCGGCCGTCCATGCATCGCCTTCGCCGGTCAGCACGAGCACCTGCGCTTCGGGGTCGAGTTCGATCGCTTCGAGCACGTCGATCATTTCCGCGTTCAGCGTCGGGCTCATCGCGTTGCGCTTCTCGGGACGATTCAGCGTCACCCACGCAATCCCGCCCTCGACGGCGACTTTCACGGTTTTCCAGCGACCTTCGTAACTCATCTTCGTTCTCCAATGACAGCGCCGCCCGTTGCGACTCGCCGCCAATTTACTATCAGGTAGCCTGATATGTAAAGCGGATTGGACGCGCGTCCGGACAAACCCCTAAACGGGTGCGAACGCGGCGCGGCGTGCCGTCTCGGACGCGGCGCCGCAGGCATGCGCGAGCGACGGCGGGCGCCGGTGGGACGATCGAGGACGAGCGGTTTCGCGGAAAACGGGAGTCGCGATGCGGATGCGCGGCGCGAGGACGACGTGCGGTTTTCGGCGACGTGTTCGGCGCCGTATTTGTCGCCGTTGTGCCGCGGCGCGGCGCGAGAAATGAAAGTGTGCGGCGCACGACGCACCGGCAGCGAAACAAAGCGCGCGGCGGCACGGCGATCGCCGCGCGCGCCGCCGCGTCGCGCGATCAGGTACCGACGCCGCGCTTCAGCGCGAATCGCGCGGTCGGCAGCCCCGCATGCCGCGTCGCCGCGACGAACACGCCGCCGGCGTGCGGATCGTCGGCAAGCGCGTCGTCGGCAAGGCCGACGCGCGCGCTCGTCACGTAGAGCCGGCCTTCGCCGTCGAGCGCCGGGCAGCTCGGCTGTGCGGTCGGCACGTCGACGCGCTCGGTCTCGATGCCGTCGGGGCCGTAACGCACGACGCGCCGGCCGCCCCACTGCGCGCTCCACAGCCCGCCGTCGCGGTCGACCGTCGCCCCGTCCGGATCGCCGTCCGGATCGGTCAGACGCGCGAACGACCGCACGCCGGACACGCCCGCACGGCTGTAATCGCCGACGAAGATCTCGCGCACCATCGAATCGCAGAAGTACATCTTCGTGCCGTCGGGCGAGAACGCGATGCTGTTCGCGATCGCGGCCGGCGGCAGCGCGAGCCGCTCCAGCGCGAGGTCGGAACCGAGCCGGTAGAACCCGCCGACCGCGCGCGGCGGCTCGCCGCCTTCGTCCTTCATCCCGAACACGAACGCGCCGAACGGATCGCAGCGGCCGTCGTTCAGGCGCGTCGGCAGGTCAGGCTCGACGTCGACGATCCGCGTCAACGCGCCGCTGCGCAGATCGAAGAACGCGAGGTGCGTCGCGAGCCCGACGAGCAGCACGTCCGGATCGTCGGTCAGTGCGAAGCAGGCGAGACGCTCGGGCATCGGCCACTGCGCGAGCGCGGAGCCGTCCGCGCGGCAGCGCCACAGCCGCGCGCCTTCGATGTCCGTCCAGTACAGCGTATTCGTTGCGTCGCACCACGTCGCGCCCTCGCCGAGCGCGTTGCGGCAGTCGGCCAGCAGCGAAGCCGCCGCGGCCGGTCGATTCTGTTGCATGCCGTCTCCCGATAATCGATGCTCAGGCGGCGCGCACGCTCAGATCTTCATCGCGCGCCGCTGGTTGCGACGATACTGGTCGAACAGCACCGCGAGCAACAGAATTCCGCCGCGTATCAGATATTGGTAAAAGGTCGGCACGTTCAGCAGGCTCATCGCGTCCTGCACCGAGCCCATGATCAGCACGCCGACGAGCACGCCGGAAATCGTCGCGACGCCGCCCGTCAGCGACACGCCGCCGAGCACGCACGCCGAGATCACGCCGAGCTCGAGGCCGACCGAGGTCTTCGGATCGCCGAGGCTCATCCGCGACGCGAGCATCACGCCCGCAAAGCCGGTCACGAGCCCTTGCAGCACGAACACGGTGATCTTGATCCGCATCACCGGCAGCCCCGCGAGCAGCGCGGCCTCGCCGTTGCCGCCGACCGCGAGCACGTTCTTGCCGAACACCGTCTTGCGCAGCAGGAAGCCGAACACGACGAAGCCGACGATGTTGCTCCAGATCGGATACGAGATGCCGAGGAACGAGCCGCCGCCGAGATCGAAGAAGCGCTCCTCGGAGATCATCACCGCGTCGCCGTTCGACGTGATGAACGCGAGGCCGCGCACGACCTCCATCATCGCGAGCGTGACGATCAGCGAGTTGATGCGCCAGCGCGCGATCAGCACGCCGTTGACAAGGCCGACCGCGCCGCCCGCGAGTACGCCGGCCGCGATGCCGAGCACGACGCTGTGCGTCGCCGTGATCAGCGTCGAGGCGACGACGCCCGAGAACGCGACGATCGACGCGACCGACAGGTCGACTTCGCCGAGCGCGAGCACGAACATCATCGTCACGGCGATCGAGCCGATCAGCGTGACCGACAGCAGCAGGCCCTGGATGTTGCGCGGCGTGAGGAAGTCCGGCACGGTCAGCGACAGCGTCGCGAACAGCACGGCGAACACCATCACGATGCCGGAGCGGTTGATCAGTTGCCACACGCCGCCGCGTGCGCGCACGGGGACGGCGGCCGCGTCGGGGGACGGGGAAGTCTGTTGGGGTTGCATCGCCTGGCTCATGTCATTGCATTCCGTTTGTCACGCGTTCGCGCATCCGTCAGCGCGGCAGCGCGAGCTTGATCAGCGTATCGGGCGTCGCCTGCGCCTTCGCGACTTCGCCGGCGATGCGCCCTTCCTTCATCACGACGATCCGGTCCGACACGCCGATCACCTCGGCGAGATCGCTCGAGACGAGGATCACCGTGCGGCCCGCTTCCGCGAGTTCGTAGAACAGGTTGTAGATTTCGGCGCGCGCGCCGACGTCGATGCCGCGCGTCGGCTCGTCCATCAGGAACACGTCGATGCGCTCGGCCAGCCAGCGCGCAAGCACGACCTTCTGCTGGTTGCCGCCGGACAGCGCGCCGATCGGCGTGTCGCCGTCGCGCGTCTTGATCGCGAGCCGCTCGATATAGCGCTGCGCGAGCTCGCGTTCGCGCCGCGCGTCGAGCAGCATCCGCGCGGGGCTGAAATGCCGGCGCGCACTGATGTTGAGGTTGTCGGCGACCGACGCGATCGCGACGATCCCTTCCTGCTTGCGGTCCTCCGGGCACAGCGCGATGCCGGCACGCACCGCGTCGCGCGGGCTCGCGAACGCGACGCGCCGCCCGTTCAGCTCGACGTGTCCGGCACTCGGCCGTGCGGCGCCGTACAGCAGCTTCATCAGCTCCGAGCGACCCGCGCCGACGAGCCCGAAGAAGCCGACGATCTCGCCGCGGCGCGCGGCGAACGACACGGGCTCGGCCAGGCCGGGCCCCATCAGCCCCTTCGCTTCGAGCAGCACGTCGCCGGCCGGGCGCGGCCGATAGCCGTAGACGTCCTGGATCGAACGCCCGACCATGCAGCTGATCAGCCGGTCGCGGTCGAGATCGGCGACCGACTCGAACGTCTCGATCTTGCGGCCGTCGCGAAACACCGTCACGCGGTCGCACAGCGCGTCGACTTCCTCCATGCGGTGCGTGACGTAGATGATCGCGCGGCCGTCCGCGCGCAGCGCGCGGATGATCCGGAACAGTTGGGCGGTTTCGCGCGCCGAGAGCGAACTCGTCGGTTCGTCGAACGCGATCACGCGCGCATCGCGCATCAGCGCCTTGCCGATCTCGATCATCTGGCGCTGACCGATCGACAGGTACTTCACCGGCACGTGCGGATCGATGCGTTCGCCAAGGCGTTCGAGCGCGTCGAGCGCGCGCGCGGCGAGCGTGCGTTCGTCGACCACGCCGAGCCGGCTCGGCAACTGCCCGAGCATCAGGTTCTCGGCGACCGTCAGCTCGGGCACCAGATGCAGTTCCTGATAGATGATCGCGATGCCCGCTTCGAGCGCCGCGCGGGTCGACGCGAAGCGCTGCACCTCGCCGTTCAGCGTCAGCGTGCCGGCCTGCGGCTGGTTCACGCCGGACAACACCTTCAGCAGCGTCGACTTGCCGGCGCCGTTCTCGCCCATCAACCCGTGCACTTCGCCGGCGCGCACCGACAGCGACACGCCGTCGAGCGCGCGCACGCCCGGAAAGCTGACCGTGATCCCGTCGAGCGCGAGCAGCGCATCGCGCTGCACGGGCGCCGCAGCCGCGGCGGGAGGGGCGGCGGCCGTCATCGTCTGCGTCGTCATCGCGTCCTCGCTCGCGCCGCTCAGATGCCGAGCTCGGCGCGCACCGCCTGCCAGTTGCTGCGCGTCATCAGCTTGCCGCTCGTCTGCGTATCGGCGGGCGGCATCTTGCCGTTGCGGATCCAGTCGACGAGGTTCTGCGTGCTTTCCTTGCCGTGATTCGTCGAGCTGACCGCGATCGTCCCGAAGAAGCCGGTCGGCTCCTTCTTCTGGAATTCCGCGAACGCCTCGCCCGCACCGTTGATGCCGACGCCGATCACGTCGGCCGCCGGAATGTGCAGCTGTTCGGTCGCGCGCACGGCGCCGAGCACGGTTTCCTCGTTCAGTGCGTAGATCACCCACTTCTTCACGTTCGGGTGACGCGCGAGCACCGGTGCCGCCGCGCTGAAGCCGCCTTCGTCGTCGGTCGTCTTCTGCGGCGCGTCGAAGATGTTCTCCTTGCGGAAGCCGTTCGCAAGCAGCGCCTGCGTCGCGCCGTCGGTGCGCAACTTCGCGGTCGGCAGTTCGTAGTTCGTGATGCGCAGCGCGCCGACTTCCTCCGGCTTCCAGCCGCGCCGCTTCATCTCGTCGGCGATCGCCTGGCCGACCTGGTTGCCGATCTTCGTCGCCGACATGCCGAGATGCGGCACGTTCGCGAGCGGCTTGCCGGTCGAATCGACGAGCTGGTCGTCGACGGTCACAAACTTCATGTTGTAGCGCTTCGCGCGCGCGGCGATCGCCGGCCCGAGCCGCACGTCGGGCGCGCAGATCACGAAGCCCTGCGCGCCTTGCGAGCCGAGGTTGTCGATCGCGGCCAGCACCTTTTCGCCGTCCGGCGTACCGATCTTCACGACCGAGAAATTCTCCTTCTGACCGAGCGCGGCCGCCGCGTTCTGTTCGTTGATGAACCAGGCCTGCTCGGGCATCTTGACGAGGAAGCCGATCTTCAGCGGCGCATCGGCGCGGGCCGTGCCCTGCATGCCGAGCGGCGCGATGCACAGCGCCGCCAGCAGCGCGCGCAACAGGGTTCTGCGATTCGTGCGAAACATGTCTTTGTCTCCTTGTATGACTCTGCGTGTGTGGTGGTTCTCGAACATGATGCGCGTGCGGCCGCCGCGCTCAGCGGCCGAACGCTTCGGTGTCGACGCGGCGGCCGAACAGGAACGCGTCGGCGACGAGCCGCAGCGGCCGCACGTCGACGTCGCTTTCGCGGCGCGCGATCAGCGCATGAAACTGCGCATAGAGCGCCGGATACTCGCGCGCCGGCCCGACTTCGACCGGCTCGCCCGCGATCGACAGCTTCGCGCCGCCCGCACTGATCGCGAGCACGCCGTCGGCCGTGTCGACCGCAATCTCCCATTGCTCGACCGGGCCGTGGCGCCAGTCGAATTCCGCATGCACGGGCACGCCCTCGGTATCCGCGCATTCGAGCTCGGCCGCGATCGGCGTCTGCGTGTCGCTCGGCACGACGAGCGTCGCCTCGCGCAGCACGAGCTCGCGCGGCAGAATCCGCGTGACGATCGACAGCGCGTTGATGCCCGGATCGAACACGCCGAGACCGCCCGGCTCCCAGATCCATTGCTGCCCCGGATGCCAGCGTCGCACGTCCTCCTTCCAGCGCACCTGCACCGCGCGGATCTCGCGCGTCGCGAGCCATGCGCGCGCCGGTTCGACCGCGCTCGCACAGCGCGAATGCCAGGTTGCGAACAGCGTGAGGCCGCGCGACTGCGCGAGCGCCTCGAGCGCGGCCACTTCGCCGAGCGTCGCGCCCGGCGGCTTCTCGAGCATCACGTGCTTGCCGGCGTTCAGCGCCGCGCGCGCCTGCGCGTAGCGCACCTGCGGCGGCGCGCACAGCGACACGGCGGCGAGCTCGGGTTCGCCGGCCAGCAGCGCGCCCAGATCCGGATAGTTCCGCACGCCGGTGACTTCCGCATGACGGCTCGCGCATGCGGTCAACGCGAAACCGGGCTCGGCGGCAATCGCCGGCAAATGCTGGTCGCGGGCAATCTTGCCGATCCCGACGACACCCAGCGAAACGACTTGGCTCATCGTGCGCTCCTTGGTTCGTTGCTCAGCGTGCCCAGCGCAGCACGAGCGGATCGAGACGGCGCGCGATCGCGATCAGCTCCGCGCGCGTGTCCGGATGCAGCGCCGGCATCGGATGCCGCGGCGCCTCGCACGCGATCACGCCGCCTTCGCGCATCAGCGCCTTCGCGGTCAGGATCCCGGACTGCCGGTTCTCGTGGTTGATCAGCGGCAGCCACGTCTGGTAGCGCGCGAACGCGTCGTCGTGGCGCCCTTCGCGATGCGCTTCGAGGATCGGGCGGATGCCGTCCGGATACGCACCGCCCGTCATCGCGCCGGTCGCGCCGGCGTGCAGGTCGGCGAGCAGCGTGATCGCTTCCTCGCCGTCCCACGGCCCTTCGATCGCGTCGCCGCCGAGCCGGATCAGCTCGCGCAGCTTGTTCGCGGCGCCCGGCGTCTCGATCTTGAAGTACGCGACGTGCTCGATCTCGCGCGCCAGCTGCGCGAGAAACGGCGCGGACAGCACCGTGCCGCTCGCGGGCGCGTCCTGGATCATGATCGGAATCGACAAGGCGTCCGACAGGCGCGCGTAGAACGCGTGGATCTGCGCTTCGGGCACGCGGAACGTCGCGCCGTGATACGGCGGCATCACCATCACCATCGCCGCGCCGAGCTGCTGGGCGCGCACGCTGCGCGCGATGCAGGTCTGCGTGCTGTAGTGCGACGTCGTGACGATCACCGGCACGCGGCCGGCGACGTGCTCGAGGATCGTGCGCGTCAGCACGTCGCGTTCGTCGTCGGCGAGCGCGAACTGCTCGGAGAAGTTCGCGAGAATGCAGAGCCCGTCCGAGCCCGCGTCGATCATGAAGTCGACCGCGCGCTTCTGGCTCGCGAGGTCGAGCTCGCCGGTCTCGGTGAAGGTCGTCGGAACGACCGGGAAAATGCCGCGGTAACGCGGCGTACGGCTCGATGTCATGGTTCGGATCCTGCGTCAGTCGAAACGGCTGTCAGCCGGAAAGCGGCCGCGATTCGCGCGCGAGCGCGTCGCCCGCGCGCTGCGGCGCACGCAGCGCCGCGCGCACCGCGAACGTGATCAGCACGGCGAACAGTAGCGTCGCCGCGAGAAAGTACAGGCCGGCAGCAAGACTGCCGGTCGCCTGCTTGATCAGGCCGATCCCGTACGGCCCGACGTAGCCGCCGAGATTCGCGAGCGAGTTGATCGCCGCGATGCCGACCGCCGCGCTCGTGCCCGTCAGGAATTCGCCGGGCAGCGCCCACACGACGGCCTGGATCGAATAGAGCGAAAACGCGGTCAGGCAGATGAACAGGAACTGCAGCGCGGGCTGCTGCACCCACGCGCTGGCCGCCATCGTCAGCGCCGCCGCGGCCGACACGACGACGATGTGCGCATAGCGCTCGCGCGTCCGATCGGAATGGCGCGGCACGACGAGCAGCCCGACCACGGCGAACAGGTACGGGACCGCCGACAGCAGCCCGGTCGCCGCATCGCCGGTGCCGAACGCCTTGATGATCGTCGGCAGCCACAGCGACAGCCCGTAGATGCAGAGCGGGAACGGCAGGAACAGCGCGGCGAGCAGCAGCACGCGCCGGTCGCGCAGCGCCGCGAGCGGATTGCGATGCGCGTCGGGCCGGTAGGTGTCGCGGTCGGCCGCGAGCTCGCGCGCGATCCAGCGGCGCTGCGCGTCGTCGAGCCAGCGCGCGCGCTCCGGCGATTCGGGCAGCACGCGCAGCGTCGGCCACACGAGCAGCACGGCCGGCAGCCCGCTCGCGACGAACAGCGTCTGCCAGTTCGACATGCCGAACAGGCCGTGCGTCGACAGCAGCCAGCCGGCGAGCGGGCCGGTCACGATGCCCGCGACCGGCTGCGCAAGCACGAGCAGTCCGATCACGCGCGCACGGTCGCGCATCGGAAACCACTGCGTCAGGAAATAGAGGATGCCCGGATACAGTCCGGCTTCGGCTGCGCCGAGCAGAAAGCGCAGCACGTAGAAGCTCGTGGGGCCGCGCACCAGCGCCATCGCCATCGTGATCACGCCCCACGTCGCGAGAATCCGCGCGAACCACACGCGCGCACCGAAGCGGCCCAGCGCGAGGTTGCTCGGCACTTCGCACAGGAAGTAGCCGATGAAGAACAGGCCCGCGCCGAGCCCGTATGCCGCGTCGCTCAGCCCGACGGCCGCGTTCATGTGCAGCTTCGCGAAGCCGACGACCGTGCGGTCGACATATGCGACCACGTAGATCAGCGCGAGAAACGGCACGAGCCTGCGCGTGAGCAGTCCCATCAGTTGCCGTTCGTCGACGGCTGCCGCCGGGCCGGACGGGGCCGCGGCCGATGCCGCGGACGTGTGCTGCGTCGTCGTCATCCTGTCTCCATCGATGTGCATGCCGGCGTTGTCGCCGGTCTGTGTCGTTTCGCGTCGTGCCGCCTCGCGTCGCCTCGTGCCATGCGTTCAGTGCGAGTGGCTCGGCACCTCCGCACCGCGCGTGCCGACCAGGAAGTCCAGGTCGCAGCCTTCGTCGGCCTGCAGCACGTGATCGAGATACAGCCGCGCATAGCCGCCCTTGCCCGCCTGCCCGGCGACGCCCGGCGCGGCCGCCGGATCGACGTCGGAGAGCCGGCGCTGCAGTTCGTCGTCCGGAATGTCGAGATGCAGCGTGCCGGCCTCGCAATCCAGTTCGATCCAGTCGCCGTTGCGCACCGCCGCGAGCGGGCCGCCCGCGGCCGCCTCCGGCGCGACGTGCAGCACGACCGTACCGTATGCGGTACCGCTCATCCGCGCGTCGGAGATCCGCACCATGTCCTTCACGCCCTGCCGCAGCAGCTTCGGCGGCAGGCCCATGTTGCCGACCTCGGCCATCCCCGGATAACCGCGCGGCCCGCAGTTCTTCAGCACGAGCACCGAGTTCGCGTCGACGTCGAGCGCTTCGTCGTTGATCGTCGCCTTGTAGTGATCGAAGTTCTCGAACACGACCGCGCGGCCGCGATGCTTGAGCAGCTCGGGGCTCGCCGCGGACGGCTTCAGCACCGCGCCGCGCGGCGCCAGATTGCCGCGCAGGATGCGGATCCCGCCGTCCGCGATCAGCGGACGGTCGAGCGGGCGGATTACTTCGTCGTCGTAGTTCGGCGCGTCGCGCACGTTGTCCCAGAGCGTCTTGCCGTTGACCGTCAGCGCATCCGGATGCGGCAGCAGGCCGCCTTCGCCGAGCCGGCGCAGCACGGCCGGCAGGCCGCCCGCGTAATAGAACTCCTCCATCAGGAAGCGTCCGGACGGCATCAGATCGACGATCGTCGGCGTGTCGCGGCCGATGCGCATCCAGTCCTCCAGTTCGAGCGGCACGCCGATGCGGCCGGCGATCGCCTTCAGATGGATCACCGCGTTCGTCGACCCGCCGATCGCCGCGTTCACGCGGATCGCGTTCTCGAACGCCGCACGCGTGAGCACCTTCGACAGCACGAGCCCTTCGAGCGCCATCTCGACGATGCGGATGCCCGACATGTGCGCGAGCACGTAGCGGCGCGAATCGACGGCCGGGATCGCCGCGTTGTGCGGCAGTGCGACGCCGAGCGCTTCGGCCATGCACGCCATCGTCGACGCGGTCCCCATCGTGTTGCAGGTGCCGGCCGAGCGCGACATCCCGGCTTCGGCCGACAGGAAATGATGCAGATCGATCTCGCCGGCCTTCAGCGCTTCGTGCAGCTGCCACACCGCCGTGCCGGAGCCGATGTTCTTGCCTTCCAGCTTGCCGTTCAGCATCGGGCCGCCCGATACGACGATCGCCGGCACGTCGCAGCTCGCGGCGCCCATCAGCAGCGCGGGCGTCGTCTTGTCGCAGCCGGCGAGCAGCACGACCGCGTCGATCGGGTTGCCGCGGATCGCCTCTTCGACGTCCATCGATGCAAGATTGCGCGTGAGCATCGCGGACGGACGCAGGTTCGATTCGCCGTTCGAGAACACCGGGAACTCGACCGGGAACCCGCCCGCCTCGAAAATCCCGCGCTTCACATGCTCGGCGAGCTTGCGAAAATGCGCGTTGCACGGCGTCAGTTCGGACCACGTATTGCAGATGCCGATGATCGGCCGGCCGTCGAATTCGTGATCGGGAATGCCCTGATTCTTCATCCAGCTCCGGTACATGAAGCCGTTCTTGTCGTTGGTGCCGAACCATTGAGCGGAGCGCAGCCTGGGTTTCGTTGCCGACATCGTCAATCCTGTGGAGGCGAGATACCGGCGCAGTCTAGGGAGAATTTTGATAACCTACCAATGACGTTTTCGCCGTTTCCCATATCGAATCAGACATTGATATAAACCCGTACGATGCCCGACGCCAGTCCGTGGGGAAACCGTTCCCGCCTGAAGACCCGCCAGTTGCTGCTCGTCGTCGCGCTTGCCGACGAGGGCAGCATTCACCGCGCGGCCGCCGCGCTGAACATGACGCAGCCCGCTGCGTCGAAGCTGCTGCGCGAGCTGGAGGAGTCGATCGGCGCGGTGCTGTTCGAGCGGCTGCCGCGCGGAATGCGGCCGACGCTGTACGGCGACGCGCTGATCCGCCACGCGCGCGCCGCGCTCGGCAGCCTCGATCAGGCGAGGGAGGAGCTGGCCGCGCTGAAGTCCGGGCATCTCGGTCACGTTGCGGTGGGCGCGATCACGTCGCCGGGGCTGCGGATCGTGCCGGCCGCCGTCGCCGACGTGAAGGCGTCGCACGCGAACATCCGCATCTCCGTCGAAATCGACACGAGCCTCGCGCTGCTCGAACATCTCGCACAGGAAAAGCTCGACATCGTGCTCGGCCGGCTGTCCGCCGAGCACGACAAGCTGCATCTGCGCTACGAGCCGTTGACCGGCGAGCCGGTTGCGGCCGTCGTCCGCACGGGCCATCCGCTGCTCGCCGATGCGCCGCTCGCGCTCGCCGACGTGCAGCGCGCCGCGTGGATCGTCCCGCCGGCCGGCAGCGTGCTGCGCCATCGCTTCGAACTCGTGTTCCAGCGCGCGAGCCTCGCGCCGCCGGCGAACGTCGTCGAGACGGCCGCGCTGCTGTTCATCACGCAGCTGCTCGAACAGAGCGACATGATTGCGGTCGTTGCCGAGGACGTGGCGCACTACTACGCGCGCCACGGAATCGTCAGCGTGCTGCCGCTGGAGATGGATTGCCGGATGGACGACTTCGGGATCATCACGCGCACGGATCGGCTGCCGTCGCCGGCGGTGGAGGTGATGACCGATGCGATTCGGGCGGCGGCAAGGACGGTTTACGGAGTGGGGGTGTAGGAAGGCTGCCGGCGCATCCTGGTGCGCCGGCACTCTCGTCAAAACTGTGCCGAGGCCTGGAAAGCGATCGTCACGCGCGCCGTCGGGAAACCGGACGGCTTGTAGAGCGGCGTGCCGGCAAACAGGTCGTAGCCGTAGGCGCCGAAACGCGTGGCGACGCTGCCCTTCATGCCGATCACCGCGCCTGCCAGTTGTGTGCCGACCAGCACGACCGGCTGCGGGCCCCACACTCGGCCATAGTCGAGCCCCCCGTAGATCGCCATTCCCGTCTGCCCGATCGGTGCCTGAAGCTCGTTGCGCCAGTAGAAACCGCGAGAAGCCGCCAGCATCGTCTCGCCGTCGAAGCCGCGTACCGTGTAACGGCTGCCGATCGTCAGGTCGTCGATGTAGTAGAGCGTGTTGCCGGTGTACTGGCCGTGGAATGTCGTGACGTAGCGAAGCGGCTGCTGCGCGATCGCGAACGGCACCGACAGGTTCGCATCGAGCACGGCCATCTTGTAGCGGTAGGTCGGGCCGCCATCGGCTGCCAGCATGTCGTCCTGCGCGCCGAATGCGCCGATGCCCTGCCGGTACGCGAGCGTGCCGTCGAACTGCGCGTTGCCGAAGTAGTGGCGATCGGTCAGGCCGAACTCCACGAACGTGTTGTTGCGGCGCTGTTGCGGGATCTCGGTGTCTTCGATGAAGCTTTGCCCGAAGCGGCGCGACAGCCGGAACTGTGCACCGAACACGTCGTTCTGGCTACGCGACAGCACGCGGTTCAGCTTGAAGTCGACCGTCTTCGAATTGCCGCTCGCGATGAACGTCTGGTTCACGCCGGCGATCTGCTGGTAGTACGTGTTCGTGTAGGCCGAAAGCGTCGCCGTCCAGTAGCCCCACGGGATCGAGTAGAAGCCGTTCCAGCCGTGCGAGCCGAGGCGCTTGTCGCCTAGTTCGAGATCCTGACTCACGCCGACGTTGAAGATGTCGTTCAAGCCGAGCGGGTTGTCGATGCCGAGCGACAGGTTGCCCTGCAGCTTGCCGGTCGCGCGTGTGCCGGAGTTGTCTACGGATGCAACGACCGACCACGGCTTGCCGCGCTTCACGTCGAGCACGACGTCGCTTTCGCCGGGCACGTCGGCCGGAATGATCTGCATCGACACGTCCTGGCTAGATACGCGCTTCATTTGTTCGAGGCCTTGTTCGAGATCGCGCAGGTTCAGCAGGTCGCCGTCGCGGGTCGGAAAGGCGGTTTTCCAGGTGCCGCGGAGCTTGTCGTCGGCGAAGCGCACGTGGCGGACCACGCCGGGAATCAAAGAAAACTTGAGGGTGCCGGTCGACAGATCCTGTTCGGGCAGCAGCACGCGCGTCGTGACGTATCCGCGCGCCAGGATCGCTTGCGACAAGCCCTTGACTAGCATGTCGAGCCCCTGTTTGCCGATGCACTGGCCAGTGTAGTGCTCGAGCCATTCGCGCGCGAAGGCGAAGCGGTCCATCGGCAATGTCGACGCGCCTTGCGATTTCAGGGAAGCAGGCAGCGCATCGGGTACGTCGAGGGCGAAACGGTCAATGCGAAAGCACGGTGTTTCGGACGGCAGCGCTGGATACCCTGAGCTGGCCGTCACGTTCGATCGTACCCCGGGCGCGGAGACGGCTCGCTCGCGCTCACGTGCCTCTTCTTGCTGTCGGGATTGCTGGTCGTTGCCCGGAACGGTCAGGCGCGGCGCTTCCTGCGCTGACACACTGGTCGCGATAAACAGCAGTGCTGCCGCAGCAGAATTCCCCCGGCGAATAGTTTTCATATGTTTTTCTAGATATGCGATCGTGTACTAGGGCTGAAACGTACCTGCTATCAACGCATCACTTCCAATCGATTTGCGTGCAATCTTCATCCCGGCCCGACCCGATTGATATACACAACAACATCGCGCAAATGCCGATTGAATAGGATTTCACAACGGCATCACGAACCATTTTTTCGCACAAAAGCCACCGTTGCGAAAACGCAAAAAAACAAGCCCCAACAGAACACCATTCACTAAAACGAATCTCGTATCGTTGCTCGCCCACAAGAAACCGCCACCATAAAAATAGGCCACAAAAATCATTACGAATGCCTTTATGGAGACAAAGCACAGAAACGACAGCAAGAAAGCAGCCAAATATAAAGCAATCAATCTAAGTATTTCTTCATTTCCCAATCCGAGATTTGGCATCGTTTATCGCTTTCGTGCCGCTTTCAGCACTGGCAACACCGCCGACAGGAGCGAGATTGTAGGGATAAAAATCTCAGCTACTAATCGACCATACTCAAGTCGAAGGCGCGAAGTTTGCATAAACACGGAGCCCGGTATGCGCCGGGACCGCCGTTTTAGCTTTTACTCTCAGACTTGAACCACGGGCCGAATTTCGATGGATCATCGCTCAACATCCCGGCCTTACGCAACGGCTTCGGAAAAAATCGAATGTGTAAAACGAGAAAAACAATAAAGAATGGAAGGC
The DNA here is from genome assembly GCF_000959525.1 of Burkholderia multivorans ATCC BAA-247. NCBI lineage: Bacteria > Pseudomonadati > Pseudomonadota > Betaproteobacteria > Burkholderiales > Burkholderiaceae > Burkholderia > Burkholderia multivorans. The sequence continues at coordinate 170,007 of NZ_CP009831.1, forward strand.
CTATAGAAAATGCAGAGACGCCATCGCTCAGCCCCATCAGTTTCCGACAAATACCAATCAAAACGACCGTATAGCATCCTGTACTAAAAATCGAAACCAAGCAAACCATGAGCCATATTTGAGCTGTCGCATAGAGCCGCCGCCAATTCATTTCTGCTCTCCTGCGCGGTGAACATCATTGATGACCGTTGCTCCCTTCGAACCAACACCAAACAGCAAAATGCCCTGCGTCGTGCCGTATGGTGCCGCTTGGTTAATGAATGGAATCAAGGTATTGTTATTGATACGCGGTACGGTCACATCAAACATGGATCCCGGACGATTCAGACCATCAGCATTACCCATCTTGAGCGGGACTGGCGCTTTCAGCGCCGCAATCGCAGCTACCAAATTCAACCCGTCATATACAACATTCCCCCAACCAGCGGGCAATGCCTCATTAAACCCATACCGCGCAGGATTCACACCAGGTGAACTAGTTCCGTTGTAACGGTTGTAAAGACCATCCGCACCTTCTGCCATATCACCCAATCCAAAAACGATTATTCCTCCACCGCCGAGAGTACAACCGAGACCGCTTGCACAAAGTCCCGCGCCCGTCTTTACCGTCAGACCACCAACAACGACCTTAGCGGTATCCTTCGCGACTCCAACCGGATCGTTCCTCAACGCATCGCCAACCTTCTGCATCGGTGTGTAATCGAACAAACCCGCTTCCTTTTGCCGATTTACCCAATCCAGCTCCGGACCCAGCGAAGCCACCTCAACTTCACTCACGAAGTTCTTGTTCCGCTCCGCGCTCCCTTCCGGGTATTCTGCCCAACACTTCACCGCATAGCACGCTGCGCGCGTCAGCTTCTCTTGCTCCGCCTTGTCCTTCCCGGCCTTCTCGGCAATTGCTTTCTTTTCATTGTCGTGCAACTGTCGATTGAACCGATCAACGTTATATCCCGAGAACGCCCCCGATTCACCACCCACGACGCCGCCGGCCCCCGTCGCAAGCGCGTTCGCCACAATGTTGCCCAGCGCCTGATTTATGTTGGCGTTGCCGGTCGGATCGCTGCCTGCGATCGCGCTGCTCAGTTCGTTCAGCTTGCCCGACGCGATCGATGCAATCGCCGCGCCAGCTGCGCCACCGACCGCGTTGCCGCCCGCCAACCCCGTTACCAGCGCCGCACCCGCACCTTGCATCAGCGCACGGTTCGCTCCGCCTTCCTTCCATGCGTCCACACCGGCCTGGTCGCCATTGGCTGCAGCATCTTTCATCATCTTGTCCGCGTAGTCCCCGATTCGGCGCGATACCGCTTCGCCAGCCGCGCTGGCCGCCGCCATCATGTCCGACTGGTTGGCCAGCAGGTTCTGCATGTCCGGAAGTTTGGCGACCGTCCCGTTCGTGTTCGTCGTATCGCGATTCAAGCTGGCCACATCCTGCTTCTGGTTTGCCGAATCCGTGATCGTCACCGTCCCCGCACTCACGCCGCTCTTCGTCGTCGCGCTATCGCTGCCGCTGTCATTCTGGCCAAGCATGGGCGCGGCGCCCCCCGCATTCTTGCCCGACGTGCTGCCGTGCGTGCTGTAGTTCATCCCGCCGTCGCCGGTCGTCGCACCCGCACTGAAGCCGCTCGAGCGCGCATCGTAATGTGACTGGTTCTGAACGTCCGAGAAGGACAGCGAGCCTGTCGTCAGCGAATTCTTCGACGCAGCCGCGTCGCTCGCGATCAGCCCGCCCTTCAGGTCGGTATTGCGGGTGACGTTGATATTGAAGCCGCCATCGCCCGCATGAATTCCGGCTTGCTCGTTGACGCCCGCATAACTGCCCGACGCATTACCCTTGCTCTGGCTGAAGCTCGCGCTGGCGCCACCTTGGCTGATGCTGAAGCCGCCACCCGAACTCGACTGATGCACCGCGCTCGTCAGCGTGTCCTGCACGCTGACGATGTTCAGATTCCCGCCCACGTCGGCGTTCACCTGATTACCCTTCACGTTCGAGCCGATGATGTTCGTATCGCCGCCGGAGATGATCGTCACATTGTTTGCGGCGGTTACATGGCTGTTGTTCTGCATGGCCAGATCGCTGTTGCCGTCGCCGTTCGCCTTCGACATCGCCGCGGAAACACCGAACCCGCCGGTCCCGACCGATACGCCCACGCTCGCGCTCTTCGATTCATTCGTACTACGCGTCGAGTCGGTGTCTGTCGTGTTGACGACATTGACCTGATTCTTCGCGGCCAGGATCACATCGTTCGCGTTCACGTTCGAGCCGGCGATCGTCACATTGCCGCTGCCAGCCTGACCGTTGCCGGTTGCCGCAAACGCCACCGTCCCGCCTGCATTCACATTCGAGCCGCGATTCGTCACGCTGTCCTCGGAGAACGCGCTCTTGCTGTGACTGCTGCCGACGCTGATTTCGACCTTGAACTGGGGCGTTTCACCCGCTCCCAACGCCCGGACCACATCGCCCGCAGCCACGTTCGCATCCCACGCGGCGCTCGCCGCGGCCATCCCGTGCAGCGCCGCTGCCCGGCCATCCTGGCTATTGCCGGACGCACGCGATTGACCAACGGCGTTCGACACCGCGTCGATCACCGGTGCCTTCAGTGCCAGCGTCAGGCCGCTCTTCGAGACCTCCTGCGTCTCGCCGCGGCGGTTCGTGTCCTGCGCGGAGTCGATCGTCACGTTCGCGCCTGTGCCACTGAGATTCTTCGCTGCTATCAGGTCGCTGCCGGTCAGGTGCAAATCGTTGCCAGCCGTGATGCTCAGGTTGCCCTTCAGCGAACCGATTGTGCTGCCGTTGTTCGACACCTCGGTCGTCTGGCTGGCAGTCTTCAGCGAACTGCTGCCCACTGACACCGCCAGTCCCCCGCCCGACATCAGCCCGGATTCCTTCTTGTTGTAGTAGCTCGACGACTGCAAGGTGTCCTGCGACGTCGTCACGGTCACGTTGCGCGCGGCCGTGAGCGTTACATCATTCGTTCCGACGATGGTGCTGCCCTGAACATTGACGTCCTTTCCACTGACGATGTTCACGCCGTCCGCCGACACCAGACTGCCGCGATTGAGCGTCATCGTCTGATCGACCCCGCTCGCCACCTTCACGCCGCTCACCACATTGCTATGGCTGTGCGTTTCGTGCGAGTTGAATTCATGCGTTTCGGTTACCGCGCCGACATTCACATCGCCTGCCGCCAGCAGGTTCGCGTTGCCCTTGTCGAGGCTGATCGCGCTGCCGGACAGCGTGATGTCCTTGCCCGATACGATATTCACCGTGTCGCCGCCCTTGAGCGTCGTGCCTGTGAGCGTCTGATCCGACGTGTGCAGCCTATCCGCGTAGCTACCGTGACTGTCGCTACCCGAGCTGTTGCTGTTTACCGTCGACGTCGTGCTCGCCGCGCCGAGCGTCACGTTGCCCTTGGCAGCGAGCGTGCCACCCTGCCCGAGGTCGATCTGCGCGCCCTTGGCCGTCAGATCGCCGCTCACAACGACGTTCGACTGCCCGCCGACCGTCACAGAGCTTCCGGTGACCTTGTTGATATCGGTATTCGACACGCCGTTCGCCCGCTGCACGATCTTGTGCTCGCCGGTCTGCACCGCACCGAGATCCCAGTTGCCGCCGACGTTCATGCCGAGATTGCCGCCGACCGACAGGTTGCCTGCGTTCTGCTGGAAGTTGCCGCCCGTGACGATCGATGCGTCGCCCGTGACATTGAGCTTCGCCGTCGGCCCGAGCGTCGTCACTACGCTCGTCGCACCGTCACGGCTCACGCGTGTGTTCGTCTTCGTCGCCGTATCGAGAATCAGGTCCTTGCCGGCGTCGAGCTGCAGACTACCGGCCTTCACGTTCGCCGACGTCAGGTCGATATTGTTCTCCGTCTTCAGCGACATCAGCCCGCCGCTTTGCAGCGCGCCGAACGCGTTGTCGATCTGCTTGCCCTGGATGGCCAGCGTGTTGTCCGCCTTGATCGTGCCGCTGTTCGTGAACGACTGCGCGTTCTTGAGATCGATATTCGTCGCGCTGATCAGCGGGCCGTTCACATTCTGCCGGTTCGCCTGCGCGAGATACACGACCGGCACGAGCACCGACTGGCCATCCACCACGCGGGTTTCCATCATGATCACGTTGCCGGTCAGCTTCGACACCTGCTCGGCCGACAGGCTTGCGCCCATCGGCAGATCGAGCGACTTCGACAGATCCGCGCCGGCCGTCATCAATGATTGGTACATCGTCTGCAGGTCGGCGTACGGCCCCAACACGGCCTTGCCGGTCAGCGCCGTCACCTGATTGCGCACCAACTGCTGTTCATAGAAACCGTCGCCGAGCCGCTTCGGAATATGCGTGAGATCGACGCCGAGCTGGCCGAAGAAGTAGTCGCTCGAAATGAAGTTCTTCTGGTTCGTGAATGCCGGGTTCGTCTCGATCACGTAGTTCGCATTCGGCGCAGTGGTCGGCTTGAACAGCCCGCCTTGCGGAATCGCCAGATTGTTCAGCACGTTCAGCGCCGTCGTGCTGGCGATGATCGGATCGACCGGCGCCGGCGGACCGCCGTGCACCGACGATGCATCCGACTTCACTCCGCTCGCGTTACCGCTCAGGTTGGTCGGCATGAGCCCCGGCACCGACTGTCCCGGCAGCAAGCCAAGCGGTGGAATCGATGCGCTACCGGCCGTGTTGCTGACGCTGACACCCGTACCCGAAATCGTGCCGTTCGAACTCATCGTCGAGAAGTAACCGGGCAGCGTGTAATCCTTGATCGATGCCGGTGCCGCCTGCGTATAGCCGCCCGGGCGGCTGCCGACGAACGGCGCGTTGCCGAACGGCAACCGCCAGTCGTGTTCGGTGTTGTCGTAGTTGTTGTAGTGATACTGGCCCGAGTAGGAGACCGTCACGCCCGGCAGCTTCTGCCCCGACGCCGCCCAGCCGTCCGCGTCGTAGTGCCCCGGCATCTCGATGTCGCCCACGGCCGCGATGTTGCTCCAGTAGTTTTGCAGCGTACCGACCGGCGATGCATCGATCTTGCCACCCGACACGATCTGGGCGGCCGGGCTGATGTCCGTTACCGTCGTTGCCGTCGCGCTGTCCGCGTAGTAGGTCGTCTTCTGATAGCTGCTGTTCCACTGCCCGCTATGCGGCGGGTCGGTCGGCACCCCACCCACGAAATCGAGGAAAAGGTCGCGCACTTCGGGCTTGCTCAGGTCGACCTTGCCGACGTCCCGACCCGAGCAGGCTTCCATGTGGATCGCCACGCATCCGGACATGCTGATGCCGAACTGCGCGAGCAATGCGGGATCGATCTGGCTGGTGGACGTCTTCATCACGCGGCGCGTGCTCGTCATCTTGTCCGTATGCAATTCCATGTCGCCTTCGGACTGGATCAGCGCCGAGACGTTGTTGACGAGCCCCGCGTTCGTGTAATTGCCGCTCGCGTCCTTGCCGCCTGCCAGCACGACCTTGCCCATGCCGACGACGGCGGTCGTCGCCATCGAATCGGTCGCGGTCGTGTCATCGCGGTTTTCGATGTCGTGTGCGAGGATTTCGAGCGTGCCGTTGCTGTCGGATGCACCGATCAGCGCGGTCGGGCCGAGGTTCGAGATCGCATTCGTCGCGTTGAGCGATACGCTGGCGCCGACGAGCGCGCCGGTATTGGTCAGGTTGGTCGATTGCGTGTGCAGCAGGCCGCCAGCCGTCAACGCACCGACGTTGAAGATGTTCCCAGCGTTGACGCTGAGGTTGTTGACCGACCGCAGGTTTGCGCTGTTCGTGAAGGTGCCGGGCAGCGTGAAGGCGAGGTTGTGACCGACGTTGAACTGCGTGTCGGATGCCGCCGTGTAGTCGCCCTGCAGGTTCACGTTCGCATCATGCGTTGCGCTGTACGTGCCGCCACCCTGCAGCGTCGCCGCCGCGACCGACAGATCGTGCGTCGAGCTGATCTGGCCGTTCGTATTCATGATGGCGCCGCTCATCGTCACGTTGACGTCGCCGTTTGAATTCGTGACATTGCCGATCGTGCCGTTGCTGTTGTCCAAGGTGTTGCCTTGAATATGCAGCGACGCGCCGCTGAGCTGACCACCCTGCGTGTTACTGATCAACGCTGCGCTGACCGTCACATCGCCGTTGCCGGTAATCGCACCCATGCCCGCTACGCCGCCGGCGTGGCTGTTCGCGATCCGGCTGCCGCCTCGCACCGTCATCTTGCCCGCGCCGAGGTCGACAATGGCGCCGTCCGCGTTGTCGATCGAGGCCGATTGAATGGTGAGTGTGCTGGTGTCGTCCGCAACCGATTGCCCCGCCTGGATGTGGCCGCCTCGGTTTGACAGAGCGCCGCCACTCTTCAACGACAGCGATGCATCCGATCGCAGCAAGCCCTGCGCATTGTTCACGTCGCCCGCAATCGTCGCGTCGATGCCGCGCTGCGCGGCGAGGATACCGCTCGCGTTATTCCAGGACGCCGCGTTGACGATCGCTTGCCCCTTCGTCACGATGGTGCCCGACGCGTTGTCGAGCGCGCTGGCGCCATCGCCCGGCGCAATCGTCAGCGTGCCGGTGCCGGCATGCGTAATGGTGCCGCCCGCGTTGTTCAGCTCGGCCGGCGTGAGCGTCAGGTCCGTGCTGTTGGTCTGAATCACGCCGGCAGCCGAGTTGTCGAGCGTGCCGCTGACGTTCATCCGCATCGCCGACGATCCATACTGCGTGATCGTGCCACCGTGGTTCATCAGATTCGCTGCCGTCAGCGCAAGCTGATTCGCCTCGAGCTTGCCGCCGCTGTTGTCGAGCGTTGAATCGGCGATGACCGACAGGCTCGGTGCAACGATCGAGCCGTCCCGGTTCGTCATCGAGCCTGTGTGGATCGTCGCGTTCGTACTCGCACCGATCTGGCCGCCGTCGTTCGCCAGCGTACCGCTGGTGATGCTCAGCTCCGTGTTCGACAACAGCTTGCCGTTCGCATTGTTCAGCGTGCCGCCGACGAACGCCGTCAGTCCGTTCTGCGTGTTGATCGAGCCCGACGTGTTGTTCAGCGCGCCGGTTTGCGCGACGATGCGTCCGTTGCTGGCGACCGAACCGCCCACGTTCGATACCGACCCCGCACCGCCGCCGAGCGTCAGCGTGCCGTTGCCCGAATGCGTGATCGTGCCGCCATCGTTGACGAGCGCGGCAGGCGCGAGCGTCAGATCGGTACTGTTGGTTTGCAGCGTACCGCCATTCGAGTTGTCGAGCGTGCCCGACACGTTCACGCTCATCGCGCCGGCCCCGCTCTGCGTGATCGTGCCGCCGTGGTTCACAAGATCGGTCGCGTTCAACGACATCTGGTTGGCGTGTACGGCACCCGCGCTATTCTCGAGCGTCGTGCCAGTCAGCGCGGCCGTCTGACCGACGATCGAGCCGCCGTTGTTGATGAGGCGCGCGCCCGCATCGACAGCTACCTTTTGCGCAGCCTGCAGCGTGCCGCTGCCGTTGTCGACCGACTGACCCGATACCCGCAGATTCGTGTTGGACGTGATCGCGCCGCGATTGACAACGTTTGCGCCCTGGACCGACACATCGCCGTTACCGCCGATAACGCCGCCTTGTGCGCCGTTCGCCGTCGTGCCCGCTGCGTTGAGCAATTGGCCACTCGTCGTCACCGATAGCCCGTCGCCATTGAGCGACGTGATCCGGCCCGCCGTGTTGTCCAGTGACGCACCGGCCACCGTCATGCCGGCCGCGCTTTGAATCGCGCCCTGGTTGTTTGCGATCGCACCGCCATGTATGTCCGCCGTGCTTTCGGAGATCAGTTCGCCCGACTGGTTTGCGATCTGGCCGGCCACGTTCACCGACAGCTTGCCCTGCGACGAGACCTTGCCGCCCTGGTTCGACAGATTGCCGCCAGTCAACGTCATGCCGCCGCCGCTCGACAGGCTGCCGTGATCGTTGATCACGGTGCCCGATGCGTTCGCCTGAATGGCACCCTGCGCGCTCGTCGTCGCGTTCGACAGGTTCACGTCGCCGGCCGTCGCGTTCAGCGACAGATTGCCGTTCGTCGCCGTCCGGCTGCCGGCGAGATTCACGCTGCCGCCCGTCAGCGACGCATGGCCGCCCGCCACATTCTGGCCGGTCGCGGTCAGCTGGCCCGACGCCGTCAGGTTCAGGTCGCCGCCGTGCGTGACGGAACCGTCGTTGTTCACGCCGGCGCCGAGCGTGCCGGTGGAGTTGACGCTGCCAGCGTTGACCGTTGTATTTTGCTGCGCCGCGAGCGTGCCGCTGTTCGTGAGATCGGCGGCCGTGCTCGCCGACAGCGATTGCTGCGCGTAGGTCGTGCCGCTGTTCTCGATGCCACCCGAGGCCGACAGCGCCATATTGCCGCTTGCCGTGGTGTTGCCGGTGAGGACGAGTCGGCCATTCGACTGCAGCGTCAGATCGCCTGCCTGCGCGGCGATGGCGCCGGCGTTGGCGACGCCCACACCAAACTCGTTCGACGCGAGGAATATCCGATCGGCATACATACCCCCTAGCTGGCTCACGTCGATCGCGACCGACGGAGCCGGGCCGTCGCCGGCGATCGGCGTCGCGGCGAGCGTGTCGTGATTGACGCGGGCGGCGCCTGCGATCACGTTCAGGTTCTTCGCATAGATGGCGGAATTGGCCTGGACAGCGCGGGCGATAAGGTCCACCTGATCGGTACCGGTTGCGTTCAGGCCGGCGCCCGAGACGGTCACGAGCCCGCGGTTGACGTTGTAGCCGGCGAGCGAACCATCGGCGCCGTAGTACGGCACGCCGGTCGTCAGCGTCGCGCGGCTGGTATTCAGGAAGGTTCCACCGTCCACGAAAATCCCGGACGGGTTAGCAATGACCAGCTCCGCGCGAGCGCCTGCGATCTCCAAAGCGCCGCGAATTTGTGAGGGGTTCGGACTGTTGACCTGATTGACGATGATCCGCGCGGCCTGCCCGGCGCCGTAATTCGGGTTGCCGTTGATCCAGCCCGCCTGCTGCGTCTGAACCATCGTGGCCGAGTTGTTCAGGATCGCGCCGGCCTTTTGGACGTCGAACTGGTTGTAGGTGTTGACCGATACGCCTGCACTGGAGGGACGCGCCACGTTGACCTGCGGCAGGCCGTTCGGCGTCTGGATCACCTGTGTGCTGGTACCCGGCGTCGCGACGATCTGCGCACCGGACAGAGTCGGCAGCATGCCGAATACGGCAACGCCTGCCACAACGACGCGAGCGCCGGACATCGACGACCGCCGCCGCGCGCGTGCTTCACCCGTTGCCGACTTCCCGTCGGCCGTCGCTGTCTCCGCGACGGCCACCACCATACCGCGAAGCCTGGAATACACCAGGCGATGCGTATTCTTGTTCATTCTCGCCGACGCGGCCTGCGTCCGTTCGTTGGTCACCCGGAACGGAGCTTACCGAAAACCTTTCGAATGACTGTCAATCATTACCAAGTCGTTGGCGGAAAAACACAAATTTTGAATTTCGAACGTGTCCAATTGACTCGAAGACGTCATGTCTCGCATCGAGCAGCACGTCGCAGTGAAGAACGCGCAAATAAGCCGCGTCACACCGACCGGCAACCGATCCTCGCCACAGACAAAAAACGCGATTCAGCGCACGGCCCGCTCACGCCTTCCAGGCGCCCATTCACCGCGTCGCCACCACGCCCGTCGTGCCGCGCACCACGAGCCGCGGCGCCGATGCCGTCCTGACGCGCGCCGCATCGTCGACCTGCCCGCCGGCCTCGCGCAGCGCATTGAGCAGCTCCACCGCAAGTCCCGCCGCCTCGGCGGTCGGGATCGCGACCGTCGTCAGCGTCGGACGCGTATCGCGCGCGAGCTGGATGTCGGTGATGCCGATGATCGACAGATCGTCCGGCACGCGCAGCCCGCGATCGGCAGCCGCATGCAGCGCGCCGATCGCGGGCAGATCGTTGGTCGCGAGCAGCGCGGTGAGATCCGGATGCGCATCGAGCAATCGCCCCGCCGCACGCAGCCCGCCTTCGGTCGAATCGGGCTCGGCCGCGACGATCGACGCGTCGAGCCCCGCTTCGCGCATCACATCCGCGAACCCGTCGTAACGCGCCGCCTGCACGCCGCCCGCGCAACCGCCGACGATCGCGCCGATCCGCCGGTGCCCGAGTTCGAGCAGATGCCGCGTCGCGATCCGCCCCGCCTCGCGGAAATCGACCGCGACGCACGGCAACCCGTCCGGCAGCGCATCGGGCCGTTCCCACATGCACAGCACGACCGGCACGCCGCGCCGCGTCACGTCGAGCAGGTCCGGCAGATGGCTCGCGTTCGTCACGAGGATGCCTTCGGACACCGTGCCGGCGATCTGGTCCAGATACGCGCGCCCCTGCGCCGGATCGTCGTTGGTATTGCAGACGATCAGAAACTGCCCGTTGCGCCGCACCGCGCGCTCGACCGCGAGCGCGAACTCGGGATAGAACGGGTTCGCGATGCTCGATACCATCAGCGCGACCGTCGGGGCGCGCCCTTCCGCGAGCGCCCGCGCGGCAAGATGCGGCCGATAGCCGAGCGTCTGCACGGCCTCCAGCACGCGCGCGCGCGTCGCATCGCCGACGCGCCCGCGGCCGCGCAGCACGTTCGACACCGTCGCGGCCGTCACGCCCGCACGGCGCGCCACTTCATCGAGAGTTGCCATGTTTGCTCACTATCTGAGAAGCCCATCCAGTATTTGCTTCGCCGTGCGAAGCGGCGCACTATCGTCGCACGCCCTGCGGCTCGATCGCGGGGCGCGCCCCGGCCGCGAGCGCAATCGCCGTTTTTTTTGACTGCGGTGATTAAGCGCTTAATCATGTGCGGCAACGCATTAGAACATGGAGCGGAGACAATGGCCAGCATCTCGATGCGGCGCGTGCAGAAGGCTTATGGCGACCACGCGCCGGTCATACGCGACGTCGATCTCGAGATCGGCGAGCACGAGTTCTGCGTGTTCCTCGGTCCGTCCGGCTGCGGGAAATCGACGCTGCTGCGGATGATCGCCGGCCTCGAGGATCTGAGTGCGGGCGAGTTGTCGATCGGCGGCCGGCGCGTCGACGACGTGCCCGCGGCCGAACGCGGCGTCGCGATGGTGTTCCAGAGCTACGCGCTGTTTCCGCACATGACCGTCTACGAGAACATGGCGTTCGGCCTGAAGCTCGCGCGCACGCCGAAAGCGGAGATCGACCGCAAGGTGCGCGACGCCGCGCGGATCCTGCAGCTCGACGCGCTGCTCGACCGCAAGCCGAAGGCGCTGTCGGGCGGGCAGCGGCAGCGCGTCGCGATCGGCCGCGCGATCGTGCGCGAGCCCGGCGTGTTCCTGTTCGACGAGCCGCTGTCGAACCTCGACGCGGCGCTGCGCGGTCAGACGCGCGTCGAGATCGCGCGGCTGCACCGGCAGTTCGAGCGCGCGAGCGTCGTCTACGTGACGCACGACCAGACCGAGGCGATGACGCTCGCCGACAAGATCGTGCTGCTGCATGCCGGCGCCGACACCGCGCAATACGGCAGCATCGCGCAGGTCGGCGCGCCGCTCGAGCTGTATCACCGGCCGGCGAGCCGCTTCGTCGCGGGCTTCATCGGCTCGCCGCGGATGAACTTCCTGCCGGCCGTCGTCGCCGCGGCCGATGCGCAGCGCACGACGGTCACGCTCGTGCCGTCCGGCGAAAGCTTCACGCTCGCGCGCGACGGCGCCGCGCTGCGCGCGGGCGACGCGGTCACGCTCGGCATCCGTCCCGAACACCTGACGCTCGGCGCCGCACACGAATCGACGATGCTCGTGCGCGACGTCGCACTCGTCGAGCGTCTCGGCGAGCAGACCTGCGTGCATCTCGACCAGCCGGGCGGCACGCCGCTGATCGCGAAGGTGCCCGGCGACGCAGCGGTACGCCCCGGCGAGCGCCTGCCCGTGCATGCGCCGGCCGCCGCGTGCCACCTGTTCACCCAAGACGGCCGCGCACTGCCCGCGTCCGCCACCCTCCCCGTTCACCATTACGCATAAGGATCGCGCATGCGCGTCGGCGTCTGTTACTACCCGGAACACTGGCCGGAATCGATGTGGGCGGACGACGCCCGCCGGATGAAAGCGCTCGGCATCGCGCAGGTGCGCATCGCGGAATTCGCGTGGAGCCGCATCGAGCCGTCGCCCGGCGAATACGATTGGGGCTGGCTCGATCGCGCGGTCGACGTACTCGCCGCGGCGGGCCTCGACATCGTGATGTGCACGCCGACCGCGACGCCGCCGAAATGGCTGATCGATCGCCATCCGGACATTCTCGCGATCGGTGCGGACGGCCGCCCGCGCGCGTTCGGCTCGCGCCGCCATTACGACTTCTCGTCGCCCGTCTATCACGAAGCATCGCGGCAGATCTGCACGGCGGTCGCCGAGCGCTATGGCCGCCATCCGGCCGTGCGCTTCTGGCAGACCGACAACGAGATGGGCTGTCACCAGACGGTCGTCAGCTATTCGCCGGCTGCGGTCGCACGCTTTCGTGAATGGCTGAAGGCGCGCTATGGGACGATCGACGCGCTGAACCGCGCGTGGGGCACCGTGTTCTGGAGCATGGAGTATCGCGATTTCGACGAGATCGACGCGCCCGTCGGCACCGTGACCGAAGCGCATCCCACGCATCGGCTCGACTACCGGCGTTTCGCGTCGGACGAAGTGGTCCGCTATCACCGGATGCAGGTCGACGTGATCCGCGCGCACTCGCCGGGCCGGCCGGTCGCGCACAACTTCATGCAGCTGTTCACCGACTTCGATCACTATGCGGTCGCGCGCGATCTCGACGTCGCGACGTGGGACAGCTATCCGCTCGGCGCGCTCGAGGAGCACTGGTTCGCGCCCGACGTGAAGGCGCGCTGGCTGCGCACGGGCCATCCGGATTTCGCGTCGTTCAATCACGACCTCTATCGCGGCATGTCGAAGCTGCCGTTCTGGGTGATGGAGCAGCAGCCAGGCCCCGTGAACTGGGCGCACTGGAACCCGGCGCCGCTGCCGGGGATGGTGCGGCTGTGGAGCTGGGAAGCCTTCGCGCACGGCGCGGGCTGCGTGTCCTATTTCCGCTGGCGGCAGGCGCCGTTCGCGCAGGAGCAGATGCACGCGGGGCTGCACACGCCCGACGACCGGCTCGACGAAGGCGGCCGCGAAGCAGAGCGCGTCGCGCACGAGATCGCCGCCGTGCATGACGCCGATGCGCACGCGGACGCCGCGGTGCATGCGCGCGTCGCGCTCGTCTTCGACTACGAAGCGAAGTGGCTGCTCGACGTGCAGCCGCAAGGCGCGGATTTTCAGTACGCACGCATCGCCTTCGACTACTACTCGGCGCTGCGCGCGCTCGGGCTCGACGTCGACGTGATCTCCGCGCAGGCGCCGCTCGACGGCTATCGGCTCGTCGTCGTGCCGCCGCTGCCGATCGTCCCGGACGATTTCGCCGCGCGCCTCGCCGCATCGGGCGCGCATGCGGTGTTCGGGCCGCGCACCGGCTCGAAGACGGTCGACCTGCAGATTCCGCCGACGCTGCCGCCCGGCGCACTCGCCTCGATTCTGCCGCTGCGCGTCTGGCGCGTCGAATCGCTGCGGCCGAACGTGACCGAACGCGTCGACGGCGCGCTCGTCGACGGCGCGCCGTTCGCCGGCCACGCGCGCCACTGGCGCGACCTCGTCGAGGTGCGCGAGGCGGACCGCTCCGTCGTGCGCGCGCGCTTCGCGGACGGTCATCCGGCCTGGCTGTCGCACGGCACGCTGCATTACTGGGCCGCGCTGTTCGACGACGCGACCACCGCGCAGCTGTTCGCGAGCGTCGCCGCCGAAGCGGGGCTCGCGCCGACGCCGCTCGCCGACGGCGTGCGCATCAGCCGGCGCGGCGGCCTCACGTACGTGTTCAACTACGGCGACACCGTGCACACGATCGACGCGGTGCCGGCGGCGGCGTTCGTGGTCGGCAGCGCCGACGTCGAGCCGCGCGGCGTCGCCGTGTACCGCAGTCACGCATAGCCGTTTTCATCGTCACCGCCGCGGCGCGCGACACGCCGCTCACGCATAACGACAGACAGGACTGGAGACAACCATGACTCATCGCCCCGTTCGCGCCGCCGCCCGCTTCGCCACGGCCGCCGCCGTCGCGCTCGCGTCGCTCGCCGCGACCGCACCCGCCGACGCCGGCACGCTGAGCATCAACATCGCGTTCAAAGGCGCGAGCCAGCGCGCGGTCTGGCAGTCGACGCTCGACGCATTCCACCGCGCGCATCCGGACATCGACGTGAAAGCGACGTTCGTCGACGAGGAAGCGTACAAGGTGCAGCTTCCCGCGTGGCTCACGACCGTCGCGCCCGACGTCGTGAACTGGCATGCGGGCGAACGGATGGCGTATTACGCGAAGCGCGGGCTGTTCGAGGATCTGAGCGGCGACTGGACGAAGAACGGCTGGGACGCGATGTACGCATCGACGCGCAGCGCATCGTCGTACAACGGCAAGCAATACGCGGCGCCGACCGTCTACTACTCGTGGGGCCTGTTCTACCGGAAGGATCTGTTCCGCAAGGTCGGCATCGCGAACGAGCCGAAGACGTGGGACCAGTTTCTCGACGCGTGCAAAAAGCTGAAGGCCGCGGGCATCACGCCGATCGCGGTCGGCGGCCGCGACGCGTGGACGCTCGCCGGCTGGTTCGACTATCTGGACCTGCGCCTGAACGGCAACGCATTCCATCAGCAGCTGATGGCCGGCGACGTGCCGTACACCGACCCGCGCGTGAAGAAGGTCTACACGACGTGGAAATCGCTGATCGATGCCGGCTACTTCATCGACAACGCGCTGTCCTACGATCTCGACGGCGCGCAACCGTTCCTGTTCCAGGGCAAGGCCGCGATGATGCTGATGGGCACGTTCATCGCGGCCGGCTTTCCGCCGAACGTGAAGCCGGAGATGGGCTACTACCGCTTTCCGGTCATCGACGCGAACGTGCCGACCGCCGAAGACGGCCCGGTCGAATCGCTGCACATCCCGACGAAGGCGAAGAACAAGGCCGACGCGCATACGTTCCTCGCGTTCGTCGAAACGCCGGAGATCGGCGCGAAGCTCGCGGAAGGGCTCGGTTCGCTGTCGGCGAACAGCAAGTCGCCGGAGCCCGCCGATCCAATCTCGCGCATCGGCTTCCGGATTCTCGCCGACACGAAGGGCGGCGTCGCGCAGTTCTACGACCGCGACATGACGAAGGAAATGGCCGACGAAGGGATGAAGGGGATGCAGCAGTTCGTCGCGAATCCGGCGCAGCTCGATGCGGTGCTCGCGCAGCTCGAGCAGACGCGCAAGCGCATCTACAAGAAGTGACCGCGTGACCGTGCGGCGGCCGCGCGCCGCCGCGCCCGTTCAGGAGGCAAACCGTGTCCAGTCCGATCACGTCCCACCCGCCCGCCGGCACGGCCGCCGCCGCGGAGCGCGATGATGCCGTGCACGCGCCGCGCGCGCGCCGCCCGTCGCCGGCCGCGCGGCGGCAGCGCCGTGCAGCCTGGCTGTTTCTCGCGCCGGCGTGCGCGATGGTTGCCGTCTATGTGATCTGGCCGATCCTGTCGACGCTGTGGCTCAGCTTCTGCAACTGGGACGGGATGACCGAGCGCACGTTCGTCGGCCTCGCCAACTACGTCGAGCTGCTGCACGCGCCGACCTTCTACACCGCGCTGCGCAACAACCTGATCTGGCTCGTGCTGTTCATGCTCGCGCCGCCGCTCGGCCTCGCGCTCGCGCTGTACCTGAATCAGGCAGTCGGCGGGATCCGGCTCGTAAAGTCGCTGTTCTTCGCGCCGTTCGTGCTGTCGGGCGTCGTCGTCGGACTGATCTTCTCGTGGTTCTACGATCCGACGTTCGGGCTGCTCGCGCTGATCGCCGGGCACGGGATCCCGGTGCTCGGCGACGCGCGCTACGCGACGCTCGGCGTCGTGTTCGCCGCGCTGTGGCCGCAGACGGCGTACTGCATGATCCTTTACCTCACTGGCCTCACGTCGCTGAACCCCGAGCAGATCGAAGCGGCGCGGATGGAAGGCGCGCGCGGCTTCGCGCTGCTCTGGCACGTCGTGCTGCCGCAGCTGCGGCCGACGACGTTCATGGCGATCGTCGTCACCGTGATCGGCGCGCTGCGCAGCTTCGACCTGATTTCGGTGATGACGGGCGGCGGTCCGTTCGAAAGTTCGACCGTGCTCGCGTATTACATGTACGACCAGGCGATCAAGTACTACCGGCTCGGCTATTCCGCATCGATCGCGGTCGTGCTGTTCGCGATCATGCTCGTCTATATCGCCTTCCAGTTGCGCCGGATGCTGCGCAACGAGCAGTGACCTACCGGGAGCCATCATGTTTCCGACACCCGTCGCCCAATGGAAACCCGTCACGCGCCGGCTGTACAAGCTGTCGCTGCCCGTCGCGCTCGCGATCTGGCTGCTGCCGCTGATCGCAGTGTTCGTCACGTCGGTGCGCTCGACCGAAGAACTCGTCGAAGGCCATTACTGGGGCTGGCCGCGCCATTTCTCGATGATCGAGAACTATCGCGACGCATTGACGACGTCGCCGATGCTGCACTACTTCTGGAACAGCGTGCAGATCACGGTGCCGTCCGTGCTCGGCTCGATCGCGCTCGCCGCGATGGCGGGCTTCGCGCTCGCGACCTACCGGTTTCGCGGCAATACCGCGCTGTTCGGCACGTTCGTCGCCGGCAACTTCGTGCCGGTGCAGGTGCTGATGATTCCGGTGCGCGACCTGTCGCTGCGGCTCGGCGTCTTCAATACGGTCGAGGCGCTGATCCTGTTTCACGTCGCGTTTCAGACCGGCTTCTGCACGCTGTTCCTGCGAAACTTCATCAAGCAGCTGCCGTTCGAGCTGATCGAGGCCGCGCGCATCGAAGGCGCCGGCGAGTGGACGGTGTTCTGGCGCATCGTGCTGCCGCTGATCCGGCCGGCGCTCGCCGCGCTCGCGATTCTGGTGTTCACGTTCGTCTGGAACGACTACTTCTGGGCGCTGTGCCTGACGCAGGGCGACGAGGCCGCGCCCATTACCGCGGGCGTCGCCGCGCTGAAGGGACAGTGGACGACGTCGTGGAACCTCGTGTCGGCCGGCTCGATTCTGGCGGCGCTGCCGTCGGTCGCGATGTTCTTCGCGATGCAGAAGCATTTCGTCGCGGGGCTCACGTTCGGCGCGACGAAAGGCTGAACGAAACGCGCGCGGCGGCGCGCGCGAGCGAATCTCCCCCTCCGCATCGAGAGGTTGCCCGCTTCGGCGGGCTTTTTTGCGTCGGCAGCCGGCGCGCGTCGATCGCGTCGCGTCGCGCGGTCCGCGCTCGTACGCGGCGTCCCGTCACATGCCGAATGGCGTTCGGACACGCGCAGCCACGCCGCATCGGACGCTCGGAACGCCCCGCGCGGTGCCGTACAATGCGCACAAAAACGCAGCGAAAAGTATCGCGAGCGGGATCGCGGCGCCCCGTACGACGGCGATTCCGCGGCCGGCCCGGCGACTGACGGTGCGTCGTCTCACCTCATCAATCAGGAGAAGTCAATGGCACGGCAAGAGCCTACCGATCAGGAGCGGCTTCCCGCGTCTGCGACGTTGAGAAGCGATCTGGCCTTTCCGATCGTGGGCATCGGCGCATCGGCAGGCGGCACGACGGCCTTGCAGACCTTCTTCGAGAACGCGCCGACCGGCATGGAAATGGCGTTCGTCGTCATCGTCCATCTGGCCCCGGAGCAGATCAGCCACATGGACAGCGTGCTGCAGCACACGACCGGCATGCCGGTCCGTCAGGTGACGAGCACCGTCCCGATCGAAAAGAACCATATCTACGTGATCGCGCCCGGCATGCAGCTCGAAATGTCGGACGGCTGCCTTCGCTGCAGCCCGCGCGAGATGTCGGGCGGCATCGCGCTGACGATCGACCACTTTTTCCGGACGCTGGCCGACGCGCACGATTCGCGCGCGATCGGCATCGTGATGTCCGGGACGGGCTCCGACGGCGCGGCCGGGCTGCGCCGCATCAAGGAAGTCGGCGGCATCACGCTCGCGCAGACGCCCGACGACGCCGAACACGCGGAGATGCCGAAGCAGGCGATTTCGGTCGCCGGTGCGGACATCGTGCTGCCGGCCGCCGAGATGCCGCAGAAACTGCTCGATCTGTGGGTGAATGCGCGGCGCATCGAGCAACAGGGGCTCGAGCTCGCGCACGTTCATCAGAATCTCGACCGGCCGGGCGCCAACGATCCCGAACGCGCGCTGTCGGACATCCTGATGCATTTGCGCGTGCGCACCGGGCACGACTTCCGGCTGTACAAGCGCGCGACCGTGCTGCGCCGGATCGAAAGGCGCATGCAGGTCAACGGGCAGCGCGACCTGCTCGCGTACCGCGATTTCCTGCGCGCGACGCCGGACGAGGCGAACGCGCTGCTCGCCGACATGCTGATCGGCGTCACGCAGTTCTTCCGCGATCGCGACGCATTCGACTTCCTCGAACGGGAGGTGATCGCGTCGATGTTCTCGCCGGATGCGGGCGAGGAACAGGTGCGCGTCTGGGTCGCCGGCTGCGCGACGGGCGAGGAAGCGTATTCGATCTCGCTGCTGCTCGCCCGCGCGCGCGAGACGGCCGTGTCGAGCCAGGCGATCCAGGTGTTCGCGACCGACATCGACGAAGCGGCGATCGTACGCGCGCGCACGGGCTCCTATCCGCTGTCGAACGCAGCCGACGTGCCCGAACCGCTGCTGCAGCGGTATTTCACGCGCGACGGCGCGCACTTCGTGATTGCGAAATCGGTGCGGGAGCGCATTCTGTTCGCCGCGCACAGCCTGCTGCGCGATCCGCCGTTCTCGCATCTCGATCTGATCTCGTGCCGCAACGTGCTGATCTATCTCGAACGGGCGGTGCAGCGGCAGATCCTCGAGCTGTTTCACTTCGCGCTGCGCCCGAACGGCTATCTGTTCCTCGGCACCGCGGAATCGGCCGACGCGGCCGACGATCTGTTTACCGTCGTCGACAAGAAGCGCCGGATCTATCAGGCGCGCGTCGTCACGCATCGCGCGAAAGCGGCGACGGCTTGCCCGCCGCTGCTGCACGTCGAATCGGGGTCGGCCGACGAGCGGCCCGTGCCGACACCCACGCTGCGCGCGCCGGCGAGCCCGGTCCAGCGCAATTTCTCGTATGCGGAACTCCATCAACGCGCACTGGAAATGTATTCGCCGCCCAGCGTGATCATCGACAAGGAATCGAACGTCGTTCATCTGTCGGACAACGCCGGCCGGTTCCTGCGCCACGTCGGCGGCGAGCTGTCGAGCAACATCATGACGCTCGTGCTGCCGGACCTGCGGCTCGATCTGCGCACCGCCATCTTCCGCGCGCTGCAGACGGGCACGAGCGTCGAGGCGCGCCGCGTCAAGTGGACGCACGACACGCAGGTGTCGTGGATCAACATGACGGTGCGGCCGTTTCACGACAAGGTCGCGAACGCCGACTTTCTGCTCGTCGTGTTCGACGAGGTGGACGGGCGCATGACCGACGAGGATCAGGCCGAAGCAAGCGGGCAGGATCCGGTGCTTGCGCAGCTCGAGCACGAACTGCAGCACAGCCGCGAGCAGCTCGCGACGATCATCGAGCAGTATGAGACGTCGGTCGAGGAGCTGAAGGCGTCGAACGAGGAACTGCAGGCGATCAACGAGGAGCTGCGCTCGACCAGCGAGGAACTCGAAAGCAGCAAGGAAGAGCTGCAATCGGTGAACGAGGAGCTGACGACCGCGAACGCCGAGATGCAGGCGCGGATCGAGGACACCGCCAAGGCCAACGACGATCTTCACAACATCATCGCGTCGAGCGAGATCGCGACCGTTTTCGTCGACAAGGAAATCCGCATCAAGCGCTTCACGCCGAACGCGACCGCGATCTTCAACCTGATCGACAGCGATCTCGGCCGCTCGCTGTTTCACATTACCCATTCGCTGCGCTATCCCACGCTCGCGGACGACGTGCGCCAGTCGTTCCAGTCGCTGCGGCTGATCGAACGCGAGATCGAGAGCGAGGCCGGCCGCTGGTATCTGATCCGGCTGCTGCCGTATCGCACCGCCGACGACCATATCGACGGCGCCGTGATCACGCTGATCGACGTCACGGATCGCCACCACGCGGAGGAAGCCGCGCGGGCCGGCGAGCAGCGGCTGCGCCTCGTCGCGCAGTCGACGAAGGACTACGCGATCATCATCCAGGACGGCAACGGCATCATCGCGAGCTGGAATGCGGGGGCCGAACGGATCTTCGGGTATACCGAAGACGAAATGATCGGCCAGGACGTCGAGCTGATCTACGAACCGAACGACCGGCATGCGCGCGTGCCGGCGCACGAACGCGAGGTCGCGACGCGCGAAGGCCGCGCGGACGACGAACGCTGGCATCGCACGAAGGACGGGCGGCGGATTTTCTGCAGCGGTGTCGTGACGCCGATTTCCGATACGTCGTTCAACGGCTTCGCGAAGATCGTCCGCGACCTGACGCAGCGCAAGCTCAGCGAGGACGCGAACCGCGAAGCGCTCGCGCGCGAGCAGGCGGCGCGCGAGCAGGCGCTCAGTTCGAATCAGCTGAAGGACGAATTCATCGCCGTGCTGTCGCACGAATTGCGGCATCCGCTGAACCTGATTGGCGTGCGCGCGGAAATGCTGCCGCGCCTGCCCGAAACGCGCGACATTCCCGCGGTGCGCGAAGCGGCCGAGCTGATCCGGCAGGCGGTCCGCGCGCAGGCGCAGATCATCGACGATCTGCTCGATCTGTCCCGCATCCGCACCGGCAAGCTCGCGCTCGAGCTGTCGCGCGTCGATCTGACGGCGGTGCTGCGCACGATCGTCGATACGTGCGAGGCCGACGCACATGCGCGCGGCCTCGTGCTGCAAACCGAGTTCCCGGACGAGCCGGCGATCGCACTCGCCGATCCGATCCGTTGCGAGCAGATTTTCTGGAACCTGATGTCGAACGCGCTGAAGTTCACGCATGCGGGCGGCCGGATCGTCGTGCGGCTCACGCATGAAGCGCGGATGCTGCGCGTCGACGTGATCGACGACGGACAGGGGATCGACCGCGACACGCTTCCGCACGTGTTCGACATGTTCCGCCAGGCGCCGCGCGACCGCACGCGCGGCGGGCTCGGCATCGGTCTCGCGCTGGTCCGGCAGCTCGTCGAAATGCACGACGGCCGGATTTCGGCGGCGTCCGACGGCCCCGGACGCGGCACCACGATGACGGTGTGGTTGCCGGCCGCGGCCGACACACGCATCGCGGCCGCCGACCGCCGTGCGTCGGAGGGCCGCATCGCGGGCCTGCACGTGCTGCTCGTCGAGGACGATGCGGAGACGGCGCTGTCGCCCACTACCCTGCTGAAACTGGCGGGCGCGGAGGTGCGCACCGCGGCGAGCGGCGCAGCGGCGCTGGAAATGCTCGCGCAAGGGCCCGTCGATGCGATCGTGTCGGACATCGGGCTGCCGGACATGGACGGCTACGCGCTGCTGCGCCGGATCAAGGCCGACCCGCAATGGGCGCGGTTGAAAGCGATCGCGCTCACGGGCCGCAACCGTGAGGCCGATGTCGGCGCCGCGACGGAAGCCGGATTCGACACGCATCTGCCGAAACCGCTCGATTTCGGCTTGCTGCTCGCGGCCCTCGCCGAACCGCGCTGAGCTGTTGCAACCGTGCGGCGCGCGTCGGCCTGCGGGCCTGCGGCGGCGTCGCGCGGGCACGCATGGTTTCGTCCACCGGGCCCCCGCGCCCGACGTCCGCATCGGGCACCCGCCTTGCGCGTCGATCCGCAAGGAGGGTGCCATGGACCATCGAGATGTCGTCGTCGTCGCGTCGTCGAGGGGCGGATTGCCGGTACTCCGGACGCTCGTGACCGACCTGCCCGAAGGCTTCCCCGTGCCGATCTGCATCGTGCAGCACATCGGCCGGCACCGGTCGATTCTGCCGGAGCTGCTGACGCGCTGGGGCCGGCTGGAGGCCACCCACGCCCGACACGGCGAGCACCCGCATCCGGGAAGAATCTACGTTGCGCCGCCCGACCGGCACATGGTGCTGCGCGGCGGCCGGCTGCATCTGCTCGACACGGCCGCCGAAAACTACGCGCGGCCCGCGGCCGATCCGCTGTTCCGGTCGGCCGCGCGCGAATACGGGCCGGGCGCGGTCGGCGTCGTGCTGAGCGGCGATCTCGACGACGGGTCCGCCGGCCTCGCGGCGATTCGCGCCCACGGCGGTTACGCCATCGTCCAGCATCCCGACGAATGCGAGGCGCCGTCGATGCCGCGCGCCGCGCTGGCCGCCGCCGGCGCGGACGCCGTCGCGACGGCCGACGAACTGGCGCATACGATTCATGCGGCGGTCTATGGCGCACGCGGCGAGGAGGGTCGGACGATGGCAGATTTGCGCACACTGGACGACGAAAGTCGAATCGCCGAGGGCCGCTTCCTCACGCCCCAATTGCTCGACGCGATCGGCGAGCGTTCGGCGCTCACGTGCCCGAGCTGCAGCGGCGCGCTATGGCGCATGCGCGACGATCGGCCCTTGCGCTATCGGTGCCATACCGGGCACGCGTTCTCGGCGCTTTCGCTCGACGATGCGGAGGCGCAGAAGGCGGAAGATGCGATCTGGGCCGCGATCCGCGCCGTCAACGAGCGGATGATCTTTGCCCGCGAGCGGCAGGAGTGGGCGCGCCGCACGGGCAACGCGGAAGACGAGGCGATCGAGCAGGCGCGCATCGACGAAAACCGGCAGCTCGCCGACGTGCTGCGCCAAGCGCTGCATGTAGCAACGCATGGCCGCGAGACAGGGTGACCGTCGCGCGCGGCGCTATCCGTGCACGCCGCCGTCCCTCAGCCGTACGTCGACCGCGCCGATGTTCTTCTCGTGCGCGACCAGCATCTGCGTCAGCGCCTCATGCATATCGCGGTCCGCGAGCGTCGGCAGCAACGCTTGCAGCTTGCGCGCCACCCAGCGCTGGCCGCGATTCAGAAACGCCATTCGCTCCGCGAGATCGTCGATCGCCATCGCCTTTTCGTAGAACGCGCCCGTCGCGCGTGTCGGCGTCGCGCCGAGCGTGCGGATGGCATCGACGAGCACGCTGCACCAGTGCGCTTCGTCCTGACGAATATGCGCGATCAGCCGATGCAGCGCGTCGTCGTCCGCCACTTCCGCCGCCGTTTCCGACGCGACGCGCGCGCCCGCGCGCTCCGCTTCGAGCAGTTCGTCGAGCGCGGCCAGCAACGCGGCGCGCTGCGCGTCCGCGTCGTGGCCCGAGGGCGCGGCCGCGCGCGATTCGAGGATCGCCGCCGCATCGCGCACGATTCGGCGCAACACGTCGGCCGCCGGCTCGACCGCGCCGATCTGCCCGGCGCCCGTGCCCGCATACAGCGCCATCGCCTCGAAATCGCCCGTCATCGTGCGCAGCGGCGAATCGGTGCTGAACAGATAGATCGGACGCCCTTCCTCGTCGCCGATCACGACGCGCGCGTCGCCGAACGGATCGCCGCGCTCGCCGCGCGTCACGCTCGACGGCAGCACGCGGACCTTCGCGCCGCGCGGCCAGTTGATATGGAAGATGTCGGTGAGCAGCGTGTCGCCGTCGTGCGCATCGACGATCCGCTGCTTGTGATACGCGTGCGCGAACGATTCGTACGTCGCGAGAAATGCGGTGCCGATCGCCGCGCCCTGCGCGCCGAGCGCCATCGCGGCGGCCACGCCGGCACCCTCGACGATGCCGCCGGCCGCGAGCACCGGCACCTGCACCGCGCCGACGACGTCCGGCAGCAGCGCCGTTAGCGGCCGGTCGCCGCGCACATGGCCGCCGGCTTCGTGCCCCTGCACGATCAGCGCGTCGACGCCGGCCGCTGCGGCCGCGCGCGCGTCGTCGACGGAGCCGACCTGATGCACGACGCGAATGCCCGCGTCGCGCAGCCGGCGCACGATAGCCGGCATCACGTCCCAAAACAGCGCGACGACCGGCACGCGCAGTTCGATGCACGCGTCGAGTTGCGCATCGAGCAGTTCGGGCGGCGTCGCTGCGGGAATCAGATTGACGCCGAACGGGCGGTCGGTGGCCGCGCGCACCAGCTGCACCTCGCGGCGGATCAGCTCGACCGGTTCGCGCACCATGCCGAGAAAACCGAATCCGCCGGCCGCACTCACGGCGCTCGCGAGCGCCGAGCGCGCTACGCCGCCCATCCCGGCCAGCACGATGGGCCACGTGCAGCCGAGCAGGTCGCAGACGGGGCGATGCAGGATCTGGACGGCGCGGGCGTCGGGCCCGTCGCCACGCACTGGATTCGACATGCACGTCCTCCTTGCTGAGTCGGCGGCGCATCGCGGGGCGTTCGCCGAATGGATCACATTGTGACATATCGATCCATACGCCCGCCGCGCCGGCGCAGTTCGCTTGATCGGCATCACCGATGCCGTTCGTTCCGGCCCGATCACGTCCGTCCTTCGAATCGAGGCACCGAACGCACGCGCTGCGCGCCGCCACATCGACCCATGGTAGACCGCCATCGAGGCGCACGCCGCAGCGATCGCGCCGATCTCGAGCGGCCGCCGCGCGTTCGTGAAGGAATACGAGGGGCTGCTGCGATCGGACCCCGTGTAGGCGGACAAGGCGCAGCGCGCGCCAGCGCACGCGCGACCTCACGAGGGCCATCGCGGCCGAGCCGCCCGACGCGTGCGAAGCGGCTCGGCGCGACCGGACCGGACCGGATTGTCAGTGTGAACGTCGGCTGCCAGACTTTTCCGGACGGCACCGGCCGCACACGCGTGCGCCACTGCATCGCACGCGCCGCCGTCCGACCGATCACCCGACCGACGATGCCGGAGGAGCCTGATGCAAACGAAGCCCGAACTCGAACTCGCCGACGCCGACCGCATCCTCGCCGCCGCACGCGCGGAGGCCGAACGCAACGGCTGGGCCGTATCGATTGCGGTCGTCGACGACGGCGGCCATCTGCTCGCCTTCGCGCGGCTCGACGGCGCGTCGCCCGCGAGCGCGGCGATCGCGCAGGACAAGGCGCGCGCGGCGGCACTCGGCCGGCGCGACACGAAGGCGTATGAGGATATGATCAACGGTGGCCGCACCGCGTTTCTCAGCGCGCCGCTGTCGGGCTTGCTCGAAGGCGGCGTGCCGGTGACGGCCGGCGGCCGCGTCGCGGGCGCGATCGGCGTGTCGGGCGTGAAGTCCGTGCAGGACGTGCAGATCGCCCGTGCCGGCGCACAAAGCGTCGCGGACTGATCCGCGCGCGCATTTTTCCCCGGGAGGATTCACGATGATCGACCATGACGGACTGCAAGTCGCGCCAGCGCTGAGCCAGTTCATCGAAAACGAAGCGCTGCCGGGCACCGGCATCGACACGGCCGCGTTCTGGCGCGGCTTCTCCGCACTGGTGCACGACCTTGCGCCGCGCAACCGCGAGCTGCTCGCCGAGCGCGACCGTCTGCAAAGCGAACTCGACGCCTGGCATCGCGCGCACCCCGGCCCGGTGCGCGACCTCGCCGCCTATCGCGCGTTCCTCGAGCAGATCGGCTACCTGGTGCCGACGCCGGCCAACGTCGCGGCTACGACCGCGAACGTCGACAGCGAAATCGCGACGCAGGCCGGCCCGCAGCTCGTCGTGCCGCTGTCGAACGCGCGCTATGCGCTGAACGCGGCAAACGCGCGCTGGGGCAGCCTGTACGACGCGCTGTACGGCACCGACGCGCTGCCGGAAGACAACGGCGCCGAGCGCACCGCAACGTACAACCCGACGCGCGGCCAGCGCGTGATCGACTACGCGCGCAACGTGCTCGACAACGCGGCGCCGCTCGCCGGTGCGTCGCACCGCGACGCGCTGCGCTATCGCGTGCAGGACGGCCAGCTCGCCGTCGAGACCGGCAAGGGCATCGTGCACCTCGCGCAGCCCGCGCAATTCGTCGGCTATCAGGGCGCGGCCGATGCACCCGCCGCGATCCTGCTGAAGCACAACGGGCTCCATCTCGAGATCCAGATCGACGGATCGACGCCGATCGGCCGCGCGGACGTCGCGAACGTGAAGGACGTCGTGCTCGAAGCGGCGGTCAGCACGATCATCGACTGCGAGGATTCGGTCGCGGCCGTCGACGCCGAGGACAAGGTGCAGCTGTACCGCAACTGGCTCGGGCTGATGCAGGGCACGCTGGTGGAGGAAGTGTCGAAGGGCGGCAAGACGTTCACGCGCCGCCTGAACGCGGACCGCGAATACACGACGCCCGACGGCGGCACGCTGACGCTGCACGGCCGCTCGCTGCTGTTCGTGCGCAACGTCGGGCACCTGATGACGATCGGCGCGGTGCTCGATCGCGACGGCAACGAGATTCCGGAAGGCATCCTCGACGGCGTCGTCACGACGCTCTGCGCGCTGCACGACCTGAAGTCGAAGCGCAATTCGCGCACCGGCTCGATCTACATCGTGAAGCCGAAGATGCACGGCCCGGCCGAAGTCGCGTTCGCCGATACGCTGTTCGCGCGCATCGAGGATCTGTACGGGCTGCCGCGCAATACGCTGAAGATGGGCATCATGGACGAGGAGCGCCGCACCAGCGTGAACCTCGCCGCCTGCATCGCGGCCGCGGCCGCGCGCGTCGCATTCATCAACACGGGCTTCCTCGACCGCACCGGCGACGAGATGCACAGCGCGATGGAAGCGGGGCCGATGATCCGCAAGGGCGACATGAAGTCGTCCGCGTGGATCGCCGCGTACGAGCGCAACAACGTGCTCGCGGGGCTGTCGGCCGGGCTGCGCGGGCGCGCGCAGATCGGCAAGGGGATGTGGGCGATGCCCGACCTGATGCACGCGATGCTGGAACAAAAGATCGCGCATCCGCGCGCGGGCGCGAACACCGCATGGGTGCCCTCGCCGACCGCCGCGACGCTGCATGCGCTGCACTACCATCTCGTCGACGTGCAGGCCGTCCAGCAGGCACTCGAAAAGACGCCGTACGCAAGCGAGCGCGACGCGCTGCTCGACGGGCTGCTGACCGTGCCGGTCGTCGAGCGTGCCGCGTGGAGCGACGAAGAGATCCTGCGCGAAGTCGAAAACAACGCGCAGGGCATTCTCGGCTACGTCGTGCGGTGGGTCGAACAGGGCGTCGGCTGCTCGAAGGTGCCCGACATCCACGACGTCGGCCTGATGGAAGACCGCGCCACGCTGCGCATCTCGAGCCAGCACATCGCGAACTGGCTGCGTCACGGCGTGATCACCGAGGCATTCGTGCTCGACGTGTTCCGGCGGATGGCGCGCGTCGTCGACCAGCAAAACGCGGGCGACCCGAACTATCGTCCGATGGCGCCCGACTACGATCGGTCGGTCGCGTTCCAGGCTGCCTGCGCGCTCGCGCTGCAGGGCACGTCGCAGCCGAGCGGCTATACGGAGCCGCTGCTGCACCGGTTCCGGCTCGCGTTCAAGGCGCAGCAGGCACAGGCCTAAGTGCGGAGGCGGGCGAGCGCCCGCATTGCGCGTGCTTCGACGGGCGGCCACGGCCGCCCGTTTTTCGTTTGCGCGGGCGCCGGCCTTCGTATGCGGCTGCATCGTCGCGCACCGCCGCGCACGCTCGCCGAACGCAAGCCGCCAAATCGCCGCGGCTTGACGCGGATCAATCGTTCGCGACCTTTTTCGCACGCTCCGACGTGCGCGTTATACTCAGTTCAATGCATCCCGCGACCGCCGCGCGCCCGAATCGGCGGTCAGGCTGTCACCGGATGCACGATCCGCCGGCCGGCTGTGCCGGCGCCTGCCGATCGTCGGCGCCCATCGTCTCCACCGACCGGGAGGGTGATGTCGGAACGCGCAGCACCCGCTTCGCGCGTCCGCCTGTTGTCCAGCCGCGTGCGATAGCGTGCCGGCTCGTCGTCAGCCTCCCTTGCGAACCACCGCATCGGCGCGCCGCCGATGCCCGACGATCCACGAACCATGGCAGAAACCGACTACGCAATGCCCCGCGAATCCGGCCTGACGAGCCGCGTCGCGACGCACCTGCGCCGGCTGCTGCTGCCGCACCTGATCTTCTATTCCGGCCTGCTGATCGCACTGCTGCTGATGCTGCTGTGCGCAATCGTGCTGTACGAGGGCCGCATCGACGCGCGCGAGCGCGCACGCACGACGCTGCAGAATCTCGTGCTGATGGCGTCCTGGGACATCGAGCGCAACATCGAGATCTATTCGCTGTCGCTGCGGGCCGTCGTCGAAGGCGAAAACGATCCGGCGATCGTCGCGCTGCCGATGCCGTTGCGCCGGCAGGTGCTGTTCGACCGCGCGACGACCGCGCGCTATCTCGGCGGCATCTATGTGCTCGACAGCCGCGGCAACATCGCGGTCGACGGCAAGAGCGACGTGCCGCGCAACGCGAATTTCGCGGACGCGCCGTACTTCACCGTGCATCGCGACCGGCCCGACGTCGGGCTCTACGTCAGCGATCCATACCACTCGCGGCTGCGCGGCGGCTCGCCGAGCATCGCGCTCAGCCGGCGCATCACGCGTGCGGACGGATCGTTCGGCGGCATCGCGGTGATGTCGATCCGCCTCGAATATTTCCGCGACCTGTTCTCGCGCCTCGCGCTCGGCGATCGCGGCGCGATGTCGCTGATCGGTACGAACGGCGTGATGGTGATGCGCGAGCCGTACGACGCGAAGATCGTCGGCCGCAACATCAGTCAGGCGAGCACGTTCCGTCAGTTCATGCGCGCGCGCGAAGGCAGCTTTTTCGATAGGGCGTCGATCGACGGCGTGCGGCGGCTGTATGCGTTCCGGCACCTCGACAACCTGCCGCTGATCATGATGGTGGCCGAATCCGAGTCGGAGATCTATGCGGCGTGGTACGACCGCGCGATCCCGATCGGTTCGGCGATGGCGCTGCTTGCGCTGGGCTTCGTCGGGTTGTCGCTGCTGCTCGACGTGCAGTTGCGCAAGCGCCATCGCGCGGAAACCGAGCTGCAGGCGCTTGCGCGCACCGACGGCCTGACCGGGCTCGACAACCGCCGGATGCTCGACGTGACGCTCGCGCGCGAATGGCGGCGCGCCGCGCGCTCGCAGCACGCGCTGTCGCTGCTGTTCGTCGACGTCGATCACTTCAAGCGCTACAACGACTCGCAGGGCCATCAGGCCGGCGACGACGCGCTCGCCGCGGTCGGCCGCTGCATCGCCGGCTGCCTGCGCCGCCCGGCCGACTATGCGGCCCGCTACGGCGGCGAGGAATTCGTCGTGATCCTGCCCGATATCGGCAGCGACGGCGCGGTGACCATCGCGGAGACGATCCGCACGAGCATTCTCGAACTCGGGATCCGGCACGACGGCAGCGCGTTCGGCTGCCTGACCGCGAGCATCGGCGTCGCGACCTGCCGGCCGGACCGCGACGACAACATGCACGCCGCGCTGAAGCTCGCCGACGACGCGCTGTACCGCGCGAAGGAAACCGGCCGCAACCGCGTCGTCGTGCTCACGGCCGCGCACGCGGGCCGGCATTACGCGCCGCGCACGGCCTGAGCGCACGCGCGCCGCACCCGCGCGCGCAAAATCGTCGACAATACCGGCTCGCTCCGCCGGCCGCGCGCCGGCGGCAAGCGTGCCGGCCGTCGCCGGCGCGCGTCCGTCCGCGTCACCATGAAGCTCAAGGCCAAGATTTTCCTGCTGGCGATCGTGCCGTTCCTGCTCGCGATCGCCGGAATCGGTTTCGGCGTGCGCCAGCAGGCGACGTCGCTCGCGCGCACGCAGCATGCGACGATCCAGGCCGCGTATCTGTCGAGCAAGGAAGTCGAGCTGAAGCACTACGTCGAGCTCGCGACCAGCGCGATCATGCCGCTGTACGACGCGGCCGGCCGCAACGGGCGCGACGACGCGATGCTGCGCACGCAGGCGCTCGCGATGCTGCAGAAGATGGATTTCGGCCCGGACGGCTATTTCTTCGTGTACGACCTGCACGGCAACGCGCTGATGCATCCGCGCGAGCCTGAGCGCGTCGGCCACAACTTCTGGACGATGCGCGACCCGCAGGGCGCGCTGACGATCCAGCAGCTGATCGGCGCCGCGTCGCGCGGCGGCGGCTTCGTGCGCTACGTCTGGCAACGGCCGTCGACCGGCAAGCCGGCGCCGAAGCTCGGCTACGTGGTCGCGCTCGAACGCTGGGGCTGGATGGTCGGCACCGGCATCTATCTCGACGACGTCGATACCGCACTGCAGCGGATCGACGCCCGCGCTTCCGCGAACATCGAGCGCACGATGAGCTGGCTGACCGCGATCGCGCTCACCGGCGCCGCGGCGATCGCCGTATGCGCGCTGGTGCTGAACGTCAGCGAGTCGCGCAGCGCCGATGCGAAGCTCAAGCAGCTCGCGCAGCGCGTCGTCGAATCGCAGGAGCAGGAGCGCGCGCGGCTGTCGCGCGAGCTGCACGACGGGATCAGCCAGATGATGGTGTCCGCGAAGCTGATGCTCGAATCGGCGCTCGCGCGCTTCGAGCGCGGCACGGTGCGCGTGCCGGAAGCCGAGCGCGCGCTCGCGTCCGGCGTCGTGCGGCTCGGCGACACGCTGCGCGAGGTGCGCCGCATCTCGCACGCGCTGCGCCCGGCGATGCTCGACGATCTCGGCCTCGCGGCGGCGCTCGATCAGCTGATCCGCGAATTCGGCGCGCAAAGCGGCATCGACATCGGCTACACGCAGGTCGCGCACAGCGGCGCGCGGCCGCTGCCCGCAGCCGTGAACACCGCGCTGTTCCGGATCGCGCAGGAAGCGCTGAGCAACATCGTGCATCATGCGCACGCGTCGCGCGCGGCCGTCACGCTCGACGTCGGCGCGCAGTCGGTCACGCTGACGATCGCCGACAACGGCTGCGGCTTCGACGCCGTGCGCTCGCAGGCCGACGAGCGCCGCGGCATCGGGCTGCGCAACATGCGCGAGCGCCTCGACGCGCTCGGCGGCACGCTGACGATCACGTCGCAGGTCGGCCACACCGTCGTGGCCGCGCGCGTGCCGCTACGCGACGCGTGACGCCTTACATCAGGAGACTCTTCGCTTATGAGCGCCCCCGACACCGCCCGACCCGCCGCCCGGCTGCTGCTCGTCGACGATCATCCGCTCGTGCGCGACGGGCTGCGCATGCGGCTCGAAGCGGCCGATCTGTCCGTGGTCGGCGAAGCCGGCAACGCCGACGAGGCGCTTGCGCTCGCGGCCGAACTCGAGCCCGATCTCGCGCTGATGGACGTCGGCATGAACGGAATGAACGGCATCGCGCTGGCCGGCGTGTTCCACGAGCGATTTCCGGCGATCCGCGTGCTGATGCTGTCGATGCACGACAACGTCGAATACGTGACGCAAGCCGTGCGGGCGGGCGCGAGCGGCTATCTGCTGAAGGATTCGCCGGCCAGCGAGATCGTCCGCGCGATCGGCGCGGTGCTCGCGGGGCAAACCTTCTTCAGCGAGGGGCTCGCCGCACGGATGATCCAGGCGAGCGCGGCCGCGTCGCCGCTCGACCGGCTGACGCCGCGCGAACGCGACATCCTCGATGCGCTCGCCGAAGGGCTGTCGAGCAAGCAGATCGCGCAGCAGACGGGGCTGTCGGTGCGCACGGTGGAAACGCACCGGCTCAACCTGAAACGCAAGCTCGACATCGAAGGGCAGGCCGAACTGATCAAGTTCGCGGTCGAGCATCGGCGGCGCTAGCGGCCGGGCGACGCGCGGCGTGGCGTCGTTCCGGGCGCGAAGTCGCCGCGCACGACGCGGGTACGGCTGCCGGCCGCTGACGCGCGCCGCCGCGACTGCGTCGCCGAAGCGGCGCGCACGCAATAAAAAAGGACGCCCGAGGGCGTCCTTGCTGCGAACCGCGGCTGCGCCGCTCAGTTCGTGCGGGAATTGTGCTTCTGCAGATACGCGATCAGGCCGTCGATGCCGCCCGACGCGAGCTGGCTCTTGAACTGCCCCTGATAGACCTGGATCAGCCACGCCCCGGACATGTCGATGTCGTAGATCTTCCAGTCGTTGCCGACCTTGCCGAGCCGGTAGCCGACCGACTGGCTGTCGCCCGGCGTCGTGACCGTCGACTGCACGAGCGCGTCGGCGCCCGACGTGCCGCCGGCCTTGAACGAGAACTTCGCGTCCTGGTTGCCGAGCTGCGCGAGCGATGCGGCGTACGTGCGCGTCATCAGCAGCCGGAACTGCTTGTAGAGCTCCTGCTGCTGTTGCGGCGTCGCCTGCTTCCACGCGTCGCCGACCGCGATGCGCGTCGTGCGCTCGAAGTTCGTCGCGGGCAGGAAGCGCTGCTCGACGACCTGCGTGATCTTCGCCATGTCGCCGCCGCGTGCGGCCGGATCGGCCTTCATCGCGTTGACGGTACCTTCGACCGCATGGCGGACGATGTCGACCGGCGCGCTCTGCGCGAAAGCGGAAACCGACACGGCGGCCGCGGCGAGGAAAGCAAACAGATGACGTTTCATACGGATATCGCACTCGATGAGAAAAACGGCCGGCTCGTTTGCACCGGCTGATGGCGCAAAGTATAGCGGGCCTGACGCGCACCTGCCGTGCGGCGACCGAACTGTTACCTTTGCGCCCCTTTTGTCACAAAGCCCGGCAGCGTGCGGCGCCGCGCGATTATGTAAGCGTCCCTTTATAAACGCGTGTTCGCCCATGCCGATTCGTGCCTGGGCGAGCAAATATCCTTCCCGCCCCAAAACGCGTCAACGTCACGACCCCGGCGCCGTCGCGCCGGTATACTCATTGCTTTGCCCTTGCCAGCCCCTCCCCACCGCCACATGGTGACATCTCTCATCGTCCGACTCGTCGCGTGGTCGGTACGACGCCCGGTCTGGGTCGTCGTACTGTCGCTGCTGATTGCCGCGTTCAGCGGCGTCTATGTTGCGCGTCACTTCAAGATCAATACCGACATCAGCAAGCTGGTCGATGCGGAGCCGCAATGGGCGGCGCTCAGTCAGGCGGTCGATCGCGCGTTCCCGCAGCGCAACGGCACGATCCTCGCGGTCGTCGAGGCGCCCGCGCCCGAGTTCGCGACCGCGGCCGCGCATGCGCTGACCGAATCGCTGCAGAAGCAGGCCGCGGCCGGCCGGATCGGGCCCGTCGCCGAGCCGGGCGGCGGTCCGTTCTTCGAGCACAACGGGCTGCTGTTCCTGTCGCCGCAGCAGGTCGCCGACACGACGTCGCAGCTCGCGAGCGCGCGCCCGCTCGTCAACGAACTCGCGAAGAATCCGAGCCTCACGGGGCTCGCGACGACGCTGTCGACGACGCTCGGCCAGCCGCTGCTGACCGGGCAGGTGAAGCTGCCGTCGATGGCGAAGCTGCTCTCGCGCAGCGCCGCGACCGTCGACGACGTGCTCGCCGGCAAGCCCGCCGCGTTCTCGTGGCGCGCGCTCGTCGACAACGATGCCGCGCGGCAGCCGGCGCGCGCGTTCGTGACCGTGCAGCCGGTGGTCAACTACGGCGCGCTGAAGGCCGGCGCGCAGACGAGCGACGTGATCCGCGAAACCGCGCGCGCGCTCGATCTCGAGAAGCGCTACGGCGCGGTCGTGCGGCTGACCGGCGAACAGCCGCTCGCCGACGACGAATTCTCGTCGGTCGAAGACGGCGCGGCGCTGAACGGCGTCGTCACGCTGCTCGTCGTGTTCGTCATCCTCTGGCTTGCGCTGCGCTCGAAGCGCATGATCGCGTCGGTGCTCGTCACGCTGTTCGTCGGGCTCGTCGTCACCGCGGCGCTCGGGCTCGCGATGGTCGGCTCGCTGAACATGATCTCGGTCGCGTTCATGGTGCTGTTCGTCGGCCTCGGCGTCGACTTCTCGATCCAGTACGGCGTGAAGTACCGCGAAGAGCGCTTTCGCGACGAGCGCATCGACCACGCGCTGATCGGTGCCGCGCACTCGATGGGCATGCCGCTCGCGCTCGCCACCACGGCCGTCGCCGCGAGCTTCTTCTCGTTCATTCCGACCGCGTATCGCGGCGTGTCGGAGCTCGGGCTGATCGCCGGCGTCGGGATGTTCGTCGCGCTGCTGACGACGCTGACGCTGCTGCCCGCGCTGCTGCGCCTGTTCGCGCCGCCGGGCGAATCGAAGACGCCCGGCTTTCCGTGGCTCGCGCCCGTCGACGACTATCTCGATCGCCACCGCAAGCCGATCCTGATCGGCACGCTCGCGGTCGTGATCGGCGCGCTGCCGCTGCTCGCGTTCCTGCATTTCGACTTCAACCCGCTGCATCTGAAAGACCCGCACAGCGAATCGATGTCGACGCTGCTCGCGCTGAAGGATTCGCCCGAAGCGGCCGTCAACGACGTGACGCTGCTCGCACCGTCGCTCGCCGATGCCGACGCGGCCGCGAAACGCCTCGACGCGCTGCCCGAAGTCGGCCGCACGACGACGCTGTCGACGTTCATCCCCGCCGATCAGCCGGAAAAACGCGCGGCGATCGCGACGGCCGCGAGCACGCTGCTGCCCGCGCTCACGCAGCCGCCCGCGCCGCCCGCCACCGACGCGCAGCGCGTCGCCGCCCTCAAGCGCGCGTCGGATCTGCTCGGCTACGCGGCCGAAGATCATCCGGGGCCGGGCGCCGCGGCCGCGCAGCACCTGTCGCAGTCGCTCGCGAAACTCGCGGCCGCCGACAGCGCGACGCGCGACCGCGCGGAGCGCGCTTTCGCCGACACGTTGCGCATCGCGCTGAATCAGCTCGCGGCGCTGCTGCAGCCGCAGGAGATCACGCGCGACACGCTGCCGCCGCCGCTCGTGCGCGACTGGGTCGCCCCCGACGGCAAGGCGCTCGTGCAGATTTCGCCGAAGGTGCCGAAGGGCGTCGACCCGAACGACGACACGATGCTGCGCCACTTCGCGACCGCCGTGAAAGCGGCCGAACCGGGCGCGATCGGCGGGCCGATCTCGATCCTGCATTCGGCGAATACGATCATCAGCGCGTTCCTGCACGCGGCGCTGTGGTCGATCATCTCGATCACGATCCTGCTGTGGATCACGCTGCGCCGTTTCGGCGACGTGCTGCGCACGCTGGTGCCGCTGCTCGTGTCGGGGATCGTCACGCTCGAGATGTGCGTGGTGCTCGGCATGTCGCTGAACTTCGCGAACATCATCGCGCTGCCGCTGATGCTCGGCGTCGGCGTCGCGTTCAAGGTGTATTTCGTGATGGCGTGGCGCGCGGGGCAAACCGGCCTGCTGCATTCGAGCCTGACCCACGCGGTGCTGTTCAGCGCCGCGACGACCGCGACCGCGTTCGGCAGCCTGTGGCTGTCGCATCATCCGGGTACGTCGAGCATGGGCAAGCTGCTCGCGCTGGCGCTGACCTGTACGCTGATCGGCGCCGTCGTGTTTCAGCCCGTCCTGATGGGCAAACCGCGCGTGAAGCGCGCGAAGAACCAAGCGCAAGGAATCAATGAATAACATGCGAATCATCGCGGTGACCGTCGCCGCAAGCGCGATGCTGTCCGGCTGCGCGACGGGACCCAACCGCAACCCCAACGACCCGCTCGAGCCGATGAACCGCGCGATGTACAAGTTCAACGACACCGTCGACGAGCACATCGCGGTGCCGATCGCGAAGGGCTACCAGAAGATCACGCCGACGCCGCTGCGTACCGCGATCAGCAACTTCTTCTCGAACCTCGGCGATCTCGGCAACATGGCGAACAACCTGCTGCAGCTGCGGATCACCGATGCGACGCAGGATCTGATGCGCGTCGCGATGAACTCGGTGTTCGGCATGGCCGGGCTGATCGACATCGCGACGCCCGCGGGGCTGCCGAAGCATCACCAGGACTTCGGGCTGACGCTCGCGCGCTGGGGCGTGCCGTCGGGCCCGTACCTCGTGCTGCCGGTGTTCGGGCCGAGCACGTTCCGCGACGGCGTCGGGCGCGCGGTCGACGTGCGCTTCAACCTGCTGAACTACATCGAGCCGGCTGCGCGCAATCCGATGTACGTGATGCAGTTCATCAGCGCGCGTTCCGACCTGCTCGGCGCGACCGATCTGCTGAAGCAGGCCGCGCTCGATCCGTATTCGTTCGTGCGCGACGCGTATCTGCAGCAGCGCAAGTCGCTCACGTACCGCGGCCAGTCGTCGGCCGGGGTGCCGAGCTACAACGAGCCGGGCGAAGCGGGCGCCGTGCCGGCAGCGACGCCGGCCGCGCCGGGGCTGCCCACTTACGAGGATCCGGGCGAGTCGGGCGGCACGGGTGGCGGCGCGCCGAACAACGCGCCGGCCGCGCCGGGATTGCCGCAGTACGACGATCCGGGCGCGGACACCGCGACGCCGGCCAGCGCCCCGGCTGCCGCGTCGGCCACCGCACCGGCCGGCTCGACGACGGCACCGGCCGCGAGCGGCGCGCCGATCGCGCCGGCGATGCCGACCGTGCCCGCAAGCAGTCCGGCCGCGCAGTAAGGTCGGCGGCCTCGACGCTCGCTACGCTCTCAAAGCCCGCTGTCAGGCATTGCCGGTAACCTGCCGTGCGGCAATCCCGGCGGCGGGCCGCTATCGGGCAGGTTGAACATCGCCGTTGTGCCCGGACAGCGGAACGTCGCGAGCACATCGCTCGTCAACGGATTCGCGGCACTTCCCGCGCTCGCGATGTCGAGCGCTGCTTCGCGACCGTCGAAGCTGAACACCACGCGCGTGCGGCCCAACGTGGCCGTCTCGATTACGTGCCCCTTCCGAAGCAAGCGCATTAGCGCCCATGGTCCGTCCGCTGCGATCGTCGACGTGTTCGGCCCGATGCTCGGGCTCGCGACGAGCCATGCGTGTGCGCCACCGCGCGGTCCCGGCCAGGTCACCGTAAAAGGCCCGACCGGGCCATGTCGATAACGCGTCGTCTGTCCGTCGATGTCGAGCGACAGGCTCATGATCGTCGGATCGAGTTCAGGGATGCGGATGTCGACCTTCCAGCTCGGTCGCCGGCGATCAACCTCGTTGAAGAAAATGTCGCGGATTGCCTTGGCATGCTCGAATGGCGCGAGGTCCGGCCCTTGGACGGCTTCGGTCGCACCCGGCAGCGTCCGGTAGCGCCACGGTTTCGCAGCGGTATCGACGAACGGAGCTAGCGTTCTCGTGAAGAAGTCGTCGATCACGCCTCCGTGCGCAAACATCCGCGTGAAATCGTCGATGCCGACGTCGCGGCTGCTATCGGGCGAGAACGGGTAGTTGCCTTCGATCGTCGTTCGACAAACGTCCCCGATTGCTGCCTGCACCTGGCGCGACAGCAGCCGGCCGATACCCTGATTGACTCCGCGTGAGCCCTCGACGGCGAGTTGATGCAGCACTGCCCGCAACGGCGCGGGCATCGTATCGGCCATCATCTTCAGCTTCGCGGCGTGCTCGCTTTCCGGCGGCATGCTGTTGTTCAGTAGCGCATCGTCCGCAATCGCGAGCGCTGCGTAGTAGTCGTTCAACAGATCGGCGATGCCGTCCAGGCCCGTTCTTCCCGCCGACGTTTCGACTCGCTGCGTATCCGAGCGTGTATCGGCATGGCCCGTCACGACCTCGCGCAATGCCGCGAAATGACGATCGACCCACTCGCGTTCAAGCTGTTCCGATGCACGAGGCCCCAGTATCGTCTCGGCTTTCTGGTGGATCGCGTCGGTCGCTTTTGCGAGGAAAGCGCCGTCCGACTTCGCCATGGGCTGTGTCAGCGTCGTTTCGATTACCGCCGCCCGGGCCAGACGCGTCAGCGGTGAATCGGGCGCGGCAAGAGTTCGCAGTATCGTGAGGTTGAACGCGAGACTCGTTCCGCTCACGATACGGATGTCGCCGAGAAACGCATCCCATTGTTGCGCGTACTCGAGCAGGTACCGCCGCGTAACCGCTGCCAGCAGCGCGTCGTCGTCCTGGTTCGGGGCGTTCAGCGTGCCAGCGGAATTCCTGCGAGGATCGCCCGACGCTCGACGTCCCATTACCCAGGCGTCGTCGTCGCTTGCCGCGCGAAGGAATTCCGGCAAGCGTTTGCTGAACACCGCCTGATAGCCTTCTCGCGTAAAGATTCCCGGCACGCCGCCGGATAAGGGCGCTCCGCTGACGCGCGTAAAGACCATGCCGGCCTGCGTTCCAACCATCCGCAGCAGCGAAAAATCGTCCGGCGCGTCGTTCCACATCGTCGCTTTGGCGCGCCCGTAAAGACGTTCAATCAGGTCGCTGCCGTCGAGAAAGACACGTGCCTGCCGGATCAAACCATCGTTAGGGGACAGTGGCGAGCGCACGACATGTCCCTCGGAAAACAACCGTTGGACGTGGCCGATCATTGCGGCACGCCCACCGAACATGGCCGCACTGTCGTGCCTCGACCAATCGTCAAGCAGCCACATCCTGACGTCGTTCGCGTTGAACCGCTCTCGGTCGTGGAGCATCAGGTACACGCGCAACGCGTCGTAAGCGGCTTGGGCATCGCCGATCTCCACGGCACTGCCGATCGCGTCCTCCATGCGGCGGACGATGTGCGGCAACACGGCCTGCTCCGACAGGGCCTCGTGCACATGGCGGCTGTCGGACGCGATCGTCTCGAGGCGGGCCGTTGCAAAACGAAACGTGCCGTCTGCATCGGTGGCGAGATGCGTCGCGTCATGCAGCAATTCCTTCGCACGATTCAACACCATCGGCACACGCTCGGGATTGGCGGAAAGGTCGCTTCGTGCGAGTAATGCGTCGAGTGACCGTGCCTTTTGCCCGAGCGTCGCAAGCGATGTTCGTTCCGTGACGAAGCCATTCCAAAGATTGACGCACATTGCGGCGGCAATCAGCCACACGAGCGAGTGTCCCAGCCACCGCTGCAGTCGTGCCCGATGCTCGCGATTCCAGTTCGGGATCGCGAGATGCCCTTCACGAAACACGACCGCGAGCCACAAATCGCGCAGGAAGTAACTGGTTTCGCCACGCGCCGGCCGCGGGGCCCTCCGTGTTGTGCCGGATGCGTCGACCATGCGTCGCAATAGCGTTCGACGTTCCGCAGCGACCGCGTAATCACCCTGGATTGCGCTCGTCAGATAAACGCCTCGGAACATCGCATGCGGTTGCGTCGGCCCGCCGTTGTCGTCCTTGGCGAACACGTGTTCGATCAGGTCGGCCAACGGGTTCACCAGTGCCGCAGCCGATTCGGGCAACACCGCAAGACGGCGCCGCCGGTCCATATCGGTTTCGTTGCGAAGCAGACTCGTGACGCCATCGCCGAGACGCGTGGCAAGCAGATTCAATTCTGTCCTGATCGCATCGTCGAGCCGCACCTGCAGATCGGACCGCAACGTCACACCCAAAATCTGCGCACGCTCGGCTTGCCCGAGCGACGCGAAATAGTCGGTGAAACCCGGGAGCCGATCTATTTTCGTGACGACCAGCCAGACGGGAAACCCGATGCCGAATTCGGCTTGCATCTCCTCGAGGCGAGCCCGCAACGCGCGACTCTCGGTCGTATGTGCGGCGGGATCCGCATGCGCCAGCGCAGCGACGTCGATCGTCAACAGCACGCCATTCAGCGGCAGGCGAGGCCGGATACGGCGAAGCAGCCGAAGAAATCCGTGCCACTCCGCGGCATCGCACTGCCTGCGAATAGCGCCCACGTCGGGTGGCTGATTTTTCCGCTTGCCGCCGTTCGGCCCGTCCGACGACGCCACCGGCAGCGAGTAGCGCGACGTGCCGTGTTGCACGTAGTGGCCCGCCGTATCGATCAGCACCGCCTCATTGGTCAGCCGCCATCCCGGCAAAGCCCGCGCGTCATCGGGTGCAAGCGAATGCTGAAGTCGAGCATCGAGCGGAAACGCCAAGCCGGAGTTACGCAACATCGAGGTCTTGCCCGAACCCTTCGGACCCAGCACGACGTACCAAGGCACATCGTAGAGATGTGCTGCGCCTCGAAACAGTCGCGCCAGCCTTCCGTGGGCCGCTCGCCCGGCTTTCAACTGCGCGATCGTTGCGCGGGCGATGTCTTCGATCTCTGCCAAGCGCGATGCGGCAAACGGCTGTGGGCCACGCTTGCCGAGTCGAAGCCATCGTCTGAGCCGACCGGGGTGCCGGCGCATTTGATTCCACCAGCGGACCAACATGACGCCGGCATAAACGAACACCACACAGATCATTGCCAGAATGCGGGCCGTTACGGAAGCAAACAGCGGTTTGCCAGACAGCATCACGAGCGGAAACGCATGCCAG
Organism: Burkholderia multivorans ATCC BAA-247; assembly: GCF_000959525.1. NCBI lineage: Bacteria > Pseudomonadati > Pseudomonadota > Betaproteobacteria > Burkholderiales > Burkholderiaceae > Burkholderia > Burkholderia multivorans. The sequence continues at coordinate 210,143 of NZ_CP009831.1, forward strand.
ATCGCGAGACAGAGCAGCACGACGATCACGATGCTCATCGTCCAGTCGATCAGCCACAGGACCCATGCGGCGAGTACCAACGCGATCAACGTCAGTCGAATGCCGATCGAGGCGAGCGGGCTCAGTCCGCCGAAAGTCAGTAGCGGTCCTGCAAACCAGATCACGACGACGGCAGCAATCACCATCACGACCGCCCACAGATGACGCGAACTTGGAAACGAGAGAATCTTCTTCATGTGGACGGTGGATCGAATCCGGCTTGCACTACCGCGCCGGATCGCCCTGCGGCGGGTCGATCGCGCTGTATGGCGCGGTGCGCGCGATGTTGGAAAGTTGGCGCTGCACGTCGTCGGCTTGCGCGCCCGACTCGATGCGGCAATAGACATACAGCGCGCAGAGCGCCGCTGACAGCAAGGCCGCCGACAGCCACACCGGCATTTCGAAACAGGCTCTCGGTCGCGCCGATTCGATCGTCGCGGCGTGGGGCGACAGCGCGTTCGGGACGGTGGGCAGATGCGCCGCGATCGCGTTGTAGATTCGTTCTCGTACGCGGTCGTGCGCGCTGAACGTCCGGCCATGCGGATACCGGCCTTCAAACCCCAGGCTGAAAATCCGGTAGATCAGTTCGAGCAACGGCCAATGGTCGGCGGCGTCATCCAGCAGGCGCAGCGTAAGCGCGTAGACCTTCGAGCCGCCCTGGTTATCCTCGCCGATCCGATGGGTCAGCGCGTCTGACGCCCATGCAGCGCTTCCCGACGCGTCGCCGCGCGCCGCCAGTACGCGCATTGCAGCTTCGTCCAGTGCAGTGCACAGGCAATATCGGGCGCCGATCCTGTGATCCACGCGGATGTTGGCCCGTACGCACAGGCGCTCGAATACGCGGACTTCTTCGAGCAGCAGGTCGCGCAGACGTGCGTCATGACCGGTGTCGATCAAGGCGGACATGTCGATCAAGGCCCGAAGCAGCACCCTGCCCGCTTCCAGCAAGCCGTTACGGTGGCCAAGTACCGCTGCCAGTCTCGTCGGTTCGTCTTCGGGCGGCGCAAGTGGCCCGAATGGACGATTACGGCGCGAGCCGGGTTGCTGCCGTGGCTCGCTGTTCGAGAGGAACGTGCCGTTTGGCTGTCGCGGTGGCGCGGACGTGCGTCTCGCCGACACGATTTTGGGTGCGCTACCGGATTGCGTCGCGCTCGACATTCGGCTCATCGCAGCAAGGTCAGACCGTCGGACCGTCGTCGGACACGACAAGCGTCGCGCCGCAACTCGTGCCGCTGCCGTGATGGGCAATTTGGCGGCCGTTGATCGTGCCGACGCCGCCGTTGGTGATAACGCCCGCGCCATGTAGCGGGCATGACACCGCATCGCCTACACATGCCGCGGGACGTCCGTTGATCGCGACGCCTGCGCTCGCTGATGTGACCGCGCCACCGTGGGTGGTCAATGTGCCAAGGGTTGCAACGCGGGCTGGCATATCTCATCACCTCCAAAAAAGTAGTTGTCCTATTTCATATCCGGACACCGGATCATCAAAAGCATGAGGCCATCGTGATCGGTACGTCTATACGCGGGCGGGCCTGGTACCGGCTTCGCTTCATGCTGTTCGTTGTACAGATCCTGCCCTGGCGAGCCGGATTCTCTCTAGCGCAAACCGCAGCAAAGCGACCGCCACTTGCCATCCATTCCTACACACTGTTTCAGAACGCCTTACATGCAAACAACGCGTAGCCCTTGCCAAATTCCCCGCAACCAATCTGTCAATAAGCAGATAAATTCGACAGAACGGCAAAAATAAATTGACTCAATATATATTATCGATGCCAATACGAAAAACCACATAACTGACATGAAAACGGATAAACAACGTCTTCTACACCATCCATTTCATCTATATTTTTTTAAGTCTTCGCGTATGCCGTCCAGACTCATCAGCGTGCGGTCAACCATAGCGTCAATAACATTGACATTGGTAGTCATCTATCGTGTTTTTTGGAGACATCCAACTGGTGGCTGCCGTCGTACCGATACCGCGTCACTTCCGGCACTTCCGACGGCTCCTCGTACTTCGGCGTCCCCGTCAGCACTTCCATCACACGCAGCAGATTGTCTGTCCCGCGCTGGCTGCGCTTCTCCGCTTCCGTCAGCGCCGGCTTCGGCGGCAACGGCACCGTCCGCGCGATGCGATTGCCATGCCCGTCGTACGTAAAATCCACCGGACGATCCGGGCGCGTCTGCGGCGCAAACCGCAGCAAGCGATCGCCGCTCGCTTTCCACGCCTGGACGTTGTCCCGGCTCGGCGCAGCAGCCAGCAGGTTTCCCGCCGGATCGTAGTGAAACGCTTCCGATCCGCTCGCCGCCATCACGTGCGTCAGCCGCGATAGCGCGTCGTACCGATACGCCTTCTGATCGCGCCACGCATCGTCCAGCGTCGTCAGCTGACCGGCGTCGTCGTATGCCCACGCCCGCCACGGCCGCGGACGCTCCAGCGAGCGCCCGCGTTCATCGAGGTTCTGCCAGCGATGCACCGCCAGCAGGCCGTTCGCGCCATACCCGAAGTGATGCGACGCCGGACCTTGCGTACGCCGGATTTCCCGATGCAGCGCGTCGCGCTCGAAACTCGCCAGCGGATGCTCGTCGAGCAGGATGCCGTGCACATGCCCCGAGCCGTAGCGCTGCCAGACCAGCGAACCGATGTCCGGCACGTGTGTCCAGTCGCGATTCCCGATCGCGTCCACGCCGTGCGTGAGCCGCCAGACCCGCCCGTGATGTACCTGCACCTCCGCCGTGCGGCGCCCGGCTGCGTCGTATTCGTAAGTGACGTGCACCGGCGCACGCCCGGGCGAGATCGCCTGCGCCTGCGTGAGCAGCCCGCGCTCGTCGTAGCGATAGCTCGCTTGGCGCCCATCGCTCGAGCGTCGCTCCACCGGGCGGCCGAGCACGTCGTAGGTCACGTGCGTCGTGATCTGTCCGTCCTGGCCGTGATCGATGCGCTCGACCAGTTCGCCGGCCGCGTTGTACCGGTAGCTCTGCCGACGGCCGTCGAAGCCGGTCTGTTCGATCAAGCGGTTGCGGCTGTCGTAGCGGAACGTAGTCGTCTCTTGGTTCGCATTGGTCAGCTTCGTCAAACGGCCGATCGCGTCATATCGGAACTGTTGCGTCCCGCCCGCCGGATCGACGATCTGCGTTCGCTGCCCGTGTCCGTCCCAGTCCACGCGCGTCACGCGCTCGAGCGGATCCGTATGCGCGATCGCGCGGCCCGCTTCGTCGTATTCGACCTTCCACCAGCCCATGCCGGCCGGCTGCACCGCCGTCACGCGCGCAGACACGCTGCCGCTGCGGTAGCTCACCTGACCGAGCGCGTCGGTAGTCTCGGTCAACTGGCCGAACGGATCGTAGTCATAGGTCGTCGTGTGTCCGGAGCAATCGGTGCGCGCCACGAGTTGGCCCGCGTCGTCCCATTGCATCTTCGTCACGTTCCCCAGTGCATCCGTGCGCGAGACGGGCAAGCCGTTTTCGTAGGCGTAACGCGTCACGTTGCCGAGCGGATCGGTTTCGCTCGTCAGGTGACCGTGCGGGTCGTAGCCGCGCTGCCAGATCTGCCCGGCCGGGTCGGTAATCTGTTCCGGGAGGTTGTGCTCGCCATAGCTGATGCGCGTGACGTTGCCGCCCGGGTCGATGATCGACGTCGGATTGCCGCGCGCATCGTTCACGATCCGCGTCGTGCGACCGAGTGCATCCGTGTAGCCGGCCACGCTCCCCGTCTCGTCGAAATGCGTCTGCTCGACACTGCCGTCGGGATGCACGATCTTCTCGACCGCCCACAAGCCGTTGTAGTGATATTCGGTCGTATGCCCGAGGCCGTCCGTCACCCGCGTCGCGCGCAGCGACGGCAGGTAATCGAAGCGCGTCTCCCGCGTGACGACCCGCTGCCCGCCGGCGCTTTCGGTATAGGCGTAGGTGCGCAGGCAATATGCATTTGGCGTGTCGTCGCTCCACTCCGATACGTGCGTCGCGCCGGCCGGTGTGCGGTAGGTCGTCAGCAGATGGTTGTCGTAGCCGTAGCGCCACGTCAGGTTCTCGCGATCGGTGGCCTCGACCAGATCGCCGTGCTCGTCGTACACATAGCTCGTCAGGTGCAGCGGCTGGTTCCCAATACCCTGGTCGAGCAACACGCTCGTGATCCGGCCGGCATCGTCGAGCGCGCAGCGCACGGTATGCACATTGTTGCGAACTGTTTCCAACCAGCCCTGTGCCGTATAGCCGAGCGTCAGGCACTGGCCGTCGCGCGTCGTGATGCGTTGCAACTGCCAGCGCGTCTCGTCGACCGGGTGACGGCCGTAATGCTCTTCGACGCCATTGCCGAAACGCAGCGCATAGGTGGCGCCCGACGCGTTGTCGTCACCGCGCATCAGCGTGAACTTTTCGATCGGATGGAAATGCGCTTCGCCCGCGTTCAAGGCTGGAAACTGCAACTGCCGCCCATCCGCGTCGAAGTAGATCAAGCCTGTCGCACTCGTGCGCACTTCCGTCGCATACGGCAGCTTCCACGCCACACCCAGACTGCCGCGGCGCTGATCCGCGCTGCGGTAGCTGCGGCTCCAGTCGATCGATACGCGGCCCGGCAACGTAAAGTCGGTATGCGACAGCACCTTCTGCCCCGTCGCCAGATCGACCGGGTTCGCACTGACGCTCTTCTTCGCGCACTCCGCGCAGTCAGCTTCGGTCACCGGCGCGAGGCCGCCTGCGTTGCCGCTCGTCATGCTGATCGTCGGCGCCTGCAGGTAAATCGCCGTGCCTTTCAGGTGAATGCCGGACTCGTCGATCGTCACCGTGCCGCCCGGCCCGATCAGTTGCGTCTGTTTCGCGCCCGACAGGCTGCTTTCGCCCGTATCCGCCATGCGCAACTGGTTGGCGTTCGAGCTCGATACCGGTGCGGGCAGTTGCGGCGCGAAGTCGGGCGACGGCTCGATCGGATTCGCCTGATCGGCGGCCACGGCATCGCCCACCGCGTTGCCGCGCACGGTCAGCGTATAGGTGTGCCCGACATCGGCCGTCCAGTCCTGCACGACGCGGTCGGTGCGGCTGCGGCCCACCGTGCTTGCCATCTGCAGCCCGACGTTGCGCAGGTACAGCCCGCCGACGTTGACGTTGTAGGCCATTCCGACGTTGAACATCGCGCCCATGCCCACGCTCTTCACCGACGCAAGCGTCACGGTCTCGAACTTGTAGCCGCCGGTCGATAGCGTCCAGTGTCGCCCGATCTGATCCGTTTCATCGTGGCCGATCCGCTTCGTGCGGTCATGCCCGACCGTGTGCGTTTCGTCGGCCTCGATCACCGCATCGAGATTGCGCTCGGCCTGGATCCAGACCTGCTCGGCTCCTTTCTTGTCCTCGAAGCGGATCGCATTGGCGTTGCCGTATCCGCCTCCCTTGGTCGAGCGCGTCAGGATCCCGCTTTGCGTCGCATGGGCCGGGAGCGCCCACGGCGGCATCGTCATCGCGTTGTAGACACGCCCCGTCACGATCGGGCGATCGGGATCGCCGTTTTCGAAATCGACGATGACTTCGGTGCCGACCCGCGGAATATGAATGCCGCCGAAGTTGCTGCCGGCCCACGGATAGGACACGCGCACCCAGCAGGACGAGTTCTGATCCTTCACGTCGGATCGGTCCCAATGGAACTTGAGCGTCACCTCGCCGTTCTTGTTCGTCCATATCTCCGCGCCCGGCGGGCCCGTCACGATCGCCGTCTGCGGGCCGCGCGTACGCGGTTTCCTGATCGTGCGCGGCGGACGAAATACCACGTCGGACGGCTGTACGGTGAACCTGCTGCGAATCGCGTAGGCGGAGAAGCCCGTCGTCTCGCCGGTTTCCTTCACGTCCAGCTCCGACGCGATCACCAGATACTCGCGGTTGGCGCCCGCCATCGGATGGCCGGCCAGCACGAACGTCGTGCCGCACACCACGTTGCGCAGGTTGCCCTCGCCTTGCGCGCGTGTGCCCTGCGCGTGAATCTCCTCCATGCGGACTTGCGCGAATGCCTCGCCGTCCTCCGTTTCCGTATAGTCGCCCGGCCATTCGTAACGTTCGAGCTGGTTGTGCGCCGTCTCGCGCGGCAAGCTGTTCTGCGCAGTCAGCGTCGCGCCCGGCTTCTCGAAATCGAAATCGTCGGTGGTCCAGACGCCCGACCGCAGGCGCTCCGTCGCCTCGAAGCGATCGACGTGCTCGCGGTCGATCTTCCGGCCCGGCGGGTAGTACTCGAGCGTCTGATACGCGACGCTTTCCACGCTCCGATAGGCGCCCGGACCGTCGACCAGCACCAGGCGGTGCACGCCTTGCGAGTGTTCGAAGAACCACGCGATGCCGTGTTCCTCCATCAAGCGCTGGGCAAACGCGAAGTCCGATTCGCCGTACTGGACCTGATAGCGCAGCGGCCTGTAGGTGCGGCCGACGCGCATCTCGAACGAATACCAATACGAACCGAACACCTCGCGCAGGATGTCGAGCACGCTCTTCCTCTGGAAGATGCGATAGTCGGTCCGCTCGCGCGCCAGCGCGAGCCACGGCTCCAGCACGACGCGGTAACGGCACTGGCGATTCAGTTGGTCCACGTAGCTGGCCGCCGTCACGATGCCGCTGATTTCTCGCGTACCGGCGCCCCGGTTCGCCGCGCCCGCCTGGCCGGCCATCCCCGCGACGAAGCTGCCCATCCCGTCCAGCTGGATCGTGACGGTCAGTTCCTTGCCGAGCATCGCCTTGAGATCGAGGTTGGCCAGCATCTCGGCCGGCAGTCGCGGATCGGCGGGCGTCGTCAGCCAGAGTTCGTACGTGTACGGCGTGGAAAGCTGTTCCGTGCCCCGCATTGCGCTCAGGTGCAGCATCGCGCCGATGCCTTCGAGGTCCGGCAGCGCCGGGCCGCTGACCGAGAAGGTCCGGTTCGTCGTGAAATTCACCATGCGTGCTGGCCCTCGACCGCTTGATCGTTGTTATCCGTTACCGACTGCATGAACCGCGTTCCTCCCCGCGTCAGGCTGCGCTGCGCGTCCCCATCCGAACCGGCCAGCGCATCAGCTCGCCGCGCTGCGGCGAGCGCAGCACGGACTGAGTAAAAGAATGTGTCGAAACGTGACGAGCGACGTAGTGCTCGAGGATCACGCCAAATAGAAAAGGGCTCGCGCCGTCAAAGCCGGCCTCGTCCACGGTCAGAACGCATTCGATGCCTCGACCGAACCGCAACGGGCCGTGGCCGGGCAGTTTCTTCGTCACGGGACGCGTCTCGACACGGACCAGGCTGTCGATCTGTCGGCGGAAACGCGCGTCGTCGGCAGCGGCAAACAAAATCAGAATGTCGCGTAGCGCGCTTCCGTCCTGAGTCTCCAGCCTGCCGTAGTCGAGGTTCAGCTGACCGATCAGCCGCCATGCCGCGTCTCCCTGTGCAAGCGGCGCACGTGCAGCGCTCGGCGCACGGACGAGTTCCGTTCGCCTGACGGGCGCGCTGATTTCGACAGTCAGATCGTTCGCACCGTCGGGCTCCAGCAAGCTCGGCAGATCGCTGTTCGTCAACCATGCATCCACCGACAGATATTTCATGGCCTGCGGATAGGATTGCTCATTTTCATCGACCAGTGAAACGAACACGTCGGTACTCACGTATGGCGTACGAGCGCCGTAGCGACGGTATGACGTCTTCGCCGTTCCGTGCTCGCGGCGGATCGTGAAATAGCGCCCGTGATCGGCTTTATTGTTCAGAAGCGCCCGGTACAGCGGCCGAAACTCGAGCGATGCCGCTCCTTTGCTGACGAAGCCATGCAACGCCTCCACCGCGAACACCTCGTAATCCGAGCCGTTCTGCCTGTCGGGCTGCACGAGAATTTCGGCGCCCGTGCCCGGCACCTCGGCGGGATCGCTCGTGCGGCGAAACAGGTTGATGACCGGTGTACAGAAGAGGGCGAAGCGGGAAGCGTCGACGTGCTCGACCAGCGAACCGTCGAATCGATCCAGCAGCACGACGATCTCGGCTTCGCGATCGGTCAAATATCGCAATCCCGCATTCAGACCGGTCAGCGTGAAAAACCAGAAGCGCGCGGGACACGTCGCATATTCGTGCAGCAGGTTATGGCCATGAAACTTCGTCCCGACGAGCGGCAGCAAGCTCTCGTCGACAGCCAGCCCCGTATGCTCGATGGCGCGATCGCGGACAACGCCGAATGATCGGTTCGAATCGGCGAAACGATTCGGCATCCCGATCACGGAAGCCACGGCGCCAGCGTGGATCAGCTCGAACAGCCGCGATGCGACGCGCTCGTCGCCTGCCAGGTAGACGGACAACCGATCGAGACCGCGCAGCTCATCGAAGCGCGCTTCGCCGGTGGCACGGAGCCTGAGACGCAATGCGCCGCGAATCGGCCGGTCGGCTGCGCCATAGCGCTCTACCGATGGAATGTCCGGCGGCACGCCGGTCAGGCGCGCCGAAACGATCTCCAACGGATACAGCGTCACATCGAGACCGCTGCGAAACGTGCAGGGCGTGCGCTCACCATCGGGCACGCGGCTCGTGAACGCCGTGCCGCGAGGGACACGAAAACCCTCGAGCAAATTGCCTTGCTGTTCGTCGGGATAGAGACGCGCTACCGCGATCGATGGCGTTGGGGCGACGTAGTTCGGATAGACCGTTTCGAGCAGCCGGCTGCTCAGCAACGGGAACGCGGCATCCAGTTTCAACTGCAGCCGGGCCGTCGTGAAACTCGCGGCTTGCACCAGACGCTCGACAAAGGGATCGGCAATCTCGCCGGCATGCAGGCCCAGCCGGCGCGCAATCTTCGGATGCGCCTGCGCAAACTCCTCCACCAGCTCCTTGAAATAGAGCAGTTCTCGAGAGTAGGCATCAAGCAGATGAGGGTTCATGGCACGCGCAATCCGGGTTCCACGCCAAGCGTTCGACGGCATCGCTGTCGGCAATGTGTCGAATGCTAGTCGCAAAGACCATCTCAAAAAATCCCTGGCGGAACCGAGAAGTCGGATCGACATCCCGCATCGGCGATGCGTGTTTTCGAGATATAAACCGTTGTCCTGATCATTGCATTGACAACGTGATCCGCGGGCAAGTCCCTGCGCGCGTGCGCGTCGCTCAGGGATCTCTTGAAGTTCGCTGCTTGTACCATCGTGCAGATGCACGGGTCGCGAATGGTCGGAAGCGCCGCATCATGCAGCGCTCTTTTAACTTGAGTATGAAAGGGAGAGACGCGGCGTCCGCCGCTCAGACGATCCGCAGCGCGCCTTCGCGCCCGAACGCATGCCGTGCCTGGATCAGCGTCGTGCGCGCGGCACGCGCGTCGCTCGCGACCTGCAACAGCGGGCCGAGTTGCGACGGCTGCTTCAGCAGCTCGCGCAGAATCGGCAGGATGGCGGTGCTGCCGTCGTCGCGCAGCCCGGCGGTCGCCGCGCGCGGCAGCGTGCGCCACGCGGGATCGACGATCGCGCGGCACACCGCGAAAGGCACGCCACGCGCCGCCGCGAACGCAGCGGCGATATGCGATTCCATGTCGACGGCGAGCGCGCCCTTCGCGCGATGCAGCGACGCCTTCTCCTGCTCGGTGACGACGGGTGCGGTGACGGCCGCGATCGCACCGCGAGACACGCGCGTCCATACCGGCGTGTCGTGCAAGGCGACGACGAGCCGCGCGCTCCAGTCGGCGTCGGTCTGCACGCGGCCGAACGGCCCGTCGACCGCATCGGCGACGACGAGCGCGCCCGGCTTCAGGTCAGGGGCCAGACCGCCGGCCGTGCCGAAGCTCACGATGCCCGCACAGCCGCGCGCAGTCGCTTCGGTGAGCGCACGCTCGAGCCGGTCGGCCCGCGCGGCGAACACGGCCTCGACGCCGTCGCCGCGCGCGATGCGCGCCTCGAACGCCATGCCCGTCACCGCGATGACGGGCAGCCCGCCGCTCTGCCGCGATGCCATCCGCGTCAGATCCCGACCGTGACGCGCGTCGTGTTGTCGCGCTTCAGGTTGCGGTAGCGCGCCAGCGCCCACAGCGGGAAGAACTTGCGATAGCCGTGATAGCGCAGATAGAACACGCGCGGGAAGCCCGTCGCGGTGAAGCGCGCTTCGTCCCACAGGCCGTGCTCCTTCTGTTCGGCGATCAGGTAGTCGATCCCGCGCTTGACCGCCGGATTGTTGACCTCGCCGGCTGCCATCAGGCCGAGCAGCGCCCATGCCGTCTGCGATGCGGTGCTCGGTGCGGGCTCGTAGCCGCGGTAGTTCAGCTTGTAGCTGTCGCCGTCCTCGCCCCAGCCGCCGTCCTTGTTCTGAATCGACAGCAGCCATTGCGCGGCGCGCTTCACGCGCGCGTCGTCCGGCCCGAGGCCCGCCGCGTTCAGCGCGCACAGCGCCGTCCACGTGCCGTACACGTAGTTCATCCCCCAGCGGCCGTACCAGCTGCCGTCCGGCTCCTGCTCCTTCAGCATGTAGTCGAGCGCGCGGCGCGCCGCGTCGCTGGTCAGCGCGGTTTCGCCGAGCTGCGACAGCATCGACAGACAGCGGCCCGACACGTCGGCCGTCGGCGGATCGAGCAGCGCGCCGTGATCGGAAAACGGGATGTTGTTCAGGTAGTACTGCGTGTTTTCCGGCTCGAACGCGCCCCAGCCGCCGTCGCTGCTCTGCATGCCGACGACCCACTCGCGCGCACGCGCGATCGACTCGCGATACGTGTCGGACTGGTTCAGCTTTTGCGCGCGATCCATCGCCATCGCGACGACGGCCGTATCGTCGACGTCCGGGTAGTGCGGGTTCGCGTACTGGAACGCCCAGCCGCCGGGACGCACGTGCGGACGGCGCGAGATCCAGTCGCCGCGCACGTCGAGGATCTGCAGCGGACGCAGCCAGTCGAGGCCGCGCACCGCCGCCTGCTCGGCGCGCGGATCGCGCGTCTCGAGCAGCGCATGCGCGGCGAGCGAGGTATCCCAGACGGGCGACAGGCACGGCTGGCAATAGGCTTCGTCTTCGTGCACGACGAGCAGCTTCTCGATCGACTTGCGTGCGATCGCGCGATTCGGATGATCTTCCGCATAGCCGAGCACGTCGTACATCATCACCGCGTTGGCCATCGCCGGATAGATCGCGCCGAGGCCGTCCTCGCCGTTCAGCCGCTCGTCGACGAACGCGACGGCCTGACGAATCGCGCGCTCGCGCGTATAAGCCGGAAACAGCCCGTCGACCGCGCGCAGCACGTGATCGACCGCACGGAAGAACGCGAACCAGCCGGCGCTCTGGTGACCCTGGCGCGGCAGCAGGCCCGCGTTGACGGGCGGATCGATGAACAGCTCGTCGATGCGGACGCCGCGCGGATTCTTCGCAAGCGGACGCTTCGCATTCAGCACGAGCAGCGGCACGATCACCGTGCGCGCCCAGTACGACACCTTCGACAGATGGAACGGGAACCACTGCGGCAGCAGCATGATCTCGACCGGCATCATCGGCACCGCGCGCCACGGAATCGCGCCGTACAGCGCGAGCTGAATCCGCGTGAACACGTTCGACATCTCGGCGCCGCCCATCGCGTGGATCGCGCGGCGCGCGCGCTGCATGTGCTCGGCGTTTTCGTCGTCGCCGATCACCTTCAGCGCGAAGTACGCCTTCACGCTCGCGCTGATGTTCGGCGCGCCGTCGGTAAACAGCGGCCAGCCGCCGTCGGCCTGCTGGATCCGGCGCAGATAGCGGCCGATCTTCTGTTCGAGCTCGAGATTCGGCGTCTCGCCGAGATAGTGGACGAGCAGCACGTATTCGGCGGGAATCGTCGAATCGGCTTCGAGTTCGTAGACCCAGTGCCCGTCCGCGTTCTGCGCGGCGAGCAGCGCGTCGGTCGCGCGTGCGACGGCCGCATCGAGCTCGGCCGGCACGGTGCCGGCCGACAGGGTAGCCATATCGGTGAGATCGTTCATCGGTCCCTCTCTTATTGTGTCTGGAGCGCATCCGCGGCCTGCTGGCCGGAACGGATCGCGCCCTCGATCGTGGCGGGCAAGCCGGTGGCAATCCAGTCGCCCGCCAGCACAAGGTTGGTCCAGCGCGTACGCACGGCCGGACGTTTCATTTCCTGCGACGGCACCGCCGCAAATCCCGCGCGCGGCTCGACCACGAGCTGCCACGGCGGGACTGCCGCCGCGTTCGCGCCCGTCACGCGCGCCACGTCTTCCCACAGCCGCCGCGCGAGCGCCTCGCGCGGCAGGTCGAGCCAGCGGCCGGCATCGTGAACCGTCGCCGCGAGCTGACCCTCGCCGGTGCGCACGGCATCGGCGACGCCGTTGATGACGGTCGTGTCAAGCGGCGCGCCGGGCGGCGGCTCGGCCGCGAAATAGGCGGTCGCGACCGCGCCGAACGCGTCGGGCGCGGCCAGATCGGGCACGAGCGGCTGCGCAACGTCCGGCGGCACGGCCAGCACGACCGCGTCGCCCGGCGCGAGATCGATTCGCTGCCCGCCGGCCGCGAGCGCGTCGACCGCGTTGCCGCGCGCGCCGAACTCGAGCGCATCGAGCCGCGAGCGCAGCCGGATCTGCGCGCCACCGTGCTGCAGCATCCGCAGCGCCGGTTCGACGAACGCGCTACCGAGCCCGTGCCGCGCGACGAGCGGCCGGCAGCCGGGGCCGCCGGCCGCGAGCGTCCCGCACAGCGCCGCGCGCGCCAGCTCGGCGGTCGCATGACGCGGCTCGACGTTCAGCACGCGAAGAAAATGCGGCCGCAGCCAGCGCTCCCACAGCACGCCGTCGCAGCGCATCGTCTGCGCGAGCGAGCGGCCGGTGCGCGCGAACGCGAGCGAGGCGAGCGACGCGTAGTCGAGCGGCGTCGTGCCCGGTGCGCGTGCGGTCGCGTCGAACAGCCACGACGGCCAGCGCCGATTCCCGAAGCGCAGCGTCCAGCGCTGCTGCGACGCGAGATCGACGACCGGAAATTCGGACGACGACGGGCCCGTCAGCTGATCGGCCGCGCCGATCGTGCGCAGATAGCGCTGCGTCGCCGCCTGCCCCGCGAACACGCGATGCAGGCCGCTGTCGACCGTCGTACCGAGCGTCGAGTCGAACCACGAGCGGCAACGGCCGCCCGCATGCGCGTGCGCGTCGTGCAGCACGATGCGCCGCCCGCGACGTTGCAGCTCGACGGCGGCCGACAGGCCCGCGAGACCGGCACCGATCACGTGGACGGTTCTGGGCATCGGCTCAGAACAGCGCGTAGCGCGCGGCGATCATCAGCATCCGCGCCTTCGGCTTGCGCAGCGGCGCGCGCGGTGCCGCAAAGCCGCGGGCGACCGCCGCCTCGAGAATGCAGCGATACGCGCCCGACATGATCCGCGGCGCCTTCACCTGCGCGCGTGCGCAAGTGTCCATCACCGCATCGGCCTGCCTGAAATGTTCGAGCGCGCGTTCGACGAGCGTCGCGCACACGCGCGGCAACGCCGGGTCGCGGGCGATCGTGGCCGGATCGGAAATCGCGATCCCTTCGCGCTGCAGCAGTTCGCGCGGCAGATAGCAGCGGTTGATCGCCGCGTCGTCGTCGATGTCGCGCAGGATGTTCGTCAATTGCAGCGCGCGGCCGAGGTGGTGCGACAGCTTGATGCCTTCGGCTTCCGGCATCCCGAAAATTCTCACCGACAGCCGGCCGGCCGCGCTCGCCACGCGGTCGCAATAGAGGTCGAGCGTCGGCTCGTCGGGCGCGCAGATATCCTCGGCGGCGTCCATCGCCATCCCGTCGATCATCGCGTGGAAGTCGTCGCGCTGCAGATTGAATGCGCGGATTTCGCGTTCGAGCGCGACCAGGTGGCGCGGCGGATGGCCGGCGAAGCACGCGTCGATGTCGGCGCGCCAGCGTTCGAGGCCCGCGGCGCGCTCGGCGCGCGGCAGGTCGCTGTCGGCGATATCGTCCACCGCGCGGCAAAACGCGTAGACCTGGAACATCGCGTCGCGCTGCACGGCCGGCAGGATGCGCATCGCGAGGTAGAAAGAACTGCCCGATGTGACGGCAGCGGCGTCGGTTTCTTGTTCGTCCACGACGAGATTGGAAACGGCCAAGACGAGCTCCACGGAGACACCCGCGCGGGGCGATTGAAGAAGCGATGCCCGGCTGGGATGGTCAGGCGGCAAATGCGTGCGAGATAGTCGAACGATCGACGCAGACAGGCACAAATTACCGGCCGGTTGCCGGAATTGGGCGAAAGTATAGCAATCTTTGAAGATCGATGGCGGGCGGTTGCTGCCGCGCGCGCCAGCCGGAAAGCCGCGCCGCAGCGGGAGCGGCCGGCAAGGCCGGCGCCGCGGGGCGCCGGCATGCGGCCCGGCGAATCGCGCGGCGGCCGCCGCGTCAGCCGTAGACGATGTCGCGCTGCAGATCGAGCGCGATCAGCCCCATTTCGCGCGTCAGCTGCAGCATCGCACGGCGCTCCAGGCGCGACCCCATGAAGCTCGTCACGCGGCCGTCCGGTTCGGCCGTGAACTGGAACACCGCGCCGCCGGTGCCGAACCACGCGCCCGGCACGTCGGGCGATTCCGCCCAGTCGATTTCCTCGAACACGCGCGCGATGCCGGCGCGCACCGCGTCGCTCGCGCCGATCGGCGGCGCGACGTCGCCGAGGTCGTCGAGCGAGTAGGGGCCGGGCTTGTCCGGTTTCCGGTAGAAGAGATAGTCGACGTTCATCGGTGAAGCAGCGGAAGACGGCGGGAAAGCGTCAAACTAACGCGCTTTTCCGCAAATTTGAATCAGACTCGCACGAAATTGTGGCCTCGGCGAGACATTCGGGGCAGCATCGTCGTCGCGCAGGCGACTGCCGGCGCGCGCAGTGCGGCGGCCCGCTTGCGGCACGCCGCGTTCGTCTAAGATGACGCTTTGTCCTGATAAAAACGCAGATCCATGGAGACGAACGTGACCGCCCCCTCGCAGTCCGATCACCCGGTTTTCGTGCTCGTGCACGGCGCATGGCATGGCGCGTGGTGCTTCGCGCACGTCGCCGCCGCGCTGGCCGCGCGCGGCCATCTATCGATCGCGCGCGATCTGCCCGCGCACGGCCTCCACGCGCGCTTTCCCGCGTCGTATCACGTGCGCCCGCTCGACAAGGACGCGTTCGGCGCCGAGCCGTCGCCGGTCGCGAACACGACGCTCGACGATTACGCGACGCAGGTGATGCAGGCGGTCGACGACGCATACGCGCTCGGCCGCGGCAAGGTGATCCTGGTCGGCCACAGCATGGGCGGCCTCGCGATCACCGCAGCTGCCGAACGCGCGCCGGACAAGATCGCGAAGCTCGTCTATCTGGCCGCCTTCATGCCGGCCGCGGGCGTACCGGGCCTCGACTACGTGCGCGCACCGGAGAACCGCGGGGAATTGCTCGGCCCGCTGATGCTCGCGAGCCCGCGCGTTGCCGGCGCGTTGCGGATCGACCCGCGCAGCGGCGACGCCGACTATCGCGCGGCGACGCGCCGCGCGCTTTGCGACGACGTCCCGCAGGCCGATTTCGACGCGGTGGCGAACCTGATGAGCTGCGACGTGCCGGCCGCGCCGTTCGCGACGGCGATCCCGACGACGGCCGCGCGATGGGGCGCGATCGAGCGCCACTACATCAAGTGCCTGCAGGATCGCGTACTGCTGCCGGCGCTGCAGCAGCGCTTCGTCGACGAAGCCGATGCGTTCGCGCCCGGCAATCCGACGCACGTGCATCAGCTCGACAGCAGCCATTCGCCGTTCATGTCGCAGCCGGCCGTGCTCGCCGGCGTGCTGGCCGACATCGCGAAGCACTGACGGACCGACCGACTGATCGACCGCGCCGCCTACGCGTAGCCGACCGAGCGGTCGCGGCCGAGCCGTTTCGCGCGATAGAGCGCGGCGTCCGCGTCGTTGACGAGCGCGTCGCATGCGGGCTGTCCGAGTTTCGCGCACGCGGCGCCGACGCTCGCCGTCACCGCGACGCTGACGCCTTCTGCGTCCACCGTCGTGCGGCCGATCGCGTCGCGCACCTTGTCCGCGACCTGCAGCGCTTCGTCGAGATTCGTGCAGGGCAGCAGCAGCGCGAATTCCTCGCCGCCGAAGCGGCCGAACGTATCCTGCGCGCGCACGATCGCCGCGACGCGGCGCGCGGTCTCGCGCAGCACCGCATCGCCGACCGCATGGCCGAAGCGGTCGTTGATCGCCTTGAAGTGATCGAGATCGAACAGCAGCATCGACAGATCGCCGCCGTAGCGCTGCCAGCGCGCGAACTCTTCGCCGAGCCGCGTCTCGAAGTAGCGCCGGTTCGCGATGCCGGTGAGGCCGTCGCGGTTCGCATGCTCGCGCAGCTTCGCGACCGCCTCTTCGCGCTCGCGCTGCATCACGCTGACGTGCGTGACATCCGAGATCGTCACGCACACCGCTTCGACGTCGCGGCCGCGCGTGAGCGGCATGAACGTGCAGTCCTGCTGCATGTAGTCGACGCCGCCCGTGATCGGCCGATCGTGCTCGAAACGAAACAGATAGGGCCGCTGCTCCCACGAGCTGAACGCGAAGCTGCCGAGCTGGAACACGCTGTCGAGCTTGCGCGTGAGCCACGCGCGCGGCAGGTCGGGGAAGCAGTCGAAGAGGTTGCGGCCGATCACGTCGGCGGCCGGCACGCCGCTGTGGTCCTGCATGAAGCGATTCCACATCAGCACGGTCATCCGGCGATCGAGCACGAACAGCCCGAAGCCGACGCGCTCGATCACGAGATCGCTGAGCGACGCGCGTTCGGTCGTCATAGCGCGGACAGCAACGCGTCGAGCGCGTCGCCCATCAGCCGGATCGAGTCTTCGGCCATCAGCATCACGAAATGTGCGCGAAACGCGTGATCCTCGAGACCGAAATTCACTTCGAGCAGCAGCGCGACGCTCCATGCGAGCACGGTCGGCTGGAAGACGTCCTCGAACGACACGTTGGTGCCGAGCAGGCCCGGCGGAAAGAACACCGGCTTGCGGCCGAGCTCGTCGAGAATCGACGCGACGCATGCGCCCATCAGCGCGTTCGCGACGTCGAACACGAGTTCGTCCTGCGTCGCCATCCCGCCGTGCGTGCCGCCGCCGAAGGTGCGCTCGACGAGCGACATCAGCCGCCCGACGCCCGCGCTGCGGCAGAGCACGATCGCCTCGCCCTTGATGTCGGACCGGAAACCCTGGCGCACGGCGGTCACGTTGTCGTCGATCCCCGTCATCTCGCGCAGCGCGCGTCCCGCCTCGGCCGCATGGACGACGCGCACGCGCGGCACCGACAGTTCGATGAAGCGGCCCAGCAGCACCGCGAGCCGTGCCGCGGCGCGGCCCATCGCGAGATTGGCGATCTCCTGCAACGCGTCGCGTTGCTCCGCCGTGAACACCGAGTCAGGCATACAACCCATACTCCTTGAGAATGGGCAGCAATGCCTCCGACGTCACGGGTTTGGCGACGAACGCGATCGCGCCGAGCTCGCGGACGCGCGCTTGCGCCTGCGGCTGGATGTCAGCGGATACCACGATCACGAACGTGTTCATATCCTCGTGGCGCAGTGTTTCGAGCACCTGATAGCCGTTCATGTCGGGCATCGTCAGGTCCAGAAACATCACGGAAGCTTTGCCGTCACGATAGAGCGCCAAGGCCTCTCGACCATTCGCTGCATACGCGACATCGACGTCCCAGTCTCCCGGCAAGGCTTTCGCCAACAGTTTGCGCGCAAGCAGCGAATCGTCGGCAATCACAATCGGCAAGGACATGGCAGTGAAGCGAAATACGGAATGGTCTCTCTCGCGTTAACGACTTTCCGGAGCGCTTCTTGAGCGCTGGACGTCGCGTACGCGGCAGCCGCCGGTGCGGCACGCAGGCAGCGCCGCGCATGAGCGCGACGCGCCGCGCGGCGGATACCGGCGGGCGCATATCTATCTGTCATAGGGAAAGCAACGCGCGATTCTCGGAGTAAACCGAAAGCACCGCAACTCGCCATTTTTACTGCTTCGAACAGAATCGATTCAGCCGTCGCCTATTCCGAAAACACTCGCGACCATTTTTGACACGAAGACGCAAAATTTTTCTTTGTGTACGTTTGCGCTTCCGGATTCGTCGCGTTTTCAATCTGACGATTTGCTTCGCGCGATATGCTTGCCGCCGCGGCTGTCGCCTTGCGCACGGATCGCCGACGCAACTCGTTTATGATGGCAGGCACCTCTGCAAGACCCTCCTACCGAATGACGTCCGACCGGCCCGCCGAATCCCGTACTCCCGTCACCGCTCCCGCCGACGACTGGCAGGACGACGGCAACTACGCATCCGGTGCGCCCGAACACGACTTCGCGGTCCGCCGCATCACGTTGATCGTGCTGCTCGTCGCGGCGATCGTGCTGCCGTGCATCTATGTGGTCGTGATGGCTTACAACGACCTGAAGGCACGCGAGGCGGCCGCCAGCGACGTGACCATGCGCACCGTGCGCGTCGCCGAGGAACATGCGCTGAAGGTCTTC
This sequence comes from Burkholderia multivorans ATCC BAA-247, assembly GCF_000959525.1. NCBI lineage: Bacteria > Pseudomonadati > Pseudomonadota > Betaproteobacteria > Burkholderiales > Burkholderiaceae > Burkholderia > Burkholderia multivorans. The sequence continues at coordinate 228,611 of NZ_CP009831.1, forward strand.
GACCTGACGGAAACGCTCGACGCGCGGATCGTCGATCTCGTGCAGGACATGAAGGACGCGACCGTGCGCAACGAGGAGGCCGACATCCATGACGCGCTCAATACGATCGCCGGCGGCTATCCGCAGGTCGCGGCCGTGTCGATCTTCGGCGCAAGCGGGATGCTGCTCGCGAACTCGCTTTATTACCCCGCGCCGTACGCGTCGATCGAGAACCGCGAAGACTTCATCGGCATCCGCGACGGCCGCGTGATCGAGCACATCTCGAAGCTGATGCTGGGGCCGCTGAAGCTGGAGAACATTCCGGTATTCAACACCGGCATCGCGCGGCGCAACAGCGACGGATCGTTCGCGGGGATGGTGTCGATCGCGCTGAAGTCGTCCTATTTCAACGCGTTCTACCGCGATTTGCTCGGCGGCGCGAAAACGCCGATGACGATGGCGCTCGCGCGCTCCGACGGCGCGGTGCTCGCGTCGTATCCGCAGTTGCCGTCGGCGACGCACACCGATCGCGAGGCGACGTTCGGCAACCCGCACAACGATCCGCGCGCGGGCGTCGTGCGCGTGCATCACGGCGGCAGCGGCAGCGAGATCGTCGCGTACCGGCAGGTCGGCAGCTATCCCGTCTATGTGATTTGCACGTATCGGGCGTCCGCGATCTGGCGCGAATGGTACGAGCATCTGAGCGTGCTGTTCCTGTCGATGTTCGCGCCGTCGATCGCGCTGTGGTGCGTGATCTGGCTGTCGCTGAAGCGGCTCAAGGCCGAGGAGCGCGCGTGGGAACGCTGGCAGGCGGAGGCGTCGATGCGGCGCTCGATCGAATCGGCGTACCGGCAGTCGCGCAAGATGCAGGCGCTCGGCAACCTCGTCGGCAGCGTCGCGCACGACTTCAACAACCTGCTGATGATCATCTCGAGCAACGTGCAGATCATGCGGCGGCGCAACGCCGAGCATCTCGACAAGGAGCTCGGCGCGATCGAACGCGCGCTGAAGAACGGCCAGTCGCTGACGCGCCAGCTGCTCGGCGTCGCGCGCAAGCAGCCGCCGCACAGCGAGACGATCGACGTCGGGCAATGGCTCGGCTCGTGCCGCGAACTGCTGAAGACGTCGCTCGGCTCGAAATCGTCGCTCATCGTCGCGATCGATCCGGGCGTGTGGCCGATTCGTGTCGACGTCGCGGAGCTCGAGCTCGCAGTCATCAATCTCGCGGTGAATGCACGCGATGCCATGCCGACCGGCGGCCGCTTCACGGTCGGCGCGCGCAACGTGACGCTGCGCCGCGAGGACGGCTTCCCGCTGACCGGCGATTTCGCGCAGCTGTCGTTCGACGATACGGGCTCGGGCATGGCGCCCGACGTGCTGTCGCGCGCGTTCGAGCCGCTGTTCACGACGAAGGCGCACGGGATGGGCACGGGCCTCGGGCTGCCGCAGGTATTCGCGTTCTGCGAGCGCTCGGGCGGGCTCGCGACGATCGACAGCGCGGTCGGTGCCGGCACGTCGGTGCGGCTCTATTTGCCGCGCGCACGGGCCGAGGACATCACGACGCGGCCGCCGGCCGCCGCGCACGTCGCGCCGCACACCGGGCTGCACGTGCTGCTCGTCGAAGACAACAGCGAAGTCGCGGCCGGCACGGAAGCATTGCTGTCGCTGCTTGGCCACCGCGTGACCTATGTGGCGACCGGCGACGACGCGCTGCGCCTGATCGAAAGCGCCACCGACGACAACGCGTTCGACCTCGTGATCTCGGACATTCACATGCCGGGCCGCCTCAACGGCATCGATCTCGCCGAGGCGATCGACAAGCGGCCGGAGAAACTGCCGGTGATCCTCGTCACCGGCTATGCGGAGGAGCTCGACCGCACGCGCAGCGTCAACGTACGCGTGCTGTCGAAGCCGTTCGACATCGCGCTGCTCGACGCGATCCTGATCGAGATCCGCGACGGGCGCGACGAGCAGCACCCACGCCCGTGACGACGGCCGGCGCCTGACGGCAGCGGCCGGGCGCGCCGCGCGGCGATCAGACGGACTTCACTTCTTCAGCAGGCGGACCCAGTCCGCGTAGCGGTCGACGAAGCCCTGCAGAAACTTGCGCGTGTCCTCGTTGACGATCTTGCCTTCGTCGTCGATGCGCGTCGGATCGTGCTTGATAAACATCTCGGGCTGCCCGAGCAGCTTCACGTCGAGATACGAGAGCACGTTGCGCAGATGCTGCTGCGCCAGCGCGGTGCCGGTCGCGCCCGGCGACGTGCCGAGCACGGCGCCCGGCTTGCCGGCCCACGAATTCGAACCCCACGGGCGCGAGCCCCAGTCGAGCGCGTTTTTCAGCACGCCGGGAATCGAGCGGTTGTATTCGGGCGTGACGATCAACAGCGCATCGGCGGCTTCGATCGACTGCTTGAACCGCTTCGCGACCTCTGGAAAATCCGCGTCGTAATCCTGGCTGTACAGCGGCAGTTCGCCGATCTCGACGAATTCGAACGACAGGTCCGACGGGGCGAGCGAGATCACGGCATGCGCGAGCGCGCGGTTCCACGAACCGCGACGCAGACTGCCGACGACGACCGCAACACGATAGGCCATGGTGTTCTCCTTCCGGTAAGTGAGGAATCGAATCAATTGATTCCGGGCAGGCGGCAAAGGTCTGTTTATAGGCAGGCCAGCCCGCGAGCCGCCCGGCCGGGCCATCCGGCCGACTTTCCACAAGGTTTTCCACAGAAATTGTGGATAACTCTGGGTGGAGCGTTGGGCGAATGGCGGCTCGGTGCGTCGCGGGAAGCTGTGTGCGACGCAAGGCTTGGGGAAGCATAGCGCAGCGCGGGGGTTCGGGGCGGGAAAGCGAGACGGGGTGGGACGGGACGGTGCTGGGGTGCTGGGGTGCTGGGGTGCTGGCGCTGGTGCTGTGCCGGCGGTCGGACGCCGCAGAGCGTCGGACGAGAGACGTGGAAATCGCTGCGCCCCGCAAGTCGTCGGCCGGGGCGCGGTGACGGGTGCGGGCTTGGCGTCAGACGCGACGCCCGCTTGGCTCTGTGATGCTCGCCGCGAAGGCGCCGCACCCGTTCACGAACGGCGCTCGCCGCTTCGCGTTTTCCTCGTGGCACTTTTTCGCTCGCACCGATATCGAGGTTGACGTCGGGATTCGTCGACGTATCGCGCTTGTGCTTCAGCCCGAGCGCCGGGCACCCGAGCGACGCAGCGCGATCGCGGCGGCCGCGCCGATCTGCACGTGCGGCGGGAAGCGTGCGAGCCGCAGCAGTCCGCCGCCGGCGACAGAGCCGAGCGCACCGGGTCGTTATCGTGGACCGGCACGGCGTTCCTGCGCTGTGCCGCTGCCTGCGATTCTGGTGAAGGCAAACCGGCGCCGGCCAAAAAAGAAAAATAAATCGACGAAGAATTATTCGAAAAGCGCGCGCACGGCTTCCGGCGGACGGCCGATGGCGGCCTTGCCGCGGTAGACGACGATCGGACGCTGCAGCAGGATCGGATGCGCCGCAATGGCCGCATACGCTTCCGCGTCGGTCAGTTCGGCGCGGCCGAGATCCATTGTCTTGTACGGCTCCTCACCGTCGCGAAGCATGTCGCGCACCGGGCGGCCAAGTTGACGATGCAGCATCTCCAGTTCCTCAACCGTCGGCGGCGTCTTCAGATACTCGACGACGTTCACCGGCGCACCGGTCGTGTTCAACGTCTCGATCAACGCGAGCGTCTCGCGGGACTTCGAGCATCGGGGGTTGTGATAGATCGTGATCATCGTTTCAGCGTGGATGGTGGAGGCCAGTATTGTAGCGAGTCCGACGGTACGGGTTTTGATGGCAGAGGAAAGGGGCGATGTGGCGATGTTCGCTTTTGATGCGCGGCGGACCCGAAGCAGGGAGCGGCCAGTGGTGAAATCGGGAGGGCTTTATGCGCATAAAGGCATCGCAGAAAGATGAGAGCGCGGTGGACCGCCGTGCAGACGCGGCCGGCCTTGGGCAGATCCGTGGACTCATCCTTCACATAGCGGCTCGCCGGATTTATGCGCATATAAGCCACCGCAGGACCGAGGCGAAGGCAACTGGATGAGCCCACGCTCAAGACTTCGGAGGCACGCATCGTTTGAATAGCAGGGCAGGGACTTTATGCGCATAAAGAGCCCGCCGATGAGAGCGCGGTCACAACAACGGTCCCCGCCAGATCGACACTGGGTACCACGCGTTTCCACTGCGTACAGATTCGCGACAGTCGCAACCGGGACCGGCCGGCCGGCGGCGCAGTAGCTCTATCCGCCGGCAGACGATGCAACGGCCCGGCCCGCATTGGCTCCAGGAGCGACTCCGTCATCAATCGATGGCCTTTCCCTGGGGCATCCCGTCGACTTTATGCGCACAAACCGCCTCACGCCGACATGTCGACGGCTGCCCTGTAATGCTCCGGCCGCCGGGGCGAAGCAATCAGGACGGGGAACATGCGAGCGCGCGCAAAGCAACGGCCGCCCGCCTACAAGCGCAGGGACTTACCGACGCAGCGACCTACCGGAGCAGCGACCTACCGGAGCAGCGACCTACCGGAGCAGCGACCTACCGGAGCAGTGACCTACCGGAGCAGTGACCTACCAGAGCGCTGACCTACCAGAGCAGTCGCTTAGCAACACCGCGGCCTGCCGATGCAGTGCCCTACCATCGCGAGTCTGAGCAGCCGAGCTCACCGGTTTATGCGCACAAAGTCCGGCCCAGTTCGCTCAAGGAGCCTCTGATATGCAAGATCGAACCCTGCGCAACTGCGCTTGCATGCCTATCACTTGAGCCACGTGATCGACGCTCGAGCGACGCGCGTGAGCGACCTCGATCAGGCCATGCGGCTATCACGCTCGGCCGCAGCCTTTATGCGCATAAATCGCTTGTCCGAATGGCCAACGCGTCGTGCTTCGGCGACAAGTTCATTGAAATATAAATATCGTCCTGTAGAATTCCAACGATCAAAAACAGGAGTGAAAATTGGCCGCAGAAATCATTGCAGTCACTCAACAAAAAGGCGGTGTCGGCAAAAGCACGATCGCCATGCATCTCGGTGCCGCATTCCATGAAAAGGGAAAACGCGTCCTCGTCATCGATGCAGACGGCCAAAACACACTGGTTCATTGGTCCAGCGCATCGGGCGACGGCGACAACGGCATTCCTTTCCCCGTCGTCAATCTCGCGGAAGCGGGCGGCCAGATCCACCGCGAGATCAAGAAGTTCATCAACGACTACGACATCATCGTCGTCGACTGTCCGCCGTCGATCACCGAGAAGGTGTCCGGTGTCGTCCTGCTGGCGGCATCGATTGCCGTGATTCCGACGTCGTCGTCGCCGGCCGATTACTGGTCGAGCGTCGGCCTCGTGAAGCTGATCCAGCAGGCGCAGGTGATGAACGAAGACCTGCGTGCGGTATTCCTGCTGAACAAGACCGAGGAAAAGCGAATGCTGACGCGCGAACTGAAGCGCGCGCTCGAAGAACTCGGCTTCCCGCTGTTGAAGACGCAAATCCCGACCCGCGAAGCGTACAAGCAGGCCATGGCGCTCGGCCAGACCGTCCTGCAGATGAACGATCGCGGCGCCAAGCTCGCGGCCGCGGAAATTCGCGCATGTGCCGACGAAATCGTCGCGATGCTGCCCTGACTTTATGCGCATAAAGGAGTCGCATGAAACCCTCCCAGTTTGCAAAAGGATTCCAGGCGCGCCCGGATATCACGACGAGCGAGAAGCGCACGGCACTTGACCGGCTGAACGCGATCGACGGCATCGTCAAGTCCGACGCCCCCGCGCCGGCAACCGCGAAGTCGGCGAAGAAAGACAGCGCCGCGCCGCATGTGCCGGACCTCGCGATCGATCTGTCGACCGACGAATCGCCGCAGTATCGTGCGTGGCGTCTCGAGAACCGCTACGCGCCCGGCCAGGTGATCGAACTGCCGCTGAAGGCGATCAAGCATAGCCCGTTCAATCCTCGCCATTTCTATCTGAAGTCGTCGATTGCCGAGCTCGCGGTGAACCTCGCGAAGCAAGGGCAACAGCAGGCGATCCACGTGATTCCGGACTACGACAACCCGGGCACGTACTTCGTGAGCGACGGCGGCCGACGCGTGCGCGCGCTGAAGGAAGCGAACAAGGACTCGGTGAAGGCGATCGTGATCGACGTCCCGATCGGCATTCAGAGCTACAAGCTCGGCTACGATCTCAACGTTCAACGCGATTCGCAAACGGTCTTCGACAATGCAGTCGTGTGGCGTCGCTTCCTCGACGACAAGCACTTCCAGAGTCAGAAGGAGCTCGCCGAGCACCTCGGTCTCGACGAATCGACGGTCGCCGTTGCACTGTCGATCGGCAAGCTGCCGGAAGCAGTGATGCAGGAGATGGTTGCGCGGCCCGATCGCTTCGGTTCGAACATGGCATATCAGGTCGGCCGCTATCACGCTGCGCGCGGCACGGAAGCGACGCTGCGGCTGATCAACAAGATCGTGTCGGACGATCTCAGCACGCGTCAGGTATCGGACATCGTGAAGGGCCGCGTCGCGGCGCAGGACGCGCCGAAGCCGGCGAGCCGCCAGCGCTACGCTCAGCGGCTGGAAATCAAGCTCGGCGGGAAGTCGGTCGGCGATTTGAAGTCGTACGGCGACGATCGCATCGAACTGCGTCTGCGCGGCCTGCCGAAGGACAAGCGCGATGCGATCCTCGAGCAACTCGAGCGCATGCTGTTGGCGGACTGATCGAGAAAAACAGACGGCCCGGCGATGAAGCCGGGCCGCTTGCCCTTTCACGCAGCGCGCTCACGCGCTGCAAACGCATTACGCAGCCCTGGACTGGTTCAGCGTAAATGCGAGCAGATCGCCGTCGGTCGGCTCGCCCCAGGTCTTCTGGGCCAGCCAGTCGAAGAAGGCCGTCTCGGCCAGCTTGGATTCGAGCCCGCGCTTGCGCCAGTCGTCCCGCAGATGCGTGCCCAGCGTCGGCAGCGCTTCGGCCTCGAACGACTCGCGCGCCACTTCGCGTTCCAGCTCGCCCTGTTCCTCGTACAGCACCTTCGCTTCCTTCCGGCGGAACGCCGCGAATTCGCTGAGCAGTCGCGCCTTCAGATCGTCCGGCTGAGCCGCAGCACCCTTCGCCGACGGCGCCGCGGCCGGCAGTGCGTCGACCGCATCGACCGGCGGCGCATAGCCTTTCTTCAACGCATCCTTGAACAACGCGGCGGCGCTGCGCACCGGCGGCAGCGTCGTGCTGCGCATGCGCTGCTCGGTCATCTGCAACGCTGCGCGGATACGATTCTCTTCGCTGTCCGCATAGAGCGTCTGCGCCTCCTTCAGCGGGATGCCGAGCTTCACCATCCGGTCCACCAGCGTGCTGTCGAAGACGTTCGGATGCTCGTCGAGCGCCAGCATCGGTTGCTTGCGCTCGGTCACGCGGAACTGGATCTCGGCCACTCGCCGCCCTTCGCGATGCTCGATCAGCTCGACGAAGATATTGGTAACCGCGTTGACCTCCGCGATCGCCGGGCGCAGATAGTCGCGCTTGAAGTACTTGTACTCGCGCTTCGCTTCGTCGCCGGCTTCGGTGTCGGGCGTGCCCGACAGAATCGGCCGCCACCATTCCCACGGCTCGCGCATCGTCAGGTGGCTCGGGTTCGTCAGATAGCGCACGCAGATCTCGTAGAGCGCGAGGCCGGCGCTGCTGCGCAGCTGGCTCTGGAACTGCAGGCTCAGGCGCGCATACTGCACCGGATCGAGCAGTTTCTTCTTGATCTTCGGCGCGAACGAAAATTCGACCCACACGCGCCGTGTAGCCGGATCTTCGAGAATTTCGGCGTCGGCGATCAGCGTGGAGATCCCCCATTTGCGGCCGGGCTTCTGGCTCGACGTGCCCGTGCTCCATTCCACCTGCACCGACACCATCCGGCGCAGATGCTCCTTCACCAGCGCGGTGTCGTTCGAATCGAATGCGGAGTTGGCGACGATGTCCGACAACAGCGCGCGATACGTATCGCCCGAGTCGTCGGCCTGCTGCGCGACGGCGAGCAGGACATTGAACAGCTTGCGAGTCAGGAGCGTGATCTTGCCGCTCTTCGGCTGAATTGCGATTGCCTCGACGGCCTTCCGCAATTCGGCTGAACTGGCACTCACCACATCCACATCGGTTTTCTTGGCGCGCTTCGTGGCCATGCGTCGGGTCGGAGGAGAAGTTTCCCGGAAGGATAGCGCCTGTGGTGATGTGCGTCCAGAACGACATGCTCACCATAGCCGGTGAAGCACGCAGATGAAACGGCACTCACCCCAATCGCTCCCGTAAACCCTCACCGGTCCGCGGCAACTGCGTTTCAGCCGATTCCAGACATGTCGCGGGATGCACGGATTCACAGAATTTTGCCTGTGCAGAATACGTGCGCAATCGGCTCCCGTATCAGCTCACCTTTCGAATTGTCGTAATTTTGCGACTGTTCGACGGGGTGACCGCGGCGTCTTATCCGCGGTGCTCGCACTGCAGGTGCCAAGCCGCCAATACAAGGCTGTATGTCCATACAGCAGCGGTCCAACAGCGTGATTGCGCGAGTGCGCGACGTCGACGAACGGCCGTGCACGCCGCATCCCGGTGCCCAACCCGGCAGCGTTTCGACGGGCGGACGCGCATTGTACAGCGCTCACTGCGGCACGGGTCCCGAAAACGCTCACCTTAGCGACGCCGGATCACAGCGATCGAAGTCGGGTCGACGCCCGACATATGGGCGCTCGACTGTATGCCGTTCCCGAAAAGCCTCACCTTTGCGTCCGAAAGCGATGTCGCGCAGGCCATCCACACAGCTCCCGAAAAACCTCACCGTAACCTCGGCGGTTTCAAAAATCCCAATGGCGTCCAATACTTATGCGCTGCAGCGAATTCCACTGTGTCGCACGGTCGCTCCCCGAAAAACCTCACCTTTTCACGCGAACACAGAGCCGTCAAAGTCGAAATTCACTCCCGAAAAGGCTCACCTATGCGGGAAAAGGTCACAGTAAAACGGAGATTTTTCCCGCGCCAGGCGGGCTTTCCGGCGATATCGACCGGCCATCGCTCCCGAAAAGCCTCACCTGTGCGCAATATGTGTGCAGATTCTGCTCCCGAAAAAGCTCACCTCTAGCGCGCTTGCCCCACTGTGAAACCTATCCCGAAGACGCTCACCTTATGCCGATCGAGGTAGACAACCCGCCGCTTCGCTCCCGAAAACCCTCACCTTTGCGGCGCCACAGGCATCGAATAGCGCTTTTGGTCGACAAAACCGCCTTCGTTTCCCGGAAATCCTCACATCAAAACGCCGCGAAGTCCCGTGAAACCTCACCTTTCGGGAAAATTGCCTAAAAGTTGGGCAAAAACGGGGCGCAAAGGATCTCCTGCAAATTCTCACCTATGTCTGCACAGGCAGAAAACTGTGCACGCTGCTGCTGTGCGGGTCGCGCGGCTGTGCGCCCCCGAAAAGCCTCACCTTTGCGTATTTCCGGTTTTCACTGTGATCCCGAATCCGCTCACGACCTTTCCTGCAACGGCTCACGCTGCTCCCCGAACCCCATCACGTCGGCTCCCGCAGAAGGTCACCTTGTCTCCCGTAAAACTTCACCTTGCCGGCCGGAGAGCCTTGCTACGTAAGGCTGTGCCGTGGCGTTAACGTTTTTAACTAAGGGTTCAAGGGTGTTTACTTCTAATACTCTCAACACCCCTGCCTGCGGAGTTTTCCACAGAGACGTCGATCCCTGAACACCGCCCGTCCGGACATTCACGCGATGTGAAACAATGGCACTTTTTCCGTGTGAGGGGAAAAACCTTTTTACAACAAACCCTTACCGCACTTTCTTCGCTTTGTTTCACGAAATCGGAGGCCGGGCTTACGCAGCAAGCGCCACTGAAGGCACTTCGGGCACGAACGACGCGAATTCGCAACGCATCGCGAAAATTGGTATCAGGAGATACGTATTTCGTTATGATCGCAACATCTCAACGTCTGTGAGCTGATTCATGACCGTCGACGAAATGCGTCAGAGCATTCGGGAAGAACTGGAATCGATGCGCGCGGCAGGCGCGCGTCGCCAGGAATTGTCGCTGCACGCCTGCAAGCGGTTGTTTTTCGATCTCGGGATCCGGCCCTCGGCGGCCAATGTGCGGGACCTTACGCAAACCGGCAGCGCCAGCGATATTCCGAAAGACATCGACCATTTCTGGGAGCGTATCCGCTCCGCGTCGAAAGTGCGGCTCGAGGGGGCCGCGATTCCCAAAAGCGTCGAGGAAAAGGCCGGCGCGCTGATCGGCGCGCTCTATGAAGAAGCGCTGAAAGCCGCGCGCGACGGTCTCGACGTCGATCGGCAACAGGTGCGCGCCGAGATGGCCGCGGCCGAACAGCGGTTGCGCGATGCGACCGTTCGTCAGGAAACGCTCGAAGCCGCGCTCGCGCGTAGCGAAGCCCGCAATGAACAGTTGCAGGCGCGCGTGACCGAGCTCGAAGTTCAGCTCGCATCGCAAACGACGCACGGTTCGGCGAACGAGGCCACGTTGCGCGCGACGGTCGCGCGGCTGGAAACGGAACTGGCCGCCGCCCACGGCCGCGTCGATACCGAGCAGACGCTGAACGCGACGCTGCGCGATCGGATCGACGAACTGCAGGCCGAACTTCAGCATCGCACCGAACACTACGCGCAGCAGATCAAGGATGCGGTGGCCGAGGCCGAACGGCGCGTGAAGCCGATGCTCGTCGAACTGGACTCGTTGCGCAGCATGGCGTCGACCTACCAGAGCGGTTTGCGCGACGTGCAGCGCAAGGAATTCGATTTCCTTCAGCAGCTCAGTGCAGCAAAGGCGCGCGCCGACCGGCTCGAAGAGCAGTTGCGCACGCAGAGCGACGAACTCGAACGCGCGACGCGCGACGTGAACGCACTGCGCGCGAATCGCACGATGAGCCCCGAGATTGCGACGCTGATTCGACGGCTTGCGGATGCGGGACACCTGGACGCCGATGCGTTCGCCGCGATCGGCACGGCGCTCGATCACGATGTGCCGGTGCCGAGCCAGTGTCCGCACTGCGACGGCGAACCCGAGCTGTCGCACACCGACGACGGTTTCGAAGTGTCATGCCCGGAATGCGAGCACGCGTCGGGATCCTGGCCGTCGCGCCTCGAGGCCGTCACGCGTTTTGCGCGTCGGTAACGTCGGCTGCGGCGCGACTGCGCCGCACAGGTGAGAATTTTCGGGAAGCGTGAGGTGAGGATTTTCGGGACCCAAAAACAGGTGAGGCCGCGCCAGGCAACGCGCTCACGGTTCGCTTCCCCGTGAGCGGCCACCTGCGAATCAGTGAGTTTCGCCGCTGTCGACAGCGTCACCTTCGACCAACTCCGCTCGCCAGGTTTTCCACGCGCGGTGCAGACGGTTCGCCGAAATCGGCTGCACGAACCCCAGCCACTTGCCGACCCGCTCCGGCGGCACGTCATGCTCGAACAGCTCGGCAGCATAGGTGTTGCGCAAGGTCTGCGGGCTTGTGCGCGCCGTGCGCGACGACGTCAGCCCGGCCGATTCGACGATCGCATCGATCGCGCGCAGCATCGTCGCCTTGTGCATGGGTCGCCCGGTGTGCGACGCCGGGAACACGAGATCGCCCGGAATCTGCTGCCGGCTGCGCTCCGCGAGCCAGGCATCGAATAACGCGATCGCGAACGAGGCGAGATGCGCGTCGCGTGCGAAGTCCGGATGCGTGGATGGAATCCGCAGCGACGTGCCGCTCGTATCGACGCAACTAATCGTGAGCACGCGTGCTTCGCCCGTCTTGATGCCGGCGCCGAGAAAGGCGGCGACTAGCGCACGGTCGCGGCGCTCTTTCCAATAGGCTGCACCCGACACACCGATCGGCGAAAACAGATAGGCGAGCAGCGCCGCGCGCTCGGCCGGCGTCAGAAAGCTGGTCGGCTCGTTGTCGCGTGCCTTGCGCCAGTCCGCTTCGCCATCCTGAGCGATGAAGCGCGCCGGATTCGTCGACGCGAATTCGGTGCGGCGAATATGGTCGAGTACACGCTCGATGAGCCGCAGATAACGCAGCCGCTGCGTTTTGCGAATCGGCAGGTCGCCGACGAACTCGGCGATCGACGCGGTATCGACGGTCGCGAGATTTTTCTGACGTGCGCGCAGCCACGCGAGAAATGCGCCCCATTGCGCGCGATAGACGTCGGCCGACGAGCGGCGGTAGTCCTGCATTGCCAGCCATGCGTCGAACGCGGCTTCGGGCGAAACGATCCAGTCGGATGCGCCGCGGTCGAACAGATCCTTTTCTTCTGCGCGCGCCGGTGGCGCGGCCGGGGTGGGAAGGGACATATGATTTATTCCGTTAGTTGCGTATATGGTAGGGCGTTCGCAACATTTCGGGTAGCGGCGCGTCAGAGCGCGTCGCGCGCGCCGTCAATCGCCCCATGCCTGCTGACGCGCGCTCGGGGTGCGTTCGTGCCGCGTGCCGGCCTCCGACTCGGCGCGCGCGGCGGCCTCGTAGGCGAGCACCGCGAACGAGAAGACGGCGGGCAGCGCGTTCGACCGACCGAAATCGATCGGATCGTCGGTTTGGGGAAACGTCATGTCGGCCGGCCGTTCGAACAGCTGCCGCATGCCGGCGTCGTGGCGGCTCGCAAAGCCGAGATCGGCGAGCGCTTCGGCTTCGATGGCGTGCAGCAGGCGCCACGTGAGCGGCACGCGCTGGCGGATATAGCGCGCCGCGATATGGCGGACGATGTGCTCGAGATCGTGCGCGGCAGCCTTGAAGCTGAGCGCGGCCAGGTCTTGTTCTTCTGTCATCGCAGGCTCCTGTCGGGCCGGCGCGGCGTGCGGCGCCGCTCGGCCAGTGCATGGCGGAATGTCCGTATACTGTACAAATATACAGTTATTTCCGCAACTGGCCGCTCGGCCGACTATCGGCGCCGTCAGCGATGGATCACGATCAGCAGTGCGCGGGCTTCGGCCTTGCCCGGATTGCGAATCGCGTGGGGCGTGTCGGCGGCATAGCGGCCGGTGTCGCCGGCCTTCAGGCGCCGGCTCGCGGCGCCGGCCTCGATCTCCATCGTCCCTTGCAGCACGGTGAGGTGTTCGCGCGTGCCGGGTTCGTGCGCATTCGACACGAGCGCGCCGCCGCCCGGCAGCGTGAGTTCGTACCACTCGAATTTGCCGGCAAGATCGATCGGCCCCCACACGCGCAGCTGGTATTGACCGTCATGGCCGGCGAGCGTCGGGATGTCGTGCGGTCCGTCCACGCGAATCGTTTCGGGCACTTTCGGCTGCGAGAACAGCTCGTCGAGCGTGATGCCGAGCGCGTTCGTCAGCCGCCATGCGACCGCAATCGTCGGGTTCGCCTTGTCGCGCTCGATCTCGGAGAGCATCGATTTCGAGACACCGGCCGCCCGGGACAGATCGTCGAGCGTGAGCTTGCGTTCGTTGCGCAGCCGCTGGATCTGTTCGCCGACGCGCGGCGGCGTCGCGGCCGGCGGCTGCGGGGCGGCGCCGGCAGCCGTGCGCCGCGATCCGGATGAACTTGCCATTTGGATTCCGTTCGCTTAGAGTTGTTCGGTATTTCGAATTCGAGTTCGAAATATCGGATAAATGCGGTCAACCGAACGACCGACTATAACAGTAGCAGGCTGTTGCGCGGCGGCCACGAGCCGTTTCGCGCGCGCTGCATGCTGCGAACCCTGTCAGGAGCTTTGTGATGCGTGATGCCTTTCTCGCCCAGGTGCGCGGGACACTCGACCAGATCCGCGCGGACGGCTTTTACAAGACCGAGCGCGAGATCGCGAGTCCTCAAGCCGCTGCCGTGCGGCTCGCCGGCGGCGCCGGCGTGCTGAATTTCTGCGCCAACAACTATCTCGGTCTCGCGAACGATCCGCGGCTGATCGCGGCGGCGAAGGCGGGGCTCGACCAGGACGGGTTCGGCATGGCGTCGGTGCGCTTCATCTGCGGTACGCAAACCGTGCACAAGCAGCTCGAAAGTGCGCTCGCCGCGTTTCTCGGCACCGAGGACAGCATTCTCTATTCGAGCTGCTTCGACGCGAACGGCGGGCTGTTCGAGACGCTGCTCGACGAGAACGACGCGGTGATCAGCGACGAGCTCAACCACGCGAGCATCATCGACGGCATCCGTTTGTGCAAGGCGAAGCGCTACCGCTACCGGAACAACGATCTGGCCGATCTCGAGGCGAAGCTGAAGGAAGCCGATGCGGCCGGCGCGCGCCACAAGCTGATCGCGACCGACGGCGTATTCTCGATGGACGGCATCATCGCCGATCTGAAAGGCATCTGCGATCTCGCCGATCGCTACGGCGCACTCGTGATGGTCGACGATTCGCATGCGGTCGGCTTCATCGGCGCGCACGGCCGCGGCACGCCCGAGCATTGCGGCGTCGAAGGGCGCGTCGACATCATCACCGGTACGCTCGGCAAGGCGCTCGGCGGTGCATCGGGCGGCTACGTCGCGGCACGCCGCGAGATCGTCGATCTGCTGCGCCAGCGCTCGCGTCCGTACTTGTTCTCGAATACGCTGACGCCGAGCATTGCCGCTGCATCGCTGAAAGTGCTCGAACTGCTCGGCAGCGACGAAGGCGCGCAACTGCGCGAACGCGTCCGCGAGAACGGTGTGCGCTTCCGCGAGCAAATGACCGAGGCCGGCTTCACGCTCGTGCCGGGTGCGCATCCGATCATCCCGGTCATGCTCGGCGATGCGCAGCTTGCGTCGAACATGGCCGACAAGCTGCTCGGCGAAGGCGTCTACGTGATCGGCTTTTCGTTCCCCGTGGTGCCGCGCGGCCGCGCGCGCATCCGCACGCAGATGAGCGCCGCACACACGCCGGACCAGATCGACCAGGCCGTCGCCGCGTTCGTGCGCGTCGGCAAGTCGCTCGGCATCGTCTGACGGAGGCGCGGCGATGAAAGCACTGGCAAAGCTCGAACGTGCGCCCGGCCTCACGCTTACGCGCGTGAAGCGCCCGGAAGTCGGTCACAACGACGTGCTGATCAGGATCCGGCGCACCGCGATCTGCGGCACCGATATCCATATCTGGAAGTGGGACGACTGGGCGCAGAAGACGATTCCGGTGCCGATGCATGTCGGCCACGAATATGTCGGCGAGATCGTCGAAATGGGTCAGGAGGTGCGCGGCTTCGCGATCGGCGATCGCGTGTCCGGCGAAGGCCACATCACCTGCGGTTTCTGTCGCAACTGCCGCGCCGGGCGCCGTCACCTGTGCCGCAATACGGTCGGCGTCGGCGTGAACCGTGAAGGCGCGTTCGCCGAGTATCTGGCGATTCCGGCGTTCAATGCGTTCAAGATTCCGCCCGAGATCTCCGACGATCTCGCATCGATCTTCGATCCGTTCGGCAACGCGACGCATACCGCGCTGTCGTTCAATCTCGTCGGCGAGGATGTGCTGATTACCGGGGCGGGGCCGATCGGAATCATGGCCGTCGCGATCGCCAAGCATGTGGGCGCGCGCAACGTCGTGATCACCGATATCAACGACTATCGCCTCGAACTCGCGCGCAAGATGGGCGCGACGCGCGCCGTCAACGTCGCACGCGAGTCGCTGCGCGACGTGATGGCCGATCTGCGGATGACCGAAGGCTTCGACGTCGGCCTCGAGATGTCGGGCGTGCCGAGTGCCTTCACGAGTCTGCTCGAGGCGATGAACCACGGCGGGAAGGTCGCGCTGCTCGGCATTCCGCCCGCGCAGACGGCGATCGACTGGAACCAGGTGATCTTCAAGGGGCTCGAGATCAAGGGCATCTATGGCCGCGAGATGTTCGAGACCTGGTACAAGATGGTCGCAATGCTGCAAAGCGGCCTCGATTTGTCGCCGATCATCACGCATCGCTTCGCCGCCGACGATTACGAGAAAGGCTTCGCCGCGATGCTGTCCGGTGAAAGCGGCAAGGTGATTCTGGACTGGACCGCGTGATCGTCCGACGACACGGAGCGATATGCGCATCGCTCCGTGTCGCTCGCATCCATCGCCGTTCGGATAGGTGGGCCCGCGCTCGATTTCGCGCTTAAGGTGAGAAGATTCGGGAGTCCGGTGTGCGCGTTGGATCTTCGGCCGGTTGGTAGCTTCGACACGTTGAAGCCGCTACCTCGCGCCGTAGATTGCGGGCATCGACGTACTGTCACTCGCCGTCGTATTCGCCACGGAGAAACGCCGAAGCTCGCGATTCCGATCGTGCGACATCGTCGGTGATCGACCATCGCCATGCGGTTTCACCTTCAGCTCTTCCAGTGCGCACCGTGACGGTGATTCGTATGACGCGAATCGCCGCCGATGCCGCGTCGCACTTTTCCCTTTGGTTCTCCGGCTGCCGCGTACAGTTGCACACTGGACGGGCACACAGCAGCGTGAATCGATCGACGCTGCTCCGGCTCACCGAGCGTCATCCGCACCGCGTTTCCCTTTCGCTCACCGACTGCGGCGTACACATGCACACTTGCTGCCCACGCAACAGCGTGAACGAATCGACGTCACCCCAGCTCACCGAACGTCATCCACACGTATCCCTTACCCGCGCGCTCGCGTCCCACCCCGCCCGACTTTCCCCTCTCGCCGCCAAGGTCTCATCGCAAACCGCTTGACGACGGAGAACGATCGTTCTACCTTGGCGCAATGAACATACAGATCGATCCGTCCGCCGGACCCGCCGACTCCGGCGTGCGCGAGCGTCTGCTCGACGCAGCCGAGGCGCTGATCTATTCAGGCGGCATCCATGCAACCGGTGTCGATGCGATCGTGAAGCGCTCCGGCGCCGCACGAAAGAGCTTTTATTCGCATTTCGAATCGAAGGAAGCGCTGGTCGTGGCGGCGCTCGAACGCCGCGACGCGCGCTGGATGCGCTGGTTCGTCGACGCGACGCTCGCGCGCGGCAAGTCGCCACGTGCGCAGCTGCTCGGCATGTTCGACGTTCTGCGCGACTGGTTTGCGCAGCCCGGTTTCCACGGCTGCGCGTTTCTGAACACGTCCGGCGAGATCGCCGATGCCGACGATCCGGTGCGCGTCGTCGCACGCGAGCACAAGGCGCGCTTGCTCGCATTCGTGCGCGAGCGGCTCGACGCCTATGCGGACGTCGCCGGCATCGAGCGGCGCACGCTGGCGCGGCTCGCGCGTCAGTGGCTCGTGCTGATCGACGGCGCGATCGGCGTCGCGCTCGTAAGCGGCGACGCCGGCGCTGCCCGCGATGCGCGCGCCGCGGCGGAATTGTTGCTCGATGCCGCGCTGCGGTCGTCGACATCGTAAAGGCAAAACCCGGCCGCGCGCGACGCGGCCATCACGTTGAACAGGAGCGTCCGATGTCCGATTCCGTCGAAGTCCGTCCCCCCGTCCCGCCGTTTACGCTCGAAACCGCGCGTCAAAAGGTCCGTGCCGCCGAAGATGCGTGGAACACGCGCGATCCGCAGCGCGTCTCGCTCGCCTATACGCCGCAAAGCCGCTGGCGCAATCGTGCCGAGTTCGTGACCGGTCGCGAAGCGATCGTCGGCCTGCTGCAACGCAAGTGGACGCGCGAACTCGACTATCGGCTCATCAAGGAGCTGTGGGCATTCGGCGGCAACCGGATCGCGGTGCGCTTCGCGTACGAATGGCACGACGATGCCGGCAACTGGTTCCGCTCGTACGGAAACGAGAACTGGGAGTTCGACGAGAACGGTCTGATGGCGCACCGTCACGCGAGCATCAACGACTTGCCGATTCGCGAAGCGGATCGCCTGTTCCGCTGGCCGCTCGGCCGACGCCCGGACGATCATCCGGGGCTGTCGGACCTCGGGCTGTAACGCGGGCCGCATGTGCATCGGCTCCTCGGGCTGCAGGAATTCACGTACGCGTGCCTGACGGTGAGGAAATACGGGAGCCGATGCGTCGACGGTGAGATTTTTCGGGAGCAGGTGGAGCGACGCACGACGCGCATGCTTCGAACGGTACGATGCACGGTCGCATGATGCGCGAAGCGTCGATACCACTGCGAGCAACGATATCGACGTGGTATCGACCGGTGCGCACACGCAGCCTCTTCTTCTCACCGCGCGCATTCGTCATCGCGATTCGACGGAGAACCGTGCCTGCAAAGCGAAGGTGCGCCGCGATGTGAATCGCATCTCACCGATCGCATGGGACTTCGTATGCGATTACTCGGCGCGAATGGCCCCGCGTGCCGTAAGCGGTGCGATACATCACCGCACCGCACCGCACCGCACCGCACCGAAGCGTTCGCGCTTTCACCACGGCAACCATCGACGCCCACCTTCGCATGACCGCGCTCGCCCGCTCGCCGATCGAACCGACAAGCGCCGCAAAACCAGAACCCCGCGTTACGCACCGCCGCCGCATCACCGCGCGATTCGCGCCGCGATCGCGGCGCCTACTTCCTGCGTGGCAGCCTGGCCGCCAAGATCGCGCGTACGCGGCCCGTTGCGCAGCACGTCCTCGATCGCCGCGACGATCGCATCGTGCGCGTCGCGTTCGCGGCCTGCTCCGTTGCCGAGGAAGTCGAGCATCATCGCGGCCGACCAGATCATCGCGATCGGGTTTGCGATGAACTGCCCCGCGATGTCGGGCGCCGATCCGTGCACGGGCTCGAACAGCGACGGGAACGTGCGATCGGGGTTCAGGTTGCCCGACGGTGCGATGCCGATCGTGCCCGTGCACGCAGGGCCGAGATCGGACAGGATGTCGCCGAACAGGTTCGACGCGACGACGACGTCGAAGCGATCCGGCTGCAGCACAAAGCGCGCGCACAGAATGTCGATGTGCTGCTTGTCCCACGCGACGTCCGGATAGCGTTCGGCCATCTCGGCCGCGCGCGCGTCCCACCACGGCATGCTGATCGCGATGCCGTTGCTCTTGGTCGCGACGGTGAGCTGCTTCGCGCGCCGCTGCGCGAGTTCGAACGCGAACTTCAAAACGCGCTCGGTGCCGTGCCGCGTGAAAATCGCCTGCTGCATCACGACTTCGCGCTCGGTGCCTTCGAACATCGTGCCGCCGACCGACGAATATTCGCCTTCGGTGTTTTCGCGCACGATCATGAAGTCGATGTCGCCCGCGCGACGGCCGGCGAGCGGCGACGGCACGCCGTCGAACAGGCGCGCGGGCCGCAGATTGATGTACTGGTCGAATTCGCGACGGAATTTCAGCAGCGAGCCCCACAGCGATACGTGGTCGGGCACCGTGGCCGGCCAGCCGACCGCGCCGAACAGGATCGCGTCCATGCCGGACAACTGCGCCTTCCAGTCGTCCGGCATCATCTTGCCGTGCTGCGCGTAGTAGTCGCAGCTGGCCCAGTCGATATGCGTGAATTGAAAGCGGATGTCGAACCGCGCGCTGACCGCGTCGAGCGCGCGCAACCCTTCGGGCATCACTTCACGGCCGATGCCGTCGCCGGGAATGACGGCAATGTTGTAGATCCTGTCGCTCATCCAACGCTCCTTCGCCGATCGGACGACCGCCCGCACCATGCGTGGCGGCAACGTCTCGTCATTCTATTTATTTCCATCCGGATTAGAATCGTGCGAAACGTTAATCGACTTTCCACAGATCGTGAACAAATCGCCGAACCTCGAAGACCTGCGCGTGTTCAGCCTCGTCGTCCGACTGGCCAGCTTCAGCGCGGCCGCCGAGCAGCTCGCGGTGTCGGCTGCGTACGTGAGCAAGCGCATCGCGATGCTCGAGACGCAGCTCGGCACGCGCCTGCTGCATCGTTCGACGCGTCGCGTGACGGTGACCGAAGCGGGCGAGCGCGTGTTCGCGCATGCCGAGAAGATTCTCGACGACGTCGATCATCTCGTCGAAGACGTCTCGACGACGCGTACGGTACCGCGCGGCACGCTGCGCATTTCGAGCAGTTTCGGTTTCGGCCGGCACGTCGTCGCGCCCGCGCTGCTCGACTTCAGCGCACGCTATCCGCAGCTGAACGTGCGGCTCGATCTGTTCGACCGGCTCGTCGACGTGGCGGCCGAGGGATACGACCTCGACGTGCGGATCGGCGACGAGATCGCCGATCGTCTGATCGCGCGCCGCCTCGCCGCGAACTACCGCGTGTTATGCGCGTCGCCCGACTATCTCGCGCGGCGCGGCATGCCGCGCACGCTCGCGGATCTCGCGTCGCACGACTGCCTCGCGATCAAGGAGCGCGATCATCCGTTTGGCGTATGGCGATTGAACGTGCGCGGCGATACGGTGACCGTGAAGGTCGGCGGCGCGTTGTCGACGAATCACGGCGAAGTGGCCGTGCAATGGGCGCTGGCCGGACGCGGCATCGTGCTGCGCTCGATCTGGGAAGCCGGGCCGCTGATCGACAGCGGCGCGCTGTGCCGCGTGCTGCCCGATGCTGTGCAGCCGGCGAACATCTGGGCGGTCTATACGGAACGCGTGGCCGCGTCGGCGAAGGTGCGCGTGTGCGTCGATTTTCTCGCGCAGGCGCTGGCCGGACTCAACGCCGACTCGGTTGCCGGCGCGGCCTGACGCCGCGCGAGGCGGCCAAAGGTGAGCGTTTACGGGAGGCCGAATCGCGCGCCGCAAACCGGCCGAACATCGCGGCAACGTGGGCGGCATGGGGGCGTGCCGCTCACGCCGGTCATACAAGAGATCAATGTCGACAGCCCGGTTTGACCGATCACGAGCGAGCGGCGGCCCGCTCGTGCGAGCTTCGGTGAGGCCGCGGTATCCGGCATGGAGTCCACGCCGCGCATTGAGCCGGCGCTTTACAGCGGCCGCCGCCATTGCGACTCTCGATTCCCTGCCTCTTCACGTGACGCACCCGCGGCCGCCTCGCCGAATCATTTCGCGCGGTCGTGCTCCGCGAGACCGATCGCCTTGTAGTCGTAGGTCGGGTAGAACTCGGTGCGATATGCGCCCCACGCCGTATCCTCGAGCACGCGATTCACTTCGCGCAGCCGCGACGCCGGCAGCCGCAACACGATGATCTGCCCGATGCCCATCGTCACGGTCCAGCTGACCACGTCGATGCCGGGAGGCGGAAACGCTTTGTAGAAGCCCTGTTTCGCGAGCTGCGCGTTCAGCTCGGCGAGCGGGCGCGACTGGTCGTGCTTCAGAAAGACGGTCAGCAGTATCGCGTTGTCAGGCGTCGCGGCGACCGTGCTCGTCGGCACGTTCGACGTCTGGGCAAACGCGGGCGCACTGCACGCCACGGCGGCCGCGAACGACGCGGCAGTCGTGAGCGCGCGAATGGGGAAATGCGGAAACGTCGGCATGACATGACTCCGTGGCTGCGTGGACACGATCGCCATCATGCATGATGGCGCCGATTGCTGCCGGGAGCGGGCTGCCGTAATGCTGCATGCGGCGGGTCGGGCGTAACGTATCAGGTCTCGATCGAGCGAGGTCGGCTGGCCGAAGGCCGTTCATCGGTCGGCGGCCGCAGCGCTCCGCGCGCGACGGACGCCGGCATCGGCAACGGCTGGCGGCCGAGCCTGCCGATGTGCTGACGAATCGCGACAGCGGTAATTCGCGATCCTGTCGTCTCGCATCGCGCGACTGTCTCGCACCAAAGGAGCGTGAGAATCGATTCGACGGCATACGGCGATTCAAGCTGAGCATCGAAACGGTGATCGTGAAAGTTGCGCGGCGCCGCGTGCTGCTCGATACAGTGCCGCTGGGCACCATTGGGAACGACTGTTCAGAACACGTCGGCCGTACAGGCGAAGCCACGCGTGCGCGTCGATTCTCTTTCGCAGACGCAGGCGCGGCTGATTATCGACTCGGCGCACCGCGCGCCGTGCTGCCACACCACGCACTAAAGGTGAGCTTTTACGGGAAGTCCGAACCGCGCGTCGAGAAGCGGCCGACCCTCGCCCGTACGTGAGCTGCACGGCCACGTGCCGCTCACCATCGATTCAGCGCAGCGCAGCCGCGATGTCACGCGCATACCCCGCGCATCAAAGCCGGTTGTCTTTCGCGAGCGTCAGCACGCGCGCCCAGCGCTGCGCGTCGCGCTTGTCCATCATCGGCAGCTTCCACTCGCTGCGTGCGCCGTCGTGCACGCGCACGACCAGATGCCAGCGGCCGTCGACCGGCTCCGCTTCGCAGCCGTCGAGTTGCGACAGCGTATAGCGGCCGTCCGCGCCGTCGTGCGACAGCCACAGCAGGCCCTGCGTCGCGGACACGCGCAGTTCGCCCCACGCGCGATGCATCGTGTGCGTCCAGCCTTGCTCCTTCG
The DNA here is from genome assembly GCF_000959525.1 of Burkholderia multivorans ATCC BAA-247. Taxonomy (NCBI): domain Bacteria; kingdom Pseudomonadati; phylum Pseudomonadota; class Betaproteobacteria; order Burkholderiales; family Burkholderiaceae; genus Burkholderia; species Burkholderia multivorans. Next base: position 250,798 of record NZ_CP009831.1, read on the forward strand.
TATTCGGCGCGACGTCGCGGCGCCGTTTGATCCACCACGCGACCAGCGCGAACAGCAACGCGGCGGCAAGCACGGCCGCCGCGATCGCGATCGGCCGGCCGAACTGCGCGGCGATCACGTGAAATGTATGAACCGCACCCCAGCCGACGGCAATGAGCGCGAACAGTGCAATGAAAATCGGCATGACAAAAACGGAAAGGAAAACGGGCCGGCACACCGATCGTGCCGGCCCGCATGCACGCATTACCGTCGACGGTGAATGTCGTGCGTGACGAAGCCCGCATCGTTGTTGGGAAGCGCGAGGCCGTCCTTCACCGCGAGCGTCTTGCGGATGTCGTCGAGCCCTGCGGACCAGTGGTCGCGCATCGTCGACAGACCGAACTGATAGTCCTTGTAATGATGCTCGTACGCCTTCTGCTGATAGATCAGATGCTGGATGTTGTACTTCTTGCCGTTCGACATCGCCTCGGCCTCGATGCACCACGGATCGGTCTTGCGCCGTTCCTCGGGCACCTGATCGAGCACGTGGCGCAGCACGTTGCGATAGCGCTGTTCGCGCTGCAACGTATCGGTCACGAAACGCGTGCGGCTCGAGTACTGCACGTCCTTCGTGCGCTCGGCGACGTCGGCCATCGTGCGCGGCAGCGGCCCGCGCGCGCTCCAGAGGTCGACCTGGAACGCGAGCGTGTCGCGTCGCGGGCGCGCGCGCAGCACTTCCATCAGCGGCGTATTCGAGACGACGCCGCCGTCCCAGTAGTACTCGCCGTCGATCTCGACCGGCGGGAACGCGGGCGGCAGTGCGCCGGACGCCATGAAGTGCTCGGGCAGGAGACGGATGCGCGAGTTGTCGAAGTAGACGAAGTTGCCGGTGCCGACATTGACCGCACCGACCGACACGCGCGTCTCGCCCGAATTGATCCGGTCGAAGTCGCAGAGCTTCAGCAGCGTCGCGCGCAGCGCCGAGGTGTCGTACCAGCTGATCTTCTGCGGATGATCGGACACGCCCGGCAGCGGCGGCGGAAAGCGCGGAACGAAGAAGCCCTGCTGTCCCTGCATCATCGCGCTCGCGGCCTGCGTCGCGGTGAAGAACGTGCGGATCTGGTCGATGCTGTTGAACAGCGCGAACTCGAATGCGGCGGGAATCGCCGGAAAGAACGCGGGCTGGCAGATCGTTTCCCAGAATTCGCGCAGCCGCTCCACGCGATGCTCGGGCGCGTTGCCGGCGATCAGCGCGGTGTTCAGCGCACCGATCGAGATGCCCGCGATCCAGTCGAGCGGAATGCCGGCCTCGTGCAGGCCTTCGAATACGCCGGCCTGATACGCGCCGAGCGCGCCGCCGCCTTGCAGCACGAGCGCGATCGTCTCGTACGGCAGCGAGCGCGCGGCAGCCGGCGCGCCGGCTTCGTGCTGCAGTTCGGCCGCGTCGACCGCCTGCTTTTCGGTGCGGGCGTGCGGCTTCATTGCATGAACCAGCCGTGGCTGACGACGAACGATTGACCGGTCAGCGCCGCGCTCGGGAACGCCGACAGGAACAGCACCGTCTGCGCGACGTCCTGCACGGTCGTGAACACGCCGTCGACCGTATTGCCGAGCATCACCTTCTTCACGACTTCCTCTTCGCTGATGCCGAGCTCCTTGGCCTGCTCGGGGATCTGCTTGTCGACGAGCGGCGTGCGCACGAAACCCGGACACACGACATGCGAACGCACGTTGTGCTTCGCACCTTCCTTCGCGAGCACGCGTGCGAGACCCAGCAGCCCGTGCTTGGCCGTCACGTACGCCGACTTCAGCGGCGACGCCTCGTGCGAGTGCACCGAGCCCATGTAGATCACGACGCCGCCGCGATCGTCCTTGTACATGTGCTTGAGCGCGGCCTTGGTCGTCAGGAACGCGCCGTCTACGTGGATCGCCTGCATCTTCTTCCAGTCGGCGAACGAATAGTTTTCGATCGGGTTCACGATCTGGATGCCGGCATTCGACACGAGAATGTCGACCGAGCCGAACGTCTCCGCGACCTTGTCGATGCCGGTGTTGACCGCTTCCTCGTTGGTCACGTCCATCGCGACGCCGATCGCCTTGCCGCCGGCTTTGTTGATCTCGTCGGCGACGGCCGTCGCGCCGTCCAGGTTCAGATCGGCGATCGCGACGGCCGCACCCGCCTTCGCCAGCTCCAGCGCGATTTCCTTGCCGATGCCGCTCGCGGCGCCCGTGACGACTGCGGTCTTGCCATTCAGGTTGCTCATGTTCGAATTCCGGTAGTGAAAGGATTGACAGGAAGTAACGACTGCGGAGGTTACTGAGCCAGGTAATCGTAGACGACTTCGCCGAGACCGAGCGTCAAATCGGCGACGAGGTGGCGCGCCTCGACGATCTCGAGCACCGGCAGATCGGCGACCGGCGCGAGCGCATGCGGCGACAGTTCGAGCGATGCGGGGCCGGTCCATGCGCCCTTCATCACGATGTCCTGCATGTAGTAGCGCACGAGTTCGCAGACGCGCGCGGTGCCGTCGACGTGCGGAATGATCTTCAGCAGGAAATTCGGCCCGGCGAGACGCTTCGCCTGTTCGACGATGTCGAGTTCCTTGTGCTTGTAGCCCATCGTGCCGGTCGCGACGCGCACCTTGCCGTAGTCGAGCGTGCCGAGGATGTGATCGGTGTTCACGTGCAGCGTCGGCGACGCGAGCTTCTTCGGAAAGCCCCACAGCTCGCGGCCGCCGGCGATCGGCGGGTGATCGTCCAGATACATCGCCAGCGTGTAGCCGCCCGGCTGGCCGTTGTATTCGACCGGAATCACCTGGCCGCTTTCGGTGTAGTCGCCGAAGCCGGTGGAGTCCGCCATGCGGATGAATTCGTAATGGACGAGCGGCTCGGTGACCTTCAGCGGCTCCGGCACGATTTCACGCAGACGGTCCGGATCCGTGCGGTAGGTGATGATGAGGAATTCGCGATCGACGAAACGATAGGGGCCCATCGGGAACGCGGGGCTCGTCAATGGCATCGCAAACGCTTTCGATCGGACATCGCTGATTTTCATGCGGACTCCTTGTTGTTGATCGCTTCGTCGAAGACTGCTCGTAATCCTATGCCTGTGTGCCGCCGTTGTGCGATGCCGCAATCGGAAATAATTGTTGCGCATTCTGAAGAATTGACTGCGCAAATGTTGAGGCGAATGGTCGAGACGGCGCGAATCGCCGCGCGGCCGGCCGATGATCGCACCATCGGCCGCGTGCAAATGTGAAACAAGGTGAGGTTTTTCGGGATACGAGGGGAGGATTTTCGGGAGCCGACCGCGCGGAATGTGACAATTGCGTGAACTTGTGTTGCAGTGCGGGTTCTAAGTGCGTTCGCCGCAGCGGACGCACGCGTCCTGTACGGCGCCCGCATTAAGCATCGCTTAAGCCGGCCCGTCGCAACATCGCGGACGGCCGGGCGATCCGGCCGAGTCTTTCCGTCCCAGAACCGATTCATGCATAACATCAATCTGACGCTGTTTTCCGCTCTCAACGCCGGCCTGACGCCGCACGCGGGTGTCGCCCGCCTGGCGATCTTCGCCGCAGACTGGGTCGTCTATGCATTGCCCGCGATGCTGCTGCTGACCTGGCTCTTCGGCGAGCGTACGACGCGCCGGCAGGCGATCGAGGCCGGCGTCGGCGCGTGCGTCGCGCTCGTGCTCGCGCAGGCGATCGGCCATCTGTGGTTCTCGCCGCGGCCGTTCATGGCCGGCGTCGGCACGCAGCTCATTCCGCACGCGCCCGACAGCTCGTTTCCGAGCGATCACATGACGTTCGCATGGAGCGTCGCGGTCGGCATGCTGCTCGGCGGCACGACGCGCGTGACGGGCTGGGTGATGGCGGCGCTGGCGCTCGCGATTGCGTGGGGGCGCATCTACGCCGGCGTGCACTGGCCGTTCGACATGGCCGGCGGCGTGCTGGTCGGCACGGCGGGCGCGCTGGCCGCGCATCTGTATGCGAGGCGGGCGGTCGATACGCTGGACCGCATCGGCGACGCCGTGCATGCCGTGATCATGGGTCGACAGCCTGCGCCGTAATCGAATGCGGTAGCACGGAGGTACGCAGGCGCCGCACACGCGGCGACGCGACGCAATCAGCCGGGCGTCTTCGCCGCTTCGGCCGTCGCGGACGGCCCGGTCGTGCCGTGCAGTTCGGTGGTGTCCGTGGACTGCTGCGCGACCGCATCGCGTTCGAGCGCGCTTTCCTTCAGGATCGCGCACATCGCGACGAACAGCGCGAGGACGACCGCGGCAAGGCCGCAATAACCGACGATCTTCAGGTGACGAACGAAAGGCGCAGCGTGATTTTCTTTTGTCATGATCGGGCGCTCCTGGGCACGCGGCGGCCGCTGTCTCCCGACAGCGCCGCCGCTCACACAGATATATACCAGTCGCGATGCCGCTGCCAAGCCCGTGCCGGTCGCGGCGTCCGGATGCGCGCGGTTGCCGCGCGCCCTGCATGAAGCGAAAACCCGATGCCGCGCGGGCGCGTCAGTCGTCGAGCGTCTCGTGTACGGCCGCCGCGCCGCGCTTCCAGTACGCGGACGCGCGAATGCGCGATTTGTCGACGCCGCGTTCGCCGGCCAGATGCGCGCGCACCGCGCGGATCGCGAGCGCTTCGCCGGCTGCCCATACATAGCCGTCGCCCTCCGGTAGCGGCAGGTCGCGCACGGCGTCCAGCAGGGCGTCGCCGTTGCCTTCGTCGCGGAAGCGCCAGATCTCGTGCACGTCGGCGCGCGCGTCGAACGTGATCTTCGCGCTGCGATCCGCGACTTCGAGCACGACGGCGACGCGTGCGCCGGCCGGCAGTTCCTCGATGCGTCGCGCGACGGCCGGCAGCGCCGTGTCATCGCCGATCAGGAGATGCCAGTCGAAGCCGGTCGGCACGACGAACGAGCCGCGCGGCCCGCCGATCCCGAGCCACTGGCCGGGCCGCGCCTGTGCCGCCCACTGCGACGCGGGCCCCGGATGATTCATCACGAATTCGAGATCCAGCTCGAATGCGGCGCGATCGAAGCGGCGCGGCGTGAAGTCGCGCGCGACCGGCTTCGGCTCGCCTTCGGGAAACACGGGGCCGTTCGCGCCGAGCGTCGGCAACGCGGGCCGTTCGGTGCCCGGCGCCGGGAAAAACACTTTGACGTGATCGTCGAACGACGACGATTCGAAATCGGCGAGATCCGGGCCGCCGAGCGTGACGCGCAGCAGATGCGGCGTGACCGCGTGCACGCGCAGCACCTGCAGCAGGCGGAATTTCAGTGTGTGACGCACGCGCGTCACGGTGCGATCGGCAAGGGTGGTGTTCAATCCGTTCTCCAGGAAATGTGACGGGCGGCGCGCGTTACACGTCGGACCGGCCTTCGATTTCGGCGATCGCGCGGCGCAGAATGGCCGCGATGCGCCGCTGCTCGTCGGGCGATGCGGCGCTCTTGTGCAGCAGCGCATGCTTCAGCGCGACGCGTGCGTCGACGAACTCGGGCAGCCAGCCGGCCTGTGCTTCGTCCTGCGCTGCGGCGCCCGACGCATCGGCGCCCGACGCTCCGGCGCCCGACGCTTCGCCGGCGAATGCGCGGCGCATGAATTCCATCTTTCGCGCGAGATGCGTGAGGCGAGCGAACAGCGTGTCGACGCGCTCGCGTTGTGCATCGAGATGTGTGCGGCCGGCGTCGGTCAGCGCGTAGCGCTTGCGATTGCCTTCGGCTTGCGACGCGACGTAGCCGACTTCTTCGAGATACGTGAGCGCCGGATACACCATGCCCGGACTCGGGCTGTAGAAGCCGCTCGAGCGCGTGTCGAGCGCCTTGATCAGTTCGTAGCCGTGGCTCGGCTGCTCGGCGAGCAAGGCGAGCAGCAGAAGCTGCAGATCGTCGGACGTGAACTGGCGGCCGCGCGGCATGCCGTCGTCACCGAAGTCGCCGAAACCGCCGCGCCCGCCACGGCCACCGAACGGGCCGCCGCCGCCAAATGGATCGTGGCCGCGCCGGTGGCGGCCGATTGCGTGCCAGAGGCCGGCGATCCAGTCAGGGCGCGCATGCGCACCATGACCGTCACATCGGGCATGGCCGCGGAAGTGGTTGTGTCGCATGATCGTGTCCTATATATCGGAAAACATATCTAAAGATATATATCGAAAGATAGAGCGTCAAGGGGATTATTGGGGGCTGGATGGGACCGTTCGCGACTACGGCTGGGGCAGGTCGTTGGTCGGGACTTCTCAACGTAGCGCTTCTCGCTTGCGTCTACTGGGCGTCGGAAGCTTCGCGGGCGCCCTGCGCGGCATGCCAGCGATGTGCTCGAGCCCGACAGCAACAGTCGAACGGGCAACTGTTATCGCCGTCGGACTCGGGTGCCGGCGATGCGTGCCAGATGGGGTCCAACAAGCGACGTCAACCACGGTCGCGACCAAGCGTGTTGAAGACCCGTCAGGCTATGAGTTGGCGTCTTGGTGGCGGCGCCACGTGAACGAGCAACTCCATGCCCGTGTCCGGCATCTTCTATTCGACTTCAGGCGATACTGCGTCGAAATCGTGACGGCGTACCAAGCCGCCATCTTCGGTGCCGAGCTGGACGTGGGCCAGTTGGTGCGAAGTCGGCACGAGGACGAGTGGGTCGTCACTCGATCGTTATGTTCATCGGCTATTGTTCGCACGCTTTATTGACGATCGCATCGCTCGGCAACCCTGCTAGCAGTCGTTCTGAACCGCATCGGCTGTCGAGCCTGATCGACATGGCGGGGCGCTCCGCATGCGGCAGATGGTCGGCACGATGCAGACCGACAACGATGCGATGAAGGGCCGGCGCGTTCCGTCCGTTTCAGGTTGTCGCGCCGGCCGGAGCGCACATTGGTCACGGATCTGCGGTTCGGCCCGGATACCCGTTTGAGTGCGTGAACAAGGACGGTTGCGGGCATCTGCGTCGCCTCGATACGCGGCAAATCATGCGGATCCACTCGCTCGCGCCGCAGGCGGATCGCGCCGGCTCAGCGAGCGGCCTGACGCCCTTCGTCCATCTTCGCGACAGCGTCTTTCAGCAGCCCACGCAACCACGCGAGCCCGGGATCGGAGGTTCGGTGCTTGTGCCATTGCATCGCCTGCTCCACCGTCGGGACCGGCACCGGCACCTCGCGCAGCACGATCGGCAGGCTGCGTGCGGCCTCTTCGGCGAGCCGCCGGTGCATCGTAGCGATCCGGTTCGTGCCGGCGAGCAGGTGGGCCGGCGACACGAAGCTGTAGGTGCTCGCCTCGACGCGTCTCATCACGCCGAGCCGCTGCATGAACCAGTCCTCGAGCGCCGTCTGTGCGTCGCCGACCTGCACGACGACGTGCCCGGCCGCCATGTAGCGCTCGCTCGTCATCTCGCCTTGCGAGAGCGGGCTGTGGCTCCACATCACGCAGCAGTAGGTTTCTTCGAGCAATACCTCGGCCGGATGCTCGGTCGAGCAATACTCCTTGGGGATGATCAGCAGATCCGCTTCGCCGCGTTCAAGCACGCGGTGGGGATAGGCGATCTGCGGGCGCAGCTCGAATCGGATGCCGGGCGCCGCCTTGTAAGCGAGCTCGAACAGGTGCGGCATGAGCGTCGTCATCGTGTAGTCCGAAACGAATAGACGGAACAGCCGATTCGCGTGCGCCGGCACGAATTCGGGCTGAGCCGACACCGTCGCGTCGACGCGTACGAGGATGTCGCGCACGGCATCTTTGAGCGCCTCGGCGCGCGGCGTCGGCTCCATCTTGCGGCCGACCTGTACGAGCAGTTCGTCGTTGAAGTATTCGCGCAACCGCGAAAGCGCGTTGCTCATCGCCGACTGGCTCAGATGAATCTTTTCGGCCGCCCGGCTGATGTTCTGTTCGCTCAGGAGCGCGTCGAGCGCCACGAGCAAGTTGAGGTCGAGCTTGTTGAACCGCATGCGTGCTGTCTCCGTTCTCCTCTCTGATGCCGCGTGGCCCGCCGGATGCACTATCAGGGTTTAACCTGAAAGTATTGACGCCGTCGATATCGGCAATGGATCGAATCCATTTTTAGGATACGTCGGCCTATCTTAACCTTGCCACATCTCGACGCGACGGTAGCCGGCGCATCGCATCGGGAGGCCAGCGTCAGGGCATTTCAGGCTCGACCGTACCGCTGTACCTCGGCCGTGTGCACCGCGCTTTCCACTATTAAAAGAGACGACGGGCGGCGCAAACGCGCCCCCGAGCAGGAGGAGACAGCATGTCCACGAAACTGATCGCAGCCGTTGTCGGTTGCGCCGTGTTGGCGACCGGGTCGATGAACGAGGCGCAGGCATTCGAAGGCGGCGTCTCACCGTATCCGGCCGGAGCGGTGGGGACGAACATCGCCAACCTGCCGCCGATCCCCGGCCTGTTCGCCCTCGAACAGTTCAACTACAGCTTTGCGAACGGCCTCTATGGCAACGACGGCAAGAAACTGCCGATTCCGTTCCATACGTCGGTGTTTTCGGAAACCACGCGTCTGCTGGTGGCGTATCCGTTCCAGCTGCTCGGCGCCCACGTCTATACGCAGCTGGTCATCCCCGTCGTGTCGTTGCATAGCACCGTGTTCGGGCAGTCGAGCACGCAAAACGGCCTGTCCAACATCACGCTGACGCCTGTGTTGCTGCAATGGAATCTCGCGCCGAACCTGGCGATTGCGTCGGGAATCGACGTTGCATTCGAGACGGGTTCCTATAGCCCGGTCAAATCGAGCGTCGCGGTGGGCTACACGTCGGTGCAGCCGGTGATCTCGATTCGCTACAACGTTCCCAACGGAATCGACGTCGGGCTCGCGAACCGCTTCCTGCTCAATCTGAAGAACGGCACGACGAACTACAGCTCGGGAGACGGTTACGTCGCCGAGTTCAACGCCGGCTGGAACTTCGGCCCGTGGAAGCTTGGCGTGGTCGGCGCGTACCTGAACCAGTTCAGCGACGACAAGGCCGGCGGCGTGCGCGTGGGCAATCGCATGCGGACCTTCGGCATCGGCCCGTCGATCGTGTACGACGCGAGAAGCTGGAACGTCAACGTCAATTATCAGCAAGGAGTCTATGCCGCCAACACGGCCAGGAGCAGCAGCATCTGGGTGAACGTCGCCATCCCGCTGTGGCCGGGCTTCGGGCGCAAGGGCTGAGTACCGTGTCGCGCGCCGGACCGCGCGCGCGAACGCGGTCGTCGGCGCGGTCATCGAGCAAGACGCAATTTCAATCGAGGCAATCAGCATGTTCCGATACTTTCCTACCAACTACGTCTGGAATCTGTCCGTCAATCTCGCCATCGAAATGGGCGCGCGCATCGGCGAAATCGAGGACATGTGCGGGCCCCTCCAGGAAGCGGCCAGGCAGCCGGACGCGGACGGCACGCGTGCGTTTCGTGAAGCGTGGGTCGAGAAGGCCGATCGCCTTTGCGATCTCGCGCAGGACGACGAGGCGCTGGGGCGGCTGCTGTCGGCAGGCGAGAAATACAAGCGCGCCGCGATCTATCTGATCACGGCCGAGCGCATGCTCGGGCACGATGCCCCGGGGCGTGTCGAACTCTACCGACGCTCGCTGGAGACGTTCGACAGGAGCATCGCGCTCGCCGGCGAGAACTGCGAACGCGTCGCCATTCCGTACGGCGACCAGCATCTGTCCGCACTCCTTGTGAAAGCGAAGCGCGCCGACGTGCGCGCGCCGCTGCTCGTGCAGGTCAACGGGCTCGATTCGACCAAGGAAATGAAGTACTTCGTGGGCTTGCCGGCATGGCTGGCCGCGCGCGGCGTATCGTCGTTGATTGTCGACCAGCCCGGCACCGGCGAAGCGTTGCGGCTGCACGGCCTGAATGCGGTATACAACTCGGAGGTCTGGGCGAGCAAGATCGTCGACTGGCTCGAAAGCCGGGACGACGTCGATCCGAAGCGGATCGGCATGGAAGGCGTGTCGCTCGGCGGCTACTACTGCCCGCGCGCAGTCGCGTTCGAGCCGCGCTTTGCTTGCGGTGTGGTGTGGGGCGCCAACCACGACTGGCGCGACGTCCAGAAAAAACGCCTGCAGCGCGAAGGCAACTTCCCGGTGCCGCACTACTGGAAGCATGTCTGCTGGGTCTGGGGTGCGAAGGATATCGACGACTTCATGCGCATCGCCGAAAACGTGCATCTCGACGGCGTGCTCGATCGTATCAAGGTGCCGTTCCTCGTCACGCACGGCTCGCAGGATTCGCAGATCCCGGTCGCATGGGCTCACCGCACGTACGAGCAGCTCGTGAACAGCCCCAAGCGCGAGCTCAAGATCTTCACCGAGCGCGAAGGCGGCGTCCAGCATTCGAGCTTCGACAACTCGATCAACGCAGGGCACTTCATCGCCGACTGGGTCGCCGAAACGCTCGGCGGACGCACGTCGCTCTGACGCTTTCATCCCTCTCGAGCACGCACATCTCATGAACATCATCGGACCCGATACGCTGGTCTTCGGCGTGGACGACGTCTCCGCCTGCCGCCAATATCTGCTTGACTACGGACTGCTACCGGTGCGCAGCGACGAAACCGGCGGCCGTTTCGAGGCACTCGACGGAACGGGCATTGATATCGCGCGCCGCGACGATCCGGCGCTGCCGCCTGCGCTCGGCACGGCAAGCATGCTGCGCAAGACGATCTACGGCGTCGCCGATTCCGCGACGATAGACGCCATCGCGGCGGAACTGCGTCGCGACCGCGAAGTGACCACACTCGCCGACGGATCGATCGAATCGTTCGACGACATGGGCTTCGCGATCGGCTTCCAGGTCACCGCGCGCCGTTCGCTCGCGTTGCCCGCCGAGCCCGTGAATTCGCCCGGCGCGCCCGCGCAGCGCGCACCGAACGTCGTGGCGGTGCGCGACGATGCCGTGCTGACGCCGCGCACGCTGTCGCACGTCGTCTACTTCGTGCCGGATGCCGCGAAGGCCGAAGCGTTCTATGTGGAGCGTCTCGGCTTTCGCTGTACCGACCGTTTCACGGGCGTCGGCCCGTTCCTGCAGCCGGCCGGCACGCTCGACCATCACACGCTGTTCATGATTCAGACGCCGCCGTTCATGAAGGGCTGCGAGCATTTCACGTTCCATATGGGCGGACCGACCGAGGTTCTGCTAGCGGGCACGCGTTTCGTCGAGAAGGGTTACCAGTCGTTCTGGGGGCCGGGGCGTCATCGGTTCGGCTCGAACTGGTTCTGGTATTTCAACAGTCCGCTCGGCTGTCACGTCGAATACGACGCCGACATGGATCTGCACGACGACACATGGAACGCGCGCGAGGCGCCAATGGGCGCCGACGCATCGCAACTGTTCCTGTTCCAGCATCGCGAGAAGTGGGCGCCGGGCGGTCCTCCGCCGGGCGCGGCAGCGGCGACGTCGGATTGATCGCGAGAATCGTTCTGCCATGTCCAACACTGATCCCGGTCGCAGGCGTCTCGCGAGCATCGACGATCTGCCCGATCCCGGTGCGCGGGGCTTCGATCCGGACGGGCGCGGACACGACACGCTGTTCGTCGTGCGGTACGGCACGCAGGTGCGTGCCTATCGCGACGCGTGCCCGCACTTTTTCGGCGAAACGCCGATGGCCTGGCGCAAGGACGCCTACCTGAGCGGCGACGGCACCCGCATCGTCTGCCACGCGCACGGTGCGCAGTTCGACATCGCCAGCGGCGAGTGCGTACTCGGCCCGTGCCTCGGTCAGCGGCTGACGCCGGTCGAGATCGACGTGACGGACGACGGCGCCATCGTGCTGATTGCGACATGACATCCCAATACCAGACACAACATGGAGACACCCAGATGGCAGCCCCTCTTGAACACGTCCTCGTCATAGGCGGCGGTTTTTCCGGTATGGCGACGGCGATCCAGTGCGCGAAGCTCGGCCTCGCGGTCGACCTCGTCGAGATCGACCCGGGCTGGCGCTCGTACGGTGCCGGCATCAGCATCGGCGGGCCCACGTTGCGCGCCCTGCGCACGGTCGGCGTGCTCGATGCGTTCTTCGAACGTGGCCACGGCGGCGACGGCGTGAATCTGTACACGGCCGGCGGCCGGCCGATCGGCACGCTGCCGACGCCGCGCGTGGCCGGCGAGGACGTTCCCGGCGGCGGCGCGATCATGCGTCCGGTGCTGGCCGATATTCTCGCCAACGCGACACGCGCCGCAGGCGTGCGCGTGAAGCTCGGCTGTACGTTCTCGCGGCTCGAGCCGCGCGGCGATCGGGTGGACGTGGCGTTCACGGACGGCTCGCACGGCACCTACGACCTCGTGGTCGGCGCGGACGGCCTCTACTCGAAAGTGCGCGCCGCCGCGTTTCCCGATGCGCCGAAGCCGCGCTATACGGGCCAGGGCGTGTGGCGCGCGGTGGTGCCGCGCGCGGCGGAGATCGCTTGCGCGACGATGTGGCTGGGACACCGGATCAAGGCGGGCGTCAATCCGGTCTCGCGGGACGAAATGTACGTCTTCGTCACCGAGGACAGGCCGACCAACGACCACATCGATCCCGCCGAATGGCCGCGCATGCTGTCCGAGTTGCTGGCGGCGTTCGACGTGCCGCTGATCCGGTCCATCCGCGCGCAGATCGGCGCCGAATCGCGCGTCAACTACCGGCCGCTCGAAAGCCTGCTGCTGCCGGCGCCCTGGTTCAGCGTACGGGTGGTGCTGGTCGGCGACGCGGTACATGCGACCACGCCGCATATGGCGGCGGGGGCGGGCATCGGCATCGAGGACGCCATCGTGCTTGCCGAAGAGCTGGGGCGCGGTGCGACGGTGGAAGCCGCGTTGCAGGCATTCCAGGCGCGCCGCTGGGAGCGCTGCCGCATGGTCGTGGAAAACTCCGGGCGCCTTGGCGAGATCGAGATCGCCGGCGGCGACCAGGAGGAACACCGGCGCATCATGCACGAGACGCACATGAGTCTCGCGCGGCCGATCTGACATCTGACGCAAGCGGAGGCACGATGGAGCCGAACCTTTCCCCCACGACGGCGGCAGCTGCCGACCCGTCGATATCGGCCGACACGACGCGGCTTGGCGCGCTCGGCACCGTCGCGCTGATGCTCGCGCATTGCGCCGGCATGGTCGATCTGGTGGCCTTGCCGGTCTGGGTCGGCACGTTGATCGGTGCGTATCGGCTGGATCCGCAGAAGGCGGGCCTGCTCGCCACGCTATTCCTGGCCGGCGCCGTTCTGAGCAGCGTGTTTTTCTCCCCGCGCTTGAATCGCCTGCCGGCGCGCGCGATGTCGACCGTCGGCTTCGGCATGGCCGCGTGCGCGTTTCTCGGCATCGCCTCCGTATCGGCCGATCGCTATCCGACGATGGCGGCCCTGCATGCCGCCGCGGGCGTCGCCGTCGGATGCGGCCTGAGCTTCACGCACGGCACCGTCGGACGAAGCCGCAATCCGCATCGTCTGTTCGCGGTCGCCGGCCTCGCGCTCGGCATCTTTGCGATCGCGTTTCTCGGTATCGTGCCGGGACTCATCGCAGCACATGGCGGCCCGATGCTGTTTCGCGTTTTTGCGAGCGTGATGGGCGTCGCCACGATTGCGTGCGCGCTCGCGTTTCCGTCGATTCAGGCGCGCCGCAGCACGGCAGCCGGCGTCGAGCGTCGCTTCGAGCACGCCGTCTGGTTCGGCATGGCAGGCGTCGGCTGCATGGCGCTGACGCAGTCGATGCTGTTCAGTTTCGTGCAGCGCATCGGCCTCGATCGCGGCTTCGGGTTGAGTGCCGTGATCGCGACGCTGATCGCGCTCGGCTTCGTCAACCTGTTTCCCGCTCCCGTCGCCGGACTGCTCGAAACGCGCGTGCCGGGCCGCAAGGTCGTGCAGGCCGGCGCCGTCGTACAGGCCGCGCTCGCGCTGGTCATCACGCAAAGCGCGGCGTTCGCGCCGTACGCGGCGGCCACCTCGGTCTTTGCCGCCGTGATGATCTTCACCCACACCTTCGCGTTCGGCATGCTGGCGCGCATCGACCGCACCGGTCGCGCCGTTGCCGCGACGCCGGCGATGCTGATGACGGGCGCCGCCATCGGTCCGCTGCTCGGCGGCACGCTCGTCAAGCAGTTCGGCTACGGCAGCCTCGGTTTCGCCGCAGTGCTGATCGCTGCCGCTGCGGCGATCTGCTTTTCGCGGCTCGATCGCCCCTCCCCATCCCAAGGAGTCTGAACATGAAGCCCGTTCGACGGTTCGTCGATCTCTCCATCTATCTCGAGAACGACGTGCTCTCCGATCCGCCGCCGCTCGCGCCGAAGATCCGCTATCAGAAGCACGGCGACACGCTGCCCGAATTCATGGCGATGCTGCCGGGTACGAAACCCGAGGACTATCCCGACGGCGAAGCGGCCGCCGCGGAGTGGGTCACGCTGACGACCCACAGTGGCACGCATCTCGACGCGCCGTGGCATTTCCACTCGACGATGGATGCGAGCCTGGGCGAAGCGCAGCCGTCCATCACGATCGATCAGGTGCCGCTGGAATGGTGCTTCCAGCCGGGCGTGAAGCTCGATTTCCGGCACTTTCCGGACGGCTACGTCGCGACGGCGGCCGACGTCGAGGCCGAACTCGCGCGCATCGGCCATGAACTGCAACCGCTCGATATCGTCGTCGTGAACACGCGGGCCGGGTCGCGCTACGGGCACGACGACTACGTCAATGCGGGCTGCGGGATGGGCTACGAAGCGACCATGTACCTGCTCGAGCGTGGCGTGCGCCTGACCGGCACCGATGCATGGAGCTGGGATGCGCCGTTCTGCTATACCGCGCAGAAGATCGCGGAAACGGGCGATACGTCGCTGATCTGGGAAGGGCACAAGGCGGGGCGCGATATCGGCTATTGCCATCTGGAGAAGCTGCACAACCTCACGGCGTTGCCGCCGACCGGCTTCACGATCAGTTGCTTCCCGCACAAGATTCGCGGCGCGTCGGCAGGGTGGACGCGCGCCGTCGCGATTTTCGACGACACCGACGGGGAGGCGGCAGCATGAGCTTTCCAGCGATTCGTCGCGTGGTGACCGGACACGACACCGACGGCCGCGCAGTCGTCGCATCCGACGGTCCACTGCCTACCGTGGTGGAAATCGCCGCGATTCCCGGCACCGTGTTCCACGAAGTCTGGAGCACGTCGTCGAGCCCCGCCACGGTCGACAATGGCGCGGATCCCACGGTGGGCGCGCTCATGCTGCCGCCGCCCAGGGAGGGCACCCGTATGCGCTTCGTCGACATTCCCCCCGATACGCCGGAGTTTCTCGCACACGGCGCGACGAAAATGCACGACGCGTTCAGCGAGATCGGCGACGCCGCAGCGTCGACGGTGCAGGCCGGCTCGCCGCATCCGCTGATGCATCGCACCGAGTCGGTCGACTACGGCGTGGTGATCGAAGGCGAAATGACGCTGATTCTCGACGATGCCGAAGTCGCACTCGCGCCGGGCAGCGTGGTGATTCAGCGGGGGACCAACCATGCCTGGGCGAACCGCTCGGGCCGTCCATGCCGGATGCTGTTCGTGCTGATCGACGGCGTCTACGATCCGGCGCTTGCCGCCGTGCTCGACGCGCCCGCACATGGAGGCGCACGATGAAATTCGCGACCTTGCCCGACGGTGGCGCCGATGGGCGCTTGCTGCTCGTGTCGCGCGACCTGCGCCATGCTGTCGACGCTGCGCCGATCGCAACGACGCTGGCCGACGTGCTCGATCGCTGGGACGCGCTTGCGCCCGGCTTGCAGGCGCGTTACGACGCATTGAACGCCGGCAGCGTGCGCGATGCGCGTCCGTTCCATCCGGCCGCATGCGCCGCGCCCTTGCCGCGCAGTCCGCAGTGGTGCGACGGCTCGGCGTTTCTGAATCACGGCCGCCTGATGGAGCAGGCGTTCAATACGCCGCCGATTCCGATGTTCGATACGGTGCCGGTCATGTATCAGGGCGCGAGCGACGACTTCCTCGGCCCGGCGAGCGACGTGCCCTTGCCCGACGAGGCCGACTGCATCGACTTCGAAGGTGAATTCGGCGTGGTGGTGGGACACGTGCCGATGGGCGTATCGGCCGCCGCTGCGCTGCGCTGCATCCGCCTGATCGTACAGCTCAACGACTGGAGCCTGCGGGCGTTCGGGCCGCACGAAATGAAGACGGGCTTCGGCTTCCTGCAGGCCAAGCCTTCCACGAGCTTTGCACCGGTTGCCGTCACCCCCGACGAACTCGGCGAGCACTGGCGCGACGGCCGCGTGCATCTGAGCCTGCACGTCGAATGGAACGACCGCTGGTTCGGTCATCCGCACGGCCGCGAGATGAACTTCGGCTTCGGTGAACTGATCGCGCATGCGGCCCGCACGCGTCGCCTGTCGGCGGGGACGATCGTCGGGTCCGGGACGGTGTCGAATGCCGACCGCAACGCGGGCTCGGCGTGCATCGCCGAGCGACGCGTGATCGAAATGATCGACGAAGGCGCCGCGCGCACGCGGTTTATGCGTTTTGGCGACCGGGTCAGGATGACGGCGCGCGACGACGCCGGCAACGCACCGTTCGGCACCATCGATCAGCGGGTGGTGCGCGCGCCGCGCGCCGACGATGAGGAGGCTCGGCTATGAGAGTGCTGGTGACCGGGGCGGGCGGATTTGTCGGAACGGCGTTGGTCGAACGGCTGCTGCGCGACGGTATCGCGGAGCCGGGCGATGTGTCGGAACTGTTGTGGGTCGACCGGCAAGCGGAATGGCCGTGCGACGATGCGCGAATCACGGCGCTGGTCGGCGATTTCAGCCGTCCGGAGATGCTCGAGCCGCCGCTGTCGACACCTGTCGACGTCGTGTTTCATCTGGCGAGCCTGCCCGGTTCGCAGGCGGAAGCCGAACCGGCCGAGGGCGACCGCGTGAATCTGTCGGGAATGCTCGCGCTATTCGAACGCCTGGCCATGCAGGCGACGGAGCACGGGCGTGCGGCGCGCGTCGTCTATGCCAGCAGCGTGGCGGTGTTGGGCGAGTCGTTGCCCGCGTCCGTGGACGAGCACACCGTACCGCGCCCGACGATGAGCTACGGCGTGCACAAGCTGGTTGGCGAGCTGATCCTTGCCGACTGGACGCGACGCGGCAAGCTCGATGGTCGTGCGTTACGCCTGCCGGGCATCGTGGCTCGTCCGGCGCTTTCCGCGGGACATGGATCCGCGTTCATGAGCCAGATTTTTCGCGCGGCACAGAGCGGCCAGCCTTATACGTGTCCCGTTTCGCCTTCGGCCACCGCGTGGTGGATGTCGCGCAGCTGCTGTGTCGACAACCTGCTGCACGCGGCACGCATGTCCGCGGACGGCCTGCACGCGGGCCGAGTGTGGACGCCGCCGGTGCTGCATCTGTCGGTTCGGGAGATCGTCGATGCGTTGGTCCGGCGCTTCGGCGCGTTCGACATCGATTACGCGCCGGTGGAACGGATCGAACGGCTTTTCGGACGGCAACCGCCGCTGACCGATCGCCGTGCGATCGAAGCGGGATTTCGGCACGACGGTACGATCGACGCGCTTGTCACGCATGCGCTCGAGCCGCAGAGCTGATCCATTCTGTCGCGCGGGTCGATGAATCGCACGGTTCATTGTGGTTTGAGCGCATGCGATTCGCCACACCGGTGCCGGCCGATAGCCGGATCGGCCGGCCAGCATTTAGCTTCGCCGCTTTGGGCCAATAGCGAGTTGCTCGCAAATTTCGATGGCGATGGGCACCATGCGCTGCATGTGCTTGCGCGCGAAATGCTCGGCAGCGTAGCCGTCTCCGTGCAGGATCGCTCGGCCGATATCCATGTGGTCGACCAGATTCAACCGCCAGTGGTCATGCCGGAGATCCCGAAAATAGATCGCGTGAAGGATCGGAAAGTTGAACTGGTCCATCAATTGGCCAACCGCATCAATGCCCGACATGGTGTTGATGGTTCGATGAAACACGCCGTTTTCGGTTCGGTGATTGTCGACACGATTCGCGTGCTCCTGCGCGGTTACCTGCTCCAACAGCGCAGCGATTTTTTCGCGATTGCCCGGTAGATCGATGCGTTCGGCCGCGGCTCGTGCGCCGAGCCCCGCGATCACTTCGCGAACCCGGAACATTGCCTCTATTTCGGCGCGGTTCGGCGCAGCAACGGTCGCGCCGCGATTCGGCTCGAGGCGGATAAACGAGTTGTGTTCGAGACGACGCAACGCTTCACGCACGGAACTGCGGCTCACGCCAAGGTCACGTGTGAGATCGGCTTCGACGAGCCGCTGGCCCGGTCGGTACTCGCCGGCAACAACACGGCGCGAAATCTCTTCGAACACGAAGTCGGCGACGCTGCGTTCTTGATCCACTCGCGCGGCAGATTGCTCGTGCGATTGCCCGGTTTCGGGGGCCGTTGACATTCTGACTGACTCCATAGGGTCCGTTTGCATGGGGCACGCGCATGCGTTGCCACGAGACCGGCGGCGCGCGACGCGGCGAGCCGCCGCTCTTGTGGCAACCCTTGACCTGAATTTCATTCTACGGGAATGCCCGAAATCGCCCGTATCGCGCGTCGCTCGTCGCTTGTCCGGCGCGGCCAAACGGCGCTCCGTGGCAAGAACGATTCGACGATCTCAAGACCAGTACCGCCGCTCATCGTGTCAGGCCAGCTTTGCGCGCATGAGGCGTCGGCTGGCGAGATTCCGAGCGATTGTCCGACATTTCCTGCCCGTTGGCGAATGCCGCCGCCGTCACGGATCCAAAGCTGCGCAATCGATCTGGCTAGGGTAAACCTCGACGGAATCTCGATTGACGCTCCAACATTGTCCGACAATAATTCGGGAAATTTCGCTGTTTCTCAGAGAATTGCGAGTTCAGCGTAAATTATGTCGGACAAAACGTGCCGCTGCACAAGCGATCCATAGCCTGGTTCCGTGGCTGCGTACTGGCGTCGCCGCACGACTCATGTTGCCCCTGATACGGCGGTGATTGACCGGCAATGTCATGCCATATCGTTGCCCATGCTGTCGGCGATTGCCGCTACCGCGTGGTGTCCGATCCTGCAAGCGCCTCTTCTCTGGAACTCGCATGTCTACAGCAACAGAAGCGCGCACCGCGCTTGAACACCGCCTTGCCGATATCTGTGCTGCCCTCGACGGGCAGGTTGCGTTTCTGAATGCGGCAGACGCCGGCCCGAAATATCACACCGACTGGAGCGGTGCGTATGGCGTCCCGGCGCCGGTACTGCGTCCACGCACGCCCGAGGCGGTGGCCGCACTGATGCAGCGTCTGCACGCCGCTGGAATTCGTTCGGTCGTCCAGGGAGGCATGACCGGGCTGGTCGGCAGCGCCGCGCCGCAGAACGACGAAGTCGTTGTGTCACTGGAGCTGCTGAACCGGATTATCGAAGTCGACGAGATCGGTGCAACGATGACCGTCGAGGCCGGTGTTCCGCTCGAAACGGTTCAGCAAGCTGCGCAAGCGCACGGGCTGTTCTTTCCCGTGGATCTTGGCAGTCGTGGCGCCTGCCAGCTCGGCGGCATGATTGCGTCGAACGCCGGTGGCAACCGCGTATTGCAATACGGGATGACACGACAGTCGGTGCTCGGGATTGAGGTGGTATTGCCGGACGGCTCGCTGCTCTCGCACCTCAGCAGTGTGTTGAAGGATAACGCCGGCTACGATCTCAAGCAGTTGTTCGTCGGCTCCGAGGGTACGCTTGGCATCGTCACTCGCGCCGTGTTGCGTTTGCAGCCGCTGCCGGTCAGCCGGCATACCGCACTGATCGCGGTCGATGGATTGCAGCAGGTGTTTTCGACGCTGCGCGCGTGTCGCGCCAGCCTGGGACCGATGCTGACGTCATTCGAGGTGATGTGGCGCGACTACTTCGACTTCGTCACGCAATGCCTGAAGGTGGGGCGCGATCCATTCGATGGCGCGGGCAGCCATCTCGTCCTGCTTGAAATGTCGGGCTTCGACCGCGATACCCGTCGCGACGAAAGCCGCCTGCTCGAAGCACTCGAAACGATCGCGGAAACCGTGGGGACCCCGTTCATCGTGCTCGCGCAGTCGCTTAGCGAGGCGGAGGCATTCTGGCGCATTCGGGAGTCGACGGGCGAGGCCGCGCATGCGCTCGGGCCTTCCATTTCGTTCGATATCAGTATCCCCGCACGGCATCTGGTCGACTGCATGGCCCGCCTGCGCGCAGACCTGCTTCGGCTATCCCCCGATTGCCGCACGCTCACGTTCGGTCATCTGGGAGACGGCAATGTCCATTGGGTGATTGGCATTGACGATGCGTCCGTCACCGACAACATCAAGGCCGCGGTCTATCGCCATGTGGTGGAGGCCGGCGGCTCGATTTCAGCCGAGCACGGTATCGGATTCGAGAAGAGGCCTTACTTCGAGAGCACGTGCAGTCGCGTCGAGATTGACGCAATGCGTCGAATCAAGCGTCTGTTCGATCCGGGCCTCCTGCTCAACCGCGACCGGATCTTCACGATGCCCGTCACCGATCGAACCGCCTGAACAGCGAGCCGCGCAAATCAGGCGAAACAGCCTGTGGCACGCCAACGCATTCGCATATTGCAGCGGCCGCCGCTCGCGGTTCGCGCAACGGGCTGTGCACGTACCCATTCACACAAGGACCATCGGAGACCGGCATGACATATGACTCATCGGCAGTGACGCGAACGCCTGCGTCGCCCTTGCCGGCTTTGACCGACGTCGGCCTGGACAAGCTGTATGCAAAGGTCACGCGACGCTTGATCCCATTCTTGTTGCTCTGTTTTGTCGGGGCCTTCCTCGATCGCGTCAACATCAGCTTTGCAAAGCTTCAGATGTCGAGCGATCTGGGGTTCAGCGAAACCACCTACGGCATTGGGGCAGGGATCTTCTTCCTTGGCTACTTCCTGTTCGAGGTGCCGAGCAACATCCTGCTGCACCGGATCGGCGCGCGCATCTGGATCGCCCGCATCATGATTACGTGGGCGATTCTGTCGGCAGCCGTGATGTTCGTTCGCACGCCAGCCAGTTTCTATGTCTTGCGCTTTTTGCTGGGCGCGGCGGAAGCCGGGTTCTTTCCCGGTGTGATTCTGTACCTTTCGCGGTGGTACCCCTCGGCACGCCGGGGCAAGGTCATCGCGCTGTTCATGATCGGTTTTCCGCTTGCAAGCATCATTGGCGGCCCTTTGTCTGGATGGATCATGCAGGGGTTGCACGGAGCCTTCGGGCTGGCCGGATGGAAGTGGTTGTTTTTGATCGAGGCGGTGCCGTCGTTGATACTGGGCGTCGCAACGATGTTCTATTTGACCGAGCGCATCGCAGACGCGAAATGGCTGGATGAGCAGGAACGACGTCTTCTGGCCGAGGCGCTTTCGCAAGAGCGCGTGGAAGCTCAACGCACGTCGATCGCGGGCGCGCTGACGGATTGGCGCATGTGGTATCTGGGCGCGATTCTGTTTCTGATAGGCCTGGGCATGTACGGCCTGGTTTTCTGGCTGCCGACGCTGATCAAATTGTCCGGAATCTCCCACCCGCTTCAGATCGGATTGTTGAGCGCCGGCCCCAATATTGCTGGCGCCATTGCGATGGTGACATTGGGCCGAAGCGCCGATCGCCGGCGCGAGAGGCGGTGGCATATCGCGCTGTCCGGATTTGTCGGTGCACTGGGACTGGCCGGTGCCGCGCTATGGCCGGACCAGACTTTCGTCGCCATGATCGCGATTTGCGTGGCCGCCATTGGAATCTTCCCGGCAGCACCCGTTTTCTGGGGAATTCCGGCCAGGTTGCTTGGCGGCGCGGGTGCGGCGGCCGGCATTGCGATGATCAACTCCATTGGCAATCTGGCCGGCTTTTTCGCGCCGGCCTTCTTCGGCTGGATCAAGGATGCGACGCATAGCACGATGGCAGGGTTGCTGGCCTTCGCCTTCGCATTGTGCGTCAGCGCAATCCTCGTACTTCTGCTTCCGCGTCACATCGCAAACCGGTGACGGCTCAACCCATTGCTGGATCAGACATCGAAATGAAAGAAGTGATCGATATCGGCTTGCCCAAGCCAGCACAACCCTTTTCATGGGCAACCAAGGCTGCGGGCTTGCTGTTCACTGCGCACGGTCCAGTGCGTAGCGATGGCTCCGTGCATACGGGGGGCATTGCGATGCAAGCGCGCCTGACATTCCAGAATCTGAAAATGGCCATCGAGGCCGCCGGCTCGGATCTGTCGTGTGTCGCCCAGGTACTGGTGACGCTTGTGGACGTGGACGATGTTCCCACGGTAGATCGGGTTTACCGCGAATTCTTCGCCGATTCCTATCCGAACCGGTCGACGGTTATCGCGAAGGGGCTCGTCGTGCCGGGGATGCGCATCGAGATCGTCGCATATGTCGCGCTGCCGGTTGACCGATCCTGCGCTCGTTGAATTCGTCTTCATGCATGCAGCGCAGAAGCGAAGTGCCGTAATGCCGTGCGTAGTCCATCGCGGTGTCGCTTGGGCGGGGGCGTAACGGTCGGAATCTGCAATCGTCGCGTGCAGGTTGGCCGGTTTCTGTGGCCGCCGTCGCGATGTGATGGACAATAGGCTCACTTCCGCGCACGCTGGCGATCATGACGTTGAACGCCGTTCACGGTGAACCGATCTACGCCGACGACGAGGATTGCATCATCTCGACCCGGTGCCAGTCGTCGGCGCTGCGCCTCGAGCCACGCGTCCCATCGCGACGACGAAGATTGCCGACGCGGTTTAGCCCGCCCGACTGTTTCCTGACAGAATACGGTCACACATTCGCGAGAAATCGCATTCGGTGAAACCCGCCCGGGTTTCCATGCCGATACGCGGCGGGCTTCCGCCCGGCCCCGCTTCGCGATGAAGATCGAACGAAAGAGGAAATTCGCAATGAGTAGAACGGACAAGTCGGCAAAGGCGCGCGCGGCGCTCGACCAGTTGTTTTCGGATGTGCCGACCGCCGGCGGTAGCGACGGCGCGCGTCCCGGCGACCCGTTCGCACCCGCGTCCACCGATGCCGGCGTTCGCGCGGGACTCGATGTCACCGTGTCGACGCGGATTCAGCTGCGCGGCTATCCGAACGCCGACGCGTTCATGAAGCGGATGGCCGAAGCATGGGGATTGACGTGGGGCGCCTATGACAACGTGCAGGCCGTTGCGACGCTGCCTGCCGGCTGGCGCGTGCGCCGGTTGCCGGGCGTCACGCAGATCGTCGACGCGCGCGACGTGCTGCGCGCGGAGAGCAGCCTGCAAGGCGGCGACATGTCTTATCTGAAAGTGCAGCCACGGTACTACATCGATGCGCGCAGGGGTTTCGGCTGGGGCAAGTCGTCGCGGGCGTCCGACGATCCGGACCTCGACGGCCCGGACTGGCGCTGTCTCGTGATCGACCGGGAGACTTCCACGGAAGTGCACGAAATGACCAGTTCGCCATCCCGCGCCGATCTGGACAATGCGCGTGCAGCATTGCTGAAGTGGCTCGATGCGCACTACCCGCGTCATCGCGATCCGTTTGCGTACTGGACGGATTGCGAACGGGGCGTGTGATTCGGATGTTCGCGAGCTAGTTGTCGAGTCTGCGCAACGGCCGGCGCAACGCATGGCCGCCGCCGGTTCGCAGTGGCGGGCAGCTGCGGGTTCGCGCCGTTCTGCGGACGAGGATCGCTTGGAAGCCGTGTGCGTCAGCTCCGGGGCCTGCGCGCCTTGTCCTGTGCCGGCGCGGCTGGCTTCGCGCTTTTTGCCGCGCGCTTGCGTGCCGGCGCGGCGCTTGCGTCGCGGAGCGCATCGGCGTACGCCTGACCCATCGAGCCGAGCGCGTCGGCCAGTTGCGACATGTACGTCGCCATCGAGCAATCGTCGCGGGACTGCAGCGACACGAACGCGCCGTCGAACCCGACCATCCCGAAGTGTGCGAACCGGTCGGCGACCGCCGCCGCGATCGCTTCGCCTTCCGTGCTGAACGCCGCACGAATCATTTGCCGCATGTAGTCGCGGCCCTCGTTACGCACGGTCGCGACGATTTCCATCGCCTCGGGCGCATCGGTCGCCTCGCTGGTCATGACCATCACCATCAACAGGCGCAGGAAGTTCTCGTGATGCACGGAGACGGCGCCCGTGCGCTGCAGATACCAGCCGAGCCGTTCGCGAGGCGTCCCGCCTTGCGGCGGATCGCGGTGCGCGTCGCGCATCGCCTCGAAGAAGCCCTGCGCACCTCGCGCCATCACTTCTGCCAATAGTCCCGCCTTCGATCCGAAGTGGTGATAGATCGCGCTTTTCGGAATGCCGGTCGCTTCGACCAGCGCCGACATCGACGTGCCGGCATACCCGTACGCGGACATTACGCGCGACGCCGCGTCGAGGATTTCCTGGCGCGACTGTTGGCCGCGCCGGTTGCCGGTGGGTTGGGAATTTTTCATGGGCAAAGTATACCGTCCTGCATTTATGTACCGATCGGTCCAATACTCGTATTCCCTAGTTTTTAGTTTTGGACCTATCGGTACAATTCCGTCGCGTCGATGGCGGTTTCGCGGCAACGCGGCACACGCTGGGAGACCGGCCCGCCGGACGACGGATGAGAGACAGGAGACAACGAATGACCCAGCACTACGATGCGGACGTCGCGATCGTCGGCTATGGCCCGACCGGCGTGATCGCCGCGCTTGCATTGGCGAAGCACGGCATTTCCACTATTGCGTTCGAGCGTCACCGCGACATCTACCCGCGCGCGCGGGCGGTGACCGTCAACGACTGGACGATGCGTATCTTCCAGAACCTCGGTGTCGACGAGCCGGTGCTCAAGCAGATCGATCCGCAGCGCGCACTGCGCTGGATGCGCTACGACGGCACCGAGATCCTGCGTATCGAGCACCCGCCATCGACGCTCGGCATCAAGCCGCGCTTCTTCAACATCTACCAGCCGACGATGGAAGCGACGCTGCGCGAGTGCGCGGCCGCGCACAGCGAGCGCATCGACGTGCGCTACGGCAGCGACGTGGTGGCGCTCGAACAGGATGAAGACGGCGTCACGGTGACTGCGAAGGACGCGGCGACCGGCGAGCTGAACAGCGTGCGCGTGCGTTACGTGATCGGGTGCGACGGCGGCAGCAGCGCGACGCGCGGAATGATCGGCGTGAAGCTGCTGGGCGACACGCTCGACGTGCAGTGGATCGTGATCGACTGCCGCGTGAAGCGCTGGTGGCCCGACCGCAACCTGCTGACCTTCTGGTCCGACAAGGAGCGGCCGGTCGTCGACATCGCGCTGTCCGGCGGCAATCACCGCTGGGAGCTGCCGCTCAAACCGGGCGAGACCGAGGCCGATTTCAGCACGAGTGAACAGGTCTGGCCGCTGCTCGAGGCGCTTGGCGTTAGCGAGGACGACGTCGAGATTCATCAGCACGCGTTCTACCGGCACCACACGCGGATGGCGGATCGGTGGCGCGTCGGGCGCGTATTCCTCGCGGGCGACGCCGCGCACCTGATGCCGCCGTGGGCGGGCGCAGGAATGCAGACCGGCATGCGCGACGCGTTCGATCTCGGCTGGAAGCTCGCGGGCGTGCTCAACGGCAGGTTGCCTGTGCACTTCCTCGATACGTACGAGACGGAGCGCCGCCCGAACGCCAGCTTCTACACCGAACTCGCGGTGCAACTGGGCCGCATCATTAAGCAGGAACTGACCGACGAAGAGCAAGCCGCGCTCAACGCGCCACCGTCGCCGAATGCACCGGAAGCGCCGCTGATCGCACCGCCGGTGCTGGCCGCCGGCTGGCTGCGTGGCCCGCTCGGCGAAGGCAGCATCGTCGGGCGCATGGTGCCGCAGCCGGTCGTTGGCGACAACCGTGGCGTGATGGCGCGTCTCGACGATCTGCTCGGCGACGGCTTCGCGCTGCTCGGCGACGACGTCGATCCGGCATCGCTGTTGACGCCGCAGGAAAAAGCCGAATGGGACAGGCTCGGTGCGCGCTATATCGCGCTGCGTCAGCAGGATCAGCGCACGCAGGGCCACGACGAACTGATCGATCTGGATGGCGTGCTACGACCGTGGCTGCGCAAGTACGGCGTGCGCGCAGTCGCGCTGCGGCCCGACCGCTTTGTCGCCGCTGCGGACGTCAGCGGCCTCGCGGTGCCCGCATGAGTGCATGCACGTCGCCGGACGAAACAACGAGGGAGATTTCACGAATGAGCACTGTGACCGAACTTGGTTACGTCGGCATCGAGGCGAGCGATCTTGCCGGGTGGGAACGATTCGGCGTCGAACTGCTGGGCATGCAGCGTGCGAGCCGGACCGATACGTCGCTAAGCCTGCGCATGGATGGCAAGGCGCACCGTTGGATCGTCGAGGCTGGCAGCGCCGACGATCTCGCGTTCACCGGCTACGGGTGCGAGACCGATGCCGATCTTGACGCGATCGTCGCGCGGTTGCGGGCGGCTGGCAGCAAAGTTGACAAAGGCGATGCGGCGTTGGCCGCCGCGCGCAAAGTGCGGCGCATCGCCGTTACCGCGGACCCGCTGGGCAACCGCATCGAGCTGTACGTCGGGCTGGCCGAAGCGGACACGGCGTTCGCATCGGACCGGCTGGTGTCGGGCTTCGTCACCGGGGCGGGCGGCGCCGGGCATCAGGTGCTGATGGAACGCGGGATGGACCGGCAGGTGCTGGTCGACTGGTACGGGCTGCTCGGCTTCCGGATTACCGACGTGATCGATCAGCAGTTGGCGCCCGGCATCGTCGCGAGCGTCACGTTCATGCGTTGCAATGGGCGTCACCACACGGTCGCGCTTGCCAACATGCCGTTTCCGAAGCGAATGCATCACTTCATGGTCGAGGTCGCCGACATGAACGACGTGGGTCTCGCGTACGACCGCTGCATGGATGCGAAGCAGCGCTTCGAGATGACCCTCGGCCTGCACCCGAACGACCGCATGTTCAGCTTCTACGTTCGCACGCCGTCGGATTTCAACGTCGAGGTCGGCTGGGGTGGCCTGACGGTCGACGACGCAACCTGGCAGGTCCAGCATTTGGATCGGCTCAGTACTTGGGGGCACCGTCCGCCGCACGTCGTGGCCGATCTGCTGAGGTCGTGACGGCAGCAATCACCGGAGACCGCTTTCTTGCGCGATGCGAGAGCGCATTCACTACTTTCGAACGAGGACCGAAATCATGGCACTTACTCAGGCTGGAACGAGCCGTTCCGTCAGGACGCGCGACTGGCAGTTGCATTATCAGGAGGCCGGCGCAGGGCATCCGCTGATCCTACTGCACGGCAGCGGCCCGGGTGCCACGGGCTGGAGCAACTTCTCCGGCAACATCGAAGCGTTGTCGAACCAGTTCCACGTGTATGCCGTCGACATGCCGGGCTGGGGGCGGTCGGATGCGGCGATGGTCGAGCAGCTCGATCACGTCGACGCCGCGATTCAGTTCATGGACGCACTCGGCATCGACAAGGCCGCGTTCGTCGGTAACTCGATGGGCGGGCAGACGTCGCTGCGCCTCGCGACCGAGCACCCCGACCGCATCACGCACCTCGTGACGATGGGGCCGCCGGTCGGACGCATGCCGACGCTGTTCGGCGCGGGCGATGGGCCGTCCGAAGGGCTCAAAGTACTGATCGAGGCGTATCGGGACCCGAGTGCGGAGAACATGCGCCGGCTGGTGGAAATCATGGTGTACGACAAGGCGCGATTCGCGACGCCCGAGCTGTGCGAAGCGCGTTCGAATGCGGCACAGGCACGCCCCGAGCATCTGCGCAATTACGTTGCCGGGCTGCCGAAGGGCGCGCCGCTGCCGAAGTGGGTGAAGCCCGAACTGTTGCCCGCGATCAAGGTGCCGACGCTGCTGATCCATGGTCGCGACGACCGCGTGGTGTCGTACGAGACGTCGCTGTTCCTGCTCGCGAATATCCCAAATTCGCGTTTGGTGTTGCTCAATCGCTGCGGGCACTGGGCGATGATCGAGCACCCGGAAGAGTTCAACCGGCTGGTCGCCGATTTCGTCGCGAACAACTGACGAAGCGATTACACGTGGCGGCGCGGGTTTCCGTTCCGGTGCGCGCCGCTCGCCCGGATGGTCGGGCGAAAGGCGGGCCGCCGGCGCGACCATGTCGTTTTGCATCACGAATTGAAGCGTTAATAGAAACGGAGGCCGCAATGACGGACCCGAATACCGTGCGTGAACTGGCCGTGCGACTGTGCGAAGCCGAGGCGTCGCGCAGCACGATCGCGCCCGTGCGCGGCGAACCCGCCGCGGGCGGCATCGCGCCCGACGACGTCAAGACGGCCTACGCGGTACAGCAGGCAAACGTCGAGCGCCGCGTCGCCGCCGGCGAGCGCATCGTCGGCCGCAAGATCGGCCTGACGTCGCTCGCGGTGCAGCAGCAACTGGGCGTCGACCAGCCCGACTTCGGTGCGCTGTTCGCGTCGATGGCCTACGGCGACAGCGAGCCGATCCCGCTGTCGACGCTGATACAGCCGAAAGTCGAGGCCGAGATCGCGCTGGTACTCGAACGCGACCTCACGCACCACAGGCACACGTTCGCCGACATCCTGCGCGCGAGCGCCTATGCGCTGGCCGCGATCGAGGTCGTCGACAGCCGCATCGAGAACTGGAACATCCGCTTCGTCGACACGGTGGCCGACAACGCATCGAGCGCCCGCTTCGTGCTCGGCAGCCGTCCGGTGCCGCTATCGGAGCTCGACCTGACGGGCTGCGCGATGACGCTCGCGCGCGAAGGCGACGTGCTGTCCCAGGGCAGCGGCGCCGCGTGCCTCGGCAATCCGCTGAACGCGGCCGTCTGGCTGGCCGACCGGATGGCGCAACTGGGCACGCCGCTGCGCGCGGGCGACGTGGTGCTGACCGGCGCGCTCGGCCCGATGGTCGCCGTGCGCGAGGCCGGCACCTATGTTGCGCAGATCGACGGGCTCGGCAGCGTCCGGGCAACTTTCACGGCTTAACCGAGGCATTCGCATGACTTCCGAAAAACTCAAGGTGGCGATCATCGGCTCCGGCAACATCGGCACGGACCTGATGATCAAGATCCTCCGTCATGGCAAGCATCTGGAGATGGCGGCAATGGTCGGCATCGATGCGAACTCCGACGGCCTCGCGCGCGCTGCCCGACTGGGCGTCGCGACTACGCACGAAGGCGTCGAAGGGCTCACGCGCCTGCCGGTGTTCGACCAGATCGACTTCGTGTTCGATGCGACGTCCGCCGGCGCGCACGTGCGCAACGACGCGCTGCTGCGCATGCTGCGGCCGTCGATCCGGATGATCGACCTGACGCCGGCCGCGATCGGCCCGTACTGCGTGCCGGTCGTGAATCTCGACGCGCACATCGACGCGCCGAACGTGAACATGGTCACCTGCGGCGGCCAGGCGACGATTCCGGTCGTCGCAGCCGTATCGCGCGTGGCGAAGGTGCACTACGCGGAAATCGTCGCGTCGATCAGCAGCAAGTCGGCCGGGCCCGGCACGCGCGCGAACATCGACGAATTCACCGAGACGACGTCAAAGGCGATCGAGGTGGTCGGCGGCGCCGCGAAGGGCAAGGCGATCATCGTGCTGAACCCGGCCGAGCCGCCGCTGATGATGCGCGACACCGTTTATACGCTGTCCGATCTCGCGTCGCGCGCGGCGATCGAGGCATCGATCGAGGACACCGTCGCGAAGGTGCACGCATACGTGCCGGGCTATCGACTGAAGCAGAAGGTGCAGTTCGACGAGATTCCGGCGCACGCGCCGCTCCATATCCCGGGCCTGGGCCGCTGCAGCGGGCTGAAGACGTCGGTGTTCGTCGAAGTCGAAGGCGCCGCGCACTACCTGCCTGCCTACGCTGGCAATCTCGACATCATGACTTCCGCCGCGCTCGCGACCGCCGAGCGCATGGCACAGGCGCGCGTGAGCGCGTAAGGAGCACACGGTGATGAGCAAGAAAATCTATATCTCCGACGTCACGCTGCGCGATGGCAGCCATGCGATTCGCCACCAGTACTCGATCGCGAACGTACAGGACATCGCACGTGCGCTGGATCGCGCGAAGGTGGACAGCATCGAGGTCGCGCACGGCGACGGCCTGCAAGGGTCGAGCTTCAACTACGGCTTCGGCGCACACAGCGATCTCGAGTGGATCGAGGCGGTGGCCGACGTGGTCACGCACGCGAAGATCGCGACGCTGCTGCTGCCGGGCATCGGCACGATCCACGACCTGAAGTCAGCATACGACGCCGGCGCGCGCATCGTGCGCGTCGCGACGCACTGCACCGAAGCCGACATCTCGAAGCAGCACATCGAATATGCGCGCGAACTCGGGATGGACACGGTCGGCTTCCTGATGATGAGCCACATGACGACGCCGCAGCACCTGGCCGTCGAGGCGAAGAAGATGGAAAGCTACGGCGCGACCTGCATCTACGTCGTCGATTCCGGCGGCGCGCTAACGATGCGCGACGTGCGCGACCGGTTCCGCGCGGTGAAGGCCGTGCTGAAGCCCGAGACGGAGACGGGCATGCACGCGCACCACAACCTGTCGCTCGGTGTCGCGAATTCGATCGTCGCGGTCGAGGAGGGCTGCGACAGGATCGACGCATCGCTCGCGGGCATGGGCGCGGGCGCCGGCAACGCGCCGCTCGAGGTATTCGTCGCGGCGGCGGAGCGGATGGGCTGGAACCACGGCACCGATCTCTACACGCTGATGGACGCGGCAGACGAGATCGTGCGCCCGTTGCAGGACCGTCCGGTGCGAGTCGATCGCGAGACGCTCGCGCTCGGCTATGCGGGCGTGTATTCGAGCTTCCTACGGCACTCGGAAGCGGCGGCGAAGAAATACGGCATCAAGACCGTGGACATTCTCGTCGAGCTCGGCAGGCGCCGGATGGTCGGCGGACAGGAGGACATGATCGTCGATGTTGCGCTTGACCTCGCCGGACAGTATCCGTCGGTAGACGAAATTCGAGTCGCGCCATAAAAGAACGCCCGACGTCGCGGCCGATTCCAAAAAATAAAACAATGTTTGGAGACACAAATGAAAAAGAGATTTGCCGCCGTATGTTTTGCAGTCCTCCCAATAAGCTCGGCTATCGCGGAAAGCAACATCGCGATCTATGGCTTGATCGATGCCGGTGTGACGTTTGTTTCGAATGAAGGAGGACAGGCGGTTGCGAAGTTCGACGACGGGATCCTCGTGCCCAACCTGTTTGTGATTCAGGGCAACGAGGATCTCGGCGGCGGTACGAAAGCCATCTTCAAGCTGGAAGGCCAGTTTCAGCTCGGCTCGGGCGTGACCATGCAACCGGGGATTTTCGGCCGCAATGCGTATGTCGGCCTTGACGATGCCCGCTTCGGGAAGCTCACGCTGGGGAATGTCTACGAGTTCATGTTTACGTCGCTCACCGAGGCGAAAAACACGCCGGGTCTGCTCTCGGGCGGTCTTTACAGTATCCCGGCGGGTCCGTTCCAGAATCTCGGCATCCCGCAAGACCCGACGGGCTGGTTCTCGTGGGCCAGAACGAACGGCATGCCGATCAGCAATGCGGTCAAGTACCAGTCGCCGCAGATCGCCGGTTTTTCAATCGGCGCGTTGTATTCGTTCGGCGGCGTTGCCGGGTCGTTCGGATCGAACTCCGGCATGAGTTTCGGCGTGAACTACGATCGCGGCCCGTTCGGGTTCGGCGCCGCCTATACCGAACAGAAATATCCCGGGGCAGTGAATAGCTCATCGCAGGTGCCGATTCGGAACTGGGGTGTCGGCGCTCACTACGCGCTCGGTCCGACGCTGAACTCGGCCAGCTTTGTCACCGTTCGAAACGCGCAGACGGGTGCCTATGCGTACGCCGGGCAATTCGCCAGCAACTGGCAGATCACGGCCGCGCTTTCACTCGGCATCAGTTACATGTACATGAAAGGGAACGACGTTTTGTACGGTAACCATGCCAACCAGGTCGACGCGATCCTGGGCTACTCGCTTTCGAAGCGGACGATGGTCTACGCGGAAAGCACCTATCAACGAGCCAACTCGGGCGCTCAGGCCGCCATCAACGGAATCCTGAATCCTTCCGGATCGTCGAGCGGCGCTTCGCAGGCGATTGCTCGGGTTGGAGTACGAACCATGTTCTAAGCGATGGAACGACGAAAAGTAGTCGCTTACCGGCTACCGTGGCGGCGCGCGTGACGAGGGTGTGGGGCGAACCTCATGCCGACTTTCGCCCGCGCGTTGCGAGCCGCTTGCGCTCAACGCGAACCAAGCACGTCCCGCGTACGATCTCCATGCTCACGCGCATTGCCCAATGCACCGCGTGCCAACCGTCCGGCGTGCGCTTCCAGGCCGCCATGTATTCGTCGAGCGCCTCGTACAGCAGATGCTGCTTCGCACCGACGCAGCGATGCGGCCCGCACGTAGATGCGGCTGCGCGCACCGACCTCGCCGTCGCCGACCTCGACGTGCGGCGTGCCGAGCAGATGCTGGGTCGGACCGCAGCCGTCCAGATGCGAGCGAATCAGCGCGACGAGTCCGGCGCGCCCGTCGACGCGAAACTCACCGCTGTCGTAATCGACCTGCACGTCCGGCGCGAATACCGTTTCCGGCATCGACCAGTTCCGCCCGTCGAGTGCGCGTGCATACCGGCTGTGGGCCTGAGCGATCTCCAGGTCGGCTGCGACGTGGTTCGAAGCCGTCCCGGTTCTTCCTATCCATGACCCCCCGATGCGCGCGCTTGCGCAACAATGCGCGCGGTCCGTCACAGGCCCGAGCCGCGTGCGGCGTCCGGCGCGAAGCACGCTTCGTTGAAGGACCGATTGGGTTGAGAACGGTCATCGGGCCGGCGTTCGTGAGCCAGTCGGCCACACATTGCCGTCGCCGATCATCGCCCGGCCGCACACGCCGCGCGCCGGTTGTCGGCGGCGCCGGTTGCCGGCCCGCCGATGCGGCGGGCGATGCGCGGAGGCGCGTGCTGAGTCCGATCCGCGCGATCGCCTGCCGCGTGCACCCCGCTCAGACTGCACTCGCTTCGTCGATTTGTCGGACGTCGTCCTGATCCAGCTGCACGCGCAGCGCTTCGCCGAGCAGGGCAAGTTGCGCGAGCGATGTCGCGCTCGCGATCGGCGCCGTGATCGTCGGCCGCGCGATCTGCCACGCGAGCGCGATCGCGGCCGGCTGCGTGCCGTGCTTTGCCGATACCGCGTCGAGCGCCGCGAGAATGCGCAGCCCGCGCGCATCGAGATAGCCGGCGACGCGGCTGCCGCGCACACTCTTCTTCAAATCGGCTTCGCTACGGTACTTGCCCGACAGGAAACCGCTCGCCAGCGCGTAGTAGTTGACGACGCCGAGCTTCAGGTCGCGCACGACCGCCTCGAGATCGCGCTCGTATTCGGCGCGGTCGTACAGGTTGTATTCGGGCTGGATCACCTGGTACGCGGGCAGGCCGTCGCGCCGGCTGATCTCGGCCGCTTCGCGCAGACGCGCACCGCTGTAGTTCGATGCGCCGATGATCCGCACTTTTCCTGCGTCGATCAGCGTCTGATACGCGGCGAGCGTTTCTTCGAGCGGCGCCGTGTCGCGCAGATCGCGGTGCGAGAAATAGAGGTCGATGTAGTCGGTCTGCAGGCGGCGCAGCGAATCGTCGGCGGCTTTCAGAATGTTGTCTTTCGAGAGGCCCGCGCGCGCTTCGAGCATGCCGACCTTGGTCGCGATCACGACCTGTTCGCGCTTGCCGGAGCGCTTCAGCCATTTGCCGATGATGGTTTCCGATTCGCCGCCGCGATTGCCGGGCGCCCAGGCCGAGTAGACGTCGGCGGTGTCGATGAAATTGATGCCGGTGTCGGCGAGCGCGTCGAGCAGCGAAAACGACGCGTTCTCGTCGACGGTCCATCCGAACACATTGCCGCCGAATGCGAGCGGCGAAACCTGAATGCTGGACGTGCCGAGGGTACGTAGGGCCATCTTTCTCTCCGTGTATGCGATTGACGGAACGAAGCCGCGCGAACGACGCGCCGGCGTGGGCGTCGCCGTCGCGCGGCAGCGGCGTGCGCGGCATCGTGTCGACGGTACCGCGGGACTCGTCCATTGTCACCGATCGATTCGATTCGTGCAGGAACGTGCGGCGACGCGCGATAACGGACGGATTGCGGAAGATGGCGGATAGCGCGCGCCGATCGCCGATCGGCGCGCCGGCGGCGCCCTGCGGCCGCCGAGATCGACGCGTGATCGCAGCGCGAGCGAGTGCGCGCTATCGCAGCTGCACGGCCGCGAGAAACAGCACCATGCTGCCGATGGCACCGTCGAGCACGCGCCATGCGACGGCCTTGCGGAACCACGGCGCGAGCAGTCGCGCGCCGTATCCGAGCCCGATGAACCAGACGATGCTGACCGACATCGCGCCGATCGCGAACGCGAGCCGCGCGCCTTCCGGCTCGCGTGCGCCGGCCGTGCCGATCAGCAGGAACGTGTCGAGATATACGTGCGGGTTGAGCCACGTGAACGCGAGCGTCATCAGCACGATCGCGAGCGCGCTTTGCGGCGGCGGCGCGACCGCGTCGCCGCGCACGTCGAGCGTTTCGTGCCCGGGCTTGAACGCGCGGCGCAGCGCATTGATCCCGAACCACGCGAGATACGCAAGGCCGACGTACAGCACCGCATGGACGAACGTCGGGTAGCGTTCGACGAGCGCCGACGCGCCGCCCACGCCCGCGGCGATCAGGATCATGTCGGACAGCGCGCATAGCAGCACGATCTTGCCGACATGCGAACGCATGATCCCTTGCCGGAGCACGAACGCGTTCTGCGCGCCGATGGTGACGATCAGCGACGCGCACAGCGCGGCGCCATGGGAGAAAGCGAGCCAGTTCATGGTGGGTGAGCAGTAGACGGATGGATCGGATAGCGCTAGTCTGCGGGCATCCTCTGAATAAGAGAAGCTAAATCAGCTAATGTCGATTAAGGAACGCTAATGCTCGACTATGCATTGCTCGACGCGCTGGCGGCGGTGATCCGGCACGGGTCGTTCGAACGCGCAGCCAAGGAACTGAACGTGACGCCATCGGCCGTGTCGCAGCGCGTGAAACTGCTGGAGGAGCGCGTCGGCAGCGTGCTCGTGAAGCGCGGTCAGCCGTGCGTCGCGACGACGTCGGGGGCGCTGCTGTGCCGGCATACCGAACGCGTGCAGCTGCTCGAGGCCGAGCTGTCGGGGCGGATGCCCGCGCTGCCGGGGCCGCTGGCGTCGACGTGGCCGACGCTGCGCGTGGCCGTCAACGACGACAGCGTCGCAACCTGGTTCGTCGACGCCGTCGCGCCGTTCTGCGCCGAGCGCGAGACCTTGCTCGATCTGGTGATCGACGACCAGGACTATACGGCCGAGCGCATCCGCGACGGCAGCGTGCAGGGCGCGGTCACCGCGCAGGCCGAGCCGATCCAGGGCTGCCGGTCGACGCGGCTTGGGCGCATTCGCTACCGCGCGGTCTGCTCGCCGGCGTTTCATGCGCGCTATTTCGGCGCGGGTATCACGCGCGACGCACTGCGCCGTGCACCATGCGTGATGTTCAATCCGAAGGACGGGCTGCAGGCGCGCTTCATCCGGCGCGTGACGCGGGCCGATCTCGATCCGCCGCAGCACTGGATACCGCACGTCGCGGGCTATCTGCGCGCGTGCGAAACCGGGCTGGGATGGGGGATGTGCCCGGACCGGATGGTCGACCGTCAACTGGCGGCCGGCGAACTGGTCGACATGTCGGCCGGGCGTACCGTCGACATCGAGCTTTACTGGCAGAGCTGGCGTCTGTCGATCGGCTGGCTCGACGATTTCAGCGCCGCGCTGAAGGCGCGCGCCGCGCTGTTTCTCGATTGACTGCGCGGCGGGGAGGGGCGGGAGAAGGGCGGGAACGCGGCGCGCAGCGCATGCGCCGCGCGTCGCACGATCACACGTGATGCAGGGCGTCGAAGTCGACGATCTGAACGAGGCGGCCGCGCATTTCGATGAGGCCGCGCTTCTGGAATTTCGACAGCGTGCGGCTGACCGTTTCGAGCGTCATGCCGAGATAGCTGCCGATGTCTTCGCGCGTCATCCGCAGATTGAATTCCGACGGCGAGTAACCGCGCTTCAGATAGCGCGACGACACGTCGAGCAGGAACGCGGCGACACGCTCTTCGGCATTCAGCGAACCGAGCAGCATCGCTTGCGACGTTTCGCGCACGATCTGCTCGCTCATCAGCTTGTGCATGCGCAGCTGCATGGAGCCGGCTTCCGAGCACAGCGCCTTCAGCGCGGCGTACGGAATCACGCAGACGGAGCTGTCTTCGAGCGCGATCGCGGTGCGCGGATGCGTGTCGTCGCAGATGCCGTCGAGGCCGAGCGCTTCGCCGGCGAGATGGAGGCCCGTGACCTGTTCGCGACCGTCGTGACGCGTCGCAACCGTTTTCAGCGAACCGGAACGGACCGCATACAGGTTGTCGAACGCATCGCCTTCGCGGAACAGCGCTTCACCGCGCTTGACGGGACGCGCGGCGCAGATCACCGCTTCGAGGCGGCTCAGCGCCTCGGGGGCGAGGCCTTGCGGCATGCACAGATGCCGCATCGCGCACGACGAGCAGTGCGCAGCCTGACGAGGCGCCCAGCCGATGGCATGGGGCGGGGCGGCGGGGCGTGTGGCGACGGGCGTCAGCATGATGTTTACTCCGGCGTTGAATCGACGGAATCATTGTCCCACCGCAAGATGCGCGTGTCGGGTGACAAAACGTCGCGACGTCGCGCCCGCGCGCGCAAGCCTTTGAGCGCGTGACGCGCATCGAATCGGGTGCGTGCGCAACGATCGACGGTCGATCGGCGCAAGGCATCGCGCGCGCCGCGGAAACCGGCGCGCGCGATGCCGCGCTCAGGCCGATGCGCCTTCGTCTGCGTCCGCGTGCGCGGCAGCAGGAATCAGCAGCACGGGTAGCGACGCGTGTCGCACGCACTGTTCGGCGATGCTGCCGAGCACGAGCCGGCGGAAGCCGCGACGCCCGTGCGTGCCGAGTACGAGCAACTCCGCGCCGAACGCTTTCGCGCCGTCGAGGATCAGCGACGACACGTCGTTGAACGACGACGCCTCGTTGGTCAGCGTCGCGCCCTTGACGCCCGCTGCCTGCATCTGCGCGGAGAATTCCGCCGCGAGTTCGGCGCCCTGCGCGAGCAGCTGATCGCGCAGTACCGACGGATCGTAGCCCGGCACGTTGTAGTAGATCGCGGCGTTCTCGACGACGTAGAGCGCCTGCAGTTCCGCGCCATGCGCTTTCGCGAGCGCGAGTGCTGCTTCGAACGCGTGGCGCGACGTATCGCTGCCGTCGACGGCAACCAGAATGCGTTTGTACATGGTGTCTCCGAGAGGCGGTTGAACGGAAGTCGGCCGGACGGCCGCTCCGGCCTGCGTTGCTGCGTCGCAGAGTAAACGAATGCCCGCGACTTTGCAGTGCCGAGCCGATCCGCGCGTTGTCGCGGCGAGCGTGCATGACGTGGCGGCGCGACGCAGCATCTTGCGTCGCACGATGCCGCACCGCGCACGCACGCATGCGCGCCGCGCGCGCCGATACCCGCGCGCGTCGATCGCCCGCGGTGCAGCCGTTCCGCAAACGATCGATTCAAACGCATGCGCCGACGCGCAAGCAACGCGCGCCGCGCCTCGGCGTCGTGCGTGAGCCGCCGCGCCGCGCTACCGGTCGGCCGGCGCCAGCTCGATCACCCTGCCGGGCCGTCGATCGTGGCCGGGCCCGTACACGCTGCCGTACATCCGGTGCACGGCGCCGAACGTGTCGTCGCCGACGGCGGCCGGCGCGTCGAAGCCTTTTTCGACGAGCACATAGCCGGCACGTAGCGCGAACGCCGGATGATTGCCGCCCGGCCGGCTATCGAAGCCGGCGAGGCCGTCGCCGGCCTCCGGCATCGCATTGACGAGCGACGCATTGCTGCGCGTGATCTGATCGGGAGAGAACGGTCCGCCGCCGGCAAGGCGCGCGGCCTCGCGGTGCTTGCCGTCGGTATCGACGGTGCTGTCGAGCGTGTCGTCGTTGTCGAGCTCGATGCTGCGCGGACGGACAGGACGGTTTGGGGTCGATGACGCCATCGCGACGCTCCTCGCGGCGAAGCGCTCCGGATCAAGCAAATCCCGTTCCGGGCACGACGGGAAAACGGCGCGCGGGCGATCGCCGCGGTCGCCTGCGCGCGCACTGATTCGTCATGATTTATTTCAACTAGAACACGCGTTTTCTCCAGAGTATGATTCGTTTCTTGCGAAGCGGCGACAGGGGATGCGAACTCGCCGCCTCTGCCCGCGCCGGGGCGCCAACACCCTCCAAGACGGGTAGTGAACAACAAAGCAAGGGACTAGAGGTGGCGGATTCCATGCAAGCGACTACTGCCTTCACGCATCGCGGTTATCTGTTGAATTGCGCGCCCGCGCGCACCAGCGACGGTTCGTTCAAGCCCTACGTCGTGATCTCGCGATCGAGCGACGGGGAGCTCGTGGCGAACCGTTTTTTTCCGTCCGACCTCCAGTTCAACGACGAGGACGCTGCGATCGCGCACGCGCGCGACTGGGCGGTGCGCTGGATCGACGCGAGCAGCATCACGATGTGACGTCGCGGCTGTGACGGGCATCGGCCATCGTGCCGATGCGCGGCATGCCGCCCGCCGGCGAAAAACGCGGTAATCTTGTCGGACCCGTCACTTTATTCGCGGCCGAGCGACGCAGCTCGGCCGTCTGCTTTGACCTATGTCGACATCACCCGCCCGTCAGTGGGGCCTCGAAGAAATCGTCGCCGGGCTGCGCGAGTCGCGCGAGGAGCGCCACCGCACGCGTCATCCGCGCGGCATCCGCGAACTGCCGTCGCGCGACGCGATCTGCAAGATCGTGACCGGCCTGCGCGCGTCGATGTTTCCGACGCATTACGGCGCGCCGGATCTCACCGACGAAAGCGTCGACTACTACGTCGGCCATACGCTCGAAAGCACGCTGCGCATCCTGTCCGAGCAGATCCGCCGCGCGCTGCCGTTCCTGCCCGAGCATGCCGATACGCCGCCGGCGGCACTCGAGGAGCGCGCGTTCGAGATCGCACGCGAATTCGGCAGGCAGCTGCCGGCGATTCGCGCCTTGCTCGTCAGCGACATTCAGGCCGCGTATGCCGGCGATCCCGCCGCGCAACACATCACCGAAATTCTGCTGTGCTATCCGGGCGTGCTGGCGATGATGCATCACCGGCTCGCGCATGCGCTGCACCGGCTCGGCGTTCCGCTGCTCGCGCGTTTCATCAACGAGATCGCGCATTCGGCCACCGGCATCGACATTCACCCCGGCGCGCAAATCGGGCCCAGCTTCTTCATCGATCACGGCACGGGCGTCGTGATCGGCGAGACGGCGATCATCGGCGAGCGCGTGCGCGTCTATCAGGCCGTCACGCTCGGTGCGAAGAGCTTCCCGGCCGACGGCGACGGCGCGCTCGTCAAGGGCAATGCACGCCATCCGATCGTCGAGGACGACGTCGTGATCTACGCGGGGGCGACGATTCTCGGCCGCGTGACGATCGGGCGCGGGTCGGTGATCGGCGGCAACGTATGGCTCACGCACAGCGTGCCGCCCGGCACGAGCGTCGCGCAGGGGAAGGTGCGCGAAGGCGAGCGCGCGGAGAAGCCGTAACGCGGCACGCGCGTGTCGGGGAGCGGCCGCTGCGGGCCGTAGCCAGGAACGCCGGAACGCTGGAATCGGCGCAACGCCGGAGCAGCGAAATCGGCGCCGGCGCAGCGGCCTGTGGCTGTGCGAAAGGCGGCGCGCTGCGCGCGCGTCGATCGTCAGTGCCGGCTGCTCGGCGAGCGATGCTTGTACAGCACGTCCTGATCGACGCGAATCAGGTTCTGCCCCGCATCGACGACGAAATCCACGCCGTTGTACGCGCTGCCCGTCAGCAGCAGGATCGCGCTCGCGACGTCGTCGGGGCCGGCGATGCGCGCGAGCGGCGTCGATGCGCGGCTCGCGTGTTCGAAATCGGCCTGCGTCTGGTCGTCGCTCGGCAGCATCAGGCCCGGGAACACGGCGTTCACGCGCAGCACCGGCGCGGCCGACAGCGCGAGCATCTGCGTCAGGTTGCCGAGCGCCGCCTTCGCGACCGTATAGCTGAAATGGTCGCGATGGAAGTTTTCCTTGATCTTCTGATCGACGACGTTCACGACGACGCCCTGCGTGCCCGCTGCCCGCGCGCGCTCGTAGAACGCACGCGTGAGCAGGATCGGCGCGCGACAGTTCACGGTCCACGCGTGATCGAACGCGGCGAGATCGAAGCTCGGGAAATGGTCCTGCCAGAACACCGACGCATTGTTCACGAGCACGTCAAGGCGCCCGAAGCGCGCGTACACGGCGTCGACCAGCGACGCGATCTGGGCCTCGTCGGACAAGTCGGCCTGCAGCGCGACGGAGGCGGGGCCGCGTTCGGCGATCGCGCGGGCCGCGGCTTCGGCCGCGTCGGCCGAGCGGTCGTAGTGCACGGCGGTGCGATAGCCGTGCGCGGCGAAATACTCGGCGAATGCGCGGCCGGCACGGCGCGCGGCGCCGGTCACCAGCACGACGGGCGCGTCCGCCGCTTGCTTCGTTGACTGCATTTACGTATTCGTCAGGTTCACGGAAGACGGGTTCGCGACGATCGACAGGAATTCGCGCCGCGTCGACGGATCGGTGCGGAATGTGCCGAGCATGCGCGACGTGACCATCTCGACGCCCGGTTTGTGCACGCCGCGCGTCGAAATGCACTGATGCGCGGCTTCGAGTATCACGCCGACGCCCTTCGGCTGCAGCACGTCGAACAGCGTGTCGGCGATCTGCACCGTCATCTTTTCCTGGATCTGCAGGCGCTTCGCGAATGCATCGACGAGGCGCGCGAGCTTCGAGATGCCGACCACACGGTGATTCGGCAGATACGCGACGTGCGCGCGGCCGATGAT
The DNA here is from genome assembly GCF_000959525.1 of Burkholderia multivorans ATCC BAA-247. Classification (NCBI taxonomy): domain Bacteria; kingdom Pseudomonadati; phylum Pseudomonadota; class Betaproteobacteria; order Burkholderiales; family Burkholderiaceae; genus Burkholderia; species Burkholderia multivorans. Next base: position 291,652 of record NZ_CP009831.1, read on the forward strand.
CGGCACCATGTGATGCTCGCAGTAGCTCTCGAAGCGGATGTCCTTCAGCACGATCATTTCGTCGTAGCCGTCGACCTCGCTGAACGTGCGCGCGAGGATGTCGCGCGGCTCGATCGAATAACCGGCGAAGAACTGCTCGTAGGCGCGCACGACGCGTGCGGGCGTATCGATCAGCCCTTCGCGCGTCGGATCGTCGCCGGCCCAGCGCAGCAGGACGCGTACGGCGTCCTCGGCTTCTTCACGACTCGGGCGGGATGCGGCCGGCTCGGACCGCGCGGTTTTTTTTCCCATAGCGTTGCTCCATCGAAGGCGCCGTTTGCGGCGGCGCGGTATCCGGGCATTGTTTCATGCTTTCGCGCTTCGTGCGTGCGGCCCCGCGCTCACTTCGGCCACTCGTCCTGCTCGTCGTTGAACAGCGACGCGACGACGCCGCGCAGCCACGCAGTGCGCGGATCGTTGTGGAATTTGCGATGCCAGTGCTGTTTCAGGTCGAAGCGCGGCAGCGGCAGCGGCGGCTCGACCGGCACGATGAACGCGTGCTCGGCCGCGTAGGCGTAACCGATCGCGTGCGGCACCGTCGCGATCAGATCGGTGCGGCTCAGGATGAACGGCAGACTCATGAAGTGCGGCGTCTCGAGCACGGCGCGCCGCTGCATCCGCTGCTTCGCGAGAAACTTCTCGAGCACTTCCTGGCTGCGTCCCTCGGCGCGCACGACCGCATGCCCGCTTTCGAGAAACTGCTCGACGGTGAACGGCCGCGCCTGCTCGAGCGGGTGACCGCGCCGCATCAGGCACACGAAGCGATGCGTGAACAGACGCTGCTGGAAGAAGTTGTTGCCGTCGAGATCGGGGAAATAACCGACCGCGAGATCGATCGAGCCGGCCTCGAGCCCGCGTCCGACTTCATCGTGCGGCAGCGACACCGAGCGCAGGTTCGCATGCGGCGCGCACTGCGCGAACGCCTGCAGCAGCTTCGGCAGAAACACGATCTCGCCGACGTCCGATAGCGCGATCGAAAACGTATGCGTGCTCGCGGCCGGATCGAAATCGTGCGGCGCGACGAGCCCGCGCTCGATCTGCGCGAGCGCGTCGCGCGCGGCGGGCAGCAGCGCGAGCGCACGCGGCGTCGGCTCCATCCCGCGCGACGTGCGCACGAACAGCGGATCGCCGAAATACGTGCGCAAGCGTCCGAGCGCCGTGCTGACGCGCGGCTGGCTGACGCCGAGCAGTTCGCCCGCGCGGCTCACGTTTCGCGTGTCGTCGAGCGCGACGAGGTAGGGAATGAGGTTCAGATCGAGCGCTTCCATCGTCGGCCAATATCTTGAAAACGGATAGAAGTTATCTCCGGAATCGCGTTGCCGCATAGTCGGGAAAGCGCTGAAATGCGTTCACCAATCGAACCAATGTTCAATTTCGAACCGATCCGGTGCAGGTGCGAAGCCGCCGCCCGGTCGACAGGAGACATGTCATGCGCACCCAGGTCGCCATCATCGGCGCCGGCCCCGCCGGCCTTCTGCTTTCCCATCTGCTCCGCCTGCAAGGCGTCGAATCGATCCTCCTCGAAGCGCGCTCGCGCGAATACTGCGAGAACCGCATCCGCGCGGGTGTGCTCGAACAGGGCACCGTCGACACGCTCAATGCGGCTGGCCTTGGCGACCGCATGCGCCGCGAAGGGCTGCAGCATCACGGGATCGAGCTGCTGTTCGGCGGCCAGCGTCACCGGATCGATCTGAGCGGCCTGACCGGCGGCCGCGCGATCACCGTCTATAGCCAGCACGAGGTCGTGCGCGACCTGATCGCGGCCGGCGTCGAGCACGGTCATCCGATGCATTTCGACGTGACCGACGTCGCGCTGCACGACGTCGACGGCGATCGCCCGTTCGTCACGTTCAAGCACGCCGACGGCCGCGCGGACCGCATCGACTGCGACTACATCGCCGGCTGCGACGGCTTCCACGGGATCGCGCGGCAGACGATTCCGGCCGAGCGGCTGCGCACGTTCGAGCGCGTCTATCCGTTCGCGTGGCTCGGCATCCTCGCCGACGCGGCGCCGTCGCTCGACGAGCTCGTCTATGCGCACCACGAGCGCGGCTTCGCGCTGTTCTCGATGCGCTCGCCGACCGTCACGCGGCTGTATCTGCAGTGCCGCCCGGACGAGGATCTCGGCGCCTGGTCCGACGCGCGGATCTGGGACGAACTGCATACGCGCTTTTCGAACGACACCGGCTGGACGCCGACCGAGGGCCGGATCACGCAGAAGAGCGTGACGCCGATGCGCAGCTTCGTGTCGGAGACGATGCAGCACGGCCGCCTGTTCCTCGCCGGCGACGCGGCGCACATCGTGCCGCCGACCGGCGCGAAGGGGATGAACCTCGCGGTCGCCGACGTCCGCGCGTTGTCGCGTGCGCTGGGTGCGCGCTACCGGACGGGCGACGCGACGGCGCTCGATGCGTATTCGGCGACCTGCCTCGAGCGCGTGTGGCGCGCCGAGCATTTCTCGTACTTCATGACGAACATGCTGCACCCGTCGGCCGACGATACGCCGTTCGTGAACCGGCTCAAGCTCGCGGAACTGAAGTACGTGACGCGCTCGCGTGCCGCCGCGCAATCGCTCGCGGAAAACTACGTCGGGCTGCCGTTCGACGACGAAGCCGGCCCCGAGACATCCCGCCTTGACAACGCGCTGTGCGCGACTCTATGATCGGCCCATCGTTCGCTAATCGAATCTAGGTTCGATTAGCGAACAAAACGCCGAAGCCGGAGCCGGTTTCGGCACGGCACGCGGCACGCGCGTGTTCCTCCGACAGCCGCGCATCGTGCCGCGGGTTCGTATCAGGAAGAGACATGGTCAACAAGATTTTCGAATCGCTTCAGTCGGCGGTCGCCGACGTTCACGACGGCGCGACGATCATGATCGGCGGCTTCGGCACGGCCGGCATGCCGTCCGAGCTGATCGACGCGCTGATCGAGCAGGGCGCGCGCGACCTGACGATCGTCAACAACAACGCGGGCAACGGCGAGACGGGCCTGGCGGCCCTGCTGAAGGCGAAGCGGGTGCGCAAGATCATCTGCTCGTTCCCGCGCCAGAGCGACTCGCAGGTGTTCGACGCGCTGTACCGCGCGGGCGAGATCGAGCTGGAGCTCGTGCCGCAGGGCAACCTGGCCGAGCGCATTCGCGCGGCGGGTGCCGGCATCGGCGGCTTCTTCACGCCGACCGGCTACGGCACGAAGCTCGCGGAAGGCAAGGAAACGCGCGTGATCGACGGCAAGCCGTACGTCTTCGAAACGCCGATTCACGCCGATTTCGCGCTCGTGAAGGCGTACAAGGGCGATCGCTGGGGCAATCTCGTGTATCGCAAGACCGCGCGCAACTTCGGGCCGATCATGGCGAGCGCCGCGAAGGTCGCGATCGTGCAGGTGTCGCAGGTCGTGCCGCTCGGTGGGCTGAACCCGGAACACATCGTGACGCCGGGGATTTTCGTGCAGCGCATCGTCGAAGTGCCGCAGGCCGCGCATGCGGCCGAGCTGGCCGCGGAACGCGCATCGCAAGCCGCCTGACCGCCCGAGGAGATCCGACATGAAACGACTGACCCGCGATGAAATGGCCAAGCGCGTCGCCCAGGACATCCCCGAAGGCGCGTACGTGAACCTCGGCATCGGCGTGCCGACGCTGGTGGCGAACCACCTCGATCCGAGCAAGGAAATCTTCCTGCACAGCGAGAACGGGCTGCTCGGCATGGGCCCGGCGCCCGCGTCCGGCGAGGAAGACGACGAGCTGATCAACGCCGGCAAGCAGCACGTGACGCTGCTCACGGGCGGCGCCTACTTCCACCACGCCGATTCGTTCGCGATGATGCGCGGCGGCCACCTCGACTACTGCGTGCTCGGCGCGTTCCAGGTATCCGCGAACGGCGACCTCGCGAACTGGCATACGGGCGCGCCCGATGCGATTCCGGCGGTCGGCGGCGCGATGGATCTCGCGATCGGCGCGAAGCAGGTGTTCGTGATGATGGAGCACCTGACGAAGCAGGGCGAGAGCAAGATCGTCGCGCAGTGCTCGTATCCGGTGACGGGCGTGCAGTGCGTGAGCCGCATCTATACGGATCTCGCCGTGCTCGACGTGACGTCCGACGGCCTCGCGGTGAGCGAGATCTTCACCGACCTGTCGTTCGACGAACTGCAGAAGCTGACCGGCGTGCCGCTGATCGACGCGACGCGCAAGGCGGCCTGAACCGCAAGCGGCCGGCGCGCGCGTGCGCACGCCGGCGCGCTTCGGTGGACAATAGGCCACCCGTTTTCCCATCCGACGCCATGCTCGAAGACAGCGCCCGCCTGACCTCCCTCATCTGCGGCAGCGAGCCGCTCAACCGGATCTGGTCGCCCCGTGCCACCGTCCAGCGGATGCTCGACGTCGAAGCCGCGCTCGCGCGCGTGCTGGCCGCGCAACAGGTTATTCCGGCCGCCGCGGTCGCGCCGATCGAACGCGCGTGCGTGGCCGACCGTCTCGATGCCGATGCGCTCGCACGCGACGCGGCGCTCGGCGGCAATCTCGCGATTCCGCTCGTCAAGCAGCTCACCGCGCAGGTGAAGGCCGACGATGCCGAGGCCGCGAAATTCGTGCACTGGGGCGCGACGAGCCAGGACATCATCGACACCGCGACCGTCCTGCAGCTGCGCGATACGCTCGACGTGCTCGAACCGATGCTCGACGACGCGTGCGCGTCGCTCGCGACGCTCGCGCGCACACATCGCGCGACGCCGATGATCGGCCGCACGTGGCTGCAGCAGGCATTGCCGATCACGCTCGGGCTGAAGTTCGCGCAGTGGCTCGACGCGCTGCTGCGCCATCGCACGCGGCTCGCCGAGCTGCGCGCGCGTGCGCTCGTGCTGCAGTTCGGCGGTGCGGCCGGCACGCTCGCGAGCCTGCGCGATCGCGCGAGCGGCGTGAGCGCCGCCCTGGCCAAAGAGCTCGAGCTCGCCGCACCGGCGGTGCCGTGGCACACGCAGCGCGACCGGATCGCCGAGGCCGCTGCATGGTTCGGCATGCTGATCGGCACGCTCGGCAAGATCGCGCGCGATATCTCGCTGCAGATGCAGACCGAAGTCGGCGAACTCGGCGAACCGGCCGCGGCCGGCAAGGGCGGTTCGTCGACGATGCCGCACAAACGCAACCCTGTGGGCTGCGCCGCCGTGCTGACGGCTGCGGTGCGCGCACCGGGCCTCGTCGCGACCGTGTTCGCGGGGATGGTGCAGGAACACGAGCGCGCGCTCGGCGGCTGGCAGGCCGAGTGGGACGCGCTGCCCGACCTCGCGCGCCTCGCCGGCGGCGCGCTCGCGCAGATCGCGCAGATCGTCGCGGGCCTCGACGTGAACGCCGAACGCCTCGCGGCGAACCTCGACCTCACGCACGGCTTGATCCTCGGCGAAGCCGTGATGCTCGCGCTCGGCGACCGGATCGGCCGTCTCGACGCGCATCACGTCGTCGAGCACGCGTCCAAGGAAGCCGTGCGCACCGGCGCGACGCTGTTCGACGTGCTCGCCGCCGACGCGACCGTGTCGGCCCACCTGTCGCGCGACGCGCTCGCACAGTTGCTCGACCCCGCTCATTACGTCGGCGAGGCGCACGCCTACGTCGACGCCGTGCTCGCGCTGCACGCGCGCACGTAACCACCAGGAGAACACTGATGCCTTTCGCCACCGTCAACGGCGTAAAACTGCATTACCGGATCGATCGTGCCGCGCGCGACGACGCGCCGTGGCTCGTCTTCTCGAATTCGCTCGGCGCGGACCTGCAGATGTGGGCGCCGCAGATTCGTCCGTTCACGCAGCACTTCAACGTGCTGCGTTACGACACGCGCGGCCACGGCCATTCCGATGCGCCGGCCGGTTCGTACACGATCGACCAGCTCGCGGGCGACGTGATCGGCCTGCTCGATCATCTCGGGATCGCGCAGGCGTCGTTCTGCGGAATCTCGATGGGCGGCCTGACCGGCGCCGCACTGGCTGCGCGCTTCCCGTCGCGCATCGTCCGCGCGGTGCTCGCGAACACGGCCGCCAAGATCGGCTCGCCGGAAGTGTGGACGCCGCGCGCGCACAAGGCGCGCACCGAAGGGATGTCCGCACTCGCCGACGCGGTGCTGCCGCGCTGGTTCACCGATGCGTTCGTGCAGCGCGAGCCGCGCCTGTTCGATGCGATCCGCGACACGTTCGTGCATACCGACAAGGACGGCTATGCGGCGAACTGCGACGCGCTGAACGCAGCCGACTTGCGCGACGAAGTGAAGGGCATCGCGCTGCCGGTGCTCGTCGTGACCGGCGCGCACGATCTCTCGACGCCGCCCGACCAGGGCCGCGCACTGGCCGCCGCGATTCCGGGCGCGCGTCACGTCGAATTCGACGCCGCGCACATTTCGAACATCGAGCGCACCGACGATTTCAATCGCGCGCTGCTCGATTTCCTGACTGCGTGAGGCAGCGACGATGGACGACCAGCAACGTTACGAAGCCGGAATGAAGGTGCGCCGCGCGGTGCTCGGCGACGCGCATGTCGACCGCTCGATCGAGAACCGAACCGAGGTGACCGAGGAATTCCAGAACCTGATCACGCGCTATGCGTGGGGCGAGATCTGGACGCGCGACGGCCTGCCGCGCCATACGCGCAGCCTGCTGACGATCGCGATGATGGTCGCGCTGAACCGCAGCGAGGAACTGGCGCTGCATCTGCGCGCCGCACGCAACAACGGCGTGACGCGCGACGAGATCAAGGAAGTGCTGCTGCAGAGCGCGATCTACTGCGGCGTGCCGGCGGCGAATTCCGCATTCCATCTCGCGGATCGCATCTTCAAGGAACAGGACGCGGCAGGCTAAGCGCGACTGGCAACGAACGCGCCGGCAGTGCATCGGCGCGCCGCGTACCGGATGGCCGGTACGCAAACAAAGGAATGGCCCGGCGCCCGCCGGGCCGCCGACAATCCGGCGTCGCGGCACGCAGCGCATCGAGCGCCTGCCGAGCCCGACATCGACAAGGAGACAGACAGTGAATCGCACCCCGGTGGTCGACGTCCAGACCTTCATCAACGAGCAGCCGTTCGGCGGCTTTCAGTGGCTCGTGTTTCTCATGTGTTTCGTGATCGTCCTGCTCGACGGATTCGATACGGCCGCGATCGGCTTTATCGCGCCGTCGCTGCTCGGCGAATGGAACCTGACCAAGCCCGATCTCGCGCCGGTGCTGAGCGCCGCGCTGTTCGGCCTCGCCTGCGGCGCGCTCGTGTCGGGGCCGCTGTCGGACCGGCTCGGGCGACGCGTGCTGCTGCTCGGCTCGGTGTTCCTGTTCGGCATCGCGTGCCTCGTGTCCGCGTTCTCGACGACGATCGGGCATCTGACCGTGCTGCGCTTCGTGACCGGCGTCGGGCTTGGCGCCGCGATGCCGAATGCGGTCACGATGATGGGCGAGTTCTGCCCGGACAAGCGCCGCGCGACCGTGATCAACCTGATGTTCTGCGGCTTTCCGCTCGGTGCGGCATTCGGCGGGTTTCTCGCCGCGTGGATGATTCCGCATTTCGGCTGGCGCAGCGTGCTGGTGCTCGGCGGCGTGACGCCGCTGCTGCTCGGCGTGCTGCTGCTGTTGAAGATGCCCGAATCGGTACGCTTCATGGTCGCGCACGGCCATCCGGTCGACCGGATCCGCGCGACGCTCGCGCGCATCTCGCGCGATGCGCTGAACGCGAGCGCGTTCGCGATGACGGAGTCGGCGCCGCAGACCGGCGGCAAGGGGCTCGGCGTCGTGCTGTCGCGCTCGTACGTGATCGGCTCGGTGATGCTGTGGGCCGCGTACTTCATGGGGCTCGTGATCTTCTACGCGTCGATCAACTGGATGCCGATTCTGCTGAAGGATGCGGGCCTCACGCCGAAGAGCGCGACGCTGATTTCCGCGCTGTTCCCGCTCGGCGGCGTCGGCGCGGTGCTGTGTGGCGTGCTGATGGATCGCTTCAACGCGAACCGCGTGATCGCCGTCTGCTATGCGCTGACGGCCGTCAGCGTCTATGCGATCGGGCAGGCGGCCGGCAACGTCGGGCTGCTCGTGCTCGTCGTGTTCGTCGCCGGCGTGCTGATGAACACCGCGCAATCGTCGATGCCGGCGCTCGCGGCTGCGTTCTATCCGACCGAAGGGCGCGGCACCGGTGTCGCGTGGATGCTCGGCGTCGGACGCTTCGGCGGGATTGCCGGGTCGTTTCTGGTCGCTGAGCTCACGCGCCGGCATTTCTCGTTCGCCGGCGTGTTCGCGACGATCGCCGTGGCCGGGCTGCTTGCCTGTGTCGCGCTGCTGATCAAGCAGATCGCGCGGCCGCATCGGACGACGCCGTCGACCGGCACGATCGAGCCGATCGGGCACTGAGCGGGGCCAGGCTCGGCGTGCCGGCGTTCGGGGCGGCGCGCCCGGCTCGGCCAGTGGGTCGCGGCTCGCGGCTCGCCTCTCGCGACTCGCGTGCGTCGTCGCGCAAAAGCATCCGGGCCGCATTCGCGGCCCGTCGACTCGGCGGCACGTGTGCCGCCGTTCATTCTTCCGCGTCGTGTTCCTTCACGAACGTGCGCAGATACGCGCGCAGCGCGGCCTCGCGGCAGCGGTGATCGGCGAGGTTCGCGGCGCCCATCTCTTCCTCGTCGCCGAACAGCGTCGGCGGCGCGCAGTAAGTGCCGACTTCGATGTCCTCGCGCAGCACGCGGATGTCGTGCGTGCCCGGATGGTATTCGGCCACCCAGTGCATTCCTTCGATGCGCTCGCCCGCCCTCAGCATTGGCTTCATCGGCAATCTCCCGGCAGCGGCGGCGCAGCCGGCGAAGCGGCTGCACGCGTCAGTAGCGAGAGCGTACGCCTGCGTCGCGCGAAGCTCAATGGGCGGTGAGCGCTCACTGCGGCAATACGTGCGCGACGAGCGGATACAGGGACAGGATCAGCAGCACGGCCATCGTCACGTTGAAGATGCGCAGCGCGCGCGGATTCGACAGGAAACGCCGCAGGCCGAGGCCGAACGCGGCCCACAGGCTGATGCACGGAAAGCCGATCAGCACGAATACGACGGCCATCCACGCGGCGTTCATGCCGTAATCGGCGGACAGCCGGATCGTCGTCGCGGCGGTCAGCACCATCATCCATGCCTTCGGATTGACCCATTGGAACGCGGCGGCTTCGATGAACGTCATCGGCCGCGGCTTTGCGCCGTGCGCCTTCACTTCGCCGGACGTGCCGATGCGCCAGGCGAGATACAGCAGATACGCGACGCTCGCGACTTCGAGAACCGTGTATAGCAGCGGCACGCGCTTGAACGCTTCGCCGAGTCCGAAGCCGACGCAGAGCATGAGGATCGCGACGCCGATGCTGATACCAAACAGGTGCGGCATCGTGCGGCGAAAGCCGAAATTGACGCCGGATGCGAGCAGCATCGTGTTGTTCGGGCCGGGCGTGATCGACGTGACGAGCGCGAACAGCATGCCGGCGGGCAGCGCGCTCAGCGTGAGGAATTCCATCGCGAGTTCTCCATTCGGGTTCTGGGCAGGAATGGAGTCAGTGTAATGACGATTGTCAGTACAGTACCGGTACAGATTGCCTGGCGAATGCCGGTACGGGCGGCGCGCGCTTGGCCGGCAAATCGTTACGGCGGCCATCAGCCCTACGCGATCGCCGCCGAATGTCCGGCAGATGACTGAACGACGCTCTTCGCGGCCCCGTCTGGAAGATATGGCATGGGCCGGAATCGCCTCTTCTGTCGTGACGGAGGGGCACAATGCCGCGCGAAAGGGCTTGCGCACGCTCGGGCGCCCAGAACGATATTGCGCCGGTTGCATCGGCATGGCCGCGTGTTTTCGCGCGCTCCGCGCAACGCCCCGTACGCATCTGCCCCCCTCCGCGAATCCCGACTCCGACGATATACCCCTCCCCCCTATTTGGCCAAAATCGCCTATACTCCCCCCCGGTATATTCGAGAACGCACCATGAGCCATACGATCAAGGAAAAGCAAAAACTGCTGAACCGTGTCCGCCGTATCAAGGGACAGGTGGAAGCGATCGAGCGCGCGCTCGAGGAAGAGCGCAGCTGCAGCGAAATCCTGCAATTGATCACGAGCGGGCGCGGCGCGATGAACGGTTTGCTCGCGCTGGTGCTCGAGGATCACATCCGCAGCCATCTGGTCGATGCGGACGATACGCACGCGGACGAAGGCGGCGCGACCGAGCAGCTGGTCGCGGTCGTTCGCAGCTACTTCAAGTGATCGGGGGCCGGGTGAACGATTTCAGGAATGCCGCGTTCGGCGCGGGACACGACCACATCTTTCTCGGCGCCGCGCACGAGCGAAACGAGCGCAGGACGTGGATGGTGATCGCGCTGTGTGCGGCGATGATGGTGGCGGAGATCGTCGGCGGGTCGCTGTTCGGCTCGCTCGCGCTCGTCGCGGACGGGCTCCACATGTCGACGCACGCGGGCGCGATGCTGATCGCCGCGCTCGCGTACACGTACGCGCGCCGGCACGCGCGCGATCCTCGCTTCGTGTTCGGCACCGGCAAGCTCGGCGATCTGGCCGGCTTTACGAGCGCGATCGTGCTCGCGATGATCGCGCTGCTGATTGGTTACGAGGCCGTCGCCCGCCTGCTGTCGCCGGTGCCGATCCATTTCGGCGAGGCGATTCCGATCGCGGTGGCCGGGCTAGTCGTCAATATCGTGAGCGCGTGGTTGTTGAGCGGCGATCATCATCACGGGCACGACCATCACGGTCATCACCACCACAACCACGATCACAACCACGATCACAACCACGAGCACAACGACGAGCACAACGACGAGCACGACGCCCACGCCCCCTCCGTCGCCGCGACACGCGACCACAATCTGCGCTCCGCCTACATCCACGTGATCGCCGATGCTGCCGTCTCGCTGTTGACGATCGTCGGGCTGCTGCTCGCGCGCGCATTCGGCTGGGTCTGGATGGACCCGCTCGCCGGCATCGTGGGCGCGCTCGTGATCGCGAACTGGTCGTACGGACTGATGCGCGACACCGGCGGCGTCCTGCTCGACATGAATGCGGACCGCCGCTTGACGGAACGCGTGCGGCACGCGCTCGAGCACGATGGCGATACGGTCGGCGATCTGCACGTATGGCGTGTGGGGCCCGGCCACATGAGCGCGATCGTCTCCGTGACGACCGACGATCCGACGCGCGATGCGCGCTTCTATCACGGCCTGCTGCGGCACATCGGCGGCCTGTCGCACGTGACCGTCGAAGTGCTGCCGGCCGCGGCGGGGCAATGACGATGGCAGTCCGATCGCCTTGCGTCGAAGTCTGCGCGTTCGACGGCCGCACCGGCTACTGCATCGCCTGCCTGCGCACGCGCGACGAAGCGCGCGAGTGGAAGAAGATGACCGACCATCGTCGTCACCGGATCGTCAACGACCGCGCGCGTCGGCAGGCGAAGCTCGCGCGCGCCGCGTCGGACTGACGCGCGCGCTCGAACCGCGGCCGAGCGAGCGTATATAGCCGGCCGATTGCGTTCGCGCCAGCCGCCGGGCATGCTGTCACGCACGCATGCGGCCGCACACCGCCGCCGCGCGCCACCACCACGACCAACGATGACGACCTCGCCGCCGACGGCCGCCAAACCCGCGATTCCGCGTACCGTATGGGCGCTGGGTTTCGTGAGCCTCTGCATGGATCTTTCCTCGGAGCTGATCCACGCGCTGCTGCCGATCTACCTCGTGTCGACGATGGGGATGAGCGTCGCCGCGCTCGGCGTGCTCGAAGGGGCGGCGGAGGCGACCGCGATGATCGTCAAGGTGTTTTCCGGCGCGATCAGCGACTGGCTCGGGCGCCGCAAAGGGCTGCTGCTGCTCGGCTACGGGCTCGCCGCCTTGACCAAGCCGCTGTTTCCGCTCGCAGCCACGCCGTCGGTCGTCGTCGCCGCGCGCCTGCTCGACCGCGTCGGCAAAGGGATACGCGGCGCGCCGCGCGATGCGCTGGTGGCCGACGTCGCGCCGCCCGAGATTCGCGGCGCGTGCTTCGGCCTGCGGCAGTCGATGGATACGGTCGGCGCGTTTCTGGGCCCGCTGCTCGCGATCGTGCTGATGTTCTGCTTCGGCGACCGCATTCGCACCGTGTTGTGGTTCGCGGTGGTGCCGGCTTTCGCCGCGATTGTGCTGATCGTCGCCGGCGTTCGGGAACCCGTGCGCACGCAGCCGCGGCGTTTCCGTGCCCCGCTGCATTGGCGCGCGCTCGGCGCGTTCCCGCGGCAATACTGGTTCGTCGTCGCAGTGGGCGCGACGTTTACGCTCGCGCGCTTCAGCGAAGCGTTCCTCGTGCTGCGCGCGCAGCAGACGGGGCTCGATATCGCGTGGATACCGGCCGTGATGGTCGCGATGAGCGCCGCGTATTCGCTGTCCGCATGGCCGGCCGGCATCCTGTCGGACCGGCTCGATCGGCGCGTGCTGCTTGCGCTCGGCATGGCGATGCTGATCGTCGCGGATCTATTGCTCGGCGCCGGCACGTCGACGGTGTCGATGTTCGTCGGCGTCGCCGCGTGGGGTCTGCATATGGGGCTCACGCAAGGCATTCTCGCCGCGATGGTGTCGGAAACGTCGCCGGCCGAGCTGCGCGGAACGGCGTTCGGCGTGTTCAATCTGGTCAGCGGCGTCTGCATGCTGCTCGCGAGCAGCATCGCCGGTGTGCTGTGGGCACGCTTCGGCGCATCGACGACGTTCTTCGTCGGAGCGGCACTCGTCGTGGTGCCGCTCGCGCTGTGTCGCGCGATGCCGCGTCCCGGCACGTCGTCCGCATGATGTCGGATGGTGCGGCGCGGAACGATCGCGACACGCACTCTGCCGCATGTCGAGCCGGTGCCGTTTCGGCAACGATCCGACGCAGTGTCAACGTTCGTTGAACGATGGACCGTCCGCAATTTTTTTCGAATTAAATCCGGCTATGCTCGGCGCTCCTCGTCGCCGGCGCACCGGACGCGATACCGGCTGCGCCGGCCGATTCCGCGAAAAAAAATCGACGGATCGCCGATCCGCGCGCGCCTGCCCGCGGCCGTCGACGTGAACGATCGCACGTTCAGGAGGGCATCAGTCATGGTCGCGATGAATCGCATTCGAGCGGTGCTCGTCGCCGTCGCGCTTGCCGCGGCCGCACCATCCCGCGCGCAGAACGCCACCGACTGGCTGGCGAACACCTACGGCACGCTGGCCGCGCACGTCGGCAACGCGGCACGGTCGATGTGGGTCGCGCCGGAAGGCGTGATCTACACCGCGTCGATGTGGGACGAGGAGGCGGGCGGCGTGTCGATCTATCGGAACCACCGAACGCTCGGCTCGATCGGCGCGCACGGCGAATTCCAGGGCAGCGCGATCACCGGCAACGCGACGTCGATCTTCGTCGCGCTGCAGGCCGGCAAAGCATACGGAAGCGGTGCGGTCGGCCGCTACGACCGCACGACGAAAGCGCGCGACCGCTTCATCCAGGTCACTGCGTCGACGAATCAGCCGCGCGTGGACGTCGTCACCGGTCTCGCGACGGCCGGCTCGCTGCTCTATGCGAGCGACTTCTACGGCAACCGCGTGCGCGTGTTTACGACCGACGGCGTGTGGCAGCGCGACATCGCCGTGTCGAGCCCCGGCGCGCTCGCGCTCGACGGCGCGGGCAACGTGTGGGTCGCGCAGAAGCATGCGGGCACGATCGTTCAGTTCAGCGCGACCGGCGCATTGCTGAACACGATCCGGATGGCGGCCGACGCGCGGCCGGCGTCGCTCTATTTCGATGCGGCGGCGAACGAGCTGATGGTCGGCGACGAAGGGCCCGACATGAACATCAAGCGCTACGCGATCGCGGGCCGCCCGGCGCTGGCCGGCACGTTCGGCGTGCGCGGCGGTTATCTCGACACGACGACCGGCATCAAGGGGCAGGTCGGCGCGAAGCGCTTCACGCGCGTGGCCGGCATCGGCAAGGACGCGGCCGGCAACCTGTACGTGCTGAACAATCCGTGGGGCGGCAGCTGGGATCTCGGCCGCGACGGCGCGACCGACATTCACGCGTACAGCAGCGCCGGCAGCCTGCGGTGGACGCTGCAGGCACTGAACTTCGAGGCGATCGCGGCGCCCGATCCGGCCACCGACGGCGCGTTGTTCTACGGCGGCACGCACATCTACAGCGGCACCGCGGGCGGCACGTTGGTCGCGAACACCGTCGACCCGTTCAGCTATCCGGCGGACCCGCGCATCGATCCGAACGACGTGCAGCGCGACGAGCATTTCGGGCATGTCGTGTCGGTCGGCGGGCACCGGATCCTCGTCGCGTCCGGCCAGAATCCGCCGATCTTCTACTTCTTCCACTTCAACGACGCGAACGGCTACGTCGCGATTCCGGACGGCTCGCTTCCCGGCCCGGCGTTCAATACGACGCGCCGCGTGACGAGCGGCTTCAGTCTCGACGGCAACGGCGACGTGTGGGTCGGGTTGGACAAGACGGGCGTGATCCACCACTACCCGCTGGCGGGTTTCGATGCAAACGGCAAGCCGTCGTGGGGCGCACCCGACACGATTCCGGTGCCGGCCAGCATCCAGCCGCTCACGCGCATCGTCTATCTCGCGGACAGCGACACGATGATCCTCGCGCAAGGTCCGACGGGCGGCACCGACTGGACGGCGATCGGCACGCGGATCGAGGTGTATCACGGCTGGCGCGCGGGCAATACCACGCGGCCGAATCCGGTGATCACGCTGCCGCACACGACCGCGAAATCGATCGATGCGGCGGGCGATCATCTGTTCGTCGGCTATTGGTTCGGCACCGGTCAGCCGCTGCCGGACATCGATGCGTTCAACCTGACGACCGGTCGCCTCGACGCGACGCTGGTGAACACGAGCAGCGCGACGGTCGATGCGAGCAGCGCGCTCGATTCGATGTACGGCGTGAAGGCGTACCGCCGCTCGACCGGCGAATACGTCGTGATGAAGAACAACGTGAAGGCGTCGAGCATCACCGTGTACCGGTGGAAGCCGTGAGCGGCGGCGCATTGACGGGCGCCGGCGCCGACGTGGGCAATGACGCGAGCCGCCGTGCGAAACCGTCCGCCGGCGGACGTTCTGCGATCGAAATCCGAAACGATTGCCGAACGCGCGTGGCGACGCCGACCGTCGCGCAGGATGCACGCGCCGTTCCGGCACGCGCGTTTGCGTTGCGCCGAACCGCGTGCGCCGTGTCGCGCGTCAATCGGCGCGCCTGAACTCGTCGCGAAGCGCGCGGTACAGCCGTCGATACCGCGCGAGCCGGCCGGCGAGCAGATCGACGCCGGCGGGCTCGGGCGCGATCGTCTCGACGACGGGCGGCGCGACACAGACTTCCGCGAGCGCATCGCCGGTTGCCGCGAGCCGCGCGAGCCGTGCGGCGCCGAGCGCCGCGCCGATCGCACCGTCCGCATGACGCAGCATCGCGAGCCCGGTCGCATTCGCGCACAGCCGTGCCCACAACACGCTCTTCGAGCCGCCGCCGATGAACGACACCGCGTCGAGCGTCGTGCCGGCCGCGCGCAGCGCATCGTAGCCGTCGGCCATCGCGAACGCGACGCCTTCCATCACCGCATACGCGAGATCGTCGGCGCCGTGCTCGTTCGATACGCCGAAGAACACGCCGCGCGCGTGCGCGTCGTTGTGCGGCGTGCGTTCGCCGCCGAGATACGGCAGGAACAGCGGCGCGCGGGCCGGATCGGCGCGTTCGGCGCGCGCGGCCAGCGCGCCGGGCGTCGTGCCGTGCGCGCGTGCGAGCCAGTCGAGGCTCGCGGCGGCCGACAGGATCACGCTCATCTGGTGCCAGCGTCCTTCGACGCAGTGGCAGAACGCGTGCACGGCGGCGTCCGGGTTCGGCGCGAAGCGGTCGTTGCCGGCGAACAGCACACCCGACGTGCCGAGCGAGAGGAAGCCGCTGCCCGCGCCGGTGACGCCCATGCCGAGCGCCGAGGCCGCGTTGTCGCCGGCGCCGCCCGCGATCGCGACCGGTCCGGCGATTCCCCATTCGCGCCGCAGCGCATCGCGCAGCTGCGCGGCGGCGGCGTTGCCTTCGACGACGCGCGGCATCTGCTCGCGCGACAGTCCGGTGGCGGCGAGCATCCGGTCGGACCAGTCGCGGCGCGCGCAGTCGAGCCACAGCGTGCCCGACGCGTCCGACATGTCGGACACGAACTCGCCGGACAGGCGCCACGCGACGTAGTCCTTCGGCAGCAGCACTTTGTGTACCGCGCGGAACACCGCCGGCTCGTACTTCGCGAGCCACATCAGCTTCGGCGCGGTGAAGCCGGGCATCGCCATGTTGCCGGTGATCGTGCGCGATTCGGGCACCAGCGCCTCGAGCTCGACGCATTCGGTGCCGGCGCGCGTGTCGTTCCACAGGATGGCCGGGCGCAGCACCTGGCCCGCGCGATCGACGAGCGTCGCGCCGTGCATCTGCCCGGACAGCGCGATGCCGCGCAGCGCGGCAAAGCCGGCCGGATGCGCGGCGCGCACGGACGCGATCGCATCGAGCGTCGCGTGCCACCACGCCTGCGGGCTCTGCTCGGACCAGTGCGGGTGCGGCCGGCTGATCGACAGCGTGGCCGATCCGGTCGCGAGCGGGACCGATCGGGAATCGGTGAGAAGAACCTTGACCTCGGACGTGCCGAGATCGATGCCGAGAAAAGTCACGTATGAAGCGTCCTGTCTGGGGCGCGTGACGGCGCTCGCCGCGAGGGCGGCGCATCGTCGCGGCCATGCGGTTCGTTGAGCCGGTGCAGCGCGCGGAACTTCGACGGCGGCACCTGTTTCATCGCGAGAAACTGTCGATTGAAGTTCGACAGGTTGTTGAAGCCGACCCGATAGCAGATGTCGGTGACCGTCAGGTCGGAGAACATCAGCAGCTCGCACGCCTCGTTGATGCGCAGCCGGTTCAGATAGCGGACGAACGACGAACCCGTATGGCGGCGGAAAAAGCGCGTGAACGTGCTGACGCTCATGCCGGCGAACGCGGCGACGTCCGCCTCGCGCAGCATGCCGGGCAGATTCTGCTGCAGATACGACAGCACCTGGTTGATCGTCGACGACATGTAGTGCTGCGCGTCGATCCGGTAGCCGGGGCCGGCGAGCACGCGCCGCTCGCGGCACGACGACAGCCGGTCGAACAGCGACATCAGGATCTCGACGCGGCGGCAGCCGTGCGCGTTCGCGAGCTCGAGCATCAGCGGTGCGACCTCGCGGCCGACGCGATCGGGAAACTGCACGCCGCGCGATGCGTCGTCGATCAGCTCGATCACCGGCTGCAGCTCGCTGAAGGCGCCGACCATCTTCTCGATCGCGTCGCGCGAGAACTGCAGCACGACGTCGCGCGACGGCACGCGTTCGCCGTCGGCGAGCTCGCTGACCCAGTTGTGCGGCAGATTCGGGCCGGTGACGATCAGGTTGCCCGGACCGAAATCGCCGATGTGGTCGCCGACGAACATCTTGCCGTGCGACGCCTGGATCAGATGAATCTCGTACTCCGGGTGAAAGTGCCACTTCGCGACCGAATGCGGATAGTCATGGACCCACGCACGAAACGATTCGTCGCGATGGGTAGGAACGATCTCGAGATCCGGGTTCATCGTGTGCTCCGTCTGCGTGGCGTGCCGGCGCGCTACGGGCGGGACATCGACCAGCCTGTCGCGGCGGGCGGCACGGTGTGCGCGGCCTGCGCGGGCGGCGTCGCGGGCGCGACCGGGTCGGCGTTCGCGTCCGGCAGCGTGACGTTGCGCTCGGTGCCGGCGTCGAACAGATGCAGCGCCGCTTCGTCGAAGCGCAACGCTACCACGGTGCCCGGCGCCGGAGCCATCGGGGCCGGCACGAGGGCCGCGCACGGCCGGCCGTGCCAGTCGAGCGTGACGAGCGCCTCCGCGCCGAGCAGCTCGACGAGTTCGACCGTGCCGGTCAGCGCGAGCGCGTCGGGCCGCGCGTCGCCGTCGGCCGCGAGCCTCAGGTGATTCGGGCGGATCGCGACCTTCACGTGCCGGCCGTGCTGCAACTGCGCGAAGCGCGGCGCCGCGAGCGGCCAGCGCACGCCGTTGCAGTCGAGCAGCACGCTCGAGCCCGCGCGCTCGATCGTGCCGTCCGCGAAATTCATCGCCGGCGTGCCGACGAAGCCGGCCGCGAACACCGTGTGCGGCTGCCCGTACAGCTCGGCCGGCGTGCCGATCTGCTCGATGCGGCCGCCGCGCATCAGCACGACGCGATCGGCGAGCGTCATCGCTTCGAGCTGGTCGTGCGTCACGTACAGCGTCGTGGTCTTCAGCCGCCGGTGCAGCCGCTTGATGTCGCCGCGCAGCTGCGTGCGCAGCTTCGCGTCGAGATTCGACAGCGGCTCGTCGAACAGGAACACCGCGGGCGTCTTGATCATCGCGCGCGCGATCGCCGTGCGCTGCTGCTGCCCGCCCGACATCGCCCTCGGCCGGCGGTCGAGCAGCGCATCGAGGCTCAGAATCTGCGCGACCTCGCGCACGCGGCGATCGATCTCGTCGGCCGGCAGCTTCAGCCGGCGCAGGCCGAACGCGATGTTGTCGTACACCGTCATGTGCGGGTAGAGCGCGTAGTTCTGGAACACCATCGCGACGTTGCGCTCGCGCGGCGGCAGGTCGTTGACCACCGCGTCGCCGATCACGAGCTCGCCGCCGGTGATCGCCTCGAGGCCCGCGATCATCCGCAGCATCGTCGATTTGCCGCAGCCGGACGGGCCGAGCAGCACGATGAATTCGCCGTCGGCGATGTCGAGATCGAGCGGATGCAGCACGGCCGGGCCGCCGTCGTAGTGTTTCGATAACGCGTTGCAGACGATCCGTGCCATGGCTCAATCCATTTCGATCTGAATCTTGACGTCGCGCGGATGGCCGCTCGCCGCTTCCTCGAATGCGCGCACGCCTTCGGAGAACGGGAACGTGCGCGAGATGAACGGCTTCACGTCGATCGCGCCGGATGCGATCAGCGCGAGCGCGCGCGGAAAGATGTTCGCGTAGCGGAACACCGATTCGATCCGGCCTTCCTTCGCCTGCAGCGCGACCACGTCGAGCGGCACTGGCGCCACCGGCATCCCGATCAGCACCGCGCAGCCGCCCGCGCACATCAGGTCGACGAGATTCGCATAGGCGTTCGCGCTGCCGCTCGCCTCGAACACGACGTCCGCGCCCCAGCCGCCGGTGACGTCGGCTACCGCGTCGGCGAGCGACGTGGTACGCACGTCGACGGTCGTGACCGCCGGGTTGCCGTCGAACAGCGCGAGCTTGTCGGGCACGACGTCGGCGAGAATCACGCGCGCGGCGCCGCCCGCGAGCGCGGCGAGCGTCGTCATCGCGCCGATCGTGCCCGCGCCGATCACGACCGCGATGTCGCCGGGCTTCATCGCGGCCTTCTTCGCGGCCTGCAGCCCGATCGACAGCGGCTCGACGATCGCGCCCTCGGCGAACGACACGTTGTCGGGCAGCCGGTACGTGAACGCGGCCGGATGCACGACGTACGGCGTCAGGCAGCCATGCACCGGCGGCGTCGCCCAGAAGCGCACGTCGGGATCGAGGTTGTACAGCCCGCGCAGCGTCGCGGGCGAATCGAGGCGCGGCACGCCGGGCTCCATGCATACGCGGTCGCCGACGCGCAAGTGCGTGACGTCCGCACCGGTCTCGACGACGATGCCCGCCGCCTCGTGGCCGAGCACCATCGGCGCGTCGACGCGGAACGGGCCGATCGCGCCGTGCACGTAGTAATGCACGTCGCTGCCGCAGACGCCGACCGTATGAATCTTGATCCGGACGTCGCCGGGGCCGACCTCGAGCGGCAGGTCGATATCGCGCAGCGCGAGCTCGCGCGTGCGTTCGAGTACGAGCGCTTTCAACGCATCCTCCTTATTTTCCCTTGACCATCGAATTGAGCAGACGGCTCAGCATGCCGACGAACACGAGCGGCGGCAGCGCGAGCAGCACCGTCGACGCGTTGATCACGCCCCACGGCACTTCCTGTCCGAGCGACGTGAACGCCGATGCCACCACCGGCAGCGTCGCGCTGCGCGACGACGTCAGCGCGAGCGCGATCATCAGCTCGTTCCACACGAGCACGAAGCTGAACACGATGCCGCCGAGCAGCGTGCTCGCGCACACCGGCAGCGCGATATGCCAGAACACCGCGTACGGCCCGTAGCCGTCGAGCGCGGCCGCTTCCTCGATCTCGCGCGGCAGCCGGCGGAACACCGGAATCGACAGCCACGTGATCGTCGACAGCGTGACGAGCAGGTACGTGACGATCATCGACAGCTTCGTGTCGTACAGCCCGAGATCGACCCAGATCGCGATCAGCGGCACCGCGATCGCGACCGGCGGTAGAAAGCGCAGCGACAGCAGGAAGAACTGGATGTCGCGCTTGCCGCGTATCGGATAGCGGGCGATCGCATATGCGGCCGGCACGCCGAGCAGTGCGCCGAGCACGACGGCCGCGCCGACGATCGCGATGCTGTTGCCGAGCCCGATCAGTACTTCGGGGCTCGACAGCACCTGCTCGTAGTTCGCGAGCGTCGGCACGAACAGGAAGCGCGGCGTCGGCGTCACGATGTCGAGCAGATGCTTCAGCGAATTCAGCACGGCCCAGAACAGCGGGAACGCGGCGACGAGCAGGATCGCGGCACCGATCGCGACGGTGAGAGCCGGCGCGGCGATGCCGCCGCGGGCGGTCAGTCGTCCCATTTGTTGACCCTCTTCCAGATGAGCGTGAAGACGAGCGTGGTCGCGACCATCATCAGCACGGCCATGCTCGACGCATACGACACCTTGCCGGCGAGGCCGATGCCCTGCTGATACGCATACAGGTCCAGCGTCTCGGTCGCGATGCCGGGGCCGCCCTTGGTCATCACGTAGATCAGGTCGAACGAACGCAGCGACTCGACCATCTTGATGAACACCAGGCTCACGAGCGGCGCCTTCAGCATCGGCAGCGCGATATACGCGTGCACCTGCCACGTCGTCGCATAGTCGAGCCGCGCGGCTTCGAGCGGCTCCTGCGGCAGCGTCTCCAGCAGCTTCAGGATCACGACCGCGAAGAACAGCCCCCACTGCCACACGTCGACGAGCGCGACCGCGTACAGCGCGAGATGCGGATCGGCGAGGAACGCGGTGTTGCCGATGCCGAGCGCGCCGAGCAGCCAGCTCACGATCCCGGTGAGCGGCGCATACATGAACTTCCAGATGAACGCGGCCGAGACGCGCGGCAGCAGCACCGGCATGATCAGCACGAGCGACGCGATGCGCCGCCAGCGTCCGTGCACGCGCTCGAACATGAACACCGCGAGCGCGATCCCGACGATCACGGCGCCGGCTACCGTGACGATCTCCCACAGCGCCGACACCTCGATCGCATTGACGAAGCGGCGGTCGGACGCGAGCCGGAGGAAATTGCGCAGCCCGACGTATTCGCTGTCCGGGTAGCGCAGCACGCGATTGCGCAGCGCGAGATTGATCGCGGCGATCGTCGGAACGAGGCTCAGGACCGCGAGCAGCACGAGGGTCGGCGCGAGGAACACCCACGGCAGGCTCGTGCGGTCGCGCCGCGTGCGGCCGCGCGCGGCGCGCGCGACCGTTGTCACGCCGAGCGCATGCGCGCCGGCGCCGTCATTTGCGAGTGCCATGTTCGAGCGCATCCTTCGCGTACTGGGTTGCGTCGTCGAGCGTGCCGCGCACGTCGGTCTGCGTGCCGGTGAACACCTGTTCGAGCGCGATGCCGAGGTTGTCGCCGATGTCGGGCCACTGCGGCGTGCGCCAGATCGTCACCTGCGTGACGGGGTTCGTGTCGTTCAGGCCGGCCTGGATCTGCGGCGCGACGTGCTGCTTGAAGTACGGGCTGGCGATCGTGCTCGAGCGGTTGTAGTCGCTGAACACGCCGTTGCGCAGCCGCGCCTGTTCCTGCTCCTTGCTGGTCGCCCATGCGATGAAGCGGCCGGCCGCCATCCGCGTGCAGTCGTCCTTCGCGCCGAGCGCCGAGATCGCGAAGCCGTGTCCGTAGGCGGCCGACGGCAGCGGCGCGGGCGGACGCGTATAGCCGACCTTGCCCGCGACCGTCGACTTGCTCGCATCCTCCATCCAGTCCGCGAACGGCGTCGATTCGATCATGAACGCGACCTTGCCGGAGCGGAACGCTTCGAGCGCGTTGCTCCAGTCGTAGGTCGCGGAGCCCGGCGGCGCGTACTTGAACAGCTCGCTATACAGCTGCGTGGCCTTCACTGCGGCCGGCGAGTCGAACGCGGGCTGCCCGCTCTTGTCGGTCCACGTGCCGCCCATCCCGAGCATGAACGGCGCCCAGCGCCACACGTTCATTCCCGAGCCGCGCTGGCCGCGCGCGACCCAGCCGTACAGCTTCGGCGGCGCGTTCAGCTTCTTCACCGCGGCGACGAGCTCGTCGAGCGTCTTCGGCACCGGAATGTGTGCAGCGTCGAGGATGTCGCGGCGATAGAACAGGAAGTCGCCGCCGCCGATCAGCGGCGCGAAGTATGCGACGCCCTTGTAGCTCGCGACCGCGCGGCGGCCCGGCAGGAAATCGTCGTAGTCGTATTCCTTCGGGTAGTACTTGAGGAGCGGCACGATCCAGCCGGCCGACGCGAATTCGGCGACGTTCGCCTCGTCGACGTAGTAGACCTGATACGAGCCCGCGCCGGTCGACGCGTCGAGCCGCGATTTCGCGCGGCGATCGTTCTCGCCGAAGTAGCTGATCTCGACCTTGGTGCCGCTCTGCTTCTCGTAGCCGGGCAGCGATTTTTCCATGACGGACAGACCGAGACTCTTCTGCGCGAGCACGCGCAGAGTCGGCACCTTGCACGCCTGCGCGGCGGCGATGCCCGGCAGACAGGCGCCGAGCAGCACGCCCGCTGCGACGATTCGCATCTTGTTCACCCGTGTCTCCTTGATTGTGCTTGTTCGATTGCCGTCGGCGACGGCAGAGCCAATGGTGGGACGCGCGCACGCGGTTCACCACATCAAAAGGAAAGACGGGCCGATACTTTTTGCTCAGGTTCGGTCGTGCATTGCACAAAATGTGGTGGTCGATGTGCGCGCAACGGTCCTGTCGCGTGGTTTGACGCACTGCAGCGGCAAGCGCGTGCGGTCGTGTGCGGCCGTGGCGAAGCGGCGAGTCCGGTCAGTGGACCGAGGCAGTGACGGCGCGGAGCGCGGTCGCGAAGTACGCGGTGTGCGGATGCGGATGAAAAGTGGGAGACCGACGCGTATGGGCATCGGTCTCCCGGATGAAGGTGCTGCGAAACGTTTACGACGTGACAGCCCGATGTAAAGAATTCATGGTGGGCCGTTCGCAGCGCACGCGGTTCGGCGAGCGGCGCGCGCGGGCGGCGCCGGCGTAAGGCGCCGATTTGCGCGCGATGCGCGTCGCCCGGCTCATATACGACCCATCAACACCAGTATCACGACGATGATGACGATTAACCCGACCGTTCCCGACGGCCAATAGCCCCAGCTTCGGCTGTGAGGCCATGTAGGAAATGCTCCGATGAGCAGCAGAATCAGTATGACGATAAGGATCGTACCGAGCATCGCACCCCTCCTTTGAATTCGAGATGACAGTGTCTGCAGTCGCAATTCGTGTGCCGCTTCGGCGGGGTGCGACGACAAAGATGCCGTTCGACGCGCATCAATTCGCGTCGTGAATACAGGACGATTCAGAAAATAAATTTCGAAAATGCGGGCGTGCTCGCTATGCTGGCCCTTCCGTTTCGATCTGCGGGACATGCGATGGCTGAACTCTTTCTGGTGCGGCACGGGCAGGCGTCGTTCGGCACCGACGACTACGACAGGCTGTCCCACGTCGGCGTGCAGCAGGGCGTTTGGCTCGGCGAATACTTCGCGCGCGGGCATGCGCCGTTCGATCGCGTGATCTGCGGGACGATGACGCGGCATGCGCAGACGGTCGACGCGATCCTGCGCGGCATGGCGCGCGACGACATGCCGGTCGAGCGCCATCCGGGCCTGAACGAGTACGACTTCCACGGACTGTTCGCGGCGGCGGCCAGCGATTACCCGGAGATCGCGCGGCTTGCGGCCGGCTCGATGCACGAGCATTTCCGCGCGTTCAAGCAGGTGCTGCAGCTGTGGACGGAAGACCGGCTCGGCCCGGCGGCGCCGGAAAGCTGGGCGCACTTCCAGCAACGCGTGGCCGATGCGCGCGCGGCGATCCGGCAGTCGGGCGGCAAGCGCGTGCTCGCGGTCAGTTCCGGCGGGCCGATCGCGGTGACGATCCAGCAGGTGCTGACCGCGCCGCCCGCGAGCGCGATCGCGCTGAACCTGCAGATCCGCAACAGCAGTCTTTCGCAGTTTTTCTTCAACGCCGAAGCGTTCCATCTGGCGTCGTTCAACGGGATCCCGCATCTGGAGGATCCGGAGCGACAGTCGTTCCGGACCTATGGCTGATCCGAACACGCACTCACGAACGATCGCGACGATGACGAACACCACCCAGCAACTCGACGTTGGCCGCCTTGCGCGTTATCTCGAACGGCATGTTCCGGGCTTCGAAGGGCCCGTCGACGCGGAGAAGTTTGCCGGCGGCCAGTCGAACCCGACCTTTCTGCTGACCGCGAAGAGCGGCCGCTACGTGCTGCGTCGGCAGCCGCCGGGCGAACTGCTGAAGTCCGCGCACGCCGTCGACCGCGAGTTCCGCGTGCTGAGCGCGCTGTCGCGCACCGCGGTACCGGTCGCGCGGCCGTATCACTTGTGCGAGGACCGCGACGTGATCGGCAGCCTGTTCTACGTGATGAGCTACGAGGACGGCCGCATCTTCTGGAATCCGGCGCTGCCGGAACTGGCGCAGGCCGATCGCTCAACCTGCTACGACGCGGTGCTGCGGACGATGGCCGCGCTGCACGACGTCGACGTCGACGCGGTCGGCCTCGGCGACTACGGCCGCCCCGGCAACTATTTCGAACGCCAGATCGGCGTGTGGACGAAGCAGTATCGGGCGGCGGAAACGGAGCGCCTCGACGCGATGGAGATGCTGATCGACTGGCTGCCGCGCGCCTGCCCGGACGATACCGGCCGCCCCGCGCTCGTTCACGGCGATTTCCGGCTCGACAACCTGATGTTCGAACGCGACGACTATCGCGTGAAGGCCGTGCTCGATTGGGAACTGTCGACGCTCGGCAATCCGCTCGCCGATCTCGCGTATTTCTGCATGTGCCTGCGTCTGCCCGCGGACGGCCATATTCCGGGGCTCGCGGGCCAGGACCGCGCGGCGCTCGGCGTGCCGGACGAAGCGCAGATCGTCGCGCGCTACTGCGCGCTGCGCGGGATCGAGCCGATTCGCGACTGGCATTTCTATCTCGCGTTCAGCTTCTTCCGGCTCGCGGCCATCGCGCAGGGCGTGAAGGCGCGCGCGCTGCAGGGCAACGCGTCGAACGAGCAGGCGCTGCGCGTCGGCGCGATGGCGGGGCGGCTCGCGGAGCAGGCGGTCCGCGTGATCGACGCGCATCGCTGAGCCGCGCAACGACCTGACGACATTCAATGGAGGAGCGAAAGACAATGGCAACGAACCTGTTCGACCTGACCGGCAAGATCGCGCTGGTGACCGGCGCAAGCCGCGGCATCGGCGAGGAAATCGCGAAGCTGCTCGCGCAGCAGGGCGCGCACGTGATCGTGTCGAGCCGCAAGCTCGACGACTGTCGCGCGGTGGCCGACGCGATCGTCGCGGCGGGCGGCCGCGCAGAAGCGCTCACGTGCCACGTCGGGCGCATGGAGGACATCGCCGCGACGTTCGAGCAGATCCGCAACAAGCACGGCCGTCTCGACATCCTCGTGAACAACGCCGCCGCGAACCCGTATTTCGGGCACATCCTCGATACCGATCTCGCCGCCTACGAGAAGACGGTCGACGTGAACGTCCGCGGCTACTTCTTCATGTCGGTCGAGGCCGGCAAGATGATGAAGGCGCAGGGCGGCGGTGCGATCGTCAACACGGCGTCGGTGAACGCACTGCAGCCGGGCGACCGGCAGGGCATCTACTCGATCACGAAGGCCGCGGTCGTCAACATGACGAAAGCGTTCGCGAAGGAATGCGGGCCGTTCGGCATCCGCGTGAACGCGCTGCTGCCGGGCCTCACGAAGACGAAGTTCGCCGGCGCGCTGTTCGAGGACAAGGACATCTACGAGACGTGGAAAGCAAAGATCCCGCTGCGCCGCCACGCCGAGCCGCGCGAGATGGCGGGCACCGTGCTGTATCTGGTCTCCGACGCGGCGAGCTATACGAACGGCGAGTGCATCGTCGTCGACGGCGGGCTGACGATCTGAGCGCGCGATGAAGATCGACAGCTATGCCGGTCAGGCGGTGATGATCACCGGCGCCGCGAGCGGTTTCGGCGCGCGGCTTGCGAGCGAACTGGCCGCGATGGGCGCGCGGCTCGCGCTCGGCGATCTGAACGCGGACGCGCTCGAGCGCGTGGCCGCGCCGCTGCGTGCGGCCGGCGCGGACGTGATCGCGCAGCGCTGCGACGTGCGCATCGAAGCCGACGTCGCCGCGCTCGTGCAGGCGGCGGTCGCGCGCTATGGGCGGCTCGACGTCGGCGTGAACAACGCGGGCATCGCGCCCCCGATGAAGGCGCTGATCGACACCGACGAAGCCGATCTCGACCTGAGCTTCGCGGTCAACGCGAAGGGCGTGTTCTTCGGCATGAAGCATCAGATCCGGCAGATGCTCGCGCAGCGCGAAGGCGTGATCCTGAACGTCGCGTCGATGGCCGGGCTTGGCGGCGCGCCGAAGCTGGCCGCGTATGCGGCGTCGAAACATGCGGTGGTCGGGCTCACGAAAACGGCCGCGCTCGAATACGCGCGCCACGGCATCCGCGTGAACGCGGTGTGCCCGTTCTACAGCACGACGCCGATGGTTACCGACAGCGATATCGGCGACCGGCAGGACTTTCTCGCACAGGGCTCGCCGATGAAGCGGCTCGGCCGCCCGGAAGAAATCGTCGCGACGATGCTGTCGCTGTGCGCGAAGGAAAACACCTATCTGACCGGGCAGGCCGTCGCCGTCGACGGCGGTGTCTCGGCCTTCTGAACCGAACGCAGCACCGAATCTCGAGGAGTCGATCATGGACTTTGGCTACACCCCGAAAGTGGAAGAACTGCGCGAACGCGTGCGCGCATTCATGGACGCGCACATCGTGCCGCGCATTCGTCAATGGAACGACGAAGTGCATGCGGGGCAGTATCCGGTGTCGTTCATGGAAGACCTGAAGGCGCGCGCGAAGGCCGAAGGGCTGTGGAACCTGTTCCTGCCGCATCTGAAGGACGACGAACCGGGAACGCGCCTGACGAACCTCGAGTACGCGCCGCTCGCCGAAATCATGGGGCGCGTCGGCTGGGCGTCCGAGGTGTTCAACTGCAATGCGCCGGACACCGGCAACATGGAGCTGCTGCACATGTTCGCGACGCCCGAGCAGCGCGAGCAATGGCTGCTGCCGCTGCTGCGCGGCGAGCTCCGCTCGGCGTTCGCGATGACGGAGCCCGACGTCGCGTCGTCCGATGCGACGAACATCACGACGCGCATCGTGCGCGACGGCGACGACTACGTGATCAACGGCCGCAAGTGGTTCATCACGAACGCCGCGCATCCGAACTGCACGATTTTCATCGTGATGGGCAAGACCGATCCCGCGGCCGAATCGCATCGCCAGCAGAGCATGATCCTCGTGCCGCGCGATACGCCGGGCGTGACGGTCGTGCGCAACATCACGGTCGTCAATCACTACGCACCGGAAGGGCATTGCGAGATCACGTTCGACAACGTGCGCGTGCCCGCGCGCAACCTGCTTGGCGAGGAAGGCAGCGGTTTCGCGCTCGCGCAGGCGCGCCTCGGGCCGGGCCGCATCCACCACTGCATGCGTTCGATCGGCGCGGCGGAGCTCGCGCTCGAACTGATGATCGACCGCGCGCAGGCGCGCGAAGCGTTCGGCAAGCCGCTGAACCGGCACGGCACGGTCGGCGAGTGGATCGCGCGCTCGCGCATCGAGATCGACCAGGCGCGGCTGCTCGTGCTGAAGGCCGCGTGGATGATCGACAAGGTCGGCGCGAAGGCCGCGCGCAAGGAGATCTCGATGATCAAGGCGCTCGTGCCGACCGTCCATACGAACGTGTGCGACCGCGCGATGCAGCTGTTCGGCGCGGCCGGGCTGAGCCCCGACACGCCGCTCGCCGATCACTGGACGTGGGGCCGCGCGCTGCGCTTCGCCGACGGTCCGGACGAAGTGCATCTGCAGTCGATCGCGCGGATGGAGCTCAAGCAAGCGGTGCCCGGCGCGAGTGCGCCGTACCTGACGCCGCCGCCGCGCGGCTGAGCGTCGCAGGCGGCGCCGCGCACGTCGGCGCCGCCGCGGGAACGAACATGGACGAACGGGCGGCGCGCGCCGTAAGATGCCGGCGAGGAGGCTTCGCGATGCGCCTATCGAAGATTGATCTGAACCTGTTCGTCGTATTCGACGCGATCTACAACAAGCGCAACCTGACGCGTGCGGCCGAACTGCTGAACCTCACGCAGCCTGCCGTCAGCAATGCGCTCGCGCGGATGCGCAAGACGCTGAACGATCCGCTGTTCGTCAGCACGCCGGCCGGAATGATGCCGACGCCGTTCGCGGAAAACATCGTCGGGCGCGTGCGCGAGGCGTTGCAGCTGCTCGATTCGAGCGTGCATGAAGGCGACGTGTTCGATCCGGCGTCGTCGGAGCGCGTGTTCCGGCTGAGCATGAGCGACCTGACCGAAGCGCTGCTGCTGCCCGCGCTCGGCGAACTGCTGCAGCGGCAGGCGCCCGGCATGCACGTGCGCAGCTACACGATGGATCGCCGCGAGATTGCGACCGCGCTCGCGAACGGCACCGTCGACATCGCGATCGACGCGCCGCTGCTCGGCGATCCGCATCTGCATCAGGCGTCGCTCGTGCGCGACCGCTATGCGTGCATGATCCGCGACGGTCACCCGTTCAAGGGCGACACGCTGACGATGGACGACTATCTCGCGATGGGGCACATCCACGTGTCGAGCCGCCGCAAGGGCAGCGGACACGTCGATGCGGAGCTGACGCGGCTCGGGCTGCGCCGGAACATCCAGATGCGTGTGCAGCACTACATGGTCGCGCCGCTGATCGCGATGCGCGGCGATCTCGCGCTGACCGCGCCGCTGCGGCTGCTGCAGCGCTATCCGGCACGCATTCTCGAACTGCCGTTCGAGATGCCGGGCCTCGAATACTTCTGCTACTGGCATCGCAGCGCGGACCAGGATCAGGCGAACCGGTGGCTGCGCGAGCGGCTCGCGGAGTTGATGCGCGATATCGTCTGATGCGCGCGGCGCGGCGGGTGCGCGCGGGAGCGGCTAAGGCGCGGTTCGTCGGCAGGAAACGTCAGGCAATCGCGGCGCTCTGCCGACCGGTGGGACTGCGGAAGCGAAGGCGAAGGCGGAGGCTGCGGCGGCGCTCGGCACGTCGAATGCGCGGGTAAACCGCAGCGCATTCGCGCTCGCCACGACTAGTGGTCGAACCGATGCCCGCGCTTCACGTCCTTCAGCCAGTCCTTGACGTGGTCGAGATCCGCGAACGCCCGCAGTGCCACGTTCAGCTCGTGAATGCCGCGCTGCACGCTGGCCATGTCTCGCGCGAGCACGCGCATGACGGTATCGGGCGCGAGCTTGACCGACGACGCGATCCCGTAGGTGCGCCGGAAATCGGCTTCGACGTGCTGGATTTCCTGATCCAGCTCGCGCAGCTGTTCCTCGAGGATGCCGTTGTAGCGCGCCAGCCGCTCTTCACCGAAGCTGTCGATCGCGTGCTGATCGATCTGCTCGATCTCCAGCTGCAGTTCGAGCAGTTGCAGCAGCTTGCCTTTCGCATAAGCGTCGTTGACGCGCTGCATCAGCACGGTCTTGCGTGCCTGCTCGCGCGGATCCGTTTCGCGATCGGGATGCAGCGCGCTGGCGAGCTTGCGATAGATCTCGCGGATGGACCGGCTCGATGCCGCCTGCTCGGCTTCGCGTTTCGCCTGCGCGGCGGATGGCCGCGGCGCTTTCCTGCGCTTGGCGCGCTGCGCTTCGCGGGCCGCGTGGCTGGCCATGTCGCGCTCGAACTGTTCGTCGAGTTCGGCCTGTATGCGCGCGGCGAGTTCTTCGGGCGACAGCGTGTCGAGGTCGTCGATCGGCTCGTCGCCCGGCGTCGGTTCCGGCTTCGTGTTCGTCGTGCGGCGATCGGTCGTCGCGTCGCTGTCGATGCCGGACCCACCGTGCCGGTTATAGATGACGCTCAACTGCGCGTCGTCGCTGACGTCGAGCAGATCGCGCGCCATGTCGGCGATCAACCCCGAAAGGATGCGTTGCTCGGCCTTGCTCAGTCCTTTTTTCAGAAAGGCGTCGTCGAGCAAATGGACGAGCCTGGTCCGCAGCGCGGTCGACGTCCGTTCGAGCGGCAGCAATCCGTCGACGAACTTTTTCTGGAACGCCGGCATCACGGCTTCCCACGCAGCGAGACGTTCGCGTCGCTTGTCGATTTGCTCGACGAGCGCATTGAACGTTTTGCGGGCTTTCGACAGGCGAGTGCTTTCGTAACCGGGTGCGATGGCGACCGCGGTGCCGCGACGTGCGGTCATGTTGGTGTCCTCCGGCTGCGGCGGAACGCGCAGCAGGTCGCTATTCTAGCTGGCCGGATGCGCGTTCATTCGAGAAACAGCTGCCCTTGTCCCGACACGACGCGTTCGAAATCGTCGCGCAGAAACGGCAGGATCGCATCGGCGACGGGCTGCAGCTGCCGGCTCACATAGAACCCGTAGTCGATCGGCGCGTGCGTCGCTTCGAGCGGCTCGGGCCCGGCCGTCGTCATCACGTAGCTGATCCACCCGCCGCGCTGATATTGAAGCGGCCGGCCGTTGGCCTGATTGAATTCGTCGGCGATCCGCGCCGCGCGCACGTGCGGCGGCACGTTGCGCTGATATTCCCGCAGCGGCCGGCGCACGCGCTTCCGATAGACGAGCAGCGCGTCGAATTCGCCGGCGAGCGTGCGCTGCACGTAGTCGCGGATGAAGTCCCGATAGGGCTCGCGCCGGAACACGCGACGATACAGCTCGCGCTGGAACTGCTGCGCGAGCGGCGTCCAGTCGGTCCGGACCGTTTCGAGTCCCTTGAACACGAGGTCTTCGCTGCCGTCGGCCGCGGCCGCGAGTCCCGCATAGCGCTTCTTGCTGCCTTCTTCCGCACCGCGCACGGTCGGCATCAGGAAGCGGCGGTAATGCCGTTCGTATTGCAGCTCGAGCGCGCTGTCGAGCCCGAAGCGTTCGCGCAGGTGCGTGCGCCACCAGCCGTTCACGTGCGCGACGAGTGCACGGCCCTTGCGCGCGGCTTCGTCGTCGTCGTGCGCGCGGCCGAGCCAGACGAAGGTCGAATCGGTATCGCCGTAGATGACGTCGAAGCCCTGCGCCTCGATCAGTTCGCGCGTGCGATGCATGATCTCGTGGCCGCGCATCGTGATCGACGACGCGAGACGCGGATCGAAGAACCGGCAGCCGGTCGAGCCGAGCACGCCGTAGAACGAGTTCATGATGATCTTCAACGCCTGCGAGAGCGGCGCGTTGCGCTGGCGCTTCGCGTCGTCGCGGCCTTCCCACACGCGCCGCACGATGTCGGGCAGACAGTGCGCGGTACGCGAGAAGCGCGCGCCGAGAAAGCCGGGCACCGACGCGTCGTCGTCGGGATGCGCGAGCCCCTCGATGAGTCCGACCGGATCGATCAGGAACGTGCGGATGATCGACGGATACAGGCTCTTGTAGTCGAAGACGAGCACCGAGTCGTACAGGCCGGGCCGCGAATCCATCACGAAGCCGCCGGGACTGTTCTGCCCGGTCACGTCGCCGAGATTCGGCGCGACGTAGCCGAGCCGATGCATGCGCGGCAGATACAGATGCGTGAACGCGGCGACCGAGCCGCCGGTGCGATCGGCCGCGAGCCCGGTGACCGTCGCGCGTTCGAGCGCGAACGACAGCAGGTCGGCCTTCGCGAAAATGCGCGTGACCAGCTCGCAGTCCTTCAGGTTGTAGCGCGCCAGCGCCGGCTTGTCGTGATCGAAGCGGCGCTGGATTTCGTCCATCCGCTGATACGGGTTGTCGATCGACTTGCCTTCGCCGAGCAGTTGCTGCGCGACGTATTCGAGGCTGAACGACGGGAAGCTCCACGTCGCGGACTTCAGCATGTCGATGCCGTCGAGGATCAGCCGGCCGGCCGCGCCCGCGAAGAAATGATCGGGCTGCTGCCCGTGCGCGCGCCAGTCGAGCACGCTGCCGCCGCGGCCGAGCTTCAGCGGCACGCCGAGCTGCTCCGCATGCGCATGCAGCACGCGCAGATCGAACTGCACGAGGTTCCAGCCGATGATCGCGTCGGGATCGTGCGCGTCGAACCAGTCGTTGAGGCGCGCGAGCATCGTCGCGCGGTCGTCGCAGTAGTCGAGATCGAAATCGCGCGCTTGGGCCGCGTCGCCGTTCGGCGGCCCGAGCATGAACACCTGTCGTTGTCCGCAGCCTTCGAGCGCGATCGAATAGAGATCGCCGTGGACGCTCGTTTCGATGTCGAGCGACACGCAGCGCAGCGCGGGGCGATAGTCGGTCGCGGCTTTCAGTTCCGCGTCGACGAGCGTGCGCGCATCGCCGTGCCGGCCGCGAAACCGCACCGGTGCGGTGATGAAGCGCTCCATCGTGTAGCGGTCGGGCGGCTGTACGTCGGCTTCGTAGACGTCGACGCCGGCTGCCGCGAGCCGCTTCTGCAGCGCGGTGAGGTGCCGGTAGCGTCGGCAGTACAGGCCGACCACCGCGCGCTGCCGGAAATCGCGCAGCGCGAGCGGGCGCAGCTCGGCGTCGCGCTCGCCGGCGAGTACGCGTTCGGCGAGCGGCTGCTGTTCGGCGGGCACGAACGCGACCGCTTCTTGCGGACGCAGCCGCACGCGGCGCGGCCCGTGTTCGGTCGCCAGCCAGAACTCGACCTCGACGCCGGCCGACGTGTCACGCCAGTGTCGGGTGAGGATGAAACCCTGCTCGAACTCCGTCAAAACGCACGCTCGCGATGGATGCCCAGGCGGCGGATTGTAGCGCCTGCGCACGCGGCATGCCGCATGCCGTGCCGCGCGCCGCGGTGCGCGATGCGCCGCTCAGGCCGGCGCGGGCACGAGGCCGTCCTTGAGATGCTCGGCGCGTTGCGGCCGCTGATAGAGGTAGCCCTGCGCATACTGAATGCCGACCGCATGCAGCGCGCGATGCTGCTCTTCCGTTTCGACGCCTTCCGCGACGATCTTCAGTCCGTAGTGGTGCGCGACCGCCGCGATGCCCTCGATCAGGCGCGCGCTGCCGCCGTCGAGCTGCGCGACGAACTGGCGGTCGATCTTCACGTAGTCGAACGGGAAGCGCGTCAGCATGTCAAGATTGCTGTGCTGCGTGCCGAAGTCGTCGATCGCGAACTTCACGCCCTTCGCGCGCAGCGCGGCGAACATCGCGGTCGTCCGCGGATTTTTCTCGAGCAGCACGCGCTCGGTCACTTCGAGAACCAGCGTGAAGCCCGGCGGCAGGCGCCGGATCGCCTCGTCGACGATCGACATGAAGCGCGGGCGCTCGAGATCCTTCGGCGCGACGTTGATCGCGATGCGCAGCGGCATCGCGGGTGCGAGCGCGGTCAGCTCCGATACGGCCGTGCGCAGCACGTATTCGGTCACGCGCGGCAGCACGGCGCTCGACTCGAGCTGCGGCACGAACGCGGTCGGGCTGATGGCCCCCCACTTCGGGTGATGCCAGCGCAGCAGCGCTTCGACGCCGACGGTCCGGCGCGTTTCGATCTCGACGACCGGCTGATACACGACGTGGAATTCGTTGCGCCGCAGTGCATCGCCGACGGCCTTCAGCAGCAGCCGGCGCGGCGCCGTCGCGATCAGGTAGGCGGCGACGACGAGCGCGTCGACGAGCAGCGCGATCGTGCCGAACAGCAGCCGATAGCGGCGCTCGACTTGCGACACGTACTGCGCAGACGCAACGACCGACACCGTGAACGGCCAGGCGCGCGACGCGATCGCGGTGCCGCGTGGCCGCACGGCGCGCGATGCAGGGACGAAGCGGCCGCGATGGTCGAGGCGGCCCGCGCCCGCGATCGAGAGCGTCGCGCTTTCGGCGCCGTAGCTGCCGCTGTGCGCGAGCGCGTCGGCGACGTAGTCGCCTTCGATCAGATAGAGCACGCCGGCGTCGCGCGCGGTCGCGCGAAACGCGGCGAGCACGGGGATGCCGCGCTGATACGGCGTCTCGGGCAGCAGCGTGATGCGCGTGCCGTCCGCGGCCGGCGTGGCGGCCGGTGCGCGCACGTAGGCGTCGAGCGGCGCATCGATCGCGCCGAGCGCGGACGAACAGGTCAGCCGCCCGCCGTTGACGAGCGCGATCGCGCGCAGATAGCGCAGCCGCGTCTCGGCTTCCGCGAGCGGCGCGAAGATCTGTCTGCAGGGCCGGCCGACGAGCGGCGGGAGCGCGTCCGCGTGGCGCGAGCGCAGGCTGTTGAGGATGCGATCGACCGACGCGGCGATGTCGCCGGCCACGAGGCCTTCGTGCCGCGCGACGGCGTCGCCCGCATAACGCTCGGCCAGCACGAATGCACCGGCGGGCACGAGCACGCACACGGTCACGACGGCGGAGAATGCAAGCCGCAACCAGACGGCACTACGCTGGAAGACGGGCTTCGCGCCCGCGGTCGGCGCCGGTATCCCCGCAGTCGCCTTTGTTGTTGTGCGCATGGTGGCAAATGAACCGGTCGAATGGGCCGATCGCGAGCATGCGGCATGCCTGGTCCGGGCAATGCGGCTCGCGGTTGCGGTCGTTCACGTGCCTGGAGCGCTTGCTCGGCGAGGCGGGCCCGGTGGACGCGTATCGTCTCGGGCCGCAGGCCGAAAAATACCCCGGCCGCATCGCTGTGCGGCCGGGGCGAAAGCACCTTCTCTTGGCACGAGGACGGCGCGTTCGCAGTATAAGAC
This sequence comes from Burkholderia multivorans ATCC BAA-247, assembly GCF_000959525.1. Classification (NCBI taxonomy): domain Bacteria; kingdom Pseudomonadati; phylum Pseudomonadota; class Betaproteobacteria; order Burkholderiales; family Burkholderiaceae; genus Burkholderia; species Burkholderia multivorans. The sequence continues at coordinate 326,731 of NZ_CP009831.1, forward strand.
GCACCGCACGATTACGGAATAACAATTTGTAATAAACGGTACGACCTGGAAATTGAGTCGTTGAAGGAAATATTGCCGCGTGCCTATGCCCGTACCTGCGGCGCGCGCGGCGCGCTCAGGCGCTGCTTTCCGATACGCCGTCGTTGGCCGGGTTCGCGGCGATGCGTGCGTGCGGCGGCGGCGCATCGTCGGCCACGTTGACTTCGAGCTGCGGCGGACGTCGGCGGGCGGGCGCCGGCGGCGTCGGATCGAACGCATCCAGCAGCGAGCGGCCGCGCGCGGTCAGATGCGCGCGCCGCGTACCGCCGGCGGCATGTTCGAGCATCACGAGCTGGCGTTCCAGCAACGTGTCGAGTTCGGCGCGGGTCATATCGAGCTGATCGGGCGCATGACGGACCAGCATCAGTGTCGCGAATTCGTGAGGGCTGAGCATGTTCGTCTCTCGGGTTCGATCGTCGGGAATGAACGCGGCGGCGCGCGGTGCAGCGACGTGCGCGGTTCGATCGGGCTGCGTTCGGCGCGTGGCGCGAGCGCGGCACGCGCGAGGGCGCGCGCCGCACGGCCGTCGGCGCAGGAACGATGCGTCGGCTTGCGACGCGAAGAGGGCGGGCGTGGCTCGTCGCGGGCTTCCGATCGAGCCGCGCGTCGAACGGCAACCGGACGACGCGTGACCGTTCGTCCGTCCGCGACCGCTTCGTCGACACACCGATCGAAACACGCAGCGCGCAAACAGCGGCTGCCTCGAGCGACACCTAAAATAGATCGGCAAGCGCAAATTTCAAGAGGCTCTTCGACCCAGCACATACGGAGGCTTCATGGATCTATTCGACATCGTGGAAGAGCAGATGGACGCGATGCGGCTGCCGCTGTACGCGGTGACCGTGACGGCGGCGGCACGCGTGAACACGCCGCTGATCGCGATCCTGCACTGGCACGGCTTTCGTCGCGAAACGCCGCTCGAGTTGCCGGGCATCGCGATACCGCCGCGCCCCGTGCCGGGCTGCGCGATCCAGATCGGCAGCGCGTGGCACGCGTTCGAAGCGGTCGACGCGATGCTGCTCGACGCCGCGTGGCGGCTCGGCGCATGGGAGCTCGAACGCATCGAGCGGCGCGCGTGCACCGAGATCGGCGCGCCGGCATCCGAAGCGCTCGCGTGCCGCCAGGCATTCGGCGACTACGACAGCGGCGCACCGGCCGAGCACCATCTCGTCGACGGCGCGCCCGATCGCGGCGAGCTGATGCAGCTGGCCGCGCGCAAGGGCTACCTGCGGTGGATGTTCCGGCCCGTGAAGGGCGGGTTGTGGCGTGCGCTCGACGAGCGCGACGACACGCTCGACGCCGACGGCGGCCGCCGCCCGCCGTGTCCGATCGCGCCGCGGCCGATCGTGCCGCGCCCGCGTCGCGTGGCCCGCGCGGCGCGCACCGTGTACCGCCTCGGCGACGTCCGCGGCATCCTGCTGCGCTGAAACATTTTGTTACGTATTCGCGATTCGTCGGCCTCTTGAAGCGCGCGGCGGGCGCCACTATTTCGCTTTCCGCCAATCGACGGCACGACCGCACGCGAGCCATGCGCGCCCGCGTGCGCGGTCGGATTCCTTTTGGTGATCTCATCGCTCAGGAGATGAAAATGCAGATTCGTCCCCTCTACGACCGGGTTATCGTCAAGCGAATCGAACAGCAGCGGACGACGGCCTCGGGCATCGTGATTCCCGACTCCGCCGCGGAAAAGCCCGAGCAGGGCGAAGTCATCGCAGTCGGCAGCGGCCGGCTGCTCCAGGACGGCTCGCAGCGCCCGCTGCAATTGAAGGTCGGCGACCAGGTTCTCTTCGGCAAATATGCAGGCCAGACCGTGAAGGTGGACGGCGAGGAACTGCTCGTGATGCGCGAAGAGGACGTGATGGGCGTACTCGAACCTGAAGCGTCCGCCGCACGCAAGGCGGCCTGATCCCCCGATTCGACCGCGGCGCACGGCGCGCAGCCGGAGCGCGCGGCATTTCGTACAACAACATTATCCGGAGCAACAACATGGCAGCAAAAGACGTGAAGTTCCACGACGGCGCGCGTAGCCGGATCGTGAAGGGCGTGAACGTACTCGCCGATGCGGTGAAGGTGACGCTGGGCCCGAAGGGCCGCAACGTACTGATCGAGCGCAGCTTCGGCGCGCCGACGATCACGAAGGACGGCGTGTCGGTCGCGAAGGAAATCGAGCTGAAGGACCGCTTCGAGAACATGGGCGCGCAGGTGGTCAAGCAGGTCGCGTCGAAGACGGCCGACGTCGCCGGCGACGGTACGACGACCGCGACCGTGCTCGCGCAGGCGATCGTGCAGGAAGGGATGAAGCACGTCGCGGCCGGCATCAACCCGATGGACCTGAAGCGCGGCATCGACAAGGCGGTCGGCGCGGTGCTCGACGAGCTGCGCAAGCTGTCGCGTCCGATCGCGACGAACAAGGAAATCGCGCAGGTCGGCGCGATCTCGGCGAACTCGGACGAAGCGATCGGCAAGATCATCGCGGACGCGATGGAGCGCGTCGGCAAGGAAGGCGTGATCACCGTCGAGGACGGCAAGTCGCTCGAGAACGAGCTCGAAGTCGTCGAAGGGATGCAGTTCGATCGCGGCTACGTGAGCCCGTACTTTATCAACGATCCGGAGAAGCAGGCCGCCTATCTCGACGACCCGCTGATCCTGCTGCATGACAAGAAGATCTCGAGCATCCGCGATCTGCTGCCGATCCTCGAGGCCGCATCGAAGGCCGGCAAGCCGCTGCTGATCGTCGCCGAGGACGTCGACGGCGAAGCGCTCGCGACGCTCGTCGTCAACGCGATGCGCGGCATCCTGAAGGTCGCCGCGGTGAAGGCGCCGGGCTTCGGCGATCGCCGCAAGGCGATGCTCGAGGACATCGCGATCCTCACCGGCGCGACCGTGATCTCCGAGGAAACCGGCAAGCAGCTCGAGAAGGCTACGCTCGAGGATCTCGGCCGCGCGAAGCGCGTCGAGGTGCGCAAGGACGACACGATCATCATCGACGGCGCGGGCGATCCGGCGCGCATCGACGCGCGCGTGAAGGCAATCCGCGTGCAGATCGACGAAGCGACGAGCGACTACGATCGCGAGAAGCTGCAGGAGCGCGTCGCGAAGCTCGCGGGCGGCGTCGCGGTGATCAAGGTCGGCGCGGCCACCGAAGTCGAAATGAAGGAAAAGAAGGATCGCGTCGACGATGCGCTGCATGCGACGCGCGCGGCCGTCGAGGAAGGGATCGTGCCGGGCGGCGGCGTCGCGCTGCTGCGCGCACGCGCGGCGCTCGCCGACATCAAGGGCGCGAATGCCGACCAGGACGCCGGCATCCGGATTGTGCTGCGCGCGCTCGAAGCGCCGCTGCGCGTGATCGTGTCGAACGCGGGCGAAGAGCCGTCGGTCGTGATCGCGAAGGTGCTCGAAGGCAAGGGCAACTTCGGCTACAACGCGGCGACCGGCGAGTATGGCGATCTCGTCGAAGCGGGCGTCGTCGATCCGACCAAGGTCACGCGCACCGCGCTGCAGAACGCCGCGTCGATCGCCGGCCTGATCCTGACGACGGACGCGACCGTCGCCGACGCGCCGAAGGACGAAAGCGCGGCGCCGGCGCCGTCGCCCGCCCTCGACTACTGAGCGGCGGTCCTACCGCCCGGTCTCGGCCCGCCGGCCTGTCGCCGGCCGGCGCGGCTCCCGTTCGGCGCACGCGGCGTCACACCCGCGCTGCGCCGTTTTTTTTCGCCTCACGTCGTACCGATACTTCACACGTCGTGCCGCGACGCGGGTACGCCGGCCGGCACGTCCGCCGCGCGATCCGCGAGCCGTTCGAACTCGGACGGATCGTGACTGCTGAACACCAGCACGCCGTTGCGGCGCTGCGCGAGCGCGCGCAACGCAGCCTGATTCGCGAGCCGCGCGCGGCGGTCCTTCTCCAGCATCCACTGATACATCCGCAAGCCGACATGGCATTGCGGATTCGCGTTCATCTCGCGCGCGTCGAAGTACGCGTCGGCCGCGTTCAGCAGCCAGCCGTGCGCGGTTTCGATCGCAATGCCGGCATGCCCGAGCGTATGGCCGCGCAGCGGGACGAGCAGAATCGACGGCGGCAGGCCCGCGAGCGCCTTCACGCCCGCGAAGCCCTGCCAGGTCTCGCCGCCGTCCGGATACGTGCGCCACTTGCCGGACGTCGACCACTGCTGCGGACGGAAGCGCTGTCGGTCCATCCAGGTGCGCTGCGCGGCCGCATACGCGCGCTCGGTTTCGAGCAGATGCACGGTCGCCTCGGGAAAATCGTCGAGGCCGCCCGCGTGATCGAAGTCGAGATGGCTCAGCACGATATGGCGGACGTCGCGCGGATCGTAGCCGAGCCGTTCGATCTGCCGGATCGCGGTCATTTCCTCGCGAAACGCGGGACTCACGAGCCCGAGAAAGAACCGGCTGAGACGCGAGCGCGGATCGGCGACGTCGCGCAAGCCGAAGCCGGTATCGACGAGCACCAGCGAATCGCGCGTCTCGATCAATACGCAGTGGCATGCGAGCGAGCCGCGTTCGAAGATGCCGTGCCGACTGCCGTTCATCAGGCGCCCGCAGAGCGGGCACGTCGAGATGCAGTTCAGGTGATGGATCACCATGACGGAGGGCTCCGCGCCGCGTGCCGGCGGACGGCCGCACGCGCGGCCCGTCCGCCCGGTGCACGTGTCAGCTGCGCTCGGGCTTGTCGGCGTCCGGCGACTGCTCGACCGGCGCACCGGCGCCGAGCTCGGCACCGGTCGTCGGGTCGCAGTTCGGGTCCGAACGCAGTCGCTGCGCGAGCGCGTCGATCGCCTCGGCCTGCTGCGCTTCGAGCATGCCTTCCGCGATGCCGGTGCCGCCGTCCACCGCCGGCTCGGCCGGCCGCACTTCCAGATCGCCGCCGTGGTTCCACGGTCCGATCAGCGGTTCGGCGTCCGGCTGCATCCGGAAGTACACGCGATCGTACGGCTCCATCGGCGGCAGCTTGCCGGGCGGGAAGTTCGCATCGATCGCATACAGCGCCTTCTCGAACGACTTCTGGTGCGAGACCTCGCGCGTCATCAGAAAGCCGAGCGCGTCGCGCACGTTCGGATCGTCGGTCACGTTGATCAGCCGTTCGTAGATGATCTTCGCGCGCGCCTCGGCCGCGATGTTCGAGCGCAGGTCGGCCGTCGGCTCGCCGATCGTGTCGATGTACGCGGCGCTCCACGGCACCGCGCCCGAGTTCGTCAGCGGCGAGCCGGCGCCGTACAGCAGCTGCGTCACGTGGCTGTCGTTGCCCGCGCCGTTCAGCTTGCGGTACAGCTCGGCCTGCTCGTCGACCGCTTCCGCCAGTTCGCCCTTCGCGCCGCGGTTCAGCATCGCGACGAGCGAGCCGATCACTTCGAGGTGGCTCAGCTCTTCGGTCGCGATGTCGAACAGCATGTCCTTGCGGCCCGGATCTTCCTCGGTGATCGCCTGCGTGAAGTAGCGCATCGCGGCGGCGAGTTCGCCCTGCGGCCCGCCGAACTGTTCGAGCAGCAGATTGGCGAGACCGGGGTTCGGTGCGTCGACACGCACCGTGTACTGCAGTCGGGTGTTGTGAATGAACATGGCATCTCCGTGTGAGTGGTCCACGCGTTTCGCGACGCCGATGCAGCACGAAGCGGTCCCGTTGCGAGCGGGCATACGGAATGCTCGCGTGACAACGATGCGCCGACGCGGGCTCGGGCAGCAGTCGTCACCGCTGCCGAACCGTATCGGAGCGCGGCGCACGGTGCGTCGCGGGCGGAAGTCGCGAAGGGGGACGAATGCCGCTGCTTTACGACGCCCGTCGATGCGCGCCGCGCGGCACTGCCGTCGCTACGTCGTCGCGCTGTCATGCCTTCCGCGGCGGATTTTTCAAGTGCCTTGCATTTCCGGCGCATCGTCAGTGCCCGTTCGCGGCCGCCGCGTGCCGCCACCCATTCCTGCAGGAGGGACGATGTCGACTGTCGGCCGTAATCCACTGACCGAGCGCACTGCGTCGGGCATCCGCGACGTGTTCGCCGGCAGGCGGCGCGGCCCCGGCACGTTGTTCCTGTTCGCGGGGCCGGCCGTGATCGCGTCGGTCGCGTATATGGACCCCGGCAATTTCGCGACCAACATTCGTGCGGGCGCGCAGTTCGGCTATGCGCTGCTGTGGGTCGTGCTGCTCGCGAACGTGATCGCGATGCTGTTTCAGTCGCTGTCGGCGAAGCTCGGCATCGTGACGGGCCGCAACCTCGCGGAGCTGTGCGCCGAGCATTTCCCGCGGCCGATCGTCTATGCGATGTGGATCGTCAGCGAACTGGCGGCGATGGCGACCGATCTCGCGGAATTCCTCGGCGGCGCGATCGCGCTCGCGCTGCTGTTCGAGCTGCCGCTGATCGTCGGGATGTTCGTCGTCGCAGTCGTCACGTACGCGATCCTGCTGTTGGACCGGAACGGTTTTCGGCCGATGGAGATCATGGTCGGCGCGCTGGTCGGCCTGATCGGGCTCTGCTATCTCGCGGAGATGTTTATCGCGCCGGTGGACTGGGCGCAGGTCGCGATGCACGCGGTCATGCCGCAGATGCCGCGCGGCGACGCGCTGCTCGTGTCGGTCGGGATCGTCGGCGCGACGGTGATGCCGCACGCGCTTTATCTGCACTCGGGGCTCACGCAGCGCCGCGTGCCGGGGCTCGATGCGGCGCAGCGCCGGCTGCTGGTGCGCTATTCGAACCTCGAGGTGATCGTCGCGCTGTCGCTGGCCGGCGCGATCAACATGGCGATGGTGATCATGGCGAGCGCCGCGTTTCATGCGGGCTTCAGCGACGTCGCGGAGATCGAGACCGCGTATCACACGCTGACGCCGCTGCTCGGCACGACGGCCGCCGCATTCTTTCTCGTGTCGCTGATGAGCTCCGGCATTTCAAGTTCGGCGGTTGGCACGCTCGCCGGACAGATGATCATGCAGGGCTTCGTCGGCTTCCGGATGCCGGTGTGGCTGCGGCGGCTCGTGACGATGGTGCCCGCCTTCATCGTCGTCGGGCTCGGTGTCGACGCGACGCAGGCGTTGCTGATCAGTCAGGTCGTGCTGTCGTTCGTGCTGCCGGTGCCGATGGCCGCGCTCGTCTACTTCACCGCGCGCCGCGACATCATGGGCGAGTTCGTCACGCGTCCGGCGATGCGCTGGACCGCAATCGCGGCCGCGGTCGTCATCGCCGTGTTGAATCTCGGCTTGGGTGTCGCGATGGTACAAAACGCGACGTCGACGGACGCGGCCGCACCTGCTGCTGCGCACGGCGGCGCGTCGTCCTGATGGCGGGATGAAGCGGAGTCGGTGCGGCGTGCACGCCGCGTGACGACCGACCTCGGCGGCGTGCTCAGTGCACGCCGGCCGGCGCGATCGCGCGCACGGTGTCGGTGATGCGCATGCAATGCGACAGCCCGAAATTCTCGGCTTCGCGGCGTTCCGGTTCGCTGCTCGCGAGGGCGGCGGCACGCTCGGGCGGCACGCCGAGCGCCTGCAGCGCGACGTCGAACGGATGCTGGTTCGCGGCGCGATCGGGCTGATCCGCGTCGCTGACCACGACCGAGAAGCGGTCGAGATTCGCACGCCCGAACTGACCTTCGAACATGTCGCTGAGTCGCGCGGCCGGTAGCGTCGTGACGAGCCCGAGCCGATAGCCGTGCTCCGATGCACTGTCGAGCCACTGGATGATGGCATCGCGCTGATGACGCGCTTCGCGCGAATCGGGTGTCGCTTCGATTTGTTCGAATGCGGCGTCGAGTCGGGTGACGATGGCTTCGATGACCACGATGATTCCTCTCCAGAGACGTGACGGTCCGTTCGCTGACGGGAATGCCGAACACCTTAGCGTCGAACCGAAACGCCCAACCAATTAATCTTTTTACCCGACTCATAGGGTTCGGCTAATGAATGCCGGGCAAACGCAATGCCCGCGTGCCATGCGGCCGAATCGCGTGTGCGACCGCGTCGTGCATCGCATTGACGGGGTTCAATGTGATGCACGCGAATCGTGCATGGCAACGGGGTGGGGAATTCGCCATGCGAAAAAAAGGCGGCGTACCGTGCGACAGTCGCGGTACGCCGCTTTTTTCGCATCGCGCACGTCGGCGCCTCAGTGCAGCTTGATCGACGGCTGATTGCGGCTTTGCAGCCAGTGGCTCAGCGACTGGAACAGTGCGCGCTTGATGCCGTACACGCTGAACAGGTGCTTGCGATACAGGAACTTGTACAGCCCGATCGCGGCGAGCCCGTCGACGATCAGCGAACGCGAGCGCACGCCGAGTTCGGCCTGATAGACGGCGCCTGCATGTCCGAGCGACACGACCGTGCCGGCATCGCGGAACGTGAAGCCGGCGACCGGCTTGCCGGCGATGCGGCGCGCGAATGCCTGGCTCAGATAGACGGCCTGCTGATGCGCAACCTGCGCGCGCGGCGGCAGACAGCCGCTTGCGCCGTTCGACGGACACGCGGCGCAGTCGCCGAACGCGTACACGTGCGGATCGTCGGGCGTTTGCAGCGTATCGGTAACGATCACCTGATTCGACCGGTTGAGTGCGATGCCGTCGAGTTCGCGCAGGATCGCGGGCCCCGCGACGCCGGCGGCCCAGATCGTGATGTCGCTCGCGAGCCGTTCGCCGCTCGCGATCGTCACCGCATCGGCGCCGACTTCGGCGACGCGCGTATCGGTCAGCACGTCGACGTTCAGCGCGCGCAGCTGCGCGTGCATCTTGTCCGACAGCCGTGCATCGAGCGCCGGCAGAATGCGCGGCGCGCCTTCGATCAGACGGATACGCACGTCGCGCGCGGCGTCGAGCGCCTTGAACCGATACGTCGTCAGCTGCTGGACCGCGTGACACAGCGCGGCCGCGAGTTCGACGCCCGTCGCGCCCGCGCCGATCACGCTGATGCTGACCGGCGCGGCAGGCTGCGCCGGCTGCTGCTCGGCGCGATGGTTCGCCTTCGTGCAGGCCGCGAGAAACTTGCGGCGGAAGTCTTCGGCCTGATCGAGGTTTTCGAGCGGCAGTGCATGGCGCGCCGCGCCCGGCACGCCGAAGAAGTTCGTCACGCTGCCGACCGCGAGCACCAGATCGTCGTAGGCGAGCGTGCGCGCCGGCAGGATTTCGGTGCCGTCCGCGTCGTGCACCGCGCCGATCGTCGCGATGCGCACCGCGCGATCGACGCGTTGCAGCGCGCCCTGCACGAAGCGGAAGCCGTGCCGCTTCGCCTGCGCCGCATATTCGATCGTGTGCGACGCCGGATCGCGATGGCCCGATGCCGCTTCGTGCAGCAGCGGCTTCCAGAAGTGCGTCGGATAGCGGTCGACGAGTACGACTTCGGCGTGGCCGCGGCGGCCGATCGTGTCGCCGAGGCGCGTCGCGAGATGCAGGCCGCCGGCGCCGCCGCCGACGATGACGATGCGCGGCACACGCGGTGCGGCGGGCGCGGCAACGAGAGGCGTGGTGTTGTCCATGTTCGGGCTCCTGCCGATGATGAATATCGGGATGACATTGCTCAGGAACCGACGATATAGTTTGGCAACCCATCGAACAATTCAATGTTTATAAGCGACTCATATGTATTCACTTATAGGAAAGACCGCGACGTTCCGGCAGCTGAAGGCGCTCGACATGATTGCGCGGCTCGGCAGCGTGTCGCGCGCGGCCGAAGAACTGAACCTCACGCAGCCGGCCGTGTCGCTGCAGGTGCGGCTGCTCGAGGAGGCGGTCGGCGCCGCCTTGCTGCAGCGCGTGGGGCGCGGTGTGCAGCTGACGGCGGCCGGCGAGATCGTCGCGCGCTATGCACGCGAGATCCTGCATCTGTGGAGCGAAGCCGGCGACGAAGTCGCCGCGCTGACCGGCGATCTAGGCGGCACGCTGCGGATCGGCGCGATCACGACGGCTGAATACCTGATTCCGCCGTTGCTCGTGAAATTCACTGCGACGCGGCCGCACGTGAAGACGTACTTCAAGGTCGGCAACCGCGACGACATCATCCGGATGCTCGCGACGCATGAAATCGATCTCGCGGTGATGGGCAGCGCACCGAAGGAGCTGCGCACGCATGCGGTCGAATTCGCGAAGCATCCGATGGTGTTCGTCGCGTCGCCCGATCATCCGCTGATGCAGCGCAAGCGCGTCGCGCTGAAGGATCTCGAATCGGCGCACCTGCTCGTGCGCGAGCGTGGCGCGGGCACGCGCTCGACGGTCGAGAGCCTGTTCAAGACCTCCGGCTACCGCTTCCATGTGGGCTCCGAACTGTCGAGCAACGAAGCGATCAAGCAGATGGCCGAGGCGGGCCTCGGCGTCGCGTTCCTGTCGCTGCATGCATGCGCGCTCGAACTGCGTACGGGGCTGCTCAAGCAGTTGCCGTTTCCGGGCAACCCGATCGAGCGCGAGTGGTACGTGGTCACGGTTGCCGATCGCCGCATCTCGCAGGTGACAGGGCTGTTCCGCGATTTCCTGATCCGGCAGGGCGCGCCGGTGATCGACGGCGCGACGAGCGCGTCGCACGAGCGGCGACGCAAATGACGGGCGGGCGGCGGCGCGGGTTCCGTGTCAGCCGAGGCCGAAGTCGTCGTTGCTATCGGGGATCGATGCAAGCAGCCGTTCGAGCCGATGCCAGCCGACGACGCGCGCACACCATTTACCGATCCCCGCAAGCGGGCCGCCGATGCGCGGCGCGGCGGCGCGCGATCGTGTCGCACAGGCGGCGCGGGACAGGCAACATTCACGCATGACGCTCTCCTTGGATGCCGGATGCCGGATGCCGGATGCCGGATGCCGCGATCGTAAGCGGCACCGCGCGCGCTCGCGCGCACGCGTGGATGCTCCGAGCAGAAACGGATGATTTTTTTCGGCGCGCGCCGAGCGGGCCGTGCAGGGCCGGCACGCGTTCCGAAAACGCGTCACAATGCGCGATCGACATCCGTTCCCGGGAGAGCCGCCATGAGCGACCCGATCCACACGGCAGCGCCGGACGACGGCGTGCCGGTCAACCTGCGCTCGAGCCGCGGCCGCGGCTGGCGCGGTTTCGGCGCCGCGCTGCTCGGCATTCGCGCGGGCACGTACCGGATTCCGGCGGCGGATCATCACCGGATCGGCGTGCATGTCGGCGCACCGGTGCGCGCTGATTGCGCGTGCGACGGTCAGCGCATGTCGCGCATTCAGGCGCACGGCGACATCGACGTGATTCCGGCCGGGCTGCCCGGCCGGTGGACGGACAGCGCCGACTGCCGGATCCTGCACATCACGCTCGACGACGCATTCGTGCGCCGCACGGCCGAGCAGCTCGAACTGACGCCGTCGCGCGCGCAGATCCGCCGCCGGATGCAGGTGCGCGATCCGCGGCTACAGCACATCGCGTGGGCCATGGCGGCTGAACTCGAAGCGGAAGATGCGTCGGATCCGCTGTACGCGGAGAGCCTGTGCACTGCGCTCGTCGCGCGGCTGGTCGATGCGCAGCCGCAGTTTCGCGAGCGGCGCCGGATGCTGTCGCCGCAGGCGGCCGCACGTGTCATCGACTATGTCGACGCGCATCTGGACCGTCGTCTGACACTGACCGAACTCGCGGCGCTCGTGTCGATCAGCGTGCCGCACTTCAAGGTGCTGTTTCGCGAGACGATCGGGATGCCCGTGCATCAGTACGTGGTGCGCCGGCGCGTCGAGCGCGCGAAGGCGCTGCTGCTCGAAGGGCGGCTCACCCTCAGTCAGATCGCGCTCGAAGCCGGCTTTGCGCATCAGAGCCATATGGCGAACTGGATGAACCGCGTGCTCGGCGCGACGCCCGCGGAAATCGCGCGATCGGGCGTGCGCGCGACGACGTTGCGGCTCGTCGGCGATCGCGGCGGCGAAGAAGCCGCGGAAGCGAACGCGCCGCAACGGTAGCGTTCGGCGCGGCCGGCGGACGGCTTCGGGCTTCGCCGCCGCGCCGCCCGCTGCGACGATCCGCATCCGACATCGTCATCCTTTCCTGTCGTGATCATCCGTTCATGCGCGCCACGCGCGCCGCGCGGCCCGACAATCGCCGCATCTTCTCACGACAGGAGCGAAACATGTTCGTGATCTTCGGTGCATCGGGCCATGTCGGCCAGGCGACGGTAACGGCGCTGCGGGCGGCCGGCCATCCGGTGCGTGCGGTGCTGCGCGATTCGCGCGACCGCGAGCGCTTCGCGCAACTCGGCTGCGATGTCGCGATCGCGGATCTCGCCGATCCGCGCGCGGTGGCCGCCGCGCTCGACGGTGCGCATGCGGTGCAGATGCTGTGTCCGGTGCCGACGCGCGACGCCGATCCGGCCGCGACGATGGCGCGCACGATCGAGGTCGCCGTGGAGGCGCTCGGCGCGCATCCGCCCGACGTGCTGCTGGCACTGTCCGACTATGGTGCGGAACTCGAGGGCAACACCGGCATCACGCGCGTGTTCCGCGATTTCGAGGCGCGACTGAAAACGGTTCCGACGCAACTGACGCTGCTGCGCTCGGCCGAGCATCTGCAGAACTGGGCGCGCATGCTGCCGGTGGCGCTCGCGACCGGCGCGCTGCCGAGCCTGCATCATCCGGTCGATCGCATGTTTCCGGCGGTCTGGGCACCGGACGTCGGCGAGATCGCCGCGCAATTGCTGACCGAACCCGACGCGCCGGCGAGCACGCTGCGCATCGTCAGCGTCGAAGGGCCGTGCCGTGTCAGTGTGCGTGACATTGCGGCGGCGCTCGGCGCGGCGGCCGCACGCGACATCGCCGCGCATCCGCTACCGCGCGACGCTTGGACGCCGACGCTGTTGCGCGCGGGGCTCAGCGCGCGTCATGCGGAACTGATCGTCGATTTATACGACGTGCACAACGCGGGCCGGATCGACGTCGAACGCGGTTCGGAGCGGCGCTTCGGCACGACGATGCCGGCCGATGCGCTCGCGGCGCTGCTGCATATGCATGCGCGAGCGCAGGCAGCGCGCACGTAAGGCAACCCGTGCCGCCCGTATCGATGCGGCGGCGCGGGCCTATCGGCGCATGCGGTTCAGCACCGCATACGACAGCGAGCCGATCACGATCCCCCAGAACGCGGAGCCGAGCCCGAGCCACGTCATCCCTGACGCCGTCGCGAGAAACGTGATCAGCGATGCCTCGCGATGGCTTTCGTCCTCGAAGATGCCGTGCACGTTCGCGCCGATCGCGCCGATCAGCGCAAGCCCGGCGAGAATCGCGACGAACGCCTTCGGCAGCGCGAAGAACACCGCGACGATCGAGCCCGCGAAAATCCCGGCGATCAGATAGATCACGCCGTTCGCGATGCCGGCGACGTAGCGGCGGTCCGGATCCTCGTGCGCGTCCTTGCCGGTGCACAGTGCGGCCGTGATCGCCGCGACGACGATCGTGATGCCGCCGAAGCACGCGACGACGAGCGACATGATGCTCGTCGCGGTGATGATCGGGCGAGCGGGCGTCCGATAGCCGGACACGCGCAGGATCGTCATCCCCGGCAGGAACTGGCCCGTCAGGCTGACGACGACGAGCGGCAGCGCGAGGCTCAGCGTCGTGCCGAGCGTCCATTCGGGCGCGATGAACACGGGCCGCGCGATGCTCGGCGACCCGAGCGTAGGATGCGTCATCCCGAGCAGCATCGCGAGCGCGGCGCCCGTCAGCAGCACGAGCACGATGCTGTAGCGCGGCAGCAGCCGCTTGAAGATCACGTACGCGGCGATCATCCCGAACGCGAGCACCGGCTGCGCGGAGGCCGCCGCGAACGCGTGCATGCCGAACGGCAGCAGGATGCCGGCCATCATGCCGCACGCGATGCCGCGCGGGATGTGGCGCACGAGCCGGTCGAAGTAGCCGCTGATGCCGATCAGCAGGATGATCAGCGCGGCCGTGATGTACGCGCCGACCGCCTGATTCAGCGTCAGCTGCGGAAACAGCCCGACGAGCAGCGCCGTGCCGGGCGCCGACCACGCGGTGACGACCGGTACTTTCAGCTTCCAGCTCGCGAACAGCCCCGACACACCTGCGCCGATCGAGATCGCCCATACCCACGACGTGACCATCGCGTCGGACGCATGTGCGGCCTGCGCCGCCTGAAAGAAGATCGCGAGCGGGCCCGCGTACGAGATCAGTACCGCGAGAAAGCCGGCGGTCACGGCGGAAACGGACCAGTCCTGGCCGATCGCGCGCGGCGCGCTGGTCGGGGTATTCGGTTGCATTGTCGTCGGGGAATGGCGGCTCGGCGCGTGGAAGGCGATCGGACCGATCGTGGCGGGTGCGACGAGGTGCCGTCATTCTGGGCGCTGCCGCCGAAATTGACAATTCCCGACTGCGCTTACGTGCTGATCTGCAGATACCCGTCGACGGCCGCGATTCGGGCGCCACTGCCCGTCGACAGCGACGCCGTGCCCTGATCGAACGGATGGACCGGCGCATCGGTCGGCCGCCACGCGTGGCGCAGCAACAGTTCGGCATAGCCGCGGCGGATCACGAATCCGTCACACTTTTGCCGGTACGCGTCGCGCCGCATCCGGTAGGCGCGCGGCAGGTCGTACCACGGCAGCGCCGGCAGATCGTGATGGACGAGATGGTAGTTGTTGTTCAGGTACAGCAGCCGCATCGCGAAACCGGCCTCGTTGATCGCGATGCGCGCCTTCGGATGGCGCGCGGCGCGATGCTCGTAGAGCGAGCGGATCATCGCGAGCGACTGCGCGGGCCACGTGACCGCAACCAGGTAGTACCACCACGGCACGCCGACCGTGCGGTCGAGCCAGACGAGAAGTGCCGCGACGCATGCGACGTGGGTCGCCCACATCGGCAGATCGCGCCATTCGCCGCGCCGAAACGCGGCGCACGCGTCGCCCAGCATCGCCGCGACGCTCGTCGGCGGCCCGACCAGCAGCCTGCCGACGAACGTATTGCGTGCGCTCGACAGCACGCGGCGCCAGCGCGGCAACCGCGCCCAGCACGCGCGCGACACGTAGTTCGTTTCGGGGTCGATGCCCGGCACGGTGAGATCGTCGTCGCGATGATGACGCAGATGCGTCTCGCGATAGACCGTATACGGATACCAGACCGTGAGCGGCGGATAGCCGAGCAGTTTGTTCACATGGATCGAACGCGTCGGATGGCCGTGCAGCAGTTCGTGCTGCAGCGACAGATGCCATGCGCCGAGCAGGATCAGCGGCGGCGTCGCGGCCGCGAGCGACAGCGCGTGCGCGCGCACGGCGAGCAGCACCGCGAGCCAGCCGCCGTAGACGGCCACGATCAGCAGCCAGGTCGGCCATTCCGTGCGGGCAGTGAAACGTGTGCGGAGCGCGGCAATCGCGCGCGCGTGGTCGACGTCGAAATATTCGGCCATGGTGCTGAAGCGCAGCGGCCGCGAAGCCGGCTGCGCGCGATGGCGCGGCCCGGGCGGCCGAACGAAATCATCGGAAGGACGGAACGGGACAACGTCGTCGTGCACCGCCGTGGTGCGCGAGCGCGCGTCCGCAAGGTTCCGAACGTAACGCGGCGAACGTTGCGTGGCCAACCAATCGATTTGCATTTGCTTATCGCGGCAAGCGCGCAAAGCTTCGCACCGCGGCCGCGCTCCGCGCGCGGGATGCACCTGCAAATGCACCCCGTGCATCGAAATTCGGGATCGCACGTAGTCTCGCGACGTATCGGTGTGCGTAGAATGCCCGCATGAGCCAATGGACCGCCGCACTGCCGATGTATAACGTGACGCCACACCACGCTGCGCTGTGGCTTGCATTGCTGCGCGATGCGCTCGACGCCTTCGCGAAGGCCGGTGGCCCGGCCGACGTCCGCGTGCTGCACGAACCGTTCGGCGATCTGCTCGCGCTATGGCGGCGCGGCGATCTGCTGCTGTCGCAGACTTGCGGGTTTCCCTATCGGATGCTCGGGCTGCGCGACGCGGTGCAACTGATCGCGACGCCCGCTTTCGACGCCGACGGCTGCAGCGGCGCCGAGTATCGCAGCGTGCTCGTCGTGTCGGCGCGCGTACATGCCGGCGGCGTGACGACGCTCGCCGCGTGTCGCGGCCTGCGTGCGGCGTGCAACGGAGCGGATTCGCACAGCGGGATGAACGCGTTCCGACACGCGGTGGCACCGCATGCGCACGACGGCCGGTTCTTCGGTTCGGTCACGTCGTTCGGTTCGCATCTGAACGTGCTGCGTGCGCTCGGCGCCGGCGAAGCCGATTGCGCGGCGATCGACTGCGTGACGTTCGCCTATGTGCGCGATGCGCTGCCGGCGCTGTTGAACGACGTGCGCGTGATCGACATGACGGCATCCGCGCCGGGGTTGCCGTTCATCGCGTCGCGCGCGCTCGGCGAAGCGCAGGCCGACGCGTTGCGCGACGCGCTCGCGAGTGCGGTGAAGGCCGATGCCGCGCGGGCGCGTGCATTGCGGCTGCGCGGTTTCGAACGGTTGTCGCCGGGCGATTACGACGTGATCCAGCGCTTCGCGCAGGACGCGGCCGTGCACGGCTATCCGGCGCTCGCGTGAGCGCCGGCCGCGCGGGCGGCGCGGCGCTTACTCGTCCATCAGTCTGACTTTCACGCGCTTGCCCTTGATCTTCCCCGCATTGAGCTTGCGCAGCGCGTCATGGGCGATACCGCGCTCGACTGCGACGTAGGTCGAGAACTCGGTCACGTTGATCTTGCCGATCTGCTTGCCGTCGAATCCCGCATCGCCGGTCAGCGCGCCGAGCACGTCGCCGGGACGGATCTTGTCCTTGCGTCCGCCGAGAATCTGCAGCGTCTCCATCGGCGGCAGCAGCGGCGCGTCGCTGGCGGGCGTCAGCTCGGACAGCGGCCGCCATTCGACGTCGCGCTTCTGCGCCTGCTCGATCGCGCCGACGCGGCCCATCTCGTCCATGCTCGCGAGGCTCAGCGCCCAGCCTGCCTGATCGGCGCGGCCCGTGCGGCCGATCCGGTGCACGTGCACTTCGGGGTCGGGCGTCACGTCGACGTTGATCACCGCTTCGAGCTGCGCGATGTCGAGCCCGCGCGCGGCGACGTCGGTCGCGACGAGCACCGAGCAGCTGCGGTTCGCGAACTGGATGAGTACCTGGTCGCGTTCGCGCTGTTCGAGCTCGCCGTGCAGCGCAAGCGCGTGGAAGCCCTGTGCGTGCAGCACGTCGATCAGGTCGCGGCATTGCTGCTTGGTATTGCAGAACGCGATCGTGCTGACCGGCCGGTAATGGTTCAGCAACATGCCGACCGCATGCAGCCGCTCGGTTTCGGTCACTTCGTAAAAGCGCTGACGGATCTTGCTGTCGTCGTGGCGCTCTTCGAGCTTCACTTCCTTCGGATTGCGCAGGAACTGCTGGCTCAGTTTCGCGATGCCTTCCGGGTAGGTTGCCGAGAACAGCAGCGTCTGCCGCGTCGGCGGACATTGGCGCGCGACCTTGGCGATGTCGTCGAAGAAGCCCATGTCGAGCATACGGTCCGCTTCGTCGAGCACGAGCGTGTTCAGCGCATCGAGGTGCAGATTGCCGCGATCGAGGTGATCCATGATGCGGCCGGGCGTGCCGACCACGATATGCGCGCCGTGCTCGAGGCTTTGCGCCTGCGGACGCATCGGCGTGCCGCCGCAGAGCGTCAGCACCTTCACGTTTTCCTCTGCGCGTGCGAGGCGGCGCACCTCCTGCGCGACCTGGTCCGCGAGTTCGCGCGTCGGGCACAGGATCATCGCCTGCACGTCGAAACGGCGGGCATCGAGGCGCGACAGCAGCGCGAGCGAGAATGCGGCGGTCTTGCCGCTGCCGGTTTTCGCCTGCGCGATCAGGTCGTGGCCGGCCAGCGCGATCGGCAGGCTCGCAGCCTGGATCGGCGTCATGTCGACATAGCCGAGCTGCTCGAGATTGGCCAGCATGGCGGGCGTCAGCGGCAGCGCGCTGAACGGCGTGGCGGTCGGTTGGGTCAAGACAGGTCTCCGAGGTAGGGGCGGCCTTCCATTTGCTCGTAGACGACATTGCCTTCGTCGTCTTCGAAGCGCTCGACATAGTTGCGGGCGCCGCACAGCGGGCAGCGGAACAGCAGGCCCTGGCCTTCGTCCTTGATCACGACGTCGGACGTCTCCCACTGCGTGCCGCAGCTCTGGTTTCGGCAGGTAAACACGGTCTTTCTCCAGCTGAATTCGGTTGAGGGCGCCCGGGCGGGCGTGGCAGCGAAGCGCGGCACTCGCGCGGCTCGGGCGCGGGCCGCACCGGCGGTCGCGCGGACCGCGTCGATGCAGAGGGTGGATCGGGTGGCGACGGTGTCGCACGTGCCCGCAATTCTAGCGGATGCCGGGGGCGGTAGCGGGGGAACGGTGCCTCACGAGCGGGCGGGGACGATCGTCGCGCGCGGCCGGGGGCCGACGAACCGTCGCGGATGGCGGGCTTTCCGCTTCGTGCCGTCGTTCGGCACGATCGCGCGGATCCGCTGCTGCCGTTCAGGCTGTTGCCTCGGAGAAGGGCATCGCGCGCAGCGACGACCCGGCGAAGTGCGTGGAGCGACGAGCCGGCAGCCTCGGAGGCGCCCGGCGGGCCGCGATGACGCGATCCGCCGGACGTCCGGTATTACAGCTTCGACTTGCCCGTTGCAGCGGCGGCCTGCTGCGCAGCGGTGGCCGGATCGAGCGTGGCGAGCGTCTGCTCGGTGAATTTCTCGTACAGCCAGTCCATGCGCATGCTGTCGATGCCGGCGATGCCGCCGAGCGCGTACGATGCCGACACCTTGAAGCGGTCGACCGGACGATTGTCGGCATCGGCGAGCGTCACGGTGCCGTTCACATGATCGTTGCCGGCCATGAAGCCGAACATGACCGCGGAAAAGCTCGACCGCACGCGAATGCCGGTGACTTCGACGTTCAGGTGCATCGCATCGGGCGAATCGGCTTTGGCGAGCAGCTTGCGTGCGTCCAGGGCGGTTTCGAGCTTCTCCTGCAGCTTTTTCGCGTCGAACTTCAGGTTGTCTTTGAGTTCTTCCCGCGCGGTGTCGTCGAGCGTGACGTTCACGATCACGGGTTTCGTACCGAAGTGCGCCGTCGACGCGGTGACGGGCGCCGTGGCCGAGCTGCTCGCGTCGCGCGTCACGCTGCTTGCGCAGCCCGACAGGAAGCCGATCGTTATCCATGCCAGCGCGGCATGACGGAAAAGGGTTTTCATCGTTTGGTCTTCTGGTCTTGTGATTGGGATTGTTTGAACAGGCTGGGTAGCCGGAACTGAACCTAACACGCCGCGATTCGATTCAATTCGTCGAAAAGACGGGGAAGTTCGGCGCTGGATTCGGCATTCGCTTATCGCGGTGCGAATGTGCTGCGCGTTCGGCAGTGACGATAGGACGACGTTCCGCGGCTCGACGGCGATCGGCTCGCAGGCCGGGCAGACCGCCGCGCAGATCGGTGCCGGGCTTGTCGCGCAGTGGACGAAGCGCGGCAGTATGTATGCGGCGGTCAGCTACCTGACGAACCTCGGCGGCGAGCACCGGCGCACGATCATCAGGCATGCGGGCGTGCGATGGACGTGGTGATGCCGGGCCCGTCGCTCACGGGCGGGCGCTCGACGCTCGCATGAGGCAGCGTCGGCAGACGCCGGCAAGCGATGCGCGCAGCAGCGCATGCGCCCGCGCCGATGCGGGGAAAAATAGCCGCGCCGCCGGCCATCGTCGCCCGTCCGCATCTGAGCCGGCGCGCGGCGATCGCGCTTTCGAGGAGATCGCCGCACGCCTCTCGGACGGGACCGGAGCCTGCCGGCGGGCGCGTGTCCGCCGCGGCGACTGCCCGTTCAACCGAGTGGCCAGTTCAGGATCGCGATCCCGTCGTTGTAGTCGCCGTCCGTGCCGTCTTCCGAAGCGACCAGTCCGAAGTACGCCTTCTTGAAGATGTCGACCTGGCGCGAGCCGATCTTCGACGGCTTGCCGTTCACCGTGACCACCACGCGCACCTTGCCGTTGCCCGAGTTCACGATCTGCGTGTTCAGGTTCGTGTTATGCGTGCCGGCGCCCTGGAATGTCGCGGCTGGCTTCGGGTCGTCGTCGACGAAGACCTCGATCGTCTGCTGTGCGGACGAGTTGACCAGCGCGGTCACGCCGAATGCGATGTTCGGCGGCAGATTGAACACGCCGTCGCGTTCGCCGCCGCCGGCGGTCGCGGTATCCGGCTGCGCGGGTTGCGGCTGCGGCGTCGCTTTCGAGAAATAGTTGACCACCGCGCCGACGCCGAACTTCGCCGCTGCGCCCGGCAGCACGCCGGGCGCGCCGGCCCACGTGACTGTGCATGCGACCACCTGTCCGGCCGCGTCGGTCTTCACCTTGTTCTGCCAGCTGCCGACGTCGAAGCTGTACGGAACGGTCGCGATGTCGACGAACACGTCGTACTGCGGCAGCTTCTCGACGAGCTGCGCGGTCATGAACTGGCGCATCCGGTCGAGCACCGCCTGGTCGCCGTTCGCTTGCACGGCCTTGGCATCGTTGCCGGCGAGTTGCAGTAGCGCGTAAAGATCGTCATGGGTAAACGGTTGTTGCATGTCGTTCTCGTCTTGATGGTCTCGATGGAATGTCGGTGTGCATGCGGATGTCACATGCACGATTGCTGCGCCGGGTGCGCGCACGTGCGCAGGATGCAGGAGAAGTTGCGTGGAATCCGGCTTCGCTACGCTCGGCCCGGTCGCGACGGCGATGCCGGCGGCCGGCTCGTCAGCCGATCGGCCACTGCAGCACGACGATGCCGTCGTTGTAGTCGCTGTCGTGGCCGTCCTCCGACACGACGATCCCGAAGTTGACCGTGTACGGCGAGCCGTCCGATTTCTTGCCGGTGATCGGCGCGAGCCGCGCGTCGGTGGCCGATGCCTTTCCGTTGACCGTCACCTCGAAGCGCAGCTTGCCGTTGCCCGAATTCAGCGTGGCCTCGCGCGGGCCGTCGCGCGTGGTGAGCTTGTAATACGCGGCCGGTTCGTTGCTGTCGCCGATGAACAGCTTGATGTGCTGCTGTTCGGCCGCATTCGCGAAGAAAATCGCGCGGAAATCGGTGTTCGGCGGGATCGAGAATTCGCCGCCACGATTCGAGGACGTTTGAGAGTCGGCCATGCTTTCCTCCTGGAGATCGATGAATGAGATGTTTCACCGTGTTGCGCAAACGTTTGCCTTTTGAAACACGGTTAAATCAGAATGGCAAAAAATAAATAAGAAAATATTTGGCCGGGAATGGAAGTCATTCAGAAAATCGAAAACAGAAACGATCCAAATCAATAAACACATTTCAATTGGAATGACGCGATATATTCGAGAAACGATATCGTCGTGTGTCGCGCTTTCATCAACAATGAACGTACGTGTGAGCGGGAACAGCGCTACGCGTTCCGTCGGGCGTCAGGGCGCACTTGGGTTGATAAAGAGGCCATCGCGCAGCCTGACGATCAGGTCGCCGCAGCGTCGCCGAGCGAGCGTGACGGGCGCTGGGTTATCGCGCTTGCCTTGCTGAATCTTGCGCGCGTCATCGCCCGTTAGAGCGAGTCCCGCAACACCGCGAAGGCGATCCGCGCGCAGGATTTCGGCCCGGCCAACGGTGCGTGGGTGCGGGCCCATCGATTGCGCCGCCGTCGCCGGCCGAAGCCGATCTGCAGACCGACTGTCCGGCCCGTGCGTTGCACGCCATGCCGCGCGACGCGTCTGCCCCCGTGTCCGTGCGCCGACGTGTATCACGCGCCGTCGCTGTCTCCGTCTGCGCCACCCCTGAACACATCCGCCGCCGCCTTCAAACAGTCGATCAACCTCAGCGCGGCCGGCGTCAGCAGCGCGTGCCGCCGCATCACGATCGCGACCGTCAGCGCCGGCAGCGGCTCGACGAGATCGAGCACGACGAGCCGGCGCGAGCCGCGCTCGACGTCCGCGAGCGGCCGCGCGAAGACGCCGAGTGCGTCCGTCCGCGACACGAGCCCGAGCGTCGCCGCGAACGACGGGCACTGCACGATCCGCTTCGGCATCTCGATCCCGCGCGGAACGAAGATCGACCGGATCAGATCGTCGCCGCCGTCCCCATAGCGCGGCACGCACCAGCGCGCGTCGCCGAGCTCGCGCAGCGAACGCGCGCGGGCCAGCCGATGCCGGCTGCGGGCGACCACGACGAACGCAGTGCGGAACAGCGGAATGCGCGCGAATTCGTCGGCGTCCGGCAGCGCGTCCGACAGCTGATGCGTGACGATGAAATCGAGCGAGCCGTCGCGCAGTCGCGCGAAGTCGGTCGCCGTCAGCGCGTCGTCGATATTGACCGCCGCGCCGGGCAGCGCGCGCGTGAACGCATCGAAGGCGTGCGGCAGGATCGTCAGCGCGACGGTCGGGCTGACCGCGATCGACACCGAGCCGGTCGTGCCGAGCCGCAACTGCTCGATTTCGTCGCGCGTGCGCTGGATCTCCTCGACGATGCGCCGCGCGCGGATCGCGAACGCGCTGCCGTAATCGGTCAAGGCGACGCCCTTGACGCTGCGCATCACGAGCGGCACGCCGAGCTCGCCTTCGAGCTCGCGCACGATGCCGCTGACGGCCGGCTGCGTGACGCCGAGCGCGCGGGCGGCGCCGCGGATCGTGCGGTGCTCGGCGACGGCGAGGAATGCACTGAGCTGCTTGAGCTTCATCGGAGTGACAAGAAGAAGTTATCGTCTGCAAGAAAATCTTGGATTTTCCTTATCGGACCGAGTGTATATGCTCGGGGCTTTTCAGGAGCGACGGCGATGATGCGCGTCAACCGGCAACGACTGTGGGATTCGCTGATGGAGATGGCGACGATCGGCGCGACCGCGCGCGGCGGCAGCTGCCGGCTCGCGCTGAGCGACGACGAGGTGCGCGGCCGGCGCCGCTTCATCGCATGGTGCGAGGCGGCCGGCTGCGAGATCCGCATCGATCCGATCGGCAACCTGTTCGCGCGGCGGCCCGGCACGGAGCCGGATGCGCCGGCCGTGATGTGCGGCAGCCATCTCGACACGCAGCCGCTCGGCGGCCGCTTCGACGGCGTCTATGGCGTGCTCGCGGGCCTCGAGGCGATTCGCACGCTGAACGAGCACAGCATCGCGACGCGGCATCCGATCGACGTCGTCGCATGGACGAACGAAGAGGGTTCGCGCTTCACGCCCGGCATGATGGGTTCGGCCGTCTATGCGGGCAAGCTGGACCTCGACGACGCGCTCGCGCGGCCCTGCATGCACAGCGGCGTGCGGCTCGACGACGAGCTCGAACGCACGGGCTTCGCGGGTCCTGTGCGCGAGCGGCAGATGCCGAAGGCGTACTTCGAAGCGCATATCGAGCAGGGGCCCGTGCTCGAGAACGCGGGCGTGCCGATCGGCGTCGTGACCGGCGTGCAGGGCATCGTCGAACTCGACGTCACGGTGACCGGTTTCGAGTCGCATGCCGGCACGACGCCGATGAGCGTGCGCAAGGACGCGATGGGCGTCGCGGCCGCGATGATCGCCGCGATCGTCGAGCACGGGCACGGCTTCGACGCCGATGCGCGCGTGACGGTCGGCCATCTCGCGTGCCAGCCGAACTCGCCGAGCACGATACCGGGGCAGGTGCGCTTCAGCGTCGACGTGCGTCATCCGTCGCGCTCGGCGTTGCAGCGGCTCGTCGCCGATATCGGCGCGATCTGCACGGAGCGCACCGCGCTGCGCGGCACGCACGTGGACGTGCAGCGCATCGCCGAGTACGACCCGATCGCGTTCGACGCGGCATGCATCGAACGTGTGCGGCAGGCAACGATCGCGGCCGGCTATCCGTATCTCGAGATGTTCAGCGGCGCCGGGCACGATGCGGTGAACCTGTCGTACGTCGCACCGAGCGCGATGGTGTTCGTCCCGTGCAAGGCCGGCCTCAGCCACAACGAGGCCGAGGACGCAGATCCCGTCCATCTCGCGCAAGGCGCGTCGGTGCTCGCGAACCTGCTCGTCGACTGCGCGCGCTAGCACGCGGCCGCATGCCGCCGGCGGCGGTGGCGAACGGGAGGTCGCGACGCGCACGAGAAAATGGCGGACAATCGTCGGCCGGCCGGCGCCATGCCGGCCGGTTCGTTCAACCGCTGCATTCCCGACGCTTGCGAGATCCCCATGTCGACGACACCCCCGCGGGAGCTGCTGAAGGCTGCCGACATCGCGAAGATGGAACCGACACGCGCGGTTCATCCGCTCAATCCCAATGCCGTACGGCTGCGCAAGGCGCTCGGCGATCTGACCGGCATCACACAGCTCGGCTTTCATCTGATCACGTTGATGCCGGGCCACGAGTCCGCCGAATATCACCGGCATCTGTACGAGGAAGAGTGCGTCTACGTGCTGTCCGGCAACGGCACCGTGACGATCGGCGAGCGCCGCGAAGCGGTCGGACCGGGCGATTTTCTCGGCTTCGCGCGCGGCGGCGAAGCGCATACGCTGCAGAACACCGGCGATACGCCGCTCGAACTGATCGTCGTCGGGCAGCGGCTCGAGCACGACGTATGCGAATACCCGCGGGTCGGCAAGCGGCTGTATGTCGCCGGGCCGCTCGAAGACTTCGTCGACTTGCCGACACAGCCGTAACGCGCTCGCGCGATGGCGGCGGCCGCACGATGTGCGATGCGCGCGCTGCCGCGATCGCGCGCAGGATTCGCGCGGCGGTGCGCGTCGCGCTTATGATGCGGAATCGCCATCCGCAGGGTTTCGCCATGGACACGCCCCACCCGCCGACGCACGCCCCGATCCCCGACACCGAACTCGAAGCCGAAGTCGACGCCGAAGTCGAAACCGCCATCGAGCCGCGCGCGTCGCGCGTGCATCGGCCGGTTGCGCTCGTCACCGGATCGACGTCGGGGATCGGCGCGGCGATTGCACGGCGCCTCGCCGCGGACGGTTACGCGGTGATCCTGCATTCGCGGCGGTCGGTCGAGACGGGGCGCGCGATGGCGAGCGAACTCGGCGCGGCATACGTGCAGGCCGATCTCGCCGACGATGCCGAACGCGTGAGGCTGATCCGCGATGCGCTCGCGGTGCACGGCCGCCTCGACGTGCTCGTCAATAACGCGGGCATCAGCCGCACGATCGCGCACGACGATCTGGCAGCCGCGACGTCCGACGTGTGGCGCGAGCTGTACGAGATCAACGCGATCGCGCCGTTTCGGCTCGTCGCCGAAGCGCAGCCCGCGCTGCTCGAAGCGGCGTCGCACGGCCGTGCCGGCTGCGTCGTGAACGTCAGTTCGCACGCCGGTGTGCGGCCGAAGGGCGCGTCGATTCCGTATGCGGCCGCGAAGGCGGCGCTCAATCACACGACGCGCCTGCTCGCGCGCACACTGGCGCCGGCGATCCGCGTCAATGCGGTTGCGCCCGGGCTCGTCGATACGCCGCTGACGGCCGACTGGACCGACGCGCAGCAGCTCTGGCGCGAGCGTGCGCCGATGCGCCGCGCGGCGACGCCGGACGACGTCGCGCAGACGGTCGCGATGCTCGTCGCGTCCGACTACGTGACGGGCGAGATCGTCATGCTCGACGGCGGATTGAATCTGACGTAGCGGGGCGCCGCTGGCTGCCGGTCCGCTGATCGGGGGCGTAGCGCTGTCTGCTGCGGCCAGGATCGCCGGCTGCGTCTCGCTACGGTCGGTGAGCCCTCGCCCTCACCCTCGCCCGGCCGGCGACTCAGCCGATGCTCGAGCGCAGCCGCGCGAGCGCGTGATCATGCGTGCGTTCGAACTTCAGCGGCGTGACGGAAATGAAGCCTTCGCCGAGCGCGACCGTTTCCGAATCGGCGGCGTCGTCGCGCGGGGCGCGCGCGAGTTTCAGCCAGTGATACTCGATGTCGCGCGGATCGCGCCCCGACACGATTTCGACGCCCTGCAGCGTGCCGGCGCCCTGATTCGTCGCCTTCAGGCCGCGCACGTCCTGCGCGGGTCGCGCGGGGAAGTTCACGTTCAGGCACACGTCGCTGTCCCAGCCGGCCGCGACGAGCCGGCGGATGACGTCGGGCGCATGCGCAAGCGCGGTGTCCCACGGCACCGCGTGCCGATCGGTGAAGGCCTGGCTCAGTGCGATGGCCGGTACGCCGAGCAGCATGCTCGTCATCGCGGCGCCGACCGTGCCCGAGAACACGGTCTCGGTGCCGAGATTCGCGCCGCGATTGACGCCCGACAGCACCGCGTCGGGCCGCGCGTCCTTCATCAGATGGCTGACGGCGATCGCGACGCAGTCGCCGGGCGTGCCGCGCACCGCGAAGCGGCGTTCGTCTTTGCGATGCACGCGCAGCGGCTCGTGCAGGCTCAGCGAGTGCGACGTGCCGCTCTGGTCCTCGGCCGGCGCGACGATCCACACTTCGCGCGCGAGCTGCGCGGCGACGCGTTCGAGCACGGCGAGACCGGGGGCGTCGAATCCGTCGTCGTTGGTGAGCAGGACGCGATCGAACAGCGGGCGGGTTTCTTGCATCGGAACGTTCCTCGTGGAGATGGGGCTGCGGATATCGTCGCCGCGTGCGCGGGCGGCCGGCCGGGGCCGCGCGCCGCGCGCGCGGCGAAGCGACGGATTGCCGAAGAGTATGACGCAGCGCGCGCAGGTCCGGCGTGCGGCAACACGCAGCGCCTCGTTGCGCGCCGGGGCGCGCGCGTCTCGGCGCGCATTCGGCGCGATCTCGCCGATGTGAAAACGGGCGCTTGCGCGCCCGTCGTCGAATGGACCGGTGGACCGGTGGACCGCTGGACCGATGACCGGCCGCGGCGGGCCTGCGTTCGCTAGCCGAGCAGGTGTCGCAGCACGCCGGCCGACACGACGCCGATCGCGACGGTCGGGAGGATCGACAGGCGCGTGGCCGCGACGATCGTGATGCCGAGCGCGAGCAGGTCGGCCGGACGCGTCGACACGAAGGCGGGTGCGATCACCGAGATCAGCACGCAGCCCGGCACGTTCTCCATGACGGCGGCCATTCGCGGGCTCAGCGGGCGGTTGCGCAGCATCACGTAGCCGAGGATGCGCGAGAGGTAAGTCGTCGACGCCATCAGCACGATCGTTGCGACGGTGCTGAAATCAGGCATCGCGCGGCTCCCACCACAGCGCGGCGATCAGCCCCGCGCAGGCGCCCGCCGCGACGTACCAGGCACCCGGCACGGCCAGATGCGTGGCCGCCGCGACGACGAGGCTCACGAACCACGGGCGGCTCGCGCGCAGACCCTTCCACATCCCGCGCAGCAGCACGAGAAACACGGCCGTGAACGCCATGTCGAAGCCGTACTGTTCGACGTTGCCGATCGTCGGTCCGACGGCCGCGCCGAGCGTCGTCATCGAGATCCATGTCAGGTAGAGCCCGGCGCAGATCCCCGCGTAATACGGGACGCTGATGTGCGTGTCGGCGCGCGAGCGCGTATCGGCGAGCGACATCGCCCAGCTCTCGTCGCACATGAAGAACAGCGCGGCGAACGCGCGGCGGCGCGGCAGGCGCCGGATATACGGCGCGAACGCGGCGCCCATCAGGATGTGACGCGAATTGACGAGAAACGACATCGCGACGATCAGCGCGATGTGCGGCGGCGACGTCCACAGATGGATCGCCGCGAATTCGGAGCCGCCGCCGAAGTTCAGGCCCGTCATCATCGGCACCTCGAACAGGCTCAGCCCTTTTTGCGCGGCCTGCGCGCCCAGCACGAGCGCGAACGGCACGAAACCCAGCATGACGGGCAGCGCCGCGCGCAAGCCGCGGCCCATCTCGGCGACATGGGCGGGCCGCTCGCGCAGCCCGGACGACGTTGAAACGCTACTGCTCATTACTCCTCCTTCGGGGGAGGGATTGTCTGCTTTTTTGACTCGAATCGGGTTGCGTTGTCGCCATGTTTTTCGCAGAATTTGGCATCGAACCTGCAATACGCAAATTTTTTGGAATCGGGTGCCAATGAAGCTTGACGCAATCGACCGGCGGATCCTGACCGCGCTGCAGCGCGACGGCCGCATCCAGAACGTCGAACTCGCGCAGGAGGTCGGGCTGTCGCCGTCGCCGTGCCTGCGGCGCGTGCGGCTGCTCGAGGAAGCGGGCGTGATCGAGAAATACGTGGCCGTGCTGAACCCGGCGAAGGTCGGCAAGGGGCTGACGATCTTCACGCGCGTGTGGCTGAAGGGGCAGGACGCGGAGACGGTGAACCGCTTCGCGGAGGCGGTCCAGCAGATGCCGGAAGTCGTCGAATGTCATCTGATGGCGGGCGACTGCGACTTCCTGCTGCGCGTCGTCGCGGCCGACATCGACGACTACCGTCGCTTTCAGATGGAGTATCTGACGCGCATTCCGGGCGTGCTCAGCGTGAAGACCGACATTCCGATGCAGAAGATCAAGCTGACCTCGGCGCTGCCGACGTAGCGGCGCGCGGCGCGTTCACGGCAAGTGCGACGAACGCCCGATACACTGATGCAACGCGACGCCGCCGCGCCGATGCCGCGCAGGCGCCGCCCGGTAGCGAAACGCCCCTGCCTTTTCCTGTCGAGCGAAACATGCAGCCCGTCAACAGTCCGTGGAATTCGCTGGAAATCGTGAAGCTGGTGCTCGGCGTGCTGACGCCGCTGTCGGTGGCCGGCCTCGGCTGGCTGGTCGCGCGGCGGCTGAAGCGGCTCGAGCTCGTGCAGTGGACCAACCAGAAGCTGATCGAGAAGCGGCTTGCGCTGTACGACGTGGTCGCGCCGCAACTGAACGCGCTGCTGTGCTTCTACACCTGGATCGGCTACTGGAAGGACATCTCGCCCGACGACGTGATCCGCGCGAAGCGCGAGCTCGACCGCACGTTCCATCTGTATCGCTATCTGTTCGACGACGACGTGTACGACGCGTATCACGCGTACATCCACGCGCTGTTCGAGATGCATACGGGCGCGGGCCGCGATGCGCGCATCCGTTCGCTGATCCACGGGCCGGACGGCGATCGCAGCGTGCACGGCACGTACGACTGGAAGCCCGGATGGTCCGAGCGTTTCGCGACGGACAACGTCGAAGACAAGGCCGACGTGCTGCGGCACTACACGCGGCTGATGGAGCGCCTGCGGGTCGCGCTCGGTGCGAATCGCTGATCGGGATGGCGGTGCGCGGCAAGCGGCGATCGGTGCGCGGCGCGCGGCGAGTGGCGAGTGGCGAGTGGCGAGTGGCGAGTGGCGAGTGGCGAGTGGCGAGTGGCGAGTGGCGCGGCCCGCGGCTCCGCACGGCACGCGCCGCGTTCCTGCGTTCCGGCCGCCGCAGTGCCGCGACGCCGCGTCGCTCAGCCCTTCGCGACGACGTCGATGCGCAGCGCTTCGCCGCCCGCGACGATTGCGAGCAGACGATCGACGTTCGGATGCGCGCCCGGGCGATTGCGCGCGTCGGCCGTATGTTCGGCGAATACCGCGAGCCCGTGCTCGGCCGCTTTCGCGTCGAGCGTGCCGAACGTCTGCTTCAGGTAGTGGTACACGGCGAGCGAGCCCTGCTTGCCCGGCTGGTTCTCGATGCTGGCCACCACGTCGCCGTTCGCGGCGACGAGATCGATGCGTGCGATGCCGTCGATGGCCGGCAATTGCGCGAGATTGTCCTTGAAGACTGCGGTCGGTTGAATCACTGAAACACTCCGTCGGTTCATGAGGGGCAACGCGGGCCGTATCTTATCCGATCGCACGCGACGCGCGCGCGGGCGCGCGGCCGCGGCCGGACGTGCGCCACGCGAGCGCCGCGCAGCCGAGCTGCACGATGCTGCCGGCGCCCATCGCGATCCGCAGGGCGGCTGCGCCGCCGCCGAACGCGTCGTACAGCGCGCCGAGCACGGCGACGCCGAGCACCGCGCCGATCATCCGCATGACGTTCATCAGCGAGGCGGCCGTGCCGGCGCGCTCGGCGTCGACCGTGCCGACGGCCGTCGCGGCCAGCGATCCGACCGCGAGCCCGAGCCCCGTGCCGGTCAGCACGAGCCCGCAAGCGGCCCACGCGAGCGTCGGCGCGTGCGCGTCGGTCGAGCCCGCCGCGCCGATGCCGATGACCGCGAGCCCGAGCCCCATCAGCGCGACGCCGCCTGCGCCGGCCGTGCGTGCACCGACGCGCGCCGCGACGGCGCCGGAGCCGAACGACACGAGCGCGAACGGCACCGACATCGGCAGCAGCGCCACGCCGGCACCGGCCGCATCGAGCACACGGTGGCTCTGCCATGCGAGCGGCAGCACGAACAGC
Organism: Burkholderia multivorans ATCC BAA-247; assembly: GCF_000959525.1. Lineage (NCBI taxonomy): Bacteria > Pseudomonadati > Pseudomonadota > Betaproteobacteria > Burkholderiales > Burkholderiaceae > Burkholderia > Burkholderia multivorans. The sequence continues at coordinate 356,889 of NZ_CP009831.1, forward strand.
ATCCCGTAGCCGCCGAACGTCATCGCGCCGTTCGCGATCAGCATGCCGCGAAACGGACGGTTCGCGAGCAGGTCGAGCGGCACGAGCGCGGTCGTGCCGAGCCGCCGCTCGACACGCACGAACAGCGCGACGGCGACGCCGCTCGCCGCAATCAAGAGTGCGGCGCGCGGCGGAGCTTGACGTGCGTCGATCGTCGCGAAGACGATGCCGCCGATCGCGAGCGCGCCGAGCACCTGTGCGACGACGTCGAAGCGGCGGCCCCGAGGATCGGCCGACTCGCGCACCGCGACTGCCGCGAGCACGACGGCCGCGGCGCCGAACGGAATCACGATCGCGAAGATGCTCGGCCAGCCGAACGCGCGAATCAGCACGCCGCCGAGCGTCGGCCCGACGATCATCGCGATGCCGCCGCATGCCGCCCAGATGCCGAGTGCCCGCGCGCGCTCGGCCGGATCGCGCCAGGTCACGCGCACGATCGCGAGCGACGCGGGAATCAGCAGCGCGGCCCCGGCGCCCGCGAGCGCGCGGCCGGCGATCAACACGCCGAGCGTCGGCGCGAGCGCGCAGACGACCGACGCGCCGCTCAGCAACGCCGCACCGGCGACGAATGCGCGGCGCCGCCCGTAGAGGTCGCCGATCAGGCCGCCGGTGAGCAGCAGCACCGCATACGCGAGGTTGTACGCATCGATCACCCATTGCAGTGCGCCGACGCGTGCGCCGAACGTCGCGCCGATCGCACCGGTCGCGAGATTGACGATCGCGGTGTCGATCTGCGCGATCAGCACCGCGATGCAGAGCGTCGGCAGCACGAGCCGGTGCCGCGCGGCCCGCGCCTCATCGGCAGCGTCGCGCAACGCCGCGCGGGTCGGGCGCATCATCGCGGGTCTCCCGGCAGGCTGCCGTCGTGCACGGCGTCGGCCGCGTGCAGCGCGTCGCGTGCGCGATCGATGTCGCGGCTGCGGTAGGCGCGTTCAGGAATGTCGGCGAGCCGCGACGGATGGACCTGCTGCGCGTCCAGTCCGTAGAACTTCTGGAAGCTCATGATCAGCGGCGACCATTTGTCGGGATCGATGCGATCCGGTTCCCCGTCGACCAGCAGATCGGGATGCACGTGCACGCGCTGCACGCGCACTTCGAACACGCGAATGCGGCCGCGCAGATCGGGCGCGTCGTCGCCGATGCCGTGTGTCGCGACGACGACCGCTTCCAGATGAACCGGACATTCGAGCGCACGCGGCGGCGCGACGGTGTGCGATGCGGTTTCGGTCAGTCCGGCCGTGCCGAACTTGTCGGCTTCGTACACGTAGCCCTTCGCGTGCTTCGATTCCGGCACGGGGTACGTGCCGGTCGTGCGCGCGATCCGATCGACCGCATGCGCCTGCGCGGGCGACGCCAGATTCAGTACGCATTCGCGCGTGCGCAGCAGATTCTGCGCGGTCTGCGAGCTGTTCGCGAGTCCGAGCACGCCGCGCCAGCCGAGCCAGAACGCGGACGACATCGGCGCGAGATTGGCCGTGCCGTCGGCGTTCAGCGTGCTGATCAGCACGACGGGCGTGCCGAAGTACAGGATGTTCGGTTCGGTGACGCGATGCGGCGCATGCATGGGCGGATTCCTTTCGACGATCAGCCTGCATGCTGCGCGCGCGGCGGCCGCACGGCGCTCCGGATCTTGCCGTGTCATCCGGCCGGCGGGGCGCCGGCATCGGCGGGGCTTTTCCGCTACAGTAGGAAATCGCAGGTCGCGCAGCCCGGTATCCGGCGGCGCGACCAGGTTCGAGAATTGCTGACGAGGAACCCGATGCTCACTCCGCAACGCTATACCTCCAACGCGCCGACGCGCGCGGAAGTCGAAGCGCTGACCGGCGCCACCGTGATCGAATTCGGCGCCAACTGGTGCGGGATCTGCGCGGGCGCGCAGCCGTCGATCGTCGCGTCGCTTGCGGCGCATCCCGAGGTCCGCCATCTGAAGATCGAGGACGGCCCCGGCCGGCCGCTCGGCCGTTCGTTCGGCGTGAAGCTGTGGCCGACGCTCGTGTTTCTGCGCGACGGCGTCGAAGTCGCGCGCGTCGTGCGCCCGATCGACGCGCGGCAGATCGAAGCCGAAGGCTTCGCGGCGCTCGCCTGATCCGTACGGGACGACAAGCCATGCAACAGGCCATCCAGCACGTCGGCGTCGATACGCGAGGCCGCGGCCTCGTCGAGTTCACCGCGCGCGTGCGCGCGTTCGTCGATCAGCAGACGATCCGCACCGGGCTGCTGACCGTCTTCTGCCGGCACACGTCCGCGTCGCTGCTGATCCAGGAGAATGCCGATCCGTCGGTGCAGCGCGATCTCGAGCGCTACTTCGAGACGCTCGCGCCCGAGCACGCGACGCGCTACGAGCACGACACCGAAGGCGCGGACGACATGCCGGCGCATCTGCGCACCGCGCTCACGCAGGTGCAGCTGTCGATCCCGGTCGAGAACGGACGGATGGTGCTCGGCACCTGGCAGGGCATCTATCTGTTCGAGCATCGCCGCGCCGCGCATCGGCGCGACGTCGTGCTGCATCTGATCGGCGAGTGAGCCGCACGCGGGCGCGCGTCGGCGGCGGGCGGCGTGCGATGGACGCGCGCGGCGGCGTCAGCCGAGCAGCCGTTCGATCGCCGCGCCGAGTTCGCGCAGATGCACGGGCTTCGGGACGTATTCGTCGAAGGCCTGCCGGTTCTCGCCGAGCGCCAGCGACTCGTACGCCGTGACGCCGAGGATCGCCGGACGCTGCGCGCCGGGCGCACGCGTCGAGCGCAGCCGGCGCGCAACGTCGACACCGCTGATGTCGGGCAGCTCCAGATCGAGTATCACGACGTCGTACGCGATCTCGGCCGCGCGCGCGAGGCCTTCGCGGCCGGTGCCGCACAGATCGGCGGCGATGCCAAGCGTCGTGAGCATCGCGCCGAGCGTTTCGCGCGCGTTGTCGTTGTCGTCGACGATCAGCGCGCGCGTGTCGCGCAGCGCGGCCGGCGCCGCACCGGCCGGCGCTTCGTGTGCGCTCTCTACCGCGTCCGGCACGTCGACCGGCACCGTCACGACGAACTCGCTGCCCTGGCCCGCGACGCTGTGCACGTCGACGCGCCCGCGCAGCGTCGTGACGATTTCGCGCACGACGGCGAGCCCCATCCCGATGCCGTCGACGCTGAGCCCGACCGCATCGTTCGCGCGATAGAACGGCTCGAAGATCTTCGACAGATGCGCCTTCGCGATGCCGACGCCGGTGTCGCGCACCGCGATCCTCAGCTGCGGGCCGGCCGGCGCGTCGGCGCGCGTGATCGACACGGCGATCGAGCCGCGGTGCGTGTACTTGACCGCGTTCTCGACGAGATTCGCGAGCACCTGCCGCAGCAGCTTCCGGTCGGAGCGCACGGCGAGATCGGTCGGTGCGACGTGCGACGAGAGCGCGAGCCCTTTCGCGTCGATTTTCGGGCGCAGCGGATCGAGCACGTCGGCGAGCAGCGACGCGATGCGGACCGTTTCCGCGTCGGCGAGCCGTTTCGTCGAGCGCAGCTTGATGTAGTCGGTCAGATCCTTGACGAGCGCTTCGAGCGACGCCGCCGAGTTCTGCAGCCGCCGGATCGTCTTCAGGTTCGCGTCGGACTGCGGGCGCGCGAGGAGGATCTCGATCGACCCGCAGATCGCCTGCAGCGGCGTGCGCAGTTCGTGGCTGACCATGCCGAGAAACGCGTTTTTCGCCTCGATCATCTCGAACGCGCGATCGGAGGCTTGCCGCTCGGCGTCGAGTGCCGCATTCTGCCGGTCGAGCAGCGCATCGCGCGTGCGCATCGTGTAGAACAGCAGCGCGAACAGCGCGCACAGCAGCACGCCGAGCACACCGCCGAGCAGCAGGATCGTCCGCTGCTTCGCACGCAGCTGATGGAACGTGAAGTCGCGCTGTGCCATCTCGATCGCGCGGAAGTCGTTCGCGAGACCGTTGACGCGCGGCCAGTATGCGTCGACGTCGGCCAGCACGCGCGGTGCTTGCTGCGGCGCGTCGCGCAGCTTCGGCACGTCGCGCTTCAGCTGCGCCATGAAGGCGCCGAGCGTCGCGATCTCGTCGCGCGCGCTCGGGATGCGCAGCCAGTATTCGGACACTTCGGACGGCCGCTCGAGAAAGCCGAACGACACGGAGAGGCTGTCGAGCTGCATCTGCAGCTTGTCGAAGTCGTCGTCCTGATGCGTTGCGTAGAGAATCAGCTGGCGGTTGAAGCGCGTATAGACGTTGCGGTATTGCGCGGCCGTCCAGAACACGCCCTCGCGCGGCCCTTCGAGCACGCCTTCGTTGACCGACGTCGCGAGCAGGTCCCACAGCAGGAACGCCCACGCAGCGAACCCCAGCAGCCAGACGGAGCCGAGAACGAGGATGACTTTCCGGTTACGCCATCGGCGGCGTGTCATTTCACCGTCAGCCCGACGACCTGCCACGCGAATTTCGCTTCGCCGAGCGGCGTCTTCAGCTCGTCCGGAAACTGGTCGCGCGGATACATGATCCACAGCGGCCCGTAGTTGTCGTTGCTGAGCACCTTGCCGTTCATCGTCCGCGCGAGGATCACGCCGTAACGATCGGCGTCGGATGCGGGAATCGTGAACGTGTATTCGTCGATGCAGCGGAATTCGATCTGCTCGCCGTGCGCGCCGACCGCCTTCAGCACGTCGGAGAGCCGCGGGCCCGTGAACGTCGAGACCGGCGTCCAGCTCGTCGAGGTGCGGATCGTATGCTGGGGCAGCGCCATCAGCGCCGCCTCGGAAAACACGTACGCGTGCCGGCCGGACTGGTTGCTCTTCGCGATCTTGCCGTCGACGGTGAACGTGAACGGCGCGGCCCAGCATGCGGCGGCGAGGCCGAGCAGATACACGGTGAGCACGCGCTTGAGCCAGAGAGTCGTAGCTTGCATGTGGTTGGTCTCGTTGGGGTGGCGACGATGCGCGGCGCTCAGGTCCCGGCCGGCGCGACGGGCGGCACGATCTTCAGTTCGCGCGCCACCTCGGCGAACAGGATCGGCAGGCGCACCGGCTTTTCCTCGCAGCGCGCGTTGTAATGCGACACGATGTGCGCGATTTCGTCCTCGCTCGCTTCGCCGGTCGAAATCTTGCCGGTCAGCAGGAAGATCGGCGCATCGCCGTTCTCGCTCGCGCGGATCCCGCGCACCAGATCGGCGGCCGTTTCGTCGCCGAGCATCCAGTCGAGGATGTAGCCGTCGAAGTCCTCGATCGCGAGCGCTTCGCGGAACGCGTGGCCGTCATGATACGGAATCGCGTGCACGCCCTTTTCGATGAAATACTCGCATACCGTTTCGGCGACGTCCGGCGAATCGTCGACGACGGCGATCCGCGCGGCATACGCGTTCGGCCGGCTCGAACGCAGCTCGATCAGCTCGACGGCATGCGTGCGGCCTTCGCGCGCGTGCCGGCGTTCGGTGACGATCCATTCGCCCTGCCACTGCAGCGCGACGAATTCGGTGTCGATCTGGCTGCTCGCCTTCGTCGAGATCGCGGCGCGGCAGCGAAAACGCCGCGATTCGATCACGAGCGTCGCGTCGATCATCTCGGCGTCGGCGGGCTGCGCGCCCTTGTCGTCGAGCAGGGTCGCGGGCGGCACGCCGAAGTGCGTCGCGATGTCCTGCAGTTGCGACAGGTTCCAAGGAATCAGCCCCTTCATCTTGCGCGTGACGACCGAGAAGCTCAGGCCGAGCACGTTCGCGATCGTCGTGTTGTGGCTGCGCGGCGCGATGCCGTTCCGGTTCAGCAGATCGCGCACCTTGTTCGCGGTGATCAGATCGACGTTGGCCTGCTCGCTGTTGGACATCGTGGTGAGGTTTCCGGTAGTTGGCGACGGAGAGCATAGCAAAAGTGACGCGTCATGCAAGCTTAGGATGAGCGGTCGCCTTGACATATGCTCTATCTCGATTATTATTGCGCACCACGTCACGATTGTTTGTCGCGTCATGTTTGCGCACGACGACGATCGACACCGCCACCCACCGTGGGGCGATGCCGTAACGGAACGTTTCCGGCAGAGAACCTGAGAGAGCCCTGGACTGCGTGCCGGCGCCGGCGGATTGCGATTCGCCGCGCCGCACGCAAACCGGCCAAGCGCCGTCTGCCGGTCATGCCACGCGCGATTCGCGTTCCGTCTTCCCTATCCCGCGCGCCACCTTTCCGCACGCTATTGCCTCCATCGGCGCGATCACGAGACTCGCAAAGCAGCGCTATTACCGCTCGCCCAACCGCCGCACGCGCTGCCGTTTGCATGCCATCTGCACGGCCGCGTTCCCCCGATCCCGCGATCGCGATTCGGCGTGCGCGCCCTACGTCGTCCGTGCGCGATGTATCGTTCAAGTCCGAACTAGACTTTCCAGCTAATCAGACGAGTACTAAACCGTTGATTCAGAACTGTTTTTCCCGGCGCCGTTTGGCATGATCGACCCGTTTTCGTTTTTGTACGGTTTCGTTCATGCGATGCACGGCGACCCGGAATGCGCGCATTCCAGGTGGCGTGCCGCCCGCGCTGTGTCATGCCTTACAGTTCGCTCCAATCGATTCGACGCTATCAGAACATTTCGATGTTCGGCGGCGGCATCGTCGTCACGGTCCTGATCCTGATCGCCTGTGCGCTCGGGATGGCGTCGATCGTCTACGGCTATCTCGACGGCGAGCGGCGCAATTACCTCGCGGGCTTCGTACAGACGCTGAACGAAATCAAGGTCAGCGAGACGTCGTTCCGCAACGGCGTATCGAACGCGCAGCTGATCTGGCGGGACATCGACCGCGCGCCGGACGGCGTCGTCGATGCGTTCTACTCGAGCGATCAGCAGATCGCGATTACGCCGTATCCGTCGGTCGTGTTCGGCGTGCCGGGGCAGACCGCCGACCGGCGCGAAGTCGCGCGCTACCTGTCGCTGTCGGTGCTGCTCGCGCGGATCTGCGCGGCGAGTTCGATCAATCGCGGCTATGCGCTGATCGGCTATCACTACAGCACGCGCACCGCGATGTTCGGGCTCGTGCCGAACTCGCGCGGCGACGGAGCCGGCCTCGCGACGCCGGACGAGCGGGCACGCACGCTGGACGCGCTGCGCATCGATTTCGGCGATGCACCGCCGAGCGCCGGCCACGGCCGTCCGCACGTGCGCTGGCTGCCGCCGTTCATCGATCCCGTGTCCGGCGAACGGCGCATCCGGATCGCCGCGCAGGCACAGGTCGACGGCGAGCCGTTCGCCGTGCTCGTGACCGAATACGCGCCCGATTACCTGCTGTCGTGGGTGCCGTCGAATGCAGCCGACGGCACGTTCTTCGTGACAACGGCCGACAACCGGCTCGTGACGGCCGGCCCGGGCGTCGCGCACGACGACGCGCGGATCGCCCGGCTGCTCGATCTCGACGTCGCGCGCGAGCCCGGCGATGCCGACGAGCCGGTGTTCCGCGGCGGCCACGTCGTGTTCCGCGGCACGCTCGACAAGACAGGATGGACGCTCGCATATGCGCTGTCGTGGACGCACATCGCCGCCACCGTCGCGTTGCGCGCGGGCCTGCTGCTCGGCGCGTCGCTGCTGACGATCGCGATCATGTGGGTGCTGCTCGTGCGTTTCCATCATCGTGTGCTCGCGGGCGTCTATGCGCGCTCACAGCGCGTGTTCGACAGCGAGTCGCTGTGCCGCAGCGTGATCGAGATGTCGCCGATCGGGCTCGGGCTCATCTCGCGCGCCGACGGGCGCTTCATGCTCGTCAGTCCCGTGCTCGCCGAACGTGTCGCGCGACTCGGCTGCGATTGCGGCACGCTGTCGGCGCAGATCCTCACGCAGTATCGCGCCGGCGCATCGAATGCGCCGTTTCAGATCGAACTCGTGCTGCCCGATGCGCAGGCCGCGGCCGGCGCCGATGCGCCGCCGCTGCATCTGGAAGTGATCGCACGCGATGCGCGCTATCAGGGGAGCGACGTGCTGATCGTCGCGGTCGTCGACGTGACCGCGAAGCGGCAGCTGGTGCAGAAGCTCGAAGAAGCGGTGCGCGCGGCGGACTCCGCGAATGCGGCGAAGTCGTCGTTCCTCGCCGCGATGAGCCACGAGATCCGCACGCCGCTGAACGTGATCCTCGGCAATCTCGAACTGCTCGAGCGCTCGGTGCTCGATCTGCCGCAGCGCAGCCGCGTGCAGACGCTGCGCAACGCGGCGTCGGGGCTGCTCGAGCTCGTCAGCGGCATTCTCGATTTCACGAAGGTCGAGGCCGGCGCGATGCCGGTCGAGTCGATCGAATTCGATGCGATCGGCGTGATCGCGCGCGAGTTGGGCGCGTACGCGCCCGTCGCGAAGGCGAAGGGGCTGCCGCTGTTCTGCGAGATCGCGGCGAGCGCGTCGCAGCGCATGCGCGGCGATCCGACGCGGCTCGCGCAGGTGTTCGGCAATCTGCTCAGCAACGCGATCAAGTTCACCGCGCACGGACACGTGACCGCGCGCCTGCGCGCGGTGCGCGGCGAATGCGGCACGGCGGAGCTGGCGATCGCGATCGAGGATACGGGCATCGGCATCGGCAGCGCGGATCTGCACAAGCTGTTCCGTGCGTTCTCGCAGGTCGACGCGACGATCGCGCGCCGTTACGGCGGCACGGGCCTCGGGCTCGCGCTGTGCGATCGCCTCGTCACCGCGATGGGCGGCCGGATCGCGGTGACGAGCGCGCCGGGCGCCGGCAGCTGCTTCACGGTGCGGCTGCCGCTTGGCCTCGACGTCGAGCCGATCGCCGCGCCCGTCGCGCGCGACGCAGGCACGCTGCTGCTGGTCGCGCGTCAGGCGGAATGGCGGCAGTTCGCGCTGCCGCATCTGGCCGCGTGGGGATTCGACGTGCGCGTCTACGCGTGTCCGACGCAGATACCGGCCGCGCGCTGCATGCGCGCGAGCGCGATCGTGCTGTTCGGCGATGCCGACGAGTGGCCCGGCGACGCGCTCGATCGGCTCGCCGGCAGCGCGCCGGTCGTGCTCGCGACGCCGGACGGCCCGCTCGAGCCCGGCCGCGTCGGCCGCATGATCCGCGTGTCGAGCTATGCACTCGGCGCGCTGCGCGCGGCACTCGTGCCTGCGCGCGGCGGCGCGGCGGCGATCGTGCCGATCGATCGCGCGGCCGAGCCGGCCGCCTGCGGCCGCACGACGATGCGCGTCCTGCTCGCCGACGACGCATCGGTGAACGGCACGATATTGCGCGAGCAGCTCGACGCGCTCGGCTGTGCAGTGCACGTCGTCGGCCTCGCGGGCGCGGCGCTCGACCTGCTGTACCGCAGCGACTGGGACCTGCTGCTGATCGGCACCGATCTGCCCGACATGGCCGCATGCGCACTTGCCGAAGCCGTGCATGCGCGCGGGATGCCGTGCAGCGTCGCGATCGTCACGACGCATCTCGCGCCGGACGAAGCACGCCGCTGCGCGGCCGCGAACGTGTACAGCATATTGACGAAGCCGGTGACGCTCGGACGTCTGCGCGGCGTGCTCTCGGGCGTGGCGCGACGTCGCGGCAAGCACGTCGACGGCGAACAACGACAAGAACAGGACATCGCGCAGCTATCGCACGACGGCGTCGCATGACGTGCCGTCGCGCGCGCGCTGCCGCGAATGTCCGAGGTATCGAAGGCAGACCGTTGCCGCCGCCCGCGTGCGGCACGGATTATTTTGAGGTGGAGAGAGACCGTGCACCATATGGAGAAAGTCATCGCATTGCTGCTCGATTTCGCGATGCTTCCAGAGAAGTCTCGGCGAGACTTTCTGGCGAGCATCAACGAGTTTCTGATCATGTCGCCGTTGCAGCGACGGCATGCGATCGACGCGTGGAAGCAGGTCGCCGAAAACGGGCGACGCGAAGCCGGCATGGCCGGCGAGGGCGCGAACGGCCATTGAAGGTGCGTACGCAGCGAATGCCGCCGGCGCACCAGCACCAGGCGGCGCGCGGCCCTCCCGCGATACCGCGCGCGCGATGCGGGCGCACGGCGCTCGCGCGATCGCGGCGATCTGCGCCGCTCGGCCCGTTGCGCGTGGCGCGCAAGCGGTTCACCGATGCTATTGTCTGGATATTTGATGCTGCTTGCCTGTCCGATCCGTCGAACCGGCGGAGCCGCCGAACGGGTCAGGCCGCACGGCGCGCGGCCGATGACGGCCATGAGCGAGCACATCGTCGAAGCCGGGGAGAACAGAGACCATGGATGAATTCTGCGTGCGGGTGATGGTGGCGGACGACCACCCTTCGTCCGCGATCGGCATGTCGAGGGTGTTGGCCGAAAGCAGCACGATCGAGCTCGTCGGGACCGTGTCGAACTCGACCGATCTCGTCGCGGCACTGGAAGAAAACCCGAGCGACGTGCTGGTGCTCGACTACGTGATGCCGGGCGGCAAGTTCGGCGACGGGCTCGTGCTGCTGTCGTTCCTGCAGCGCCGCTATCCGGCGCTGCGGATCGTGACGATCACGATGATCGACAACCCGAGCGTGCTGCATGCGATCCGCCGGCAAGGCGTCGGCTGCATTCTAAGCAAGTCCGATGCGATCTCGCATCTGGTCGGCGCCGTCCACGCGGCGTTCGTGTGTGCCGATTATCAGTCGCCGCACATCCGGCATCTGCTCGACAGCGCCGGCTCGTCGGTCACCGAGCGGCGGCTCACCACGCGGGAAATCGAAGTCGTACGCCTGTACGCCGCGGGCATGACCGTCGGCGAGATCGCCGCGCAACTGCATCGCAGCAAGCAGACGATCAGTTCGCAGAAGGCGAGCGCGATGAAGAAGCTCGGCATCGTCCGCGATGCGGATCTGATCCGGTTCGCCGATGAAGGCATGCTGCCCGATCCGGCCGGCAATACGCAGCAGAAGGCCCGGCCGTGATCGCGCCGCGCCGCTGCGTCATGCATGTCGCAGCGGCATGCGCGTGCGCGGCGATCGTCTCCACCGCCCCGGCGCCCATGCGCCTCCCTCAGCAGCCGAGCGTATGCCCAAGGAACTGAAAAAGCTCGCCGCGCGCAGCGCGTCCGCCACCGTCAAACGATTCGAGCCGGCCCGCGTGCGCCGTCAGCAGCGCGCGCTGCTGTACGGCGGCGGCGCGGCCGTCACCGTGTTTATCCTCGCCTGCGCGGTGTTGATCGTCTTGCTCGACGTGTCGGACTTCCTCGCTCGGGCGCGCTCCGCGTTTCTCGGGCGCGAGGCCGAGCTGCATGCGGAGCTGCAGGTCGCGAACGCGCTGCTCACGCATCACGCGGACAGCATCGAGATGTTCGAGCGCACCGATCCGCGCGCGACGCCCGCTCAGCTACGCCGGCTCGACGACGCGCACGGCCGGCTGATCGTCAGCGGCCGCGCGGGGATGCCGTCGACCGCCGTGCTCGCGGACCTTACGCACGATCGCGGCGCCGCAGCGTACTCGCGGTACGTCGCGCTGCTGTTTCAGCAGACCGACATGATCGCGGTGTCGATGCCGCACACGATCAACGCGGGGCTCAGCGCCTATCTGATCGGCACGGGGGGCGACTTCATCGGCATCGTCGGCGTTCAGCCGGTCGGCCGGCTGACGGGCCGGCTCGATGCGATCGACATGCATGCGCTGATTCGCAGCGTCGAGCCGCACCGCGGTATCGGCGTGCCGCTGCGCACGATCGACGGCCGCGACGACGCGCTGCTCGACACGCGCGACGATACGCTGCTCGGCCGCCCCGTATGGCGACTCTCGCGGCCCGTGCGCGATGCGTCCGGGCAGCCGATCGCCTGGCTCGTGATCAACACGCGCGCGCAGGTCGCCGCGATCATGAAGCCCGACTATGCGGACGACACGCATGCGCTCGTCGACGCGCGCGGAACGGTCGCGATCGGCGCGCCGGTCCCGGCGGCGCTCGTCGAGCGTGCGCTTGCGTTCGCGCGTGCGCCGGGCGACGTGCGTGCGGCCGTGCATCGCGTCGGCACGCGCTTCGTGATCGGCGATCGTCTGCCCGAATCCGATCTCGTGTTCGTCACGACGTTCTCGTGGCGCAGCGTCGTCGAAGCGCTGGCGGTGTCGCTCGGTGCGACGGCCGGCGCGGCGCTGTTCGCGATCGCCGCGCTGTGGCTCGCGGTCGTCGCGTTCGATCGGCGCGCGCTGCGTCCGGCCTATCGCCGTGCGATCCGGCTGATCGAAAGCGATGCGCTGAACCGCGCGTTGATCCGCACCGCGCCGGCAGGCCTCGCGCTGTTGTCGCTCGCGGACGGCGACGACATCGTCTGCAACGAAACGATGACGCGCTACGAGCGGCTGACGTCGGACGCGCCGCTCGGCAAGCGGCTGTGGCGCGCCTATCGCGAGCATCGCGACGCGAGCGGCTACGCGAAGGTCGTCACGTGCGAGCTGCCGATCGCTCCGGACCGGCCCGATACGCCGCATGTCGTCGCGAACATCATGCGTACGCGCTATCGCGGTGTCGACGCGCTGCTGTGCACGCTGACCGACATCACCGCGCGCAAGCAGATGGAGCAGAAGCTGCACGAGGCGCGCGTCGCCGCGGAGTCCGCGAACAAGGCGAAGTCGACATTCCTCGCGACGATGAGCCACGAGATCCGCACGCCGCTGAACGCGATCGTCGGCAACCTCGAGCTGATGGCGCGCGCGCCGCTCGCGCCGACCGAGCGGCGGCGGCTCGACACGATCGCGTCGTCATCGGACGCGTTGCTGCGGATCATCGACGACGTGCTCGACCTGTCGAAGGCCGAGTCGAACCAGATGACGATCGAGCGCATCCCGTTCGACGTGCGCGACGTACTGGACGACATCGCCGCGTTCTATCGCCCGCTCGCGAGCGCGAAAGGGCTGGAGCTGACGTGCCGCGTGGCGCCCGAGCTGGCCGACGGATACGTCGGCGACCCGGTGCGGCTGCGTCAGATCGTGTCGAATCTCGTCGACAACGCGATCAAGTTCACGGAGCGCGGCTGCGTGTCGATCGATGTGCGACGGGTGGTGCGCGGCGCGGGCGGCGCGCGCGTCGAGATCCGCGTCGCGGACACCGGGATCGGGATACCGGCCGACAGCGTGCCGACGCTGTTCGACGTGTACATCCAGGCCGACGCGTCGATCTACCGCCGCTTCGGCGGCACGGGGCTCGGGCTGCCGCTGTGCCGGCGCATCGCGATGCTGATGCACGGCGATCTTACCGTCGACAGCCGCGAACGCGAAGGCACGACGATGCGCGTGACGTTGCCGCTGCCGGAAGCGCCGCCGAACTGGCGCGCCGCGCAGCCGGGAGCGACGGCGCAAGCGGCGCCGGGCAGCATCGACGTCGCGCGCGACGCGGCGCCGATTCGCGTGCTGGTCGCCGAAGACCATCCGGCGAGCCGCGCGCTGCTGCGCGATCAGCTGGAAGCGCTGCATCACAGCGCGACGATCGTCGAGAACGGCATCCAGGCGATGCGCGCGTTCTTCGAAGCGCCGTTCGACGTCGTGCTGACCGATCTCGGGATGCCGGAACTCGACGGTTATGCACTCGCGAATTTCCTGCGCGAGCAGCGTGCGGGCGTGCCCGTGATCGCGATGACCGCGCACGCGACGGAGGACGACTATCGTCGCTGCGAGCAGGTCGGTATCGCGGAACTCGTGCTGAAGCCGTTGTCGATCGCGGTGCTCGATGCGGCGCTGACGCGGCATGCCGGCCAGCGCGCCGCATCGGCGCGCGATACGGCGGATGTCGCGTACGACGCACCGTCCGTGTTGTCGGACGACGTGCGCGATACGCTGCGCGCGGCAACGCGCCGCTCGATGGCATTGCTCGGCGACGCGGCGGCACGCGGCGATGTCGCGACGCTGCGGCTCGAACTGCATTCGATGCGAGGCGGTTTCGCGCTTGCCGGCGATGCCGATGCGTGCGACGCCTGCGCGGCGATGGAGCGCGCGGTCGAGGCGGGGACCGTCGACGCGAACTGGCCGGACTTCCAGCACGCGATCGCGCGTGCGCTGGCCCGGCTCGACGCCGACGCGTAACGCGTCCCACGTATCGGGCGACGCGCATCGCGCCCGCGGCCGGATCGCGTCAACCGTCCGCGAAGATCGCGCTGTATGCGCTCAACGCGGGCACACCGCCGAGATGCGCATACAGCACCTTCGCTCCCGGCTCGAATTCCCCACGCCGCACCTTGTCGATCATGCCGTGCATCGATTTCCCTTCGTAGACGGGATCGGTCAGCACGCCTTCGAGCCGCGCGCAGAGCCGGATCGCTTCCAGCGTGCCTTCGTTCGGCAACCCGTACTCGGGGCCGGCATAACGCGTGTCGAGCACGACGTCGGCGTCCGTGATATCGCGGCCGAGGTCGACGAGCTCGGCCGTATGACGCGCGATGCGGGTGATTTGCTCGCGCGTGCGCGCGGGCGTCGCCGACGCGTCGATGCCGATCACGCGGTCCGCGCGTCCGTCGGCCGCGAAGCCGACGATCATCCCGGCCTGCGTGCTGCCCGTGACCGAGCAGACGACGATGTAGTCGAAGCGTATGCCGAGCTGCGCCTCCTGCGCGCGCACTTCTTCCGCGAAGCCGACGAAGCCGAGGCCGCCGAGCGGATGTTCGGAGCAGCCGGCCGGAATCGGATACGGCCGCCCGCCCGCCTGTCGCACGCTTTCGAGCGCTTCCTCCCAGCTGCGGCGAATGCCGATGTCGAAGCCGTCCGGCACGAGCCGCACGTCGGCGCCCATCATGCGCGATAGCTGAATGTTGCCGACGCGGTCGTAGACGGGATCGTCGTAGTTCACCCAATGCTCCTGCACCAGCACGCACTTCATGCCGAGATGCGCGGCGACGGCCGCGACCTGCCGCGTCTGGTTCGACTGGACGCCGCCGATCGACACGAGCGTATCCGCGCGCTGCTCGAGCGCGTCCGGAATCAGGTATTCGAGCTTGCGCGTCTTGTTGCCGCCGAACGCGAGACCGCTGTTGCAGTCCTCGCGTTTCGCGTAGAGCTCGACCTTGCCGCCGAGGTGATCGCTCAGGCGCCTGAGCGGCTGGATCGGCGTCGGGCCGAACGTCAGCGGATAACGAGGGAAGCGTTGCAGGTTCATCGGCGTGCTCCGGGGACGTAGAGAGAGAGGCGGGATCGCTCGCGCATGGCCGGCGGCCGCGCAGCCCGTCGGAAAATGATACGAACGTCGACGCGAAATGAGCTTGCGAAATAAATCGCGTCGGCCTACGTTGCGGAAGACGATCACGTCGATTCAGAAATTTCAGTTCGTCGAATTGGAGAAACACGCAATGAAATTAGACAGGAAGGCTGCGTCGCCCGGCGATGTCGCGCCGACGCTCGATCGCATCGACCGCGCGATTCTTCGGCAACTGCAGCGGGACGCGTCGATCTCGAACGTGAGCCTCGCCGCGAAAGTGAAGCTCAGTGCGCCCGCATGCCTGCGGCGCGTCGAGCGGTTGAAGGAGATGGGGCTGATCCGCGGGATCGTCGCGCTGCTCGACCCGAAGCCGCTCGGGGCCGGCATGCTCGTCGTGATCGGCTTCGTGCTCGACCGCTCGACGCCCGAAGCGTTCGCTGCATTCGAGACGGCGGCGCAGGAAGTGTCGGGATGCGTCGAATGCCATGTCGTGACCGGCGAATTCGACTACTTCATGCTGGTGCGCACACGCGACAACGAGAGTTTCAATCGGCTGCACGCCGAGCAATTGCTCTATCTGCCGGGTGTGCGTCAGGTGAGGTCGTTCATGGTGCTCAAGGAAATTCTTTCGACGCATGCGTTGCCGGTTTAGCGCGAGTCGTTCGGTGCGTCGGCGGCGCCCGCCGGTTTCGTTTGCCGGTCGGCATCTGACGAATCGATACGGCTGCTCGATGCGCCGGTTCTGGATGCAGCCGGATCGGCGCCGACGCGTCTCGTGCGCCGATCCGCACCGTGATGCGCGGTCCGCCCGTTCGTGACGACCAGTGCACGTTCGCGGTACTTGAAATGTGAAAAAAGCGTGACGTTTCGTTGTGGAGAACGAAGCGAGAGAAAAAAGAAAGAGAATTTCGCGCTCGTCCTATCTCCCATCCCGCAATTATAGGAATCATCCTATTTAACGTTCCTTCTGATCAATTCACTATTTCGTCCGTGGAGTCCAATTCCACATGTCGGGCGAAATGCCTCGGTTTCGGAAAACCATTTTTCTAGAGAAATATAGATATGAAAGTTAGCCAACTCGTCGTAGCTCTGGGTGTGAGCGGTGCACTGATCGGTCTCGCTCACGCTGCGCCCGCGAACGACAATCAAGTGTCGAAGAAGATCACGCTGACCGCGCAGATCAACGACGGCATTTTCGTCTCGAAGCCGGATGGTTCGTCGTGGTACTCGACGGAAGAGCTGGAAGCGACGGACTACAAGCAGGCGAAGTTCCAAAAGACGCTGCCGATCCGCGTGTGGACCAAGGGCGCGGACTTCAACGTGTCGCTGGCACAGGAGCTGAAGCTGTCGTCGGGCAACGGCTATTCGATGGCGAACCCGGTCGTGACGCTGGCAAGCGCCGCCGGCAACAAGACCGTTGCTTTCGGCAAGCAGGAAAAGATCACGCAGGTCGTCACGGGCAATGGCGGCTATGACGAATTGCACGATCTGACGATCGCCGTCGACGCACCGACGAAGGTCGGCAACCGCAGCACGAACGGCAGCTACAGCGGCGATCTCGTGATGCTGTTCGAGCCGGTGGCAGCAGCAGGCGGCGGCTCGGGCGGCTCGGGCGGCTCCGGCCAGTAAGCCAGCTTTTCGGCCCCGGGCTCACCGGGGCCGTTTTCCCCTCATCGAATCATTCCGATTTCCATAGCCGATTCGAATTCCGATCCCATTTCATAGAAAAAAGCGTGTCTGCCTTTCAAGCCCCGTTTCAATTCAACAAGCTGTGGCTGGGTGCATTCCTGTTGTTTGTTTATTCGCACTCGTACGCAGAAGTAAAGGTATCGTATGGCGTACCTGAAGGGTTCACTGCGGCTGAAATGGACGATAGCGCAAACTATGTCGCGACGTTCAAGGGCAGAACGCTTCCGGGGTTTATTCGATATTCGGCAACCGCCGCATCCCTCGAATTCGATGCGCAGAAATATGCGGCGAACGGCATCTCGCCGGACGACGTCGATACGATCCGCGGTGTCGTGTCGCAGCTCGACTACAAGCGTTGCCGCAACGGTTGCGATGTCGAAATCGCCGGCTACTACGTCACGATCGACAAGCTGAGGCGGTCGATCTCGATCCGCGATACGCGCGAAGACTATCTCGTGCCGAAAACCGCGTTCGGGCTCGTCAACAACCAGTCGGTCGACGTGCGCGCATCGACGGACAGCTATCGCGCGTTCAACGTGAACGGCACGACGTGGGTCGGCTTGCCCTCGCAGAGCTTCGGCTATCTGAGCTGGTATGTGAACCACACCGAGACGCGCGGCAACAGCATCGGTACACAGGGCGTCTCGTCGTACTACCTGCAGAAGAACTTCGCCAGCACGTATGTTCGTGCGGGCAAGCAGAACAGCATCGACTATGCATCGGGGGCGGTCAGCACGCTGCTGTCGCCGGGCTTCGACCACTTCGTGACGGTCGGCAGCCAGCGCAATCTGCAGGTCAACCGTAGCGTGGGCTCGCTGATCCTGTATGCGACTGCCGAAGGGAACTACGAGTTCTATCGCAGCGGACGCCTGATCCTGAAGCGGCCCGCCGCGCTCGGCCGCAACGAGGTCAGCTTCGCGGATCTGCCCGGCGGCTACTACCCGGTGGAGGTACGCCTCGTCGATCGCAGCGGCCACGTGGTGAGCCAGGAAGTCCGCGAGATCAACAACGTCAACTTCGGCAGGACCGCCGGCAATGCGTGGCGCTTCACGGTCGGCAAGGAGATGCGCGAGCAGGGCGGCTTCCTGATGGAAGCCGCGATGAGCCGCAATTTCCGCCAGTTCTACATGAACGCGTCGACGCTGGTCGGTCACGGCGGAGACTGGGCGGCCGAAATCAACGTCACGCGGCCGACGATGCTCGCCGGCATCGATCTTTCGCCAACGCTCGGCGTGCTGGGCGGCGAGCGCGGTGCGGGCGGCTACGTGACGCTGGCCGCGAGCAACGAAGTGCTCGGCAACGTGATGGTCAGCCGGTATCTGAACAACGACGTGTCGCGCTTCTACACGGGCACGTCGAGCACGAGCGTGTCGTACAGCCGGAACATTCGTCGCGCGACGGCCAGCTACAACTACCAGCGCTCGCCGTTCAACCAGACGCACCAGGCCGAAGTGCGCTGGAACTATCGTCCGAACGGCCTGTGGGCGACCTTTGCGCTCGGCGTGCAGAAGGGCAGCTTCGTGCGTAACTCCGGCAGTGGCGGCTACGGCGTCTATTTCAACATGACGATGCAGCTCGACAGGACGCAGGCGAGCTTCAACGCCGCGCATTCGGGCGGCCAGACGCAGTTGAGCGGTGACTACCGGAAGGATTTCCGGGACGGTTTCGGCACGACCACGCTGGGCGTGACGGGCAGCCGGGTTGGCCGCGACTATGGGATGAACGTCTATGGCACCCGTTCGGGCACGCGCGGCGATGCATCGCTGAACCTCGGCTACAACGGCGACGCCGCGAATCTCGACTTCAACTATCGCGGCATGTTCGCAGCGAGCCGGGAAGGTATCGCATTCGGCCGCTACAGCGGCAGCGGTAGCGCGATGCTGCTGCGCACGCCGAACATCGACGGGATGAAATACGGCTTCAACGTCGAAGGCAACCCGGTCGGCGGCAACAGCACCTATGCGGTGCCGCTCAACGCATATAGCGACGTGCCGTTCGCCCGCGTGCTGAGCAACAACAGCAAGCTCGACATGAACATCGAGGTGCCGGCGAACATCCTGCGCGCACATCCGGGCCAGGTGTATTCGGCCAGCGCGAAGGTCGATATCAACATGATCTACAGCGGATTCCTGACCGACCACGACGGCAAGCCGATCAGCGGGAAGATCGCCGAGACCGGCGACACCGTCTACCGCAACGGCTTGTTCTCGATCGTCAGCAAGAAGATGTTGTCGGACCTCACGGTCGCCGGCGACGGTTATCAGTACACGTGCAGCCTGAAGGATGCGAGCGGGTCGTACTACCGCTGCAGCGCGGGCGTCGCGCAGTAACACGAAGGATGAAAAATATGACGTTCAAACCGACAGGCATGTTGTCGCTGCTGGCAGGACTGTTAGCCGCCGTGGCGATTCCGGCATTTGCGGCCGGCGAATTGATGGTGACGCCCGCGACGACACGTGTCGTCAGCGAGCACGACCAGCGCGTGACGGTCAAGAACATGGGCGACGAGCCGATGTATCTGTCCATTTCGGTCCAGAAGGTGATGAACCCCGGCATCACGCCGGAACAGAAGGTCGATCTCGGCGATCTCGAGCAGCCCGGCCTGATCGCAAGCCCCGACAAGCTGACGCTGGGTCCGAACCAGTCGCGGCAGATCACGCTCCAGTCGCTGACGGAAGTGCCGCACGAAGAGCTCTATCGGCTCTATATCATCCCGGTCAAGTCGCTGAAGGTCGACGAGGCGCCGAAGGACAAGATCACCGCGCCGCTGTCGGTGTCGATCGGTTATGGCGTACTGGTTCGACATTTGCCGAAGCCGTTGAAGCAGCATGCAGCGTGGACGCATCGCTGCGAGAACGGGGGGATCACGCTGGAAAGCACGGGCACCGTCCGCTCGGTGTTCCACGACGTCACCGTCGGCGACGGCCAGCCGGCGCAGACGGTCGCCGTATTCCCCGGCATGCCGCAGCACTTCGCGACGAAGCAGATCAAGCTGGATGCGGGCGACAAGCCCGTGACGCTGACATGCGAATGACGGTGCGCATGCCGGCAGCACGCGCGCTCGCCGCCGGTGCGCGACGTTGTGCCGCCGGCGTGCTGATCGCCGCGTACTGCGCGAGCAGTGTCGCGGCCGGCATTCTGAAGCTGTCGCGGCCGGAATTGACGCTCGAGCCTGACAAGCCGCCGGGCGAATTGTGGGTCGAGAACGTGGGCGACACGCCGCTTTACCTGACGGTGTCGCAGGAACTGGTGACGAATCCGGGCCACATGCCGGAACAGCGTGCGCCGATCGACGAGGTGCCGCGTCCCGGCTTGCTGGTTACGCCGAACCGGCTGTCGCTCGCGCCGGGGCAGAAGTACCGGATGACGTTGAAGGCGTTCGCCGTACCGGAGGAGACGCAGGTCTGGCGCGTGACGTTCCGGCCGAACGAACGGATCAGGATTGAAGGGCGCGACGCCGAGCACGGTCCCGCGCCGCTTTTTGTCAGTGTGGGATACGGTGCGGTGATTTATCACCTGGGCCGCGAGAAGCGAGAACAGTGTCGTCGCGGTAGCGACGTACGGGAACGCGATGGCGCGTCGGCGAGAGAGGCAGGGAGTTTATGTTGACCATTATTTCAGCGGTAATCAGGCGTGCGACGGAAAGAATGCGATGGATCGCGTTCACACTCCCGATGCTTGCATTTTTCGTTGTCGATCACGCGTATGCCGTGTCTGTCAAATACGACCTGGTGGAACTCGATATCATCGACCGATATCACTCGTGTTCGTGGACCGATAACGGAAACGGAACCAGCACGCTCCGCGTATCGATCGATTTCAAGGCCACAGAGGGTCGAACCTACGGGCAGGCATTCCTCTCGCGCGGGATAATGGTTTACGGGTACGACAAGAATGGCAGCATGCTTCAGAGCAGTGACGTTGCACAGGCGGTTTTCATGGGTAGCGTTCGGCATTCGATCGTGTACTTCGGGAAGGGCTACGTCATGTATAACGGGTACATAGTAGGCTCCGGCATTGGGCCGCCGAGCTATTCCGAGTGGGGGGTTACCAGGGCGTTCACGGCATCCGTCAGGGTGATCGTCGACAATGCCAAAGTGGAAGACTGGCCCGCGTTGTCCATTCGCGCCGGAAACTACGCCACTGCGGCCGGTAACCCCGGCTACCTCCCCGGTACGGGCATGAGCGGCTACGATGTCGCCGATGTCAGAGGCGCGGCGTATATCACGCGTTATGGTGGACCGGGCAGCTGCAACGTCGTGAATCCGACCACGCCACCGGAACCGCCGCGGTCGGTCGCGATCGACGTCACTGCCCCGAACTGGGATCTTGGCGAATTGCCGCGCGGCGAGGCAAAGAAGTCCTTTTCCAATATCGAGGACGCTCTCTGCTTCAAATATTCGGGCAGCGCGGTCAACGGCAAGCGCTTCGTGATCGATGCGACCAGTGCGGCAGGTACGGTCAACGGCCGCTATCGGCTGAAGAATGGAACGGACACCATTCCGTACGCCGTGGAGTTATCCAACGGAGCGGTGAATGTACCGTTGCCGAATACGGGCGGCATGACCGTTCCGCTGGATTCCGGCGGGCTATCGTGCTGGATGCCGACATTCACGACCAACGTGCCTGCCGATGCGAAAGTCGGGCAATACCACGATGTCCTGACGTTTACGGTCGTCACTAAAACCTGACGGCGCGCCAGTGTGCCAGTTCGGGTCACCAGAGCATGGGAGGCAATATGACAAAACGCATCGCCGGATACGGGCTGATTGCCGCGTGTATGCTGCCGATTTTCGCGATGGCGCAGGAGGTCACGCTTAGCGGCAAGACGAGCAGCACGATCACGGCTACCGTCGTGCCGCGCGACAACTTCGACGTCACCGACGAAAAGGGCGGCTGGTTCGACAGCGGCCTCGAAATGAAGCAGTTGGGCGGCTGGGATGCGCCCTACGAAGTGGAAGCGCGGCTGCGCGTGCTGTCGACGAGCGGCATGTTTCAGGTGCGCCTGGACACGCCGCTCGAGATCCGCAATCAGGCAGACACGCAGAGGATGTTCCAGCGGCCGTCCGTCACGCTGGCACCGGACGGCGGCCAGCCGAAGTCGATTGTGACGGGGCAGGGCACGACGTTCAGCAATCCCGTGCCGCCGGTCGCCGGCGAGGATTCGGTCGGGTACTACACGCTGGCGGTTGCCGCGTATCCGCCAGCGGGCGACTTCAAGGCGACCGCCGGCACATACAGCGGCGTGCTGTCGCTCACATTCGAGCCCACCATCAAGACGCGCTGACGCGCTCGTAGCCGTCGTCGTGCGCGCGCCGCGGCTACGGCACACCCGCCGCCTGTTCGGCCTTCCTCTCCGGCACGCGCGACGCGTTGCCATCCGGGTGCCGCTTCGGGCTGCGATGACCGCCTGCAGCGCGAACCTCCGCCAAATCGTTCACGATGAATCTATCCGTGCTTGCCCGCTTCTTCGCAACGTTCACCGCGTACCTGATGCCGGCATCGGTGCTGGCGGCGATCGATCTGATACCGAAGGAAGTCGTCGTCGACGGCCAGGAAACTGCCGTCCAGATCGTCAACAACGGCGATCGCCCGGAATACGTGAGCATTTCGCTGTCGCGCCTGATGAATCCCGGTGTGCCGCTGGCCGAAGAAAAGGTCGAACCGGTTGGCGAGAGCGACCAGCCAGCGCTGTACGCGTTCCCGTTCAAGATCAGTTTGGCGCCCGGCCAGAGCAAGACGATCACGCTGAAGTCGCTGCGCGCGGTGGAAACCGAGACGGTGTATCGCCTCGACGTGAAACCCGTGTTGAAAGTCTCCTCCGGAGAAAAGGCGAGCGCGACCGGGACCGTGCTCGTCAGCCTGGCGTTCAGTGGGCTGGTGCGCCAGTTGCCGAACCGCACTCGCGCAGGACTCTCGATGACCTGCGATGCGACGGGCGCACGCCTGACCGCAACCGGCAACGTTCGACATACGGTCAAGGGCGCGCAAGTGGACGGGCGCGTGCTCGACGATTTCAACGTCTATCCGGGCGTGCCGTTGCCGCTGAAAGGGCGTGTCGTGTCGGTGCCGGGGCACGCGGCCTGTCCGGAGCAGGCTGGTGCCGGCACGTCGTGACATCGTCGCGTATTGCATATCGCGATTTCGGCGAAGGCCCGATCGATCTTCCACATGGAGAGCGCTCGCGCGGACGGGGAGGCGATTCGGGTATATCCGTCGCGTCATTGCCGATTGTCATGGTGCTCAAGGAAATTGTTTCGGCGCAGGCGTTGCCGGTTTAGCGTGGACATGCCCGCCGGTTTCGTCTGCTTGTCGCCGATCTGACGAACCGATGACGGCCGCCGCGAACTTCCCGCGCGGCGGAGCGATGCGCATGGATGCGCGTTCAGGACGCCGATTCCGGCGTTTGTCTATCATGCGCAGAGGCGCTGCGCCGGCACGCACGACGAGCCGGCGCGCGCGGAAACCGGCATGTCGCGCAACCCAACCTGCGAGCGAGGGCATCATGGCAAGACAGACGATGGCGGAATATCTGGCGAAGACGCTTGCGGCAGCGGGCGTCGAGCGTATCTGGGGCGTGACCGGCGACAGCCTGAACGGGCTGTCGTTCAGCCTGAGCCAGATCGGCTCGATCCGCTGGATGCATACGCGGCACGAGGAAAGCGCGGCGTTCGCGGCCGGCGCCGATGCCGCGTCGACCGGGCGGCTCGCCGTGTGTGCGGGCAGCTGCGGCCCCGGCAACCTGCACTTGATCAACGGGCTCTACGACTGCCATCGCAATCATCAGCCGGTGCTCGCGATTGCCGCGCACATTCCGTCGACCGAGATCGGCCTCGGCTATTTCCAGGAAACCCATCCGCAGGAACTGTTCCGCGAATGCAGTCACTTTGCGGAACTGGTGACCAACGCGTCGCAGTTCCCACGGCTGCTGGCGCGCGCTATGCGCACCGCGATCGAAGCGCGCGGCGTCGCCGCGATCGTGCTGCCGGGCGACATCGCGCTCGGCGACGGTCCTGACGAAGCGCCGCGCTGGCACGACGCGGCGCCGCCGTCCATCGTGCCGGCCGACGCCGATCTCGACCGGCTCGCGGCGCTGCTGAACGCGTCCGACGCCGTCACGCTGCTATGCGGCAGCGGCACGCAAGGCGCGCACGACGAAGTCGTCGCACTGGCGGACACGCTCGGCGCGCCGGTCGTGCATGCGCTGCGCGGCAAGCAGTTCGTCGAATGGGACAACCCGTTCGACGTCGGGATGACGGGGCTGATCGGTTTCAGTTCCGGCTATCACGCGATGGAGTCGTGCGACACGCTGCTGATGCTCGGCACGGATTTTCCGTACCGGCCGTTCTATCCGTCGAATGCAAAGATCGCGCAGATCGACTGGAAGGGTTCGCAGCTCGGCCATCGCGCGCCGCTTGCGCTCGGCCTGGTCGGTACCGTGAAGGAGACGATCGCGGCGCTGCTGCCGCGCCTGACGCGCAAGACGCAACGTCGCTTCCTCGAGAACGCGCTGAAGCACTATGCGGCCGCACGCAAGGGGCTCGACGATCTCGCGGTGGCCGAGCCGCCCGGCCGCGCGATTCATCCGCAGTACCTGACGAAGATCGTCGACGAAGTCGCGGCCGACGACGCGATCTTCACGGCCGATGTCGGCACGCCCACGCTATGGGCCGCGCGCTATCTGACGATGAACGGCAAGCGTCAGCTGCACGGCTCGTTCAATCACGGCTCGATGGCGAACGCGATGCCGCAGGCGCTCGGCGCGCAGGGCGCGCATCCGGGGCGGCAGGTCGTGTCGCTGTCCGGCGACGGCGGACTGTCCATGCTGCTCGGCGATCTGCTGAGCGCGCGCCAGCTCAATCTCCCGATCAAGATCGTCGTCTACAACAACAGCCTGCTCGGCTTCGTGTCGATGGAGCTGAAGGCGGCAGGGTATCTCGATACGAACGTCGATTTGAGCGCGACGGATTTTGCGGCGATTGCGAAGGGCGCGGGCATTTTCAGCGTACGCGTCGAACATTCGGAGAACGTCGAGCACGCGCTGCGCACGGCGTTCGCGCACGACGGGCCGGCCCTCGTCGACGTCGTCACGTCGAAGTACGAACTGGCGATGCCGCCGAAGATCGAACTCGCGCATGCGAAGGGGTTCAGCCTGTTCATGCTGCGCGCGATCCTGAGCGGACGCGGAGACGAGATCGTCGAGTTGGCGAAGACCAATTTGCGGTAACGCGCCCGCGGGCGGCAAAGATACGGGCGCCGCGCGGCCTTCGCCAGGCAACCCAGGCGCGCCGCATCGGGCCCCGCTGCGAGGCCGTGGCGGGGCCCGATCGCACGCCCGTTCGACGCTCGCATGCGCCGCATCGGTCGTCATGCTTGCCGTTTTTGCACGAGCAGGCCGCTTTTTTGCACGGCCTTTATGTCGGCTGTCGCAAGCTTGCTACATCTTCAACAGCCGACCTTCTGCATCGGTCGACCGCCGCCATATGTCCTTTTCCTGCCGACCGAATCGCCGTCGCGGTTTTTACCGTGTGGTGCAGTTGCACTACCCGTGCCCAGCCCCGCCGGAGCGTGCCCGGCGAGGCCGGCCGCCACGCGCGACGGCGTTCGCCCTGAGCCCGTACCCGACCCGAAAAACGCTTTTCGGCCGCCGGCGAGGCGCACGCACGGTCCTCCTGCGCGCCGCACCGGCGCCGGCCGGGGAGGAACGGCAATTGCTGTCTATCCATTCGCCGCCCGCGCGTCGCATGTCGCGTCAGCCGGCGGCTCACGTCGGTGCGCCGCGGCGTGCGCGGCGCTGGCCCAAATAACGGAGGGTTCATGTACCTCACGGAAGAAGTGCATATTGCGCGCCCGGTCAGCCGCCGCGCGCGTGTCGAGGCGCTGCCGTCGGGCAGGCAGCTTGCCCGGCAGATCATGATGACGGTTCGCGCGGCGGACGTGCTGCTACGCCAGGCGATCCGAGTGCCCGAGCGGCACCAGTGGTCGGTGGATACCGAACGCGTCGACGCAGCCGGCGGCCCGCTTGCCGCATGGGACTCGCACGTTACGTTCCGCGTCGCGAAGGCATTCGAGCCCGGCGTCGACGCGAACGCGCGTGCGGCGGACCCGCATCAGGTCGCCGTCGAGATCCGGCTGTTTCTTCCCGAGCAGGCGTATGTGGCCGAGCGACGCATCGGCGTGTTCGGCCGTCGCCACGGCAACCACTTCGGCGCGACGCTGTCGGTCACGGCCGGCTCGCAATGGGGCGGCCGCCGCGTCGAGTTCGTGCCGCCGCCCGGACGGCACGTGCGCGGCGACACGCTCGAAGCGCTCGTCGACGCGGTCGCGCCGATCGTCAACGCGGCGCTCGCGATGACCGGCTTCGGCGTGCCGAAGTGACGGCGCACCACACGCAACGGCGTCGCACGGCAGGCTGCCTTGCCGCCGTGCCGCGCGTCGCGGGGCCGCGCCGCATGCGAGACGGCGTGCGGCCTCGCTACGCGTCGCCGGCCTGCCCGGTCTGACGCTGCAGATCCTCCATCAACTGTTCGGCGAGAAAGTCGCACGGCGGACGTTTCGATTTGGTGCTGCGCGCGAGAATCAGTTCGAGCGGCGGCAGGTCCGGCAATCCGTGCGAGCGGCCGAGCATCGACAGCTGCGCGGGAATCGCGCAACGCGCGAGCGGCGCGACCGCGAGACCCGCTTCCACCATGCTGAGCAGACCGAGCAGGCTCGGGCTTTCATACGACGTCCGGTACGGCACCTTCGCGCGTTCGAGGCTGCGGATCGCGTTCTCTCGCGCGACGCTGCCGGGCATGAACACCGCGATCGGCAGCGGCCGTTCTTCCCACACGCGCGGGCCGTTCGTCATCGCCGCCCACGCCATCGGCTCGTGGCGCACGAAATCGCCCGATAGCCCCTTCACGCGCGTGCCGCACACGAGATCGACGGTGCCGTCCTTCAGCAGCGGCGCGAGCGCGCTGCTCGGCAGCCCGATCACCTGGATCTCGACCTTCGGATAGGTCGCCGAGAACTTCTTCAAGACCGACGGCAACAGCGACGACGCATAGTCGTCCGGCACGCCGATCACGACCTTGCCCGTCACCTCCGGCCGCACGACGGCCGCCCACGCCTCGTCGCGCAGCGCCAGCATTCGTCTGGCGAAACCGAGCAGCACCTCGCCCTCGCGCGTGAGCACGATGCTGCGCGGCTTGCGCACGAACAGCGGGCGGCCGATCGCGTCCTCGAGGCTCTTGATCTGCATGCTGACGGCGGACTGCGAACGGTTCACGGCCTCGGCCGCGCGCGTCATGTTGCCGGTCTCCGCGACGGCGACGACGGTGGCCAGCACGTCGTGATCGAGCATCTTCATCGGTATCAGGAAAATTGAAGGTAACGATCAACATTATGCGTTTTTATTGTTGCTATGTGTCTGCCATAGTGGAATCAAGCCGGCCGTATCGTCCCGATGCGGCACGGCATGCAGCACTGAACAGGAAAGCGTGGTGTATCGATGATCGACCATCCGTTGCGCGCCGCACTGGCCGCCGAATTGCATGCCCGGCCGTTTCTGCGGATCGCCGAGGCCGTGTCGCTCACCCATTACGCGGTGTACGCGGACGGGCAGCCCGATCTCCACGAAACGCTGCTGCACGCGCTGTGTCGCGACACCGGCATCGCCGCGCCGCATGAAGGCGCGACGCACCATGCGGCGCAATCGCGTTGCGGCTGGTATCTGAAGTGGGAGCGCCACACCGAGTTCTCGACCTTCACCTTCGTCGCGCCGCGCCGCGATACCGGCTATTTCGACGATCTTGCGATCGAAGGCATTCCGGCCGCGTGGTTCGCGCGGCTCGCGGGCATCCGCTTCGTCGCGGTGCGCATGGAGCTGCTGTCCGGCGACGCCGCGCGGCTCGTGTGCACCGATCTGCGGCGCTGGATCGACGGGCCCGTCCTCGTCGGCAGCAACGTCCTCGGCGGCGGCAAGGTGTTCTGCGACTGGCACGTGCGCGACGACGGCTTCATGCGCTTTCTCGTCGTCGACGACGATTTCCGCGAGGAGCAGGGCGGCCGGCTGCTGCAGCGGCTATACGAGATCGAGACGTACCGGATGATGGCGCTGCTCGCGCTGCCGGTCGCGCGCCGGATGAGCGGCGAACTCGACGAGATCCACGCGTCGCTGCACGCGCTGATGCAGCAGATGGATGCGGGCGGCGCAGGCGACGACGATGCGTCGCTGCTCGTGAAGCTCACGCATCTCGCGGTGCGCGTCGAAGCGCTGTCGGGCGCGGGCGGCCGGTTCAGCGCGTCGCGCGCCTACGAGAAGCTCGTGCTCGCGCGCATCCAGGAATTGCGCGAGGAGCGCATCGAAGGGATGCCGACGATCGCCGAATTCATGGAACGGCGCTTCGCGCCCGCGATGGAGACGTGCCGCAGCGTATGGGCACGTCACGAGCAGATCGCCGCGCGCATCGCGCGTGCGGTCGATCTACTGCGCACGCGCGTGAATCTCGCGCAGGAGAAGGACGTCACGCGGCTGCTCGCCGGCATGGAGCGCACCGCACGCAATCAACTGCATTTGCAGCATGCGGTCGAAGGGCTGTCGGTCGCCGCGATCTCGTACTACGTGCTGTCGCTCGCCACCGCCGCCTTCAAGGCGCTGCACGTGATGAAGCTGCCGGTCGATCCCGAGCTCGCCGAAGGCTTGCTGATTGCACCGGTGGTGTTCGCGGTGATCCACATTACGCGGCGCACGCGCGCGCAGCTCGCGCACGCGGAAGCCGCACACGACGGCGGCGCCGTGCGAGTCGCCGCACTGAAGCAGGCAAGCTAAAACAAACGACTACGTATCAAAGGAACGGAGATGACTTTTTCGCTGAACCCATCCGAATTGTTCGACGGCTTCGATGGCTTCGACGGTTTCGACGAGCCGATGCACGATCACGCCGGCGCGCCCGAAGAAGCGCACGTGACCTCGTATCAGGCCGTGCTGCAGGAGCCGATGGTGTCGCTCGTCGGTAGCGTCGATCGGCCCGAGGTCGCATCGGTCGCGATTCTCGGATACAACTGACGCGCGGCGTATAGCACGCATCGCGCGCACCGCGACGGCGACGCTGCGCGGGCGTCCGCAGGACGGACGTCCGCGTGGCGATGCTTTGCTTTTCGCCTGCGGTTCTCATGCGGCTTGCTTCGTCGTCCGCGCGGCGGCAAGCGTGCCCCGTCAATGACCGCATCGAATGAGGTCGCCGCGCGGCACGTCGTGCTTCGACCGCCGCGCGACGACACCGTCAATCGACCGCGCGCATCGCGTGCCGCAATTCCTGATAGCTGCGCAGCCCCGCGACGCCGAGTTCGCGTCCGATGCCGCTCAGCCCGAAGCCGCCCCAGCAAACGTGCGGATAGATGAGCTGCGGCGCGTTGATCCACACGAGCCCCGCGCGCACGCGTGCCTGAAACTGGCGCGCGGCTGCCGCGTCGCGCGTTACGACGGTCGCGACGAGCCCATAGCGCGTGTCGTTCGCGAGCGCGATCGCCTCTTCGTCGGTACGGAACGATTTCACGCACGCGACCGGGCCGAATACTTCATCGGTCCACAGCACGTTGTCCGCGGCCGGCTCGGCGATCACGACAGGCGCCATGAAATAGCCGTCGCCGCCCGTATCGGCCACGCGTCCGCTGAAGGCGACGCGTGCGCCGGTGTCGATGCCCTGTTGCAGCAGCGCTTCGACCCGGGCGCGCTGCGCGGCCGAAATCAGCGGCCCCATCGCGACATCGGCGACATCCGGCGGCGCGACGACGAGCGCGCGCATGGCCGTCTCGAACGCGGCCATGAAGCGGCGATACACGCTGTCGTGCACGAGGATGCGCGCGGTGGCCGAACACATCTGCCCGGCGTTCGTGAACGCACCGGCGACGGCCAGCGAAATCGCGAGCTCGAGATCGGCATCGTCGCGCACGATCAGCGCGGACTTGCCGCCGAGCTCGAGCGTCACGCGCTTCATGTCGGCGGCCGCGGCGCGCATCACATGACGGCCGGCGGCGGTGCTGCCCGTAAACGAAATCTTATCGATCAGCGGATGCGCCGTCAGCGCCGCGCCGACGTCGGCGCCGCCGTTCACGACGTTGACGACACCGGCCGGCACGCCGGCCGCGGCGACGATTTCGAGCAGCGCGTGCTCGGCCGGCGAGGTCAGCTCGGACGGCTTCAGCACGACCGTGCAACCGGCCGCGAGCGCGGGCGCGAGCTTCCACGCGGTCGTCACCATCGGGAAGTTCCACGGGACGATCAGTGCGGCGACGCCGACCGCGTCGTGAAAGCGCTCGGCCGCGAACGACGCGTTCGGCAGTGCAACGGCTTCGGCCGCGAACGTCGCCGGGTCCGCGCACAGCGACGCGTAGTACGCGAACGTGGCGGCGACGTCGCCGACATCGGCGTCCGCTTCGAACGGCGGCTTGCCGCTGACCTGCATTTGCAACGCCGCAAGCCGCGCGCGTTCGGCTTCGACGCGTTCGGCGATCGCCGCGAGCATCCGGCCGCGCTCGGCGGGCGACGTGTCGCGCCAGCCCGCCAACGCGTCGCGCGCGGCGCGTACCGCGTCGTCGACGTGCACTGCCGTCGCGAATTCCTGCCAGCCGATCGTCGCACCGGTCGACGCGTTGCAGATCGGCGCGCCGGCCGTGTCGGAATGCGTGCGAACCGCACGGCCGGCGATCTGCGCTGCGGGCAGCACGAGCGTCGCGGCGGAAGGGGAGCGTTCAACGGTGGACATGAGGTTCATCCTCTCGGGCGGTGTTCGGTTTCAGGTCAGCGGTACGCGACGCCGGGCATCACGCACAGCATCTCGAACGCGAGGTTTGCGCCGACGAGCGCCGTGGTGCCGGCCGGATCGTAGGGCGGCGACACTTCGACGAGATCCGCGCCGACGATGTTCAAGCCTTTCATCCCGCGCACGATTTCGAGTCCCTGCTGGACGGACAGCCCGCCGATCTCCGGCGTGCCGGTGCCGGGTGCGAACGACGGATCGAGGCCGTCGATGTCGAAGCTCAGATAAACGGGCGTGTCGCCGACGCGCTCGCGCACCTGCGCCATCAGCGGCGCAAGCGACTTGTTCCAGCATGCTTCGGCCTGCACGACGGTGAAACCCTGCTCGCGGCACCAGTCGAAATCGTCGGCGTGATAGCCGGTGCCGCGCAGGCCGATCTGCGTGACCTTGTCGCATTGCAGCAGCCCGTCTTCGACCGCGCGGCGAAACGGCGTGCCGTGCGCGATCTTCTCGCCGAACATCGTATCGTTGACGTCCGCGTGCGCATCGACATGCACGACGGCGACCTTGCCGTACTTCCGATGCAGCGCGCGCAGGATCGGCCAGGCGATCGTGTGATCGCCGCCGAGCGTGATCGGGCGGCAGCCGTTCGCGACGATCCGGTCGTACGCCGCCTCGATCCGGCGCACCGAATCCTTCAGGTCGTACGGGTTCGTCGCGACGTCGCCGATGTCGGCGACTTGCAGCGAATCGAACGGCGCGGCGCGCGTGGCCATGTTGTAGGGGCGCAGCAGCACCGATTCGGCGCGGATCTGGCGCGGGCCGAAGCGCGACCCCGAGCGGTTCGACGTGCCGAGGTCGAGCGGCACGCCGACGAAGCATGCGTCGAGGCCGTCGGTCGTGTCGGCCTGCGGCAGGCGCATCATCGTGGCGATGCCGCCAAAGCGCGGCATCTCGTTGCCGCCCATCGGTTGATTCAGTTCGCGGTGCATGGGGCGTCTCCTCTGGTCGATCGAAAGCGATCGGCCGATGGTAGAGGAGAACGCATGCGCGAAGATTTTGAAGTCGCAACGTTCACATCGACGACATTCGATGCAACGGGCGCCGCCGCATCGAGTGCGCGCAACGCGGCCGTGCGTCAGTCTGCGGCGGCGCTCGGCGCTGCGTCGTCACCCGGCACGACATCGTGCGCGTCGCCGCGCGCGGCGGCCGGCAGCGGCGCGGCCGCGCCCCACGCGACGAGCTCGCGCTTCGTGCGCACGCCAAGCTTTGCGAACGCGCGCTTCACGTACGACTCGGCCGACGCGACGCGCACGCCGAGAATCTCGGCCGTCTCGGGCACGGTCTTGCCCGACAGCAGATGCTTGCAGGTTTCGTATTCGCGCTTCGACAGCTTCACGCCGTCGGCCGCGATGCGCGCATCGAACTGCGCGAGCGGATGCACGTCGGGCGCCGGATGCGCGACGCGCCGCGCGGCGGTGGTCGACGCATGCAGCTCGAGCAGCGGAAACAGCACGTCGCTGATGCTGCGAAAGCGGTTCATCTCGGCGAGCGTGAACGGCGGCCGGTCGCGGCCGCGTTCGAGCGCGATCGAATGCTGCGCGTAGCGCGTGCCGCGCGCGAGTACGCATTCGTGGCCGATCCGCACGTCGTCGAATAGCCGCTGCCGGAATTCGCCGGGCGGAATCGCCGCGATGTCGCGCACGACGAGCATCGTGCCGGTCTTGCCGCGCAGCCCCGCGAACAGCGGATCGCTGTCGAGAAAGCGCTCGTAGTAGAGCGTCATCACGTCGGAGATTTCGGCACTCGCGGTACCGATCCCGCTGCTGCCGATCCATTCGCAGCGATAGCCGGTCGGCATCGCGCCGTCGACGCGCGAGCGTTCGACGTGCAGCACGTCGAGCGGCACCACTTCGTTCAGCAATTGCGTGAGACGCGGCACGAAATGCGGCGTGCCGACCGTTTCGATCAATTCGCCGAGTGCCTTGAACGACACGTTGAAGCGGTCGTCGTCGCGATGGAAGGGGTTCACGTTCAGCAGCATGCGGTCCCCCGATGAAAAGCCTGCGGAAAAAGCGCGCGGATTTTAGCGTCCGCCGCGCGAAACGTCAGTAAGGGGAAATACCGGCGCGCGCGATCGGCGTGCGCGCCGCAAAACGCGGTTTGTCCCCCCTGCAGGGGGGCATACCGGCGCAGTGTAAATCGGTAACTTCGTCTCTGCTTTTTCAAACGAGAGACGAAAGATTCAGATGACCAAACTGATCAAGGACATTCTGCCGCTCGGCGCAGGCGTAGGCGAATTCACGAAGCTCGACTTCGGGATGGACGAAAGCGACTGGCGTGCGGCCGAAGGCAAGGGCGGCAACTACATCGTCGGCTGGTGGGAAGGGAAGGTCGGCGCGGTCGACTTTCCCGAAACCGCCGCGGACGAGGCCGTATGGCTCGTCGAAGGCCGCATCGCGCTGACCGACGTCGAAGGCAACCGCAAGGAGTTCGCGCGGGGCGAAGGCTATCTGCTGCCGGCCGGCTTCGCGGGTCGCTGGGAGACCCTCGAGGACGCCAAGAAGTTCTACGTGCTGCTCGAGAAGTCGTGATGTCCGCATCGGTCGCCGCGTGGCCGTCGTCCGTGTGACGCGCGCGCGGCGGCCGATGCATTTTCGATCGTCCGCACTGCGAAGCGGGTCGTGCCCGGGGCGGCAGCGGCACGCGCGTACCGCGTGCGGGACGACACGGGCGCAATCGCGCGGGAGCGCTGGAATCATGGAAATGGAAGTCAACGAAGCAAAACGGACCGTGCCGGAACCGCCGCACGCGAGGCGCGACGCGCCGGCCGCACTGAGCGTCGAACAGGCGCTCGAGCACACGAAGCTCTCTCCGTACTGGCTCGACAACCCGGCCGCGCCGGCGGCGGAGCCTGCATTGTCGGGCGACGTGACGGCCGACCTGCTGATCGTCGGCGGCGGCTTTACGGGGCTGTGGTCGGCCGTGCAGGCGAAGGAGCAGATGCCGCATCTGAACGTCGTGCTCATCGAGGCGGGCAAGGTTGCGCACGGCGCGTCGGGGCGCGCGGGCGGAATCATCTCGACATCGGTGATGCACGGGCTGCCGAATGCGGTACGCGTGTTTCCGAACGACATCGCGCAGCTCGAGGCGTTCGGCCATCGCAATCTCGACGGCTTCGAGGAAACGCTGAAGCGCTACGACATCGACGCCGACGTCGAATGGAACGGCGAGATGACGGTCGCGGTCGATCCGGACCACATCGCGCATCTGCAGGGCGACTACGAGTTGCATCGCGCATACGGCCACGATGTCGTGCTGCTCGATCGCGACGAGACGCTCGAACAACTGAATTCGCCGCTGTTCGCGGGCGCGCTGTGGTCGCGCAACCGCAGCGGGATCGTGCATCCGGCGAAGCTCGCATGGGGGCTCAAGCGCGCGGCGCTGTCGCTCGGCGTGAAGCTGTACGAGCACACGCCGTTGACGGCCGTGACGGACGAAGGCAGCACCGTGTACGTGAAGACGCCGAACGGCAGCGTGCGCGCGCCGCGCGTCGTGTTCGGCAGCGGCACCGCGAAGGTCGGGATTGCCGACATCAATCGCCGCGTGATGCAGGTGCGCGATCACGTGCTCGCGACCGAGCCGCTCACCGACGAGCAGCTCGCGCGGATCGGCTGGAAGAACCGGCAGGGCGTCTACGACACGCGCACGCAGCTCAACTATTTCCGGCTGACGAAGCACAACAGCATCATCTTCGGCGGGCTCGTCAGCTATCACTTCGACGGCGATCCGAATCCGCAGCAGGACGGTCGGCGCGAAACCTACTACCGGCTCGCGCAGGCGTTCTACCGGACCTTCCCGCAGCTGAGCGACGTGCGCTTCTCGCATGCGTGGGGCGGCCCGATCGACTACTGCTCGCGCGGCTCGGTGTTCGCGAAGCGCTATCTCGGCGGCAAGGCGGTGTTCGTCGCCGGCTATACGGGCTTCGGCGTCGCGGCGAGCCGATTCGGCGCATTCATGGGGCTGAACATCCTGTTCGATCGCGACAGCCCCGAGCGCAAGCTCGACATCGCGAACCAGAGCCCGAGCTACATTCCGCCCGAGCCGATGCGCTGGATCGCCGCGAAGATCACGTTCCATGCGTTCGACGGCGCGGATGCCGAAGGCGGATGGAAGCGCGCGTGGATCAACGGCATCAAGGCGATGGGCTTCCCGATGTAACGACCAAGCGCGGCGGCGCGCGCCGATGCCGATGGCGGCGCGCGGCCGTTCTCATGGCAACGCATGCGTGCTCTCTATGTAAGCAGGCTCCAGCATGTTCTCGAATACCACCGATCTCGATCTCCGGCTCATCCGGGTTTTTCTGGCCGTCGTCGACGCGCGCGGCATCACGGCTGCCGAGGCGTCGCTCGGCGTGCGCCAGTCGACCATCAGTACGCAGCTGTCCGCGCTGGAAGCGCGCGTCGGCTTCAAGCTGTGCGACCGCGGGCGCGGCGGCTTTCGGCTCACGTCGAAAGGCGAGCGCTTCGCGGCGACGGCGCGCACGCTCGTCGCCGCGACGTCCGAGTTCGTCGCGCGCGTGCGCGACATCGATCGCAAGCTCGTCGGCACGCTGTCGATCGGATTGATCGGCCAGGCGCCGCTCGTCGAGAACGCGCGTCTTGCCGAAGCGATCGGCGCGTTCCGCAAGCGCGACCAGGCGGTCACGTTTTCGATGAAGGTCGCGTCGCCGCAGGAGCTCGAGGAAAGCCTCGTGAATAACCAGCTCGATCTCGCCATCGGCTATTTCTGGCATCGCGTGCCGGGGCTCGTCTATACGCCGCTGTTTACCGAGCAGCAGGTGATCTACTGCGGGCGCGGGCATCCGCTGTTTCATGCGTCGCGCGCGGTGACGGCCGACGATCTGCAGGCGCACGACTGGGTGTGGCGCACCTATCCGGTGCCGGAGGAACAGTATCCGCTGCCCGAGCGCCGCGTGACGGCGAGCGCGGACAGCATCGAGGCCGCGACGATCCTGATCCTGTCGGGCGGCCATCTCGGCTATCTGCCCGCGCACTACGCGGAGCCGTTCGAGCAGCGCGGGCTCGTGAAGGCCGTCGGACGCGCGACGTTCAGCTTCGACGTGCCGATGCATCTCGCGATGAAGCGCAGCACGTCGGAGAAGCCGATCGTCGACGCGTTCTGCGACGATCTGCTGCGCGCGTTCGACATCAAGGCCGTCGCGCTCGCCGCGTGACGGCCGCGCTCATGCGTCGATGCGTTCGACCTTGCCGACCAGCAGGCCGTACGACAGGCTGCCGGCGAGCGCCATCGCCGCGATGTAGGTGATCGCGCGCGAGAAGTCCGCGCCGTCGACGAGCAGCCCGATCACGATCGGCGTCGCGATCGCCGACAAGTTGCCGATCAGGTTGAACACGCCGCCCGTCAGGCCGAGCAGCCGCGCGGGTGCGAGCCCCGACACGAGCGACCACGTGATCGACGCGAAGCCGTTGCCGAAGAACGCGAGCGTCATGAACGCGATCACCCAGCCCGTCGACGTGACGTAGTTCGCGCCGATGATGCACGTCGAGATCAGCAGCCCGGAGATGATCGGCAGCTTGCGCGCGAAGCCCTGCGACGCGCCGCGGCGCATCAGCCAGTCCGACAGCAGGCCCGAGCACAGCACGCCGACGAATGCGGCGAGAAACGGCAGCGACGCGAGAAAGCCCGACTTGATGAAGTCCATCCCGCGATATTTGACGAGGTAGGTCGGGAACCAGGTGAGGAAGAACCACAGCGTCGAGTTCAGCGCGAACTGGCCGAGATAGATGCCCCACAGCTTGCGCCGGCCGAGCACGATCCCGAGATCGCGCCACGTCGAGGGTGCGCGCTCGCGGCGGGCGGCGACGCGATCCTCGAGATCGACGAGGCCGCCACCGTCGCGGATCAGCGCGATCTCGGCTGCGTTGACGCCGCGAAACGCGCGCGGCTCGCGATACACCGCGTACCAGATCGCCGCCCAGACGATGCCGGCAAGGCCCGTCGCGACGAACACCATGTGCCAGCCGAGATGCACCTGCAGCCACGCGAGCACCGGCGTCAGAAACGCGAGGCCGACGAACTGGCCCGACGTATAGCCGCCGATCGCGCTCGCGCGTTCGCGCGTCGGAAACCACGTCGTGACGACGCGATTGTTGATCGGATACGCGGGCGCTTCGAGC
The DNA here is from genome assembly GCF_000959525.1 of Burkholderia multivorans ATCC BAA-247. Classification (NCBI taxonomy): domain Bacteria; kingdom Pseudomonadati; phylum Pseudomonadota; class Betaproteobacteria; order Burkholderiales; family Burkholderiaceae; genus Burkholderia; species Burkholderia multivorans. The sequence goes on from NZ_CP009831.1 coordinate 393,612, forward strand.
GCGCCGACCGCGAGCCGCAGCACGATCACGCCGACGAACGAACCGGCGAAGCCGAGCAGCAGCGTCGCGGCCGACCAGAGCGCGAGCGCGCCCGTATACAGCACACGCGGCGACACCTTGTCGACGAGCCAGCCGCCGGGAATCTGCATCAGCGCATAGGTCCAGCCGAATGCGGAAAACACGAGCCCCGCGTGCACGGGATCGATGTTCAATTCGCGAAACAGCTCGGGTGCGGCGATCGACAGATTGCTGCGGTCGAGATAATTGATCACGACCGTGACGAACAGCAGCACGAGGATCAGCAGCCGCTTGCGCGACGGCGTCGCGTCCGTGCCGCGCGATGCGGATTCGATGGGCAGGGCGGGGCTGGCGTGCGCGTGCGGCTGCCGCTCCGGTTGACTGGCGTGCGTGCGCGACGCGGATTGGGTCACGGTTGTCTCCTGTGTGCCGTGCGGCCGGCGCACGGGTTCGGGCGCGGCCGCATTCGATGACATTCGGCCGAACGTTAGAGCGGCGGCGCGACGTGCGTCAACATTTGGACAGGCATCCCGATTGATGGGACGTTGCGTGCTCAACATGTGGGAATGCGCTGCCGAATTACATCGGCCTGTCGGCCGGTTACCGAAAACTGTCATCGATCGACGCTAAGCTTTCGCGATCCTTTACAACCGGGATCCCGTGATGCGCTCGACTCTTCGCCTGTTTGCCCCGCTGCTGCTGTTGCCCGCGCTCATCGCGCCCGCGCTCGCCGTCACCGCCGCGCCCGTCAGTGCGAACTGCGGCGGTAGCGCGACGCCGATCGCCGACATCCAGGGGCCCGGCGCGCCATCGCCGCTCGCCGGCCAGAACGTATCGATCGAGGCCGTCGTCACTGCCGATTTCGGCGGCACGGACGGCTTCGGCGGCTTCTTCGTGCAGCAGGCCGACCCGCAGCGACGCAACCAGCCGGGCGTGTCCGAAGGGCTGTTCGTCTATGCGCGGAAAGCGCGCGCGAAGGCCGGCGATCTCGTTCACGTGACGGGCAAGGTCGAGGAGAAGTACGGGCAGACGCAGCTCACGCTGTCGGGCGCGATCGCCGTCTGCGCGAACGGCCAGACGGTCACGCCGGCGACGCTGACGCTGCCGGTCGACAGCCCGAACGCGTTCGCCGCGTATGAAGGGATGCTCGTGCGCCTGCCGCAGACGCTGACAGTCACCGACAACTACGAGCTCGGCCGCTACGGCAGCGTGCTGCTCAGCAACGGCCGTCTGCGCACGCCGACGAGCGTCGTGCCGCCGTCGCAGGCGCAGTCGCAGATCGACGCGAACGCGCGCAACCGCCTGATCCTCGACGACGGATCGAACAAGCAGAACCCGGCGAGCGTGCCGTATCCGGTGCCGCAACTGTCGGCGGCGAACACGCTGCGTACGGGCTACACGGTGCGCGACGTGCAGGGCGTGCTCGAAGTGCGCTACGGCGCCTGGCGCGTGCAGCCGGTGCCGGGTGCCGCCGCGCCGACGTTCGATGCGCGCGCGAACCCGCGCACGAACGCACCGGCGCGCGATCCGCACGCGAACCTGCGCGTCGCATCGTTCAACGTGCTGAACTATTTCAACGGCAACGGTCTCGGCGGCGGCTTCGACGATCCGAACAATCGCGGCGCGAAGACCTATCAGGAATTCCAGCGCCAGGAAGCGAAGATCGTCAGCGCGCTGAAGGCGCTCGATGCGGACGTGATCGGCCTGATGGAAATACAGAACAACGGCTACGGCGAACTGAGCGCGGTCCGCCAGCTCGCGGCGAAGCTTGGCGGTGCGTGGCGCGTCGTCGATCCGGGCACGTCGCGGCTCGGCGGCGACGCGATCGCGGTCGCGATGATCTACGACAGTCGCAAGGTCGAGCCGGTCGGCCGCGCGGCGACGCTTGCGATCGACGACAAGAACCGCCAGCCGCTCGCGCAATCGTTCCGGCGCATCGGCGGCAAGCAGGCGCTGACGATCGTCGTCAATCATCTGAAATCGAAGAACTGCCCGGATGCGACCAACGACGATCTCGACCAGGGCGACGGCCAGGGTTGCTGGAACCCGACGCGCACGCGCGCGGCCGCGAAGCTCGCCGACTGGCTGGCCGGTACGCCGACCGGCGTCGCCGGGCAGGGCGTGCTGCTGATCGGCGACTTCAACAGCTACACGTACGAAGATCCGATCCGCCTGCTCGAATCGCGCGGCTATCGCAACCTCGTGTCGCGCTGGATCGGTGCGAACGCGTACAGCTACGTGTACAACGGCGAAGCCGGCTATCTCGACCATGCGCTCGCATCGCTGCCGCTCGCGTCGCACGTGAAGGCCGTGCACGAATGGCACATCAACGCGGACGAGCCCGTCGCGCTGCAGTACACGCTCGCGTACAAGTCGGCCGAGCAGCAGCAGACGTACTACGCGCCGGATGCGTATCGCTCGTCGGACCACGATCCGGTGCTGATCGACATCGCGCTGCCGGGCGGCGGCCGATAGCCGCGCGGCGACGCGTTCGCGGCAGACGACGGGCGGCGCGGCCGCCCGTTGTCGTTTTCGCGGCGGTATGCGCGCGCGGCCGATCGTGTAAATGATGCCGGCCATTGCGAAACGAATTAAAAGAATCGGTATTTTCTTTCCGGCACGGACGAAAGCGCACGGTGAGATTCATTCGCGCGAATCAATCGTGCGTATCAAACAATCGGATATGCGGGAAACGCGTCAATTAGCCGCTTATCGAAATTAAAATGAAAGAAATCATATAGCGATCTGAATGCTTTCACTCGCGCTGAAACGGCTTTCCGTGCTGTCGCAGCCAGGTTGGATCGTTAAAGAGAAAGAATCGCGTTGAAGCGACGAAAAAACCGCGTTATTCCCGAACAATCGCTACGCGCGCCCGCATTCGGCAACTGATCCGGATGCGCATTATCGCGATCTCCTTAATATCAGAATGATCTTTGACAACGCAGCGCAGCACCGCCTATTTTTGTGTTGTCGTAAATTTCGGTAATAAAAGGAAGTCATCACGGCAGGGGGCGTTCCAGTATCGATCACGCCAGCAGTCGCTGTGTCTGTATCACGTTCAGTCTCTTGAAGCAGTCGATCCCAACCGCCGTATGCCGACGTGCACGCGCGTGGCGGGTATGCGCGCGCGTGTCGCCGGCGCAGGCGGCCCTTTGTGAAGCGGTATTTCACCCAACACCAAGGACAGAGATGAAACCAGACAGGAGCTGTACCGGCAACCGCATCGGCCGTCGCGGCCGGTTGGCCGGGCTAGGTGTGCTGACCATCGTGACACTCGTGCTCGCGGGCTGCGGCGGCGACGATTCGTCGTCCGTCGGCGTGTCGAGCCTCGCGCAGGCGACGACGAGCCGACAGGCGAGCGCGCAGCAGGCTGCCGACGGCGCGACGCCGTCCGCGAACCAGCCTTATGTCGATCCGGTTGCGTATTCGATGAACGCGACGGACGGGCTCGACCCGACGCAGGTAGCCGAGAAGGCGGCCGTCATGCATTACACGTGGAAGTCCGGCGGCACGACCGTCAACTACACGACGACCACCGGCCACCTCACGGCGGCCGACGCGCAGGGCAATCCGGAAGCGTCGATGTCGTACGTCGCCTATACCGCGCCGAGCACGAACGGCAAGCCGCGGCCCGTCACGTTCGTGTACAACGGCGGCCCCGGTTCGTCGTCGATCTGGCTGCGCCTCGGCTCGTTCGCGCCGACGCGCGTCGCGACGCCCGATCCGCTGTTCGGCACGAACTGGCCGAACTATCCGCTCGTCGACAACCAGGAGAGCCTGATCGACACGACCGATCTCGTGTTCATCGATCCGCCGGGCACGGGCCTGTCGGAAGCGGTGCTGCCGAACACGAACCAGAAGTTCTGGAGTTCGGACGCCGACGTCAACATCATGCGCGACTTCATCCAGCGCTATCTGGCCGTCAACAATCGCAGCAGCTCGCCGATCTATCTGTACGGCGAATCGTACGGCACGCCGCGCACCGATATGCTCGCGCTGGCACTCGAATCCGCCGGCGTGCATCTGACGGGCATCGTGCTGCAGTCGTCGATCCTGAACTACTTCGCCGATGCGATCGAAGCGGTTGCGATCACGCAGTCGACCGAAGGGCTGCTGCTCGACACCGACACCGTGGCCGGCTATCTGCCCGGCTATGCGGCGGTGGCGGCGTACTTCAATCAGGTGTCGCCGGCGCCGGTGAACCAGGGGCTGTATGCGCTGCAGACCGAACTGTTCACGACGCTCATCTACCAGCAGTTGCAGAAGTATTCGCAGTCGTGGGTGCTGAGCCAGCTCGGGATCCCCGATGCGCTCGGCACGCCGGTGTTCCCGAGCGATGCGACGCTGCGGCTGTGGTCGTTGCCGTCCGGTCTCACGCAGCAGGCGCTGCGCGGCTACTTCAACGCGAACCCGTTCGGCACGAGCCTGCTGCCGGGCACGACGATCGGCCGGTATGACGGACGCGTCTCGCTGCCGAATTCGGATCCGCGCTTGCAGACCGACGGCGATCCGTCCGACATCCTGATTTCGGAGCCGTTCACGAATGCACTCGCGACGCAGTTGCCCGACTATCTCGGCTACAGCGCGCCGAACGCGACTTACGTACCGCTGAACGACAGCATCATCGAGGTGTGGGACTTCTCGCACGACGGCCAGCCGATGCCCGATACGATCCCCGATCTGCTCGGCGCGCTGCAGCTCAATCCGCAGCTGCAGGTGCTCGCGGAGAACGGCTATCACGATCTCGCGACGCCGTTCTTCAGCACCGAGAAGGAGCTCGCGCGGCTGCAGACGGTGAAGGGCCTGAACCCGAAGCTGCAGGTGAACTTCTTCCAGGGCGGGCATATGATTTATCTGGACGACGTAGCACGTCCGCAGATGAAGCGGGACCTGAAGCGCTTTTATCAGGGCAGCCGGATTCCGACCGCGCTGACGTTGCGCATGCTGCCGCCGCCGTGGCCTGACCAGAGCCCGGCCGGCACGCCGACCGGCAGCACGCCGGCCTCGGGCGCGGCGACGGCGGTCGCGGCGGCTTTGTGAGCGACGGACGCCTGCGTTGCAGGCGATCCGCGGGAATCCCAGTTCATCCATTGAATGCGAGCGATCATGTCCCTAATCCAATTGATGCGGCGTATGTCTCCGTTGATCGTCGTCGCCGCCACGATCGGCAGCGCGCACGCGCTGCCGCCGCAGCCCGTCGCGCCCGTGAAGCTGCCGCACGGCACGCGCGGCGTCGACGGCCCGTTCTTTCCTTCGCACCGCGTGGCGCCGGTCTTGCCGTCGACCGGCACGACGCTGCAGCAGCAGGCGCAGCGGCGCGTCGATGCACGGCTCGGCGGCAATACCGTGCTGAGCAACGGCGCGGCCGTGACGAAGGCGCAGGCGCAGAGCAGCGGTCTCGGCTATATCGCCAAGCACTTCGACGAGATCGATGCGAAGCACACCGGACGCGTGACGATGAGCGACGTGCGGCAGTATCTGCAACAGCGGCAACTGCAGCAGCAACAGGAGCAGCAGGAGTGAGGTAGCGGTGACGGCGACCGGATGCGTCCGGTCGCCGTTCGATCAGCGCGCCGCGGAGCGACGGCGGCGGTTCGCGGTACGTGGTGCGTTGGAGCGCCGCGGCGCGGCGCATGCGGGACGCGCACGACGCGCTGAATGTGAGCGATTACGCGGCGCGGCGCATCGTCAGCCGATGCCACAGCATTCCGGCGCGGCTGCCGCTTCGGCAATACGCGAGCACGGGTTTCGGCAGCGCGTCGACGAGTGCCGCGAACGCTTCGACGTCCGCGTCGCCGATTTCGTCGCGGCGTACCGGCAGATAGCGTGCATCGAGGCCCAGCGCGCGTGCCGCTGCCGCGATTTCGGCGAACGCGGGTTGATCGGCTTCTTCGCCGTCCGGCCGGTTGCAGATGACGGCGCGATAGCCGGCGTCGCGAATCGCGGGCAGGTCGGCCGGCGTGATCTGGCGCGCCGCGGCGAAGCCGCTCGATGCGGCGGCGCGGCACTGTTCGATCGCGCGCCGGAAGCACGCGATCGCGGCGTCGATGTCCTGCTCGGTCGTGAAGCGGCCCAGGCTGACGCGCACGGTGCGGCTCGCGGCGCTCGCATCGAGGCCGATCGCGGTCAGCACATGCGAAGGTGCGCCGCTCGTCGAATTGCATGCGGACGTCGACGACACCGCCAGCGTGTCGCCCAGCATGAACGGCAAGAAGCCCGGGGCGTCGACCGTCAGGCTCAGCGTGTGCGGAATCCGCGCGGCGGCGGCCGCGTTGTGCGTGACGTCGCCGAGTGCGAGCACGGCATCCTTCAGGCGCGCGGCGAGCGCCGCGATGCGCGGGGCTTCGCTGTCGAGCTTTGCTGCCGCGAGTTCGCAGGCGACGCCCATGCCGACGATCTGATGCGTCGCGAGCGTGCCCGAGCGCAACCCGCGCTCATGGCCGCCGCCATGTATCTGCGGCGCGATCCGCTCGGCGATTTCGCGGCGCACGTACAGCGCGCCGATGCCTTTGGGACCGTAAACCTTGTGTGCGGACATCGACATCATGTCGATGCCGAGCGCGTGCACGTCGATCGGCGTCTTGCCGAGCGCTTGCGCGGCATCGACGTGCAGCAGCGCGCCAGCCGCGTGGACGATGCGCGCGATCGCGCCGACGTCGGTCAGCGTGCCGAGCTCGTTGTTCACGAGCATCAGCGAGACGAGGCCGGTATCGGGGCCGATCGCCGCGGCTACGGCGTCGGCCGTGATTTCGCCGTCCGGCGTGGGCGACAGATAGGTGACCGTCATCCCGCGTTTCGACAGGTTCGCCATCGTGTCGAGGATCGCCTTGTGTTCGATGCGGCTCGTGATCAGGTGGCGGCGGTCGCTTGCGGTGTCCGCGTAACCCTTCAGCGCGAGGTTGTTCGATTCGGTGGCGCCCGACGTCCAGACGATTTCGTCTGCGTCTGCGCCGATCAGCGCGGCGACCTGTTCGCGTGCGTGCTCGACTTTCTGTCTTGCGAGGCGGCCTGCGATGTGCGAACTGGAGGCCGGATTGCCAAAGATGCCGTCGAAGCCGAGGCAGGCGGTCATCGCTTCAATGACGCGGGAATCCGCGGGCGTGGTGGCGGCGTAGTCGAGGTAATGGAACGGGGTGCTGTCGCTCATGGTTTTCTGTTGCGCGTCGGAACGGCGAAATGATACGGCGCGCGCAGTGGAAAATGGCTCCAAAATGAGCTGTGCAATGGCGTAGGTGTGGAAATTGAATCTTTGAAGATGGGAATTTGGGGAATTTGTTTCTCTTGGCGGTCCTGCCATGCCTGTCTGCCGCGCGTTACGGCCGCGCGACCACGGCGCCGCAGGTATTGCCGGTCTCGGGAACGCGCTTCGACTAGCGCTGCTGACGCTGCGTCGGTCGCTGCTCGGCCCAAGTCAGCAGCGCGTCGAGGGCAGGGCAGAGTGACTGGCCCCTCGAGCACTGAGGCAGTGCGGCTATTGCTGCGTGGAATGCCGAAGTCATTGCCAAGTACGAATGCACGACCGAGCCGGTCTCGTGGCAGACCATCGGCGCGCAGAGGACGGTGATCGCAAACGTCAGCGGCAACTTCCCGGGTAGTCCTATCCGCCTTCGCTTTCGCTTTACCGTCGCGGGCGATCTCGTCATCCGACTGCGAATTTCGCCATGAGCTTCGATCTTGAACTCACGCGCCGGCCGGTGGCTTCGCCGCGCCGAGTGACGACGAGTGGCAGAAGGAGCTCGGCCTGAATCTGATGCCGGCCGTCAGGCTTGATCGCGCGCTTCTGCTCGTCGATGCTCGCACAAGGGTCGGGCGTCAGCGTGCATGTCACATCGATTCGGCATGTGCTGCCGCTTCCCGGGCCTTTGCAATGCCCACCGCCCCCCTCACTCCACCGTCACCGACTTCGCCAAATTCCTCGGCTTGTCGATATCCGTCCCTCTCGCCAGCGCCGCGTGATACGCGAGCAGTTGCATCGGAATCGTATGCAGGATCGGGGACAGCGGCCCATAGTACTCATTGAGCCGAATCACCTCGATCCCCTCGCTCGGCGACAACCCGCAATCCACATCCGCGAACACGAACAGCTTTCCGTTGCGCGCGCTGACCTCGTGCATGTTCGACCGCAGCTTCTCGAGCAGCGTGTCGTTCGGCGCGACCGCAATCACCGGCATCTCGTTGCTGACGAGCGCGAGCGGCCCGTGCTTGAGTTCGCCGGCCGGATACGCCTCCGCGTGGATATACGAAATCTCCTTCATCTTCAGCGCGCCCTCGAGCGCGATCGGGTAATGCATCCCGCGTCCGAGGAACAGCATGTCGTCGCGCCGCGCGAGCAGTTCCGACCAGCCCATGATCTGCGGCTCCAGCGCGAGCACCTTCGACATCGCGTCGGGCAGGTGGCGCAGCGCGCGCAGATGCGCGTGCTCGTCGTCGTCGCTCAGCCGGCCGCGGACCTGCGCGAGCGACAGCGTCAGCAGGAACAGCGCGACGAGCTGCGTCGTGAACGCCTTCGTCGATGCGACGCCGATCTCGATCCCCGCCCGCGTGACGAATTGCAGCGCGCATTCGCGCATCAGCGCACTCGTCGCGACGTTGCAGATCGCAAGCGTGTGCATCATCCCGCGTTGCTTCGCGACGTGTACCGCGCCGAGCACGTCGGCCGTCTCGCCGCTCTGCGATACCGCCACGACCAGCGTGCGCGGATTCGGCACGCTGTCGCGATAGCGGAATTCGCTCGCAATCTCGACGTTCGTCGGTAGCTTCGCGATGCTCTCGATCCAGTACTTCGCGGTGAGCGCCGCGTGGTAGCTGCCGCCGCAGGCGAGCAGCAGCACCGAATCGACGTCGTTGAACACGCGCCATGCGCCGTCGCCGAACAGCTCGGGCATGATCGACGCGACATCGAGCAACGTGTCCGCGACGGCCTGTGGCTGCTCGAAAATCTCCTTCTGCATGTAGTAGCGATACGAGCCGAGATCGGCCGCGCCGCTGTGCGCAGCCACCCGTTGCACCGGGCGTTCGACGCGCTGCCCGGTTGCGTCGACGATCCAGTAGCGATGCAGTTGGATATCGGCGACGTCGCCGTTCTCCAGATACGCGATGCGATCGGTGATGCCCGACAGCGCGATCGCGTCGGACGCGAGGAAGTTCTCGCCGTCGCCGACGCCGACGACGAGCGGCATCCCGTCGCGCGCGCCGACGATCCGGTGCGGCTCGTCGCGGCACATCACCGCGATCGCGTAGCTGCCGCGCAGACGTGCGGCGGCGCGCTGCACGGCATCGAACAGATCGCCGTCGTACAGATGATCGATCAGATGCGCGATCGCCTCGCTGTCGGTCTGGCTCGCGAACACATAGCCGTGCGTTTCGAGTTCCGCACGCAGCTGATCGCAGTTCTCGATGATTCCGTTGTGCGACAGCGCGATGCGTGCGCCGGTGTCGTTCGGCGAGAAATGCGGATGCGCATTTTGCGTGACGGGCGCACCGTGCGTCGCCCAGCGCGTATGCGCGATGCCGGTGTAGCCGGACAGTGCCTGCGTGGCGATGTCGCGCTGCAGGTTGGCGACGCGATCGACGCTACGCGCCCGCGCCAGCGCGCGGTCGCGGTAGACGACGACACCGCACGAGTCGTAGCCGCGGTATTCGAGCCGCTTCAGGCCGTCGACAAGGTTCGGCAGGATGTCCCGTTGGGCCACCGCCCCGACAATTCCACACATATCGCGCTCCCTAAAAGTCGTGTCTGAATCCGTGACAGCGATGGTAGGGGCGACATTGTGGAATTAAATTTCAAAATACCTTTCGAAGTGAAATAGGATGGCGATACGCTATGATTCTGAAATTAAATTTCACGTCGAAGCCAGCAAGGAGCCGCCGATGCCCGGCATCACCCTCGACGATCTCGACCTGCGCATTCTCGCGATCCTGCAGGACGACGCGTCGGTGTCGAACCTGCAACTCGCCGAACGCGCGCTGTCGTCGCCGCCTACCTGCATGCGCCGCGTGCGCCGCCTGACGGAAGCGGGTGTGATCCGCCGGCAGGTCGCGATGCTCGATCCGGTCGCGATCGGCACGGCCGTCACGGCAATCATCGAGATCAGCCTCGACCGGCAGACGGCCGAAGACTACGACGCTTTCGAAGCGTACGTCTGCGCGGAGCCGGCGGTCACGCAGTGCTACCGCGTGTCGCCGGGGCCCGATTTCGTCGTGGTCGCCGATCTGGCCGACGTCGCCGAATACGATGAATTCGCTCGCCGGCTGTTCACGGGCGCGTCGAACGTCCGCAATGTGCGGACGTTCTTCTCGACGCATCGCGCGAAATTCGAGACCAATGCGCGCGTCGGACATGCGATGCGCAAGCGCGGCGGGGAGTAGGGGAACACACGCGGCGAGCGACGAGCGGCGACCGAAGCAATCAGAAAGCCAGCACCTGCTGCCCCGAATACCACCCCCCATGCCCCAAGCCCGCACCTTCAAGCGACAGCAACGCGCGCTTGCGTTCGATGCCGCCCGCATAGCCGGTCAAGCTCCCCGAGGCACCGACGACGCGATGGCACGGCACGATGATCGACACGGGGTTCCGTCCGACCGCGCCACCGACGGCACGCGCGGCACTCGCCGGTAGTCCAACGCGCGCGGTCAGCTCGCCGTACGACACGAGCGTGCCAAACGGAATCGCGAGCAGTTCTTTCCACACGCTTCGCTGAAACGCGGTACCGCGCAGATGGACCGGCACCGAGAACGTCGTGCGCGCGCCGGCGAAGTATTCGGCTATCTCGTCGGCGACCGTGCGCGCAATGGGCGACGTGCGACGCACGTCTGTGCCCGACGCGATCGCGAGCGACGGATAGTACTTCTGCCCGACGAAGAACAGTCCGGTCAGCGCATCGTCCTCGATACGCACGGCGATGTCGCCCAATGGGCTCGGAATCAGATGAGCGGGCGTCATTGCAAAGCGTCTCCATGAAGGCGCCACACATGCAGGGCCGCATACGCGCGCCACGGCGCCCAACGGCTCGTACGCGGCAAGGATGATGCGACAGGCGGGCGATCGTCGGCCTGCGTCGCAAGCAACAACCGCTCATCCGCAGGGAACGCATTCGGCCACGCCATTGCGCGCATCGCGACGTACTGCACCGCGCGCTCGTCGAAGCCCGGCATCGCGCGCAGCGTGGCGAGCGTCGCGTCGAGCGGCGCCATCGGTTCCAGGGCGAGCGTGCCTTCGGCAACCGCCCGCGCGAGCGAAACGATCGCGTCTGCCGCGTCGCGCGCGACGCCGATCGACCGAAGCGCCGCGGGCGGCAACGCGGCGAGCGTCGACGCAGCAGGCATCGCGTGCGCGAGCGTCGGCGGCGCGCCGTCCACGCGTGCGCCGAAATGCGCGGCGAGGCGCGCGAGCACCGCATCGGCATGCGTCGTCGCGAGATGTTCGCCGACGATCGCACGGATCGCGATCTCGACGCCGTCGAACGCGCCCGGCACGCGCAGGCCCGGCGAGCCGTCGGCGAGTTCGCCGAGATGCGCGTCGATCACGTCGGGACGGCTGTCGAGGTCGAACAGCCGCCGCACGCGCGCGAGCACGGTCGGCACGACCGGCGTCAGCGCGGGCGACACGGTGACGGCGAGCGCGAACCGGTGCGGCACGTGCGAGACGGACACCCAGCCCGTCACGCGGCCGGTACCGCGCGGCGCTGGCAGGTCGACGGCGCGCAGATAGCGCTGCGCGTCGATCCATTCCACACCGTCGATCTGCCGCTGCGCGAGAAAGCGCATCAGCTCATGCCAGGCGAACGGCGGGCGGTACGGCAGCGGGAATGTCATGTCGCCGCCGGCCGACGCGCCCGCCGCAGCGCTTTTGCGCAAGCGCAGCGGGTTCAGCCCATAGCGCTGCAGGAACAGATCGTTGAAGCGGCGGACGCTGCCGAACCCGGCCGTCGACGCGACGACGGCCACGGGCAATGCGGTGTCGGTCAGCAATCGCTTCGCCATCAATAGCCGCTGCGTCTGCGCGAATTCCACAGGCGATACGCCGAACCGCGCGGCGAAGATCCGGCGTAGATGGCGCTCGGTCACGCCGACGCGCTGCGCGAGTGCGTGGACGGAGCGGCCGTTCAGGAACCCGTCGTCGATCAGCGTCGCGGCGGCATTCGCGAGATTGACCGACACGTCGAGCAGGCCGTGGCCCGGCGCGAGCTCGGGGCGACAACGCATGCACGGACGGAAGCCGGCCTTCTCGGCGGCCGCCGCGGTCGGAAAGTAGCGGCAGTTCTGCGCTTTCGGCGGCTTCACGGGGCAAACGGGGCGGCAGTACACGCCGGTCGTGCGCACGCCGACGAAGAACCAGCCGTCGAAACGGCGGTTTCGCGCCAGCAGGGCGTCGTAGCAAATGTCGGGGTCGAGGCGCATGCGACGACTGTAAACCATCCGCCTCGTCGATTCTGGCTGAAATCGGACATGTGTATCGGTCCTCCGGGCAGGCCGCGCGCACCCCGGAAAACCGCCGAAAAAACGGTTAATGCCACACTGCGAAACAGTCGTCTCTTTTCGGCGCCGACAAATTGAGATGACTCATCGAAATCCCCGACTGACAGCGCGCCGCCCGACACCCTATTCTTTGAAAAACGTTTTCCCAACATCGATCGGCGACCGGCCGCGCCGTGCAAGCGATGCGCCGCCGCCCGCCCCGGCGCCTGTCGCCGGTCAGGTCATACCGTGCGGCCCGACAGGCGCGGCCGCGCATGGAGACATTCATGCAATCTGCCGTCATCGGCGTCGCGCGCGCCGCCAGCCGCTACCGCTGGACCGTCTGCGCGCTGCTGTTCTTCGCGACCGTCATCAACTACATGGATCGGCAGATCCTCGGCCTGCTCGCACCGATGCTGCAGCACGACATCGGCTGGACGCAGGTGCAGTACGGCCGGATCGTCATGGCGTTCTCGGCGTTCTATGCGATCGGCCTGCTCGGGTTCGGGCGCATCGTCGACTGGCTCGGCACGCGCATCTCGTATGCGGTCGCGATGCTGGTATGGAGCATTGCCGCGATGCTGCACGCGGCGGTCGGCTCGGTGGCCGGTTTCGCGTTCGTGCGGGCGCTGCTCGGCATCGGCGAGGGCGGCAACTTCCCGGCCGCGATCAAGACGACCGCCGAATGGTTTCCGGGTTTCCGCGCCGCGAACGCGCGCTCGCGACCGGCATCTTCAACTCGGGCGCGAACATCGGTGCGGTGTTCGCGCCGGCGATCATTCCGGCGATCGCGGTCGCGTACGGCTGGCGTGCGGCGTTCGTGATCGTCGGCGCCATCGGCATCGTCTGGCTCGCGGTGTGGCTCGTGTTCTACCGCGCGGCCGATACGCGCGCACTCGCCGCCGAATACGACGAGCCGCGCGACGAGGCCGAGGCGCTCGACGCCGCGAACGCCGACGCCGGTGCGCCGCGCTGGCGCGAACTGATCCGCAAGCGCGAGACGTGGGCGTTCCTGATCGGCAAGTTCCTGACCGACCCGGTCTGGTGGTTCTATCTGTTCTGGCTGCCGAAGTGGCTGAACGAATCGCGCGGGATGGACATGCAGCACATCGGCCTGCCGCTCGTCTGCATCTACGCGCTGACGACGGTCGGCAGCATCGGCGGCGGCTGGATTTCGTCGATGCTGCTGCGTGCGGGTTGGAGCGTGAACCGCGCGCGCAAGACGGCGATGCTGATCTGCGCATGCTGCGTGCTGCCGATCGCATTCGTGTCGCAGGTGCAGAACCTGTGGGCGGCGGTGCTGATCGTCGGTCTCGCGGCCGCTGCGCATCAGGGCTGGTCGGCGAACCTGTTCACGACGGCGTCCGATCTGTTTCCGCGCCGCGCGGTGGCATCGGTGGTCGGGATCGGCGGGATGGCCGGCTCGATCGGCGGCGTGCTGTTCTCCGAAGTGATCGGGCAGGTGCTGCAGCGTACCGGCCACTACTGGGTGCTGTTCGCGATCGGCGCGCTCGCGTATCTGCTCGCGCTCGCGATCATGCATGCGCTGACGCCGAAGATGAAGCCGGCGAAGCTCGATGCATGACGGTAGTCGTTCGCGCGTGCGCGCCGCGATAGGCGGCGCACGCGCCACTTCACGCGGCCGGCGCCGTCGATGCGCGCACGATCAGCCGCGGCTCGAACGTCGAGTAGCTCGCGTCGGTGCGGCCCGCGAGCGCATCGATCAGCTTTTGCATCGCGAGTTCGCCCATGTTCTCGCTCTGGATGTCGACGGTGGTCAGCGCGGGCGCCGCGTATTCGCCGTACGGCACGTTGTCGACGCCGGTGACGGAGACGTCCTGCGGCAGCCGGAAACCGAGCGACGCCGCTTCCTTCATGAAGCCGAGCGCGATCAGGTCGTTGTAGCAGATCACGGCCTGCGGCCGCTGCGGCCCGAGCATCACGCGCGAGCAGGCGCGCTCGCCGGCTTCGGCGGTCGGCGCGTGCGCATCGTAGACGTCGAGCGTCAGGCCGGCTTCCGCGAGACAGTCGCGTGCGCCTTCGATCCGCTCGTCGTTCACGCGCGCGGGCCCGAAGCCGAGATAGGCGATACGCGTGTGTCCGAGGTTCAGCAGATGACGCGCGAGCATGTACGTCGACAGCCGGTTGTCGATGCCGACGCTCGGAATCGGCAGGCCCGGGCTGCGCCGCAGCAGCACGAGCGGCTTGTGCAAATCGAGCATCCAGCCCGCTTCTTCGTCGGGCATTCGCGTGCTGACGATCAGCCCGTCGACGCGCTGCGCGAGCGCCTCGATCAGCGAGCGTTCGCGCGCCTGGTTTTCCTCGGTATCGACGAGCAGCAGCGTGTAGTCATGCTGCAGGGCGACGCGGTTCGCGCCTTTCACGACGTTCGTGAAGTGCGGGTTGCTGATGTCGAGGATGACGAGGCCGATCGTGCGCGTGCGGCCGGTGATCATCGAGCGCGCGAGCGGATTCGACCGATAGCCGAGCCGCTCGATCGCTTCCTTGAGCCGCGCCTCGACGCTCGGCGAAAAGCGCTGCGTGCCGTTCACATACTTCGACACCGTCGCGACCGATACGCCGGCTTCCGCGGCGACGTCCCGGATCGTCGGGGAAACTTTTTTCATTCGAAGGGTAACGTTTTCTTGCGATAACGCGGATTGTGGCAGAAAAAATGCGTGCAAGACACGCCGCGCCCGCTCGGGAAAATGCGGATGCGGCCGAACCGCATTCGCCATTGACGCGCCGAATTTGTCCCGCGTATAGTTGGAAAACGTTTTCCGCCTCAAAGCGATTCAACCGCAACAACCGATTCAAGGAGATTCGATGAACGCCTCAACCACCGGTACGCGCAAACCGTTCCGGCGCCTGCTGCTGACGGGCGCGGCCGGCAACCTCGGCCGCCAGCTGCGCGGCGCGCTAGCGGAATGGGCCGACATCGTGCGCGTCAGCGACATCGCGTCGCTCGGCGAAGCCGCTGCACACGAAGAAACGCAGGTCGTCGACCTGGCCGACCGGCCGGCCGTGATGCATCTCGTCGAGGGCGTCGACGCGATCGTGCATCTCGGCGGCATCTCGGTGGATGCGCCGTTCGACGATCTGGTCGGTGCCAACATCACCGGCACGTACAACATTTACGAAGCCGCGCGCCGGCATGGCGTGAAGCGGATCGTGTTCGCGAGCTCGAACCATGCGATCGGCTTCCATCCCGTCACCGAAGTGCTCGACGCCGATGCGCCGCAGCGCCCGGACAGCCTGTACGGCGTGACGAAATGCTTCGGCGAGGCGCTGTCGCGCTACTACTTCGATCGCTTCGGAATCGAAACGGTGTGCCTGCGGATCGGTTCGTCGTTCGAGGAGCCGAAGAATCCGCGCATGCTCGTCACGTTCCTCAGCTATCGCGACTTCATCGAGCTCGTGCGCTGCTCGCTGCTGACGAACCGCGTCGGACACGCGATCGTGTACGGCGTGTCCGACAACCCGGTGAAGTGGTGGGACAACACGAAGGCCGGCTTTCTCGGCTTCCGGCCGCGCGACAGCTCCGCGCAGTTCGCGGGCCTGTTCCCGATCGCCGCGCCGACGGCCGATTACGACGATCCCGCGCAGCGGTTCCAGGGCGGCGCGTTCGTCGTCGGCGAGCCGATGGAGCGGCGTGCGTGAAGCCGCGCCGATAAAGCGGCCCCGGGGTGCGCGATCGCTGCGCTGCCGCGGCGATCGGTGCAGCGCGTCAGCGCAGGATGTCGGTCGCCTTGTGATGTTCGTCGACGCCGTCGATCAGGATCAGTGGCCCGCTCGCATGTCGTGCGCGCAGCGGCTGGATCTGCCGATACGCGTCCGACTCGTACCACGCGCGCGCGGTTGTCATGTCCGCGAACGCGATGGCGATCAGGTCGCCGTGCCACGTGCCCTCGCGCACGTCGGGCCGTGCGCCGTGAATCGCGAAGCGGCCGCCGAACGGCGCGAGCGTGTCGTCGATGCGCTCCAGGTACTCGACGATGTCGTCGCACATCTCGACGTCGTGCAGGTGAGCGATGGCATAGGCGGTCATGAGGGGCTCCTTCGCATGATGCGGTTCGGTGGGCGATGGAGCGATGATCGGCCGCGCGGCGTCGCGCGTCGATTACCTGCGACGTAATGAGAATGCACCCGGCTCAGACCGGATAGGCGTCGTCGACTTTCAGGTTGGCGAGCCGGAACAGCGTGCGCAGCGTCTGCGGATGGATGTCGCGGCGCGCAGCGAGCGACGTCAGGATGAAGTCGAGCACCTTCGAATAGCGCAGCAGCACGAGGCAGCGTGCGAGATCGGTGCTGCCGCGCAGGCTTTCCGCGAGACGCACCATCTCGGTCGACAGCGCGCGCGCCATCTCCAGTTCCATCTGCTGTTTCTCGGTCCACTCGGGCAGCGGCTGTTCCAGCAGTTTCGCGAGAAAGATCTGGAACGACGTATCGGACGAATTCGGCAGCGCATCCATCATGACCTCGTTGCTGGCTCGGATCGACGGCACGCGGCGCATGGCGGCGGCGCGCGATCGCGGGATCGCACCGCGCGCGGTGGCGGCGCGGCGTTTCCTTCAGCAGGATGCAGATTCCGTACCAGCGTCGCGATACGCTGGCGGCGCGACGCGCGCAAGCCCCGGCCGATCGGGCTGCGCGGCCCGCCCGGCGCGGGCTGCGCGCCGAAACGCGCGTGCACGGCCGTGCGCGACGAGGCGCGTCGTTTGACGCGCGCGTGCGTGCGACATCGCGAAATGCTTCACGCATGTAACGTAACGTCGACACGAGAGGCACGCGACGTTTCGGCACGGACGCACACACGCGCAACCGGTGCCGTATCGACGCGCGTACGCTGCGGCGCAGACGCCGCGATGTTTCATCGGCGAGACGGCGCGTGTGCAGCGAACGGCGCCGCGCGTCGCCGCATCCGTCGGACGAAAAAAATCCGCTGCACGCGGCGTGCAGCGGATCGGGTGCGCGCAAGACGACGCGCGCGTCGGAGTCAGAAGATGAAGCCGGTGTTGATGAACTTCGAGTGGTGATCGGACACGATCGTATCGAGCAACTGCTTGCTGCTTTCCGTTTGCTTCGCGGCGACCATCGAGCGAATCGAGAATGCGCGCAGCGCGTCGGTCACGGACAGCGTGCCTTCGGCCGAATCCTTGCGGCCGGCGAACGGGAACACGTCGGGGCCGCGCTGACACTGGCAGTTGATGTTCACGCGGCACACCTGGTTCACGAGCGGATCGACGAGTGCGCCGATCTGCGCCGGGTCGGAGCCGAAGATGCTGACCTGCTGGCCATGCTCGGACGTCGTCACGTAGTCGAGCGCCGTCTCGACGTCGTCGAACGGCGCGACCGGAATGATCGGCCCGAACTGCTCCTCGCGATACAGCTTCATCCCTTCGGCGACCGGATAGACGACGGCCGGATAGAACAGCGTCTTGCAGAACACGCCGCCCGATTCGTTGACGACCTGCGCGCCCTTCGCCTTCGCATCGTCGATCGCGTCGGTCATGTAGGCGGTGCGATGCATGCCCGGCAGCGGCGTGATCGATACGCCTTTCTCCCATGGCATGCCGATCTTCAGCTGCTCGAGCGCGGCGGTGAAGCGCTTGAGGAATTCGTCGACGATCGAGCGGTGCACGAGCAGCATCTTCAGCGCGGTACAGCGCTGCCCGTTGAACGACAGCGCGCCGAGCAGGCATTCGTTGACGGTCAGGTCGAGATCGGCGTCGGGCAGCACGATCGCCGCGTTCTTCGCGTCCAGGCCGAGGATCGCGCGCAGCCGATGCGATTTCGGATGCTGTTTCTTCAGATGGTCGGCGACCTTGCTCGAACCGATCAGCGCGAGCACGTTGATCTTGCCCGACGCGAGCATGTGCGGCACGACCACCGCGCCCGGTGCGTAGATCGTGTTGATCACGCCCTTCGGGAACGCGTCGCGGAACGCTTCGAGCAGCGGCTCGAACAGCAGCGTGCCGTACTGCGGCGGCTTGAACACGACGGTATTGCCCATCAGCAGCGCGGGGATCAGCGTCGCGAACGTCTCGTTCAGCGGATAGTTGTACGGCCCCATGCACAGCACGACGCCGAGCGGCGTGCGGCGGATCTGGCCGATCGTGCCTTCGGCGATCACGAAGCGCGAGTTCGCGTTGTCGAGCTCCTTCAGCGCCTCGATCGTCTGCGCCATGTACGTGACGGTGCGATCGAATTCCTTCTGCGAGTCGGCGAGGCTCTTGCCGATTTCCCACATGATCAGGTTCACGACGAGCTCGCGCTGCGCGACCATCCGCTTGATGAAGTCCTGCATGCACGCGATGCGCTGCTCGACCTTCATCGTCGGCCACTCGCCGCGGCCGGCGTCATACGCACGCACGGCGGCGTCGAGCGCCGCGTCGCTTTCCGCTTCGCCCATCACCGGATAACTGCCGATCTCGACCTGCTCGACGCTGCCGTCCGGCTGCCGGGCGCATACCGGCGACAGCACGGTTTTGGTCGCGCCATCCCACGGTCGCAGCTCGCCGTCGACGAGCGACACGCGCTGGTGGATCGGCGCACTCGGCCGGAATTCGGCGGGAATCTGGTCTAGGGCGGGAAACAACTGCTGCAGGGAAGCGGAATCGGGCATGACGGTCTCGTTTGACGGGTGTCCGGAAGGACGGGCGATGCGGAATCCTGAGCTGAACGATCCTCGATCCTGAATCGGCATGATGACGCGCGCAGCGTGGCGCGTCACGCGAAACCTCGGCCGAAACACGGAATGGAACCAGTTCCATTAAAAAGGAACGTCACATCGAATGCAAGCCGCGCCGCGCGGATTCGCATCTCGCGAAAGAAAAATGTAAGAGTGTGTCGTAATGCCGGGGATAAGGCGTTTTTGCGGTGCGCAAACGTTTGACATTGCCCGGTTTGGGGCGATAATGGCGCCGCGCGGCCAAGTAAAAAATGCACGGAACCTGAGAGAAAAGACGCAGTGAACGACGAAAGTGCCGCCGCGCTGCCGAAGCGAGGTCGGCTGCCCGGAGCGCCGGGTCGGGGTTACCCGGCCCGGCGCGCGCCGGACCAGGGGCGCGCCGGCTGGTCCGGATGCCCGCGCATCGCGCTGCTACTCGACATCCTCGTCATCCTCCGCATCGGTCTCCACCGTCACGGCGTCGTGCCGCGGCGCCGCATAAGCGCTCGCCTGTTCGAGCAGCCATGCGCGAAACAACTCCAGCGGCTTGCTGTGACTGAACTCCGTGGGATACACGAGGTAGTACGCCGAGTCGCCGACCGTCGCGGCGTCGCACGGCACGACGAGCCCGAGCTGCTGCAGCTGCCCTTCGACGAAGAACTTCGGCACGAGCGCGACGCCGAGGCCCGCCGCCGCCGCGCTGATCAGCATCGTATGCAGTTCGTAGCGCACGCCCTGCATCGTGCGGATGTCCTCGACGCCGTGCGCCTCGAACCACTGCGCCCACGCGCCGGGGCGCGTCGTCGAGTGCAGCAGCGGATACGCAAGCAGGTCGTCGACACGCGTCACGGGCCCGTCGAGCAGCGCCGGCGAGCAGATCGGCACGACTTCCTCGCCGAACAGATAGTCGGACGACGTGCCCGGCCAGGTCGGCTTTCCGTAGTGGATCGCCGCTTCGAAATGGGTGTCCTCGAACGAGAACAGATCGGTGCGGCTGCCCATGTTCACGCGCACGTCCGGCGTGCGATCGTAGAAGCTCTTGATGCGCGGAATCAGCCAGTGCGACGCGAAGGTCGGCAGCACGGCGAGTTCCAGATACCCGCCGCCGCTGCCGTGCGCGATGATCGACAGCGTGTCGCGATCGAGCGCCTCGAGCGCGCGCCGCACCTGCGTGCCGTAGAGCTTGCCCGCGCGCGTGAGTACGACGCGCTGCTTCACGCGTGCGAACAGCCGCACGCCGAGGCTCGATTCGAGCGTCGCGATCTGCCGCGAGACGGCGCTTTCGGTCAGGAACAGTTCCTTGGCCGCGTGCGTGAAGCTTTCATGACGCGCGGCCGCTTCGAAGGCCACGAGCGCGCCCATGTTCGGGATCTTGAATTTGCGCATGATGCTCGATTCGTCTGATCGACGGAAGCGCCCCGAACGACAGGGCGGCGGCCCGCGAATAATTCCAAAAACTCATTACGTGTCAATTTAATCTCGCTTTACGCACCGCTGCAACCCTTTGAATAATGCATCCCACGCAAGGCCCGGCGCCCGCGCGGCTGCCGGCCCGCCCCGTTTTGCCGGCTGCGCCGCGCCGGCCGATCCGACACGAGAGATCCTGATGCGCAATCCGAATATCGACAGCCTGCTGACGAAGCTGCTGGGACAGGCGAAAACCGACGCGCTGTTCGCGACCCTCAACATGCCGTCCATCTTCGACGAATGGGAAACCGGCGTCGTCACGCGCGCCGAAATCGCGCAGGCGATGAACATGGCGCTGTTCGAAGGGCTGCTCGAGCGTTCGCCGAACGGCCGCGCCTACACGGCGGAAGCGGTCGAAAAGGGCGGCTCCGTGTATTTCGATCACGGCGCGCTGCGCACGGTGCGCTGGCCGCACAACGGCGCGTTGCCGCCGGGCGAAGCGGCGTTCACGCGCATTCTGCGTCCGCTCGGCTTCCGGCTGAACGGCCGCTATCCGCTCGACAAGCTGGGGATGACGGGGCGCGCGTATGCGCACGAGGACGCGCCCGACGAGATCGCGCAGTTCTTCGTCAGCGAACTGCATCCGGAGCGTTTCTCGAAGGAGTTCCAGCAGGCTGTGACAAACGTGATCGGTTCGTCGCGCGATCCGCTGTCGCCGGCCGCCGTCGCGCTGCTGTGGGAAGTCGAGCGCGAGGGCTGGCTGCCGCTCGACGCCGCGCACGACCTGCTGCCCGCGATCGTCGGCGCGTTCGCGCGCCAGCACGACGTGCCGAGCGAGCTCGACTACGAGACGCTGCTGCTCGAATCCGCCGAGATGGCGTGGATCGCGACGGAAGGCAACGCGTTCAACCATGCGACCGATCGCGTCGCCGACGTATTCGCGCTGTCCGACGAAGAAAAGGCGAAGGGCCGGCCGATGAAGCCGGAAGTCGAGCGCTCGCGCTCGGGCCGCGTGTTCCAGACCGCGTACCGCGCCGACATCGTCGAGCGCGAGTTCCGCACGCGCGACGGCGGCATCGTTAAGCGCAACGTGCCGGGTTCCTTCTACGAATTCATCACGCGCCGGCGTACGTTCGATCAGGCGCAGCGCCGCTGGGTCACCGACCTGCGCTTCGATGCGGGCAACGCGCAGGGCATCTTCAAGATGACGGCGAACGCGTCGCGGTAAACGCGAAACGCGCGCCGCGTGGCGCGCGAGCGGCCGCGTCGGCGGCGGGAACGACGCTATCGCATACGCGGCCGCGTCGTCAGAACAGGTGCGTGAACAGGTAGAACAGCACCAGCAGTCCGGCCGGCACGCCGAGCAGCCACGCGATCAGGTATTTGCCCATCTCGTCCTCCTGACGAATGACCGCGGCGCTCGCGGCGCCGCGGCCGGTTTGTTTCAACGCGCGATTACAGCTCACGGTCGAAATCGGTCAGCTGGCGTTCGGCTTCGTCGCGCGCGATCCCGTAACGCTCCTGGATCTTGCCGACCAGATAGTCGCGATTGCCTTCGGCGACTGCGAGATCGTCATCGGTCAGCTTGCCCCACTTTGCCTTCAGCTTGCCGGTGAGCTGCTTCCATTGACCCTTGATCTTGTCTTCGTTCATCGTGCGCTCCTTGGTGTCGTGGCGGAAAAAAGGCGCGGCCGCTCGCCGCGCGGAGGTCAGGCCTTCGCCTTCAGGCCGGATGCATCGACGTGCTTGACGCCCTTGATCGAACGCGTGACGGCAATCGCCTTCTTCACCGCGATCTTGGTCGGCAGCACGCCCGTCAGCGTGACGACGCCGTCGACCGTCTTGACGTCGATATCCATGCTCTTCACGCCGTCGGTCGTCGCGAGTTCGCTCTTCACCTTCGTCGTGATCCACGTATCGGTGACGGGCTGATTCGACTCGGCCTTCGTGTCGCCCGTGGCCGAAGCCTGTGCGTACGCATTGCTCAGCGGCGCAGCGCCGAGCAGAAAGGCCGCGCTGGCGGCGAGCAGCGTCGAAAGGTGTTGGGGCTTGTTCATTGATGTTCTCCCTTGGTTGACGTGAAAAAAACGTGACGGCAGCGTGACGCGCAACGCGTCATTGCGCGATCGGCGTGTCGTAGCCGGGCTCGCGCGGCGGCATGTCCGGCCGCGGAATGTCGGGCGGCAGCGGGACCGGCGGGTCGGTGCCCGGCGCCGGCTCGGGCGGATGATCCGGCGGTTCCTGCGGCGTCGGATCGGGTGTCTGATGCAGCTTCATCGTCGTACTCCTCTCCTTGAATGTCGGGTGGCAGCGCGTGAGCGCCGATGCAACTCCAGCGTACCGATGCGCGAACGGCCCGGCATCGCGCAAATTCACCTGATCGACTAGTGCGTTTGCACGGGAAAAGTGCCTGGCCCCGATGCGTCGTGCGCGGCCGATCGGTGCGTCGGCGCGCCGAACGGCGGACTGCCGCACGGTCCGTGCGCCGCGCGCGGTTACTATTGCGGCTACGCCTGTTCATGCCGATGACGGGCTCGCGAACGCGCGTCTACCCAACCGATGTCGGCGCAGACGACGCGCACGGCCCGTATAGCGACGGCCGCGACAAACGACGCGGCAATGCAGTCGCAAGACGCGTTCCTCCTGTTTCGCAAATTTCATGCGTGGCGACGAGCGAGCGGAAAGAGGCGCGGCGCATCGCCGCTGCGGCCGGCGGCTGCGCGGTCGCCGCGCAGGCCGTCATCGGCGTGAACAGACACGCGTGTATCGCGCAGGCTGCGCTGCACGCGAACGCCGCCGCATGCGCCGGCCTGCGCGTGCGGCAACAGGCGCAGGCCGATGGCCAGGCTGACGACGGGATAACCATTCGATGAACGAGCAAGTAAACGAACAGGCGCTGAAGTCGCATACCGACAGACGCCAGCTGCATCAGATCATCGCGGGCCTTACCGAGGGCGTGATTCTGATCGAACCCGATCAACGCATCGTCTGGGCGAACGAGGCCGCCCTCGCGATGCACGGCGTGACGGAACTGAAGGCGCTCGGCGACAACGTCACCGAGTATCGCGAGCGTTTCCGGCTGCGCTACCGGAACAATCATCCGGTGCGCGACGGCCACTATCCGATGGACCGCGTGATCGCCGGCGAAGAATTCAGCGACGTGACGGTCGAGGTGGAATCGGCCGCCGACGACAACGTTACCTGGGTACACCGGATCCGCAGCCTCGTGCTGACGAATGCGGCGGGCGAGCCCGACTGTCTCGCGCTCGTGCTGCACGACGCGACCGAGTGGGCGAGCGCGGAGGAGCGCTTCGAGCGCACGTTCAATGCGAACCCGGCGCCGGCCGTGATCTGCCGGCTCGAGGATCTGCGTTACGTGAAGGTGAATCAGGGCTTTCTCGACATGACGGGCCATACGCGCGACGACGTGCTCGGGCGCTCCGTCTACGAAGTCGACGTGCTCGAGCAGGCCGAGCGGCGCGAACTCGCGATCGAGCGCTTGACCGAAGGCGCGACGATTCCGCAGATGGAGGCCGTGCTCAAGCGCGCGGACGGCACACCGAACGCGGTCGTCGTGGCCGGCCAGCCGATCGACATGAACGGCGAAGCGTGCATGCTGTTTACGTTCATGGATCTGGAGCCGCGCAAGCTCGCGGAGCGCGCGTTGCGGCAGAGCGAGGAGCGCTTCGCGACCGCGTTCCGGATGGCGCCGGTCGCGACCGCGATCGTCACGGCGGACCGCTTCGAACTGCTCGACGTGAACGATGCGTTCGTTGCGATGACGGGCCATCCGCAGGAGGAACTGCTCGGCAAGGCCGCGGACGAGATCGGTCTGTGGGCCGAGCGCGGCGCGCGGCAGCGCATCGACGCGCAGCTCGCGAAGGACGGCATCGTGCGCAACGCGGACGTGCAGATCCGCACGCGCGACGGCGACGTGCGCGATTGCGTGGTCTCCGCCGATTCGGTCGCGATCCACGGACAGGACTGCCTGCTGATCGCGCTGCTCGACATCAGCGATCGCAAGCGTACGGAAATGGAGCTCGTCTATGCGATCGAGACCGCGATGCAGGACGCGTCGTGGTTCAGCCGCACGCTGATCGAGAAGCTCGCGAACGTGCGCCGCGCAAATGCGCCGGACGCCGGCGCGCAATTGTCGGATCTGACCGCGCGCGAGCGCGACGTGTTCGATCTGTTGTGCCACGGCCTCGCGGACAAGGAGATCGCGGGCCGTCTCGGGCTCGCGCCGAACACGGTGCGCAATCACGTCGCGACGATCTACGCGAAGCTCGACGTGCATAGCCGCGGCGAAGCGATCGTCTGGGCGCGCGAACGCGGGATCGTCGGTTCCGTCGACATGAACGGCGCGCGCGGCGACAAGGGCACGAAGCGCGACGACGACTGAGCGACCGCGCCGCGCCGCGCGATGCCGGCGCGCGGTGCGCGGCGCCACGGTCGGGTGCGGATGCACCAGACGCGCTGGTGCATCCGCATCTGACGCAGGCGGCCGGCGTTTGCGATCCTGTCCGTTCGACGGCGCGGCGCCGGCGTGCCGCGCCCGTCGGCTCTAGGTCGAACATCACGGGAGACGACGATGGACAGAAATCGCATCGAAGGCAGGCGCAAGCAGATTCGCGGTTCGGTCAAGGAAGCGCTCGGCAAGGTGACCGGCGACCGCGAGACCGAAGCGGAAGGCGTGGCCGAGCAGAAGGCCGGCCGCATGCAGGAGCAGGCCGGCGAAGCGGCCGATGCGCTGCGCTCGCGCACGAATCGCGAACGCGACTGACGCGCACGAGCGTGACGCGCGGCGCCGCGCGCGGCTCACGCTCGTGCGCGGCGACGCGGCGTGGCTCGATGCCGCGTTCGCATGACCGGCGCGATTCGGCACCGCTGCGCAGCCCGGCGCCGGCGCGCGGCAGGCGTTTCGTCGATTCGTCGGCAGTCAGCCGACGCGTGCCGCGCGGGCGGTCGCGCCATCGTGACTTGATGACGATTACGCACAACATAGTTCCGATATTTCGTTTGCCGCTCGGGTATTGGCTACCCACAATCCTTTCACCTCCCTCGCGGTGAAAGGTTCCCGGAGACCGGACCGCAGACCGCTCGGTCGACGCGCGGGAGGCGCGCCGACGCGCAGCCGCGCGTCGCATTTCGACGCTCAGAACAAGAGGACTGCCCCGATGACGTTCCGCCTCCGCCTGCTTTCCGCCGCCGCGCTGACCGTTGCGAACCTCGCGCTCCCGACGGGCGCGGCCCATGCGCAGGAAGCGATCGTCAAGGTCGGCGTGGCCGTGCCGCTGACAGGCGGCGGCGCCGCATACGGGAAGGACATCGAGAACGGCGTGCGGATGGCCGTGGACGAAGCGAACGCGGCGCGCACGACGATCGGCGGCAAGCCGGTGAAGTTCGTCGTGACGTCGCAGGACGACCAGAGCGATCCGCGCATCGGCGTACAGGCCGCGCAGCAGCTGACGGACGGACAGGTCGCGGTCGTGATCGGCCACTTCAACTCGGGCACGACGCTGCCCGCCTCGAAGATCTACGCGAAGGCCGGCATTCCGATGATCACGCCGTCGGCGACCAATCCGGACATCACGCGCGCGGGCCTCGGCACCGTCTATCGCGTGATCGCGACCGACACGCAGAACGCCGGCAACGCGGGCGCGTATGCGGCGAGCATCACGAAGGCCAAGCGCATCGCGATCATCGACGATCGCACCGCGTTCGGCCAGGGCGAGGCCGACGAGTTCGAGAAGGCCGTGAAGGCGAACGGCGGCACGATCGTCGCGCGCGAATTCACGAACGACAAGGCCGTCGACTTCAGCGCGCAGCTCACGAAGATCAAGAGCGTGAACGCCGATCTGGTGTTTTTCGGCGGATTGGACGCGCAGTCCGCCATGCTGGTGAAGCGGATGCGCCAGCTCGGCATTCGCGCGCAGTTCCTCGCGGGCGGCGGCGTGATGAACGCGAACTTCATCAAGCTCGCCGGCAGTGCGGCGGAAGGCGCGGCCGTGTGGGAGTACGGACAGCCGCTGTCGCGACTCGCGAAGGGCAAGCTGTTCGAGACGAAATTCAAGCAGAAGTACGGCGTCGACATGCTCGCGTATGCGCCGTTCGCGTACGACGCGACGTGGATCGCGATCAACGCGATGCAGAAGGCGAACTCGACGAAGCCGGCCGATTTCAATGCGGCGCTCAAGCGCACGCAGTACGACGGCATCACCGGCACGATCGCGTTCACCGAGACGGGCGACCTCAAGAATCCGAGCTCGACGCTCTACGAAGTGAAGAACGCCGCGTGGCAGCCCGTCACGACGAAATCGGCGGACTGAACGCGCCGCGCGCCGCTTTCGCGGCGCCGACGGACATGCTGAAATACCGTCGGCGACCGGACGCGGACGCGAGCGCAACCTCTTTCGGGCGCGGCCGGCCGGTCGCGCCTTTTACGTCAAACCGGAGTCAGTCGTGAGTTCTCAAATCGTCATCGTCGGCGGTGGCGTGATCGGCAGCTCGATCGCCTACTTTCTGCGCGCCACCGATCCGACGGTCGCCGTGACCGTCATCGAGCGCGATCCGTCGTACGCGAAGTCGTCGTCGGCACTGTCGGCCGCCTCGATCCGTCAGCAGTTTTCGACGCCGCTGTCGATCGAGATGTCGCTGTTCGGGATCGAGTTTCTGCGCACGCTCGGCGAGCGGCTCGAAGTGGACGGCAACCGGCCGTCGATCGATCTGCACGAGGGTGGCTACCTGTTTCTCGCGACGCCGGCCGGCGACGCGACGCTGCGCGAGAACCATGCGCTGCAGACGCGCCTCGGCGCCGATATCCGGCTGATGGACCGCGACGCGCTGCGCGCGAAGTTCCCCTGGCTGAACGTCGACGATCTCGTGTCGGGCGCGTACGGCGCCAGCGGCGAAGGCTGGTTCGACGGCTACGGGCTCGTGCAGGCGCTGCGCAAGAAGGCGCAGGCGCTCGGCGCGCGCTACGTCGCCTCCGACGTGACGGGCGTCGTGCGCGACGGCCGCAGGATCACGCACGTCGTCACGAAGGACGGCGAGCGCTACGCGTGCGACACGCTGGTCAATGCGGCCGGCGCGTGGACGCGTGCGCTGTCCGCGATGATGGGGATCGACATCCCCGTGTACGCGCGGCGCCGCAGCATCTTCAACGTATCGTCGCCGGCGAAGCTCGCCGACTGCCCGCTGCTGATCGATCCGACCGGCGTGTATTTCCGGCCGGAAGGGCGCACGTATATCTGCGGCACGTCGCCGAGCGCGGACAACGATCCGGACGATCTGCCGCTCGACGAGGTCGATCACGCGCTATTCGACGACGTAATCTGGCCGACGCTGGCGCATCGCGTGCCCGGGTTCGAGGCGCTGCGCGTCGAAAACTGCTGGTCCGGCTATTACGAATACAACGTCTTCGATCACAACGCGATCATCGGCTATCACCCCGATCTGGACAATGTCGTGTTCGCGAACGGCTATAGCGGCCACGGCTTGCAGCAGGGCCCGGCGACCGGCCGCGGCGTCAGCGAACTGATTCTCGGCGGCCGCTATGCGACGCTCGACCTGTCGCCGCTCGGCTGGTCGCGCGTGCTCGAAAACCGGCCGATCGTCGAAAAGAACGTCGTGTAGTGCGGCGGGAACGCCCGATGTGGCGGGCGGGATTCTCCTTGTTTCTACCCATTGGCCCGACTGTGTCGGGCTTTTTTTCTGTGGGTTCGCGGGCAGCGGGAGGGGCGGTTGGCGACGCGCGGTCGCTGTGCAAACCTGCGACGTCTGTTTCGCTATTCGACGGCCGCTGGCGCGCAGCCGAGCTCGCACGCCAGCTCGTCGAGCTCAAGACAATGCGTGCGATCGTGATCGAGCAGTTCGCGTACGAGCTCTTCGAGCGTCATGCGACGCACGCCGTCGCGCAGCCCGCAGCGCGCGAGCTGTTCGGGCGCGAGTTGGCTCAGTGCGCCGCAAAGCCGCTTGCGCGAGCGCGCGAATGCCGCCTGCGCGTCGCGCAGATCCTGTTCGAGATAGTTGAGCCGTTTCGCGAGCGCCGTGCCGTCCACCGACTCGAGAATCGGTAACGCCGTCGTTCGGACCGCGTCGATTCTTCGCGCGAACACGACGTCCAGATCGCGCAGATGGCACACGTGCTCGACAAGAGAGAAGCCGGTGCCGTCCGGCCGCGTCGTCCATTGCGCGGCCGGGAACCGCGCGACGTATTCGGCGAGCGTGTCCGGCATGCGCGAGAGTGCGTCGACCACCTTGTCGAACGACAACGCGATCGGCCGCGGGCTGAACACCGCGCCGTACGTGAATAGCGGCCCGCCGATCCGACCGCGCGCCTGGACCAGTTCATGACCGTGACGCCGCATCACGTCGGCGACCATCGCGCCGCAGAACTGCCGCGCCGTCGTATCCGCTTCGATTTCGGGAAATTTCTGCGCGACCTCGTCGGCGATCGCGGCGATGGCGGCGACGCCGGCGCGGGACAGCGCCGCGAACTCGATATAACGCGTCGGCGAGTCGATCAGTGCCTCCAATTGCGTGCCGACGGGGGTCGCCCGAAAACGGTCGAAGCGTGAGTGCATGGCGGTAAGGTATCGAAACGTAACGTTTCAAAACGATACGTTAACGTTCGTAAGCCGTCAACCGCGGGAGCGGTTCGCATCGGACCGCTGCGGCGTTCGCGACAGGCCTTCGGTTGTCCGCTGGAGAGGCGCCGCCTGCGCGAAAGGTCGATTCACGTATCGCAATACAGACGCCGCCCCCGCTCCGCCCCGCTTCCCCCCAAACCCCGCAACGACCCATTGCGCCCGACGCCGTTTCCGCCGGCTTTCAACTCTTATATAAGACATAAGACATTTGACGCTCCCCGTCATTGCGATTAGAATCGGCGTCGATGCAGTGCCCGGAACAGCCTCGGAGCGCCTGAAAAGCCTTCCCCTGAAACGCAACATCAGCAGGTCCCCCCATGCTTGAAAACTTTCGTGCTCACGTGGCCGCCCGCGCCGCGCTCGGTATTCCCCCCCTGCCGCTGACGGCCCAGCAAACCGCCGAACTGGTGGAACTGCTGACGAACCCGCCGGCCGGCGAAGAGCAGACGCTGCTCGATCTGATCACCCATCGCGTGCCGGCAGGCGTCGACGAAGCGGCGCGCGTGAAGGCCGGCTTCCTCGCGGCCGTCGCGAAGGGCGAGACCGCTTGCCCGCTGATCTCGCGTGCGCGTGCGACCGAACTGCTCGGCACGATGCTCGGCGGCTACAACATTCAGCCGCTGATCGAGCTGCTGTCCGACGCCGAAGTCGGCGCGGTCGCCGCCGATGCCCTGAAGAAAACGCTGCTGATGTTCGACCAGTTCCACGACGTGAAGGAACTCGCCGACAAGGGCAACGCGAACGCGAAGGCCGTGATGCAGAGCTGGGCCGACGCCGAATGGTTCACGAGCCGTCCGGAAGTGCCGGAAAGCCTCACGGTCACCGTGTTCAAGGTGCCGGGCGAAACCAACACCGACGATCTGTCGCCGGCGCCGGATGCGACCACGCGCCCGGACATCCCGCTGCACGCGCTCGCGATGCTGAAGAACGCGCGCCCCGGCATCACGCCGGAAGAAGACGGCAAGCGCGGCCCGGTCAAGTTCATCGAATCGCTGAAGGAAAAGGGCCATCTCGTCGCGTACGTCGGCGACGTGGTCGGCACGGGCTCGTCGCGCAAGTCGGCCACCAATTCGGTGCTGTGGTTCACCGGCCAGGACATTCCGTACGTGCCGAACAAGCGCTTCGGCGGCGTGTGTCTCGGCGGCAAGATCGCGCCGATCTTCTACAACACGATGGAAGACGCCGGCGCGCTGCCGATCGAGCTCGACGTGTCGAAGATGGAAATGGGCGACGTCATCGAGCTGCGTCCGTACGAAGGCAAGGCGCTGAAGAACGGCGAAGTGATCGCCGAATTCCAGGTCAAGTCCGACGTGCTGTTCGATGAAGTGCGCGCAGGCGGCCGCATTCCGCTGATCATCGGCCGCGGGCTCACGGCGAAGGCGCGCGAAGCGCTCGGTCTGCCGCCGTCGACGCTGTTCCGTCTGCCGCATCAGCCGGCCGACAGCGGCAAGGGCTTCACGCTCGCGCAGAAGATGGTCGGCCGCGCATGCGGTCTGCCGGAAGGCAAGGGCGTGCGTCCGGGCACGTACTGCGAACCGAAGATGACCTCGGTCGGCTCGCAGGACACGACGGGCCCGATGACGCGCGACGAGCTGAAGGATCTCGCGTGCCTCGGCTTCTCGGCCGATCTCGTGATGCAGTCGTTCTGCCACACGGCCGCGTATCCGAAGCCGGTCGACGTGAAGACGCACCAGACGCTGCCGAACTTCATCAGCACGCGCGGCGGCATTTCGCTGCGTCCGGGCGACGGCGTGATCCACTCGTGGCTGAACCGCATGCTGCTGCCCGACACCGTCGGCACCGGCGGCGACTCGCACACGCGCTTCCCGATCGGCATCAGCTTCCCGGCAGGTTCGGGCCTCGTCGCGTTCGCGGCGGCCACCGGCACGATGCCGCTCGACATGCCGGAATCGGTGCTGGTCCGCTTCAAGGGCAAGATGCAGCCGGGCGTGACGCTGCGCGATCTGGTCAACGCGATTCCGCTGTACGCGATCAAGCAGGGCATGCTGACGGTCGCGAAGCAGGGCAAGAAGAACATCTTCTCGGGCCGCATTCTCGAGATCGAAGGCCTGCCGGATCTGAAGGTCGAACAGGCGTTCGAGCTGTCGGATGCGTCGGCCGAGCGTTCGGCGGCCGGCTGCACGGTGCGTCTGAACAAGGAACCGATCATCGAGTACCTGAACAGCAACATCACGCTGCTGAAGTGGATGATCGCGCAGGGCTATCAGGATGCGCGCAGCCTGCAGCGCCGGATCGCGGCGATGGAGCAATGGCTCGCCGATCCGAAGCTGCTCGAGCCGGACGCGGACGCAGAATACGCTGCCGTGATCGAGATCGACCTCGCGGACATCCACGAGCCGATCGTCGCCTGCCCGAACGATCCGGACGACGTGAAGACGCTGTCCGACGTCGCCGGCGCGAAGATCGACGAAGTGTTCATCGGTTCGTGCATGACCAACATCGGCCACTTCCGTGCGGCATCGAAGCTGCTCGAAGGCAAGCGCGACATTCCGGTCAAGCTGTGGGTCGCCCCGCCGACCAAGATGGACCAGAAGCAGCTGACCGAGGAAGGTCACTACGGCGTGTTCGGCACGGCCGGCGCGCGTACCGAAATGCCGGGCTGCTCGCTCTGCATGGGTAACCAGGCGCAGGTGCGCGAAGGCGCGACGGTCATGTCGACGTCGACCCGCAACTTCCCGAACCGTCTCGGCAAGAACACGAACGTGTATCTCGGCTCGGCGGAACTGGCGGCGATCTGCTCGCGACTCGGCCGGATCCCGACGAAGGAGGAGTACATGGCCGACATCGGCGTGATCAACGCGAACGGCGACAAGATCTACAAGTACATGAACTTCGACCAGATCGAAGACTTCAAGGAAGTCGCCGACACCGTGCAGGTCTAAGCACGCAGTCGGGCTGCGGCGATGCAGGTTCGCCGCAGCGTCCGCGACAGGGCGCCGCCAGGGAAACCGGGCGGCGCCTTCTTTTTTGGGACACGTCGACGTTTTGCCGCCGACGTCGCGTGTCGCCGTGCGCCGCGCGGAAGGCGCGGCAGCGCAGATCCACCGACGCGGATCGCGAAGCGCTTCGACGATCGGCGGCAGCGCCCGCGGCCGCACCGCGTTTCGGAACGCCGCGCCACCGCGACGTGATGACCAAAGCGCAAGACCTAGTGCATAGATATCGTTTGCGGCGGCCTTAATGACTGTCGACAATCGTGGCTCGAATTCGCCGTCCGCGGCGCGCGATGCGCCGCGCCGGCCGGCCCGCGGCGGCCATCCCGGCCGTTCGCCGCCATTGAGCCCACGACGACATGTACGCGTTCACTCCCTCGTTTCAGCATCCCGCCGGCTCGCCGATTCGCGAGCTGTTCAAGTATCTCGCCGAGCCGGGGATGATCTCCTTCGCGGGCGGCTATCCGGCCAGCGACCTGTTCGATACGGACGGCCTCGCCGCGGCCGCCGCACGCGCGTATGCAGAGCCGGTGCGCTGTCTGCAGTACGGGCCGACCGACGGGCTCGCCGAACTCAAGCAGCAGCTGATCGCGCTGATGGCGCGGCGCGGCGTTGCGTGCACGCCGGCCGAATTGCTCGTCACGACCGGCTCGCAGCAGGGGCTCGACCTGCTGCTGCGCGTGCTGGTGTCGCCGGGCGACGTCGTGCTGACCGAACAGCCCGCCTATCCGGCGACGCTGCAGGCCATGCGTCTGCAGCAGGCGCACATCGTCACGATTCCGGTCGACGGTGAAGGCGTCGACGTCGATCGGCTCGCCGCGCGGCTCGCCGACGGCACGATCGCGCAGCCGAAGCTGCTCTACACGGTGCCGACCTTCGCGAATCCGACGGGCGCGACGCTCACGCGCGAGCGTCGCCTGAAGCTGCTGCGCCTTGCCGTGCAGCACCGGTTCCTGATCGTCGAGGACGATCCGTACGGCGACCTGCGTTTTGCCGGCGAAGCGGTGCCGTCGATGCTCGCGCTCGCCGCCGAAGTCGACGGCGCACGCGACTGGATCGTGCATTTCGCGAGCCTGTCGAAGATCGTCGCGCCGGGACTGCGTGTCGGCTGGACGATTGCGCCGCCCGAAATCGCGCGGCGCTGCGTGATCGCGAAGCAGACGGTCGACCTCTGCAGCACGCCGTGGACGCAGGCGAGCGCCGCCGAGTATCTCGCGGACGGCGCGCTCGAACGTCATCTGCCGCGCATCGCCGCTGCATATCGGCGCAAGTGCGACGCGATGTGCGATGCGCTGCGCGACGGCTTCGGCGACGCGATCGAATTCCACCGGCCCGAAGGCGGGATGTTCGTCTGGGCGCGGCTCGGTGCGGTGTCGTCGGCGGCGCTGCTGCAGCAGGCGATCGCGAACAAGGTCGTGTTCGTGCCGGGCAACGCGTTCTTCGCGGACAACCCGGACGACGCATCGCTGCGCCTGTCGTTCGCCGCGCCGGACGTCGAGGCGATCCGGGAAGGCGTCGCGCGTCTCGCGCGCGCCTATCGCGCGGCGCTGGCCGCTTGAGGAGAACAGCATGAACGTCATCGTCGACGACACCGCCACCGCCAACGCGCGCCATTCGGCCCGCCTGCGCCCTGTCGAGCATCGGTCGTCGCAGATCAGCGCGGGCCCGCAGTACGTCGCCGACGTGCTCGGCCGTTTCGGCGCCGAATCAGCCGACGCGGCCGACGCGGGCGACGCTGCGCCGGCCGTGCTCGGCTACAACTGACGCGACGGCGCGACCGCGCGTTCACTCGCGCGGGTCCGACGCGGCCGCGCCGATCATCCAGTCGCGCATCACTGCGATCGCGTCGTCGTCGCGCCGCTCGGCCGGGTACACGAGATAGAACCCGACCGACAGCGGAAACGCGAAATCGAACGGCTTGCACAGTCGTCCGGCGGCGACGTCGCGTTCGACGAGCGGATCGGTCGCGAGCGCAATACCTTGCCCCGCGACGGCCGCATCGATCGCGAGCGACGTCTGGTTGAAGCGCAGCCCTTTGTGCGGATCGACGTCGACGGGCTCGGGCAGCGCCGCGATGAACGCGGGCCACAAGTCGTGCGCATCGTGCAGCAGCACGTGGCCGGCCAGCGCGCGCGGCGACGCAGGCGCGGCGAGCAGCGCGGGGCTGCATACGGCGCATACGTCGAGCGGAAACAGCGCGTGCGCGGCGAGGTGCTTGCCGAACGGCGGCTTTCCATAGCGGATCGCGAGATCGACGCCGTCGTGACGGAACGTCGCGAGCTGCTGATCGGCGATCACGCGCACGTCGATATCCGGATGCGCGTCGGTGAACTGCGCGAGCCGCGGGATCAGCCACTTCGACGCGAACGACGGCGTCGTGCTGATCGTCAGCGTCGCGCGGCGCTTCACGAGCCGGTCGGTCGCGTCGGCGATCGCATGCAGCGCGCGCTGCACGTCCGAGAAATACGCGGCGCCGTCGTGCGTGAGCGCGAGCCCGCGCGGCAGGCGCTCGAACAGCTTCAGTCCCAGCACGTCCTCCAGATGGCGCACTTGCTGCGCGACCGCGCCCTGCGTGACGCCGATCTCGTCGGCGGCTGCGCGGAAATTCAGATGGCGCGCCGCGACTTCGAAGGCGCGAAGCGCATTGAGCGGCGGCAGACGGGAAATGCGGGGCGGCATCGAATGACTGTAGAAAATCTATTGGCGGTGCGCAGAAATACTGGTTCGACAGCGATGCGCGATGCGCCTACATTACCACCGAGGCGCGCCGGCTGGCGGCTGCGCGGCGAAAGCATCGTGACGAGGAGCACATCGTGACTGTAGAAAAAGTGGCGCTGATCACGGCGGCGGGCAAGGGCATGGGCGCGGCGATCGCGCGCGAACTGGCGGCGGGCGGGTATCGCGTCGCGCTGATGTCGCCGTCCGGCAGCGCGGTCGCGCTCGGCGACGAACTCGGCGGCTTCGGAATCCGCGGGTCGGTCACCGAGGAAGCCGATATCGAACGGCTCGTGCAGGACACGCTCGCGCGCTATGGCCGGATCGACGCGGTCGTGAACAACACGGGCCATCCGCCGAAGGGCGATCTGCTGTCGATTACCGACGACAACTGGCATGCGGGGCTCGACTTGATCCTGCTGAACGTCGTGCGCGTCATGCGCCGCGTGACGCCGGTGTTCCAGAAGCAGGGCGGCGGAGCGGTCGTCAATATCTCGAGCTTCGCGGCCGATGCGCCGGAGCAGCCGATGCCGGTGTCGTCGGCATTGCGCGCGGCGCTGAGCGCGTGGACGCGTCTCTATGCGGAGCGCTACGCGGGCGACAACATCCGCATGAATGCCGTGCTGCCCGGCTTCATCGACAGCTGGCCGGAAACGCCGGAGATCGTCGCGCGGATTCCTGCCGGCCGCTTCGGCAAGACGGCCGAGATCGCGAAGACGGTCGCGTTCCTGCTGTCCGACGGTGCCGGCTACATCACCGGCCAGAACATTCGCGTCGACGGCGCGATCGTGAAGGCGCTCTGAGCGCAGCGGCCGCGCCGGCTCATGCGCGAGCCGGCACCGCGCCGATTCTCCGGAAAGCGTCGTTTCGCCGCGATTTTTGAATCGCTGTGTGTCGTGCGCAAAGCCGGATACGGTGAGATACAAACCGTCCGGATCGTTCGGATATAAAACCGGTGAAGCGTCGTGCACGCCTGCCGCGGTCGCTCGGCGACGCGGCGGCGAACGACGCAGTCGACGCGTTCGCAGGACGCCGCCGACCCTTTCCCGACCGATCGACCCTGGAGAACGAGTGATGTCCGACACCGTGAACACCCGCCGCCGCCTGATTCTCGGCACGGCGCTCGCGAGCCTGAGCCTGGCCGACCTTGGATTCGGCGACTTCGCGCATGCGCAGGGCGCGCCCGACTCAGCCGCGCAGCCGCGTGCGGCGGGCGGCGCCGCGTTCGGCCCGATCCGTCAGATCGACGCCGGTTTGCTGAACGTCGGCTATGCGGACGTCGGCCCCGCAAACGGCCCCGTCGTGTTTCTGCTGCACGGCTGGCCGTACGACATCCACAGCTACGCGGAAGTCGCGCCGCTGCTCGCGGCCGCCGGGTATCGCGTGATCGTGCCGTACCTGCGCGGTTACGGGTCGACGACGTTCCGCTCGGCGGACACGATGCGCAACGGTCAGCAGGCGGTGACGGCCGTCGACATCGTCGCGCTGATGGATGCGCTGAAGATCGACCGTGCGGTGTTCGGCGGCTACGACTGGGGCGCGCGCACGGCGGACATCATCGCTGCGCTGTGGCCGCAGCGCGTGAAGGCGCTCGTCTCGGTGAGCGGCTACCTGATCGGCAGCCAGGACGCGAACCGCAAGCCGTTGCCGCCGCAGGCCGAACTGCAGTGGTGGTATCAGTTCTACTTCGCGACCGAGCGCGGCGCGCTGGGCTACGCGGCGAACTGCGATGCGTTCAACAAGCTGATCTGGCAGCTCGCATCGCCGAAGTGGGCCTTCTCGGACGACACGTTCGCGCGCAGCGCCGCGTCGTTCCGGAATCCCGATCATGTGGCCGTCGTGATTCACAACTATCGTTGGCGGCTCGGCCTCGCGAACGGCGAGGCGCAATACGACGAGATCGAGCGGCGCCTCGCGGCAGGGCCCGCGATTACCGTGCCGACGATCACGATGGAAGGCGACGCGAACGGCGCGCCGCATCCTGCACCGGCCGCCTATGCGAAGAAATTCACCGGCAAGTATCAGCATCGGACGATTACCGGCGGCATCGGCCACAACCTGCCGCAGGAAGCGCCGCAGGCATTCGCCGATGCGATCCTGCACGTGGAGCGTCTGTGATGCGCGCGGCAGCAGGCACGTCGGGGCGCGGCCGCGCGATCGCCGCACGGATGCTGATCGCGGCCGCGTGGGCGGCGAGCGCGTCGGTTGCGTGCGCGGAGCAGACCGTCCCGTCGAAACCGGCCGCGTCGCCGATCTACGGCGTGACGATTCCGCCCGGCTATCGCAAATGGGAAATGGTCGCGCCGGCCGAGGAAGCAGCGCCGCTCGACGAGTTGCGCGTCGTGCTCGGCAATCCGGTCGCGATCCGTGCGCTCGAGCGGGCGACGCTGCCGTTTCCGGACGGCACGATCCTCGTGAAACTCGCCTACAAGCGCAAGCAGTCCGACGAGTTCGCGCCCGCGACGGTGCCCGGTCAGGCGACGACCGTGCAGGTGATGGTGAAGGATTCGCGCCGCTACGCATCGACGGGCGGCTGGGGCTTCGGACGCTTCATCGACGGCGTGCCGGCCGACATTGGCCAGCACCAGACGTGCTTTGCGTGCCATCAGGCGCGCGTGAAGCAGCACGACTACGTGTTCACGCGGCTTGCGCCTTGACGCGATTCGATGCGAGCAGTCTCGCGTAACGGCCCTGCTGCGCGCGGCACGTTGTTTTCATTGCGTTGCGACGGCGCGCCGCGAGCGAACGGCTCGCGAGCTGCCGCCGCATCGCGCAGCGCGCAGCGTCGCGGAACGCGCGCGCTGCACCGCGCCGTGCGTCACCGCCCGGCCAGCATCTTTCCGCCGAGCCCCATCAGCAGCACGCCGGCCGTCGTATCGAGCACGGCCTTGCGCCGGATCAGCAGCCGGCGCACCGTCGGATGCGACGCGAGCAGCGCCATTGCGCCGTACCATGCGCCCGAGATCGCAATCGAGATGCCGACGACGGCCGGCGCGAACCACGCCGGCGCGTGCGCGGGCACCATCAGCGCAAACACGCTCCCGTAGAACGCGACGGCCTTCGGATTGGTCATGCTGACCACGTAGCCGTTGCGCGCGGCGCGCCAGCCCGAGCGGCCGGGCTCGGACGACAGGGCGAGCGGCCGCCGCGCGGTCGCGATCATCTTCGCGCCGAGCCACAGCAGATAAGTTGCGCCCGCGATCCGCAGCGCGGTATGCACCCACGCGACATGCGTGACGAGCAGGCTCAGCCCGGCGATCGCGATGGCCGCCCACGTGCCGGACGCGGCCGCGAGGCCGACGCTCGTCATCACGCCCGCGCGTCGCGATGCGACGGCCGTCGACGTGACGATCACGAAGTTCGGTCCGGGGCTGACGACGCTCAGCAGCAGCACGCCGGCGAGCGGCAGCAACAGGTGGAGGTGGGCAGGCATCGGAACTCCTCGGCGGACGCGGGCAAGGCTTCCATCTTAACCGTTCGGTGGCGCGTCAGATCAGCAGCGACACGGTCTTGAACAGCGCGAGGTCTTCCTTGCGCGCCGACCGCGCATGCCGCCGGATCACGTGCAGCAGGCACTCGATGAAGCAGCGCGCGGCCTCGCTGAGCGTACTGCTGCGGCGCGTGACGACACCGAGCTCGCGCGGCTCGAAGGTCTCCTTCAGCGACAGCGCGCGCATCCGTTCGCCGAACGACGGCACCGCGGCGAGGATCGTCGGGCACCACGTGCACATGTCGGCCTGCTCGAGCATCGTCTGCAGCATCGACACCGACTGCGCGCGCACGATGCGCCGCTCGTCGATGCGCGCGCCGTGCCGCGTGAACAGATAGTCGACGAGCGCCGTCTGACCGTCGGCCGTCGAATTGAGCACCCAGTCGTCGTCGAGCAGATCGTGGATCGAGCGTGCGCGCTCGCGCGGATGCCCCGCGCGCACCATCACCGCCGTCTCGTAGCGCAGCATCGGCTCGAATGCGAATTCCTGCGCGCCGCTGCCGGGGTGGACGTGGCCCAGTGCGAAATCCATGCTGCCGTCCCGCAGCAGCGGTTGCGCGACGGCCATCAGCGCTTCGTAGAGTTCGAGACGCACGTCCGGCATCCGTTCGCGAAAGCGCAGGACCGTCTCCGCGAGAAACGTCAGCGTGAGCCACGGCGTCACGCCGATGCTCAGCCGCCCGTCGACGCGGCCGCGCATCCGCGCGAGATCGTCGTGCGCCTGCTCGAGCTGTTTCAGTACGAGTTTCGCGTGCGTGAGCAGCGCCTTGCCGTATTCGGTGAAGCCGATCCCTTCCGGCGCGCGCACGAGCAGCGGCAGCCGCTCGGCGGCCTCCAGCTCGCGCAGCGCGCGCGTGACCGCGGCCTGCGACAAGCCGAGCGTGCGCGCCGCGCCGCGGATGCTGCCGGCCTCGGCGCTCGCGACGAGCGCCTGCAACTGATGCAGTTTCATGGTCCGACACCCGATACCCGACAACGAAAGGTTGTCATCATAACGAAACCGCGGCTGTTCGCCGGGATTTTCGCTGCATACGATCGCGCCACGATCCGTCATCCCGGCGATCGGCAACGACACGGCATCGAGGAGTATCCAGGGTGAATCCAGCACGCATTCCACCGGAAATGGCGGCGATCGAGGCGGAGATGATCGCGCTGCGCCGCCGGCTGCACGCACATCCGGAGCTCGGCTTCGAAGAGCATGCGACGAGCGACCTCGTCGCGACGTGCCTGACAACGTGGGGTTATCGCGTGACGCGCGGGCTCGGCGGCACGGGCGTCGTCGGCACGCTCGCGCGCGGCGACGGGAAGCGGCTCGGCCTGCGCGCGGACATGGACGCGCTGCCGATCGTCGAGACCACCGGGCTGCCGCATGCGAGCCGGCACGACGGCGTGATGCACGCGTGCGGTCACGACGGCCATACGGCGATGCTGCTGGCCGCCGCGCGCTGTCTTGCGCAGCGCGCGCGTTTCACCGGCACGCTGAACCTGATCTTTCAACCGGCCGAGGAAGGGCTCGGCGGCGCGAAGCGAATGATCGACGACGGGCTGTTCGAGCAGTTTCCGTGCGATGCGATCTTCGCGATGCATAACGTGCCGGGCCTGCCGACCGGCGTGCTCGGCTTCTGCGACGGCGCCGCGATGGCGTCCGCCGACGAAGTGCGCGTACGCGTGACCGGCCGCGGCGGCCACGGCGCGGCGCCGCATACGACGGTCGATCCGGTCGTCGTCTGCGCGTCGATCGTGATGGCGCTGCAGACGGTCGTATCGCGCAACGTGAATCCGCAGGAGCTGGCGATCGTCACGGCCGGCTCGATCCATGCAGGCACCGCATCGAACGTGATTCCGTCGCACGCGGAGCTGGCGTTGAGCGTGCGTGCGCTGTCGCCGGACGTGCGCGCGCTGCTGGAGCGGCGTATCCACGAGATCGTGCACGGGCAGGCCGCGAGCTACGGCGCGACGGCCGAGATCGATTACCGGCACGGCTATCCGGTGCTCGTCAATCACGCGGAGGAGACGGCGTTCGCGCGCGAGGTCGCGCGCGAATGGGGCGGCGACGGCGCCTTGATTCCGCATCTGCG
This sequence comes from Burkholderia multivorans ATCC BAA-247, assembly GCF_000959525.1. Classification (NCBI taxonomy): domain Bacteria; kingdom Pseudomonadati; phylum Pseudomonadota; class Betaproteobacteria; order Burkholderiales; family Burkholderiaceae; genus Burkholderia; species Burkholderia multivorans. The sequence continues at coordinate 434,051 of NZ_CP009831.1, forward strand.
ACCGATCGCGGCGAGCGAGGACTTCGCGTTCATGCTGAATGCGTGCCGCGGCAGCTACCTGTCGATCGGCAACGGCGAGGGCGCGGCCGGCTGCGCGCTGCACAACTCCGGCTACGACTTCAACGACGCAAGCCTCGCGATCGGCGCGAGCTACTGGATCGCGCTCGCCGAGCGCTATCTGGCGTGATGTCGCGCACGCGCGGCAGCCGGGCCGCCGATGCGGCCGCACGATTTCGGTTCATACAAGGAGACTGGCAATGAAGAAGTGGACGATGGCGCTCGTGGCGGCGCTGGCGGCGGGCGCCGCGCATGCAGGCGACTGGACGGGCAAGGAAATTCGGCTCGCGGTCGATCCGACCTATCCGCCGCTCGAGTACAAGCTGCCGGACGGCACGTTGACCGGCTTCGGCGTCGACATCACAAATGCGCTGTGCGCCGAGCTGCATGCACGATGCGTCTGGGTCGAGTCGAGCTTCGACGGGATGATTCCGGGGCTGCTCGCACGCAAGTTCGACGTGATCGCCTCGTCGATGACGATCACGCCGAAGCGGATGCAGCAGATCGCGTTCACGAACCGCATCTCGAACGCGCCTGCGCGGCTGATTGCGCGCAAGGGCTCGCCGCTGCTGCCGACGGCCGCAGCGCTGAAGGGCAAGCGCGTCGGCGTCGAACAGGGCTCGGCGCAGGCCGACTACGCGATCGCGAACTGGCAGCCCGCCGGCGCGCAGATCGTGTCGTACCAGAACCAAGATCAGGTGTACGCCGACCTCGTGACCGGGCGGCTCGACGCCGCGTTCCAGGCGTCGATCGCGGCCAGCGACGGCTTCCTGAAAAAGCCGCAGGGCAAGGACTTCGCGTTCGTCGGCGCACCGATCGAGGACGCGAAGTACTTCGGCCAGGGCGACGGCCTCGGGCTGCGCAAGCAGGACAGCGAACTGCGCGAAGCGTTCAACCGCGCGCTCGCGACGATTCTCGCGAACGGCACGTATCAGCGGATCAACCGCAAGTACTTCGACTTCGACATCTACGGCGCGAAGTAAACGAACGGGCGCCGCGCAGCCACGACGCGCGGCGCATCGCAACGCCGCAGACGACGCGACGCCTCGCATCGCGCGCTCGCATCGCGTGCGGCATAACCACACCCATAAGGAAAAAAGATGAACTGGAGATCGGCTTTCGTCGCGATTCCGGCGCTGTGCGCCGCACCCGCCTTCACGTTCGCGCAGAGCAGCGTGACGCTGTACGGCCTCGTCGATGCGGGGATCGACTATACGAACAACGTCGGCGGTCATGCCGCATGGCAGATGGCGAGCGGCTTCGCGCAGGGCAGCCGGTGGGGGCTGAAGGGTAGCGAAGAGCTCGGCGGCGGCTACCGCGCGCTGTTCCAGATCGAGAACGGCTTCAACGTGAACAGCGGCACGCTCGCGCAGGGCGGCCGGATGTTCGGCCGGCAGGCATACGTCGGGCTCGCCAGCACGCGCTTCGGCACCGTGACGCTCGGCCGCCAGTACGATTCGCTCGTCGACTATCTCGCGCCGACGACCGCGAACGGGAGCTGGGGCGTGTATCCGTTCTCGCATCCGCTCGACAACGACAACACCGGCAACACGTTCCGCGTGAACAACACCGTGAAATACGCGAGCCCCGAGTTCGCGGGCTTCTCGTTCGGCGGCACGTACAGCTTCAGCAACGAGACGGGCTTTGCGCGGAACCGGCAGTGGAGCGTTGGCGCGCAGTACGAGCAGGGCGGGCTGCTGATCGGCGCGGCGTTCCTGAACGCGAACGACCCCGGCGCGACGTCGGGCGGCGCGATTGCGGGTTCCGGTTCGGTCGGCGCCGATGCGAACTTCGCGTCCGCGCGGCTGCGGATCTTCGGCGCGGGCATCAACTACACGGCCGGGCCGGCGACGGTCGGGTTCGCCTACACGAACAGCAACGTCACGCGGCCGAGCGCGAACGTCGGCTACCTGTTCGGCGACGAGACGATCCAGCCGGTGACGGGGCCGCTCGCGGGCGGGACCGTCACGTCGATCAAGTATCAGAACTTCGAAGTCAACGGCAAATACCAGTTCACGCCCGCGTTCTTCGTCGGCGCGCAGTACGTGTACACGACGGTGCGCTACGACGCGACGAAGGGCAGTGCAAAGCCGAAGATCCATTCGGTCGGCTTGATGGCGGACTACAACCTGTCGAAACGCACGGACGTCTACGTGATGGGCGCGTACCAGCGCGTGGCCGGCGACGCGACCGGCTCGTCGCTCGATCAGGCCTATATCCCGGGCGCGGCCGATTTGTCGTCGACGTCGAAGCAGGTCATGGTGCACGCGGGGATTCGACACAAGTTCTGACGAGCACACGCGGCAGTCGAGCACGGGGCGGGCGGCGCGAGTCGTCCGCCCCGTTCCGTTTGTTGCTTTATTGCGCGACGCGGATCACGACCTTGCCGAAGTGCTGCCCCGACTGCAGGTGCGCATAGGCGGCCGGCGCCTCGTCGAAGCCGAACACGCGATCGACGATCGGGCGGAGCTGCTTTCTGTCGAACAACTGCACGACTTCGTCGAGCATCGAGCGGCTGCCGACCATGATGCCGTGCAGCCGGCGGATGCCGCCGATCAGCGACAGCAATCCGAGGTCGGGGCCGCCGAAGCCGCTGACGCCGCCGATCACCGACACGACGCCGCCCAGCCTGGTCGCCGCGACCGAGCGCGGCAAGGTGTCCTTGCCGCCGACTTCGACGACCAGATCGGCGCCCGCGCCGTCCGTGAGCCGCAGCACTTCGTGCTGCCAGTCGGGCGTCGCGCGATAGTTGATCGTCTCGTCGGCGCCGAGCGCGCGGGCGCGCTCGAGCTTCGCGTCGCTCGAGGACGTGATGATCGTGCGCAGCCCCGCCGCGTGCGCGAGCTGCAGCGCGACGATCGATACGCCGCCGGTGCCGAGCAGCACGACGGTCGAACCGGGCGTCAGGCCGCCGTCGGCGAACAGCGCATTCCATGCGGTGATGCCCGCGCATGAAAGCGTCGATGCCTCGTCGTAATCGAGATGCGCAGGGATCGCGACCAGTGCGGCTTCGTCCGTGACGAAGCGCTCGGCGAGCACGCCGTCGAACTGCGCGCCGGGCGAACCGGCGACTTTCGACGGCGTGGGCGGGCCGTCGATCCAGCGCGGGAAATACGTGTTGATCACGCGATCGCCGGGCTTGAAGCGCGTGACGTCGCGGCCGATCTCGACCACTTCGCCGGCGCCGTCCGCGACCGGAATCAACGGTGCGTCGCCGATGCCGACGTAGTCGCCGCGCGCGAACATCAGATCCCGATAGTTCAGCGATACCGAATGGATCTTCACGACGACGTCGGTCGGTCCGACCGGCCGGTGCGTCGCATCGATGCGGCGAAGTCCGGCGAGGCCGTCGCCCGGTGCCTGTTGCCATGCTTGCATGTCGACTCCTTGTTCGTGAGTGTCCGGACTATCATAGTGTTGCTTGACGGGACGCATTGACGAGAATCGGGACACTGACTGTCGCCAATGCGGAAACAAATGCGCGCATGCAACGGAGTGACATCGCATGGACGAGCGGTTAAGGGGTGTCGCCGAATTCGTCGAGGTCGTGGAATCGGGCAGCTTCGCCGCGGCGGCGTTGCGCATCGGCGTCACGCGCTCGGCGGTGGCGAAGGTCGTCGCGCGGCTCGAACGCCGGCTCGGCGTGCGGCTGTTGCAGCGCACGACGCGGCAGCTCAACTTGACCGACGAAGGACATCTGTACTACGAGCAATGCCGGCGGCTGCTGGCCGAACTCGGCGACACGGAAGCCGCGCTCGACGCGGGCCGCCGCGAGCCGGCCGGGCGGCTGCGCATCAGCGTGCCGGTGCTGTTCGGCAGGCAATGCGTGGCGCCCGTCATGCGGCGGCTCGTCGAGCGTCATCCGCGGCTCGAGGTCGACATGTCGTTCAGCGATCGCGTCGCCGACCTGATCGACGACGGTTTCGACATCGCGGTGCGCATCGGTGTGCTCGCGGACACGACGGCGCTGGTCGGCCGGCGGCTCGGCGTGCAGCGGATGGGCATCTGCGCGTCGCCCGCGTATCTCGACCGGCACGGCTGGCCGTCGGGGCCGGACGCACTCGCGTCGCACGTCGGCATCGCCTATGCGCGCGGCGGCCAGCCCGTGCCGTGGCGGATCATCGGCGCGGACGGCGAGGTGCGCGAGCATCGCGTGGCCGGGCGCCTGCGCTTCGACGACCTGCAAGCGATCGCGGAGGCCGCGGCGGCCGGCGCGGGCCTCGCATGGCTGCCGTGCTGGCTGATGGCGCCGTACCTGCGCGACGGCCGTCTCGCGCTCGTGATGGACAGCAACAGCGTGTCGGGCGCCGACGTGTCGGCGGTGCGGCCGAAGGCGCGGCACGTACCGTCGAAGGTGCGTGTGGCGATCGATGCGCTCGTCGACGAGATTCCGCGCATGCTGGCGTCGGACGGCGTTGCGCCGCCGGCGCCGACACCGCCGCGTTCGCGTGCGCGACGTGCGCGTTCCGCCGCCTGACGTGCGGTTGCGCCGGCGCGTATGATGGCCGCATCGTGAGCGTTTCGGACAATCCATGAGCGTGATCGGCGCGTCGGATCGCGGTGGCAAGCCCGGCTGGCTGCGGGCGGCGCCCGCGCTGTTCCTGCTGCTGTGGTCGAGCGGCTTCGTGTTCCTGAAGCTCGGCTTGCGCGATGCCGATCCGCTGACGTTTCTCGCGCTGCGCTATGCGTGCGTGGTCGCGCTGCTCGCCGGGCCGTTTCTGTGGCTGCGGCCCGCGATGCCGCGTACGCGCCGCGCATGGCTGAATCTGATCGTCGTCGGCCTGTTGCTGCAGGCCGGCTATTTTTCGTTTACGTATCTGAGCCTGAAGCTCGGCATGTCGGCCGGTGCGGTCGCGCTCGTCACGTCGCAGCAGCCGATCCTCGTCGGCCTGCTCGCGCCGGTGCTCGCCGGCGAGCGCGTCGGCGCGCTGCGCTGGGTCGGACTCGCGCTCGGCGCGGCCGGCGCGGTGCTCGTGATCCTCGCGCGCGGTTCGGTCGCGGTCGCATCGCCGTGGGCGCTCGCGTTCGCGCTGCTGGCGCTCGCGTGCATCACGGGCGGCACGTTGTGGGAAAAGCGCTTCGGCACCGACGTCCATCCGGTCGGCGCAAATCTCGTGCAATATGCGGTCGGCCTCGCGGTGAGCGCGCCGCTCGCGTTCGCGCTCGAACCGATGCATGTGCACTGGAGCGCCGGTCTCGCCGGCTCGCTCGCGTATCTCGTGATCTGCAATTCGCTGATCGCGATCTCGCTGCTGCTCGCGATGGTTCGGCATGGCGAAGCGTCGCGCGTGTCGGCGTTGTTCTTCCTGATTCCGCCGGCCACCTCGTTGATCGCGCTCGCGGTGCTCGGCGAGACGATCGGTGCGCTTGCCTGGCCCGGCATGGCGCTGGCGGCCGCCGGACTGTATCTCGTGATGCGTTACTGAGCGCTATGCATGCGGTGCGCGTGCACATAGGCCGGCCCTGCACGGCGGCGGGTCGATATCTCACATATCGAGACGGCTTCCCGATAATTGACGCTGTTTTCGCGCGACTGCTACGGTGTATCGGACAGACAGAAGCGTCGCGCTCACGCGGCGCAACGATGCCGCGCGCCGTGCAACGCGTGCGCGCGGCAATCGACTCGATCCAGGAGACATGCCGATGACCGCTGCCGCCCCGCCGTTGCACGCCGCGACGATGCGCCGCCTGAACCTGCGGCTGATACCGTTCCTGATGCTGCTCTATCTCGTCGCGTACATCGACCGCTCGAACATCTCGGTCGCCGCGCTGCAGATGAACGCCGATCTCGGCCTGAGCGCGGAAATGTACGGGCTCGGCGCGGGGCTGTTCTATGTCACGTACATTCTGTTCGAGGTGCCGAGCAACCTGTTCCTTGCGCGGGTCGGCGCGCGCCGCTGGATCGCGCGCATCATGATCACGTGGGGCGTGATCGCGGCGGGGATGAGCGCCGTGCATACGCCCGGACAGCTGTATGCGATGCGTCTGCTGCTCGGTGCGGCCGAGGCCGGCTTTACGCCGGGCATCATCTACTACCTGTCCGCGTGGTATCCGGCGAGCGATCGCGCACGCGCGATGTCGTTCTTCTATATCGGCGCGACGCTCGCGTCGGTGATCGGGCTACCGCTGTCCGGCGCGCTGCTGAACCTGAACGGCGTGTTCGGCGTCGAAGGCTGGCGCTGGCTGTTCCTGCTCGAAGGCCTGCCCGCACTGCTGCTCGGCATCGTCGTGCTGCGCCGCCTGCCCGATACGCCGGCCGATGCACGCTGGCTGCCGGCCGACGAGCGCGCGTGGCTCGAAGCGACGCTGCGCGATACCGCGCCGCGCGAGCATCTGTCGCATGGCGCCGCGCTGCGTCGCGCGTTCGGCGATCGCAACGTGTGGGCGCTCGCTGCGTTCTGGCTGCTGCAGGCGTTCGGCACGATCGGCCTCACGCTGTTTTTGCCGCTGCTCGTGAAGAGCCTGTCGGGGCAGTCGAGTTTCGCGGTGGGCAGCTTGTCCGCGTTGCCGTTCCTGTTCGCGTGCGTCGCGATGTATGGGAACGGCCGGCATTCGGATCTCGGCGGCGAGCGCGCGCTGCATCTCGGCGTGCCGATGCTGCTCGCGGGCGCGCTGCTCATCGGCGCGATCTATGTGCATGTGCTGCCGATCGCGTATGCGCTGCTCGTGCTCGCGGTCGGCTTCAACTGGGCCGCGACGCCGGTGTTCTGGGCCGTGACGACCGAGTACGTGTCGGGGCTGACTGCTGCGGCGTCCATTGCGCTGATCAATGCCGTCGCGAATATCGCGGGGCTCGCGTTGCCGCCGGTGATGGGGCGGATCAAGGACGTCACGCATTCGTACGATCTCGCCCTGCTGCTCGTCGCGGTCGCGCTGCTCGTCGGCGGCGTGCTCGGGCTGCGGATCGCGTCGCGTCGGCGGGCGATGCCGATGGCCGCGCGGCGGGCGGGATAGCTCGGCGTGCTTCCGTGCCGCGTGCGGCGGCGCTGCGATGAAGCGCGCGCGACGCGTGTGCGATAAGGCGCATGCGTCGCGCGCGGTGCGTTCGCCGCGAATCGTGGTCGGCGGTGGGCCGACTATCGCATGCGCGTGATCAGACGCGCGATGCCAGCGTGAGCGAGAACGCCGGCATCGGCGCGAACATCGTCGGTCGCGGGATCAGGCCGAATGTCGGCAGCGCGGGCGGCGCGATCGGCGAAAACGCAAACGTCGGGAAGCCGATCGGACGAATCGGCGCGATCGTGATCGACGGAATCGTGATCGGCGGAATGAAGATCGGCGCAAAGGCCGCGATCGTCGGCGGGAACGGTTTGGCGGCGATCGGTGCGGTCGGCCGGGCCGGCCGAGGCGGTTTGTTTTCCGCGACGACGGGTGCGGCCGGTGCGACGGGCTTTTCCGTACCCGGCTTAGGAACGTCGGGCTGAGTCGGCTTGCTTTCTGCGATAACCGGTACTGTCGGTGGGACAGGCTTCTCGGTGATCGGCGTCGGAACGTTCGGCCGAGTCGGTTTGTTCTCAGCGACGACCGGCGCGGTCGGCGCGACGGGCTTTTCCGTGGCGGGCGTCGAGACTTCAGGCACAACCGGCTTGTTTTCCACGATGATCGGTGCGGTCGGTGCGACGGGCTTCTCCGTGATCGGCGTCGAAAGTTCAGGCAGAGCCGGCTTGTTTTCCGCGACGACCGGCGCGGTCGGCGCGACAGGCTTCTCCACAACCGCCGTCGCCCCTTCCGATGCACCCACGCCGTTCCCCGCAACACCCGCCGGCGCCGTCGACGCCGGCTTATCCTCCACCGGCGTCACCGTAGGCCGCGGCGCGAACTGAACGAGTTCTCCCGCATTGTTCACGTGTCCCATTTGACTGATCCGTCCGTAGCTGCTGATGCGCGCGCCGCGCTCGTTCGTGAGCGCACCCATCAGCGACATCGTGGCGTCTGCATGCAGCGTGCCTGCATTGCGCACGCTGCCCATCGACGACAGCGTGCCGCCGCTTTCGATCCGGCCGCCCGCGCGGTTGTGCAACGTGCCCATGGCGCTCAGCGCGCGGCCCGCCCGTACGCTGCCCGCGTTGTCGAGGTTGCCGTTGATCGACAGACGGTCGGCCGTCAGGCTGCCGCCGTCCTGCACCTTCACGATCCCGCCCGACGAAATCGCGATGCCGCCGGTGACCGCATCGACCTTGCCCGCAAGATTCACGCCGACACCGGCCGACGACCCGTGCATCGTGATCGCCGACGCGTGCATGCTGCCGAGCTTCGACACGTCGATCGCGACGTCGGGCATCGCGCCGTCGCCTTGACTCGACAACTGATGACTGCCCGGCTGTTCGACGTTCGCGGTACCGCGCTGCGCGACGGCCGTCACGCGGCGCGCGTGCAGCGCGGCATTGACCTGCAGCGTGCGCGACACGAGATCGAGCTGGTCGACGTCGCGCGCATCGAGCCCCGCGCCGTCGATCGCGATGCGGCCGTGCTCGGTGCGGAACTGTCGGATCGCACCCTGCTCGTCGAATTCGACGGCACCGGCGACGAGCGACACGTGATTCGCGTTGATGAAGCTGCCGCCGTTCACGCCGATTCCGTTCGGATTCGCGACGATCACGCGCGCGGCCTGCCCGGCGACTTCCGTCGCGCCGGCCAGCATCGACGCATTGCCGCCCGTCACCTGGTTGAGGATCACCGACGCGGGCTTGCCGCCGAGCAGCGCGTTGCCGTCGATGCGGCCCGCGAGCTGCGTGTCGACCGCGTGCGCGCTGTTGTTCAGCACGAGGCCCGCGGCATTCACGTTGTACTCGGTGAAGCGGTTGTGCGAGAGGCCCGCGCCGTCGGGCGTCGCGATATTGACGATCGGCGTGCCGTTCGCGCCATTCGCGAGCGTCGGACGATGGGCGGCCGACGGATCGACGACGAGCGGCGCATTCTGCGCATGCGCGGCGAACAGCGGCATCGCGCACGCGAGTGCCGCGACGAGCGCGCGACGCGCGCATGGCTGCGCGGAAGGGAGATGTGGTTGACGAGTGTGTTGCATGGTCTTCCCGATAGTGAAGGTTCGAAACGGGCGGCACGGCGCAGGCCGGGCCGGAACGGACCGCGATGCGGCGCGGCCGTGACGGGCGAACGATTTACATGGCGTGATCCTCCATGACGAACGGCGCGTGCGGACGCGCACGCGCATCAGAAACGGGCGGTCAGCGATACGTCGAGCGCGACCGCCGCCGTGTTCAGCAGCGCGGGCTTGTGCAGCGGCGCGCCGAGCGCGACGTCGTAGCCGACGAGCCGATAGCCGCCGCGTACGCCGACCGACGTGCCGACGAGCGTGCGTCCGCCGCGGCCTGCGCCTTCGGCCGCTCCGGCGCCCGACACGCGGCCGGCGTCGAGCGCCGCATAGATTTCGTTCGCGCCGAACGCGCCGGTGGCGAGTTCGTTGCGCCAGATCCAGCCGTTCGCGCCCGCGAGCGTCTGATTGCCGTCGAAGCCGCGCACCGTGTAGCGGCCGCCGATCTGGAGAAACTCGGTGGACGGTGCGGCGCCCGGTGCGTGCTGCACGCGCAACGTGCCGCGATAGCCGAAGCGACGCGCGCCGATACGAAAGCGCGCGTCAGCCGCGAGCGTCGCGGTGAAGAGGCGATAGCGGCCGTCCCACGCGGGCCGATCGTTGACGCGCCCCGGATGCGCGCTGAGCGCGGAGATGCTGCCGCGCATGCCGAAGCCGGCGTCGAGCGCGCTGTCGGCGAGCTTCTCGCGATGCGCGATGCCGAGGTCGTAACCGACGATGTCGCGCCGATACACGTCGAGTTCGGTCGAACCGAGCCGGCTCCGGTCGTCGCGGCGCGACAGCGTGAAGCGCAGCGTCGTCTTGCCGTGGCTCGTCCGGTACGGCACGACGCGCAGCGCGGCCTCGTAGCGCCGCGTGCGCTGTGCGAGCGACAGCGCGGCTTCGCCGCCGGCAGTGGCGGGCAGTGTCTGCCGCGACGTCCATTCGCTGATGCCGACCGACACCGACGCATAGCCGATCGGCACGTTCCACGCGGCGCTTCTGGCTTGCGAGCCGAGCGTCTTGTTGCCGCGCGCGGCATCGGTGTTGTACGTGACGACGAGCTGATCGTAGAGATGGAGCGGCGAATCGACCGCGACGATCGCGCCGAGCTGGTTGCGTCCCGTTGCATCGAGACCGGCGTTGTCGGCGGTCGCGAGTACGCGCACGCGGCGCGCCTCCGCCGGATGACGGACGACGATGTCGGTGTCGCCGAGCGCCGCGCCCGGTATGAGATCGAACGCGGTCGCGGCCTGGCCCGGCAGACGCCGCACGTTTTCGAGCGCCTGGTCGAGATCGCGCACGTTCAGCAACCCGTGCGCATGCCGCGGGAACAGCGGCGCGGGCCAGCCGATGCGGCCGCCCGCGTCGCGAATCGTGCCGACGCGGCCGGGCACGATCTCGACGACGAGCCGGCCGCCGGACAGATCCTGTTCGGGAATGACGGCGGCGGAGGTGATATAGCCGTGTGCGATCAGCCGGCGCGTGGCCCAGTCGCGCAGCGCCCGCAAGCCTTGCGGCCCGATGCACGCGCGCTCGACGGCCGCTTCGCGCGGCAGCCAGGGAAACGCTTCGGCGTGCCGCCATTCGATCGTATGGATCGCAAAACAATCGGCTTCGGCCGGCAGCGACAAGCGGTCGGTCGCGCGCGGCGGCCGTGCGGACAGCGCGTCGGTCGGCGGCGCGAGCTGCTCGCGCAGATGATCGATCTGTTCGGCCTGGCGATGGGCGGTGTCGGCAGGCGGCGCATAGGAACGCGTGTCCTGCGCGATGGAGATAACGCAGCGCAACAGCAGGGCGACAGTGCATAGCGTTCGCACTGCATAAATCGGGTTGCGCATGTCCGGATCGATTGAGGCGGTGAAATCGACCGGATTCTATATGCGTAAAGGGAGTTTGAACGGCATCTGCTTTTGTTGATTAAATCGAGATAATTTCGTATGTCGATGAATCGGATGGAATTTGTGCGTGATATAGAGATTGGCGGCGGTCCAGAGTGTTGTATTTATGCGAGTATTTTGGCGAGCGTGTCGATACGCGAAACGCGCCGAGTTTTTATGACAAATTCGAAACAACATCGCGAATATGGCAAATACACCTTCGTTCAATGACGAATTATTGAGGCGATCAAATAAGACAAATACGAATTAACACCGCCCACCGAAAATCCGCCCGCCGTGTCAGCGATCCGTTATCCCGATATTCCGCCTGCCTGTTAGCTTGTGACGATTTCGACTTTGGACCCCGCATGCCGGACGCTACCATCGCCGCTCCGTCCCTCAGGTGATAAAGCATGAGCATGTCCGCGTCACGTTCGGTCCCGTTCCGTCTTCGCGTCGTATGCGCGATCGCTGCCGGTGCGCTGTCGCTCGCGTCGTGCGGCGGCGTCGACGGCAACCCGCCTCCGCAGGCCGACGCGACGCCATCGGCGAAGCGCCCGAACATCCTCTACATCATGGCCGACGATCTCGGCTATTCCGACATCCACGCGTTCGGCGGCGAGATCAACACGCCGAACCTCGACGCGCTCGTCGCGTCGGGCCGCATCCTGTCGAACCACCATACCGGCACCGTGTGTGCGATCACGCGCGCGATGCTGATTTCGGGCACCGATCATCATCTGGTCGGCGAAGGCACGATGGGCGTGCCGACCGACGAGCGGCGCGGGCTGCCGGGCTACGAGGGCTATCTGAACGATCGCGCGCTGTCGTTCGCGCAGCTGCTGAAGGATGCCGGCTATCACACGTATATCGCGGGCAAGTGGCACATCGGCTCGGGCATCGTCGGCAGCGCGACGGGCAGCGGGCAGACGCCCGATCAATGGGGCTTCGAGCGCAGCTACGTGCTGCTTGGCGGTGCGGCGACGAATCACTTCGCGCACGAGCCGGCCGGCTCGTCGAACTACACGGAGGACGGCCGCTACGTGCAGCCGGGCCAGCCCGGGCAGCCGGGCGGCGCGGGCGGCAATCCCGCGGTGTTCTATTCGACGAATTTTTATACGCAGAAGCTGATCCAGTACATCGATGCGAATCACAGCGACGGCAAGCCGTTCTTCGCATATGCGGCGTACACGTCGCCGCACTGGCCGCTGCAGGTGCCCGATCCGTGGCTGCACAAGTACGCGGGCGTCTACGACGCCGGCTACGACGCGATCCGCAACGCGCGGATCGCGCGGCAGAAGGCGCTCGGCCTGATTCCGGCCGACTTCAAGCCGTTCGACGGATTGCCCGAGACGACGGTCGCGTCGCCCGCGACGGCGAACGACGGCACCGCCAACGCGAAATACGTCAGCGCCGTGCATGCGGCGGCCGACGGCTACCGCGACTACGGCGCGGGCAAGGTCGACAAGCTGTGGTCGAGCCTGAGCCCGGCCGAACGCAAGGCGCAGGCGCGCTACATGGAGATCTACGCAGGGATGGTCGAGAACCTCGACTACAACATCGGCCTGCTGATCCAGCACCTGAAGGACATCGGCGAATACGAGAACACGTTCATCATGTTCCAGTCCGACAACGGCGCCGAAGGCTGGCCGATCGATTCGGGCGCGGACCCGACCGCGACCGATACCGCGAACGCGCAGGAACCGACGTATTCGGCGCTCGGTACCGACAACGGCAAGCAGAACGCGCAGCGGCTGCAGTACGGGCTGCGCTGGGCCGAGGTGAGCGCGACGCCGTTCCGGCTCACGAAGGGCTATTCGGCCGAAGGCGGCGTTTCGACGCCGACGATCGTTCATCTGCCGGGCCAGACGCAGCAGCTGCCGACGCTGCGCGCGTTCACGCACGTGACCGACAACACGGCGACGTTCCTGGCCGTGGCGGGCGTGACGCCGCCGTCGCAGCCGGCGCCGCCGCTGATCAACACGCTGACGGGCGTCGATCAGAACAAGGGCAAGGTCGTATACGGCAACCGCTACGTCTATCCGGTCACCGGTCAGTCGCTGCTGCCGGTCCTGACCGGCGCGGCGAACGGCGAAGTGCACACCGCGCCGTTCGGCGACGAAGCCTACGGCCGCGCGTATCTGCGCAGCGCCGACGGCCGCTGGAAGGCGCTGTGGACGGAGCCGCCGCTCGGGCCGCTCGACGGTCACTGGCAGCTGTACGACCTCACGACGGACCGCGGCGAGACGACCGACGTGTCCGCGCAGAATCCGTCGGTAGTCAGCACGCTGATCGACCAGTGGAAGGCGTACATGAGCAACGTCGGCGGCGTCGAGCCGCTGCGTCCGCGCGGCTACTACTGAGGATTCGGCGATGCGGTTCTGGACGATCGGCGCGGCGCTCGCCGCCGCACTGTTCGGCGCGGCGTTCGCGGCCGGTTATACACACGGGCCGGCGGCGCCGGACAGCGCGTTCGACGACGCGAATCGCGACCGACCGCTCGCGGCGCTCGGCTCCGAGCAGCAGTGCGCGCGCTATTCGGGGCTGCCGGCGAACTGGCGCGACGATCCGAAGGCGGGAATGGTGCACCTGCGCGGCGGCACGTTCGTGTTCGGCAGCACGCGCGGCTATCAGGACGAACGTCCGGCCGGCGACGGCCGCACGCGCGTCGGCGGTTTCTGGATCGACCAGACCGACGTGACGGTCGCGCAGTTCGCCGCGTTCGTGCAGGCGACCGGCTACGTGACCGAGGCCGAGCAGCAGGGCGGCGCGGCCGTCTTTCACGTGCCGACGCGCGATGAACTGAACGCGCGCGACCTCGCCTGGTGGTCGTGGGTGAAGGGCGCGTCGTGGCGCCATCCGCGCGGCCCCGGCAGCGACGTCGAAGGACGCGGCAACCTGCCCGTCACGCTCGTCACGCAGCGCGATGCGCTCGCGTATGCGCGCTGGCTCGGCCGCGACCTGCCGACCGAAGCCGAATGGGAATACGCGGGCAAGGCCGGCCGCGACGATGCGTCGCTCGACGCGGCGCCGCGCGATGCGCGCGGCAAGCCGGCCGCCAATTACTGGCAGGGCCCGTTCCCCGTGCTCGACACCGCCGAGGACGGGCACGCGGGGCTCGCGCCGGTCGGCTGCTACGCGGCGAACGGCTTCCGGCTCTACGACATGATCGGCAACGCCTGGCAGTGGACGAAGGACGCGTACACCGGCCCGCACCAGTCGCATACGAACGGCGACACGGCGGCCGTCGCACCGGCCGCGCGCCGTCACGACACGCCGATGGTGATCAAGGGCGGCTCGTTCCTGTGCTCGCGCGACTACTGCGTGCGCTATCGCGCGTCGTCGCGAGAACGGCAGGAAGCCGATCTCGCCGCATCGCACATCGGATTCCGCACGATCCTGAGGGATCCGGCATGATCCGCTTCGCGCGTTTCGTGACGGCCGTCGCGCTCGCGGCGGCCGGCTTCGCCGGCATGCACGGCGCGTGCGCGGCCGAGGGGCCGGCGCTGCGCGTCGGCGTCACGCGCGGCGTGCATGCGCAGATCATGGACGAAGTCCGGCGCGTAGCCGCGTCGCGCGGATTGAACGTCGACGTCGTCGTGTTCGACGACGCATCGCGCATCGATGCGGCGCTGGCCGGCGGACGAATCGATGCGGCCAGTTTCGAGGATGCGCAGCAACTCGCGGCAACGCGCGCCGCGCACCGCTATGCGCTGACGCCTGTCGCGCCGACCGTGACGCTGCCGATGGCGCTCTATTCGCGCAAGCTGACGAATCTCAACGCGCTGCAGCCCGGCGCGACGATCGCGATTCCGGCCGACGCGCGCGGGATGGCGCGTGCGCTCGTGCTGCTGCAGAACGACACGCTGATCACGCTGCGCGAACGGGCCGGGCTTCATGCGACGCTGCGCGACGTGACCGGCAACCGGCTCGGGCTGAAGATCGTCGCGTTGCGCGGCGATCGGCTCTACGCGGCGCTCGATACGGTCGCGTTCGCGGCGATCGACAACGACGACGCGGCGCGCGCGGGCCTGCAGCCGGCACGCGACAGCATCGGCATCGAGGACGCGCGTTCGCCGTATGCGGGCGTGCTGACCGTGCGCGATGCCGATCGCACGAAGCCGTGGGTCGCGCAGCTTGTCGCCGCGTACCACTCCGACGACGTGGCGCGCTTCATCCTGACGCGCTACCAGGACTCGGTGCGACGGCCGTGGTAGACACCTACGCGCTGGCCTGCAACGCATGCGGGCGCTGCTGCAACAGCGCGCCGACGCTAGCGCTGCGCGAACTGTTCCGGCATCGCGAGCGATTCGTCGGTGCGCTGACGATCCATCGCGTGCCGAAGCGGCAGATCGGCGAGCGCTGGCGCGCGGGCGAACGCGAGCACGCGCTCGATGCGGACGACGTCGCGGCATGCGATGCGCTCGCCGACCGGCTGTTTCACCGGTTCGGCGGCGCGAGCGGCGACTGGGCCGCGCTGACGCTGCAGGGCTACGACTATCCGTCGCTCGGCCGCTGTCCCGCGCTCGCGGACGACGGACGGTGCAGCGTGCACGCGGACAAACCGTCGATCTGCGGCGCGGTGCCGCTCGATCCGCTGCTGCCCGACCGCCTGCAGGCGCGCGTGCTGGCCGCGCGGCGCGACGACGCGGTGCGGTTCGGCAGCCGCTGCATCGTCGACGAGACGCAAGCGCGACACGCTGCCGCGCACGCGGTGCCGTCGATCGCGCTCGTGCGCGCGACGGAGGTCATGGACCGCGCCGCGCTCGATGCGTGCCGCGATGCGCTCGCGTTCGAGCGCGCGGTGTGGCGCGATGCGGCGTTCGCGTCGCTGATCGACGGCGGGCAGCCGATGCGCGAAGCATGGTCGCGGCTCGCGCCGGGTGCGTATCTGACGCTGCCGATCGCGCCCGTGCTGCTGATCGTCGCGTCGCTTTCCGCGCATTGCCGCGCGCTCTGCCTGAACTTCATCGACGCGCAGCTTGCATTGATCGACGCACGCATCGAAGCGGCGCTTGCGCGCCGGCGTCTCGACGATCGGCCGGCGACGCGCGAGCTGCGCGGTTTCGCGCAGGCACTCGAGCGCGCGCGGCAGGTGCTGCTCGCAACGCCGGCACGGTCGACTCATCCGCACCGTGACGCAGCGGCCATCGAGGCGTGGCTCGACGGCCGGCAGGCAACCGATCCGCAACCTGCCTGACTCGTCGCGCGGCATCGCGTCGCGCGATTCCGCCGCTGACCGCACGAGCCGGCGCGACCGCGCACCGCCTCAAAGCGCCTCGACCAGCCGCCGGTGACTCTTCTCGCAATACTCGTGACACGCGGCACGCGCCGCGATCGACGCACCGTGCACGAAGCGCGGCGCATCGACGCGCCGCGACATCGACACGACGATCGACGGCGGCGACGGCTGCAGCGGTAGCTCGACCACTTCGCCGCTTTCGATCAGCGCATCGACGAACAGGCTCGGAATCGCGGCGACGCCGAAGCCGTCGCGCACGAGCTGCACGATCACCGAGATCGACGGCGAGCCGGTGATCCGCGTCTCCGACAGCGGCACGCCGTGCGCATGCGCGAGCGTGCGCACGATGTCCTCGAGCGCGCGGTGCGGCGCGGTCCCGCGCCCGTACGTGAGGATCGGCTGCCGCAGCACCTGGCGCGCGAGGCCCGTGCGCGTGGCCGGCAGCAGCCCCGCGCGCGCGATCCAGCGCACCGGATAGTTCGCGAGCGCATCGCAGACCACCGCCGGCTCGTCGCTGCCCTCGACGCGAATGATCAGATCGAGTTCGCCCGCCATCAGCCGGCGCTGCAGCACGACGCTGACGTCGACGGTCAGATCGACTTCGAGTTGCGGATAGTCGGCCGCGAGGCGGCGCAGGTAGTGCGGCAGCCAGCTGTGCACGACGGTCTCTATCACGCCGAGCCGCAGCTTGCCGCGCAGCGCGCTTTCGCCGGACGCGGCCGCCTGCAGCTCGTGCGTCGCCTCGACGACTGCCTGCGCATAGGCGAGCAGATACTCGCCGTGCGGCGTGAGCCGGAATTCGCGGCTGTCGCGATCGACGAGCACGGTCTGCAGCTCGTCCTCGAGCGCCTTGATCCGTTGCGAGATCGCGGCCGGCGTCGCGTGCAGCGCGGCGGCCGTCGTGCGGAAATTGCGCAGCTTTGCGAGCGTGACGAAGGTTTCGAGAAATCGCGTGTTCATGGGCGGCGGACGGGGCGGGGCGCGCAAAGCTTGCCCGTTACGAAAACTGAACGGGACCGGGGAAAACCCGATAGTTCGTTAAGAAATTCTATACACCGGCCGTAAAAAAACTCGTTGGCGGCCAAAATTTTTCTTTTCTATTCTTCGGCGTATCCCATCCACGCGACACCGTCGCTCGCCTGCTCCCCGATCCGCCGATGAACCCGATCACGCCTTCCGAATTCCGTCAGTCCGTGCGCCGCGGCGCATTCCGCGGCCCGACCGCCGGCCACTGCGGCCCGTTCGCGCAAGCGAACCTCGCGATCCTGCCCGATGCGTATGCGCACGATTTCCTGCGCTTCTGCCAGGCGAACCCGAAGGCATGCCCGCTGCTCGGCGTCGGCGAGCCCGGCGCGTTCCGGCTCGACGTGCTCGGCGACGATCTCGACATCCGCACCGACGTGCCGAGCTACAACGTCTATCGCGACGGACGCCTGACCGAGCGCGTCGACTCGCTCGAAGCGCTGTGGCGCGACGATTTCGTCGTATTCGCGATCGGCTGCTCGTTCTCGTTCGAGGACATGCTCGCACGCGAAGGGATCGCGCTCCGTCATGTCGAGGAAGGCCGCAACGTGCCGATGTATCGCACGTCGATTCCGAACCGCCGAGCGGGCGTGTTTGGCGGCCAGCTCGTCGTATCGATGCGGCCGATGCGCGGCGCCGACGCGATTCGCGCGGTGCAGATCACGAGCCGGTTTCCGGGCGTGCACGGCGCGCCGATCCATCTCGGCGATCCGCGCGAACTCGGCATCGCCGATCTCGGCGCGCCCGATTTCGGCGACGCCGTGACGATCCGCGAAGGCGAACTGCCGGTGTTCTGGGCGTGCGGCGTGACGCCGCAAACCGCGCTGATGGAAGCGAAGCTGCCGCTCGCGATCGCGCATACGCCGGGCCACATGCTGATGACGGACATCACGAACGCGTCGCTGGCCGTGTTCTGACGCAACGCGGCGGCCCGCCGGCCGCCGGCTCGATACCGTCGCGGCGAACGCCGCGACCGACGGACGATCCGCCCCGGCCGGAGGGCGGCGCGCATCCGCGCGGCGTGCCGCGCGGTTCGGCGCGGCACGACTTTGACGGCGCTTAACGACAGGAGCCACCACCATGGAAAGCAAGACCCTCGCGGCGGGAACCGCCGAGCCCGAGCGCCCCGCGCGCAGCGGCCTGTTCTCGTGGTATGCCGACGCGCAGCCGCGCGAGCGCCGCGCGTTCTGGAGCTGCAAGGTCGGCTACATGCTCGACGGGATGGACACGCAGATGCTGTCGTTCGTGATTCCGACGCTCGTCGCGACCTGGGGCATCTCGCTCGCCGATGCAGGCTTCATCGGCACGATCACGCTGCTCGCCTCGGCGGCCGGCGGCTGGCTCGCCGGGCTGCTGTCCGACCGGATCGGCCGCGTGCGCACGCTGCAGCTCACGGTGCTCTGGTTCGCGGTGTTCACCGCGCTGTGTGGGCTCGCGCAGAACTATCATCAGTTGGTCGCCGCGCGCGCGCTGATGGGCTTCGGCTTCGGCGGCGAATGGACGGCCGGCGCCGTGCTGATCGGCGAAGTGATCCGCGCGCGCGATCGCGGCAAGGCGGTCGGCCTCGTGCAGTCGGGCTGGGCAATCGGCTGGGGACTCTGCGCGCTGCTGTATGCGCTGCTGTTCTCGGTGCTGCCCGCCGAGCTCGCGTGGCGTGCGCTGTTTCTCGTCGGGCTCGCGCCGGCGCTGCTCGTCGTCGTGATTCGCCGCTACGTGAAGGAGCCGGACGTCTACCAGAAGGAGAAGGCCGCGCAGGCACGCGAAGCCGATGCGCCGCGCTTCACCGAGATCTTCGCGCCGAAGCTGATCACGACGACGCTGCGCGCGGCGCTGCTGACGACCGGCGCACAAGGCGGCTACTACGCGATCACGACGTGGCTGCCGACGTTTCTGAAGACGGAGCGCCATCTGACCGTGATGGGCACGGGCGGCTATCTCGCGATGATCATCCTCGGCTCGTGGGTCGGCTATCTGACGAGCGCGTACCTGACCGACCGCCTCGGCCGCAAGCCGAACTTCATCCTGTTCGCGCTCGGCTCGATGGCGATCGCGTTCGCGTACACGTCGCTGCATCTGACCGATACGTCGATGCTGTTCCTCGGTTTCCCGCTCGGCTTCTTCGCATCGGGCATCTTCTCCGGCATGGGCGCATTTCTCACCGAGCTGTTCCCGACGCGCGTGCGCGGCTCGGGGCAGGGCTTCTGCTACAACGTCGGCCGCGCGATCGGCGCCTTGTTTCCGTTCCTGATCGGCGCGCTCGCGAAACACTACGGGCTCGGCGCGAGCATCGGCATCTTCGCGGTCGCCGCGTACGGCGTGATGATCGTCGCCGCGCTGACGCTGCCCGAGACGCGCGGCCGCGAACTCGACGCCGCGTAAGCGGCGCACCGCCCGCCCGTTCGTTCTTTCCCGTTTTCACCGCTTCGTCACGCGGCGCGCGATGCGCGCCGTGCGGCGGCGCTCGTCCTCCGATTCAACGACGCATCGAGTTCATCGCCATGACTGACCGACAGACTTCCCCCGTTTCCTCCGACGCCGCGCGCTGGCAATTCTGGATCGACCGCGGCGGCACGTTCACCGACATCGTCGCGCGCCGGCCCGACGGCACGCTCGTCACGCACAAGCTGCTGTCGGAGAACCCCGAGCAGTATCGCGACGCGGCCGTGGCCGGCATCCGCCATCTGCTCGGCCTCGCCGACGGCGAACCGATTACGCCCGAACGCGTCGACATGGTGAAGATGGGCACGACCGTCGCGACCAACGCGCTGCTCGAGCGCAAAGGCGAACGCACGGCGCTCGCGACGACGCGCGGCTTTCGCGACGTGCTGCGCATCGCGTACCAGAACCGGCCGCGGCTGTTCGATCTCGACATCGTGCTGCCCGATGCGCTGTACGAGACCGTCGTCGAGATCGACGAACGCGTCGGCGCGCACGGCGAGGTCGTGTCGCCGCTCGATCTCGCCGGCGCCGAGGCGGCGCTGCGCCGCGTGTTCGACGACGGCGTGCGCGCGCTCGCGATCGTGCTGATCCACGGCTATCGCTACACCGCGCACGAACGCGCGCTCGCGCAACTCGCGCGGCGCATCGGCTTCACGCAGGTGTCGGCGTCGCACGAGGTGTCGCCGCTGATGAAGATGGTGTCGCGCGGCGACACGACGGTCGTCGACGCGTATCTGTCGCCGATCCTGCGCCGCTACGTCGAACAGGTCGCGCACGAGATGCCGGGCGTGAACCTGCAGTTCATGCAGAGCAGCGGCGGTCTCACGCGCGCCGATGCATTCCAGGGCAAGGACGCGATCCTGTCGGGCCCGGCGGGCGGCATCGTCGGCATGGTGCGCGCGGCGCGCGCGGCCGGCTTCGAGCGCGTGATCGGCTTCGACATGGGCGGCACGTCGACCGACGTGTCGCACTACAACGGCGAGTTCGAGCGCGTGTTCGAGACGCAGGTGGCCGGCGTGCGGATGCGCGCGCCGATGATGAGCATCCATACGGTCGCGGCGGGCGGCGGCTCGGTGCTGAGCTTCGACGGCGCGCGGCTGCGTGTCGGTCCCGAATCGGCCGGCGCGAATCCGGGGCCGGCCGCATACCGGCGCGGCGGCCCGCTGACCGTGACCGACTGCAACGTGATGCTCGGCAAGATCCAGCCCGACTATTTCCCGCGCGTGTTCGGCCCGCATGCCGACGAGCCGCTCGATCGCGACGGCGTGGTCGCGAAGTTCCGCGCGCTCGCCGACGAGATCCATGCGGCGACCGGCCGGCGCGAGACGCCCGAGGCACTCGCGGAAGGCTTCCTCGAGATTGCGATCGGCAGCATGGCGAACGCGATCAAGAAGATTTCGGTGCAGCGCGGCCACGACGTGTCGCGCTATGTGCTGACGACGTTCGGCGGCGCGGGCGGCCAGCATGCGTGCGGCGTTGCCGACGCGCTCGGCATGACGCAGGTGTTCGCGCATCCGCTTGCCGGCGTGCTGTCGGCCTACGGAATGGGGCTCGCGGATCAGACCGCGATGCGCGAGCGCGCGATCGAGGCCGTGCTGTCGGACGACTCGCTTCCGGCGCTGAACGCGGCGCTCGACCGGCTGACCGACGAGGCGGTCGGCGCGCTGCTTGAACAGGGCGTGCCGCCCGAGCGCATTGCGACCGAACGGCGCGTGCATCTGCGCTACCAGGGCACCGATTCGGCGCTCGACGTACCGGCCGGCAGCGTCGACGCGATGCAGCGCGCGTTCGAAGCCGCCTATCGGCAGCGCTATGCGTTCCTGATGCCGGGCACGCCGCTCGTCGTCGAACTCGCGTCGGTCGAGGCGATCGGCCGCTCCGACGCGCCGGTCGAGATCGCACCGCTCGCGCCGCGCGGCGACGGCGACGCGCCGCGCGCCGATACCGTCGCGCGCTTCTATTCCGGCGGCGCATGGCACGACGCCGCGCTGTACGTGCGCGACACGCTGCTCGCCGGCGACGCGATCGACGGCCCCGCGATCATCGCCGAGCGCAACGGCACGACCGTCGTCGAGCCCGGCTGGCGCGCGCAGATGACGGCGCAGGGCAATCTCGTGCTGACGCGCACGACGCCGCTGCCGACGCGTCGATCGCTCGGCACAGACGCGGACCCGGTGCGGCTCGAGATCTTCAACAACCTGTTCATGTCGATAGCGGAACAGATGGGCCTGCGGCTGCAGAACACCGCGTACTCGGTCAACATCAAGGAGCGGCTCGACTTCTCGTGCGCGATCTTCGACTGCGACGGCAATCTGATCGCGAACGCGCCGCACATGCCCGTGCATCTCGGCTCGATGGGCGAAAGCATCCGCACGGTGATCGAGCGCAACCGCGGCCGCATGCGCGACGGCGACGTGTTCATGCTGAACGATCCGTATCACGGCGGCACGCACCTGCCGGACGTGACCGTCATCACGCCGGTATTCGCGGACGGCGCCGACGAACCGCTGTTCTACGTCGGCTCGCGCGGCCACCATGCGGACATCGGCGGCACGACGCCGGGTTCGATGCCGCCCGATTCGACGCATATCGAAGAGGAAGGCGTGCTGATCGACAACTGGCTGCTCGTGTCGGCCGGCACGCTGCGCGATGCCGAAACGCGCGCGCTGCTGGCGTCCGGGCGCTATCCGGCGCGCAACGTCGACCAGAACATGGCCGACTTGCGTGCGCAGATCGCGGCGAACCAGAAGGGCGTCGACGAACTGCGCCGGATGGTCGCGCAGTTCGGCCGCGAGGTCGTGCTCGCGTTCATGCAGCACGTGCAGGACAACGCCGAGGAAGCCGTGCGGCGCGTGATCGGCGCGCTGCAGGACGGCGCATACCGCTATGCGCTCGACAACGGCGCCGAGATTCGCGTCGCGATTCGCGTGAACCGTGCGGCGCGCTGCGCGCAGATCGATTTCACCGGCACGTCGGCGCAGCTCGACAACAACTTCAACGCGCCGAAGGCGGTGTGCATGGCGGCGGTGCTGTACGTGTTCCGCACGCTCGTCGGCGACGACATTCCGCTGAACGCCGGCTGCCTGAAGCCGCTGACCGTGATCGTGCCCGCGCATTCGATGCTGAATCCCGACTATCCGGCCGCGGTCGTGTCGGGCAACGTCGAGACGTCGTCGGCGATCACGAACGCGCTCTATGGCGCGCTCGGCTGCGTCGCGTCGAGCCAGGGGACGATGAACAACTTCACGTTCGGCAACGCGCAATACCAGTACTACGAGACGATCGCGGGCGGCAGCGGCGCGGGCCCCGGCTTCGCGGGCGTCGGCGCCGTGCAGACGCACATGACGAACTCGCGGCTGACCGACCCCGAAGTGCTCGAATGGCGCTATCCGGTGCGCGTCGATTCGCACCGGATCCGCACCGGCTCGGGCGGACGCGGGCGCTGGCACGGCGGCGATGGTGCGGTGCGGCGAATCCGCTTCCTCGAGCCGATGACCGCGTCGATCCTGTCGAACAACCGGATCCACGCGCCGTTCGGCGCGGCCGGCGGCGAACCGGGTGCGCTCGGCCGCAATACGATCGAGCGCGCGGACGGCGCGATCGAGACGCTCGACCACATCGCCCGCGCGCAGATGGCGCCCGGCGACGTGTTCGTCGTCGAGACGCCGGGCGGCGGCGGCTACGGCGCGGCCGGCTGAGGCCGGCGAAGGCGGGCGGCGCGATGAACGCGCGCGTCCGCCCGATAAAAAAGAAAAAATCCAAAGCGTTATTGCGCGCCGATTGAAAAAGCCGCTTAATGAAAAGCGGTTATTCGACGGAATTCGCAATGAAATCGCGCCTTACGCGACAAATCGAGCCGATTCGATGCGTGCGCACCGGTTTCATGAGCATTCCGTCCCCAAAACGCCCGGGCCTGCCGCAAACGCCCGCCGGACGGGGCGATGCACCGTTTTAGTCCACGCCGATTCTTGCCGTCGCAACCACTTCCCGAGGCCTTGCGCGAGCGAAAAAGCGCATTCCCCAATCGAGTGCCGGTTCCTTGACACCCCATTTGAAATGTGAGTGCCAATCGTCATCGTCATTTGATAAGATGGGTCCGTCATTCGCGCGGCGTGGCCGCCCGCATGATCGCGAATGCCGGGTCGCATCAGCAGGAACAAGTACCGGACGAGGATCGCTGTCACGACATCACGGCCGCCCGGCCCGCACGCGTCGCGCGTGCGCGCCCGGCGGGCGGCGTGCTCGTCTCCGTCTACACTGTGCGTTTTTTTTGGGTCGGGGCGTGTCATGGATGACGAAAACGATAGCGCAGTGCTCGAGGCGCATGTCGGAACGCGCAGCCCGTGCTGGCGGCTCGGCAGCGACAGCAATGCACTCGAACTCGCCGCCGTGCGCGGGATGACCAACGTCAGCATCGCGCTCACCGGCGAGCAGGCCGCGCGCATTCGCGCGCTGACCGGCGTCACGTCGCACCTCGTGCTCGACATCGTGCTGTTCGGCGAGCGCGTGCCGCTTCACCTCGTCGGCAGGAAGGTCAACACGACCGATTGGGCCGGCACCGCGTCGGCGTACACCGATACCGCCTCCGTGGCCGGCGATCTCGCGCACGGGCTCGCGTTTGCCGAGCAGGTCGTGTCCGAAGTGAATTCGCTCGTCGTGATCCTCGATCGCAACGGCATGGTGCAGCGCTTCAACCGGCTCTGCGAGGAAGTGACGGGCAAGCGCGAGGTCGACGTGATCGGCCGCAGCGCGTTCGAGCTGTTCATGAGCCCCGAGCAGGGCGCGCAGTCGCGCAGCAACATCACGGGCTTCTTTGCGAGCAACCGCGCGTTCTCGGTCGAGCGCTACATCAACACCGTGAACGGGCCGCGGCTGTTCCAGTTCCGCAACAAGTTCGTGCAGAGCGGCAGCGGCGCGGACGAGCAGTATCTGATCTGCTCCGGCATCGACATCACCGAGGAGCGCAACGCGCAGCAGCGGCTCACCGAGCTCGCGAACACCGACGTGCTGACGGGGCTGCCGAACCGCCATGCGATCAGCGAGCGCATCCGCACGGTGATCGCCCAGCAGACCGGCGACACGCCGGGCCAGGTCGGCATCCTGTTCCTCGATCTCGACAACTTCAAGCGCGTCAACGATCACTACGGCCATATCACCGGCGACCGGCTGCTGCAGGACGTCTCGGCGATCATCAACGGCTGCCTTCCGTCCGGCGCGACGCTCGCGCGGCTCGGCGGCGACGAGTTCCTCGTGCTGTTCGAGCAGGGCACGCGCGCGCTGCTCGAAGCGACCGCGCAGATCATTCTCGAACGGCTGCGCACGCCGATCCATCTCGGGCTGATGGAGGTCTACACGAGCTGTTCGATCGGCATCGCGATGCATCCGCAGCACGGCGATTCGCTCGAAACGCTGATCCGCAATGCCGATACGGCGATGTATGTCGCGAAGGAAGCGGGCAAGCATACGTATCGCGTGTTCTCGCTCGAGATGAACCAGCGCGTCGCGAAGTACATGTGGCTCGACACGAACCTGCGCAAGGCGCTCGAGGAAGAGCAGTTCGTGCTGCACTACCAGCCGGTCGTCGATATCGCCACCGGCGACGTGCATGCGGTCGAAGCGCTGATCCGCTGGCAGTCGCCCGATCGCGGGCTCGTCGCGCCGGTCGAGTTCATTCGTTTCGCGGAGGAGTCGGGGCTGATCGCGCCGCTCGGGCGCTGGGTGATGCGCACGGCCGCCGCGCAGGCCGCCGCGTGGAAGGCGAAGGGGCTCGGCGTGCGGATCGCGGTGAACGTGTCGGCGCGTCAGCTGCAGGACATGAACATCGTTCATCAGTTCGCATCGATCGTCGATGCGGCGGGCCTGAAGCCGGGTCTGCTCGACATCGAGCTGACCGAGAGCTGCTTCATCGACGACGAGCATGGCGCGCACGGGCTGATGAAGCAGTTTCGCCAGCTCGGCGCGAAGATTCATCTCGACGATTTCGGTACCGGCTATTCGTCGCTGTCGCAACTGTCGCGGCTGCCGCTCGATGCGATCAAGCTCGACCGCAGCTTCATCACCGGCATCGATCGCAATCCGCGTTCGCAGGCGCTCGTGCGCTCGGTCGTGCCGCTCGCGAATGCGCTGAACTTCTCCGTGATCGCGGAAGGCGTCGAGACGCACGCGGAAGCCGAGTTCCTGAAGCAGATCGATGTCGGCCACGCGCAGGGCTACTACTTCGCGCGGCCGATGCCCGCCCACGCGTTCGAGGCGTGGCTCGCGGAGACGAGAAAGCTCAGGCTGATCGCCTGAGCTTTCCCGAACCGGCTGTCGCCGAACGGCGACAGCCGTTCCATCACACCGTGCGCAGCTTCGACACGCGGCGGTTCTGCAGCATCACGAGGCGTTCCATGTAGGCGAGATCCTTCGGCTCGATCGTGAACGCCGAATGCACCCAGTCCTCGGTGATGTCCATCAGCTCGGAACGCGTGAGCTGGAACACGCGCTCGCGCGCGCGCAGCATCGCGCGGATCCCGTTCAGCTTCGGCTTCATCACGTCGATGAACGTGCGCGTCGCGAGATACGCGTCGCCGGGCTCGAACGTGTGATCGATCAGCCCGCGATCCTCGTACCACTCGGCCGCGTGTGCTTCGCCGGTCGCGATCAGCGCTTCGGCGAGACTGCGGTCCGCCTTGCGCGCGACGAGCGAATAGCCGCCCATCCCCGGAAAGAGGTTGAACGCGATTTCCGGGAAGCCGAGCTTCACGCCCTTCTGCGCGAGCACGTAGTGATGGGCGAGTGCGGCCTCGAAACCGCCGCCGAGCGCGCTGCCTTCGACCATCGCGATCGAGATCGCGCCCGTGCCGAAGCCGGTGTAGATCTCGTACACGCCGTCGATGCACGAGCGCGCGTACGCCATCAGCAGATCGCGCCGGCCGCTGCGGATCGCGTCGACGAAGAAGCTCAGATCGCCGCCGACGTTGAACAGCTCGGGCACGAGCGAGCCGGTAACCCAGAAGTCGAATCGCAGGCCCGAGTCGCGGGCGACGCGTGCGAGATGGATGATGTCGGTGACGAGTTGCTGGTTGAAGCACGGCCGCGGTTCGGATCGGAGCATCATCCACATGATGTTTCTGCCTTCCTCATAAAAAGCGGTGAGCTGCGTGAGTTCGCCGGCTTCATAGAACGGGCGGCAGGCGGGATGTGATTGGAGCTGCATGGCAATCCTCGTTGAATGTGGTTTTTGAAAGACCACGCGTGCGGCGCCGTGCGTGGCGGAGCGGCCGCGCCGGGCGCCGCACGCGAGGCATCGCCATTGTTGCGCGCGCACAAAAGTCGAAATGCGGGGAATAACGCACGAATCGGACGTCGATCGCGATTCGGCGGTCGCGGTTGTAAGGAATGACGGCGGCCGGCGTCGCGGGTGAGTGCCGGACCGCGAAAACGGGCGTCCGCTTACGCGGCGAAAGCGGTGTCGGGCCGGCAGACGGCGATGACGCGGTGCGCTTCGTGCGGTGCGTCGCTGCGGTGCGGCATGTGTGTGGGCGAGGTGACATAGGGATACGTCAGCCGGCGTATCCGCTGTTCCTTCTCTTATAAGAAAACGTTTCAACCGGCGACCGCAGGCTTGAATACATCACATCGTGATATAAAATCGAAACAGGCTTCGCGCCATCGGCACGGATGCCGCGGACCGAACCCGACCGCGTGTGGCGCGCGTTCTCGCCGGATGACCGCCCGGTTGACGAGAACCGGGCGGCGATCACGCGCGTGCGACAGGGCGAGTGGAGCCGCGCGCAAACGTATGCGCGCGCGCCGGGCCGGCTTGCGGCGGCGTAAGGGGAAACGACGATGCTGGTGACTTTTCGATCATCCGCGGCGCCCGACATCGTGATGCTGCGCGATCTGGCGCAGTATCTGCTGGGGCTCATCGGCAAGGGGCTCGACGTGCGCGGCGTGATCTCGACGGACGAATTGCCGGGCGCGATTGCGCGGCTCGAGCAGGCGATCGGTGACGATGCGGCGCAGGCGCGCGCACACGCGCATTCGACGCCGGCGCTGCACGCGGAGGCATCGCCGCACGCCGGCGGGCTCGCGCAGCGCGCCTGGCCGCTGCTCGACATGATGCGCGCGGCGCGCGATCAGGGGCGACATGTGATGTGGGGCGTGTAGACGCGCGGCGCGCGTCTTCCGCCGCAGGGCCGGACCTCCGCTGCAAGGCCGACGGTCGCGCGTCGAACGACGCGGCGGCCGTCGGCCGATTTTTGCATGCGCGTTACGGGTGGCGATGCCGCGATGTGCGTCGCGACGATCGGTGCAGCAGCCTGTCGCGCGTGCGGTCGCGGCTGCGCCGTTCGGCAAAGAACAGCACCGCGAACACGAGGATTGCGAGCAGGATGACGATCCTGACGATACCGTGGTCCATATCGCCTCCGGCAGTGAGTGGGCCGATGCGCGTGGCGGCGAACCTCAGCCTGCCGGCATGAAGGTGCCGACGAGCTTCGTGTCGATGAAGCGTTTGGCCAGCGCAATCGAGATCCTGAGCGCGTCCGTGTCGTCGCGGAACACGTGATGCTTCGGATCGAGCAGGTGGGCTTCGTGGCGCCCTTGCGCATCGCGCCAGCACACGACCGCGAGCGGTCGATACAGCGCGCCGAGTTCGAGGCCTTCTCCGGCCGCCGCGTCGACGAGCGCGCACGCGCGGATCTCACATTGACGATAGCGCAGGCAGAGCGGGGATTCCATCGTGTTCTCCTCGGACGGCGCACGTTCCGGCCCCGCGCTCACCCGCACGCGCGGAGAGGCATTTGATCGGACGAATCCGTGGCGTGGCGCGTGTGCCGGCCGCGATCACGTCAACATCGGCATCGCTTCGATCAGCGCGATGCCGATCAACGCGCCGATCGCTGCGCCGACCAGCTTCGGATGACACCGTTCGAGATGCAGGGCCGTCAGCAATGCGCCGACCAGGATCACGCCCAGCAGCGCAAATGCGACGACGAGGTAACCGATTTCGAAATCGTTGTTGATCACCATGATGCCTCCTTCTCCATGTGCGGCGCGTCGCCTCCGGCGAGGCGGCGCACGCGTACCCGCACGACTGCGCGTTTGGCGGGATGTCTGAATTATATATCACAACGTGATATATATGGCATGCTGCGCGCGGTCCGAAGCGGCAACGGCGCGATCGTGCGCGCGGCCGCGCATCGACGTGCCGCACGCCGTTCGCGCTCGGCTTGACGCTCGCGAACGCGGCGCCCACACTGGGCCGCATCACGGTCACGGATGATGCGCAAAGTGTTCGATGTGCTGCTTTTTTCTTCCCGATTCGCCGGCTGCGCGGCGCTCGCCGCCTGCGCGGTTTCGCTCGGCATCGGCGCCGCGGCGCACGCGCAGCCGGCCGACGCCGCGAGCGGCAACGAAGCGCCGGTGACGCTCGAACGCGACGTGCACGAGTTCGTGCTGCAGCACGACGGCGCGCTCGTCGAGTACGACGATTCGACGTTGCGCGCGAACGATGCGAACGGCATCGACGCGATCGCGCAGCGCTACGTGTGGTTCGACAAGCAGCTGGAGAAGGTCGAGCTGCTCGCGGCGGAGACGATCGATCGCGACGGCGTCGCGCATCCGGTCGGCCCGGACGGCATCCGCGACGTGCAGGAGCCGCGCTCCGCCGGCGCGCCGACGTTTCAGGACGGCGTGCTGCGCACCGTCGTGTTCCCGGCGGTCGCAGCCGGTACGCGCACGCGCATCGTGTTTCGCAAGACGCGCACGAAACCGGTCAACCCGGGCTACTTCGGCTACACCGTCGAGCCGTCGCGCGAGCCGGTCGACGAGCAGCGGCTGATCTTCGACGTGCCGGCCGACATGCCGCTCGTCGCCGATGCGCGCGGCTACGTCGCGCTGCCGCCCGTCACCGAGAACGGCCGCACGCGCTACACGTTTACGTATCGTCACGGGCCATACGCGCGCATCGAAAAGGGTTCGGTCGGCTATCCCGACTACGGCGACCACCTCGTCGTGTCGACGCTGCCCGACTACGCGGCGTTCGCCGCGCGTTACCGGAACGCTGCCGCCGATCCGGGCGCGAACGATCCGGCCGTCGTGCAGTTCGCACGGTCGTTGACGGCCGACGCACCCGACCCGCGCGAGAAGGCGCGCATTCTCTACGACTGGGTGCAGACGAACGTGCGCTACGTCGCGCTGTTTCTCGGCGAAACGGCGGCCGCGCCGCATCGCGTGACCGACATCCTGCGCAACCGCTACGGCGACTGCAAGGACCACGTCGCGCTGTTCGGCGCGCTGCTCGGCGCGGTCGGCATCCGCAGCGAACCGGTGCTGCTGAACCTCGGCGCGGTCTATACGCTGCCGTCCGTGCCCGGCTATGGCGCCGGCGCGATCAATCATGCGATCACGTGGCTGCCCGACTTAGGGTTGTACGCGGACACGACGACCACCGGCATCGCGTTCGGCTATCTGCCCCCGATCGTGATGGATCGCCCCGCGCTGCTCGTCGATTCGGGCGTGCTGTCGCGTACGCCTGCCACGCAGCCGCGGCGGCGCACCGCGCGGCTCGACATCGATGCCGCCGTGCGCGGCGACGCGCGTTTTCATGCGTACGTCGAGGACGACGGCTGGACCGCCGAGCTCGAGCGCTCGGTGTTCCGTCGTGCGACGCCCGATCGCATCGGGCAGCTCGCGAACGAGCGTCTGATGCAGACCGGCCTGCGCGGGCGCGCGCAGTTGACGACGAGCGATCGGCGCACGCACGCGGGGCCGTTCGACGTGACGATGTCCGGCACGCTCGATCATCCGGTCTGGCCAGACGGCACGACCGCGGTGCCTGCGCTGTCGAGCGTCGCGGGCGGCATCGCGACGCAGGTCCAGGCGTGGTTGCAGGAGCCGGTGCGCACGCAGCCGTGGGTCTGCATCGGCGGCACGTTCGACGAGACCGCGCAAATCGCGCTGCCGCCCGACGTCGCGGTGATCGATGTGCCGGCCGACAAGGCGGTGCGCGACCGCTTCGTCGATTTCACGTCGCACTACGTATTCGATCCGGTCGCGCGCGTCGTGCAGATCACGCGACGGCTGAATGCGACCTTCGATAGCCAGGTGTGTTCGCCCGAAACGTTCGCGACGCTGCGCGCATCGCTCGAGCGGATCGAGCGCGACACGCAGGCACAGATCGTCGTGCGCGCACGGCCACGTTGAGCGCCGCGCGCGATCCGCGAACGCGGACGCGGCGGCAACCGCAATCGCGTGCGCCGGCGGGCACACGCACAGGAGAGAGACGATGACGGAACGAGACTACGAAATCGCCGATCTGTCGAAGGAACTGCTCGTCAGGATCGTGCAGGGTACTGTGACGAACGGTGCGACGGTGGATCCGCAGCAGTGCGCGACGCTCGCGGTGCAGTGCGCGACCGTGCTGATCGACACGCTGGAGGCGCGCACCGGCGCGGGCGGCTGAACGGCAGCGCGCGTTCACGCAGCCGCGCGAGCCGCGCCGCGTGAAGACGGTCGACGTGCCGCACGACCGCGACTCGATCGCCGACGACGACGTGATCCGGCGGCGACCGCGGCCTGCCGACCCGGTCATGCCGCGGCGTCTGCGTCGGCGCGCACCGCGCCCGGCGGCCGCCCGACGACGCGCTTGAACGCGCGGCTGAACGCGGCGAGCGACCCGTAGCCGAGCCGATACGCGACCGTCTCGATCGCCTCGCGATCGCGCGCGATCCAGCGTGCGGCGAGCCGCATCCGCAGTTCGGTCAGGTAGCGCACGGGCGTCATCCCGGTCGCGGCAAGAAAACGTTCGGCGAACACCGAACGCGACACGCCGGCCTCGGCGGCGAGTTCGGCAACGCTCCAGTTGCGGCCGGGATCGCGATGCAGCGCGACGATCGCGCGGCCGAGCTTCGGCTCGCGCAGCGCCTGCACCCAGCCCGACGCGTCGCCGCATCCGCATTCGACCCAGCCGCGCACGATGAACGCGGCGACGACGTCCGCGAGCCGCGCGAGAATGCCCGCGAAGCCCGCGCGCTCGGCGCAGGATTCGCGCTCCATCGCGTCGAGCATCGGCCGGATCTCCGGATAGCGCGCGAGCAGCGTGCCGACGTGCATGAACTCGGGCATCGTGCCGACGAGCGGCTGCATCCCGCCGAGATCGAGTTCCATGCACGCGCTGAAGATCAGCGCATCGCCGCCAGCGGAATCGGCCGCGGCGCCGTCGGCCGCCGCGCCCGCCGATGCGACCGACGCGACCGAATCGCAAATGCGTGCGACTTCGAAGCCGCCGATCTCGCGGCACGGCACGTCGGGGTCGGACATGAGCGTATGCATGTTGCCGTGCGGCAGCAGGATCGCATCGCCGGCCTCGAGCTGCATCGTCGCGCCGGCCGCGTCGCGCAGCAGCACGGGCCCGCGCCCGACGAAATGAAACTGCGCGCGGCCGGGCACCTGCCCGAAGCTCAGGCCGAACGGCCGCGCGACCTGGATGCGGCGGTACTGGACGCCGCTCAGGCGCATCCCGAGCAGCAGCTCGCTGACGAGATCGTGCGCATCGGGCATGACGGGAGGCAGCGTGTCGGGCATCGCATTCTCGGACGTTTGATCAACAAAGGCGGATTGTATGTCATAGACCGTCCTGCCGTCGCTCCTTACGATACGCCGTCATCGACCTTTTACGATACGGAACGACGGATGAATCCCGGAATTTCCTCCACCGCCTCGCAGGCGGCTCCCCGCGAACCGGCCTGGGGCGCGGTGTTCGCGATGGCGCTCGGCGTGTTCGGCCTCGTCACGGCCGAATTCCTGCCCGCGAGCCTGCTCACGCCGATGGCCGACAGTCTCGGCGTCACCGAAGGCGTCGCCGGTCAGGCGGTCACCGCGACCGCGACGGTCGCGCTCGTGACGAGCCTGCTGATCGCCGCCGCGACGCGCACGATCGACCGCCGACGCGTGCTGCTCGCGTTCTCGCTGCTGCTGATCGCGTCGAATCTCGCGGTCGCGTTCGCGACGAACCTGACGACGGTGCTGATCGGCCGCGTCGTGCTCGGCATCGCGCTCGGCGGCTTCTGGACGATGGCGACCGCGACCGCGATGCGGCTCGTGCCGGCCGCGATGGTGCCGCGCGCGCTATCGATCATCTTCAGCGGCGTCGCCGTCGCGACGATCGCGGCCGCGCCGCTCGGCAGCTACTTCGGTCACCTGATCGGCTGGCGCAACGTGTTCCTGATCGCGGCCGCGCTCGGCGGCGTCGCGTTCCTGTCGCAGGTCGCGACGCTGCCCTCGATGCCGCCGAGCGGCACGACGCGGCTGCGCACGCTGATCGACGTCCTGCGCCGGCCGGGCGTCGGCCTCGGGATGTTCGCGACGACGCTCGTCTTCACGGGTCACTTCGCCTTCTTCACGTATCTGCGGCCGTTCCTCGAGCAGGTCGCGGGCGTCGGCGTGAACGGGCTGTCGGCGATCCTGCTCGGCTACGGCGTCGCGAACTTCGTCGGCACGTCGCTCGCGGGCCGCGTGCTCGAACACCGGCTGCGGCCGATGCTGATCGCGATGCCCGCGCTGATGGTCGTGCTCGGCGTGCTGCTGGTCGTGCTCGGCCGCGCACCGGCGATCGATGCGATCCTCGTCGCGTTGTGGGGGATGGCGTTCGGCGGCGTGCCGGTCGCATGGTCGACGTGGGTCACGCGCACGGTGCCGGACGAAGCCGAGAGCGCGGGCGGCCTCATCGTCGCGGCCGTGCAGCTCGCGATCGCGACGGGCGCGGCGGCGGGCGGCGTCGTGTTCGATGCGACCGGCGCCGGCGGCGTGTTCGTCGGCGCGGCGGTGGTGCTGGCCGTCGCGGTCGCGACGATCGTCACCGCGGTGCCGAAGCGCGTCGAAGCGGTGTCGTAACGGGTGCGGTGTGCGGTGCCGGTTCGGGCACCGCGCCGATTCGTCGACGAGTATGTCTCGTTGCGCGCGCGCCGGCCGGCGCAACGGTGGCGGTGCGCAGCAACACGCGCGCGCCGCGCGGCTGCGCTTCGATGCGATCGCGCCGACGCGCGGCGCCGGCGTCAACCTTAGCCTCAGCCTCAGCCTCAGCCGCGTGGCGGCACGAGCGCCGCAAGCGCCTTCATCGCCTGAATGTACGGATACGGCCCGTGGCTGATGCGCGACACGCCGCATGCGGCGAGTTCCGCGATCGTCGGCGTTTCGGCCACGCGCATCACGTTCACCGGCAGCGGCGATGCCGCCGTCAGCTTGCGGATCAGCGCGGGCGACTTCAGGCCCGGCACGAACAGCCCGTCCGCACCCGCTTCCGCGTAGGCGCGTGCGCGTGCGAGCACCGCGTCGATCAGCGCCTCGTCGTGCGTGTCGGCGGGGACGACGAAACAGACGTCCGTGCGCGCATTGATGAAATATCCGCTGCCGCTCTTGTCGGCCGCGCGGCGCGCTGCGGCGATGCGCGCAACCGCTTCGTCGACGCTGCGCACTTCGCCGGTCGCGGGAACGCTGTCCTCGAGATTGCAGCCGATCGCGCCGGCCTCGATGCTGAGCGCGATCGTATCGGCGACGTCGTCGGGCCGCTCGCCGTAGCCGCTTTCGAGATCGGCGCTGACCGGCAGATCGGTCGCGGCGACGATGCGGGCAAGCAGCTCGATGGCCAGCGCGCGCGGCATGTCTTCGCCGTCGGCGTAACCGTTGGCCTTCGCGATCGACCAGCTTCCGGTCGCGAGGGCGGGCGCGCCGGTGTCGGCGACGGCGCGCGCGCTGCCCGCATCCCAGACGTTGAACAGCACCAGCGGATCGCCGGCGCGATGCAGTGCGCGAAAGCGGGCATGCTTGTCAGCAGTTGTCATATGCGTGTCTCCTGGTTGGCGGATCGAGTGCCGCGATGAAGGATACGCTTTCGCGCCGCGCGCGCACGGAAAATCTCGCGACGGCTCAGTCGCGCGCGGGCGGTGCCTCGGACAGCATGCGCAACTGGCCGCGCAACGCGTCCATATCGCCCTGCGCGAACGGCTTTTCGATTTCCGCATGCGTCTGTTGCCACAGCGGAAATGCCTCGGCGAGCAGGCGCTCGCCGGCCGGCGTGAGCGCGAGCAGGCGAGTGCGCTTGTCGTGCGGATCCTGCTCGATCGCGACGAGGCCGCGTCGCTCGAGCGGCTTCAGCGCGGCCGTCAGCGTCGTGCGATCCATCGCGAGCAGCGACGCGACCGCTTTCATCGGCGCCGGCTCCGGCCGGTTCAGCGACATCAGCAGCGAGAACTGCCCGTTCGTCAGATCGAGCGGACGCAGCGCGTCGTCGAACACGCGCGCGAGATGACGCGCCGCGCGCTGCATGTGCAGGCACAGGCAGCAGTCGCGCACCATCAGCGTCGTCTCGAAAGGAAGCTTTTCTTTTCGTGCCATGTTGCAATTGTGTTGATACCAACCTATTGTGTCAAGGGCGATCAGCGGCACGGTGCCGCGCGCGCACTCGGACGGAGGACACATGAGCAGTCGACAGCAGTTGTATCTCGCGGTTTTCCTCGGCAGCAAGGATAGCCCGCGCATGCAGGCGTGGATCGCGCAGCCGGAACAGGCGCGGCGCGCGAAGGAGCAGGAAGGGATCGCCGCGTGGCGTGCGTGGGCCGACCGGCATCGCGACGCGATCGTCGAGATGGGCGGCCCGCTCGGCAAGACGAAGACCGTCAGCGCGCGCGGCATCGACGATACGTCGAACGCGCTCGGCGGCTTCACCATCGTGCGCGCCGCGTCTCACGACGACGCCGCGCGGATGTTCGAAGGCCATCCGCATTTCACGATCTTTCCGGGCGAGACGATCGACGTGATGCCCGTACTGGAGATTCCGCGCGGATGATCGCCGTCGCGGCGGCGGGCGGGCGTCGCGACGGCGCTGCGTCGCCGTCCGCGCTCGGCGGTTGTTTACGCGTTTCCGAACCGAAAGGAGCGTAACGATGAAGCTTTACGGATTTGCCGGCACGCGAACGCAGCGCGCGCTGTGGGGACTCAAGGAACTCGGCGTGGATTTCGAATTCGTGCCCGTCAACCTGCTCGAGGGCGAGCACCGCCGCCCCGATTTTCTGCGCATCAATCCGGCCGGCAAGGTGCCGGTGCTGATCGACGGCGACCTCGTGATTCCGGAGTCGGCGGCGATCGTGCTGTATCTGGCGGACAAGTATCCCGACAAGCACCTGCTGCCCGTCGATCTCGCGCAGCGTGCGCACGCGTATCGCTGGATCATGTTCGCGGTGACCGAGCTCGAGCAGCCGTTGTGGCGCATCGCGCGCCACACGATGCTGTATCCGCCCGACAAGCGGCTGCCGGCCGACATCGCGCTCGCGCGCGACGATTTCGCGTCGATGGCCGTCATTCTCGAGCGGCATCTCGACGGGCGCGCGTTCATCGTCGGCGATACGCTGACGGTGGCCGATTGCGTGACGGCCTATCTGATCGACTGGGCGGGCGAGTACGGGTTGATCGACACGTTCCCGAATCTGCGCGCGTATCTCGAGAGGATGTATGCGCGGCCGACCGCGCCGCAACGGATCGCGGAGGCGATGAAGGCCGCGTGATCGGCCGATCGCGCGAGCGTTCGGACGCCGGGTAGCCGGCCGTGTGTGCGGTCATCGCGGTCATCGCGGTCATCGCGAGCGGCGCGATCGGCGCGATCGGCGCATGGCGCGGCGAGGGCGCCCCGTCATCGGCGGCGCGGTCGCGCTCGGTTGTCGGGCGCGACATGCCGATCGCCGATCTGCGTGCCGACGCTCGATGCTGTCTCGAGGTCGCGAGTACGCGGCCGACGCGGCGCGGCGCCGCGTCGCGCTGCGGGCGCGAGTGCGCATCGCGCGCGCATGCACGGCCTGTCCGCGAATCCACCCCGGCGCGCCGTCGCCCGAGCCGTACCGCCTGTTCCCGAGACGACCGCCGCGCCCGGCATGGTCTGTCCCTCGACTTCTGTCCCGGTTCGCCCGCCACAGGGCAAAATACGGGTTTTCCGCACCCCGCGAGGGGGCCAGAATCGCGCTCCGGGCGACGGGCGCGCGCGTCGTGACGCGCGCCGCCGGCCGGGGCCAGGCAAGACGCTCGCCGTGCGGCGAGCCCACAGGAGTCCAGACCCCATGCCCGAATCCAACCTGTCCTTCTTCGGCCGGCTGTCGCTCGCCGTCGGGACCTTCTTCTCCGTGCTCGGCAATCGCGAGTTCGCCGCGAACGTGCTGCGCCTGCGCGACGGCGCCGCGGCACCGCTCGCGCCGACGCCCGCCGCAGCGCCCGCTCCGGCGGCTGCGCCGGCACCCGCGCCCGCGTCCGCGGCGAAGGCCCCCGCGCCCGAGCTGCGCGAAGCGAGCCCGCAGGCCGCCCTGCAACTGCTCGGCCTGCTGCAGCGCGATGCGCGCTTCATCGATTTCGTCGAGGAAGACATCGCCGGCTACTCGGACGCCGACATCGGCGCGGCTGCACGCCTCGTGCACGACGGCTGCCGCGCTGCGCTGCGCGAACATTTCACGATCGTGCCGGTGCGCGACGAGGCGGAAGGCAGCCGCGTGACGCTGCCGGCCGGCTTCGATGCGACGGCCGTGCGCGTGACTGGCAACGTCGTCGGGTCGGCGCCGTTTACGGGCACCGTCAGCCATCGCGGCTGGCGCGTCGCGGACGTGCGTCTGCCGAAGCTGACGGGCAGCCACGACGCGTCGGTGATTGCGCCGGCGGAGGTGGAACTGTGAGCGATCCGCGCTATTCGATCGGTATCGATCTCGGTACCACGCACTGTGCGCTGTCGTATGTCGACAGCGCGGCCAGCGACGGCGAAAAAATCGCACAGCACGTGCTGCCGATCACGCAGCTCACGGCGCCCGGCGCGCTCGAGTCGCGCGACCTGCTGCCGTCGTTTCTCTATCTGCCGCATCCGAGCGAACTCACGCAGGGCGACCTGACGCTGCCGTGGACCGCGTCGCGCGACTTCGCGGTCGGCGAGATGGCGCGCAGCCGCGGCGCCGGCACGCCGATCCGGCTCGTGTCGAGCGCGAAGAGCTGGCTGTGCCATCCCGGCGTCGATCGCCGCGCGGCGATCCTGCCGAGCGATGCGCCGCCCGAGGTCACGCGCGTGTCGCCGCTCGAAAGCTCGATCCGCTATCTGACGCATCTGCGCGAAGCGTGGGATCACGCGCATCCCGACGCGCCGTTCGTCGAGCAGGACGTGACCGTCACGATTCCCGCCTCGTTCGACCCGGCGGCGCGCGAACTGACGGCCGAGGCCGCGCGCGCGGCCGGCTATACGCGGATGACGCTGCTCGAGGAGCCGCAGGCTGCGCTCTACAGCTGGATCCAGAAGAGCGAAGGCGGCTGGCGCAAGCAGGTGAAGGTCGGCGATCTAATTCTCTGCGTCGACGTCGGCGGCGGCACGACCGACCTGTCGCTGATCGCGGTCGTCGAGCGCGACGGCAATCTCGAGCTGCATCGCGTCGCGGTCGGCGAACACATCCTGCTCGGCGGCGACAACATGGATCTCGCGCTGGCGCACGTCGTCGCGCGCAAGCTCGCGCAGCAGGGCACGCAGGCCGATCCGTGGCAACTGCGCGCGCTCACGTACGCGTGCCGCAGCGCGAAGGAAACGCTGTTGTCCGACCCGACGACCGACGCGGTGCCGCTCGTCGTGCCGAGCCGCGGCTCGAAGCTGATCGGCGGCTCGATCCGCACCGAGCTGACGCGCGCGGAACTGACGCAGACGATACTCGAAGGCTTCTTCCCGCAGGTCGATGCGGCCGCGCGCCCGATGACGCGCGCGCGCGTCGGCCTCACGCAGCTCGGCCTGCCGTATGCGCAGGACGCGGGCATCACGCGCCATCTCGCGGCGTTCCTCGGGCGGCAGGTCGCGGCGCTCGACGCGCTCGAAGGCGTGCAGCATACGCTGCCGGCCGGCGCGACGTTCCTGCATCCGACCGCCGTGCTGTTCAACGGCGGCGTATTCAAGTCGTCGCTGCTGACGCAACGCGTGCTCGACACGCTGAACGGCTGGCTCGCCGCCGAAGGCGCGCCGCCCGCACGGCTGCTCGAAGGCGCGGATCTCGATCTCGCCGTCGCGCGCGGCGCCGCGTACTACGGCTACGTGAAGCGCGGCCGCGGCGTGCGCATTCGCGGCGGTACGGCGCGTGCGTACTACGTCGCGATCGAATCGGCGATGCCGGCCGTGCCGGGGCTCGAACCGCCGGTGCAGGCGCTCTGCGTCGCGCCGTTCGGGATGGAGGAAGGCACGAGCGCCGCGCTGCCGCCGCAGGAATTCGGCCTCGTCGTCGGCGAGCCCGTGCATTTCCGCTTCTTCGGCTCGTCGGTGCGTCGTCAGGACGAAGTCGGCACGCTGCTCGATTTCTGGTCGCCCGACGAACTGCAGGAACTCGAGGAAATTCAGGCGACGCTGCCGGCCGAAGGGCGCACGGTCGGCGAGATCGTGCCCGTGAGGCTGCACGCGCGCGTGACCGAGGCCGGTACGCTGGAGCTCGAAGCGATCCCGAGCGGCACCGACGAGCGCTGGAAGGTCGAGTTCGACGTGCGCGGCACGGCCTGAGTGCGATGAAGCGCTATACGGTCGGCATCGACCTCGGCACCAGCAATACGGTCGTCGCCTACGTCGAGCCCGGCTCGGACGCGATTCGCGTGTTCGACGTCGAGCAGCTCGTCGGCGCCGGTGCGGTCGCCGCGCAGCCGCTGCTGCCGTCGGTGCGCTATCACCCGGCGCCCGGCGAACTGGCGGCGGACGCGTTGTGGCTGCCGTGGCAGGCCGCCGGCGCGCCCGCGCAGCCGGGCCGCGACGATGCGCCGGCGCCCGTGATCGGACGGTATGCGCGCACGCTCGGCGCGCAGGTGCCCGGCCGCCTCGTGACGAGCGCGAAGAGCTGGCTGTCGCACGCGTCGGTCGATCGCCTCGCGCCGATTCTGCCGTGGGGCGCTGCCGAGGGTGTCGACAAGGTGTCGCCCGTCGATGCGAGCGCGAGCTATCTCGCGCACGTGCGTGCAGCATGGGATGCGCACTTTCCCGACGCGCCGCTCGCGCAACAGCACGTCATCCTGACCGTCCCTGCGTCGTTCGACGACGGCGCCCGCGCGCTGACCGTCGAGGCCGCGCGACGCGCGGGGCTGCCTGCGCTGCGGCTGCTCGAGGAGCCGCAGGCCGCGTTCTACGACTGGCTGTACGGTCAGCGTGCGACGTTGCGCGACACGTTCGCCGCGCCGCGGCGCGTGCTGATCTGCGACGTCGGCGGCGGCACGACCGATGTCACGCTCGTCGACGTCGCGCCCGGCGACGACGGCGAGCCGATGTTTACGCGCGTCGGCGTCGGCAATCATCTGATGCTCGGCGGCGACAACATGGACCTCGCGCTCGCGCGCCTCGTCGAGACGCGCTTGACCGAGCCCGGCACGCGGCTGTCGGCCGCGAGCCTGTCGCAGCTCGTCGAACGTTGCCGCGCGGCGAAGGAGCGCCTGCTCGGCGACGACGCGCCCGAATCGGTGACCGTCACGCTGCTCGGCGCGGGCAGCCGCCTCGTCGGCGGCGCGCGTTCGGCCGAGCTGACGCGCCGCGAGGTCGAGCAGATCGTCGTCGATGGCTTTTTTCCGCAGGTCGCGGCCGACGAGCTGCCGCAGCGTGCGCGTGCGGCGATCGTCGAATTCGGCTTGCCGTACGCGAGCGATCCGGCCGTCACGCGGCACGTCGCCGCGTTCCTGAACCGTCACGCGGAAGGTCCGCTGCCCGACACGCTGCTGCTCAACGGCGGCGTGTTTCGTGCGCACGCGCTGGCGGGCCGCCTCGCTCAGACGCTCGGTGCGTGGCGCGGCGCGCCGCTCGACGTGCTGCACAACGCGCATCCGGACGTCGCGGTCGCGCGCGGTGCGGTCGCATACGGTCTCGCCCGCGCCGGGCATGC
This sequence comes from Burkholderia multivorans ATCC BAA-247, assembly GCF_000959525.1. Classification (NCBI taxonomy): domain Bacteria; kingdom Pseudomonadati; phylum Pseudomonadota; class Betaproteobacteria; order Burkholderiales; family Burkholderiaceae; genus Burkholderia; species Burkholderia multivorans. Next base: position 474,611 of record NZ_CP009831.1, read on the forward strand.
GCCGCGCATCGGCGGCGGCTCGGCGCGCAGCTATTTCCTCGTGCTCGACGACGGCGCGGCCGACGGGCGGCCGCGCGGCGTGTGCCTGCTGCCGCGCGGTGCGGAAGAGGGCCGCGAGATCCGGCTCGAGGATCGCACGTTTGCGTTGCAGCTCGGGCAGCCGGTGCGCTTTCACCTGATGTCGACAGTTGCCGATACCGCGTACCGGCCGGGCGATCTCGTCGATCTCGACGGCGGCGACTTCGTGCGGCTGCCGCCGATCGCGACCGTCGTCGACGGGCAGGCCGACGGCGGCGCGCGCGAGACGCCGGTGAAGCTGACCGCGTCGCTGACCGAAGTCGGCACGCTTGAAATGCACTGCATCGCGACCGACGATGCCGCGCGCCGCTGGCGCCTCGAATTCCAGCTGCGCGGCGACGCGCAGGCACAGCAGGACGGCGCCGCACCTGCGCGGCATCCGCGTATCGATCAGGCGCTCGAACTGATCGACCGCTCGTTCGGCAGCCGCGCGGCGAACGTGACGCCGAAGGATACGAGACGGTTGCGTGCGCAACTTGAGCAGGTGCTGGGCCCGCGCGAAGAATGGGACGTCGCGCTCGCGCGCGAGCTGTTCGACGCACTGCTCGCGCGCGCGCGCCGACGCCGGCGCTCGGCCGATCACGAACGGGCATGGCTCAATCTCGCCGGCTATTGCGTGCGGCCGGGCTTCGGTCATCCGCTCGATGCGTGGCGCATCGAACAGCTGTGGCCGCTGTTCGACGACGGCATCCAGTACGTGAACGACGCGCAGGTATGGTCCGAATGGTGGACGCTGTGGCGGCGTGCGGCCGGCGGCCTCGACGACGACGCGCAGATGCAGGTGCGCGACGCGATCGCATTTCTCGAGCCGTCGCCCGACGACAAGCGACGCAAGCTGCCGTTCGATCCCGACAAGGTGGGGCCCGCCGACATGATGCGGTTGTCTGCGTCGCTCGAACGGCTACCGATCGAACGCAAGATCGAGCTCGGCGAACGGCTGATCGCGCCTGTGCAGAAGCCGGCCGAGCGCGCGCTGCGCGCCTGGGCGCTCGGGCGCGTCGGCGCGCGGCGTCCGTTCTACGGCAGCGCACACAACGTCGTGCCGGCCGACGTCGCCTGCCGGTGGCTCGACGCGCTGTTCGCGCTCGACTGGAAACAGGTCGAGCCTGCCGCGTTCGCCGCCGCGCAGATCGCGCAGCTGACGGGCGACCGCGAACGCGATCTGCCGGACGATACGCGCGACGCGGTGATCCGGCGGCTGTCGGCCGCGAACGTGTCGCGGACGTGGATCGATCGTGTACGCGAGGTCGTCGCGTTCGATGAGGCCGATACGGTGCGGGTGTTCGGTGAGACGTTGCCGGCGGGGTTGAAGTTGTTGGGGGATTGAGGGGGCCAGGTCGCTCCGTCGCACGAGTCGCACATCGTGATCTCGTCGCACGCTCGCGGCCAGGCGTCTCGTGCTGCGCCGCGCATCAAGGGCCGGGACATCATGAAATCGGCGGGAATCTGCTCGGCGTCGATGCGCGACGATGATTCATCCTCGTCTACGTCCGGTTCGATTCGGATACCGATATATTCGCCCGAGGGGATCGGTTGCCGAGCACGGATTTCGGCGTGCGCCCGAAGAAGCGCGTGAACGCGGCGCTCAGATTGCTCGGGTGCTGATAGCCGACGCGGTAGGCTGTTTCGGCGACTTGGTGGCCGGCTTCGAGCAACTCCTGCGCACGATACATCCGCAGTTCCAGCAAGTATCGCGCGGGGCTCGTGCCGTACGCCTGCCGGAAGCACTCTTTCAGCTTGTATTCGCTGATGCCGAGCGTGGCCGACAGGTACGCGTTGTTGAGCGGCTTGTCGAGATGCGCACGCATGAACGCCTCGACGTGCGCAAGCCTGTCGAGATCGCGCGCGCCGAGCCGGCCGCAGCGCGCAGGTTCGGGCGCGATCATGCTCAGTTGATCGGCCAAGAGGCTTAGCGCGTGGATGCGCAGGCTGAGGCCGTCCTGTTGCAGCAGATCGGGGCTGCAGAAGAAGCGCAGATGAGGGTTCCCGCTGTTCGCGGTGAACGCGAGCTGTCGGAAGCCTTCGAAGTGCCCGAGCGCCGGCCCGAGCAGTTCGCGGCTGCGCGCTTCGCCGACGAAGTTTGTCAGCGCGCTTTCCGAGACGACGAGCCGCAGTTGGCGTACCAGCCGGTTTGCCCCATGGCGACGCTCGCCCCCGCCGCTGCGGAAGACCGACACCGTCGTGTGGCCGGCCGAGAACGGCAGGCGTTCGCCGCGCCGGTCACGGAATTCCGAATCGCCGTCGAGCGCGATCGCGACGATGAGCTGCCGCTCGACACCATCGTGGCTGCACGCCTCGGCCAACGTGCGCTCGGAGAGCACGCTGGAGCGCACGACTGAGAAGCCGGACTCGCAATTCAGGCGTTCGATCGCGTAGCTGCTCCCCTCTGCGCTTCCGCGTGCGACGGTCCATGTATGACTCGTGGCGACGCCCGTCGCGGACACGCCGGGTACTGTCAATGGATGCATACGCACAACTCCTGTCATCTACTTCACGGCAGTTGCGGCGATTCGGACGTGACCCACGCTCCTCGATGGCCGCAAGACTAATCGCAAATTTTTCGGGATAGAGGTGATTTCACCGGACCCGCATATGGAATTCGCCGACATTCATACGAAATGAGAATGAGTCGCATTCCCAATAAAAATATCATTGCGGATGTTGGCGGATCAAGGAGGTGAACCCTATGCAACGTCATTTATGGCGGCTCGCGGGAGTCGTCTATGCCGATATCGCGATCAGCGTCGCGATCGGCCTCGCGGTGACCGCATGTTACGCGGGACAGGCGTTATGTCTTGCGCTCGGGATCGCGGCCATATGGTCCGGCGCGTCGCTGCGCGGTCTATCCGGATGGGCGTTCGGCTTCGCTGCGTTCGCACTGGCGCGCATCGCGCTGATGTGGGCCGGCGAAGTCGCCGCGCTGCGCACCGCGAGCCGCACCAAGGCGCGGCTGCGCGCGCGGTTGCTCCCTCAGGCACTTGCACTCGGCGCGCATGGCGGTGCAGGACGCACCGCCGAATTGCAGCACGCGATCGTCGGCGGTGTCGAAGCGCTCGAGACGTACTACGGACGCTACATTCCGGCCGTGTGCGTCGCGCTTGTCGGCTGCGCTGCCGTGATCGGCGCGGTCGCGTGGATCGATCCGCTGTCGGCGAGCGTGCTGGCGGCCTGCGTGCTCGCGGTGCCCGTCATCGATCGCGTCTGGCTGCGCCTATGCCGGCCGCGGGCCTCGGGGCTGATGGCGTCGATCGGGCGTTTCGGCGCGACGATGCTCGACAGCCTGCAGGGCATCGCGACGCTGAAGGCGTTCGATGCGGCCGGCTCGCGCCGAGCGTCGCTCGTCGCGGCGGCAGCAGGGTTGCGGCGCGAGGCGATGGGCATCCTGTACGCAACACTGATGCGCAACGGCGTGACGGGCCTGTTCGGGCTCGGCTGCGTCGCGGCCGTCGCGGCGCTCAATGCTTCGCGCGCCGCCTCCGGTGTGCTGCCCGCGACGACGGCGCTGATCACGCTGTTTCTCGCACGCGAGGCATTCCGGCCGGTTGACCGGCTCGACAAGACGTTCCATATCGCGTGGGGCGCCGCGAGCGCCGCCGGGCCGATCGCCGCACTGCTCGACGCAGAACCGCCAGTGCGCGAACCCGTGTCGCCGCGCGCGCCCGGAGAGCACGCCGATGTCGTATTCGACGACGTGACCTTCACGTGGCCGGGCAGCGACCGGCCCGCGCTAAAGCACGTGTCGCTCACGATCGGGCAGCGCGAGTTCGTCGGGATCGTTGGCCCGTCCGGCGCGGGCAAGTCGACGCTCGGCGCGCTGCTGATTCGGATGGCTGACCCGCAGCACGGTTCGGTGCGGATCGGCGGCGTCGATCTGCGCGACCTGCCGCTCGCGGCGATGCGCGAGAAGGTGGGCGCCGTGTTCCAGGACATCGTGCTGTTCGACGGCAGCATCGAGGACAACCTGCGGTTCGCTCGGCCCGACGCCGATGCAGACGCGATTCGCGACGCCGCGCGCGTCGCGCATGTCCACGACTTCATCGAAGGTTTGCCGCAGGGGTATGCGACGCCCGTCGGCGAGCGTGCCGCGCAGCTGTCGGGCGGCCAGCGCCAGCGGCTCGCGATCGCCCGCGCATGGCTCAAGGGCGCGCCGATCCTTCTGCTCGACGAAGCGACCTCGAACGTCGACCCGTCGAGCGAGCAGGCGATTCAGGCGTCGATCGAGGCGTGTGCCGGACAACGTGCGCTCGTCGTGATCGCGCATCGTCTGGCGACGGTGCGACACGCGGACCGGATCGTCGTCGTCGACGACGGGCGGATCGTCGAGGAGGGCGATCACGACACGCTGAAGGCGCGCGGCGGACTATATGCGCGCCTGCTGGCCGCGCAGGCCGGCGAAACAGGGGAGGAAAGCGTATGAGCACGACGACGACTACGACGACGGCCGCGCATGGCCGAGACGGTGCGACGCACGCGCGCGACGCGGCGCTAGCCGGGCGCAGCGGCTGGGCGGACCTGCTGCAGCTCGCGCGCGGCCAGGAGCGGCTGATGCTGTTGACCATCGTCGCGACCGTGCTCGCGCAGGGCGGAATGGTTGCGACGCTCGCGATCTGCGCTTGGCTCATCGGCATCGCGATCGCTGGCGCGGCGGCCGACGCATGGCTGCCGGGCACATGGGCGCTTGTCGTGGCCGTGGCCGCCGGCGCGGGCGGGCGCTGGTGGCAGGCGCACGTCTCGCACGAATTCGCGTTCTCGCTGATCGAGACGATGCAGATTGGCATTTACGACGGCCTCGAACGCGCGGCGCCTGGCTACGTGGCCGGGCGTCGCACCGGCGAGCTCGCGGCCGTCGCGACGCGCGACGCCAACGAAATGGAGCACTTTTTTGCGCATACGCTCGCCGATGCGATCGCCGCCGGCATCGTCCCGTTGCTGGCACTCGTCGCGCTCGCGTTCGTGCAGCCGTGGCTGACGCTCGCGCTGCTGCCATTCCTGCCGCTGCTCGCTTCGGTGCCGTTCTGGCTGGGCGATCGCGCGCATCGGCAGGGGCGCGCGCTGGCTCAGGCCGCTGCGAAGCTCGACGCGGACGTGATCGAAGGCATTCAGGGAAGAAAAGAGATCGCGTCTTTCGGTCAGGCGCAGGCGTGGCTCGACCGCGTTGCTGCGCGCGTGCGCACGATGGAGCACGAGCAGCGCCGCTACGGCACGCGCGCCGGGCTCGAGCAGGCGGCCATCGAATTGCTGCAGGCCGGTGCGCTGCTTGCGGCCCTGGTGACGGGGGCCGTGCTCGTGCAGCACGGCTTGCTGGCCGTCGCATGGTTGCCGTGCGCGGTCGTGCTCGTCGGCGCCGCGCTGATTCCCCTCGCAGAAGTCGCGCAGGCCGCGCGCAAGCTGGGCGAACTGAAGGCGGGCGCCGAGCGAATTCTTGCGATTCAGCGGCAGCCCGCGCAGGTCGTCGACCGCGGCACCGCGGAGCCGGCCGATGCGACGGTGCGTTTCGAGCAGGTCGGGTTCGCCTACGACGACACGCGCGTGCCTGCATTGCGCGGCGTCGATTTCGACGTGAAGCCGGCCGAGACCGTCGCGCTCGTGGGCGCGTCGGGTGCGGGCAAGAGCACGTGCGTGAGCCTGCTGCTGCGCTTCAGGGACGTACAGGCAGGCCGCGTGATCGTCGGCAGCGTCGACGTGCGCGACATGCCGCTTGCGCGGCTGCGGCAATACGTGTCGGTGGTGCCGCAGGACGTCTATCTGTTCGACGACACCATCGCGAACAACATCCGGCTCGGCCGGCCCGAGGCGGACGACGCAGCGGTCGAGCAGGCCGCCCGCGACGCACAGGCACACGACTTCATCGTCGCGCTGCCGGACGGCTACGGCACGCGCTGCGGCGAGCGCGGCGCGCGTCTGTCGGGCGGCCAGCGCCAGCGGATCGCGATCGCGCGCGCGTTGTTGCGCGACAGCCCGGTGCTGGTGCTCGACGAGGCGTCGTCGAGTCTCGACACCGAAAGCGAGCGCGCGTTTCACGACGCGCTCGCGCGGCTGCGTCGGCACCGCACGGTGCTGATGATCGCGCACCGTCCGTCGACGATTCGGCAGGCCGACCGCATCGTCGTGCTCGACGACGGGCGCGCGGTCGAGCAGGGCACGCATGCCGAGCTCGTCGCGCGCGGCGGACGCTACGCGCGCCTGCTCGCACGTGATGCCGGGCACGCGTGAGCGCGGCCGTTCGATTTCATCGCAGTCACCATTACCACGCTTCACGAGGTTCGCGACGAGGCCGCCTGCGGCCCGCTGCGAACGGGGCACCAGCAGAGGAAGGCTTCATGAGTCGTCGTTACTGTCGTACCGCCAACGCGAACCGGGCGGCATCGCGTGCTGCGCGATCGGATCGGTCCGCCCATCAATCCGCCCTTCAAGTCGTTGTCTCATCGCGCGACGCCGTGCATGGGCGCGCCCGTCGGCCGGGGCGGCCGCTCGCGCCGCTGTCGCTCGCGCTGGCCGCGGCGCTGGCGTGGCCGCCGCTTGCCGAGGCGGCTGGCGATGACGCGTCGGCGCCGGTTCCGGCATCGACGCCGACGGCGCCTGCCGAGCCGCTCGTCGGCACGCAACTCGAAGCCGTGACCGTTACCGCACGCCGTCACAGCGAATCGCAGCAGAAGGTGCCGGTCAGCGTGACGGCCGTGAGCGGCGCCGATCTCGCAGTCGATGCCGCGCCGTCGGCCGGAAACGCGGGTCTCGCGCGCGCAGTGCCGAACCTCGCGTTCGCCGATATCGGTGCGACCTACGCGAACGTGTTCAGCATTCGCGGCGTGGGCTCGTTCATGCCGTTGGCGGCCGACGACGCATCGGTCGTGATGTACGTCAACGACGTACCGCGCGCGACCACCGGCGCGCCGCCGACCTTCATGGACATCGATCGCGTCGAGGTGCTGCGTGGCCCGCAGGGCACGCTGTTCGGCCGCAACACGCAGGGCGGCGCGATCAACGTGATCACGAAGCAGCCGACCTTCAAACGCGAGTTCACGGCGACAGCGGAAGCCGGCACGCATGGCCGCTGGCTCGGCGAAATGATCGGCAACGGCCCCGTGTCCGACGATGTGGCCGCGCGGGTCGCGGTGCGCATGTCGAACCTCGACGGTACCGTGCCGAACCTTGCGACCGGCGGCAGCGACGGGCGCGTGAAGGTGGGCGCCGCGCGCGGCACCGTGCTGTGGGTCCCGGACGATCGCACATCGGTCACCGTGTCGGGCTTCGTCGACCAGACCGAAACGACCGCGCCGCGCTTTGTCCTGATGCAGAACGGCGATTTCCCGCAGATTCGGTTGAACCCGCCCACGTACGGCCGCTGGCGCGACGCGGGCAGCAGCGTGCGGGTCGACCGCGATTTCGACCGCTTCAGACTGACGTCGCTGACGAGCTATCAGGATTCGCGCAACGTGCAACGGTTCGACCTGACCGACGGGCTCATCTATTCGGCGCTGTCGAAGCGGCCGGCGAGCCTGTTCGACGTGCCGGGCGCGGACCAGACGGAGATGCGCTTCGGCGAATCGACGTTCCAGCAGGAAGTGCGGCTGAATTCGCGCGACAACAGCCCGGTGATGTGGACGGCCGGGATCAACTATTTCCATGCGCATTTCACGAACGACACGAACGCCGTTGCATCACCGGCCGCGTTCAACTTCGTGACGACGCAGAACGGCCAGCAGCACAACCGCATCAACACGGACAGCGTGTCATGGTTCGGCGAGGCGAGCTGGCCGCTGACGACGCGGCTGAAGGCGATCACGGGGCTGCGCGCGACCTACGAACGCAAGGACGCACGCTACGCATTCGACGGCAACGGCAACCCGAAGGTCGTCACCCGGTTCCGCCAGGACGACAGTCTGAGGGACACGTTCGTCACCGGGCGCACGGGTCTGACATTCGACTGGACCGACACGCTGATGACCTATGCGACGGTGTCACGTGGCGAAGCGTCGGCCGGCTATCCGGCCGTCACCGTGAACGGACCGCAGGGCCGGCGCGAGTCGTCGTTTCCGGCGTCGACGAGCTGGACCTACGAACTCGGCTTCAAGTCGCTGTGGCTCGACCGGCGGCTCAGCGTCGACGGCTCGGTGTTCTACAACGACGTGAAGAACGGCCACCTCGTCGCATTCTTCCCGTCGAGCGGACTGTTCATGCCTGCATCGCTCGACTACCGAACCTTCGGCGCGGAACTCGAACTCGGCGCGAAGGTGTCCCGCTATCTGCGGCTGACCGCAGGGCTCGGCTATACGCAGGGCGAACTGCGGTCCGTGCCGGTCGGCGACGTGACGGGCGCGCAGTCGGGCAACCGCCTGCCGAACGTGCCGCGCATGACCGGCAATCTCGGCGCGCACGGCGAGCTGCCGGGGACGGTAGTCGGCCTGCCGGGACGCTTCAATGCGGATGCGTCGTGGCAGTACGTCGGCTCGCGCGCGGTCGACGTGCGCAACAGCTTCGATCTCGCCGCCTACAGCGTGGTCAACCTGCGCTTCGGCTGGACGTATCGGAACTGGACGCTGTACGGGTTCGCGGAGAACCTGTTCGACCGCCGCTACGTCGTTGCGGGGCAGGGCTGGGCGCCGGGCGTCGGCTCGGTGCGCGTCGGCCAGCCGCGCGTCGTCGGCATCGGTCTCACCACGCAGCTTTGAAGGAGGCGACGATGAGCGAACCGCTTCGTGTTGCCGGCGATCGAACGCCGACCGTCGCCCCGGCGCACGGCGTCGCGCGCGTGCTGACGGTTGTCGCGATCCTCTACGTGGCGATCGGCAGCGTGCTGGGCTTCGTGCAGGGCGGCCTCGCGCCGATCCTGCGCGCGCAGGGCGTGACGCTCGCGTCGCTGCAGTGGGTCTATGCGCTGTATCTGCCGTTCGGCGTCGCGTTCCTGTGGGCACCATGGCTCGATGCACGGAGGCTGCACTGGCTCGGGCATCGCACCGGCTGGATCGTCGCAGCGCAGCTCGTCGCGGTCGCGGCGACGCTTTGCATCGCGGCGCGACCGAGTGCGCCCTTTGCATGGCTGTTCGCGCTCGGCATCGTCGCCACGACGGCCGTTGCGACGATGGACCTGTCGCTCGACGCGCTGAGCGTCGAACAGACGCCGCCGTCGGGCCGCACGTTGGTTGCCGCCGCGAAGATGGGCGGGATGGCGGTCGGTTTGCTGCTCGGCGGCGGCATGCTCGTATGGGGGTATCCGTGGCTCGGCTGGCGACTTGTGTTCGTGGCGTTGGCAGCGATCCTCGCGGTCTCGGTACTCTCCGTTGCGCTGCTGGTCGAGGCCGACCGCGCGACGCCGCGCGGCGCGGGCCGGTCGCTGTCGGGCTGGCGTGAGGCGTGGAGTGACCGTGCGATGCGCGCGCGGCTGATCGCGACGATCGCGCTGACCGTCATGCTGATGATGCTCTTCAACTTCAACCGGCTGCTGCTCGTCGATCTGGGCATGACGTTGCAGCAGATCGGCGCGTTGCTCGGCACGCTCGTGCCGGCCGCGAACCTTGCGGCGTCGGTGGCGGCCGGCTGGGCTGCGCGCCGCTGGCGGCCGCCGGCGATCTGCGCGACGGGCGCGCTCGCGTGCATCGCGAGCGTCGCCGTGCTGGCGGTCGCAGCGTCGCGCGGGGATGGAACGCTGGCCGCGACGGGCGCGGTGCTGGTCGGTGCGGCCAGCGCGTGGACCTTCATCGGCATGGGCGGCGCGATTCTCGGCTGGGCAGCCGGCAGGCAGCCGGCGACCGTGTATGCGCTGTTCTACAGCAGTGGGCGTCTCGTCGGAACGTTCGGCCTGCTCGGCGTGCCGGGCCTGATTGCGGCGACGGGATGGCCGGCGTTCTATGCGGGCGCCGGCACCCTGTTCGCGGTGGCGGCGGCCGTGTTCGTCGCGATGCTGCCGAGAGGCGGTGCGGTGCCGGTGGAGTGCGGACGGCAGGGCACCGCATGAGCGTGTTCCACAGGGGCCGACGGCAAAGACAGACGACACATCCACCCGCCACATCGCCCCTGCTACCGTCCTCCCGCCTCCGCAAACACCGGTTCCCCCAGCGTCAGCATCAACCGGTTCGCCCATGCGAAGATCGCGACCGCATGCGACAGGTCGAGAATTTCCTCGTGCGTGAGCCCCTCGGCTTCCAGCGCCGCGATATCGTCCGCGCCGACCGCATCCGGCCGCTCGGTCAGCGCGATCGCATAGCGCACGATCGCGCGTTCGCGCGCGGTCGTGCCGGCCGTCGCCGGATCGTCGAACACCTGCTCGATCGCATCGGTGCGTTTCGCGAGTTGCGCGAAGCGCTGCGCATGCACGGACGCGCAGTACACGCAGCCGTTCACGCGCGACACGGCCGTGCTCGCCAGTTCGCGCTCCGCACGCGGCAGTCCGCCGGGCCCGTACATGATCGCGTTGAACACGCCCGAGCGCTGCCGCAGGATTTCGGGCAGGTGTACGAGCAGCAGATAGTAGTCGGACGTCTTGGCCTGCGGATGGCTCGCTTCGAGCACCGCGAGCTGTTCGGGCGTCGCCGTGTCGAGCGGCACGGTGTCGAGCCACGCACGCCAGCCCAGCGTGTCGAACGTGAAGCCGTGAGCATGCGTCGTCATGCGGCCTCCTTCGCGACGCGCGCCTGCACTGCCCGTGCGGCCGCAGCGACGCGCAGTTGATAGGCAACGAACGCGACGAGCTGCGACAGCGCGACGATCGCGGGCGTCGTGAGGCCGGCCGCTTTCAATGCATCGAGATCGGCTCGCTGCGCAGCGGCGGGAGACGCCGTCAGAAGCCGTGCATGCGCGAGGATTGCGGCGAGCCGCGCGGGCAGCGCGTCGAACGCATCGGCGTCCGCCCGCGCGATGTCGGCGTCGTTGCCGCCGGCGTCGATCAGTCGCGCGCGATAAAGCGACGCAAGGGCCGGCGCGTTCGACCGCTGTGCGACATATCGCGCCGCATGCAGACGCTCGACCGGCGACAGGCCGGGCAGCGCGGGATCGAACAGCGCCGCTTCGCCGAGCTGCGTATGCAGCCGTACCTTGTCGCGTGAGCGACGCAGTACGGCCGTGGCATCGTCGTCGCGCAGGCCGGCCACGCGGTCGATCGTATCCGGCGCAGCGGCCGGCGTGAGGGTATCGGTCATCGTTTCGGTATCCGTCATCGTCAATGGAACAGGCGCTTACGCATCGGCGTCGCGCCATTCGTCGCCTTGCAGCTCGGCGTTGGAGAACGCGACGAGCGCGTCGTAGTGGCGATCGCGGTCCGCGTCGAACAGCCGGCTCGCGATGCCGCGCGCCAGCCGCTCGGCGCCGGCGCTGATCGCGGGAATGTCGCCGGACAGCTTGCCGTGGCTCAGGCTCGCCGCATGGTTGAAGCAGTGGATGCGCGTCACGGCCGGGCACGCACCGGGCTCGCGCTCCTGGAACGCGAATGCGGGGCCCAGATCGGGCGACTCGGCCAGCTCGTCGAGCCAGGTGCCGGGCGCGGGACGATAGCGATCCTTCCAGCGCCGCACGTGCGCAGCGAACGCCGCGAATTCCGTGCGCGTCGTCCAGTCGGAATGGAAACCGGTCGCGAAAATCAGGAAGTCGACGACGTAGCGGCCGCGCGGCGTCGTGACTTCGAGCCCGTCCGCATGCTCGGCAAGCGTCTCGATCGGGCTGCCCGCATGAAAGAAGGCATGCGCGTGGCGCGACACGCGCAGCACGCTGTCGCGCGGCGGCGGCGTCTGGGACGTCAGCGCGTAATGCATGAAGCGCCACTTGCTGGCGTCGTCGAGGTCGGCATAGCCGTGTACGAGGCCCGGGCTGCCGATGCCGGTCAGCTTGTTGATGCGCGGAATGTCCGTGCGGCGGAAAAACAGGTCGACGCGCGCGGCACCGGCCTCGAGCGCGGTGCCCGCGTTGTCGAACGCGGACGCGCCGGCGCCGACGACGCCCACGCGCTTGCCGGCCAGCGCCGCGAAGTCGATCGGCTCCGACGAGTGCGCCCAGCGCGTGCGCGGCGCGCGTTGCGCCACGGGCGGCACGTACGGGCCGCCGAGCCCGTCGCGGCCGGTGGCGAGCACGACGTGGCGCGCGAGCAGCGTCTGCGCCTGACCGCGCGTGTCGAGATCGAGCGCGAGCAGGCCGCCGTCGCGCGGGCGCAGCGCGACGAGCATCGTGTCGTTGCGCACGTTGAGGTCGAGCACGCGCCGATACCAGCGCAGATAGTCCATCCATTGTGTGCGCGGAATCTTGTAGAGCGCGTCCCACGCGTCGCGGCCGTATTGCGCTTCGAACCAGGCGCGGAACGTCAGCGCGGGCAGCCCGAGCGCGGGGCCGGCAAGCTGCTTCGGCGAGCGCAGCGTATCCATGCGCGCGAACGTGACCCACGGGCCTTCGTAGCCGGCCGGCGCGCGATCGATCACGCACTGATTGTCGATGCCGAGCAGCCGCAGTTCGGCGCTGGCCGCGAGCCCCGCCATCCCGCCGCCGACGATCGCGACGTCGAGCACGCGCATGCCGTCGACGTCGCGCGGCGGCACCCACGACGGCGCGGGCAGGTCGAGCCAGCGCAGATCCTCGGCGAGCCGCAATTCGAGTGCGTCGAGTGAGGTCGTCATGCGAATTGCTCGTCCATCGTTTCGTTAGTCGAAAGGCTGCGGAAAGCCGTCATGCGACAACCTCCCGGCGCGTACCGCGCGCCCGCGCCCGTGTGCGCGGGCGGTCGCTGCGAAGCAGCGCATCGTGTGCGGACGCGTCGTGAAAGACCGCATCGTCGAACAACGCGCGCGTCGTGCGATGCAACGCGTTAAGCAGCGCATCGACGGCCGCCGTGCGTGTCTTGCCGGCCGGCGTCGCGACGCCGAACGCGAACGGAATGTCGACGTCGAGCGGCCGCGCGACGACGCCGTCCACCGGCAGCGCGACACCCGTCGCCGGATCGACGATGCCGATCCCGACGCCGGCGCGCGCGGCCATCACCGCGTTGAGCGACGCATTGGTCTCGATGAAGACGCGCGGCTCGACGCGCGCGGCGGCGAATGCCGCGTCGATCCGCTGGCGCAATCGATGGCGGTTCGCGACGGTCACGATGCGGCGGCGCGCGAGATCGCGCAGCGCGATGCGCGGCTTGGCCGCGAGCGCATCGCCGGCGGCCAGTACCGCAACGCAGGGCGTCTGCGCGATCCAATGCACGTCGAGCCCCGCATGCGCCATCGGCAGTGTGACGACGCCGACGTCCGCGGTGCCGGCCAGCACTTCGTGCACGACGTGCTCGGCCGATTCGCTGCGCAACTGGTAGTGCGGTGCGTGCGCGTCGTCGGGCAGCGCCGCGAGCGCGGCCGGCACGATCGTGGCCGCGAGCGCGGGCGTCGCGGCGATGCGTACGGGTTGAGCGATTTCGCTGCCGATTGCGCGGGCGCGCGCGTCGATCGCGCGCAGGCCGATCAGCGAACGCTCGACTTCCTCGTAAAGCAGGAACGCGCGCCGCGTCGGCGTGACACGCGGGCCGTGACGATCGAACAGCGCATAGCCGAGGTCGGCCTCGAGCTCCTGGATCTGCCGCGTGACGGCCGGTTGCGAGCGGCCGAGCAATTCGCCCGCGCCGGTCACGCTGCCGGCCGACATGACGGCGGAAAAAGCCTCGAGTTGATGCAGCTCCATGACGCGTTCCGATGATGCGATTTGCGCATTGTAGGAGCGTGAGCATGCGCAATTCTTATAATGATTTTTGCTATCGACAGCGCGAAAAATGCGAAGGGCACGCGCGTCGTCATCGCCGGCTATGCGCGGATGCGCGTCTCTCGTGCGCACTGCCGCACCGGAAACGGCAGTCGAATCAACACGATGCGTGCGCCTCGTCGCGGCCGCGCGATGCCGCATGCGAAGGCCGGCTTCGAAGCGCACGATGCGCTACGCGTGCGCCGCGATATCGATATGCACAAAACTTCGTTGGATCGTCCGGACCCCGATGGTTTCATGCCCTCACTCTTTTCGAATGACTGACGTTGGGGGATCCATGAAGGTTTCGGGGAACGACGCGCGCGGCGCATGGCGGCGCGTGCTGGGCACGTTGGTGGCGCTTGCGGCGGCCTGGGGCTTGTCGACGGGCGCCGCGCTCGCGGCAGGCGTCTCGGGCGAGCCGGTCGTCGTCGGCGTGAGCGGGCCGCTCACGGGGCAGGACGCGCAATACGGCGAGCAGTGGAAGCGCGGCTTCGACCTCGCACTCGACGAGATCAACGGCAGCGGCGGCATACACGGCCGGCCGCTCGCGATCGACTTCCAGGACAGCCGCAGCGATCCGCGCCAGGCGGTGGCGATCGCGCAGAAGTTCGTCGCCGATCCGCGCGTCGTGATCGAGCTCGGCGATTTTTCGAGCGCGACATCGATGGCCGCGTCGCCGATTTATCAGCGCGCGCAACTGATCCAGTTCGGCTTCACGAATTCGCACCCGGACTTCACGAAGGGCGGCGACTATCTGTGGAGCACCGCGCTGAGCCAGGCCGAGGAACAGCCGCTGCTCGCGCGCTACGCCGTGAAGGAACTCGGCTTCAAACGGATCGCGGTGCTGTATCTGAACACCGACTGGGGCCGCACGAGCAAGGACATCTTTGCGAAGGCCGCGTCGGCACTCGGCGCGCAGGTCGTCGCGGCCGAAGGCTATCAGCCGGCCGAAAAGGATTTCCGTTCGACGCTCGTGCGGATCGGCGAGTCGAAGCCCGATTCGATCGTACTGATCTCGTATTACGCGGACGGCGCGCAGATCGTGCGGCAGGCACGCACGTCGGGCATTGCGCTGCCGATCGCGGCGGTCGGCTCGGTGTATTCGCCGAAGTTCCTCGAACTGGGCGGCACGGCCGTCGACGGCGTCTACACCGAATCGAACTTCTTCCCGGCCGAACCGCGCCCCGAGGTGCAGGCGTTCGTGCAGCGCTATCGCGCGAAATTCCACGCCGATCCCGACTCGTTCGTCGCGCGCGCCTACGACGCATTGATCCTGTCGGCCGAGGTGCTGCGCCGCTACGGCACGACGCGCCAGGCGGCGCACGACGGCTTCGCGAAGATCAGCGACGTGCCGAGCGTGATCTTCGGCAAGGTGCGCTTCGATCCGCAGACGCGCCGCGTCGCGGGCGCGCGCACCGTGTATCTCGTCGTGAAGCAGGGCCGGTGGGCGCTGTGGGACGGCGCCAAGCCGCAGCTCGCGGCGCGCTGAACCGTACCGGACGCATCGCGATGGCATCCTGGCTCGACTACACGCTCAACGGCCTCATCGTCGGCAATATCTACGCGCTGCTCGCCGTCGGGCTCGCGCTGATCTTCGGCGTGTCGCATCTGATCAACTTCGCGCACGGCTCGGTCTATATGGTCGGCGCCTTCATCGGTTGGCTGTGCCTCACGCGCTTCGGGCTGCCGCTGCCGGTCGCGCTCGCGGCGGTCGTCGTCGGCTGCGGCGCGCTGGGCGTCGCGATCGAACGGATCGGACTGCGGCCGTTGCGTCATGCGACGCGCATCGCGCCGCTGCTCGCGACGATCGGCATCAGCTTCATCCTCGACCAGCTCGCGCAGCTCGCGTTCGGCGCGGACCCGCGCGCGGTGCCGACGCCGCTGCCCGACTGGCATCTGCGGCTCGGCGGCGCCACGCTCGGGTCGCTCGATCTGCTGATCGCCGGCATCGGCATCGCGGCGGCCGCACTGCTGTACGGCTTCCTGCGCTTCACGCGGCTCGGCTGGGCCGTGCGCGCGACGGCGCAGGATCGCGACGCGGCGCTGCAGATGGGCGTCGACGTCGACCGCGTGAATCAGACGGTGTTTGCGATCGCATGTGCGCTCGGCGGCGTGAGCGGGCTGCTGGTCGGCATGTACTACAACAGCATCGATCCGGCGATGGGCTTCCAGGCGACGCTGAAGGGCGTCGTCGCGCTGATGATCGGCGGCCTCGGCAACGTGCCGGGCGCGATCGCGGGGAGCCTGCTGCTCGGGCTCGTCGAAAGCTACGGCGTCGCGCTGTTCGGCACGAGCTATCGCGACCTGTTCGCGTTCGGGCTGCTGATCGTGTTCCTCGTCTGGCGGCCGAACGGCTTGTTCAGCGCGAACCGCGCGCTGCCGCCCGAGCCGATGACGGGCACCTTCCTCGCAGCCGCGAAGGCGCTGCGCGTGCCGCGCCCGGCGATCGTCGCGCTGATCGCGCTCGCGGCCGTGCTGCCCTGGCTCGGCGCATCGCCTTATGTCCTGCAGACGCTGACCAACGCGTGGCTCTACGGCCTGCTCGCGCTGAGCCTCACGCTCGTCGCCGGCACGGTCGGGCAGATCTCGCTCGGCCATGCGGCGCTGCTCGTGATCGGCGCGTATGCGTCGGCGTTGCTGTCGTCGGATCTCGGCTGGTCGCCGGCCGTGACGATTCCGTGCGCGGGCGCGATCACGGCCGTGCTCGGGACGCTGCTCGTCTATCCGGCGTTCCGGCTGCGCGGTCACTACGTGTCGATCGCGACGCTCGGCATCGGCGAAGTGGTGAGCCTCGTGATCCTGAACTGGGACGGTCTCACGCGAGGGCCGCTCGGCATCACGGGCATCGCGCCGCTACCGTGGGCATCGACCGCACAGGCCGCGTACTGGTTCACGTTGACCGTGCTGGTCGCGTTCGCACTCGTGCAGGTGCGGCTGCTGCGTTCGCACCTGGGCCGCACGCTGCGCGCGGTGCGCGAGGACGACGTCGCCGCGCGCGCGCACGGGATCGCACCGAACCGCTACAAGGCGATCGCGTTCGCGGTCGGCGGTGTCGCGGCGGGCGTGAGCGGCGGTATTGCGGCACACCTGTACAGCTACATCAATCACCAGACCTTCGATTCGCAGGTGTCGATCCTCGCGCTGACGATGGTGATCCTCGGCGGGCTCGGCAACGTGCTCGGCGGCATCGTGGGCGCGCTCGCGCTGATCGGTCTGCCCGAAATGTTCCGCTGGGCGGCCGACTACCGGATGCTGATCTATGGTCTCGTGCTGCTGCTGCTCGTCCGGTTCCGGCCGCAGGGCTTGCTCGGCACGGTGTGAGGAGGAATGCGATGACCACCACGCAACCGCCCTTGCTCGACGTGCAGGGGTTGACGCGCCGCTTCGACGGCGTCACGGCGCTCGACGGCGCGAGCCTGACGCTTGCCGAAGGCGAGCTGCTGAGCGTGATCGGACCGAACGGCGCGGGCAAGTCGACGCTGTTCAATCTGATCGCGGGCGCGGACCGGCCCGATGCCGGGAGCGTGACGTTCGACGGCCGCGACGTCACGGGCGCGGCGCCCGAACGGCTCGCCGCGCTCGGGCTCGCGCGCACGTTCCAGCATGGCCGCGTGTTCGGCAACCTCAGCGTGCTCGACAACGTCCTGATCGGCGCGCATGCACGACTGCGCGCGGCACGGCCAGGCTGGCCCGTGCTCGGCGCGGCGGCCGAGGTTGTACGCGCGCTGCTGCGCCCGGCGTCGGTGCGGCGCGAGGAAGCGGCGCTGCGCGACGAGGCGCGCGAGATCGTCGCCGGGTTCGGCGAGCGGCTCACGCCGCGCATCGATCATCCCGCGCACAGCCTGTCGTATGCGAACCGGCGGCGCGTCGAGATCGGCCGCGCGCTCGCGCTGCATCCGCGCCTGCTGCTGCTCGACGAACCGACGGCCGGAATGAACGAGACCGAGACCGCGGAGATGCTCGAGCTGATCCGCTCGCTAAAGGCGCGCGGCCTGACGATCCTGCTGATCGAGCACAAGCTCGAACTCGTGATGCGCGTGTCCGATCGCGTGATGGTGCTCGACAACGGCGTGAAGATCGCCGAAGGCGCACCGCGCGACGTGCGCCACGATCCGCGCGTGATCGAAGCCTATCTCGGCCGCCGCCACGCGGGCGGTGCACCGGCGGTTCGAGCGGCGCAGGCGGCCGCATGAGCGCGCTTTCTTCGGGATCCGATACGACCATGACCGACGCCTTGCTGAAACTCGAACATCTCGACACGTTCTATGGACCGGTGCAGGTGCATTTCGACGTGAACGTTGCGGTCGGCCGCGGGCAGATCGTCAGCCTGCTCGGCGGCAACGCGAGCGGCAAGTCGACGACGATGAAGCTGATTCTCGGACTGATGCGGCCGCGCCGCGGCGTCGTGCGCTTCGACGGCGACGACGTGACGGGCCTCGCGACGCCGCAGCGCGTGCGACGCGGCATCGCCGCGGTGCCGGAGGCGCGGCGGCTGTTCGGCGACATGAGCGTGCGCGAGAACCTGCTGATGGGCGCGTACACGCGCGGCGATCGCGCGGCGGTGGCCGACGACTACGAACGCGTGCTCGACCTGTTTCCGCGCGTGCGCGAACGGCTCGCGCAGCGCGCCGGCACGCTGTCGGGCGGCGAGCAGCAGATGCTCGCGATGGCGCGCGCGCTGATGGCGCGGCCGAAGCTGATCTGCATGGACGAGCCGACGATGGGGCTGTCGCCGCTCTACGTCGACAAGGTGCTCGAACTGATCGATACGATCAACCGGCAGGGCGTGACGGTGTTCATGGTCGAACAGAACGCGAGCCTCGCGCTGGAAATCGCGCACTACGGCTACGTGCTGCAGACCGGGCGCGTCGTACTCGAAGGCGCGGCCAGGACGCTGCTCGACGACGAGCGTGTGCGCGATGCCTATCTGGGCGGCGAGGCAGTGACGGCGTGAGCGCGGTGCGCGCCGGCGTCGACACATCGTGCCGCGTGTTCAGCGCGTTCAATGCCCGGACGTATGACGAATGGAATCGACCGGCGATGCACAACCGCGACGATCGTCGATTCGCGAGTAGACGCTAGCCCGTTCGCGCCGCCTTCGGAAACGTCAGCACGACCGCAAACCCGCCCGCATCCGGAAACGCGAACCCGACGCGCCCGCCGTGCGCCTTCATCACTTCCTGCACGATCGCGAGACCGAGCCCCGAGCCCGTGCGGCGCTCCGTCCCATCCGGCGCGATCCGCACGAACGGCTGCAATGCCGCATCCCAATGCTCGCGCGGAATGCCGCGCCCGTTGTCGGTGACGGTCAGCGTCACCGCATCGTCGGCATGGCCGGACGTCGCGACCGACACGACGATGTCGTCCGCATGGCCGTGCAGCAGCGCGTTGTGCAGCACGTTCGACAGCGCTTCCTGCAGGCTGATCGCATCGCCGTCGATCCAGGCGTGCGGCGCGTCGCTCGCGAATGCGACGGCGACGTCGCGCGCGTCGGCGAGCGGAATCGCGCGGCCGAGCACGTCCTTCGCGAGCGCGACGAGATCGACCGGCTGCAGCGGCACGGCCTCGGTGCGATGGATCACCATCGCGTGATTGAGCAGCTGCCCGGTGAGCCGGCCGACATCGGCGCAGGTCGCGCGCAACGCATCGAGCCGTGCCGCATGACGCGCGGGATCGTCGTCGCCGTCTAGCAGTTCGATCTGCGCATCGAGCCGCGCGAGCGGCGTGCGCATCTGGTGCGCGGCGTCGGCGATGAAGCGCTGCATCGCGTTGATGCGCTCGGCGAGCCGGCGCATCAGCCCGTTGATCGCGCCGATGATCGCGTCGATCTCGCTCGGCGTATCGACGGCCACCGGCCGCAAATCCGCCGGATCGCGCGCCGCGATGATCGCGCCGATCTGCGCGAGCGGGCGCAGCCCGCGTCGGATCGCCAGCCCGCTTGCGCCGATCGCGAGCACGCTCATCAGCAGGATCAGCGTCCACACCTTGATGCTCATCTCGTTCGTGAGCTGCTGCCGTGCATTGGTTGTCTGCGCAACGGTCACGAGCGCCCAGCCCGGCGTGCTTTCTTCCGGCATGTAGCGCGCGATGGTCGCCGTGCGGATCCGGTGCCCGTGATAGACGGCGTTCGTGAACGCCGGCCCCTGTTTCGCGGCCGCGAGCGTCGCGGAGCTCGCCAGATCGTTGTAGCCGGCCACGACGACGCCGCGCGAATCGACGACCTTGTAGTAGACGAGGTCGTAGCGCGACAGCGTCGACAGCGCGGCGACCGGCGGATTCAGCGCGAGCACGCCGCCCTGCACGTAAAGATTCTCCGCGACCTGGATCGACGCGCCGGCGAGCAGCTGATCGTAGGCACGCTCGGCCGCGACGCCCGCGTAGTAGCGCGCGATGGCGGCGAGCGCGAGTGCGCCGGTCGCGACGACGAGCGCGATGAACAGCAGCGTGCGCCCGAACAGCGTCTTCGGGAACCAGTCAGTGCGCGGCAATCTGATACCCCATCCCGCGCGCGGTGCGGATCTCGACCGAGCTGCCGTGCAGCTTTTTGCGCACGCGCGTCACATACTGCTCGACCGCGTTCGCGCTCGGCTCGTTGCCGAAACTGAACAGCTGATTCAGCAGTTCGTCCTTCGAGAAGATCCGCTGCGGGCGGCTCGCGAGAATCTCGAGCAGCGCGAACTCCTGGCGCGACAGCGAGAGCGGCTTGCCGTCGAGTTCCGCGAGGCGGCTGCTGCGGTCGATCACGAGGCCGCCGAGCGTCAGCACGTCGCTCGCATGGCCGCTGTTGCGGCGTAGCAGTGCCTGCACGCGCGCGTCGAGCTCGCGGTAGTCGAACGGCTTCACCAGATAGTCGTCGGCGCCGAGGCCGAGACCGCTGACGCGATCGTCGATCGCCGAACGCGCGGTGACGAGCAGCACCGGCGTCGTGCTGCCCGCCGCGCGCAGGTTGCGCAGCACCGCGAAGCCGTCGAGGCCGGGCAGGTTGGCGTCGAGTACGACGAGGTCGAAGCGCTCGACGCGCAGCAGGCTGTTCGCGGTCGAGCCGTCGGTTTCGAGATCGACGGCATGGCCGAGCCGCGCGAGGCGGCTGCGGATCGCCGCGCCGATCTCCGCATCGTCCTCCACGACGAGAATGCGCATGGTGCCGTTTGCAGGTAGGGGTTACGGGTTTTCCCGAGGCCGGGATGTCAGCATTTTCTCAGACTCGCTCGATAACCTGTGTCGAGCCGTAGCATGAAGACGGCATTAATACCAGAGGAGACGCCAACATGCAGCAGGTCACGAGCACGACGAACGCACGGCGCGGCACGCCGCCGCCTGCGGATCGCCGCGCGAGGGTGTGCGCATGACGTCGCGCCCGCGCCGCCGCGCGTTGATCGCGGCCGGCCTCGGCATGCTGGGCGCGCTCGGCGCGCCGTCGCTCGTGCGCGCGAAGCCGCGCACGGTGCGGATCTCGAAAGGCTATGGCGTGCTGTATCTGCCGCTGCTCGTGATGGAGAAGCAGCGGCTGTTCGAGCGGCACGCGGCGCGGCACGGAATGCGCGACGTCGCGGTCGACTGGGTGCTGCTCGACGGCGGCAACTCGGTCAACGACGCGATGATGGCCGGCACGCTCGATTTCGCGGGCGCCGGCGCGCCGGGTTTCATCGAGCTGTGGGCGCGCGCCCGCGGGATTCCGAACGTCGAAGTGATCGGCATCAGCGGGTTGTCGACGACGTCCCTGTCGCTGAACGCAAACCGCCCGGGCCTCACGTCGCTGCGCGACTTCACGCGGTCCGACCGGATCGCGGTGCCGGGCATCCGCACGTCGCTGTCGGCGGTCGTGCTGCAGATGGTCGCGAGCCGCCAGCTCGGCGCCGCGCATTTCGCGCAGCTCGATTCGATCACGGTGAACCTGCCGCATCCGCAGGCGATGCAGGCGCTGATCCGCCGCGAGAACGGCGTGACCGCGCACTTCACGTCGCCGCCGTTCTCGACGCTCGAGCTGCTGCAGCCGGGCATTCATCGCGTCGTGAATTCGGTCGACGTCCTGGGCCCGATGACGCTCGACGTCGTGTTCGCGCCGAAGCGGCTCGTCGACGCGGAACCGGCGCTCGCCACGGCGTTTCTCGGCGCGCTCGACGAAGCGAACCGGCTGATCGCACGGGACCCGCGTGCGGCGGCGGCGCTCTATGCGGCGGCGTCGGGCGTCGGCGTGTCGCACGACGACGTGATGCAGATGCTCGCCGCGCCGGAGACGCGCTTCTCGGTCCGCCCGAATCAGCTGATGGACTACGTCGACTTCCTCTACCTCGCCGGCACGATCAAGGCGAAGCCGCGCGCGTGGCACGAGATGTTCGCGCCGATGCTCGACGACTACCGGTCCGGCTGAGCGAAGCCGGCCATTCCCGTCATGCCGCGATCGCGCCCGTCGCGCGCGGCGCACCGCATTTCAACGATACGCAACCGTTTCACGGAGGTACCTGCAGTGAATTCCACCGCCTATCCGGACGCCGCGTCCGCTGACGAACAGCGCATCATGTCGAAGATGGCGCGGCGCCTGCTGCCCATACTCGTCGTGATGTTCCTGATCGCGTTCATCGACCGGCAGAACGTCGGTTTCGCGAAACTGCAGATGGTGCACAGCCTCGGGCTGACGGAGGCCGCGTTCGGGCTCGCGTCGTCGCTGTTCTTCATCGGCTATCTGCTGTTCGAAGTGCCGAGCACGCTCGCGCTGCATCGCTACGGCGCGCGCGTCTGGCTCGCGCGCATCATGCTGACGTGGGGGCTCATCACGGTGCTGATGGGCTTCACGACCTCGATGCCCGCGTTCTGCGCGCTGCGCTTTCTGCTCGGCATCGCCGAGGCCGGGTTCTATCCGGGCGTCATCTACTATCTGACGCTGTGGTTTCCGCAGAGCTATCGCGCGAAGGTGCTCGGCATCTTCACGCTCGGCAGCGCGCTCGCGAACATGCTCGGGTCGCTGGTCGGCGGCGTGCTGCTGAGCCTGAACGGCGTGTGGGGCCTCGCCGGCTGGCAATGGGTGTTCGTCGCGACCGGTATTCCGGCCGTGCTCGTCGCGATCGTCGTGTTCCGCGTGCTGCCGGCGTCGTTCCGCGAGGCGCGTTTCCTCGACGAACGCGAAAAGCAGATCGTCGCGGCCGCGCTCGAGCGCGAAAAACCCGCGCAGGCCGAGCATGCGCAGCCGTGGAAGGCGCTGCTCGATCCGCGCGTGATGCTGTTCGCGGCGACCTACATGCTGATGTCGACGTCGCTCTACGGCGTCACGTACTGGCTGCCGACGCTCGTGAAGTCGTTCGGCGTGTCGAGCAGCACGAACGGCTTGCTGAGCATGCTGCCGTGGGCGCTCGCGGTGCTGCTGCTGTTGTGGCTGCCGGCGAAGCTGCGCCGCGCGAAGAGCATTCTGCGCACGATCTCGATCGTCGCGGCGCTCGGCGCGCTCGGCTTCCTGCTGAGTCTCGTGCTGCCGTCGACGCCGCTGCGCTTCGTCGCGCTCGTGCTCGGCGGCGCCTGCATTCCGCTGCTGTATCCGTGCTTCTGGTCGATGCCGCCGCGCTACTTCACCGGCGCGCGCGCAGCGGCGAGCGTCGCGGCGATCAATTCGATCGGCAACCTCGGCGGTTTCTTCAGCCAGAACCTGATGCCGTTCGCCGGCAAGGTGACGGGCACCGCATTCGGCCCGATGATCGTGCCGATCGTGTGCCTCGCCGTGCTCGGCATCGGCGCGCTCGTCGCGTGGACGCGTAGCGAGCGCGCGATGGTCGCGGCCGGCGCATGAGTGCATCGCCGCACCGCCGGGCGCGATGCCTGAGCCGGTGTGCGCCGGCGCGCAAGCGGTGCGCGCAACGATCGACGCGCGTGACGGCGATGCGCTGACGAACGGCGCCGCGCGCGATGCGCAGGCTTGCCGCGCTGCGCTGCGCTGCGACACGCCGCGCGGCCGTGCCGCAGGCATTCCCCGCACATGCGCGATTGCTGCGATGCAGCGGCTTGTGCGCCGCCCTACGCATCGCGCCTGGCGCCTCGCGAACGCCCCCGATTCGGGACTACACTGGTGCAGGATACGGCCGCGCCACCAGGAGAGTTCGCGATGATCGATCTTGCCGACGTACTGTCGTCCGCGCTGCCTGACGCAATCGCATGGGCCGAAGCGCAGGCCGCGCGCGGCCTCGTGGACGGCGCGGCGCTGACGCGGCCGCAGCTCGACGATGCGCGCGCGGTGGGCGTCGCGCGGCCCGAACGGATCCGCATCGCGACGGTCGAGCGCATGCCGTTTCCCGACACGCCGGCGCTCGCGGCGCTCGCACGCGACACGGGGTTGCTGCCGCCCGGCACGATCGGCCTGACGCTCGGCCACGCGGTGTTCGTGCTGCGCGGGCACGGCACGCGGCGGCTGCTCACGCACGAGTTCCGGCACGTCCATCAGTACGAGGCGGCCGGATCGATCGGTGCGTTTCTCGCGCGCTATCTGCACGAGATCGCGACGGTCGGCTACGGCGACGCGCCGCTCGAGGCCGATGCGCGCCGGCATGAGCGCGACTGACGCGCGCGGCCCGACCGGCGGCGCGCGGGCGCGGATCCGGTTCTCCTTTCCCTTTGCCCGGCGCTGCGCGTGCGAACGGCGGCACGCCGCGTCGCGGTGCGGGAGCGCGCGATGAGCGCCGCCATTCACGCCTGGCTTGCCGAGATCGGTGCGCATCCGGCCCTCGCGCTCGCGATCGTGTTCGCAACCGCATGCGCGGAGGCGATCGCGCTGATCGGCACGGTCGTGCCGGCCGGCGCCGTGATGTTTGCGGCCGGCGCGCTCGCGGGCGCGGGCGCGCTCGATCCGTGGACGACGATCGGTGTGGCGGCCGTCGGCGCGATCGTCGGCGACGGGATCAGCTACGAACTCGGGCGGCACTACGGCGGAATGATCCGCAACGGCTGGGCGCGCTTCGGGCATGCGGCCGTCTACGCGCGCGGCGAGCAGTTCGTGCTGCGTCACGGGACGAAGAGCATCGTGCTCGCGCGTTTTCTCGCGCCGGTGCGCGCGGTCGTGCCGGTCGTGGTCGGCTGCGCGACGCTGCCGCGCCGGTCGTTCTATCCGGTCAACATCGTGTCGGCGCTGATATGGGCGCCCGTGCATATCGCGCCGGGGATGCTGTTTGGTGCGTCGGCCGCGCTTGCCGCCGCGCTCAGCGTGCGCATCGCGGCGATCCTGCTCGTCGTCGCCGCGCTCGTGCTCGGCGTCTGGTACGGCGTGCGCCTGCTGCTGCGGCGCGGCTGGCCGCTGCTGCACGCGGCGTTCGCCGCTGCGCTGCATGCGTGCGTGCGTCACTGGCCGCGGTTCGGCGCGCGGTTGCACGACAGCCTCGTGCATCTGCGCCGGCTGCCGGGCGCCGTGCCGGTGCTCGCGCTGCTGTTCGTCGCGAGCGTATGGCTGTTCGGCCGGATCGTGCAGGACGTCGTCGCGAACGCGCCGCTGATGCATGCCGACGTCGCGCTGTATGCGTTCCTGCAGAACCTGCGCACGCCGCCGGTCGACGCCGCGATGCGCGCGCTCGTCGTGCTGCACGGCCGCGACGCGGGACTCATCGTGTCGGCCGCGTTTCTCGCGTGGCTCGCGATTCACCGCTGCTGGGCGAGCGCGGCATGGTGGCTCGCGACGGTCGGTATCGCGGTCGTGCTCGTGCCCGCGTTCGGCGTCGTGCCGCCGGGGGCGACGCCGGCGGCGCTGCCGCCCGGTGCGGCGCACATGCCGCTGCCCGATGCCGACGCGGCGTTCGCGATCCTCGCGAGCAGCGGGATCGGCTGGCTGCTCGCGCGCGACCGGCCCGCGCGCTGGCGCACGCCGGTCGTGACGGCGGTCGTGCTGTGGATCGTGCTCGGCGGCTTCGCGCGGCTCTACGTCGGCGATACGTGGCTGTCGGGGCTGGTCGGCGGCTGGAGCCTCGGGCTTGCGTGGTTCGCGCTGCTGGCCGGCGCGCATGCGTACTGGCGCGTGCGCGAGCACGTGCAGCCGGTCGGCGCGACCGTCGCGCTCGCGGTCGTGCTCGCGACGGTCGGCGTGTGGCTGGTTCCGGCGCAATGGGACGCCGATCGCGCCGCGCGTCCGCATGCGGGCGACGTCGTCGCGATGACGGTCGACCAGTGGATGCGCGGCGGCTGGCAGCGCGTGCCGACGCGCCGCACCGAGATCGGGGGCGATCGCGAGGAATACTTGCCGCTGCAGTGGTGCGCGACGTCCGACATGCTGGACCGCCATCTCGCGCAGGCCGGCTGGCAGCGCGCGACGCCGTGGACGCTGCAGACGGCGCTGCGCTGGCTCATGCCGCAGGGGCCGGCCGAGTCGCTGCCGGTGCTGCCACGCTACACGCACGGCGAGAGCACGCGGCGCGTGTTCGTGCGCGCGGATCCGGCGCACGCGGATAGCCGTCTCGTGCTGCGGCTGTGGCGCTATCCGTACGCGCTGTCGGATGCGCGCGGCACGCGCGCGCTGTGGTACGGCGCGCTCTATCGCGAGGCGCTGCATCGGCCTGCCCGGCTGATGACGGTCGTGCGCTCGACGCCGATCGACGATGCGCGGACGCTCGCGCAAACGCTCGCGATCGATCCGACGATCGTGCATGCGCCGCGCGGGCTGGCGGCCGCGCCGGGCGGTGTGCTGCTCGTGTGGTCGGCCGTGCCTTGAACGTGCCTGATGGCCCGGCGGATGACGGGGCGCTCAGGTTGATGTGTGCACGGTGTCGATGGGATGCATTGTGCGGCGCGCGCGCCGTGCAAATAAAAACGAGCGGCGGCTTTTCGATGCGCGGCGATGCTGCCGCAAGCAGGCAAGCAGGCAAGCAAGCGCCCAAGGGCGTCGCCATCCGTGGCCTGCAGTCCCGAACACGGCGCACCGGCACGCGCGTGCCGCGCGCGTTTCTGGCACCATCCGGTGATGTCGGCGGCGGCGCGTAACGCGGCGTCGCCCGTTCGCCGTCCGATCCCTTCTCTCGAGGACCCGCATGATCACGCTTCGCCCGATGACCGAAGACGACTTCGCGCGTTTCTGGCCGACCTACCGCGCGGTGGTCGCCGCGCAGGAAACGTACGCGCTCGATCCCGCGCCGACGTTCGACGCCGCGCGCGCGCTCTGGCTCGACGCGCCGCTTTGCACGTGGGTCGCCGAAGAGGACGGCGTGCTGCTCGGTTCGTATTACCTGAAGGCGAACGCGGCGGGGCCCGGCAATCACGTGTGCAACTGCGGATATATGGTCGGCGAGGCCGCGCGCGGACGCGGCGTCGCGCGCCTGATGTGCGAGCACTCGCAGCAGGTCGCACGCGAGCGCGGCTTTCTCGCGATGCAGTTCAATTCGGTCGTCGCGACGAACGAAGTCGCGGTTGCGCTGTGGCAGAAGCTCGGCTTCGAAATCGTCGGGCGGCTGCCGCGCGCGTACCGCCATGCGCGGTTCGGCTTCGTCGACTGCCTCGTGATGTTCAAGTGGCTCGGCGGCGACGCGCAGGCATGAAGCCGCCGCGCCGTTCGACCACGCACGGCGACGCGCCCACGCACGCCGCTGCGCCGGCGCCCGATGCATCGGCACACGCGGCGGACCGCAGCCGCATCGCCGCGTGGCGGCTCGCGATCGGCCTGTCGCTCGGCAGCGCGATCGCGCTCGGTCTCGCGCGCTTCTCGTATGCGCTGCTGCTGCCGCCGATGAAGGCCGATCTCGGCTGGAGCTTCGCGCAGGCCGGCGCGCTGAACACCGCGAACGCGGCCGGCTATCTGTTCGGCGCGCTCGCGTTTCCGTGGCTGTCGCGCCGCTGGCGCGCCGGCACGCTGCTCGCGGCGGGGTGCGTGCTGACCGCGTGTCTGATGGCCGCGTGCGGCGTCACGGTCGGCATGCAGGCACTGCTCGTGCAGCGGCTCGCGACCGGCATCGGCAGTGCGCTGATCTTCGTCAGCGGCGGCGTGCTGGCCGCGCGTCTCGCGTCGGCGTCGCCGCGCGATGCGGGGCTGCTGCTCGGCCTCTATTACGGCGGAACGGGCTGGGGCATCGTCGCATCGTCGCTGCTCGTGCCGGCGACGCTCGCGCATCGCGTGCACGGCTGGCAGCCGGCGTGGTTCGCGCTGGCGCTCGCGTGCGTGCTCTGCGCAGCGATCGCGGTGTCGGCCGCGCGCCGCATCGAGCGCGGACATCGTCCGCCGCCCGCGCGCGTCGACGATGCAGCGGCCGCCCAGGCGAGCCCCGCGCGCTTCGCGTTGGCGCTCGGCGGCTACGGGCTGTTCGGCGTCGGCTACATCGGCTACATGACGTTCATCGTCGCGCTGCTGCGCGATGCGGGGATGAGCGGCACGGTCGTGTCCGCGTTCTACGTGATGCTCGGCGTCGCGACGATCGTCTCGGCGCGGCTGTGGTCGGGGCTGCTCGACCGCATGCGGGGCGGGCAGGCGCTCGCGGTGCTCAACGCACTGCTCGGCATCGCGACGCTGATGCCGGCGCTGATCGTGCATCCGGCCGCGGCGTTCGTGTCGGGCGTACTGTTCGGCGCGACGTTCCTGTCGGCGGTCGCGTCGACGACCGCCTTCGTGCGGCACAACCTGCCGCCGGACGGCTGGCCGAAAGGCATCAGCGCATTTACGACGATCTTCGCGTTCGGGCAGATCGCGGGTCCGGTCGCGATCGGCTGGGTGTCGGACAGCGCGGGGCTCGCGCGCGGGCTCGTGTATTCGGCGCTGACGCTGTTCGCCGGCGCGGCGCTGGCGGCGGGGCAGCGCGCGCTGCGGCGCGCCGCGTAACAAGCGCACGCGGCGCCGTCAGCGCACGCAGGCGCCGCGCGACACGCGGTGAAACGCGCGGCCGAAGTAGATGAGGCTGTCGCCGTCGTCGCGCACGCGGATCGACGTCGCCTCGATGAACATCACCGAATGCGAGCCGACCGTCTGCATCCCGGCGATCGTTCCTTGCAGGCTCGCCAGCGCGTCGCGCAGCACCGGCACGTCGTGCGCGCCGCGGTCCCAGACGGGCAGCGCGAAGCGCCGCTCCATCGGCAGCTCGGTGAGGCCCGCGAAATGCCGGGCGAGCATTTCGTGTTCGGCCGGCAGCACGTTGATGCACACATGGCGATTGCGTTCGAAGATCGCGTGCATCGCGCTCGCACGGTTCAGGCAGACGAGCACGGTCGGCGGCGTATCCGTGACCGAACAGACGGCGCTCGCGGTGATGCCGCAGCGGCCGTGCGGGCCGGCGGTCGTGATCACGTTGACGGCCGCGCCGAGATGGGCCATCGCGTGCCGGAACGCCTTCTGCGCGTCGGAAGGCTCGGCGTGCACCGCGGGGGCGGAACCGATGGTCGGGGACGTGGCGGACATGAGTGCTCCTCATCGAATGAAGTCGGCGATTCGCCGGACAGGATCGAGCGTACGTCGAGAAAAGGCGGACGGACATTCGCACGATTGACGCACGACATGGCGTTCCCGCCAACCGCGCTAAAGGTTCTACCTAGTCGCGCCGCGCAGCGTTCGAAAAAAGGTGCGACACGGCACGCACGCGCGGCACGCAGGGGTTTTCAGCGTATTTTCGGCTCGCTATGATGTGCCGCACGTGTGCTGCGCCCGACGTGCGCACGTGCGCCATCGCCGATGTACGGCGCGCAATTATCCCCAATCTTGCGAGACACCCCGATGACGTCACCCGCTCCGATCGTATATATCGTCGACGACGACGGCGGCATGCGGACCTCGCTCGCATGGCTGCTCGAATCGGTCGGCATCGCGTCGGAAGGATTCGCGAACGCGGCGGATTTTCTCGCGCGCTTCGATCCGAACCTGCCCGCGTGCCTCGTGCTCGACGTGCGGATGCCGGAAAAGAGCGGGTTCGACGTGCAGGCCGAGCTGAACGCACGCGGTGCGACGCTGCCGGTGATCTTCGTCAGCGGGCACGGCGACATTCCGATGTCGGTGCGCGCGCTGCAGAACGGCGCGATCGATTTCGTCGAGAAGCCGTACAACTCGCAGCAGATGCTCGAACGCGTGCAGCGCGCGCTGCGCCTCGCGCAGCAGCGGCATGCGGCCGACCAGCGCCACCGCGAACTGCGCGAGCGGCTCGCGGCGCTGACCGCGCGCGAGAAGGAAGTGCTGCGGGGCGTCGTCGACGGCAAGGGTAGCAAGCAGATCGCGTCGGATCTGTCGATCAGCGTGAAGACCGTCGACGTGCATCGCGCGAGCATCAAGGAGAAGCTCGGCGCGACCTCGATCGCCGCACTCGTGCGCGACGTGATGGTCGTCTGGGGCGACGAACGCGAGCGGCCGCGATAGCGGCCGACGAAACGGCTGCGGCCCGCGGCGCGGGACGCGCACCTCGTGCGCTCAGCGCATGTACAGGCCGCCGTTGATGTCCCAGCACGCGCCGTTCGCGAAATATGCGTCGCCCGACGCGAGCAGCACGGCCGCGTCGGCGACGAAGCCGGCCGAGCCAAGCCGGCCGCCCGGCAAGCCCGCGAGCACCTGACGCAGTTTTTCGGGCGCGACGCTTTCATGGACGATCGGCAGGTCGAGCGGGCCGGGCGAGATCGCATTCACGGTCACGCCGTGCGCGCCGAGGTCGCGCGCGAACACCTTGGTCAGCGTCAGCGTGCCGCCTTTCGCGGCCGCGTAGTGCGCGCCCGTCGCGGAGCCGCCGTTCTGGCCGGCGAGCGACGCGATGTTGACGATGCGGCCGGCACCGCGCGTCGCGAAATACTGACCGAATACCTGACACCCGAACAGCACGCTGCGCAGGTTCACGTCGATCACCTGATCGAACTGTTCGGCGGTGATCTCCATCGCGGGCACGACCTTCGATGCGCCCGCATTGTTGACGAGCACGTCGACCGCGCCCCAGCGCGCGACGAGCGCATCGCGCGCCGCTTCGAAGTCGCGTTTCGACGTGACGTCGAGCGGTATCGCGATCGCGCGCGTGCCTTCCGGATCGAGGTCGCGTGCGTGTGCGCGGATCGCGTCGGCCGCGATGTCGGCCAGCGCGACGCGATAGCCGGCCGCATGAAAGCGTTCGGCAATGACGGCGCCAAGCCCGCGGGCGGCGCCGGTGACGAGTACGACTCGGTCTGACATGGTGCGTGATTCCGTGGTTCGCATGCGCGTGCGCGCACGCATCGTGGTTCAGGCGGCGAGCGCCGCGGCGACATGCGCGGCGAGCGCGCACACCTGTTCGTCCGCGCCCTTGCGTCCGACGATCTGCAAGCCGGCCTTGAGCGGCGAGCCGTCGAGCGGCAGCGGCACGCTGAGCGCCGGATGGCCGCTCAGGTTGAACGGCCGGATCAGCGACGACATCGCGATCACCGACACGCCGTTGCGCGCCTCATCGAGCGTGATCGGCAGCGCGGGCAGCGTCGGCAGCACGAGTGCGTCGGCGTGTTCGAGCGCCGCGTCGATCTGCGCGGTGAAACGCACGCGCACGGCCTCGGCCGCGTCGAGCGCGGCGGCGGTCGTGGTCGCCGCCGCGCGCAGCCGCGCATCGAGATCCGCGCCGAGCCGGCCGGTCGCGACCAGATGGCCGAACGCGCGTGACGTTTCGGCGTTGATGACGACGAGCCCCGCGTCGAATGCCGCGCGCAGATCGTCGAGCACGAGCGTGTGCGTGCGCAGGCCGGCCGCATCGAGCGCCGTACGCAACGCGCGGGCGATGGCCGGCTCCGCGTCGACGACGACCTGCGCGACCGTGCATCCGGCGGCCGACGCCGCCGCGCGCACGCGGTCGAAGCCCGGCGCGATCGCGGCCATCGTGGCGCTCAGCGTATCCATGTCGCGCGCGAACGGCCCGACGCAGTCGAGCGTCGTCTCGGCAGGCGCGACGCCGCGCCGCGACACGCGGCCGAACGTCGGTTTCAGCCCGAACACGCCGCAACATGCGGCCGGCCCGCGAATCGAGCCGCCGGTGTCGGTGCCGAGCGCCGCATCGACGGCGCCGAGCCCGACAAGCGACGCGGAGCCGCTCGACGAACCGCCGGGAATGCGCGACGCATCCTGCGGATTGAGCGGCGTGCCGGTGTAGTCGTTGATGCCCGTCATGCCGAACGCGAGCTCGTGCATGTTGGCCTTGCCGGCGATCTGCCAGCCGGCGTCGAGCAGCAGACGCACGACGTCGGCGTGCTGCGTGGCGGGCGGTGCGTCGGCGAGCGCGCGGCTCGCCGCGCGGGTCGGATAGCCCGCGATGTCGATCGTGTCCTTGATGGCGATCGTCGGCCCCGGGCCGCCGAGCGTGAAGGTGTCGATGAAGCCTGTCATATGCGATGTCGCGCGAGCGCGGTGGAGAAGTTCAGGGCCGTTGCGCGGCAGCGAGCGGCCACGGGCCGTCGAGCACGCGCTCGGTGCGGAAATGCCGGATCAGCCATACGCGGCCGTTCTGCGCCGGCGCGAAATCGACGGTCAGCCGCGCGCCGATCAGCTCCGCGGCGCCGTCTGCGTAGCGCGACGCCTGCAGCATGATCCAGCGGCCGCGCGCAGCGGTGCTGTCAACCGCGACGTCGATCGTCTCCGAGGTCAGAAAGTGCAGGTTCGCGCCGAAGTGAGGATCGGGCGGCAGATAGCGGCGCAGCATCGCCACGATCTCGGCCGGCCCTTCCAGGCGGCCGAACTTCTGCGCGTACTGCGGGCCGATGCCTTCCCATACGGCGTCCGGCGTAAACAGCGCGTCGAGCGCCGGACCGTCGCCGGCCGCTTCCGGTACGTCGCACAGTGCCATGTAGCGCGCGATTGTCGCGCGCACCGCGCGCTCTGCTTCGAGCGCGGCCACGCGGCGCGCGAGCGCGTCGAGCGTATGTGCCGCAGCGCGTTCGATCGTTTCGCTCATCGTCGCGCTCCTGACGATGCCGGCCGTGCGGCAGGCGGCACGGTCAGCGCGCGACCGACGCGCGCCTCGATCTTCCCGTAGCGCCACAGGTTGTATTCGCCGACGGGCGTCGTCCGATACAGGTTGCAGACGGCGACCGCCGTATCGAAATCGGCGACGTCGGCCATGATGTAGAACGTCCACGGCGCACCGTCCGCGTGGCCGACGACGAGCCGGTCGTCATCCATGACGCCGAGCACGCGCACGCCGGGCATCGCTTCGACGGCCGCGAGCATCGCGCCGTAGGCCTGCCACACTTCGCCGATTTGTTCGCGCGGCAGGTCGAAGAAGTTTTGCGATACGCCGCAGCAGAACAGCACGCGCAGCGGCAGCGGATTCGAATCGGACATGTGAGGGTCTCCAGAAGAGTCGGTCGGGCGCCGCGACGCGGCGCGCTTTACAGATAGCCGGGAAACGGTGCGACGCCGGTGAACACGGCGCCCGCGCCGTCGAAGTTGCCTTCGGCGAGAAACGCGTGCTGCGTGACGACCATCGCATCGCGCAGCAGCCGCTGCAGCGGATGCGTGCGGTAGATCGCCGGCGTGCCGCCGAGCCGGTACGCACGTTCGACGACGCTCGCGCCTTCGCGTGAGATATGCGTGGCCGCGAGGCGCAGCAGGCTGACCTGATCGGGCGTTACCGCGTTGCCGGCGAGAATCGACTGCCATACCGTATCGGTCGCGTCGTAGAAGAACGCACGCGCCGAACGCAGCTGCGCCTCGGCTTTCGCGAGCTCGATGCGGAAGTACGCGCGGTCGGCAAGGCGCGGCGCGCCCGTCGTCGTTTGCCGGCCGCCCGACATGCGGTTCACGACGTCGAGCGCCGCGCGCGCGAGGCCGAGGTTCACGACGGCCAGCACCTGCGCCGCATAGGCGATCGTCGGATACCGGTAGAGCGGCTCGTCGACGGTCGGCTCGCCGCCGCGCACGAACGTCCACGCTTCGGCGACGAAGCGGTCGTTCACGCGCAAATCGTGGCTGCCGGTGCCCTGCATGCCGACCACGTTCCAGTTCTCGACGATCTCGACGTCGGCCGCGCGAAACACGGCCGTGCGCGGCTTGTTCGGCGCAGCGTCCTGTGCGCCGGGCACCGCGATGCCGACGCCGAGCCAGTCGGCGCCCTTGCAGCCGCTCGCGAATTTCCACGTGCCGTTGACGCGCCAGCCGCCCGTTGCGGGCTGTGCGGGCTGCACCGGAAACAGGCCGCCGGCGAACACCTGATCGGGGCCGCTCGCGTACAGCTCGGCCTGCGTGTCGAGCGGCAAGGCGGCGAGGTAGACGTTCGCGGAACCGAAGCTCGCGACCCACGCGGCCGAGCCGTCGGCCGTCGCGATCCGCTCGATCGTCTCGAGGAAGGCGCCGGGTGCGAGCGCATCGCCGCCGAAGCGGCGCGGCGTGCCCGCGCGATAGATGCCGGCCTGCTTGAACAGCGCGATCACGTCGCGCGGCACGTGCGACAACCGGTCGAATTCGTCGCGTCGCGCGGCGACGGTTTCGATCACGGCGTCGAGTGCCGAGAGCCGCGCGTCCGGCACGCAGGCGGGCGGCGCCGGGCGAGGGGCGGTGTCGATGGCAGCGGCGGCGTGTTGCATGATCGTCTCCTGGGCGGATAGCGGTTCGAAAAGGGCAGGCCTCAGTCTAGGAATGCCGAAAACACGCAGCAATTGGTGCGCTAGGCCGCGCGACTGGTGACGCTCCGTGCCGTCCTAAAGAAATCTTCAGATGCGATCGATGCGGGCCGGTGCTATGTTGAGCGTCCGCCCGTGCGATGCCGCGCGGCTCGTTCCGGACCCGACCATGCGCTTTCCCGACGAAGACGATTTCCACCGGCTGCTCGACGCGCTGACGACCTGCGTGCTGCTGCACGACGCACAGACGAAGGCGATCGTCTGGGCCAACCGTGCGGCCTGCATCGCGCTCGGCTTTTCCGTCGAGGAGCTGCTGCCGCTGAAGGCGCCGGACATGACGCGGCCGGAGCCGAAATACCGTCGCGAGATCGGCGTGGGCGCGATGGACCGCGCGATCGTCGAAGGCCCGCAGGTGTACGAGTGGTGCTACCGGTCGCGTACGGGCGTCGACATGCTGTCCGAGGCGATCGCGACCTACGTGCCGCTGCGCGGGCGCGACGTCGTGATGGTGCAGTTTCGCGACATCAGCGCCGAAGAGGCGATCCGTCAGCAACTGCGCCGCTACGAGGCGCGGCTGCGCGAGTTCATGCAGGACCTCGACGAAGGGATCGCGGTCGTGACGCCGCATGGCGGCGTGCAGTTCATCAGCGAGTCGGGGCGCCGCGTGCTCGGCCTCGCGGCCGACGAGGGGGTCGGCGACGTGCTCGACTACTGCAGCGCGGACGATCGCGCGCGGCTCGTCGCGCAGTTGCGCGATGCGCCGTCGACGTGTCCGTCGGAACCGCAACGCTACCGGTTCGTGCGGCGCGACGGCTCGACCTGCTGCCTGCGCGTCGCGTGCCGGCAGGTCGAGATCGAAGACGATCTCGACGGGCTGCTCGTGCATTTTCGCGACGTGAGCGACGAAGTCGCGATCGAGGAGGCGCGGCGTGCGGAAGCGCGGATGCTCGAGTACGCGGGCCGCTACAACGCGATGGGCGAGATGGCGACCGTGATCGCGCACGAGCTGAGCCAGCCGCTCGCGGCCGTGCGCAACTTCATCGAGGGTGCGGTGCAGCGGCTCGGCGCGCGCGGCAACGTCGACGACGCGATCTGGGGGCTGCGCAGCGCCGACCGGCAGGCCGAGCATGCGGCGCTGATCATCAAGAGCGTGCGCGAATTCATCGTGAAGCGCGAACCGGTCGTCATGCTTGCCGATCTGCGCGACATCCTCGCCGACGTCGCCTACTTCATCGAGCTGCGCGCGCGCGAAGCGGGCGTGACGGTGTCGATCGTGCAGGCGGACGTGCCGCTGCCGGTCCGCTGCGAACGCGTGCTGATCGGACAGGTGATCCTGAATCTCGCATTCAACGCGATCGAGGCCTTCGCCGGCTGCGAGCGCGCGACACCCATGCTGACGCTCGGCACCGCGCAGGTCGGCGCGCTCGCGGAGCTGCGCGCGATCGATAACGGGCCCGGTGTGGCCGACGATGCTCACGATCGGCTGTTCGACGGTTTTTCGTCGTCGAAGGCCGGCGGCAACGGCATCGGACTGTCGCTGTGCAAGAGCATCGTGACGCGTCACGGTGGCCGCATCGCCGCGCGTCGCGCCGAGGGAGGCGGCCTCGACTGCCGCGTGACGCTGCCGCTCGCCGACGCGCGCGCGTAGCGCAGGGCGCGTGTTGCAGGCGGCCGGCGGCATGCGTGGCACGATCAGCGCCCCAACGCGCGTGCGGTCTGGCCGCCGATCCCGAAGTCGGTGTTCGGGATGTCCTTGATGATCACGCGCGTCGCCTGCAGCGGTGCGTCGAGCACGTTTGCGCCGGCATCGGACAGCGCCGCGATCAGCGCGCGCTTTTGCGTGTCGGTGCGGCCGGCGATCAGGATCGCGACGATCACCGGTAGCGCGGGCGGCGCGCCGTCGGCCGCGCTGCGGCCGCCGAGGCCGATGTGCGTCGCGGGCAGTTCGGTCAGCAGCACGCGTACCGATTCGGCCGGTGCGCCGATCGCGTCGACAGTCGCGTGCGTGAGGCGCGCAATCAGTTCGGCCTTGCGTGCATCGTCGTGGCCGGCCGGCAGAAAGACTTCGAGTGTGGGCATGGTGGTTCGCGGAATCGAGGCGGGTAATTGAGGCGTGTAAGCGGATGCGCGCATTCGCGCACGGCCGGTGCACGGCGCGACTGCAGCCGCGCACCGGCATCCGCGTTACAGCAGGAAGCCGATCGCGCTCAGCGCTTCCGTCGAATCGATCAGCCGCACGACCTTTTCGGCGATCCGCAATTCGCCTTCCGCATCGACGTGCAGGCGGTGCGTGACGTCGGCCGCGAACAACGTCGTCGTGCCGCGCTTGTACGCGACGACGACCTGCGCGGACTTCAGCTCGACGGTATCGGCGCTGCTGCTTTCGAGCGTGAAGCGCGACACGGTGCGCACGGTGCGCGCCGCATCGGACGCGGACGCCGAGTAGCCCGACAGCATGCGCTGCACGCGCTTCTCGCGCATGTCGCGATCGTCGAACACGTAGTTCAGCGTCGCGGCGAAGTCGGTCGTCTGCGGATCGATCGGCACCACGTAGTGGCCGGCCGGATCCCACAGGTCGAGCCATGCGCGATAGTCGCGGCGGTCGAGCATCTCCGCTTCGCGCCATACGAACTCGACCGCGCGCGCGAAGGTCTGCTGCGAAAAAAGTGCGTTGCGGTCGTCCATCATGCTTGCTCCATCATCGTGCGCCATTGCCGATACGCTTCGCGCATGCCCGTTTCGTCGGTCGCGTGCGCGGTCTTTTCCCCGTTTGCGGCGGTGGTCTCGCGGTTCAGCCCGCGGTTCACGAGGATCGGCACGTCGGGGCCCGCGTACGCGCCGCGCTGCACGCGCTCCCACGCTTCCGCGTCGTCCGGGCTGCCGAAGCCGAACGGACCCTGAAAGTGCTCGTGGATCCGCAGCCGCTCGCGGTTCGCTTCTTCGGGGCCGCCGTCCATCGCGAGCGCGACGTGACGGATCTCGGTTTCGGTCGCAGAGATCGGCCGCAGCACGCGGAAGAACGCCATCGACAGCGCGAGATTCGGAAACAGATTCAGGTTGAAGCCGACGCCCATCAGCGAACGTACGATGCGCCGCACTTCGTCCGGCGTGTGCCGCTCGGCGAGCTTCGCGGCGAGCGGCGCAAAGCGCTCGGGCAACGGTGCGCCGTCGTCGTCGTCGAGATCGACGAGCTCCGGCATCAGTACCGCGAGGCTGTGGCCGTTGCCGAGCGAACGGCAGAACGCGGCGTCGCTCGTCATGAAGCTCGTGATCGTGGCGGCCGTCTCGTCGTCGATCGACTTCATCCACGACTTGTGCACGACCGGGAAGTGATAGAGATCGGTCGTGTTCTCGAGCTGGATCTTCCAGTTGCCCTTGAAGCGGAACTTGTGTTCGCCGTTGGCCTTGATCGGATAGCCGGCGCCCTGCTTCATGAACAGGTCGATCCACGGCTTTGCGCCGCCGAGAAAGTCCTCGAGCGGCTCGATCCCGTCGTTGAAGCTCGCGAAGATCAGCCCCTGATACACGCCGACGCGCAGCTTCACGAGCGGCAGATCGCCCTTGTCGCACACGCCTTCGTAGCCGTCGCCGTACGGCAGCGCGCGCAGCGTGCCGTCGAGTGCGTACGACCAGCTGTGATACGGGCACGTGAAGCCTTTCGCGTTGCCCTTGTGCGCTTCGCAGACGGTCGCGCCGCGATGGCGGCAGCGGTTCTGCAGCACGTTCACTTCGCCGGTCTTGTCACGCACGACGATTACCGGCTGGCGGCCGATCGTCGTCGTGATGAAGTCGCCGGGGCGCGGCAATTCGCTATCGTGCGCGACCCAGATCCAGGTGCGGTAGAAGATGCGGTCGAGCTCGGCTTCGAACAGTGCCGGGTCGTGATAGAGCGCGGGTGCGATGCGGTCGGGTTGCGCGAGACCATGCAGCGCACGCGTGTCGATCGTCTGATACGGAATGTCGTTCATCGTCGTCGTGGGGAAAGAGTGCGAGGGACCGAGACGTCGGCATACGTGCCTCGGGCGGATCACGAAGCCAGTTTCGTCGCCGCCTGCGCATCGGTCAAATCGATCTAAAAACGGCAGTCGGATAAATCCCGTGGATAACGCGATGGCGGCGTTCGCCGCGCGGCGACCATGCACGCGATTCATGACGGGCATTTTTGGCGGTAATTTGACCGCGATCGGGGGCCGCTCTTATCGTGGGTCGCACGCAGCATCGATTCGATCGCATGGCTGCCGCCGACTGCCGGTTCAGCAGGATCCCTGACATTCTTTTCGGAAACCTCCGATGAACTCATCCGCACCCACCTCGACGGTCACGCTATCCGTCTCCCGCCAAGCCGGTTCGGTTCGCCGTGCGGTCACGACCGCGGTGGTCGGACAAGCGCTCGAATGGTATGACTTCTTTCTGTACGGCACGGCCGCCGCATTGCTGTTCGGCAAGCTGTTCTTTCCGGTCGGCACCGATCCGCTGACCGGCACGATCGCCGCGTTCGGCGGCTTCACGGTCGGCTTCGTCGCGCGACCGATCGGCGGCCTGCTGTGCGGCCACATCGGCGACCGGTACGGCCGCAAGACCGTGATGATGCTGACGATGGGCGTCGCGACTGCCGGGATGGGGTTATTGCCGACCTATCGCGAGATCGGGATCGCCGCGCCGATCGCGCTCGTGCTGCTGCGCGTGCTGCAGGGGCTCGCCGCGGGCGGCGAATGGAGCGGCAGCATCCTGTTGATCCACGAGAACGCGCCCGCCGAGCGGCGCGGTGCGCTCGCCGCGTGGAGCCCGTGCGGCGCCGCGTTCGGCTTCGTGTTGTCGACCGCCGCGTTTCTGCTCGTGCAGCGCTTGCCCGTTGCCGACATCGAAAGCTGGGGCTGGCGCATCCCGTTTCTCGCGAGCATCGTGCTGGTCGGCTTCGGCCTGTGGATGCGCCGCTCGGTCGGCGAAAGTGCGGCGTTCGAGCACGTGCGTTCCGAGCAGCACGCGAGCGCGGCACCGCTCGTCGACGTGCTGCGCGAGTGCCCGCGCGCGGTCGCGACCGTGTTCGGCTTGCGCTTCGGCGAAGGCGCGGTGTCGTACCTGCTCTTCTCGTTTTCGCTCGCCTACGGCAAGTTCATCGGTCTCGACGCGTCGTGGCTGCTGAGCGGGCTCGTGATCTCGATGCTGCTGATGATTCCGGTGACGCTCGCGGCCGGGCGGCTCACCGACCGGATCGGCCGCAAGCCGGTGTACCTGTTCGGCGCAATCGCCGTCGTGCTGATCGCTTACCCGTATTTCGTGCTGCTGCAGTCGGGCCGGTTCGAGTATGTGCTCGCCGCGCTGATCCTCGCGAACAGCGTCGCGATCGGGATTCTCGAAGGCGCGCAGCCCGCGTTCATCAGCGAGCTGCTGCCGGTGCGGCTGCGGTTCTCGGGGCTCGGCATCGGACGCGAGATCGCGTCGGTGCTCGGCGGCGGCCTGTCGCCGATGATCGCGACCGCACTGCTTGCGCACTACCGCAGCGCGGCGCCGATCGTCATCTATCTGATCGTGCTCGGCGCGATCACCATCGTCGCGACCTGTATCGCGCCGGAAACCTATCCGAAGGCGGCGCGCGACGCGCACCGCGTGCGCTGAACGCCGCTTGCCTCTTCGCTTTCCCTTCGTCAATTCAGGATCAGGACATCGCCATGCAAACTTCAACCGTCGTTCGCCCATTCGAGCAGGCCGCGCCTTCCGGGCTGGCGCCGCAAACCGACGACACGTCGCCGCTGCCGCTCGATGCGGTGATTGCCGAAGTCGAGCGGCGGCGCGACGAGTTCGACCGGCTGTCGCATGTGCCGCGCGACGTGATCGCGCTGATGAAGCGCGCGGGCATCTTCCGCGCCGGCACGCCGAAGCAGTTCGGCGGCGATGCGCTGCCCCCGCATGAGTTCGTCGCGATGCTCGAGCGGATCGCCGTCGCGGACGGCTCGGCCGCGTGGGTCGCCGCGTTCGGCTCCGCGAACACGTATCTCGCGGCGCTGCCGCTCGACACGCAGCGTACGATCTATGCGAGCGGGCCGGACCAGGTGTTCGCGGGCGGCCTCTATCCGCTGCAGCCCGCGCAACGCGTGCCGGGCGGCTATCGTGTGTCGGGGCGCTGGCGTTTCGCGAGCGGCTGCAAAGGGGCCGACTGGATCGGCGTCGGCATCGGCGGTGCCGCGGGCGAAGGCGGAGGCGCGCCGGGCAAGCCGTTCACCGCGGTGTTTCCGGCCGCCGAAGTCGAGATCGTCGAGAACTGGCGCGTGGTCGGCATGCAGGGCACCGGCAGCCACGACCTCGCGCTCGACGACACGTTCGTCGCCGATGCATGGACCTTCGTGCGCGGCGGCGAGCCGACCGTCGACGAACCGTTGTACCGCTATCCGGCCGTCGCGTATCAGGCGCAGGTTCATGCGGCCGTCAACGTCGGCCTCGCGCGCGCGGCGCTCGATCTGCTGACCGCGATGTCCGGCGCGACGAAGACCACGACGGGCGCGCCGCGCCTCGGCGACCGGCCGTACTACCGCGCAGGCCTCGCGAAGGCCGAGGCCGACTGGCGCAGTGCGCGCGCCTTTTTCTACGAGACTGCGGAACAGGTGTGGGCGTCGCTCGTCGCGGGTCGGCCCGTTTCGCCGTCGCAGGCGAATCTGCTGCGCCTGAGCGCGACGCATGCGGCACAGGTCTGCGCGAAGGTCGTGATGCAGGCCTATCAGCTCGCGGGAACGGCGGCGATCTACCGCGAAAACCGCCTGCAGCAGCTGGTGCGCGATTCGATCGTCGTCACGCAGCACGCGTTTCTCGGCGAAGCGACCTACGACGGCTCGGGCGCGCTGTTCGCCGGCGTCGATCCCGTCACGCCGTATCCGTGAACGCCACCGCTATGCGTTTTGACGAACAGGAGCCATCCATGAATCATTCGACTCCCCTCGACGACGTCCGGCGAAACTTTCGCGAGGCGATGTCGCGCCTGCCGGCCGGCGTGAACGTCATCACGACCGACGGCGCGCGCGGCCGCTGGGGCATCACCGCGAGCGCGGTCTGCTCGGTGACCGATGCGCCGCCGACGATGCTCGTCTGCATCAACCGCGGCAGCCGCGCGCACGACATCATGCGCGGCAACGGGCGCGTCGCGATCAATCTGCTGCCGTCCGGGTGCGAGTCGATCGCGCAGGCGTTTGCCGGCATGACGCAAACGCCCGGCGACGCGCGCTTCGACGATACGCGCTGGGTCGACGGCGCGACCGGCGTGCCCGTGCTCGCCGACGCGAACGTCAGCCTGGAAGGGCACATCATCGACAGCAAGGCGGTCGGCTCGCATTCGGTGATGTTCGTCGAGATCGACCATATCGCGCTGCGCTCGCCCGGCGACGGACTGATCTATTTCGGCCGCGCGTTTCATCGGCTCGCGCATCCGCTTGCCGTGCACGCGGGGTGACGCATGGAGGTGTGCCTGTTCCTGATTGCCGAGCACGGCGACGACGACGCGCACGCGGCGTCGCCCGACGTCGCGCCGGCACCGGACGCGTTGCGCGGCATGCGCGGGCTCGCGCGATGGATCGTGCACCGGCCGGTCGCATTCGCGGCCGATCGCGCCGATCCGGTGCCGCGTCCGCGTTCGCCCGCATGCGTGCTGCAATGCTATTTCGACGATCTCGACGCACTCGAAGCGATGCTCGCGCCGGCCGGCGCGGCGCGCGCGTTCGTCGAACGCTGCGCCGCCGCCGGGCTGCGCGTCGCGCAGCAGGCGATGGCGGTGCGCCGCGTGCCGCTGGCCGGCACAGGCGCGGGCGCGCAATGCTGCACGTACCTCGTCAGCTACGAGGGCGAGGCCGCGGACGCCAACGCGTGGCTGTCGCACTATCTCGACCATCATCCGCCGCTGATGGCGCAACTGCCCGGCATTCGCGAGATCGAGATCTATACGCGCATCGACTATCGAAGCGCGCTGCCGGTCCCGCGCGCGCGGGCCATGCAGCGCAACAAGGTCGTGTTCGACGATGCAGGCGCGCTGGCCGACGCGCTCGCATCGCCAGTGCGCATGCTGATGCGCCGCGACTTCGAGGCCTTGCCGCCGTTTACCGGTGCGACGCCGCACTTCCCGATGGCGAGCCGCGTTTGTGAGATAACATGCGCCGAATAGCCCGCGCGCTGCGCGGCGCCGGCCGTCCGCGGTGACCTGCACGCGACACGGCGCCCGGCGCGCGGCGTCGCGCATCCTACCGGCGGTTCACGAGCGCCATGAACAAGTCCCATCCGGTCGTCACCGATCTCAATCTGCTGCGCGTGTTCCTCGCGATCTCGGAACTGCGCAGCCTGACCGCGGCCGGCGAACGGCTCGGGCTGACGCAGCCGGCCGTCAGTCACGCGCTGCGGCGGCTGCGCAATCTGTTCGACGATCCGCTGTTCGTGCGTACGCCGGCCGGCATGGCGCCGACCGATGCCGCGCGCCAGTTGCACGGGCCGCTGACGCGCGCGTTCGACATCATCGACCTCGCCGTGCAGCAGGTCGCGCATTTCGATCCGGCCACCGCGAGCCGCGTGTTCCGCATTTCGATGTCGGACATGTCGGAGTTCTACTTCCTGCCGCCGCTGCTCGCGAGGCTCGCGGAAGTCGCACCGGGCGTGCGCGTCGAGATCGCGAGCGCCGCTGTGGAAGCGGTCGGTGCCGCGATGCGCAGCGGCGAGATCGATCTCGCGCTCGGCTATGTGCCGGATCCGGGCCCAGGATGCGTGAGCGAGCCGCTCTTTACGGACGAGCACGTGTGCATGGTGCGTGCCGGGCATCCGCTGCGCAAGCGCACGCCGACGCAGGCCGACCTGGCCGCGCTGCGCTATATCTATGCGAGCAGCGACGCGACCGGGCACCGGATGGTCGAAACCTGGCTCGACGAGCTGCAGGTCGAACGCACCATCGTGCTGCGCCTGCCGCATTTCATCGTCGCGCCGGAGATCGTCCAGCATACCGATCTCGCGATCATCTTTCCGCGCAGCGTCGCGGAGCGCTTCAACCGCGGCCGCGCATTCCGGATCCTGCCGTTGCCGTTCGTGCTGCCGCCGATCGAAATCGACCTGCATACGCACGCGCAGTTTTCGGCGGATCCCGGTATCGCGTGGCTACGCGCGCTGATCGTCGACATGTTCCGCCGCCCGGTCGCGTAACCGCGCGCCGTGCGCCGGCCGCGCAGCCGTCGGTCGTCGCATCCGCTTCACTGATTTAGAATGCGTTCACGCATCAATTTGACGAATAGCGGAGGCTGCATGACGTCGGTCGATCATCTCGATCTGAACCTGCTGCGGGTGTTCCAGGCGATCGTCGAGGAACGCAACCTGACGAAGGCCGGCGAGCGGCTTGCGCTGTCGCAGCCGGCCGTCAGCTATTCGCTCGGACGGCTACGCACGCTG
The DNA here is from genome assembly GCF_000959525.1 of Burkholderia multivorans ATCC BAA-247. Classification (NCBI taxonomy): domain Bacteria; kingdom Pseudomonadati; phylum Pseudomonadota; class Betaproteobacteria; order Burkholderiales; family Burkholderiaceae; genus Burkholderia; species Burkholderia multivorans. The sequence continues at coordinate 518,270 of NZ_CP009831.1, forward strand.
TTCGACGATCCGCTGTTCGTGCGCACGCGCGCGGGCATGCAGCCGACACCCGTCGCACTCGAACTCGCGGGCATCGTCGGCAAGGCGCTCGACATGGTGCGCGTCGCGCTGCGCTATGCGGAGCGCTTCGATCCGGCGACGAGCACGCGCACGTTCCGGCTGTCGCTGTCGGATGCCGGCGAGATGGCGTATCTGCCCGCGATCTGCCGCGCACTGCGCGAGCGCGCGCCGCGCGTGACGCTCAGTGTGCAGCCGATGCCGGTCGAGGCGATCGAGGAAGCGCTGCGCGCGAGCCGGCTCGATTTCGCGATCGGCAATCTGCCGGAGCTGATGCCGCGCACGCGCCATCAGCTGCTGTTCGAGGAAACCTACGTCTGCATGACGGGCCGCCGGCGCGGATTGCCGAGCGGCGCAGCACTGACGCTCGAGCAGTTCGTGCGGGCCGCGCACGTCAACGTGAAGTCGGTCGAGCACAGCCATCACGCGCTCGACGACGCGCTGCGCGCGCAGAGCGTCGGCCGCAACGTCGCGCTCGAAGTGCCGCACTTCGTCGCACTGCCGGGCGTGCTGCAGGTAACGGACCTGTATGCCACGCTGCCGAAGCGGCTCGCGCAGATCCTGAACCGCGGCAACGCGTTCCGGCTTTACGCGCTGCCGGTGCCGCTGCCGCCCGCCCCGGTGACGATGCACTGGCATGAGCATTTCCACGAGGACGAAGGCATTACGTGGATGCGTGCACTGCTTGCGGAGATCGTCGAACGCTTCGACGGCGCGTGACGCGCTCGCGGCCGCGCGCCGTTTATAGATCGAGCACGAGCACCGGCGAGCGCGCGCGCGACACGCAACAGCAGATCACCGAATTGCTCGCGCGTTCGGCCTTGCTGAGGCAGTGATCGCGGTGGTCGGGCTCGCCGTCGACGACCGGCACCATGCAGGTGCCGCACACGCCTTCGCCGCACGACGTGTCGACTTCGATGCCGATACGCGCGAGCGCGTCGACGATCGACGTGTCGGGCGCGACGCGCACGGACTGACCGCTGCGTTGTAGCCGCACCTCGAAGCCTTCGGATGCGCTTGCGCTGGCGGCGTCGCTGGCGACAACCGATTCGGCCGCGAAGCGCTCGAGATGGATCGCGTCGTCCGGCACGCGCGTCGCGGCGGCGGCAATCACCGCGTCCATGAACGGCGCAGGGCCGCAGGTGTACACGTGTGCCTGCGCGTCGACCGATTCGACGCAGCGACCGAGTTCGCGCGCAAGCGCGTCGCGCTCGACGCCGTAATGGAACGTCACGTGCGATGCGAACGGTTCGGCCGACAGTTCGTCGACGAACGCCGCATGGTCGCGGCTGCGCGCGAAATAGTGGAGCCGGTAGCGGGCGCCGCGCTGCGCGAGCGCATACGCCATCGACAGCAGCGGCGTGATGCCGATGCCGGCTGCGATCAGCACGTGTTCGCTCGCGTCGTCGGCGAGCCGGAACAGGTTGCGCGGCGTGCCGATTGACAGCTCGGTGCCGACGCGGACGTCGTCGTGCAGCGAACGCGACCCGCCGCGCGACTGCGTTTCCTTCTTCACGGCGAACAGATAACTGCCGCGCTCGTCGGGGCGGCCGCACAGCGAGTATTGGCGCGTGATGCCGGACGGCGCGGTGACGTCGATATGGGCGCCCGGTTCGTATGCGTCGAGCGGCTGGCCGTCGACGCGCGACACGCGGAAACAGCGGATGTCCTGCGCCGCGTCGATCAGCGCGTCGATCCGGACCTGGTGGCGATTGGCTTGCATGAGTCGATTCCGTGGGGATCGGGAAAGCCGGCGCGACACCCGTCGCGCCGTGATGCGATCGAGAATAGGGAGCGGCATCGCATAAATCAAATCGATTAAAAAACGATGCCCTAATCAGTTGGATGGATAACTCGTGGGTGTGAACGGGCTCAGTGCGCAGCCGAGCCGGGCGCGGCGATCGCGCCGGCCGCGCTATCCGCGGCGGGTGCGGCCGCCTGCACGTGGCCGCGCTCGCGCTCGAGGCTGCGGCGATAGTGGCGGCAGCCGGCGCCGAGCAGCAGCGCAGCGAGCGCGGCCGCCGCGACGTTGACGATCGACATCGAGTGACCGACCGCCGCCGGTGTGCCGAACACGCGGTCGGTGAACAGCGCGACGACGGTCGTGCCGATGCCGAGCGCGATCAGGTTCGAGACGAGCAGGAACAGCGCGGAGATTTGCGCGCGCATCTGGTTCGGTGCGAGCGTTTGCATCGCGGCGGTCGACGTCGGCATCGGAAACGACGCAAAGAACATCGCGATCACGAGCATGGCGAGCGACGCCGGCAGCGCATCGAGCTGCGTGAACAGCGTGGCGGGCACGATCATGCATGCGGCGCCGATCGCGCCGGCGCGCATCGGCGCATCGACGCGGCCGCGCCGCAGCAGCCAGTCGTTGAGCCAGCCGCCGCAGAATACGCCGGCCGTGTTCGCGACGAGCAACACGATGCCGAGCGTATAGCCGGCTTCGACGGCCGTCATCCCGAAACGGCGGATATAGAACGCGGGCGTCCAGCTGAGCAGGCAGTACAGCGCCATCGCATAGAACGAGAAGCCGAGATAGTGGCACGCGAACGTCGCGCGATGCGTGCCGACGAAACGCAGCGAATCGCGCATCGATACGCGCCGCACGGCGCCGGAACGATCCTGCGCGAGCCCCTTGCGCTGCGGGTCGCGCACGGTCGCGACGAACAGCAGCGCGACGAGCAGGCCGGGCAGCCCGACGATCAGGAACGTGACCTGCCACGCATGCACCTGCCCGACGATCGGCAGCGTGAACGCGCTCGCATGCTTGAGCAGCGCGATCACGTAGCCGCCGATCAGGAACGCGACGCCGCCGCCGATGAACGAGCCGAGCGAATACACGGCGATCGCGCGGCCGAGCTTCTCCTTCGGAAAGTAGTCGGCGAGCATCGAATAGGCGCCGGGCGACAGCGCGGCTTCGCCGACGCCGACGCCCATGCGCGCGACGAACATGTGCACGAAGTGCTGGCTGAGCCCGCACAGCGCGGTCGCGATGCTCCACAGCGCGATGCCGAGCGAGATGATGCGCGGGCGCGCATAGCGATCGGCGAGATAGGCGACGGGCAGCCCCATCACGGCGTAGAACAGCGAGAACGCGAAGCCGTTCAGCAGACTGAACTGCGTATCGGTCAGATGCAGGTCGCGCTTGATCGGTTCGATCATCAGCACGAGCACCTGGCGATCGACGAACGAAAAGACGTACGCAAGCATGCAGATGACGACGACGTACCACTCGTACGTATAGCGCTTGCCGTCGGCAGCGCGGGGCAGGGATGCGGACATGCGGATTCTCCAGCAGCGGGCGAGGGGAATGCGCGGCGCCGGTCCCGCTGGCGGCCGCCGTCGCGGTGCGAAAAGGTCGAAACGGTCGAAAAGGTCGGGGATCGCACAATCGGACACGCAGCGTAGTCGGCCAATTTCGGTTGCCATAGCCGGAGTGACAGCGGCGCGACACGTACATTCACCGACGCCGATAAAGAAAACACCAGGGTCGCGCGCGCGGTGCATCGCGCGCGGCACGTCGGGCGGGGCGCACGCGCATCATGCGGCGCATCTATAAGCGTTATAGAGCGCGTTGCGTCGACGTCCGAAATTGTCGTTCCTAGACTCGGGCCGGTTTTGACCGATGCCGTTCGCCAGCGACTGCGAACGCGTTTCACACGATGCGTCGCATGGCATGCGTGCGCCGCACTTTCTACGGGACGACGAAGATGACTGATTCGAACGGGCGCGCCGGCAGGCTCGCCGTACTGCTGGCCGCGCTCCTCGCCAGCGCGGCGCTGCCGGCGGCTGCGCAATCGAGCGTGACGCTGTACGGGCGCATCGACACCGCGATCGAATACGCGAATGCGGGGCCGAACCATGTGACCCGGATGGGCAGCGGCAATCTGTGGGCGTCGCAGTGGGGATTGAAGGGCGTCGAGGATCTCGGCGGCGGCTACGCCACGATCTTCAAGCTCGAAGACGGCTTCAACGCCGCCAGCGGCGCGCTGTCGAACCCGAACGCGCTGTTCGGTCGCGAAGCCTGGGTCGGCATCACGGGCCCGTTCGGCGGCGTGCAGTTCGGCGAGCTCTATACGATCCTGCACACGACGCTCGTCACGTACAGCCTGCCCGGCCTCGGCGCGGGGCTCGCATGGGGCAACGCGACGAACAACTTCGTCGGCCCGGCGTTTTTGCGCGTGCGCAACTCGCTGCGCTATACGTCGCCGCGCTACGCGGGCTTCATGCTGCGCGCGATGGCCGCACGCGGCGCGAACGGCGCGGCCGGGCAGCCGTCGACGCTTGGCGATACCTATGGCGCGGGCATCAACTACGTACGCGGCGGCCTGTCGATCGACGTCGACTACATGCAGCAGAAGTTCAGTCCGGTCGCCGCGTCGACGCTCGGTGCGACGAGTCGCGCCGCGAACGGCAACTACACGCTCGGCGCGATCTCGTACGACTTCCGCGTCGTGAAGATCGCCGCGCTCTATCTGCGGCATCGCGGCGGGTCGGACGTCGCGGCCGCGATCGATGCGCAGAGCGCGTATCCGCACAGCGACATCGTCGAACTCAGCGCGACGGTGCCGATCGGGCGCGCGTCGCTGCTGCTGAGCGCGGGCCATTACCGGAAGGTCGCGGACAGCGACGGCAATGCCGACTCGTACGGCATCCGCCTCGACTATCCGCTGTCGAAACGTACGGTGCTGTACACGGGCGCGGCGATGGTGCGCAATGGCGCGCATGCGCGCTTCGTCGTGAACGGCGCGGCGGGCGGCGGCGTCGCGGTCGCCGCAGCGGGCGCGACCGCGAGCTCGCTCGTCGCCGGCATCGTCACGTCGTTCTGAACGCATGGCGGCGCGCACGGGGGCGCAGTCCCGCGCGCTCACGCGCACGCGGGCGGCTGTGGCGCGAGCCATGCGTCGAACGGTGCGAGCGTGCCGATGCTGAACAGTTCGAGCAGCAGCGCACGCAGCCAGCGATGACCGGGATCGGCATCGAAGCGCCGGTGCCAGTACGCATTGACCGCCCATTCGCCGGCGCCGGCGACAGCGTGGAGCGTGCACGGCTGCTGCGCGGCGAACGTGAGCGCGATCGTCTCCGGCAGGATCAGCGCGTAGTCGCCGCGCTGCAGCAGCGCGGGCACCACCATGAAATCGGGCAGCGCCACGCGCACGCGCGGCATCAGACCGTGCCGGTCGAGCAGCTGCATCGATTGCGGATGCGAGGTGACGGCGACGAAGCGCAGCGTGTCGGGTGCATCGCCGTCGAGCACGAAATCGTCGGGCAGCGCGACGCGCCGCGCGGTGCGACGCGGCATCAGCAGTACGCAGCGTTCGTGCAACAGCGCGGTGCGCTGGAAATGGCTCGACGCGTCGGCGAAGTGACCGAGCGCGAAATCGATGCGGCCCGATTCGAGCGCGACGTTCAGCTGGCATTCATCGACGTGCAGCGTCTCGATCACCGCGCCCGGCGCGCGGCGCTCGAATTCGGCGAGCAGCGTCGGCAGGAAGGCGCTCGCCGCGAAGTCGCTCATGTGCAGCCGGAACACGCGCTGCGTCGTGTCGGGCGCGAAACGGCACCCTTCGTCGAGCACGTGCTGCAGGATCGCGAGCGCCTGATCGACCGATACGGCGAGCCGCTGGGCGCGCGGCGTCGGTTCGACACCGGTGCCGGTGCGCACGAACAGCGCGTCGCGGAACATCAGCCGCAGCCGGCCGAGCGCATGGCTCACGGACGGCTGCGTGACGCCGAGCTGCAGCGCCGCGCGGCCGACGTGCCGCTCCGCGTAGACGGCGCGAAACGTCTTCAGCAGATTCAGATCGAGGTCCTGCACGCGCAATCCGTCGCACGCGTCGGCATCGGTCGGCGGCGGGCGGCCGGGAACGGAAGGCGTCATCGCGGTTGCCTCGCAGTGACGGAAGGCGGATGGCCGTAACGCCGCGCATACGCCTTCGCGAAATGACCGAAACCGTGAATGCCGTGCGCGAGCAGCACGTCGGTCACGCTGCGCGCGTCGCCGCGTTGCAGCGCCGCGTGCACGGCGGCGAGCCGGCGTTCGCGTACGTACGCGGCCGGCGTGGTGTTCAGGAAGGTGCGAAACGCGTGCTGCAGCGTGCGCGGCGCGACGCCCGCGACGCGCGCCAGGGCGGCGAGCGCGAGCGGCTCGCCGAGATGCGCATCGACGTGCGCGCATGCGCGGCGCACCGGCGCGGGCAGCGGAGGCGTGCCGCGCACGAGCGCGTCGCTGTACGAATGCGGCAGATGCGTGAGCAGCAGCGACATCAGCCACGCGCTGAGATCCGCGCGGAACGTCGCCGCGGCCGCGCCGAGTGCGGGCTGCGTACCGAGCCGGCACAGATAGTCGAAGGTCGGTAGCACGAGCGCGGCGCCGGCGCGGTGGCGGCCCGCATCGACTTCGAACTGGAGCGGCCGCGCGAGCGTCGTGCCGAGCATGTCCTGCAGCTTGCGTTCGAGCGCGCGGCGTTCGAGCCGCAGCACGAGGTTGCGGCAATCGCGGCTCGTGCGCAGCCGGCTCGCGCGCGCCGGCGACGACACGGTCAGTTCGCCGGGCCCCGCGTGCACGATCGCTTGTCCCGCCTGCAGTTCGCACCTGCCCGACAACGTCAGCCGGAACAGGAAGTGGTCGGCATCGTCGCCGAAGTCGATACGCGTCTCGCGGCCGTAGCAGAGCTCGAGCAGCGCGCCATGGTGCAGCGGCACCTCGTACAGCTCCGCGTGAAATGGATCGCGGCCCTGTGCGGCCATCCGGTGCGGGCCGAGCCGGTGCGCGACCGCGCGTTCGACTTCGTCGGGTGCATGCAGCGTGCCGAGCCGGTTCGGTGCGTGTCGGGAAAGGGCGATGTCCATACGCGGGCCTCGTGTCGGGTAGGGCTGCGCAGCGGCCGGCTGCACACGTACGCGATTGCGTTGCGCGATCGGGCGCGCCGTTGCGCGTTTTGAAGCGACGCGGCACGGGCGGCCGCGTAGTCTCGGAACCACTCATTCACCGGGAGACGACGATGAAGGTTTGTGTACTGGGCGGCGGCCACGGGTGCCATGCGGCCGCGATCGATTTGTTCGAGAAGGGGCACGATGTCGCGTGGTGGCGGCGCGATCGCGCGCCGCACGCGCGACTGCGCGCGCTCGGCGCGCTGACGGTGACGGACGCGCGCGGCACGCGCACCGTGCCGGTCGACGACGCGCGCGGCGCGATTCGCGCAACCGACGATCTCGGCGCCGCGCTGCGCGGCGCACAGCTCGTCGTCGTGCCGTTGCCCGCGACATCGCACGACGCGCTGGCCGCCGACGTCGCGCCGCTGCTCGAGGACGGCCAGGTCGTGTTCCTGCCGCCCGGCACGTTCGGCAGCTTCGTCTTCGCGCGTGCGGCGGCGCGCGCGGGCAACCGTGCACGCTTCGCCTTCGCGGAGACGGGCACGCTGCCGTATCTGGTGCGCAAGCATGGCGACGGCAACGTCGTGATCAGCGCGTATGCGACGCGCCTGCCGACGGGCGTGTTTCCCGCGCGCGAGGCAAGCTGGGCGTTCGACGTGCTGCGCGCCGGCTATCCGTCGGTCGAGCCGCTCGACGACGCGCTGTCCGGCGCGCTCATGAATGCCGGGCCGGTGATCCATCCGCCGCTGATCCTGATGAACGCGGGGCCGCTCGAACACTTCGACGCATGGGACATCCACAACGAAGGCACGCAGCCGTCGATCCGCGCGGTGACGAACGCGCTCGACGCGGAGCGAATCGCGGTGCGCGAGGCGCTCGGCTATCGCGCGCCGCACTTTCCGCTCGCGGATCACTACGCGGCCGACGGCGACGAATGGATGTACGGACGCGGCGCGCACGGCAAGCTGACCGACAGCGGCGACTGGCGCGAGAAGATCGATCTGCGCGCGCATCGCTACATGCTCGAGGACACGCGGCTCGGCCTGTCCTTCCTCGTGTCGTGCGGACGCTGGGCCGGCGTGCCGACGCCCGTCGCACAGGGGCTGCTCGCGATCGCGGGCGCCGTGGCCGCGCGCGACCTGTATGCGGAGGGCCGCACGCTGGAGCGGCTCGGGCTCGCGGCGCTGTCGCGCGACGCGATGCGCACGCTGCTCGAGACGGGAGACGCCGCATGATGCCGGCCGCCGAACTGACGCGCGTGCATGTGCTCGGTGCGGGCCGCATGGGGCAGGGCATCGCGCTCGCCTTCGCGTTCGCGGGGCTCGAGGTGACGCTGATCGACTTCAAGGCGCGCGATGCGGCGGGCCGGCTTGCATTCGACCGGCGTACGCGCGACGAACTCGCACGGCCGCTGCACGCGCAGGTCGCGCTCGGCCGCATCGATGCCGCGCAGGCCGACGCCGCGCTCGCGCGGATCGCGCACGTCGCGCGCGACGGCGCGGCCGACGCGATCCGCGATGCGCAGGTCGTGTTCGAGGCGCTGCCCGAAGTGCTCGATGCGAAGGCCGACGCGTTGCGCTGGCTCGAAGCGCATGTCGATGCCGATGCGACGATTGCGTCGACGACGTCGACGTTCGTCGTCACCGAACTGCAGCGCGACGTCGCGTGGCCGGCGCGTGTGCTGAACGCGCACTGGCTGAACCCGGCGCTGCTGATGCCGCTCGTCGAGATCAGTCGCAGCGACGCGACCGCGCAGCACGTGGTCGACGAACTCGCCGCGCTGCTGGTGCGGATCGGCAAGAAGCCGGTGATCTGCGGGCCGGCGCCCGGCTATATCGTGCCGCGCATCCAGGCGCTCGCGATGAACGAAGCCGCGCGGATGGTCGAGGAAGGCGTGGCGAGCGCGGCGGACATCGATACCGCGATCCGCACCGGCTTCGGCCCGCGCTTCGCGGTGCTCGGCCTGCTCGAGTTCATCGATTGGGGCGGCTGCGACATCCTCTATTACGCGTCGACGTATCTGGCGGGCGAGATCGGGCCGCGCTTCGCTCCGGCCGACGGCGTCGTGCGCAACATGAACGCCGGCCGCGACGGCGTGCGCACGGGTGCCGGGTTTCACGACTATGCGGACGTCGACGTCGCCGCCTACATGCGGCAGCGGCTCGGCGAGTTCGCGCGGCTGCTCGAGCATCTCGGGCTGGCACCGACGTTCGACGGCGCGCGCCGTCGCGAGGATGCGAGCGCATGAGCGGCCCGCCGCGCGGTCGACGCGGCGGATACGACCGCCGCCGCGCACGACCGGCGGCCGCGCGGTCACGCGTCGCCGCCGCGCGCGTCGGCCGCCCGCACGACGTGCGTCTCGCGCATCGCGCACAGCGTCGCGACGGTCACGAGCCCGAGCGCGACGAGAAACAGCGAGACGGGCCAGGACGCCTGATAGCGCTGCAGCAAGGCGGTTGCGATCAGCGGCGACATCCCGCCCGCGAAGATCGACGCGACTTCATGACCGAGCGCGACGCCCGAGTAGCGCACTTCGGTACTGAACAGCTCGCCGACGAGCGCCGGCAGCGTGCCGATCATCGCGCCGTGGCTGACGGCCGTGCACACCGTCAGCGCGAGCCAGACGAGCGGCGTCACGCGCGTGTCGAGCAGCCAGAAGAACGGAAATGCGCAGGCGACCAGGCCGAGCGCGCCGATCAGGTAGACGGGCTTGCGGCCGATCCGGTCGGACAGCCGGCCCCACGCGAGCATCGCGCCCATCTCGACGATCATCGCGATCATCACGCCGGTCAGCATCACGCCGTTCGGGATGCCGACGTATTTGCCGTAGACGAGCGAGAACGCGAGGAAAATGTACGCGCCGCCGTTCTCGGCCACGCGCAGGCCCATCGCGAGCAGGATTTCCTTCGGATGACGGCGGATGCACTCGACGATCGGCAGATGCGTATGCGCGCCGCGCTTGCCGGCCTGCTCGTAGTCGCGGCTTTCCGGCAGGTGGCGGCGAATGTAGATGCCGATCGCGAAGATCACGATGCTCGCGAGGAACGGCAGCCGCCAGCCCCACGTCATGAACATGTCGCTCGGCAGCGTCTGCGCGGCGAGAAACGCGGCGGACGACAGCACGAATCCGCCGCCGACGCCGAGCTGGCTCCATGCCGCGTAGTAGCCGCGCTGCTCGGGCGGCGCGTTCTCGCTGATGATCAGCACGCCGCCGCCCCATTCGCCGCCGGACGCGATGCCTTGCAGCAGGCGCAGCACGACGAGCGCGGCCGGCGCCCAGATGCCGGCCTGCGCGTAGGTCGGCAGCAGCCCGATCGCGAACGTCGACGCGCCCATGATCAGCAGCGTCCAGACCAGCGACGCCTTGCGGCCGTAGCGGTCGCCGACATGGCCGAACACGATGCCGCCGAGCGGCCGCGCGACGAAGCCGAGCGCGAACGCCGCAAATGCGGCGAGGCTGCCGGCGAGCGGCGACGCGCCGGGCGGAAAGAACACGTGGCCGAACACGAGCGCCGCGGCCGTGCCGTACACGAAAAAGTCGTACCACTCCATCGCGTTGCCGGCGACGGAGGCGATGACGATCCGGCGAAGCTGCCGGTCGGCGAGCGGCCGGGCGGCGCTCGGGGACTGCACGGTGTCGGTTGAATACATGGCGGACTCGGGTGGGGAACGCGAACGCGTGCCGTCTCGGAACCGGTGCGGCACTCGCGACGAGTGTTGTCGGCGCTGCCGCTCCGGTCAAATCCGCAAAAAAAGGGGAGTGTCATCACTCCGGCAAATGATGGTCGCGCCGCACGCGGCCGGGCCCGCACGCGGCGTGTCGGTCACCGCTCGATCTGCCGGTTCCAGCGCGTATCCCACTGCGCGCGGTGCGCGTTGATCGCGGTCCAGTCGACCACCGTCACCTTGCGCACCAGATCGTCGATGTTGCCGAGGCTCTGCTGCATCGCGGCCGGCATCTTCGCGATCCGGTTGGTCGGAATCTGCTTGCCGGCCTCGGCCGCCTTCGTCTGCGCGGGCGCGGACAGCAGGAACTGCGCGAGCTTCTGCGCGAGCTGCGGGTCCGGATTGTTGGCGACGACGCAGAGGTCGACGAGCAGCAGCACCGGCCCTTCCTTCGGGTTCGCGTACGCGACCGGAATGCCCTTGTCCTGCAGATCGCCGACGCCGGTCGGCGTGAGCGGGAACAGGCCGGCTTCGCCGGTCTGCACCATCTCGGAGATCTTTGCGGAATTCGGGATGTATTCGACGACGTTCGGGCCGACCGTGCTCGCCCACTTGCTGAAGCCCGGCTCGACGTTCTGTTCGCTGCCGCCGAGCAGCCGGTTGATCGCGAGGAAGCCGTGCAGCCCGAACGTGCTGCTCGACGCCGACTGGAACACGACCTTGCCCTTGTACTTCGGGTTCGCGAAATCCATCCACGAGGTCGGCGGCGCCCAGCCCTTCTCCGCGAACAGTTTCTTGTTGTAGGCGATGCCCGTCATCCCGAGCTGCACGCCCGCGCCGACGTCGTCCTTCATGCGCGCGAACGGGTAGAGCTCCTTCAGCACCGGCGAATCGTCGAGCTTCTGGCACACGCCGAGGCTGACCGCGCGCGCCATCACGCCGTCGTCGAGGAACGCGACGTGGATCTGCGGCTTGCTGCGGTTGGCGAGCAGCTTCGCGAGCACGTCCGACGACGTGCCGGGCACGACGACGACCTTCACGTTGTTGGCCTTCTCGAAGTCGGGCAGCACCTGGCTCGTGTACGCCTTTTCCATCGGGCCGCCGTTCATGCCGACGTAGATCGTTTTGGTTTGCGCGAACGCGGGCGCGGAGGCGGCCGCGGCCGAGATGCAGAGCGCGGCGGCCGCCGCGATCGTTCCGGTCAGTTTCATCGTTGGGTCTCCTGTTGACGGCAAGGGATGGTCGGTTCGGCTTGCGGCGCGAAGCGGCCGATCGAAAACGCATCGAGCGGCGTGACGGTTTCGCCGGTCGTCACGAGATCGGCGAGCACGTCGCCGACACCGGGTGCGAGCAGAAACCCGCCGCCCGAAAAACCGAACGCGTGCAGCAGCTTCGGCGTCGTGCGGCTCGCGCCGACGATCGGGTTGTGGTCGGGCGTGCAGCCTTCGACGCCGCTCCACGTGCGGATCAGCAGCGCGTCGCGCAGTGCGGGCAGCAGCGCGCATGCGTCTCGCATCACGGCGCGCGTCGTGTCGACGGACGGCTGGCCGAACTCGCCGTCGCCGTGTCCGCGTCCGCCGCCGATCACGCAGTTGCCGCGCGCGACCTGCCGCGCATAGACGCCGCCGCCGTAGACGCCGAGGTTGTGCTCGATGAACGGCGGCAGCGGCTCGGTCACCCACATGTTCGGGTAGATGGGCTCCATCGGCACCGCTTCGCCGAAGCGTGCGGCGATCGCGTTGGCCCAGGCGCCGGCCGCATTGACGAGCCAGGTCGACGTGCAGGCGCGGCCGGGCGCGTGGATCCGAAAGCGCGTGCCGTCGTGCCGGACGTCGTCGACCGGCGTGTGCTCGAATACGTCGGCGCCGGCTGCGCGCGCCGCACGCGCGAAGGCCGGCGACACGATGCGCGGGTTCGCGTGGCCGTCGGTCTCGCAGAGCGAACCGCCGAGCGCCGCGCGGCCGAGCCAGGGATAGCGGCGGCGGAACGCGTCGCCGTGCATCACGCGCAGCGGCAGCCCGTGTTCGGCCGCGAGCGCCGCGTAGGCGTGGAGCGCCTCGAGATCGGCGTCGCTGCGCGCGAGCCGCAGGTGGCCCGACACGACGAATTCGCCGTCGATGCCGATCCGTTCCGGCAGACGATCCCAGATGCGCCGTGCGCGCAGCGCCAGCGGCAGCTGTTCGGCGGGACGGCCCTGGCAGCGCACGCCGCCGTAGTTCACGCCGCTCGCCTGCGCACCGCAGTCGCGACGCTCGAACAGCGCGACGCGCAGCCCGCGCCGCGCGAGCGCGAGCGCGGTCGATGCACCGACGAGGCCGCCGCCGACGATCGCGACGTCGTAATGACCGGTCTCACTCATCGCGCGCCTCGTCGGGAATCGCGACGACGTCGTCGCCGGCAAGTGCCGCCGCGATCGGGAACGGCTTCACGGGCGGTTGCGCGCGCAACCGGCCGACGTCCGCGAGAGGCCGGCCGGTCTCGGCCGCCAGCACGAGCGCGGCGGCATCGCCGCACATGCGGCCCTGGCAGCGCCCCATGCCGGCGCGCGTCAGCGCCTTCAGGCGGTTCAGCTCGGTCGCTTCGCCGCCGCGAATGCAGCGCCGCAGCGTGCCGGCGTCGATTTCCTCGCAGCGGCACACGATCGTGTCGTCCGGGCACTGTGCGGCCAGCGCGACGGGCGGCGCGAACGCCGTTTCGAGGCCCGCGCGGAACGCGCCGATGCGTGCCAGCGTGCGCTCGAGCGTCGCCGCATCGGGCTTGCCGGCTGCGCGGTGCGGCGGCGCGACGATCCCGGCATCGTCGAGCAAGGCGAGCGCCGCGCGTCGTCCCGACGCCTCGGCCGCGTCAGCGCCCGCGATGCCGGCACCGTCGCCTGCAACGTAGAGGCCGCGCACCGACGTGCGTCCGGCTGCGTCGCGCTCGGGCAGCCAGGCGCGATTGAGTGGGTCGAAGCGGAACCGGCAGCCGGCGAGATCGGCGAGCTGCGTTTCCGAACGCAGCCCGAAGCCGAGGCCGATCGCGTCGCAGTCGATCGTTCGCCGCGCGTCGCCGCGCGCGGCGCGCCACGCGAGCGCGGCGACGTGCCGCTCGCCGACGATGCGCTCGAGCGTGACGCCCGTTTCGATCGCGACGCCGTGCGCGCGCAGCCAGCCGATGTAATAGAGCCCCTTCGCGAACGTCGACGGCAACCGCAGCAGTGCGGGCGCGCCGGTGAGCTGGCGGCGCAGCGGGCTCGTGTCGAGCACGGCGGCGACCTGCGCGCCGGCCTTCGCGTACTGATACGCGACCAGATACAGCAGCGGCCCGGTGCCCGCGAACACGACGCGCCGGCCGATCGCGCAGCCCTGTGCCTTCAGCGCGACCTGCGCGCCGCCGAGCGTGTAGACGCCCGCGAGCGTCCAGCCGGGCACCGGCAGCATGCGGTCGGTCGCGCCGCTCGCGACGATCAGATGCGAGTACGGCACGGTCGTCTCGCGGCCGTCCTGCAGCGTGTCGACGCGGCCCGCGCCGCACGCCCACGCGAGCGTGTTCGGCCGGTAGTCGACGTGCGGCAGCAGCGCGGCCATCGTCCGGTGGACGGCGTCGGCCTTCGCGGCATCGAAGCCGTACAGCGCGCGCTTGCCGCGCACGAACGCGCCGTCCGCCGGCGGCTGCCGATAGATCTGGCCGCCCCAGCGCGCGTTCTCGTCGATCACCACAGGGCGCAGCCCCGCGTCGACGAGCGCTTCGGCCGCGCGCACGCCGGCCGGCCCCGCGCCGACGATCACCGGTCGCAGCGCGTCCGTCATCGTGCGTCTCCGGTGGCGGCCGGCGGCGCGCCGGTGACGATCCGCATGCCTTCGACGAGCGGCGTCGAGCACGCGCGCACGCGCGCGCCGGCCTCCGTGCGCACCCAGCAGTCCTGGCACGCGCCGATCAGGCAGAAGCCAGCGCGCGGCCGGCCGCCGAATTCGCTGACGCGCACGCGACGCTGCGCGACGAGGATCGCGGTGAGCACGGTGTCGCCGGCGAGCGCATGCGCGGGCCGGCCGTCGAGCGTGAACGCGATGCGCGCGCGGTCGCGTTCGGCGAGGCGCACGAACTGGGCGCCGTCGTCCGCGGCATCGGGGGAACGGGAAGCGGGAATGGACATCAGTGTTGGCCGATCAGGATGCGGTTCAGGCCGTAGACGCGATCGAGCAGCAGCATCGCGCCGGCGGTAATGAAGATGACGAGCGTCGATACCGACGCCATCATCGGATCGATCGATTCGGTCGCGTACATGTACATGCGCACCGGCAGCGTGACCGTCTGCGGCGACGTGACGAAGATCGACATCGTCAGCTCGTCGAAGCTGTTGATGAACGCGAGCAGCCAGCCGCCGGTGATGCCGGGCACGATCATCGGCAGCGTGATGCGGCGAAACGTCGTCCACGGATCGGCGCCGAGCGAGCACGCGGCCTGTTCGACGCTGCGGTCGAGGCCGGCGACCGACGCGAGCACGAGACGCATCACGAACGGCGTGATCACGATCATGTGCGCGACCACGAGCCACGCGAACGAGCCCGTCGCGCCGATCAGCGCGAAAAACCGCAGCAGCGCGATGCCGAGCACGAGGCCGGGAATCACGAGCGGCGACAGCAGCAATCCGTTCAGGAACGCGCGGCCGGGAAACGTCGCGCGGCCGATCGCGAGCCCGGCGGGCAGCGCGATCGCGAGCGACAGCGTCGCCGAGGCGAACGCGAGCTTCACGCTGTTCGCGAACGCGGTGACGAAGTCGGGGTAGTCGAGAATCGCGCGGAACCAGCGCAGCGACAGGCCGTGCGTCGGCAGCGTCAGCGTTTCGTCGGGCGTGAAGGCGACCAGCACGACGATCGCGAGCGGCGCGAGCACGAACAGGATCACGAGCGTATGGAACGCGAGCGCGAACGGGCCGTTCTTTCTCATCGGGAAGCGCCTCCGAGGCTGCGCGCGTAGCGGCGTTCTAGCACGCGGTAGTAGGTGAGCATCACGACGAGGTTCGCGACGAGCAGCAGCACCGCGATCGTCGCGCCGAGCGGCCAGTTCAGCGAGCCGAGGAATTCGTCGTAGACGGCCGTTGCCGCGACCTTGAGCCGGCGCCCGCCGAGCAGGCCGGGAATCGCGAACGCACTCGCCGACAGCCCGAACACCATCAGACTGCCCGACAGCACGCCGGGCATCAGCTGCGGCACGACGATGCGGCGCAGCGTCGTGAACGGCGACGCGCCGAGCGACAGCGCCGCGTATTCGGTTTGCGGATCGAGTCGCTGCAGCGCCGTCCAGACGGGAATCACCATGAACGGCAGCATCACGTGCACGAGCGCGATCACGATCGCGAACGTCGTGTATTCGAGCTTGTACGGGCCGAGACCGACGAGCGCGAGCGTGCGGTTCACGAGTCCGCCCGTGTTCAGCAACATGCTCCAGCCGAATGCACGCACGACGACCGATACGAGCAGCGGCGCGAGGATCGCGAGCAGGAACATCGAGCGCCACGGGTCGCGCATTTTCGACAGCACGTACGCTTCGGGCGTGCCGATCGCGACGCAGATCGCGGTGGTCAGCGCCGCGATGCCGAACGTGCGCGCGAAGATCGTATGGAAGTAGGGCGAGCCGAGCACTTCGGCGTAGTTGCCGAACTGGAACGCGGCGATCGGGCCGGTGGCCGGGTCGAAGCGGTAGAACGTCAACGCGAACGTCATCGCGAGCGGCACGAGCACGAGCGCGGCGAACAGCGCGAACGCCGGCGCGCACATCAGCCACAGCGGCGCATGCGCACGCCAGCGCGCGCGCCATGCGCGGCCGGCGGCCGCGCGCGCCGGGACGGGCTCGGCCGCGCTGCGCGGCGCGACGCCGGCCGGTGCGCCGTCGGCCTGCAGCGGGCGGGTAGGCTGTCCCATTCAGGCCTCCCGGCGCATCACGCGCACCGCGTCGCTGTGCCAGTCGATGCCGACCGGCGCGCCTTCCGCGAGCGGCTCGGCGCCTTCGTTCTGGCAGCACACGAGCACTTCGCCGAGTGCGCTGTCGACGCGATACAGCCATTGGCTGCCGAGGAAGAAGCGGCTCGTGACGGTCGCGGCCACGCGGCCTGCGCCCGGCGCGCAGAGCCGCAGCTTTTCCGGACGGATGCAGACCGAGACGGGATCGCCGACACGCACGTCGCGTTCGTGCGCGGGCAGGTGCGCGGTGCGGCCCGTCTCCGCGAGGTCGTGCCCGAGGTCGATGCGGATCGCGTCGCCGTCGTGCGCGACGATCGTGCCCGGCAGCAGGTTCGCCTTGCCGATGAACTGCGACACGAACCGGTTCTCGGGCCGTTCGTAAGCGTGGTACGGCGTGTCGATCTGCGTGATGCGGCCGGCTTCCATCACGACCACGCGATCGCTGATCGACAGCGCTTCGGACTGATCGTGCGTGACCATGATCGTCGTCGTGCCGATCTTGCGCTGGATCGCGCGCAGCTCGAACTGCATCTCCTCGCGCAGCTTCGCGTCGAGATTCGACATCGGCTCGTCGAGCAGCAGCACCGGCGGTTCGATCACGACCGCGCGCGCGATCGCGACGCGCTGCCGCTGGCCGCCGGACAGCTCGCGCGGAAAGCGATGCGCGAGCGCATCGAGGCGCACGAGCGCGAGCGCCGCGCGGATGCGCTCCGCGCGCTCGGCCTTGTCGACGCCGCGCATGTCGAGCCCGAAGCCGACATTCTCCGCGACGCTCATGTGCGGAAACAACGCGTAGCTCTGGAACACGATCCCGAGCCCGCGGCGGTTCGGTTTCATGTGCGTGATGTCCTGGCCGTCGAGCGTGATGCGTCCGCGCGTGACGTCGACGAAGCCCGCGATCATCTGCAGCGTCGTCGTCTTGCCGCAGCCGGACGGGCCGAGCAGCGACACGAATTCGCCTTGTTCGACGGAGAGGTTCACGTCGGCGACGGCGGTCAGCTCGCCGAACGATTTCGTCAGGTCCGTCAGCGTGAGAAACGACATGGGGAACTCCCGATTCGCACACCGGATGGCGGTGCGTCATTGACGCGGACTCTAGCCAGCCATATTTCGGACCGTCAATTTCGAATTCTGCTGAACGAGAGGAATTTCCGAAAAATTCCGGTCAATGGAACGAGATGACGAAGCGCGAGCAAATCGTTCCGGTGAATGAAGGCCGAGCGGCCCGCGAAAGACGCCCGTCAATCCCGTGCACACCCGGATGCCGGGCGCGTCCGCATGCGGCGACAATGGCGGCTCCGTATTCCGTTCAATGAAATCGTCGAGGAGAGCCGGCATGCACGAACCGCATTCGCCCGGAACGTCGCGCGCCGCGCCCGCCGACGGCGACGCCGCCGACACGGGCGGCGCGCCGGGCACCGGCATGCTGCAGCGGGCGTTCGCGATCCTGCGCGCGCTGGCCGGCATGCAGCAGGACGGCGTGCGCGTCACGCATCTCGCGAAGGCGGTCGGCCTCACGCAAGGCACCGCGCATCGGATCCTGCAGTCGCTGATCGCCGAAGGCATGGTCGAGCAGGACGAGCGCTCGAAGCTGTACCGGCTCAGTGTCGACTTCTTCGCGCTCGCCGCGCTGGCCGGCAATCCGAGCAGCATGCGCACGCTGTGCCGGCCCGCGCTGCTGCGGCTCTGCGCGAGCCTCGGCGAGACGATTTTCCTGCTCGTGAAGAGCGGCTTCGACGCGGTGTGCCTCGATCTCTGCGAGGGGCCGTTTCCGATCCGGTCGTTTACCGGCGACATCGGCGGGCGCGTCGCGCTCGGCGTCGGGCAGGGCAGCCTCGCGATCCTCGCGTTCCTGCCGGAAGCCGAGCGCGAGGAGGTGATCCGCTTCAACGTGCCGCGCATTCGCGGCTACGGCGTGCTCGACGAGGTCTATCTGCGCACCGAGATCGACCGCGTGCGGCAGCTCGGCTACGCGGGCCGCAACAGCGGCGTGCTCGACGGGATGGCCGGCGTCGCGGTGCCGATCCTCGATCGCACCGGCTATCCGGTCGGCGCGCTGAGCGTCGGTACGCTCGCGTCGCGCCTCGGCGACGACCGGATGCCGATGGTCGTCGAACTGCTGCGCCGCCAGGCCGAGGCGATCGGCCCGCGCACGAATCCGTTCGACGCCGCGCTGCGGCGGCCGATGCACGGGCTGTCCGGGAAAGCCGGATAGGCGCGGCAGCGTCGGGCGCTACCGCACGGCGTTAGTGCATCGGTAGCCACGGCGGGCCGTCCCATGCGTTCAACGCGTCGAGGAACGCGTTCAGCTTCGCGCATGATCGATCGCTGCGTCGGTACACGATCCGCACGCACGCGCGACTCGCATCATTCGACCGGATGCAGATCCTGCAGCAGCGTCGGCAGCAGTTCCGACACGGTCGGGTGAATATGCATCGCGCGGCTGATCGTCGTATAGGGCGCCCCGGCCGTCATCACGTCGAGCAGCGTATGCACGACCTCGTCGCCCGTCACGCCGAGGATCGATGCACCGAGAATCGCGTGGTTGTCCGCGTCGACGATCACCTTCATGAAACCCTGGCTTTCGCCCTTTTCGACCGCGCGGCCGACGCGCGTCATCGGCCGCGTGCCGACCAGCAGCTTGCGGCCGCTTCGTTTCGCTTCCGCGAGCGTCATGCCGACGCGGCCGAGCGGCGGATCGATATACATCGCATAGGCGGGGACGCGATCGGAGACCTTGCGCGGATCGTTGTCGAGCAGATTCGCCGCGACGATCTCGTAGTCGTTGTAGGCGGTATGCGTGAACGCGCCGCGGCCGTTGCAGTCGCCGAGCGCCCAGATGCCGTCGACGTTCGTGCGCAGCTGCTCGTCGACCTTGATGTAGCCGCGCTCGTCGGTATCGACGCCCGCGCGGTCGAGCCCAAGATCGTCGGTGTTCGGCACGCGGCCGACCGCGAGCAGCAGATGCGAGCCCGTCACTTCGCGGCCGCTGCCGCCGCAGTCCAGCCCGATCGCGATGCCGGCGCCGTCGGGCCGTGCGCTCAGGCAATTTGCGTCGAGCTGCACGTCGATGCCTTCGTTTTCGAGAATCTCGCGCACCGCGTCCGAGACGTCTTCGTCCTCGCGCCGGATCAGCCGCGGGCCTTTCTCGACGATCGTCACCTTCGAGCCGAAGCGGCGATACATCTGACCGAACTCGAGCCCGACGTAGCTGCCGCCGACGATCACGAGATGATCGGGCAGGAAGTCGACGTCCATCATCGACGAGTTGGTCAGATAACGCACGGTGTCGAGGCCCGGCATCGGCGGTATTTGCGCGCGTCCGCCGACATTGATGAAGATGCGGTCCGCTTCGAGCAGCGCGTCGCCGACGCGCACCGTCTTCGCGCCTTCGAAGCGCGCGTGCCCCTGGAACACGGTCGTGCGCTCGAGCCCGCGCACCCATTGCTCGACGCCGTGGTTCGAGCGGCCGGCGATCCGGTCCTTGCGCGCCTTCACGGCCTTCATGTCGACGGTGACGGCGCCGCCGACCGACACGCCGTATTCGCTTGCGCGCCGCGCGAGCTGCGCGGCGTACGCGCTCGCGATCAGCGTCTTGGTCGGAATGCAGCCGGTGTTCACGCACGTGCCGCCGAAGCGGCCGCGTTCGACGATCGCGACGGTCATGCCGGCTGCCGAGAGCCGTGCGGCGAGCGGCGGCCCGGCCTGGCCGGTGCCGATCACGATCGCGTCGAAGTGTTGCGTCATGGCGTTCTCCTGCGCTGGTGGATCGGGAAACTGCGGGCGGGCGAGCCCGCATGCGACGGCGGCGTCCGTCCGCCCGACGATGTCCGGGCGGCGCGCACGCAGTTTTCATTCCTTGCGGCGCCACTGCGCGAACGGCACCGGCCGGTGCGGATCGGCGCGCGTGACGGTGACCTGGTCCGGCTTGTCGTCGACCGGGAACGACTCGGTGTCGACTCGGTTCGCGAACAGCCAGCCGTGCGTGCGCGCGTCGTAGCGGAACGTCACGTAGTCGCTCCAGTGCTGGCCGCATGCGACCTCGTTCTGCACGGTGAAATAGCGCCCCTTGACCGCGAGCCCGTGATCCGCGACGTCCTCCCGGTCGAACGGATCGCACTGCGGCGCATCGTTCGCGCGCAGCACGACGCTGTCGTTGCGCGCGGCGAGCCGATAGCCGTGATCGGGCCGTTCCTCGTAGATCAGCAGCGGGCGCGGGGACGGCTGCGCGCGCGTGTCGACCGCCCGATGCACGACGACGAGAAAACTGCGCAGCCCGTTGCCGAGCGCAGGCCCTTCGCGCGCGATCATCGGCTCATAGCCGGGCGGCAGCTGCGCGGCGATCGCCGGCGGCAAATCGTCGGCGAGCGTGGGGCCGGACAGCGCGGCGAGAAGCGGAAGCAGCAGGCGAAGCGGTCGCATGGCGGTGGGCGGGGCAGGCCGTCGGACAACGGGAACGGACGCGGAACGCGCGCGGCGAGGCGCACGCGGGCGCGCTCGTCGCGCGGCGCGTGCCTCTACGAGCATAGCAGCGCCCGTCGGTCTTTGCGTCGCGCTTTCAGCCGCGCGCAAGGCGTGCCAGAATCGGCGGCTGGAACGCAGGAGCGCGCGGCGTCGTCGCGGCGGCGTTTCGTTCGAGGAGACTTCGATGACTGCAACGGCCGCCGTATTCGCGATTCTCGCCGCGCTGTGGCTCGGCGCCATGATTCCCGGCCCCAGTTTCGTGCTGGTGGCGCGCAATTCGATCGGCCTGTCGCGCCGCGACGGCCTCGCCACCGCGCTCGGCATGGGTGTCGGCGGCATCGCGTTCGGCGGCGTCGCGCTCGCCGGGCTCTATACGCTGCTGCAGACCGTCGAATGGCTCTATGTCGGGCTCAAGATCGCGGGCGGCGCGTATCTGATCTACATGGCGTCGAAGATCTGGCGCGGCGCGGATCGCCCGATCGCGATGGACGACTCGCGGGCCGCGCCGGCCGGCAGCGCGCGCAAGTCGTTCCTGACCGGCCTGACGACGCAGCTCAGCAACCCGAAGACGGCGATCTGGTACGGCAGCATCTTCGCGGCGCTGCTGCCGCAACATCCGCCGCTGTGGTGCTATCTCGCGCTGCCGCCGCTCGTGTTCGGCGTCGAATTCGGCTGGTACACGATCGTCGCGCTGTGCTTTTCGACGCGGCGGCCGCGCGAACTCTATCTGCGCGCGAAGAAATGGGTCGACCGCGTCGCGGCCGGCGCGATCGCGCTGCTCGGCTTGCGGCTGATTCTGAACGCGCCGAAGGTGGGGATCTGAGCGGTTTGGGTGCTGCTGGGTTGTTCGGCCGGCGGGCGCTGTGGCTGGCGGCGTCGGTCGCAGCGGCGGACGTTGTGCGGCGCGATGCACGGTGCCGCTTTTGCGCGTCGCTGCTGGCGCAGCGAGCTTGATCGTCGCCGCTTCGGCTTCCGCTCCTTGCCGCTCGCGACGCGATACGGCGTCCCGCCCGTGGCGCGTCACGGCGGGGCGCGATGTGCGACGGCTCGACCTGGCCGCGCCGTACCTCGTCCGGCGGGCGCGCGCGTACTCGTCCCGTCTCCGATTCCGCTTTCAATCCTCGTCCTTCCCGGTGGCCATACCGCATCCCGCCCATCGCGCTCCAACCCGACGCCCGATGCGCGACGACTCGACCTCGCCGCGCCATCCCTTGCCCGACGGGCGTTCGCGCGCATTCGCGACTTCGGTTCGCACGCCGCTTCCGCGATTCTCGCGGTCGACCGCGCGTCGGCGTGTAAACTGCTGCCTTTTTTGACTGTCTGCAGCATGGTGCAAGCTCCTCCACGCGCTACGCTGAGCGGTCCGACCCTCGTTCGGCTGCTTGCGCGCATCGTCGATGCCGACGTCGCGGCTTCGCCGCAGACGCTGTCGGACCGGCTGAGCCAGTGGCTCGGCTGGACCGACGCGATCACGCTGTCGTCGGCGCTGAACGCGAGCCCGCCCGGCGTCGCGGCCGGCGTACGCGGCCACGACGCGGAGCGCGACTGCGCGCGCGTGCGTCACGACCTCGCGCAGGCGATCACGGCGCTGAACCGTCCGCGCGCGCGACGCCGTCCCGGCGAACTGCCGCCGCCCGCCGCGGACACGGCCGATTTCGCGGATTTCCGGCAGCGCTATCTGCAGCTGCAGCAGGAGATGGAAACGGCGATCGGCCAGTTGCGCGGCCGGCTGCGCGTCGCGCTCGCCGCGCGCTCGTCCGGAATGGCGCGGCTCGCGACGCTCGACGCGATCATGGAGCGCGTGCTCGGCGCGCGCGAGCGCAGCCTGCTGTCGACCGTGCCCGCGCTGCTCGGCACGCGCTTCGAGCGGCTTCGCGAAGCGGAACGGCAGGCGCTCGCCGAGGCGTCCGCCGAGCCGGATGGCGACGCGCCCGCCGATGCGAGCGTCGCGGCGCAGCCGCCCGCGGCCACGCCCGGCGCATGGCTCGACACGTTCCGCGACGAGATGCAAAGCGTGCTGCTCGCCGAACTCGAAGTGCGGTTTCAAACGGTGGAAGGGCTGCTCGCGGCCCTTCGTACCTGCTAGGTCTGTCTACATATGTCCAGAATTCGTATTGATCTCGTTGTCTTCGCTGCCGGTCTGCTCGCCGTGTGCTGGATCGCCGCCGGCTATGTCGGATCGAATCCGCTCGCGTCGGCCGTCACGCTGCTGATCGGCGCATGCTACGTCGCGGGCGCGTGGGAACTGCTGCGCTACCGGCAGGCGACCGCGGCGCTGTCGCGCGCGGTCGCGGCGCTCGCCGAGCCGCCGGCGCGGCTCAACGCGTGGCTCGACACGCTGCCGGCCGGCCTGCGCGGCGCGGTGCGTGCGCGCGTCGACGGCACGCGCGTCGCGCTGCCGGGCCCGGCACTGACGCCCTATCTCGTCGGTCTGCTCGTGCTGCTCGGCATGCTCGGCACGCTGCTCGGGATGGTCGTGACGCTGAAGGGCACGGGCGCCGCGCTCGAAAGCGCGACCGATCTCGATGCGATTCGCGCCTCGCTCATTGCGCCCGTGAAGGGGCTCGGGTTCGCGTTCGGCACGTCGATCGCCGGCGTCGCGACGTCCGCGATGCTCGGGTTGCTGTCGGCGCTCGTGCGCCGCGAGCGCAGCGAGGCCGCGCAGCAGCTCGACGCGCGGATCGCGACGACGCTGCGCGTGCATACGCCCGCGCATCGGCGCGACGAATCGTTCCGCTTGCTGCAGCAGCAGGCCGACACGATGCCCGCGCTGGTCGACCGGCTGCAGACGATGATGACGACGCTCGAGGCGCGCAGCGTCGCGCTGCACGAGCGTCAGCTCGAAAGCCAGCAGGCGTTCTTCGACCGCACCGAGCAGGCGTATGCGCGTCTCGCGTCGAGCGTCGGCGCATCGCTGCAGGAAAGCGCGGCCGAAAGCGCGCGCGTGGCCGGTGCCGCGCTGCAGCCGGTCGTCGCCGCGACGATGACAGGGCTCGCGCAGGAAATGGCGGCGCTGCGCGACACGGTGTCGGGCGCGGTGCAGCGTCAGCTCGACGGCCTGACGAACGGTTTCGAGGCCGCGACCGCAAACGTGACGGCCGCGTGGCATCGCGCGCTCGACGCGCAGCGCAGTGCCGGCGATGCGGTCGCACAGCGGCTCGACACGACGCTCGGCCAGTTCGCCGACACGTTCGCGCAGCGCTCGGCGGACTTGCTCGACGGCGTCGCGACGCGCCTCGAATCGACCGAAGGCCGTCTCGCGGATGCGTGGCGCGATGCCTTGTCGCGTCAGGAGCAGGTCGGCGAAACGCTGGCCGGCCAGCATGCGCGCGCATTGAGCGACGCGGCAGCGACGTTCGAGCGCCATTCGGCGTCGACGCTCGCCGCGATGCGCGACGCGCACACGCATCTGCAGACCGAACTCTCCGCGCGCGATGCGCAGCGGCTCGCCGCATGGAACGACTCGCTCGCCGCGATGGCCGCGAAGCTCGGCGACGAATGGCAACGCGCGGGCGCGAAGAGCGCCGACCGTCAGCAGGAAATCTGCGACGCGCTCGCGCAAACGACACGCGATCTCGCTGCGCAAGCCGCCACCTTCGAACAACGCTCGAACGATCTGCTGACGACGATTCGCGACTCGCACACCGGTCTGCAGACGCAGCTCGCCGCGCGCGACGAAGAGCGTCTGTCCGCATGGAATGAATCGCTGGCCGCGATGGCGGCGAAGCTCGGTGACGAATGGCAGCGTGCGGGCGTACACAGCGCCGGCCGTCAGCAGGAAATCTGCGATGCACTCGCCCAAACGACGCGCGATCTCGCTGCACAAGCCGCGACCTTCGAACAACGTTCGAACGATCTCCTGACGACGATCCGCGACTCGCACACCGGCCTGCAAACGCAGCTTGCCGCACGCGACGAAGAACGTCTGTCCGCATGGAACGAATCGCTCGCTGCGATGGCGGCGAAGCTCGGTGACGAATGGCAGCGCGCGGGTGTACACAGCGCAGGCCGTCAACAGGAAATCTGCGACGCGCTCGCACAAACGACGCGCGATCTCGCTGCACAGGCCGCCACCTTCGAACAACGCTCGAACGATCTGCTGACGACGATTCGCGACTCGCACACCGGCCTGCAGACGCAGCTCGCCGCGCGCGACGAAGAGCGTCTGTCCGCATGGAATGAATCGCTGGCCGCGATGGCGGCGAAGCTCGGCGACGAATGGCAGCGCGCGGGCGTACACAGCGCCGGCCGTCAACAGGAAATCTGCGACGCGCTTGCACAAACGACGCGCGATCTCGCCGCACAAGCTGCCACCTTCGAACAACGCTCGAACGATCTGCTGACGACGATTCGCGACTCGCATACCGGCCTGCAAACGCAGCTTGCCGCGCGCGACGAACAACGACTGTCCGCTTGGAACGACTCGCTCGCCGCGATGGCCGCCGCGCTGCGCGACGAATGGCAGCAGGCGAGCGCACACGCAGCCGCGCGTCAGCAGGACATCTGCGATACGCTCGCGCGCACCGCGAACGACATCGCCGCGCAGGCGCAGGCACAGGCGAGCGACACGATCAACGAGATCGGGCGGCTCGTGCAGGCCGCATCGGAAGCGCCGAAGGCGGCGGCCGACGTCGTCGCCGAACTGCGTCAGCGGCTCTCGGAGAGCATGGTGCGCGACACCGCGATGCTCGAAGAACGCAGCCGTTTGCTCGCGACGCTCGAAACGCTGCTCGGCGCGGTCAACCACGCGTCGACCGAACAGCGCGCGGCGATCGACGCGCTCGTCAGCACCTCGGCCGATCTGCTCGACCGGATCGGCACGCGCTTCAACGACACGGTCGACGCGCAAAGCCGCAAGCTCGATGCAGTCGCCGCGCAGGTGACGGCCGGTGCGGTCGACGTCGCGAGCCTCGGCGATGCGTTCGGCGCGGCCGTGCAGGTATTCGGCGAGTCGAACGACAAGCTGCTCGCGCATCTGCAGCGCATCGAGGCCGCGCTCGAGAAGTCGCTCGCGCGCAGCGACGAACAGCTCGAGTACTACGTCGCGCAGGCGCGCGAGGTGATCGATCTGAGCATGATGTCGCAGAAGCAGATCGTCGAAGATTTGCAGCAGATCGCCGGGCGGCGCACTTCCGTCGGAGCGTAAGCGATGCACGAGGAAATCGACGGCGGCGCGGAAGCCGCGCCGGTCTGGCCCGCGTTCGCCGACCTGATGTCGGTGCTGCTCGGCGCGTTCGTGCTGATCCTCGTCGGCGTGATCGGCATGCAGCTGCAGCTGACGTCGAAGCTCGAGGAAGCCGTGCGTGCGCGCCAGCAGGAAGCGCAGCAGCGCAAGACGCTCGAACAGGCGCTCGCGGGGCCGCTTGCGGCCGGCCGCGTGACGCTCGTGAACGGGCGTATCGGGATCGCCGGCAACCTGCTGTTCGCGCTGAACTCCGACCAGCTGCAGCCGGACGGCCGCGAACTGCTGAAGACGCTCGCCGGCCCGCTCGCCGCGTATCTGAAGACGCGCGATCAGATCCTGATGGTCAGCGGCTTCGCGGACGATCAGCAGGTGCGCGCCGGCAACCGGATGTTTGCGGACAACTGGGAGCTGTCGGCGAAACGTGCGCTGACGGTCACGCGCGCGCTGATCGATGAGGGCGTCCCGGCGTCGTCGGTGTTCGCGGCCGCGTTCGGATCCGAGCAGCCGGTCAGCTCGAATGCCGACGACGAAGGCCGCGCGAAGAACCGCCGCGTCGAGATCGCGCCGGTCCCGCGCAAGTCCGCCTCGAACGGAGGGCCGGCGCGGTGACGATCGACGCGACGCAGGTGCGCACGATGCTCGATGCATGGCGCGAGCAGGGCGCGGCGCGGCTCGATCCGGTGCGCTTCCATCGGCTCGACGCGCTCGAACGGCGCGCGGCCGCACTCGACGGCGACGCGCGCCGGCTGCTCGACGCGCGGCTCGCCGCGCTGGCCGACGAATACGCGCAGCTCGTCGCCCGCACACCGGTGCCGGCCGAACCGGACGCGCCGCAAGCGCATGCCGCGCCCGCGCGCGCCTCGTCGCGCGGCGCGCTGGCCGGACTCGTCGAGCGGCTCTCGCGCGACGCGCAGGCGGACCGGCGTGGCATCGATCCCGAACTCGTCGACTATTTCCGCGCGACCTGGGCGAAGGTCCGCACCGAACAGCAGTATCGGCAATCGCTCGACCAGGTTCCGCGCAATGCGGGGCCGCTCAATTCGAACAGCCTCGTGCACCGGTCGCTGTCGACGATGCGCGAGCTGTCGCCCGCGTATCTGCAGCAGTTCCTCTCGTATGTCGATGCGCTCGCGTGTCTCGAGGATCTCGTCGGCGCCGGCGCGCAGCCCGACAAGGAGGCGGCGCGCACGAAGACGGCGAAGCCCGCGAAGCCGGCGAAGAAGGGCACGCGCACGCGCGTACGCTAGCGCCGCGACGGCAGCGCTAACGGCATCGCATTGCTGCTGTCCGGCGCGCCGCATACGGCATTCGTCATCGCGGTCGCGCGCGCCAGTTCGTCGAGCGTCCATCCACGGCCGAGCAAGAGGCGCCGCGTGTGCAGCGCATCGTGTACCTGCGTCGCAACGGCTTCGCCGAGATAGCGCAGCGCGCGGCCTTCGACGTCGACGAAGCCGTGCCGGTACTCGTGTGCGAGCGCGTTCCACAGCTGCGCCGCGCCGACCGACTGCCGCGCGCCGCTGATCAGGCACTGCCCTGCGTCGAGCGCCCATCGATAGAGCGCGGTCGCGAGCCCGCGGCGCTGCATCGATCCGCGCAGCCGCGTATGCGGCGCGCGCAGATGACGATCGGCGCGACGCGGGATTTCCGGCAGCCGGTTGAACACCGTGTAGCCGGCCAGTTCGCGCGCGGCCGGATTTTCCACGTAAAGAAAGTATTCGCCGTCCGCTTCGCGGTGGCGCACGATCAGGCCCGAGTCGCCGAGCGCGACGGCCGGCAGGCCGTGCAAGCGGTGGCCGCGCTCGTGCAGACGCGCGTAGAGCGCGTCGAGTTCATCGTCGATGTCGTGCTGGGCATGCTGTACGTCGATGCGCATGGCAAAAGGCGCCCGTCCCGGGCGTATCGAGAAGGTGGTTCATCGCAATAGGGAAAACGGAATGGAAGCGGCCCCCGTGCTCGACGCGCGAGCCGGGGCCGCGAATCAGCTGGGGATGTGCTGGAAACCGGCGGCGATCGCGGCGAGGCCCGCGATGCAGAGTCCGAACAGGATCACGATTTTGTGGATCACGCCTCTCTCCTCAAGAACGCGCGGCGCGCAACGGCGGTGCCGCGGAGACGGTGACGACGGGCGACGCCCGTGCGGCCATCGTACGTAGCGATGGTCGGTGTCCGCGCATCGGTTGCGCGCGGACGGTCAGCACCATACGCGACGCGACCGGCGCGGGCAACCGGCTCGACGGAGAAAGGCGACGAAAACGGCGCAAACGCGCGGTTTCGCGACGATCGGTCGCAACCGCGTGCGCCGGGAAGCGGTGTCGTGCTCGAACGAATGGGCGGGCGTCGGCGCGCGATCGCCCCGACGCCCGACGCCCGCGAGCGCGTGCGTCAGGCCGGCTGCCGCGCGCCGAATGCTTGCCTGATCCGCGCGAACAGCCCGTGCTGCGCGATCCATTCGGCGTACGCGCGATAGTCGGGGTCGCGCATCAGATGACGTTCCTCGGTCTTCGCGCGCACGTAGTAGATGAGATTCACCGCGACGAGCCCCGCGCAGTGCATCAGCCCGACCTGCCAGCCGAGCGGCTCGACGAACGGCACCGAGACCATCCAGTACGACAGGTTCTTCGTGATGTAGGCCGGATGCTTCGTGAACCGGTATGGGCCCGACGTGATGATTCCGCGGTTCGTCAGGTTCGAGAAGCGCAGCCCGAACGAGATCGTCGACAGCGCGTACGTCAGCAGCAGCAGGATGATCACGGTGCCCCAGATCACGCGCAGCGTCGGCGCGGACAGCAGCCAGTTGTCCCAGAACAGCGAGCCTTCGTAGCGGATGTAGTTGTTCGAGATCAGCGACCAGAACGGCTGGTAGCAGATCAGCGCGGCGACCCAGCCGAGCGTCGTCGGCTCGACGGTGCGCACGTGGCTGTCGAGAATGCGGAACGTGCACAGATAGCCGACCGTGCCGAACATCAGGTCCATCGTGAACGACAGGTCGTAGAGGAAGACGAACGTCGCGAGCGTCATCGGCGCGTGCAGCGCATTCGCGAGCGATGCGCTCAGATGATCGGCGTCCTTCGACAGATAGACGGTCATCAGCGGCAGGAAGAACGCCTTCACGCCCCAGCCGGCGAGCATTTCTCGCACCGATTGCCAGTTCGCAGGCTTTTCGCGGCGAAACAGGAAGCGGCCCCACAGCAGGTAGGCATCGTCGGTTTCGCGCTGATGGCGATCCATCCACGCGAAGTAGAACGGCGCAGCGACGATCACATACGGCGCGAGCGAGCGCAGCAGCGACCAGAACGGCAGATAGAACGCGCCGTGATACTCGGGCAGCAGCCAGTAGATCGCGCCGATTCCGGCGTAGATCGACGCGAGCGCGCCGAGCCGCGTCGCGACGCGCGCGATGCCGAGCGGCCGCACGGCCTGGCGCGACAGCCCCGCGCTCGGGCGCAGATAGACACGGGAAATCAGCAATTCGTACAACGCGATCGTGCCGATGATCGACAGGCTCGCGACGACCGCGCGGGTCGCCGCGTCGAGGTCGGGACGATCGCGCGTGATCCAGAGCGCGAAGAGGCCGGCCGCGATGCCAAGCAGGCCGGCGCGGAACGGGGTGGCGGAACGGGGCGGGCGGTCCTGGACCGCGGCGATGCCGTCGAGCGTGGAATTCATGATCGGATCCTCGTCAGGATGGGGGCCGGCGTCCCCGCGCGGCGGGTGACGCCGGCCGTCGGCCGGGCTTTGGAATGATGTGTGCCCGGCCATTGGCCTTTGGTTCTAGTGCGTACCGCGTTACTTCTTCGTGCCGCCCAGCAGACCGCCGAGCAGGTTCGTCACCGGCGACAGCAGGTTGCCCGTGCCGCCCGCGGCCGCCCCGCCGTTCGAACTGCCGCTCAGCCCGGCCGACACGGTGCCGCCGCCGGACGGCGTCGTCGCCGCGCCGCCGGCGCCGCCGGTTGCACCGGCGCCCGCACCGCCACCGGCGCCGGCCGTGGGCGGCGTCAGCGTGCCGGTCAGGACGCCGCCGACCGCGCCGGTCAGGCCACCGGCCGGCGTCGTGATCGTGCCCGTCAGGCTCGCGCCGAGCGGCGTCAGCGTGTTGACGAGGTTCGTCACGGGCGCGAGCAGGCCGCCGACACCGGCGCCGCTGGTTCCGCCGGTGCCGCTCGTTCCGCTCGTTCCGCCAGTGCCGCTCGAGCTGCCGATGCCGCCGATGCCGCCGAGCGTGCCGGTCACCGTGCCGAGCAGCCCCGTGATCGGGCCAAGCGGGCTGCCGCTCGTTCCGCTGGTGCCGCTGGTGCCGCTCGTTCCACCGATGCCGCCGAGCGTGCCGGTCACCGTACCGAGCAGCCCCGTGATCGGGCTGAGCGGGCCGCCGCTCGTGCCACTGGTGCCGCTGGTGCCGCTCGTTCCGCCGGTGCCGCTCGAGCCGATGCCGCCGAGCGTGCCGGTCAGCGAGCCGAGGAGCCCCGTGATCGGGCCGAGCGGGCCGCCGCTCGTTCCGCTGGTCCCGCCGGTGCCGCTCGACCCGCTGGAGCTGCCGCCGCCGATGCCGCCGAGGCCGCCGGTCAGCGAACCGAGCAGGCCCGTGAGCGGTGCGAGCGGGTTCGTGCCGCTGCTCGAGCTGCCGCCGTACAGCAGGCCGCCGACCGACGTCGTCGTGGCGCCGAGCTGACCGACGACGCCGCCGAGGGCCTGGCCGACCGGATAGTCCGTCGCGCCGCCGATCTTCGTGCCGGCGAGGCCGAGGCCGCCGCCGAGCGTGCTCAGCAGGCCGTTCAGCGGTGCACCGAGCAGCGTCGCGCTGCCGAGCGTCTGCGTGACGCCGGGCTTGTCGACGCCGCCGGTCAGCGTGTTCGTGATCGGGTTGATCACCTTGCCGAGCTGCGTCTCGAGCTGCTGGACCGGCGTGCTGTTCAGCGCGGTGTTGAGGTCCGAGGCGGTCGAGTTCACTGCGGTGCCGACCGTGTTCGCGAGGTCGCCGACCAGCGTCGTGACGGGCGACAGCGGCGACAACGGGCCCGCGCCCAGGCTCTTCACCGCGTTGCCGAGGTTGCCGACCGCGCCGCCGGTGCCGGTGAGCAGTCCGGTGGTCGACGTGAGCGTCGGGCCGAGCGGGTTCGCCGACACGCCGATCGAGCCGAGGCCGGCCGCGATCCCGTTGCCGACCGACTGCACGCCGTTGCCGAGGCTCGTGACGGCATTGCCGACGCTGGTCGCGGTCGTGGGGTTCGTGCCGGGAACCGTGACGCCGCCGATCTGTGCGCCGCCGTTCGCGACGACGGTGCCGAGCGACGTGACGAGATTGCCGGATTTCTGCAGGACGTTGCCGAGCGGGGTGACGCCGGTGCCGGACGTGCCCGAGGTGCCCGAGGTGCCCGAAGTGCCCGAAGTGCCCGAAGTGCCCGAAGTGCCCGACGTACCCGAGGTGCCGGACGTACCCGAGGTGCCGGAGGTGCCCGAAGTGCCGGAGGTGCCCGAAGTACCGGACGTACCCGAAGTGCCGGACGTACCCGAAGTGCCGGACGTACCCGAGGTACCGGAAGTGCCGGACGTACCGGAAGTGCCCGACGTGCCTGAAGTGCCGGACGTGCCCGAAGTACCGGAGGTACCCGAGGTGCCCGAAGTGCCGGACGTGCCGGACGTGCCGGACGTGCCGGACGTGCCGGAGGTGCCAGACGTACCGGAAGTGCCGGAGGTGCCCGAAGTACCCGAGGTGCCAGACGTACCGGAAGTGCCGGACGTGCCGGAGGTGCCAGACGTACCTGAGGTACCGGACGTGCCCGAAGTACCCGAGGTGCCAGACGTACCGGACGTGCCCGACGTGCCGGAGGTGCCAGACGTACCTGAGGTACCGGACGTGCCCGAAGTACCCGAGGTGCCAGACGTACCGGAAGTGCCAGACGTACCCGAAGTACCGGACGTACCGGAGGTGCCCGACGTACCCGAAGTGCCGGACGTACCCGAGGTACCGGACGTGCCCGAAGTGCCGGACGTGCCCGAGGTACCGGACGTGCCCGAGGTGCCAGACGTACCCGAGGTGCCAGACGTACCCGAGGTGCCAGACGTACCCGAGGTGCCAGACGTACCCGAGGTGCCAGACGTACCCGAAGTACCGGACGTACCCGAAGTACCGGACGTGCCCGAAGTACCGGACGTGCCCGAAGTACCCGAAGTACCCGAAGTACCAGACGTACCCGAAGTCCCGGAAGTCCCCGACGTCGCCCCCGACGTCCCTGAAGAACTACCGCCACCGGACGTCCCCGAACTACCGCCACCCGAAGTCCCCGACGTCCCGCCGCCGCCCGACGTTCCCGACGTGCTCGGCTTGACGGTCGGCGGCGTGGTCGGCCCGTCGACGGAGCCGCAGCCGTACAGCGCGAGAAGCGACGACACAGCCAGCGCGACCGTCGTCTTGTTGAAGTAATGGTGCATGTTGGCCTCGACATTGGAAGTTGTCCGAAGCCCTTATCTGCAAATTCCGCGCCATGCCAACTTCGGCGATCACGCCGGTCGTTTCGTTGCGAAAACCGGGAGTTTCGATGCGATTTAAACGCCGTAGCGCCGATTTCCCGAACGGCCGCTGCGCGACCGCCCGGCGAGTCGCCGTGATGTTCCCGTAAGCTGCCGTAACGCGGCGCGCGATGTTACGTAGCATCGCGCGACGTAACGGCCGTCACCGAGCGCCGCGTCTTTGACGAAACGCGGGCGCGCCGCGAACATGAAGCGGGCCCATCCGGCTGCGGGCCCCGATCGAAGCGGCCGCGACCCGAGACAGGATACGGACATGAGCGAACAGGACAGGGAGCGCGGCAAGGCGCGTCGGACCGAGGTGATGGGCGAGCCGTTCGTCGAGCGCGCGATGCGCGACCTCGACGGCTTTTCGCGGCCGCTGCAGGACTGGCTGAACGAGCACGCGTGGGGCAGCACATGGCAGCGCGGCGGGATCGACCTGAAGACGCGCAGCCTCTGCACGTGCGCGATGCTGGCGGCGCTTGGCCGCAGCACCGAGCTGAAGGGGCACGTGCGCGGCGCGCTGAACAACGGCGCGACGCTCGTCGAAATCCGCGAGGTGCTGCTGCACAGCGCGCTGTATGCGGGCGCGCCCGCCGCGGTCGAGGCGTTCCGCAGCGCGCGCGACGTGATTGCCGAACTCGGCCTCGAGTTGCCGGACGACGGCAGCTGATTCGACTACGGCTTCCACGGCCGCCCGCCGCGTAACGCCACGGCGCGCGTCGCTGCTGGGCACCATCGCCAACCGACGATCGAGGGAGTCGGACGCGGTCCGACGCAGTTTGACGCAAGCCAATGCAAGCCAACGCAAGCCAACGCAAGCCAACGCAAGCCGACGCAAGCCGACGCAAGCCAACGCAAGCCAACGCAAGCCGACACAGACCGACACAGGCCAACAAGGCCTACCAGGCCGCGCCCGCTGTCTGCGCCGCTCAGTGCGCCGGGCAGCGCACCGCTCAGTGCGCCGCGCGCGCCGCCGCCGTCACCGGCGCGGCGGCCACCTCGAGCAGCCAGTCGGCGGTCGCTTCCGGCATCGTCACGGGCAGCATGTGCCCGCCTTCGACGACCGTCAGCCGCACGCGCGCCGACTTCTTCGCGAGCGCGTCGCCGTGGGCGCGCCAGTCGAGGATTCGGTCCTCGCGTCCATACAGCACGTCGACCGGCACCGCGAGTGCCGCGTAGCGGCTTTCCATCGCGGGCAGATCGTCGGGCGCGCACAGCAGGTCGGTGGCGGTCGCATAGAAGCTGGCAGGCCGCAGCCCGAGCAGGCCGCCGCCCTTGACCGCGAAGTCGTGCGGCACGTCCTCGGGCGCGAACACGAGGCGCACGGCCTGGCGGCCGGTCAGGATCGTCATCGGGATCGCGAAGGTCCACGACACGAAGCGGCGCACGAGCGGCGACGGCAGCACGAGCGGCCGGAACGGCGCGGGCGGCTCGGACTGCGGATGCGACAGCGGCGCGATCAGCGCGAGCCGGCTCACGCGCTCCGGATGGTTCAGCCCGACCGCGAGCGCGATCGCGCCGCCGAGCGAATGGCCGACGAGCACGGGGCGGTCGAGCCGTAGCGCGTCGATGAACGCGGCGATCGTGCGCGCCTGCGCGAACACGTTCGCCTGCGATCCGGCGCCGCGGGTCGAGCGGCCGGCGCCCGGCCGGTCGACGAGAATCACGCGGTGATGCTGCGCGAGCCGCGCGAGCGGCAGATACGCGAAGTTGCGCAACTGGCCGGCGAGCCCGTGCACGAACACGATCGGCGTGCCGCTGCCGTATTCGACATAGTGGATGCGGTCGCCGCCGACCTCGACGACGCGCCCTTCGGGCGGAAACGCGCGCGTCACGCGGCGCACGACGTAGCCGGAAAACAGCGCGAGCGCGGCGAGCACCGCGACGATGCCGAGCAGGATGTTCAGGATCAGATGGAGCGTCGGGCTCATGGCGGCCTCAGCGGGTTTCGAGTACGGGTTCGGTCGCCG
Organism: Burkholderia multivorans ATCC BAA-247; assembly: GCF_000959525.1. Classification (NCBI taxonomy): domain Bacteria; kingdom Pseudomonadati; phylum Pseudomonadota; class Betaproteobacteria; order Burkholderiales; family Burkholderiaceae; genus Burkholderia; species Burkholderia multivorans. Next base: position 552,940 of record NZ_CP009831.1, read on the forward strand.
GCGTCGCCGCCGGGCCGGCTGTCGCGCGGCGTTCGAAATGCATTGCCGAGTCGGCGAGGCCGCTGAACTTCAGCGATGCGAGATCGAGCACGTAGTTCTGATGAAACTTCCACGGCTTGCGGTGGCCCTGCTTCGGCAGGATGCCGGCCGCGCGCTGGATATAGCCGGAGCTCAGGTTCACGGCCGGCACGTCGCCGAGATCGCCGGGCGCGAGGCGCGGCACGCAGGTATCGTACCCGTGCGCGCGCATGTGGTTCAGCAGCCGGCACACGTAGCGCGCGATCAGTTCGGCTTTCAGCGTCCACGACGCGTTCGTATAGCCGAACGACGACGCGAGGTTCGGCACGTCGCTGTACATCATCCCTTTATAGGACACCGTCTGCGGCAGGTCGACCGCGCGGCCGTCGACCGTCACGCGTGCGCCGCCGAGCATCTTCACCTTCAGGCCGGTCGCGGTGACGATCACGTCGGCGTCGAGCTGTGCGCCGCTTTTCAGTTTCAGCCCGGTCGGCGTGAAGCGTTCGATCTCGTCGGTGACGATCGACGCGCGGCCCGCGCGGATCGCCTTGAACAGATCGCCGTTCGGCACGAGACAGAGGCGCTGGTCCCACGGGTTGTAGCGCGGCGTCAGATGCTTCGCGACGTCGAAGTCGGGGCCGAGCTGCCGGCTCGCGGCGCGGATGATGAACTGCTTCGTGCGCTCGGGCTTGCGGCGCGACACGTTGTACAGATACATCGTCAACAGCACGTTCTTCACGCGCACGAGCCGGTGCGCGAGCCGCGACGGCAGCACGCGGCGCAGCGCATTCGCGATCTTGTCGCGCGCCGGCAGCGACACGATGTAGGTGGGCGAGCGCTGCAGCATCGTCACGTGCTGCGCGTCGGCCGCCATCGAGGGCACGAGCGTGACGGCCGTCGCGCCGCTGCCGATCACGACGACGCGCCGGTTCGCGTACGACAGATCCTTCGGCCAGCGCTGCGGATGCACGATGCGGCCCTCGAACGTGTCCATCGCGGGCCAGTCGGGCAGGTAGCCCGCATCGTAGTCGTAGTAGCCGCTGCACATATAGAGGAAGCGGCACGTGTAGACGAGCGTGTCGGTCGCGCCGTCGCGCGTGCGCTCGACGCGCACCGTCCAGCGTGCATGGTTCGAATCCCAGTCGGCGGCGACGACCTTCTGCCCGTAGCGGATCAGCTTGTCGATCCCGTACGTGCGCGCGGTGTCGCGGATGTAGTCGAGGATCGTCTGGCCGTCGGAGATCGCCTTGTCGCTGTGCCACGGGCGGAAGCTGTAGCCGAGCGTGAACATGTCGGAATCCGAACGCACGCCCGGATAGCGGAACAGATCCCACGTGCCGCCGATCGCGTCGCGCGCCTCGACGATCGCGACGCTCGCATGCGGGCAGCGCTTGTTCAGGTGATAGGCCGCGCCGATACCGGACAGGCCGGCACCGACGATCAGCACGTCGAGGTCGCGGCTGTCGCCGCAGGCGGGCGGCGCGGCGCGCCGGTCGGTCGTCGTCGAGGTCATGCGGTGTCCTTGATCGCGGTGGAGGCGTGCGCGGCCGGCGTGGCCGTGCGGGCGAGATTGCGCGCGCGGGCGCGGCGCACGTGGCGCAGCACGAGCCGCTGATAGCCGGCGCCGAGCAGGCGCGCGAGCGTGTCGAGGCGGCGCGCATCGGCGCCGACCAGCACGCGGCGCGCGTTGCGCTCGACGCCGGCGAGGATCTGCCGGGCGGCGTCGTCGGCGGTCGTCGCATTGATCAGGCGATTCGCCTGACGGCGATGGGTCGCTTCGTCCTGGCCGGTGAGCGCGTGAATGCTGGTGTCGACGCGGCTCGCATCGACGATGTTCGTCGCGACGCCGCCCGGATGCACGCAGGTCGCGCTCACAGGCGCGCCGTCGAGTTCGAGCTCCATCCGCAGCGCTTCGGTGAAGCCGCGCACCGCGAACTTCGTCGCGTTGTACGCGCTTTGCGTCGGCATCGCGATGAGCCCGAACAGGCTCGACGTATTGACCACGTGCCCGTCGCCGGACGCGCGCAAATGCGGGAGGAACGCCTGCGTGCCGTGCACGACGCCCCAGAAGTTGATGCCGACGATCCACTCGAGATCGGCGCGGCTCGCCGTCTCGGCGCTCGCGGCCAGCGACACGCCTGCGTTGTTGAAGATCAGGTTCACCTTGCCGTGTTCGGCGCGCACGAAATCGGCCCACGCGAACACGGCGTCGCGGTCGGCGACGTCGACGCGCCGCGTGCTCGTACGCACGCCGTGCTTCGCGCATGCGGCCGCCGTGCCGGCGAGCGCGACGTCGTCGACGTCGGCGAGCGCCACCTCGCAGCCGCGCCGCGCGAGCTCGACCGCAAGGCTGCGGCCCATCCCCGAACCGGCGCCCGTGATCGCGGCGACCTTGCCGGAAAAACCCTTCATCCGTCGTCCTCCCGTTCCGCTACCGTCGTGCCGGCGGCGTGTCTATTGTGGTGTTGGTCGTCACCACTTTAGTTTTCGGGTGTCCTGATGTCAAATAGCGAAATGGAGAAAGCACTCGAAACGGAAAAGCGGGGCCGCGCGTACGGCGGCGTGGCACCCGAGGTACGCGCGGCGGAGCGGCGCGACGCGCTGATCCGCGCGGCCACGCGCGTGTTCGGCACGATCGGCTTTCGCAAGGCGACCGTGCGCGCGATCTGCCAGGAGGCGAAGCTGAACGACCGCTATTTCTATGCGGCGTTCGACAGTACCGAAGATCTGCTGCGCTGCACGTACCTGCATCACGCACAGCAGTTGCACGATGCGGTCGCGCATGCGGTGGCCGAGCACGGCGGCGCGCTGCACGAGCGCATCGATGCGGGGCTCGCCGCGTTCTTCGGCTTCCTGCGCGATCCGTGCGCGGCGCGCGTGCTGCTGCTCGAAGTGATGGGCGTCAGCGCGGATACCGATGCGACCTACCAGCGGATGCTGATCGACTTCGGCAAGCTGATCATGGCGATCGGCTCGGCGCGCGAGCCGCAGACCGCCGCCGAACGCACCGAGCAGCGGCTGATCGGGCTCGCGCTCGTCGGCGCGATGACGAACGTCGGCGCGGCCTGGCTGCTGACCGGCTATCGCGATCCCGAAGCGCAGATGGTCGCGAGTTGCAGGAAGGTGCTGCTGGGGACGTTGCGGGAAGCGGGCGGCGCGGACAAGTTGCCGACGTGAACGAGACCGGCGCGCCGCGCTCGCGCTTCAGCGCGCGGTGCGCCTGCGCGTCGCGGGGCGTGCGGGCGGCGTGCGCGGCGTCGCGCCGATCGTCGCCTTCATCGCGTCGATGAACGCGCGCACCTTCGGCGACGGCAGCCGCGTCGACGGATACACCGCATGAATCCCGGCCGGCGCCGCGCGCCATGCGGGCAGCAGCCGCACGAGCGAGCCGGCCGCGACGTCGTCCGCGATCGAGAAATCCGTCAGCAGCCCGAAGCCGCCGCCCGCGAGCGCGATCGCGCGGCAGGCGGTTGCCGTGTTCGACACGACCGACGCGCTACAGCGCACCGACGCCTTGCCGCCGCGTGCGCTTTCGAGTTCGAGCGTATGCGGGCGCGCAAGCGTCGACAGCATCACGAACGGCAGCGCCGCGAGCGCGGCCGGATCGCGCGGCAGCCCGTAGCGCGCGACGAACGCCGGGCTTGCTACCAGCCACTTCTCGTACGTGCCGAGCTGCACCGCGCGATAGTTCGAATCGGCGAGCCGGCCGATGCGGACGGCGACGTCGAGGTTCTCCGCGACGAGATCGACCACGCGGTCGTTCGCGATCAGCTCGACGTCGAGCGACGGATGCGCATCGCGCAGCGCGACGACCGCCGGCGCGACGACCTGCGCGCCGTAATCGACCGGCACGCTCACGCGCAGCGTGCCGCGCAGCGGCCCGGCGTCGGACGACACGGCGTCGAGCGCCGTTTCGGCGGCCTGCACGATGTCGCGGCACGCATCGTAGAACGCGCGGCCCGCGTCGGTCACGCTGAGCCGCCGCGTCGTGCGCACGAGCAGGTTTGCGCCGACTTCCGATTCGAGACGCTGCATGTGTGTGCTGACCACCGTCTTCGCGAGGCCGAGCCGTTCGGCCGCGGCCGTCAGCGACCCCGCTTCGACGACCGCAACGAACACCGCCAGCCGGTTCAGGTTCACGTCGCGCAGATCGGCCATCGTCGATTGTCCTATGGAAGCGGATAATGTTTCCGCGATTATCCGCCTTCTGGCGAACGTCGGCGAGCGGTACGCTGAGGCCGTTCGTCGCCGCGTCCGGCGACGCGTGAATCCGGAGTTCTTACATGCCTGCTACTGCCCAGCCCGTGTCGCCGATCCGCGTCTATTCGTTTCCGCTGTCGGGGCACGCGCATCGCGTCCGGCTGTTCCTGTCGCTGCTCGGCTTGCCGTTCGAGACCGTCGACGTCGATCTCGCGGCCGGCGCGCAGCGCGCACCGGCGTTCCTCGCGCTGAATCCGCTCGGCCAGGTGCCGGTGATCGACGACAACGGCACCGTGCTCGCCGATTCGAACGCGATCCTCGTGTATCTCGCGAAGCGCTACGGCGACGCGCACTGGCTGCCCGACGATCCGCTCGGCGCGGCGGCCGTGCAGCGCTGGCTGTCGTTCGCGGCCGGGCCGATCGCGACGGGGCCGGCGGCCGCGCGGCTCGTCACCGTGTTCGGCGCGACGCTCGATCACGACGCCGCGAAGCGCACGGCCGCGAAGCTGCTGACCGCGATCGACGGCGAACTCGCCGACAAGCCGTTCGCGACCGGCGCGCAGCCGACGATCGCCGACATCGCCGCATACACGTACATCGCGCATGCGCCGGAAGGCGGCGTGTCGCTCGACCCGTATCCGCACGTGCGCGCGTGGCTCGCGCGGATCGAGGCGCTGCCGCGCTTCATTGCGATGCAGTCGACGCGCGCGGGCCTGCTGGCCGACGCCGCGCCCGGGAGCACGACGTGAACGCGCCGACCGCCGCGATACCGGGCTGGGAACTGCCGGGCTCGCCGTTTCATGCGGGCGAGCGCGCCGTGCAGCAGCGCGCCGGCGTCACCGACGCCGCCGATGCGATCGGGCTGCGCGGTATCCGCCGCTTCATGCCCGATCAGCACCGTACGTTCTTTGCGCAGCTGCCGTTCTTCGTGGTCGGCGGCGTCGATGCGGACGGTCAGCCGTGGGCGACGCTGCGCGTCGGCGAGCCGGGCTTCGTGTCGTCGCCCGACGCGCGCACGCTGACGATCGCGGGCGGCACGCTGCCGGACGATCCGCTGGCCGGTACGTGGTACGCCGGCGCGCTGCTCGGCGGACTCGGCATCGAGTTCGCGACGCGGCGGCGCAATCGCGTGAACGGCGTCGTGCAGGCGGTGGACGGCGACGCGCTGACGATCGCGGTCGAGCAGAGTTTCGGCAACTGCGCGAAGTACATCCAGGCGCGCACGCCGACCGCCGCGCCGCACGACGGGCACGCGCGGCCCGCGACGCAGCGGTCCGACCGTCTCGGCGACGACGATCGCACGCTGCTCGCGCAAGCCGATACGTTCTTCGTCGCGAGCGCGAACGCGTCGGCCGAGGCGGGCGTCGCGCGCGGCGCGGACGTGTCGCATCGCGGCGGAATGCCGGGCTTCGTGCGCGTCGAAGATGCGCGGACGCTGGCGACGCCCGATTTCAGCGGCAACCGGCTGTTCAATACGCTCGGCAACCTGCAGCACGACCCGCGCGCCGGGCTGCTGTTCGTCGACTTCGGGCGCGGCGATCTGCTGTACGTGGCCGCACGCGCCGAGATCGTCTGGGACGGGCCGCTCGTCGCGTCGTTCGACGGCGCGCAACGCGTCGTGCGCTTTCATGTGACGGACGTGCGGCGTACTGCGGCCGTGCTGCCGTTCCGCTGGTCGCCGGTCGAGCGCGCGCCGCAGTTCAAGTAGCGCGCTAGTACCCTGCGGCATGCGGCCGCAGCGCGCGTGCTGCGCAAAAATCGCGCGCAACTGCTTCTTTTTCCGCAGGCCTGTCGGACCGACGATAGCGTCAACCGATAGACGAAAGGAGCACACCATGAAGCTGTTCAGCATGATCCGCCTCGTTCTGTGGAGTTTCTTCGGCGTACGCAACAGCAAGGCGCACGCGTCCGATCTCGCGAACGTCAACTTCACGCTGCTGCCGTTCGTCGCGATCGTGCTCGCGCTGCTCGTCGGCGCGGCGATTTACGGCGTCGTGCACCTGGTCGTCGATCCGACCGTGACGACGCAGGGGTTTTGAGCGCGGCACGCTATCGCGCCGCCCGCCGCGCCCGCTGTCGCTCGCGCTCGACCGTCAGCCGTCCGTCCTCCCTCCGCCGCCGCCGATTTCCCGGCCCCGCGCCGCGCGCGCGGTAAAATGCGCGCCACGCCGCGATGCCGCGCGCCATGCGCATGCCCCGTTGCCTAAACGGCGCTTCTGCCCGCATCGCTCGCCCATCGCGGCATCGAAGCGTTCCCCGCATGCCCGACCGCGCAATTGCGCCGGCCGCCGCCCGTCCGACGAACGGATCGACGGCGGCGCCGGCGTTGCGCGTCGCGCGCATCCGATGTCCGATCCCGCGTTTTCCCGACCGAGCGGCGCGTACGCGTGCGCATCGTCCGGCTCGTCCCGCGAACGGCGCACGGAGGCGCACTCGGCGGGGCGCGCCGTGCAGCTTCGTAACGTGTTTCGACAGGATCGAATGGCGAGTGCGCCATCCATAACCATGACGGTAAGCAAAACAACCGCGCGGCGTACGCCACGGCGCCGCGCGAATGCGGGCCTCTGCGCCGGCCTCGGCATCACGCTTTTCGCGGCGCAGGCCGTCGCGGCACCGGGCGACGCGCCCGCATCGGGCGCCGAAGCGACGCCCGCAGCGGCCGCCACGGCGGCACCCGATGCGACGCTGCCGGCGATCACGGTCAGCGGCGCACGCGGCCATACCTATCGCGCGCGCGAAGCATCGGTCGCCGGCTTCGACGACGCGCCGCTGCTCGACACGCCCGCGTCGGTCAACGTCGTCACGCGCGCGCAGCTCGACGATCAGCAGGCGAAGCGCTTGAGCGACGTCGTGCGCAACGACGCGTCGGTCGTCAACGACTACGCGCCGGTCGGCTACTTTGAAGGCTTCGCGATCCGCGGCTTTCCGGTCGACCTGGCGAGCGCGATCCGGATCGACGGGCTGACGGTGTCCGGCGAGCAGAACGTGCCGCTCGAGAACAAGGAACGCGTCGAGATCCTGAAAGGGCTGGCCGGCATCGACAGCGGCGTCGTCGCGCCGGGCGGCGTGATCAACTTCGTGACCAAGCGCTCCGCGAACGTCGCGAGCGTGACGGCCGGTGTCGACAGCCGCGGCTCGACATCGGCGGCCGTGGACGTCGGCCGGCGCTTCGGGCCCGACAACCAGTTCGGCTTCCGCGTGAACGCCGCGAAGGAAAACATGCACTCGTATATCGACGGCACGAACGGACGCCGCACGTTCGGTTCGATCGCCGCCGACTGGGACATCAGCCCGCGTGCGAGCCTGCAGCTGAACGCCGAGTTCCAGCAGTGGATCCAGCGTTCCGCACCCGGCTATCAACTGCTCGGCGGCACCGTCGTACCGTCGGTTCATACGACGTCGAAGGCGCTCGGCACGCAGCCGTGGGCGAAGCCCGTCACGACCGATGCGCTGAACCTGAACGCGCGCTTCGACTATCAGTTCAACGACGACTGGAAAGCGTATATCGCCGCCGGCCGCAGCCGCACGATGATCGACGACAACAGCGCGTTCGCATACGGCTGCTACTACGCGGCGAGCTGCGCGGCCGGCACGACGTCGCCGTTCTTCTTCGGCGCGAATGGCGACTACGACGTGTACGACTTCCGCAGCCCCGGCGAATATCGCCGCAACGACGACGTGCGCGCGGTGACGACGGGCAAGTTCGCAACCGGGCCGCTGCGGCACGAGCTGACGCTTGGCGTGAGCGTGCAGCGTCGCGTCGTGCACATGGCCGAGGCCGTGTACAAAGACGTGGGCAGCGAAAACATCTATGGGCCGGACATGACGTTCTCGCCATCGCCCGATGTGCCGGGCCCGTCGTATCCCCAGCTCGACGCATGGCAGTACGGAGTGTTCGGGCTCGACCGCATCAGCATCGGCGAACACTGGCAGGTGCTCGCGGGGGGCAAGGAAGTGCTGCTGCGTCAACGCAGCTGGGACAGCATCGACGGCCCGGCCACGCGCACCGATCGTTCCGTGTTCTTGCCGCAGGTCGCGCTCGTGTACAAGCCGGTGCGTGCGTTGTCGCTCTATGCGTCGTACAGCAAGGCGCTGTCGCTCGGCGATCAGGCGCCCGTGCGCGCGACCAATGCGTATGCGTTCCTGCCGCCGGTCGAATCGCATCAGGTCGAAGTCGGCGCGAAGTACGACTGGCTCGACCGGCTGAGCCTGACGGCCGCGCTGTTCACGATCAGCAAGCCGTTCCAGTTCGCCGATCCCGATGCGTCGGGCAGCAGCTACACGTTCGTGCAGCGCGGCACGCAGCGGCATCAGGGGATCGAGCTCGGCGCGGCCGGGCGGCTCACCGAGCGTCTGTCGCTGACCGCGAGCGTGGCGGCGATTCGCGCCCGCGCGTACGATTCGGGCAGCGCCGCGTACGAGGGACACCAGATCATCAACGTGCCGGCGCTGCGCGCGTCGCTGTATGCCGACTACGCGGTGCCGGGCGTCACGGGGCTCGACGTGCTCGGCGGCGTCGAGTACAGCGCGAGCCGCAACGCGAACGAAGAAGGCACCGCGCGCGTGCCGTCGTGGTTCGTGTTCAATCTCGGCGCGCGCTATACGACGAAGATCGCCGGTCATCGCACCGTGTTGCGCGTGTCGGTGGACAATCTGTTCAACAAGTTCTACTGGCGCGATGCGGGCGAGCAGCAGGGCGACGCGTATCTGTTCCCCGGCGCGCCGCGCACCGCCCGCGTGTCGTTGACCTATGATTTCTGATCGCCGCGCAGCGGCTACCCAGGAGCCCATACGATGTCCTCCCTCGAAATCGTCGGCGTGATCGTCAGCGCGCTGGCGATCTGGCTGACCGCGAAGCGGCGGATGCTGTGCTGGCCGGTCGGACTCGCGTCGGTCGCGCTGTACGGCTGGATCTTCTTCGACGCGAAGCTGTATTCCGACATGCTGCTGCAAGGTGCGTTCGCGGTGCTGCAGGTATACGGCTGGCGCCGCTGGCTCGCGCAGCGTACGCTCGAGGCGAGCGGCCACGCGGCGCCGGCCGGCGACGTCGCGCCCGTCACCGGCGTGCGGCCGCGGCAAATGCTGCCCGACCTGATCGCGGCCGTGATCGGCAGCGCGCTGCTCGGCGGCATGATGGCGCGCTGGACCGATGCGGCGCTGCCGTTCGTCGATGCGTCGCTGACGGCGTTCAGCCTCGTCGCGCAATACTGGACCGCGCGGCGCTATATCGCGTCGTGGGGCCTGTGGATCGTCGTGAACGTCGTGTACGTCGGGATGTTCGTGTTCAAGGCGCTGTATCTGACGGCCGGGCTCTATGCGCTGTTCATCGCGCTCGCCGTCATCGGCTGGCGCGACTGGAGCCGCACCGCCGATGCGCTGCGCGCCGACGCGCGCGCGGCACACTGATCCACGCGATTCAATTACGGAGCGACGTCGTTCATGTCATTTCCCCTCGAGCCGGACGGTCCTGCCGCACGCGAGGTCGCACCGCCGCAGTTCGGCGTCGACGGCGAACAGGCCGAGCGCGACTGGCCGCTGATCACGCACGACGAAGTCGCGGCCGTGCTCGCGCGGATCGACGGCGCGGGCGTGCCCGCGCGCCTGACCTGGCACAGTCCGCGGCCGTTCTCGGCGGCGGTGCTGGTGCGCACGGACGACGAGCGCGCGTTGTTCGTCAAGCGTCACCACGCGAGCCTGCGCGACGTCGAAGGGCTCGCCGAAGAGCACCGCTTCATCGCGCATCTGCGCGCACACGGCTGCCCGGTGCCCGACGTGCTCGCCGGCCGCGACGGCGCGACCGCGTTTGCATTGGGCGACTGGACGTACGAAGTGCATGTCGTCGCGCCCGGTGTCGATGCGTATCGCGGCGTGATGTCGTGGAAGCCGTTCGCGCATCCGTCGCATGCCTATGCGGCCGGCCGCGCGCTCGCGCAACTGCATCGCGCGTCGGCCGGCTACGATGCGCCGGCGCGGCCGATTCGCACGCTGCTGTCGAGTTTTCGCGTGCTGTCGAGCGCGGATCTGGCCGGCGCGCTCGAACGCTGGGTCGAGGCGCAGCCGCTGCTCGTGCGTGCGCTCGGCACGCGCGACTGGCGCGCGGACGTCGCCGCGACGATCGGGCCGTATCACGCACGCATCGTGCCGCTGTTGCCCGCGCTGGCGCCGTTATGGACGCACGGCGACTGGCATGCGTCGAACCTGCTGTGGACCGATGCGATGCCCGGCGCGCAGGTGTGCACCGTGCTCGATTTCGGATTGTCGGACCGCACGTGCGCGGTGATGGACGTCGCGCTCGCGATCGAGCGCAACATGATCGACTGGCTCGCGCCGGCCGACGCACGGCGCGTCGAGTACGAGCAGATCGATGCGCTGCTCGACGGCTACGAGTCGCTCGATCCGCTCGGCGACGACGCCTATGCGGCGCTCGTCGCGCTGCTGCCGATCGTACATACGGAATTCGCGCTGTCGGAAGTCGCGTATTTCGGCTGCATCGTGAACGCGCCGGACATCGTCGACGTCGCGTACGACGGCTATCTGCTCGGCCACGCGCGATGGTTCGGCGGCCGCGACGGCCGGCAGCTGCTCGACTGGCTCGAGCAGCGCCGGCGCGGCTAACGCGGCCGCGCGTGATGCGCGCCGGCTGCGGCGCGTCTCGCGCGCGGCGGCCCGATCAGACCTGTGCGAGCGCCTGATCGAGATCGGCGATCAGATCGTCGATATGCTCGATGCCGATCGACAGCCGCACCGTTTCCTCCTTCACGCCGGCCTTCGCGAGTTCGGCCGGCGACAGCTGCCGATGCGTGGTCGATGCCGGATGCGTCGCGAGCGATTTCGTGTCGCCGATGTTGACGAGCCGCGTGAACAGCTTCAGCGCATCCTGGAACTTCGCGCCACCTGCGCGGCCGCCTTTCACGCCGAACGTCAGCAGGCCCGGCGCACGTCCCGACAGATAGCGCGCGACGAGCGGATGATCGGGATGGTCGGGCAGCCCCGCATAGTTGACCCACTCGACGCGTTCGTGACGCGCAAGATGCTGCGCGATCTTCAGCGCGTTGTCGCTGATGCGCTCGATGCGCAGTGCGAGCGTCTCGATCCCTTGCAGAATCTGGAACGCGTTGAACGGCGAGATCGCGGCGCCCATGTTGCGCAGCGGCACGACGCGCGCGCGGCCGATATACGCGGCCGGCCCGAACGCTTCCGTATAGACGACGCCGTGATAGCTGACGTCCGGTTCGTTGAGCCGCTTGAAGCGGTCCGCATGGTCGGCCCACGGGAACCTGCCCGAATCGACGATCGCGCCGCCGAGGCTCGTGCCGTGACCGCCGAGATACTTCGTCAGCGAATGCACGACGATGTCGGCGCCGTGCTCGAACGGGCGCAGCAGATACGGCGACGGCACCGTGTTGTCGACGATGAGCGGAATGCCGTGGCGATGCGCGATGTCGGCGAGCGCCGCGATGTCGGCGATGTTGCCGAGCGGATTGCCGACCGATTCCGCGAAGATCGCCTTCGTGTGCGCGTCGATCAGCGGTGCGAACGATGCGGGGTCGCGCGGATCGGCGAAGCGCGTCGTAATCCCGTATTGCGGCAGCGTATGCGCGAACAGGTTGTAGGTGCCGCCGTAGAGCGAACTGGCCGCGACGATGTTGTCGCCCGCTTCCGCGATCGTCTGGATTGCATACGTGACGGCTGCCTGACCCGACGCCAGCGCGAGCGCGCCGACGCCGCTCTCGAGCGCGGCGAGCCGCTGTTCGAGCACGTCGGTCGTCGGGTTCATGATGCGCGTATAGATGTTGCCCTGGACTTTCAGGTCGAACAGGTCGGCGCCGTGCTGCGTGTCGTCGAATGCATACGCGACCGTCTGGTAGATCGGTACCGCGACAGCGCGCGTCGTCGGATCGGGGCGGTAGCCGCCATGGACGGCGAGCGTTTCGAGCCGCCACTTCGAAGAGGCCTGATCGGTCATGCGTGCTCCGTCTGTTGTTGTGATGATCGGGCGATTATAGGAGCGCACCGGGCGCGAAGCTTAGAACGAATGGTGCGTTGCTTATCCGCGCAGCGCGCATAGAATGCGTTTTTCCGCAGACGAAAGGTGTGCGATGGATCAGGATCAGTGGAACCGTGTGGACGCGTATTTCTCGGCGACGCTCGTGCCGTCCGACGATGTGCTCGATGCCGCGCTGGCGGCGAGCGAGGCGGCCGGGCTGCCGGCGATCAACGTCGCGCCGAATCAGGGCAAGCTGCTGCAACTGCTCGCGACGATCCGCGGCGCGCGGCGCATTCTCGAGGTCGGCACGCTCGGCGGCTACAGCACGATCTGGCTGGCGCGCGCGTTGCCGCCCGGCGGCCGGCTCGTGACGCTCGAGCTCGATCCGGCGCACGCGGCGGTCGCGACGCAGAACATCGCGCGCGCGGGCTTCGCGGATGTCGTATCGGTCGTCGTCGGCAGCGCGAAGGACAGTCTCGCGCGGCTCATCGCCGACGGTGAGGCACCGTTCGATTTCATCTTCATCGACGCGGACAAGGACAACAACCACGTTTATCTCGATGCGGCGCTGAAGTTGTCGCGGCCGGGCACGGTGATTGTCGTGGACAACGTCGTGCGGCGCGGGCGCGTGGCCGATCCGGACAATCGCGATCCGGATGTCGTCGGCGTGCGGGAAGGGTTCGCGCGCATCGTCGCCGAGCCGAAGCTGACGACGACGGCCGTGCAGACGGTCGGGCAGAAGGGGTGGGACGGGTTTTCGATTTCGATTGTGGGCGAGTGATGCGATCGCAGCGTGCCCGCCCGGCGCGCATCGCGCGGCCGTTCACACGCGACAAATCGCGATGATCTCCGCACTCGTCGCGTCGTCGAACGGCGCGCCTTGCCAATCGCCGTACCAGTCGACCGCCGAGAAGCCGGCGGCCGCCACGCGCTCCTGCAGCTCGCGCTGCGCGATGAACCGCAATCGGCTCGCATGCGTGACGCGCGTGTCGTCGCGCACGAAACGATAGTGCGTATCGAACGAGACGATCGGCCCTTCGACCGCATGCGACACGTGCTGCAGCTCGACCGCGCCGAACGTCGGCGAATCGACGCGGCGCGCCGACTGCTGCGGCGTCCACGCGCGCCAGGGTTCGAGGCGGGGGTTGCGCGTCTCGAACAGGAAGCGCCCGTCCGGCGCAAGCACGCGGCGTACGCCGCGCAGCATGGCGTCGATCGCGTCGTCGGTCAGCAGGCACTGGAACGCGTGCCCCGTCATCGCGGCCGCATCGAACGGCGCGCCGGGCGGCAGGTCGTGCAGGTCGCAGGCGGTCCAGCGCACCGCGTCGGCGCCCGGCTGACGTCGCGCGTAGTCGATCATCGCGGGCGCCGGATCGATCGCGACGACGTCGTGCCCGGCCGCCGCGAGCCGGCGGGCAAACGTGCCGGTCCCGCAGCCGACGTCGAGGATGCGCTGCGGTGCGGCGCCGATGCGCGCGGCGTAGAACATGAAATCGTGATCGCCCGCGTTGAACAGGTCGTAGACCGCGACGAGACGCGCATCCGTGTACAGCGTTTCATCGGCGGGCGCGACGGCCGTGCGGCGCGTCACCGCTGCTGCACCGCGACGCGCAGACCGAGCGCGATGAAGATCGAGCCGATGATCTTGCCCTGCCAGCGCGTGAGCCACGTGAGCCGCTTCACGATGCGGCCGAGCGGACGGATCGAGCACGCGATCAGCGTCGTGTAGAGCGAGCTGAGCACGACGAAGATCAGCCCGAGCACCGCGAACTGCACGAACGTCGAGCCACGTTCCGGGTGCACGAACTGCGGCATGAACGCGAGAAAGAACAGCGCCGTCTTCGGGTTCAGCACTTCGGCGGGAATCGCCTGCAGATACGCCTTCAGCGGCGTGACCGGCGACACCTTCGGCAGCGACGGATCGGACGGCTTGTCGAGCAGCGCGCGCACGCCGAGATAGATCAGATACACGGCGCCGACCCATTTGACGACGTTGAAGGCCAGCGCGGACGTCATCAGCAGCGCGGACAGCCCGACCGCCGCGAACAGCGTATGCACGAAGTCGCCGCTCGCGACGCCGAGGCCCGTCATGATGCCGGTGCGGCGGCCGCCCTGCACGGTTCGGCTCAGCACGAGCAGCACCGCGGGACCGGGAATCAGGAAGAGACCGAGGACGACGGCGGTGAAGGTGGTCAGCGTGGTCAGGTCGAACATGGCGGCTCCGGGAAGGGGTGCTGCGGTGCGATTCCGCGCATTGTATTCGGTTCGGCGCGACGCTGCCGAAGCCCGGCCTGAGCCGCGCCGGCGTGGCGATGGGCGAACCGTGCGACGCGCGGACGACGATCCTGTCAGCCGCCCAGCTCTGCCGCGAGAAAATCGACGAACGCGCGGATCCGCGTCGACATCTGATGGCGCTGGGCATACACCGCATAGACGTCCGCGCTCGGCGTTTCGTAGTCCTGCAGCACGACGACGAGACGCCCGTCGGCCAGATAGTCGCGGATGTCCCACTCGGCACGCATCAGGATGCCGTGCCCGTCGAGTGCCCACTTCACTGCGATCTCGCCGTCGTTCGTCGTCAGATTGCCGTTGATTCGCACGGCTTCGGTATGACGGGCCGCGCCGCGGCCCGTCGTCAGCCGCCAGATTCCGTAGCCTTCGTCGCCTTGCCGGATGCCGATGCAGTTGTGCCGTGTCAGTTCATGCGGCGTGCCCGGTGTGCCGTGCCGTGCCAGATACGCGGGCGCCGCGCACAGCAGCCGGCGGTTCGGCGCAAGCCGCCGCGCGACGACACGCGTGTCGGGCGGCTCGCCGAAGCGGATGCAGACGTCGAATGCGTCGTCGGTGAGTGGCGGCGGCATCACCGACAGTTGCAGTTGTACCGACACCTCCGGATAGCGCGCGACGAACCGCGAGATCGCCGGACCCACATGGCTGCGCCCGAAGCCGAGCGTCGCGTTCACGCGCAGCAGCCCCTTCGGCCGCTGCTTCGCGCTGCCGAGCAGTTCGCCGAGCTCGTCCATCTGATCGAGGATGCGGCGCGCGTAGTCGAGATACACGTCGCCTTCGGGCGTCAGCATCATGCGACGCGTCGTCCGGTTGACGAGCGTGACGCCCGCGCGCCGCTCCATCTGCGTGAGCCGCTTGCTGACGGCCGCCGCCGTCAGTCCGAGTTCGCGCGCGGCCGCACTGAGGCTGCCCGACGCGGCCAGCGTCGAGAAGAAGGCGAGATCGGCCGGCTGCACGGTGTCCGTCATGACGCGATTCGTGAACTGAAGTTAAAGATGCTTTGAGTCTAGCACCGGTTCCTGCACTGCCGGTTCGGTAAAGTGGCCGCACGCTCACGATCAAATCGAGGTATTCGCATGAAGACGTACCGTATCGCGACCATTCCCGGCGACGGCATCGGGAAGGAAGTCGTGCCGGCCGGCAAGCAGGTGCTCGAGGCGCTGGCCCGCGGCGGCGACCGCTTTGCGTTCGAGTTCGAGGATTTCGACTGGGGCGCGGACTACTACCGCCGGCACGGCGCGATGATGCCGGCCGACGGCCTCGACGCGCTGCGCGGCAAGGACGCGATCCTGTTCGGCTCGGCCGGCGACCCGGATGTGCCGGACCACGTGACGCTGTGGGGGCTGCGGCTGAAGATTTGCCAGGGCTTCGATCAGTACGCGAACGTGCGGCCGACGCGCATCCTGCCCGGCATCGATGCACCGCTGAAACGCTGCGGCCCGGACGACCTGAACTGGGTGATCGTGCGGGAGAACTCGGAAGGCGAGTACGCGGGTGTCGGCGGCCGCGTGCATCAGGGCCATCCGATCGAGGCCGCGACCGACGTGTCGATCCTCACGCGTGTCGGCGTCGAGCGAATCATGCGCTTTGCGTTCCGGCTTGCGCAATCGCGTCCGCGCAAGCTGCTGACGGTCATCACGAAGAGCAACGCGCAGCGTCACGCGATGGTGATGTGGGACGAGATCGCGAAGCAGGTCGCGCAGGAGTTTCCGGACGTCACATGGGACAAGGAACTCGTCGATGCGGCGACGGCGCGGATGGTCAATCGTCCTGCCTCGCTCGACACGATCGTCGCGACGAACCTGCATGCGGACATCCTCAGCGATCTCGCGGCCGCGCTCGCCGGCAGCCTCGGCATCGCGCCGACCGGCAACATCGATCCCGAGCGCCGCTATCCGTCGATGTTCGAGCCGATCCACGGCTCCGCGTTCGACATCATGGGCAAGGGGCTCGCGAATCCGGTCGGCACGTTCTGGTCGGTCGTGATGCTGCTCGAGCATCTCGGCGAGACCGAAGCGGCCGCGCGCGTGATGCGCGCGATCGAAGCCGTGACGGCCGATCCGTCGCTGCATACGCGCGACCTCGGCGGCCATGCGACGACCGCGCAGGTGACGGCGGCTGTCTGCGAGCACGTCGCGCACGCGGCCGTGACGGCCTGACGGCGGGCGCCCTCCGCGGGCGCGCCGTTTCGTGCCAATCGACTCGATCTGCCCGCGACTCGCGCAAGCGACGCGAGCGGGGCGCCGATCCGCACCGCGGATCGGCCGGCATTCCTATCACAGAGCACGGCTCGACCTCGAAGGAGGAGACACATGCAAGCGGATCCGGAAACCCGCGTCGCGCGGAAACTGATGTGGCGCATCATTCCGTTCGTGATGCTGCTGTATTTCGTCAGCTTTCTCGATCGCGTCAACGTCGGCTTCGCCGCGATGACGATGAACAAGGCGATCGGCCTGTCGCCTACTGCGTTCGGACTCGGCGGCGGCTTGTTCTTCATCGGCTACTTCCTGTTCGAGGTGCCGTCGAACCTGATTCTTCACCGGGTCGGCGCGCGGATCTGGATCGCGCGCGTGATGATCACGTGGGGCATCGTGTCGGCCGTGTCCGCGTTCGCGGTCGGACCGACGAGCTTCTACGTGCTGCGCTTCCTGCTCGGCGTGGCGGAGGCCGGGTTTTTCCCCGGCATCATCCTGTACCTGAGCCTGTGGTTTCCGGCGCGGCAGCGCGCGGTGGCCGCCGCGTGGTTCATGGCGGCCGCGCCGATCTCGACTGCGATCGGCTCGCCGCTATCCGGCGCCATCATGCAGATGCCGCCGATGTTCGGCCTCGCGGACTGGCAGATGCTGTACATCGTCGAAGCGTTGCCGGCGATCGTGCTCGGCTTCGTCGTGCTGAAGTGCCTGACCGATGCGCCGTCGAAGGCCGCGTGGCTGCAACCGGACGAGCGCGACTGGCTGATCGCGAAGCTGAAGTCCGAAGCCGACGCGCGGCACGGGCGCAGCGGCCATGCGGCCGGCGCGTGGCAGGCGCTGCGCGACCCGCGCGTGCTCGCGCTCGCACTGATCTACTTCGGCACGTCGGCGGGGCTCTATACGCTCGGCTTGTGGGCGCCGCTGATGGTGAAGCAGTTCGGCTTCAGCGCGCTGCAGACAGGCCTGCTGACCGGCATTCCGAGCGTCGCGGCGGTCGTCGCGATGATCGTGTGGGCGCGTCATTCGGACCGCACCGGCGAGCGCACGTGGCACGTCGTGATTCCTTGCGTACTCGCGTGCATCGGTTTCGTGTTCGCCGGCGGGGCGAGCACGGCGCTGCTGACGGTGCTCGCGCTGATTGTGGTCAACGTCGGGATCAGCGCTGCGAAGGCGCCGCTGTGGGCGATGCCGAGCGCGTTTCTGTCGGGTGCCGGTGCGGCCGCGGGGATCGCGATGATCAACTCGATCGGCAATCTCGGCGGCTTCGTCGGCCCGTTCGCGATCGGCTGGCTGAAGCAGGCGACGGGCGGCTATGCGGCGGGGCTCTACGTGGTGGCGGCGACGCTCGCGGTGTCGGCGATCGTCACGCTGATGCTGAGCCGCAAGGGGGGACGTGAGCGGGTCGCGTCACGCGTGCAGCACCATCACTGAATGCGGCGGGCGATGTCGGCTGCGCATGCGGCGACCGATGCGGTCGACGTGTCGACGAAGCAGTCGCTGAACGCGCGCGACGCATAGCCTTTGCGATACATCTCGGCGACGCGCTGCCGTTCCCATTCCGTCAGCGTGCGCGCGCCGCGGTGGGACGCCGCGATCGCCTGCGGCGGCGCGAGTGTTGCGTTCCTATGCCAGTGCCAGTGCGCATGCCGCAGGAATAGTGATTGAGTCATGGGAAAGTAGCGTGGTGGCCGAAGGGCTGATGACTACAATTGATGCGGTGATTGGCGTTGCAGGGACGATCAGCATTGCGTCTGCAGCTTCGCAAGAGTCAGGGTTTTATCGTGAGCCGCGTTCGTGTCGGGGCGACGACCGACAACAGATCCGAAGCGAAAACGCCAGCCGGTTTGCCAAGAAGCGACTCTGCGTCGGTATATGGATGAAAGAGCGGTTATGTTGTGGTGAACGACCGTACCGGCGAAGTCGTGCAGGTAAGTGGTAAGAACGATCCCGGTTGGATTCCCGACAGTCGAATCAAGTGGAAATGAGGCACGATGAAATTCGATCTTCAACGGCGTTACGAATCAGCGGACGATTTCTTCGCGCTGGAAGGAAGTGTTGTGATGAAATTGTCAGCCGGCGCGGCAATTGAGATTTGCGAACGTGCAGCCGAGCAAGGTTTGGTTGTGTCTCGCGTGGAAGGCGGGATTTGGCATTTTCCTGGGTTCGAAGCCAGACTTGATTGCATTTGGGATGGAGCTGATCCGCCCGTTGATTCCACTGCAGCAAACCAGAACAATCTTGCTGCGGCGGACTTCATTCGCGCAGAGAGCAATGTGCACGATGTGTTCGTGGTTACCGCACCGCATATGGCGGGCTGGTGACTTTAAACAAACTTCCATATAGCACCGGTCGCCGCGCCCCAGGGTTCAAATCGTACGCCCATGCTCACCACAGGCATGGAGAAGTGAAATGTCAGTTAACGACACGAATGTTGTCGACGACATCGGAATCGTCCTCGACAGAAATTTGTGGTCTTGTCGGCAGCGATTGCCGGATTCACTTCGAGTGCCGCCAGCCAGTTTGTCGGTACGGGCAAGATTGCGCTCAGCAGTGCTTTTGAAGCGGCGGCCGTTGCTGCGTTCACGGCCGGTTTGACGAACGGCATTACCTACAACGCACAGTCCGGGCTTGGCTTTACGACACAGCCGATTGCGCTGGGAACCGGGGACGCAAAGCCTTGCCAGTTTGGCGGGGGTGAAGCCCGGGATCGGTAACACGGCAAGTCAGGCGATGGCGCCGACGACGACGCTCGAAGTTCGCGGTCTGGCCATGCTGGCCGACGCTGGAATTTCTGCGGGCTTGCACACGGCGATCGAAGGCGGCAGCTTTGGCTCTGCCCTCAAGAGTGGGCTAGTCAGCGACTTGGCCGCAGCTGGGGCGTTCGCCATTGGCGATCAGGCGAATCCTCTGACGCTGACGAACATCGTCGGACACATGACGCTGGGCTGTGTCGCGAGCGCAGTCAGCGGCTCTGGATGCGGTGGTGGGGCGATTGGCGGAGCCGTGTCGGCGATGACAGCGAACGGCATCGCGACGGCTGTCACGGGCGGGCAGGGCATCACCGATCAGGGACAGCTTGCGGCGATCGTGACGGCGACGTCACTGCTCGGTGGCGCAGCGGCTGGTTTGCTGGGCCAGAACGTGCAGGGCGCGATGACGGCGGCTCAGAATGAGACGCTGAACAACACGTGTGCGCCGGGCCATAACTGCGGCACGTTGACGAGCGCGATTAAAGATACGGGTCGCGCGGCATGGAATACGGCGGTTGGGACCGTTGAGGCCATTCCGAACTTCGTGAATGGAGCGCTGCCGGGCTATCCGGATTACGTGCCGTTCCTCAACGGTGCGATGCTGCCATATGACGATCCGGATTTCGGGAGTCTGGTATCGCTGGTAGGAGCAGCCGGGGCGGCTTCACTTATTGGTAGCGGCAGGTTTGCTGCCGGTAGTGACGTTGCTTCCCTTGCCACAGCAGACTCACGAAAATTCTCTGACTACATATTTGCCACGGGCGCTGATCACGGTAAGAACGCCGTCTTTGAATCATTGGGATACTCCGGCGCTGACTCTGCTTCACTGACGCAGATGTGGGAACAGCAAGCCGCGCAGAAATACGCCCAGGGTCAATATACGCTTGGTAAACTGGATCAATACGGCCAGCGCATTAACATCGAAATTGCGTTGCCTGGGAAGGGGGCGGCAGCTGGTCAAACGAGCTATCTGCGTTCAGGCTGGATGATTCAAGGTGATGGTTCCATCAAGTTGAATACGCCATTCTCTGGATTTACACGGAGCCCAAAATGACGATTCATATTTATGACAGAGTGCGGTTCGTTGGACCGAGAGGTCTAGTTTCCTCGCTGAGACCGGGGGATATCGGCTACGTCATTGAGGACTACGGCGATGGTAACTACGAGGTCGAATTCTCAAATGCAGATGGTACGACTCGAGTGCAAGAAGTGATTGCAGTCGAACATTTACAGAATGCACCGCTGACGCCCTGAGTTACGGAAGAGTGGGCGAACGCCGGTTATTGCCCGGACAGCAGCAATGAGACGAACCCGGCCTTGGCCGGGTTTGTCGTTTGTGGCGTCGACGAGTGCGACGGCGCTATCGTCCGATTTATGTCGATCGCGGGTCGTCCGCGGAGCCTATCCGAACTTTTGTGTGTGAGGCATAAACTGATGGCCAAGGAGCCACGTTATGCCACGCAAACGCAAGGAAGAAGTGCCGGTAGAACCGGGCAAGGGCTTGAACCTGGACCCGGAACTCATCAAGCAACTGGTGCCCGGAACGCTGGATCGGGCTTCGATCAACGAGCAATTCGCGGCCCTGAAGAAGGCGATATTCGAGCGCGCGCTGGGCGGCGAACTGACCCACCACCTGGGCTACGAGAAGGGCGAAGCCAAGCCGGTAGGCCGCACGAACCATCGCAACGGCACCAGCCGCAAGCGCATCGCAACCGACAATGACCTGCTCGACGTCGAGATTCCGCGCGACCGCGAAGGCACGTTCGATCCGGTGCTGATCGCCAAGGGCGAGCGACGCTTCACAGGCTTCGACGACAAGATCATCGCGATGTATGCCCGCGGCATGAGCGTGCGGGAGATTCAGGGCTTCCTGCTGGAGATGTATGGCATCGAGGTGTCGCCGGACTTCATCAGCACGGTGACTGATGCCGTGATCGACGAAGTGCGCGAATGGCAGCAGCGACCGCTCGAGCCGATGTACCCGGTCGTGTTCTTCGATGCCTTGCGAGTCAAGATCCGCGACGAAGGCGTGGTGCGCAACAAGGCGATCTACCTGGCGCTGGGCGTGCGCCGCGACGGCACGCGTGACGTGCTCGGCCTTTGGATCGAGCAGACCGAGGGCGCCAAGTTCTGGCTGCGGGTGGTGAACGACCTGAAGCTGCGCGGCGTGCAGGACATTCTGATCGCCGTGGTCGACGGCCTGAAGGGCTTCCCTGAAGCGATCAACACGGTGTTCCCGGAAACGACGGTCCAGACCTGCATCGTGCATCTGATCCGGAACTCGCTGGACTTTGCCAGCTGGAAAGACAGGAAATCGGTCGCAGCGGCGCTCAAGGAGGTCTATCGGGCACCGTCGGCCGAAGCGGCCGCCGTGGCGCTGGACGCGTTCGATACGAGCCCGTGGGGTACGAAATACCCTCCGATTGCCGCGCTCTGGCGCCGGGCCTGGGATCAGGTGATTCCGTTCTACGCCTTCGCGCCTGACATCCGGAAAATTGTATATACGACCAACGCGATCGAGTCGCTGCATATGCAGCTTCGAAAGATCATCAAGGCGCGCGGCCACTTCCCGTCGGACGAGGCCGCGCTCAAACTGATCTGGCTGGCGCTGCGCAACGTCGTGGCCAAGTGGACCGGCTCTCGGCACGATTGGAAGAGCGCGATGACCCAGTTCGCGCTGCTTTACCCGGAACGATTCAACATTGGAATCTGAATCTCAACCCGCCTCACACACGGAATTCCGGATACCTCCCGTCCGCGAGCCGACCCCGAACCGCTAGAAAATCCCCCTCGCCACCTCGCGGTGCACGTCCTTGTCGACGTGCATTTGCCGAATTCCGTCGATCGCGCGCTGGAGCCACGCATCGGCAATTGCACGATGTTCGTCGTGCGCTACATCCAGGCGATGCTGGGCCACGCGGACATCAAGACGACGCAGGTGTACACGCGGGTGAGCATCCATGCGCTGAAGGACATCCACACGGCGACGCATCCGGCGCGGCTCGCGCGCACGGTGCGGAACCCGACCGACCCGACGGGCCGCCGGCGACGGCGGCCGATCTACTGGCCGAGCTTGACGACGAGGCCGACGCCGAATCCCGCGGCCTGTAAAACGGGCGCGCCGTGCGCCTGAGCCGACAGGGCGAGAATCGATTAGAAAAATCATTCGACGATTCCGCTAAAGAACGCGAAAAACCTGCCGATATCTTTCCTCGAGATCGCCCAAAGTACCAAGACGACCGAACAACAAGACCAACCGACGAGGGGCACACGGCCGGCGAAGCCGTGTACTTGACCAGAACATGAGACGCACCGATTCCACACGGCGCGCAGGCAAGGGGGCCGGCGCGTCGCTTTCCTGTGCGCCGGCGCAGCGGCTCTGCTGCCGCCTTGCGCCGTCATCGCCGCGAGTGCCGCCTCGCGCGACCGCGCATCCACGCCTGTATGCGCCACACCGCTCACCGCGCATCAACCGCCCGCCCACCTTCGCATCCTCGATCGTCGAAATATCACAACGCCCATTCACGACCACCAAAGGAGGTCCGCCCAAAAACCCGAACAACAAGCGATTCCAACTCAACGCAACACAAACAGATCCGAATCTTAACGACCAAAAACGCATCAAAAAACGGGGGTTGAATTGAAGAAGCAGTCTCTTTGTTTGCTGGCAGCAACCGCGATCTCGGCATTCATCGTCGCGGGCTGCGGCGGTGGCGACGACTCGTCGAACGCAAGCAGCGGAGCACCGGCCAACACTGGCGGCGCCAATAACGCAGCCAGCGCACCGGCCGTTGCATCGACGCCGCTCGCGGCCGCGCCCGCAAGCGCACCGGTCGCCTCCTCGCAGCCGGCGATGGTGGGCGAGGCGTTGCCGAGCCTGACGAATCCGCAAGCCGGTTCGACCGCCGCAACGGCGAGCGGCCCGACCGGGATCTGGACGCAATCGGGCAACCTCGGCTACTCGACCATTGCCCTGGTGGACCCGAACAACAACGTCAGCACGCTGAACCTGCTCAGCTCGTTCGTGATGTCCAACGATTTCACGAGCCTGACGATCAACGGCGCGACGTGGTCGCTCAGCTCGGGCTTCAACTTCGCGGGCATGACGGGCATCGTCAAGAAGATCGACTCGGGATCGGGCGCGTACAGCGCGAAGCAGACGCTGTCCGGCACGATCAGCCGCGACGGTACGGCCTCGGACTTCACGTGGACCTACAACGCGGAAAACGCGCTGAGCGTTACGCAAGACAGCGTCACCGGCGCATGGGCGACGACGAACGCATCGTTCACGATCGCATCGGGCGGCTCGGTCACCGGCACGCTGAGCGGTTGCAACATGACCGGCACGCTGCTGCTCGCGACGCCGAACTCCAACCAGAACATGTACGACATGACGCTGACGGCCTCGACATCGTCCGGCTGCAAGCTGCCGGCCGGCGTGCCGCTGTCGGGCAGCGCCGCGATCATGTTCGTGCCGATCCGCGGCAGCAACGGCTTCCAGCGGTCGATCCTGTACGTGCTGCGCGCGGCTGATTACAGCTTCGTCGCATACGGTCAGGTCATCAAGCAATAAACGCACGGCCGTCGCACGCGGTGTCTTCACGCGCCCCGTGCGACGGCCCGACGAAAACGTTCCGTCAACAACCAAAGCCCTTTCGACTCAATGAAGAACTGCTCCGAGGTAACGCTGTTCGCGTGCGGCCTGCTCGTCACGCTGCTGTCCGGTTGCGTGACGGCGCCGAAGACCGATATGAACGCGCAAGCGCGCGAAAAGCTGCATTCGATCGCGCTCCTCGAAGTTGCCGAGCCGAGGCAGGTCGGCGTCATCAATCTGGGCGGCGCCGCCGGCGGCTTCGGCCTGATCGGCGCACTCGCGCAAGTCGCCGTCAACACAAGCCATACGAACACCTACACCGAGCGCGTGACGGCCAACAAGATCGTATTCGTACCGGACATCGTCGACGGCGTCACCGGCCGTCTTGCCGACAACGGCTATCAGATCGTGAAGCTGAACCAGAAGCCGAAGCGGGCGGCGGACGGCAAGTCGGACGACTATTCCGACATCCAGACCGACGCGGACGCGATCATGAACGTATGGTTCACGTCGTTCGGCTACATTTCGCCGCCCAGTCGGCCCGATTACATTCCTGCGGTCGTCGTCCGCGCACGCATCATCGACGCAAAGACGAAGCAGGATCTCTATTTCAAGACGTTCGCGTGCGGCTACGACATCAAGGCGAACAGCGTGCACGTCGAGAGCGACGTAGCGTACACGTACGGAAGCTTCAGCGATCTCGAGAAGAACTTCGACAAGTCGGTGGAAGGGATCAAGGCGTGCGAGAAGTCGATCGCGGAGCTGATCGGCCAGGATCTCGCGCGCACGCCGAAGACGCCGGCATCGACCGCGGTGGCGGCCGCTACGACGATGATGACCACGAGCACGACGACGGCCGCCGCGCCGAAATGACTTCCGCAGCGGGCCCAGGTTCGCCGTCGTACCGATTGCGGACCGGCACTGGCAGCGCGTGCACTGCACGGGAGGGAGCGGAAGGGGGAGGGGAAGGCGAGGGGAAACGCAGATTCGACAGGCAACCGGCCGGGCGGCTTTGCCGCCACCCGGCCGCAGGCAAGCGCGGTTTACTCCCCGCTATCGCCCTTGATCTGCGGCAGCGCCGACGCTTCACCCGGCGTCAGCAGCCCGACCTGCGTATACACGCGCAGCTTGTCGCGCGTATCGGTGATGTCGAGATTGCGCATCGTCAGCTGACCGATCCGGTCGCGCGGCGAGAACGTCGACGCGACCTTCTCCATCGACAGACGCTCCGGCTGATACGTGAGGTTCGGCGACTTCGTGCTGAGAATCGAATAGTCGTTGCCGCGGCGCAGCTCGATCTTCACTTCGCCGGTGATCGCGCGCGCGACCCAGCGCTGGGCCGTTTCGCGCAGCATGATCGCCTGCGGGTCGAACCAGCGGCCCTGATACAGCAGACGGCCGAGACGGCGGCCGTTCTCGCGGTACTGCTCGATCGTATCTTCGTTGTGGATGCCCGTCACGAGACGCTCGTAAGCGATATACAGCAGCGCGAGCCCCGGCGCTTCATAGATGCCGCGGCTCTTCGCCTCGATGATGCGGTTCTCGATCTGGTCGCTCATCCCGAGGCCGTGACGGCCGCCGATGCGGTTCGCCTCGAGCAGCAGTTCGACTTGATCCTTGAACTCGACGCCGTTCAGCGCGACCGGCTGGCCGGCTTCGAAGCGCACCGTCACTTCTTCGGCGGCGATCTTCACGTCGTCGCGCCAGAACGCGACGCCCATGATCGGGTTCACGATCTTGATCCCGCTTTCGAGGCTTTCCAGATCCTTCGCCTCGTGCGTCGCGCCGAGCAGGTTCGAGTCGGTCGAATACGCCTTCTCGGCCGACATCTTGTACGCGAAGCCCGACTGACGCATGAATTCGGACATTTCCGCGCGGCCGCCGAGTTCGTCGATGAACGTCTGGTCGAGCCACGGCTTGTAGATCTTCAGATCCGGGTTCACGAGCAAACCGTAGCGGTAGAAGCGCTCGATGTCGTTGCCCTTGTACGTGCTGCCGTCGCCCCAGATGTTGACGCCGTCTTCCTTCATCGCGGAGACGAGCATCGTGCCCGTCACGGCGCGGCCGATCGGCGTGGTGTTGAAGTACGTGACGCCGGCGGTCGTGATGTGGAACGCGCCGCTTTGCAGTGCCGCGATGCCTTCGGCGACGAGCTGCGCGCGGCAGTCGATCAGGCGGGCACCGGCCGCACCGTATTCGAGCGCACGTTTCGGGATCGCATCGTAATCGTCTTCGTCGGGCTGGCCGAGGTTCGCCGTGTACGCGTACGGGACGGCGCCCTTCAGTTTCATCCAGTGCAGCGCGGCGCTGGTGTCCAGGCCGCCGGAGAAGGCGATACCGACCTTCTGGCCGGTCGGGAGGCTTTCGAGAATCGTGCTCATAGGAATTACCGTGGATTGAAGTCCGGTGGGATCGTATTTCGCGGAATACGCGAGTATCGGCTGTCCGGGAAGTTGCGGCAAGGGCTGATTTCGTAGAAATCGGCCCGGCGGCCCGCTGCGACGGGCTTCTCGGGCCGTTTGCGGCCGCCCGCCGAACGGTCGCGCGGCCGCCTGCGGGGACGGACCGGGCCGTACACCGTCGAGTCGAAATTGTATGGAAATTGAAAGAATGTCGAGGCAACGGCCGCCGGAATCAGATATTCCACGCCTGTGCGGTATCGAGCAGTTTCTCGCGCAACTGGTCGACTTCGGCGGCGAGCATCGCGGTGATCGACACATAGCCGGACAACTGCGGCGGCGGCGCGTCGGGCGGCGTGCCGGCCGGCTGCCGCCGCGGCGACAGCCGGCTCGGCGTGCCGAACTTCAGTGCGCGGCTCGCGCCGATCAGCGTGTCGCGGATGCGCCGGTGCAGCGGCTTCATCGAGACGCGCATGTATTCGCGGGCCGCGACGTCGTCGCGCGCGGGCAACGCGCTCGACAGGATCTCGAGATAGCCGATGCAGAGCCGCAGGCTGCGCTGGATCGCCTCGAGATGTGCGACGGGAATCGCGCACTCCTTCGACACGGACGGCATCAGCGAGCGCAGCTGCACGAGCAGCGCGCTGAGGGCGGCCATTTCCTTCAGATGCGCGTCGTCGCCGACGTGGCGGTCGCCGGCGAGCCGCGCGTGCACGGCCGCGCAGGCGCGCAGCGCGTCGCCGAGCTTGTAGCGCCACGAATAGGTTGCATAGAGCGGCAGCGCGAACGAAAACGCGAGCGCGATCGCGATGCCGGTCAGCACGTTCACCGCGCGCCACAGGCCGTCGACGATCTCGTTGTCGCCGTGCCCGGCGACGATCACCATCGTGATCGCGGACAGCAGCGCGATGTAGCCGGCCTTGCCGATCGCGTAATACGCGCACAGGCCGCACGCGGCGGCCATCAGCAGATAGAACGCGAGCGGTGCACCGAGCGCGGAGTGCACGAGAATCAGCAGCAGCCCCGCGACCGCACCGATCGATGTGCCGAGCGCGCGTTCGGCCGCCTTCTTGCGGATGTTGCCGTGGTGCTGGAGCCCGCCGACGACGATCAGCACGGTAATCGTCGACCATTCGCCGTGCGGCACACGCATGCCGGTCGACAGCGCGATCGACACGAGGATCGCGAGCGCGACGCGCGTCGCATGAATCAGCTTCGCATGCCGGTAGCGGCGGTACGGGTCGAGCAGCGGGCGCAGCGCGCCGCGCAGGAAAGCGGGCAGCCGGGCAGAAGGCGTGACGGTCATCGGGCGGAAGTCGTTGGCTGGAACGCGCGGCGTTGCGCCGCACGAGCACCCGTAACGCTAGCGGAACGGGCGCAGGCTGTCCACGAAGAACGCGCGCATGCCGTGCATCATGCGCCGGCGGCGCTGCGCTCGGCGTATTCGACGCGGTTGCGGCCGCCGTATTTCGCGCGGTACAGCGCGTCGTCGGCGAGCTGCAGCAGCGTCGCCGCGTCCATCCGGCCGTATGCGTCGGTCGCGGTGCCGATGCTGGCTGTCACGTGTCCGTAAGGGCTTTTCACGTGCTCGATGCCGAGCGCCGCGATCGCGCGCCGGATCCCTTCGGCGACGGTCGCCGCGCCTTGCGCGTCGGTGTCGGGCAGTGTGACGACGAATTCCTCGCCGCCGTAGCGCGCGATATGGTCGGTCGCGCGGCGCAGGCAGCCCGACGCGCATTGGGCGACGCGGCGCAGCACGTCGTCGCCGGCCAGGTGCCCGTAATAGTCGTTGTACGCCTTGAAGTGATCGACGTCGACGAACAGCACCGACAGCGGCCGGCCGCTGCGCGCCGCGCGGCGTGCCTCCTGCGCGAGCGCCGCGTCGAACGCGCCGCGGTTGTCGAGGCCGGTCAGCGAGTCGGTGCGCGCGAGCCGGTACAGCTTCGCTTCCGCCACCTGTCGCCGCCGCAGCTCGCGCGACAGCAGCAGCGAGCCCCATGCGACGAACCCGGTAAACAGGCTCATCAGCACGATGATCGACGCCGCGCGGTGGCGCCACGGCCGGTACACGTCGGCTTCGGCCGGCGCGACGTCGACGATGAGCGGCAGCCCGGCCAGCTGCCGGTATACATAAATGCGCCGCACGCCGTCCACCGCGCCGGTGCCGGTCAGCACGCCGTCACCGGCGCGCCGCGCCTGGATGAACAGCGGCGAGTCGTGCAGATCGAGGCCGACGACGCGCGCGTCGAACGGTAGCCGGCTCACGAGCGTGCCGTTGTCCTCGACGATCGCCGCGCTGCCGTGCCGGCCGACGGCGAGGCCGTCGAGCAGCGCGCGGAAGTAGTCGATGCTCAGCGTGCCGACCACGACGCCGCCGAAGCTGCCGTCCGGGCGGTTGATGCGGCGGCTGAGCGCGATCGTCAGTGCGCCGCCGCGCAGCCGCGACGCATAAGGGCGGCTGATGTACAGCCCTTTCACCTGTGCGTCGCGATGCGCGACGAAATAATCGCGCTCGGAGAAATTGCCGGTGCGGGCGGGAATCGTGCCGGAATCGATCGTGATATTGCCGTGCGCGTCGAGCACGAAAATCGATCCGAGATAGGTGCCGGTCGCCGCGCGGTCGAACAGCACGCGATGCCGCTGCGGCGGCGGCAAGCGCATCAATTCCGGATCGGCAATGCCGTCGACGACGTTTTGCAGCGACAAATCGTAAAGCTCGATATTGCGCGCGACGTCGCGTTCGATCAGCAGCATCAGATTGCGCGCATTTTCGATGGCGTGATCGCGCGCATCGCGCCGCGCATCGATCAGCAGCGACACGGAAAGCGCCCAGCTGAACAGCAGCAGCATGATGCCGGCGACGAGCACGCCGCGTGGCGACAGCACGCGCGAGACGACGGATGCGGTATGGCGACGCAATGCTGCGAACGGCAGGAGCAAGTTCATCCTCGGTCGGGGCGAAACGTTCGCGTCGTGCGCGATTTCTGATGATGGTTATTTCAAATCGGGCCGTATTATCCCCCGAATCGGTAAACGATGCCGATCGCGGGGCAAAATGGTCGCGCAAAAAATGGCGCCAGTTCGTTTACCCGCGATTACTGACTGCGCGAAATGAACCCAAATCACGAAAACGCGCACGATTTGAATCGCGCGGATTTCGATTTATTCGTCTGAATATTGCTCCAATTGCGCCCCGCTTTCCTGAACGATTTAATCGGTGCCGGATCGATGCGCCGCGACGCGCATGCAACTCGTTGATTCCGTTAGGCGTGTGCATGACGCGGCGCTGCCGGACCCGAACTGTCCCTGCGACGAATCAGGTAGAATCCGCGCTTCGCCGCAGGCGGCCAGGCGCGACGCGCATCGGGGCCGCATCGCAGGCCGCGCATCGCACCTCCCGGTTCCGTATGCGCCGCTCCGGCTCCCGCCGGTCCGCTCAACGTTCGTCTCGTTTATGTCCGCACTTCCGAATTCCGACCGACCCGGTTCGTCCGAGAACCCACCCAAGCTTCACCGCGCGCTGAAGGCGCGCCACCTGACGATGATCGCGATCGGCGGCTCGATCGGCACGGGCCTGTTCGTCGCGTCCGGCGCGTCGATCTCGCAGGCCGGCCCCGGCGGCGCGATGATCGCCTACATGCTGATCGGGCTGATGGTGTACTTCCTGATGACGAGTCTCGGCGAGATGGCCGCGTTCATGCCGGTGTCGGGCTCGTTCGCCACGTACGGCGCGAAATACGTGGACGAAGGCTTCGGCTTCGCGCTCGGCTGGAACTACTGGTACAACTGGGCCGTGACGATCGCGGTCGAGCTGGTCGCCGCGCAGCTCGTGATGCACTACTGGTTCCCGGACGTACCGGGCGTCTGGTGGAGCGCCGCGTTCCTCGGCGTGATGTTCCTGCTGAACGCACTGACCGTGCGCGGCTTCGGCGAGGCCGAGTACTGGTTCGCGCTGATCAAGGTCGTCACCGTGGTCGCCTTCATCGGCGTCGGCCTGCTGATGATCTTCGGCATTCTGAAGGGCGCGCCGCACGGCGGCTGGAGCAACCTGACGATCGGCGACGCGCCGTTCGCGGGCGGCCTGCCGGCGATGATGGGCGTCGCGATGATCGCCGGCTTCTCGTTCCAGGGCACCGAGCTGATCGGTGTCGCGGCCGGCGAATCGGAAAACCCGCGCACGACGATTCCGCGCGCAGTGCGTCAGGTGTTCTGGCGGATCCTGCTGTTCTACGTGCTCGCGATCTTCGTGATCGGCGTGCTGATTCCGTACACCGACCCGAACCTGCTGAAGACCGACGTGACCGACATCGGCGTCAGCCCGTTCACGCTCGTGTTCCGTCACGCAGGCCTCGCATTCGCGGCCGGCGTGATGAACGCCGTGATCCTGACGGCGGTGCTGTCGGCCGGCAACTCGGGCATGTATGCGTCGACGCGCATGCTCTACAACCTCGCCACCGAAGGCCGCGCGCCGAAGCTGTTCGCGAAGCTGTCGCCGGGCGGCGTGCCGCGCAATGCGCTCTACGCGACGACGGCCGTCGGCGCGCTCTGCTTCTTCACGTCGCTCTACGGCGACAAGACCGTCTACATGTGGCTGCTCAACACGTCGGGGATGACGGGCTTCATCGCATGGCTCGGCATCGCGGTCAGCCACTACCGGTTCCGCAAGGGCTACGTGAAGCAGGGCTACCGTCTCGATCAACTGCCGTACGAGTCGAAGTGGTTCCCGTTCGGCCCGCTGTTCGCGTTCGTGCTCTGCATCGTGATCGCGCTCGGTCAGGACTATCAGGCGTTTCTCGCGAACCGGATCGACTGGGCGGGCGTCGTCGCGACCTATGTCGGCGTCCCGCTGTTCCTCGCGGTATGGCTCGGCTATCGGCTCGTGAAGAAAAGCCGTTTCGTCCGCTACGAAGACATGGAAATCGCGCCGTGGGTCGCCGCGAACCGCGACGGGCAGCGCGGCGCACAGGCGCAGCCGGTCTCGCAGCACGAAACCGCATAACGACGTGCGCGGCGCGCGGCGGCGGACGCCGTGCGGGACGACGAAACGGGAAGCGCCAGGCTTCCCGTTTTTTTTGCTCGGATTTTCTCTATGCAGGGTCAAAGCCGGTTATATTTCCGACCCTGCCGGGCCGGCGCGGCCCGGTGTCTTCATCGTTCCGTCGGGCCGCCGCGGCCCGCGGAGCGCGCAACCCAGAGGAAGTCATGAGCGCATCACCCGCCGAGCGGAAGACCGAACCCGTTTCCATCGTGCGAATCGAAGCCGCGATCAATGCGTGGCGCACCGTGTATCCGCCGGCGCCGGACGGCGAGGACGGCTACGCACTCGACGCCGGCAGCAACTGCCTGGCCGAGCTGTACGGCACGATGATCTGCTATCGGCTGCCCGACGTGCCGCTCGACTCGCTGAGCGACGCGCAGCGCGACGCGCTGTACGCGACCGAGGTCTAGCGCGAGCGTGCCGCGGTGCCGCGCGGTGCGTCGACGGGCAACGAACGGGAAGCGCTGCGCTTCCCGTTTCGTTTTGGCGCGCGCGGTGCTGCGCTTGACGCGACGGGCGCCGGCAGGCCACCATCGAACGCGATTCGATCCGGCCGCCCGCGCGCGGCCGCCTCACCCGCACATCGACCGACACATGACCGATATCGTCACCGAGGAGACTTATGTCGAGACGCCGCATGGGCGTCTGTTCGCGAAGCGCTGGCGTGCCGGGCGGGAAGAGGCTGGGTCGCCGCTCGCCGCAGGGGAGCCGGCCGCGCCTCAGCCGGCCGCACCTCAGCCGGCCACGCCTATGCCGGCCGCGCCCATCCTCCTGCTTCACGATTCGCTCGGCTGCGTCGAGCTGTGGCGCGACTTTCCCGAACGCCTCGCGGCCGCGACGCAACGCGACGTGATCGCATACGACCGTCTCGGCTTCGGCCGCTCGGACCCACACCGCGGCACGCTCGCGACGACCTTCGTGCGCGACGAGGCCCACCACGCGTTTCGCGCGGTGCTCGAGCAGTTCGGCGTCGACGCGTTCGTCGCGTTCGGACACAGCGTCGGCGGCGGGATGGCGGTCGGCTGCGCGGCCGCGTATCCGGAGCGCTGCCGCGCGCTCGTGACGGTCGCCGCGCAGGCCTTCGTCGAAACGCGCACGCTGAACGGCATTCGCGATGCGGGGCGCCAGTTCGACGAACCGGGCCAGCTCGACCGGCTCGCGCGCTATCACGGCGACAAGGCCGAATGGGTGCTGCGCGCGTGGGTCGACACGTGGCTGTCGCCGGCGTTTCGCGACTGGAGCCTCGACGAGGATCTGCCGCGCGTGCGCTGCGCGACGCTCGCGATTCACGGCGAGCAGGACGAATACGGCTCCGATGCGCACCCGAAGCGGATCGCCGCGCGCGTCGCGGGCCCGTCGTCGTACCTGATGCTCGGCGCGTGCGGGCACATGCCGCACCGCGAACGCACGGACGACGTGCTGGCCGCCGTCGCGACGCTGCTGCGCGACGCGCGCGCCTAAGCGCACGGGCGGGCGAGGCCCGCCCGAATCAGAACGCGAGCTGGATCGCGAGATCGATCGCGAGCAGCGCGATCGAGCAGCCGATCCCGAGAATCACGTTCGGTACGCGGTGTTCGAAGTCGCGATGATCCTTGCGCATCGCGGCACCGAGCAGAAAGATCGCCTCGACGACGATCTGCAGTCCGACGAACAGCAGCATCAGCAGAAACTCGTAGCCCATCTGCTTGAACGCGGCGAACTGCATCCCGTGATCGCGAATCCACTGGCCGACCCGCAGCAGTTCGTACACGAAGAGCAGCGCGGGGAACAGGTAGCTGATGAAATAGGTCGGCGCAGTGGCGTGCCGTAGTTCGAGGTGGAAATGCTGATGCGTGGTAGCCATCACGAATCCCTCCTTGCGACGCAGGATTGCGGTCGTGACGGCGGCACGAGAACGCGCGATACGGAGGGAGCCCGACGCGCGCCGTGCAGCCGTACGTCGTCAGCATACTGCGGCGCGGCGCTTTTCGCATCGGTCCTGTGTCGCGACCGATACAGCGGGCGCGCGCGGCCCGCGACGCCCGCTCATCGCGCCGGGGCGGCGCGCGAGGCGCGCGGCGCGGTCTGAGCGCCTTCCACGAACAGCCTCGCGATCGCGCGGAATTCCTGCTTCAGCGACAGCCCCGGCACCGTCAGCCAGCGCAGCATCGCGCCGAGATAGAGATGATGGAACCACGTCGCGAGCTGCTCGGCCGGTAGCGACCGGTTCAGTTCGCCTGCGCGCTGCGCGTCGGCGATCAGTCGATGCCAGACGGGCGCGATGTCGCCGCCGCCCGGATCGCCGCCTTCGGGCGCGGTCGCACCGATGCTCAGGAACCGATGGCGCAGATACGCGAGCAGATGCGCGGGATGCTGCTCGCACCAGGCGGCCGACGCATCGAGCACGCAGGCGATCCGCGACGCGAACGTCCTGCGCCGCGCGACGTCGCGCTGCAGATGCGCGAGATCGCGCGCGAGCTCGCGTTCGAGCCAGTGCGCGAGCACGGCCTCCTTCGTCGCAAAGTGGTTGTAGAGCGTGCGCTTCGCGACGTCCGCTTCGTCGGCGATCTGCTCCATCGTCACCGCGTCGTAGCCGTGCGCGTCGAACAGGCGCGCGGCGGTGTCGGCGAGATGCGCGAGCATCTGGATGCGCTTGCGTGCGCGGCGGCCGGAATCGGCGGGCGGTGGCGTCATGGCGGAGCGTTTCGCTGAAAGTGTACGAATTGCATTAGTATACGACGTGCACTTTTCTGAAACCATTCGTGCCGATGCACGAGGAGCGCCGATGAAGCTCGTGATTGCAACCTATGGCACCGAAGGCGACACGCGTCCGCTCGCGGCGCTCGGTCGCGCGCTGCTCGATGCCGGCCATGACGTGCGGCTGCTTGCCGATGCCTCGACGCTCGCGAGCGCCGAGGCGCTCGGCGTGCCCTCTGCCGCGCTGTCCGGCGACATTCGCGGCGCGTTGTCCGACGCGGTGCTCGGGCAGGGCGGATTCCGCGACACGTCGAAGGCGCTCGCAGCAATCGCGAACGCGAACACGGCTGCGTGGATGCGCGAGCTCGCGCAGGCCTCGGCCGGCTGTGATGCGATCGTCGTGTCGGGGCTTGCCGCGTTCGTCGGTCTGTCGGTTGCGGAATACCGGAACGTGCCGGCGATCGGCGCCGGAATGATCCCGATTACGCCGACCGCGGCGTTCGGCTCGCCGTTCCTGCCGCCGCGCCGCGTGCCGCGCTGGCTGAACCGTGCGAGCCACCGGCTCGTGAACGCGCTGCTGTGGCACGCGTTCCGGCGCGCGACGAACGCTGCGCGCGCAAGCGTCTGCGGGCTGCCGCCGCGCGGGCGCGTCTGGACCGACCATCCGATGCTGTACGGTGTGTCGCCGGCGCTGCTGTCCACGCCGGCGGACTGGCCCGACCATGTGCGCGCGGTCGGGCAGTGGCGCGCCGATACGCGCGAATGGACGCCGCCGCGGGCGCTCGCGTCGTTCCTCGATGCGGGCGAGCGGCCGATCTATATCGGCTTCGGCAGCATGACGGGCTTCGATCGTGCGGCGATGGCCGCTGCGCTGACGGCGGCGCTCGACGGCCGGCGTGCGCTGTTCTATCCGGGCTGGAGCGCGATCGACGCGTCGATGCTGCCGCCCAACGTTCAGGTGATAGGCGACACGCCGCACGACTGGCTGCTGCCGCGCACGTCGATGGCGATTCATCACGGCGGGTCGGGCACTACGCATTCGGCCGCGCGCGCCGGCATTCCGTCGGTCGTCGTGCCGTTCGCGGGCGATCAGTTTTTCTGGGCGGACCGGCTGCAGCGGCTCGGCGTCGCGGCCGGCGCCGTGCCGGGCGGCCGCGTGCAGGCGGCCGCACTCGCGCATGCGATCGCGTTCGCGGTGCGCGAGGACACGCGCTCGCGCGCGGCAGCGCTCGGCGCGCGCATCGCCAACGAGGACGGGCTCACCCGCGCGGTCGAGGCGATCGAACGCTGGACGCGTGCGCGCAGGCGTTGATGCCCGGCGCGCGCCGCGCGCTCGCTCAGAAATGTCCGGTGAACCGATAGCGGCTGCCCGGATGCCAGAGATTCGCGACCGACGCGACCATCCCCTGCGACCACGTGCGCCGATGCAGCATCAGGCACGGCTCGCGGTCGTCCATCGCGAGCCGGCGGCGCGTTTCCGCGCCGGGCATGGCGGCTTCGATCCGGTATTCGACGCGCTGCAGCGGCGCAACGCGCGTCAGGTACTGGTTCGGCGTGGTCGTCGTGAAGTCCTGCAGCGCGTACTCGGGCGCGCAGGCCGGATTGACCCAGCGCTCCTCGAGCTGCACGGGCGTGTCGTTCTCGAAGTGCAGCACGCGCGAGTGGAAGATCGGGCTGCCTGCGTCGAGCTGCAGTTCGTCGGCGAGCTTGGCGTCGGCGACGGCCGCGCCGACTTCGAGCACCTCGGCGCGATACGCGTGGCCGCGCGCGGCGATTTCGTCGGAGATGCTGCGGATCGCGACGAGCGTCGACTCGTATTTCGGCGACGCGACATACGTGCCGGAACCGCGCGTGCGCGTGAGCACCTGCTCGGCCGTCAGCTCGCGCAGCGCGCGGTTCACGGTCATGCGCGCGACGTTGAACTCGCGCGCGAGCTCGTTCTCCGACGGCACCTGGTCGCCCTCCGCCCATTCGCCGGCATGAATGCGCGCGAGGATGAAGTCCTTGATTTCCTGATAGATCGGTGTGGTCATTGCGTCGTTGTTCAAGAGGCGGCGGAAGGCGCTGCGCGCCGCGCCGTCAAGTATAGACAAGCTTCGAATCGCCTTGCGTACCTGAAAGGGACATAGCGGTGGGTCGGCGGTGAAACATGTCTAGACAGAAAACTCAAGCGTGCTCGATCTGCCTATTCTTCCGACAAGCGGCGGCGAGCGTGCGTCACGCATCCGTATCATTTTGAAATAAAAGGAAATTCATTCGAAAGGCGCATCTGTTCGGCGACTAGAGATAAACACGGATTGCGCGGGCGAGCCGCCAAAAGGCAAAGTTGTATGTACAACTTCGGCGCCGCGACGAACGCGCCGCGGGTTGGGGCAGATGCCGCGCGCATCTGCGGGGCTCGGCCACTTACAGGAACGCCATGAAAAAACTCGTGCTCAGTGTCGCTCTCGCGTGCATCGCCGTCGGCGCGCATGCGAAGGATTGGTCGACGATCCGCTTCGGCGTCGACGCCAGCTATCCGCCGTTCGAATCGAAGGACGCGAGCGGCAAGGTCGTCGGCTTCGACGTCGATCTCGGCAACGAAATCTGCGCGCGGCTGAAGGCGAAATGCGTGTGGGTCGAAAACGACTTCGACGGGATGATCCCCGCGCTGAAGGCGAAGAAGTTCGACGGCGTGCTGTCGTCGATGTCGATGACGCCCGCGCGTGCCGAGCAGATCGCGTTCTCCGACAAGCTGTTCAACACGCCGACGCGGCTCGTCGCGAAGAAGGGTGCCGGGCTGCAGCCGAGCGCCGAGTCGCTGAAGGGCAAGTCGGTCGGCGTCGAGCAGGGGACGATCCAGGAGACGTACGCGAAGGCGTACTGGGCGCCGAAGGGCGTGCAGGTCGTCCCGTATCAGAACCAGGACGGCGTCTATCAGGACTTGATGTCGGGCCGCCTCGACGCGGCGCTGCAGGACGCCGTGCAGGCCGATCTCGGTTTCCTGAAGACACCGCGCGGCGCGAACTTCGCGTTCGCGGGCGGCAACCTCGACGATCCGAAGACGCTCGGCAACGGCGCGGGCATCGGGCTGCGCAAGGAAGACGCCGACCTGAAAGCGAAGATCGACGCGGCGATCGCCGCGATGCTGAAGGACGGCACGTACAGGAAGCTCGAGAAGAAGTACTTCGCGTTCGACGTCTACGGCGGCTGACGCCGCGGCGGCGCGCGCGGCATACGGCCTCGCGCGCCGCATGTCTTTCCGGATGGAACCGACATGATTTTCCAGGGATTTGGCCCGCTGCTGTGGGCCGGTACGGTCGAGACCGTGAAGCTCGCGGTGCTGTCGCTCGCCGCTTCGCTGCTGCTCGGCCTCGCGGGCGCGGCCGCCAAACTGTCGACGAACCGCGTGCTGCGCGCAGTCGGCACGTTCTATACGACGCTGATCCGCGCGGTGCCCGACCTCGTGCTGATGCTGCTGCTGTTCTACGGGATCCAGATCCTGCTGAACAACGTGACCGACCTGCTCGGCTGGCAACAGATCGACATCGATCCGTTCTTCGCCGGCGTCGTGACGCTCGGCTTCATCTACGGCGCCTACTTCACCGAAACGTTCCGCGGCGCGTTCCTCGCGGTGCCGCGCGGTCAGCTCGAAGCGGGTTTCGCGTACGGAATGGGCGGCTGGCGCGTGTTTCGCCGCATCCTGTTTCCGCAGATGATGCGCTTTGCGCTGCCGGGCATCGGCAACAACTGGCAGGTGCTCGTGAAGGCGACCGCGCTCGTATCGATCATCGGCCTCGCGGACGTCGTGAAGGCGTCGCAGGACGCCGGCAAGAGCACGCTCGATTTCTTCTTCTT
This sequence comes from Burkholderia multivorans ATCC BAA-247, assembly GCF_000959525.1. Lineage (NCBI taxonomy): Bacteria > Pseudomonadati > Pseudomonadota > Betaproteobacteria > Burkholderiales > Burkholderiaceae > Burkholderia > Burkholderia multivorans. Next base: position 590,920 of record NZ_CP009831.1, read on the forward strand.
CACGCTCGCGGCCGGTGCGATCTACCTCGCGATCACGACGGTGTCGAACGTCGTGCTGCACCACCTCGAGAAGCGTTATTCGGTCGGCGTCCGGAGGCTTGCACTGTGATCGAACTCGTCAGCCAGTACTGGCAGAACTATCTTTATACCGACGGCTACCGCTTCAGCGGCCTTGCAATCACGCTGTGGCTGCTCGTCGTGTCGATCGTGCTCGGCTTCGCGCTCGCGGTGCCGCTCGCGATCGCCCGCGCCTCGTCGAATCGCTGGATCGCCGGGCCCGTGTGGCTCTACACCTACGTGTTCCGCGGCACGCCGCTCTACGTGCAGCTGCTGATGTGCTACACCGGGATCTACAGCCTGCAGGTCGTGCACGACCACGTGCTGCTCGATGCGTTCTTCCGCAACGCGATGAACTGCACGCTGCTCGCGTTCGTGCTGAACGAAGCCGCGTACGCGACCGAGATCTTCGCGGGCGCGATCAAGGCGACGCCGTCCGGCGAGATCGAGGCCGGCATGGCGTACGGCATGTCGCGCTTCAAGCTCTATACGCGCGTGATCCTGCCGTCCGCGCTGCGCCGTTCGCTGCCGAGCTACAGCAACGAAGTGATCCTGATGCTGCATGCGACGACGCTCGCGTTCACCGCGACCGTGCCCGACATCCTGAAAGTCACGCGCGACGTGAACTCGGCGACCTACATGTCGTTCCAGGCGTACGGGATCGCGGCCGTGATCTATGCCGTGGTCGTGTTCGCGCTGATCTGGGCATTCCGCAAGCTCGAGGCGCGCTGGCTCGCGTATCTGTCGCCGCGCAGCCATTGACACGTTCACGCATTCGAAAGGAAACACACGCATGTACAAGCTCATCGTCGAGGACCTGCACAAGAAGTTCGGCGACAACGAAGTCCTGAAGGGCGTCACGATGAAGGCGAAGGCCGGCGACGTGATCAGCATCATCGGCTCGAGCGGCTCCGGCAAGAGCACGTTTCTTCGCTGCATCAACTTTCTCGAGCAGCCGTGCTCGGGGCAGATCACGATCGGCACCGAGCCGATCCGCACCGTGCGCGACAGCAGCGGTTCGCTGCGCGTCGCCGATCCGAAGCAGCTGCAGCGCATGCGCACGAAGCTCGCGATGGTGTTCCAGCACTTCAATCTGTGGGCGCACATGACGGTGCTCGAGAACGTGATCGAAGCGCCGATCGCGGTGCTCGGGATCGCAAGGGACGAAGCGGTCGCGCGCGCCCGCAAGTATCTCGAGCAGGTCGGCCTGCCCGCGCGCGTCGAAGGCATGTACCCGTCGCATCTGTCCGGCGGCCAGCAGCAGCGCGTCGCCATTGCGCGCGCGCTCGCGATGGAGCCCGAGGTGATGCTGTTCGACGAGCCGACGTCGGCGCTCGACCCGGAGCTCGTCGGCGAAGTGCTGAAGGTGATGCAGGCGCTAGCCGAAGAAGGCCGCACGATGGTCGTCGTTACGCACGAGATGGGCTTCGCGCGCAACGTGTCGAATCACGTGATCTTCCTGCATCAGGGCAAGATCGAGGAACAGGGCGATCCGCAGCAGATTCTCGTCAACCCGAAAAGCGAACGGCTCGGGCAATTCCTGTCGGGACGTCTCAAGTAAGCGCGGCGAAAGCTTGTGTCGCCCGCCGTCGCATGGCGTCGATCGCGGGCGGCGGCGGTGCACCGACTGCACGCTTGCCGCGTTAACCGGACAGCAGCCGGATCGCCCGGCTGACTCGATCGGGAGACGACCATGAAACGCATCGCGAAGATCCTCACCGCCGCCGCAGTCGCCTGTGCCGTGCTCGCGCCGGCACTTGCCGAAGCTCACGCGCACCGCGTGTGCCATTTCGATCACCACCACCATCATCGGATGTGCCGCTGGGTGCATTGACGACGCACGGCCCGGTGCACACCGGGCCGTCGCGCGCGAGGCGCGCAGTCGCGTGACGGCGCGCGCTTTCCCTGCCGCAACCGACACCGGGCTTTCAACGTCGCGCCGCACGTTGCACGCTGCCGGCCGCGCAAACGTTTGATGTCGAGATCTCGCCGAATCGCGCGCAATTCCGCTAAAGAACGCGCGCGCCGATGACGTAAACGGGGCCACGGGGACGACTGACGATCGACGTGTCTGAACACGCGACGTGCGGCCGACAACAATCAGCGCAGCAGGGGAATCAGACTTGAATCGTCAGCAATCGTGGACGCGTACGGCCGCGCCCGGCGAAATCATTTACGCAGAGGGTTACGCCGGCGAACCCGTCATCTTCTTGATCGCCGACGGCAAGGTCGAGCTATCCACGCGCTGCGACGACCAGCGCGTCGTGCTCGCGACGCTCGGGCGCGGCGAATTCTTCGGCGAAGCCGCGCTGCTCGCGGTCGAGCCGCGCGCGCATACCGCGAAGGCGCTGTCGTTCTGCCAGCTCACCGTCGTGCCGACGAGCGTGCTCGACGAAGAGATCGAGCGCGTATCGGCGCTGCTGCGCCATATCGTGCGCACGTCGATTCGCCGCGTGAAGCGCAAGGACGATCAGCTCGCGACCTACACGCATGCCGACTTCATGCCGGGCGTGCTGTCGTATGCGCACGTGCTCGCGCTGATGGGCGACGGCACCGCGCGCGAGACGGGCGACACGTGGGCGCGCCGGCCGCTGCACGTGCAGGCGGAGCAGGCCTCGGTGCCGCTCGTCGACGTGATCCGCAAATGCCGGGCGATTGCCGGCCATTCGCGTCCGCACGTGATGGCGATGCTGCGCCGCATGGAAAAGCTGAACCTCGTGACGATCGAAGCCGCGTCCGTCGAAGCGGGCGGCGTCGCGCTCGAGCATTCGGCGTCGGCCGACGCGCGTCAGGTCGTCACGTTCGACGCGGCGCGCATCGTCGATCGCGCGCAGCAGGTCGCCGATCACGATCTCGACCTGTCGATCAACAGCGAACTGGAGCTGATCGAGCTCGCCGATCTCGAATCGCTGATCGGCGTCGACCGCAAGCTGCTGCTGAACAAGCTCGCGCACGGCGAAATCGCCGACGACGTGTTCGCGTTCCGCAAGTCGAAGGTGCTGAGCTTCGTCGAACGCAAAGGCGTCGCATATTTTTCGCGGCGCGATGCGCGGCGCTCGGCCGACGTGCGTGCACTCGAAGATCTCGTGTGGGTCGATCAGCGCACGCTGTTCGAGATCGTCAGCGCATTCGATACGTACGACCTCGCGAAGCTGATCGCGAATGTCGACGATCGCGCCGTGGCCGACCGGCTGTTTTCGGTGATGACCGAAGTGCGGCGCAACGAGGTGTCGTGGGTGATGCGCCGCGACCTGAAGGTCGATCCGGTCGAAGTCGACGACATCGAGCGGCGTCTGCTCGACGCGGTGCGCGCGGCGAAGGCGCCGGCCGCCGGCGCGGTGCCGACGCCGGAATCGGGCGCCTGACGCGCATCGGAACAGGGAGAAACGACATGGATCTGTTGACCTTGGCCGGTGTGCTGCTCGGCGGCGCGGCCATCGTATTCGGCTTCACGCTCGAAGGCGGACATCTGGCGACGCTGTTTCAGCTCGAAGCGTTCGTGATCGTACTGGGCGGCACGCTCGGCGCGGTGATGATCCAGAACACGTGGGCGCGCTTCGTCGATGCGGTGAAGCAGCTGCGGCTCGCGTTCGTGCGCGCGACGGCCGCCGATCGCAAGCATCTGTCCGATCTGCTCGAATGGGGCGACCGCGCGAAGCTCGAGGGGCTGCTCGCCTTCGAATCGATGGACGTGACCGGCATTCATCCGTTCGCGCGGCGCGGGCTCGAACTGCTCGCGAACGGCATGTCGACGGCCGTGATCGAGGATGCGCTGCAACGCGAACTCGATGCGTACGAGCGCAGCCACCTCGCGGCCGCACGCGTCTGGCAGCAGGCGGGCGGCTATGCGCCGACGTTCGGGATTCTCGGCTCGGTGCTCGGGCTCGTCCAGGTCACGGGCCACATTCTCGAACCCGCGCAGCTCGGGCCCGGCATCGCGGTCGCATTCGTCGCGACGCTGTACGGCCTGGCGTTCGCGAATCTGGTGTTTCTGCCGCTGTACGGGAAACTGCGTGCGCACGTCGACAGCGAGCTGCGGTTTCGCAAGCTGTATCTCGACGGGCTGCTCGCGATCTCGCGCAAGGAGTCGCCGCATACGATCGAAACGCGGCTGACCGGCGACGTGCGGACGCGCGCCGCGGAGTCGCTCGCATGACGCGCGCAATCGCGATGGCGTGCGCACCGGGAGCGCGGCGATGAACGCACGAACCGACGCCGAGCGCGACGACGACGACGCCGAAGGCACGCAGTCAGGACGCTGGCTGATCTCGTACGCCGATCTGATCACGACGCTGATGGTGCTGTTTCTCGCGCTGTACGTGCTGCAGCTCGCGAAAGTCAACGCGCTCGACGCGCGCGAGCGGACGCGCGCGCGGCTTGACGATGCGGTCGCGCGCACGGCCGAGCCGCAGGCGCCTGCGCGTGTGCCGGCATGGGTCGCGCAGCTCGAGGCGCTGAAGGCTGGCGGCCGCATCTCGCTCGTGCAAGCGCCGCACGGGATCGAGATCGGCATCGACGCCGGGATACTGTTTCATGTCGGCGATGCGCACCTGCTGCCGGATGCGCTGCCCGTGCTCGAGCGGATCGCGCAGGCGCTCGGTCCGCACGCGACCGGCGACATCCTCGTCGAAGGGCACACCGACAGCGTGCCGATCGCGAACGCGAAGTACGAATCGAACTGGGAATTGTCGTCCGCGCGTGCGGGGGCGGTCGTCCGCTATTTCGCCGAGCGGGGCATCGCGCCGCATCGGCTCGCGGCCGTCGGCCGCGCCGATACGCAGCCGCTCGTCGCGGGCGACGACGCGTCGTCGCGCGCACGCAATCGCCGCGTGACGATCTTCGTCGCGTACTGATGCCGGCACCGGCATGTCGACGACATAAGCGATCCGATATGACGAACATCGAAATTCAGCAATGAGGTTCGGCGCCCGCATGCCGATAACCCGAACTGGCTCATACGAGCGGTTCATCGAGGGTTTTTCATGCATTTCTGGCGCAAGCTGTCCATTCAGAACAAGCTGATTCTCAGCATGACGAGCTGCCTGCTCGTCTTCGTCGCGATCTCGAGCGGGCTCAGCATCCGTCTGATCGGCGATGCCGTGCGCGATCGCGTCGTCCATCAGGAGCTGCCGACGGCCGTCAACGGCATTCGCGCGGACGTGCAGCGGCAGCTGGCCGGGCCGATCGCGGCGTCGCGCATCCTCGCGCGCGATGCGTTCCTGCTGCAGTGGGAAGCCGACGGCGAGCCCGACGCGGGCACGCGCAACTGGATTCAGCTCGCGCGCAACGTGAAGGACGAGCAGAAGGCCGCATCGGTGCAATGGGTGTCGGTGAAGAGCGGCAACTACTACAACGAAGCCGGCCTGCAGCGCAAGGTGACCGACCAGGATCAGTGGCTCACGCGCTTCCTGCAGTCCGGCGCGCCGTTCGAAGTGCACATGGACCACGAGGTGACGGTCGGCGGCTACATGATGTTCATCAACAGCCGCATCGAACTCGACGGCACGCCGATCGGCGCCGCGTGCATGAGCCTGTCCGTCGACGCGCTCGCGAAAGGGATCGCCACGTACCGGATCGGCGAAACGGGTTTCGCGTATCTGGTGCGGCCGGACGGCGCGATCATGATGCATCGCGATACGTCGCTGATCGACGGCAAGCATTTCATGAAGGACACGCCGGGCCTGCCCGACGGCGCAGCGTCGGTACTGCTCGCCGGCAAGCCGTATGCTTACCTGAGCTACGCCGGCGACGGCGGCGAGCGATTCATCGCGACGTCGTTCGTGCCCGAGCTGAACGCGTACGTGGTCGTCGAAGTGCCGGAGGCGGAACTGCTCGGGCCCGTCACGCGCGCGATCCACAGTGCGGCGCTCGTCGCGGCCGTCGTCGGGCTCGGCGTCGCGCTCGTCGTGATCTGGTTCGTCGGCCGCGCGATCGCGGCCCCGATTCGTCGTGCGGCGACGCTGCTGTCGGAAATCGCGAGCGGCCAGGGCGACCTCACGCGCCGGATGACGGTCGAGAGCGCCGACGAGATCGGACAGCTGTCGGATGCGTTCAACCGCTTCGTGTCGTCGCTGTCGACGCTCGTGCACAGAATTCGCGCGGCATCGGCGTCGATCGCGACGGGCTCCGCGCAGATCGCGTCCGGCAACGCCGATCTCAGCGAACGGACCGAAGGACAGTCGAGCAATCTCGAACGTACGGCGTCGTCGATGGAGGAGATCACGGCCGTCGTGCGCAACAACACGGAGACGGCGACGACCGCCGCGAAGATGATCAACGGCGCATCGGAGACGGCCGCGCGCGGCGGGCAGGTCGTCGGCGAAGTGGTCAGCACGATGCAGCAGATCAGCGATGCGTCGCAGCGGATCTCCGAGATCATCGTCATGATCGACAGCATCTCGTTCCAGACCAACATTCTCGCGCTCAACGCGGCCGTCGAGGCGGCGCGCGCAGGCGAGCAGGGGCGCGGCTTCGCGGTCGTCGCGTCGGAGGTGCGCAACCTTGCACAGCGCAGCGCGCAGGCCGCGAAGGAAATCAAGGCGCTGATCGAGCACAGCGCGGGCACGGTCGACGTCGGATCGAAGCTCGTGACCGAAGCGGGCCGCGTGATGAGCGATGTCGTCGCGCAAGTGCAGGGCGTGAGCGCGATGATGAGCGAGATCGCGGAGGCGAGCCTCGAGCAGAGCGCGGGCATCGATCAGATCGGCGACGCGGTGCAGTCGCTCGATCAGATGACGCAGCAGAACGCGGCGCTGGTCGAGGAAAGTGCGGCGGCGGCCGAAAGCCTGCGGCAGCAGGCGGCGGAGCTGACGACGCTGGTTTCGGCGTTCAAGGTGGAGGAATGAGCGGCGCGCGACGGCCCGACGTCGCGCGTTTCCGGAGAGCGGCCGCCGTGGCATCACGGCGGCCGTTTTACATCACGGCGTATGAAAGCGGGCGTATTCCTGGCTGCGCGGTTCCAGCGCGATGCGCATGGCCGATCGCGGATTGACTGCGGTTGAGCCGGTCGGCGGCCGCCGTCAGCGAGCCGAGTTCGACTACGGCGGCGAGCGCCTGCAACTGGGCGAGCGTCATCTGAATCCCTTCGATCGATGCATGTGGGCCGCGCATGAGATGGCGGCACGTCATGAATTGTATTGAAGGGACGCGACGACGCGGGAAGCGACCGTAGCGCGGCGAGGGATGTCGCGTGCGTGTGCGGTTCAGGTGGCTCGAACGGCCGAATGCTGCCGCGAACGACGCATTAACGGCTGCCGTCGCGCGTCTTCACGAGCATCCCGCGCTGAAGCACGCAGGCGATATGCTCGCCTTCGCCCGCCACGACGCCGATATCGTCGAGCGGATTGCCGTCGAGTACGACGAGGTCGGCAATGGCACCGGCGGCCACGACGCCGAGTTGTCCCACCATATTGACGATCTCCGCTGCCACGGTCGTTGCCGATCTGAGCGCTTCAAGATTCCCGAGCACTTCCGCCCGAATCCGAAACTCGCCCGACTGAAACGCGTGCATTTCGCCGAGCAGGTCCGAGCCGAACCCCATTTTCACGCCGGCCTTCGCATAGATTTCGAGCGACTCGCGTCCTTTCTGCTGCACGGATGCCACCTTTGCAACGGAGTCGGCGGGCAGCCCGAACGCCGCGCCATGTTTGGCAAGCGCATCATAAGTCACGAGCGTCGGCACCACGAACGCGCCGTGCTCGTGCATGAGCTGCGCGGCCGCCTCGTCGACGAGATTCCCGTGCTCGATCGTCCGCACGCCGCATCGCACGGCACGGGCAATCGCGCGCCCCGTGTACGCATGCGCCATCACGTAAGTATTCGCGGCCTCGGCTTCGTCGACGATGGCGCGAATCTCGTCCTCGGAATATTGCGTGTTGGCGATCGGATCGGTCGGCGACGCAACGCCGCCGGAAGCCATGATCTTGATCTGTGTTGCGCCTTTCTGGATCTCTTCGCGCACGGCGAGCCGCACGCTTTCGACGCCGTCCACGACACGTGCAATCGCCCCGGTGCGAAAGCAGCAGGAACAGGGCTCGAGCAAATCGCCGCGAGGCCGAAAATCCCCGTGCCCGCCCGTCTGCGACAACGCTTTCCCCGACGGAAAAATCCTCGGTCCCGCAACGAGTCCGGTGTCGACCGCCTGCATCAATCCCCAGTCCGCGCCCCCGGCATCGCGCACGCTGGTAAACCCGCGCGACAACATCGCATCGAGAATCGGCAACGATCGAATCGCTGCGAGAATATTCGGCTGCGTCGCATTGGCGCCGAGATTCGCATTCGAAGCCAGCACGTGCACGTGGCAATCGATGAATCCCGGCATGACGGTCTTCCCGCGCACATCGATCACCTGCGCATTCGGAAAGTCCACCGCCCGATCGGTCACTTCGACGATTCGTTCGCCCTCGATCACGACATGATGATGTTCGAGCAACACGCCTCGTTCGAGGTCGAGCACGTTGCCGCCCTGAAGCACGGTAATGGTCATGGAGAAAGATCCTTATCGATTGACGAAAGCGGTTCGCTTCGTGTCCTTCACGAAGCGCGTGCCGATGAAACTGATCGCGGCCGCGACGATCACGTAGAGGGCGGGCGCCATGTTGCTGCCCGTGCGGGCGATCAGCCAGGTCATGAGAAACGGCGCGAAGCCGCCGAAGATCGTCACCGCGAAGTTGTACGCAACGGAAAGGCCGGTCGACAGCACCTTGGTCGGAAACAGCTCGGCGAACGCGGCAAGAATCGGCCCCGTATAAGCGGCGATCAGCAAACCGAACACGGCCTGAAACGCGATCAACGAGACGAACCCCGGCGCATGATTGATCCACGCGAACATCGGCCACGCGAGCGCGAGGATGGCGAGCGCCGCACCGGAGAGAAACACGCGGCGCCCCCACAGATCGGCGAGCCTGCCGACAAGCGGCGAGCAGCACATGATCATCGAGCCGCCGACCATCCCGGCCGCAAACCCTGTCGACTGCGGCAGATGTAGCGTGCGCACCGAATAGGTCGGCATATAGAACAGCAGCACATACGTACAGACGGTCCACAGGATGACCATCGCAAAACTCGCGAACGTCTCGCGCGGATAGGTCGACAGCACGGCCTTCAGCGGCGAACTCTCCTTCGCCTGCGCCTCGACCGCGCTGAAGGCAGGCGTCTCGTCGAGATGGCTGCGGATGAAATACCCGACCGGCCCGACGACGATCCCGAGCAGGAACGGCAGCCGCCAGCCCCAGCTATGGAGCGCCTGCGTATCGAGCGACGTGGTCACGAACGTGCCGGTCGCCGCGCCGAGCAAGACGGCGAAGCCGATACTCGACTGGATCCAGCTCGAGTAATACGCGCGCTTTTCCGGCGGCGCGTATTCGGTGAGGAACGCGGTAGCGCCGCCCATTTCGCCGCCGGCGGAAAACCCTTGCAGCAGGCGCGCGACGACGATCAGCATCGGCGCGGCGATGCCGGCCTGTTCGTAGGTCGGCGCGAGCCCGATCAGCGCGGTGCCGAACGCCATCAGCAGGATGGTGAGCGACAGCGCGGCCTTGCGCCCGACCTTGTCCGCGTAGACGCCCAGCACGATGCCGCCGACCGGCCGCATGAAGAACCCGACGCCGAATGTCGCGACGGTCAGCAGCACGGATGTCAGTTCATTGCCGGTCGGAAAGAACAGCTTCGCGATGATCACCGCGAAGAAGCTGTAGACGGTGAAGTCGAACCATTCGAGACCGTTGCCGATCACGGTCGCGATGATGGCGCGGCGGCGCTGCTGCACGGCCGCGTCGACGGACGGCGCGGCGCGCGGGGAAAGCGTTCCTTGCATGGTCTCTTCCTCAGTCAGAAGACGGGACGGGCGCCCCGCGTGAACCTCATGCTAAGGACAGCGCGATTTTTTTCTGAAACGAAAGATTCGCATGCACGCATGCGCTGGACGCATGCATCGCGCTCATGCCGGCTCAGGCCGCGATTTGCCGCTCCGCCTGTTCGAACAGCCAGCGCGAGAACAGGCGCGCGGCCTGGTTCTGCGCGCGGTCGTTCGGCGAGATCACGTAATAGCCGCCGCCGTGGCTCGCCGATGCGTCGGTGACGCGCACGAGCAGCCCGGCCTCGATGCAGGCGTCGATCATGTAGCGCCAGCCGAGCGACACGCCTTGACCGAGTATCGTCATCTGCACGATCTGCGGATACGAGTTGATCGTGATGTCTTGCGGCTGCGCCTTCGGCCGGTCGATGTCGTTCTGATCGAACCATTCGGACCACGACATCCACTGACGCTGACCGTCCTCGAGGCGCAGCAGCGTTTCGTTCGCGAGATCGGCCGCGTCGAGCGTGCGTCCGGCCAGATAGCGCGGTGCGCAGACGGGAAACACTTCCTCGTCGAACAGGCGGCGCGCGGTGTATTCGGCGGGCGCCTGCTGACGTACGTAGTAGACGCCCACATCGAACTCCGCCGGCGACATCGACGCGAGCCCGTCGCGCACGATCAGCCGCAGCTTGATGTTCGGATACGCGGCGCGAAAGTCGGGTAGCCGCGGCGTGAGCCACAGCAGCGCCACACCGGACGAGCAGGCGATCGTCAGCTCGAGGTCGCCGTACGGCTTCATCACGTCGTGCGTCGCTTCCGCGCATTGCGTGAGCAGGTGATGCACCTGCGCCGCGTATTGCTCGCCGGCGATCGTCAGCCGCAGCGAACGGTGTTCGCGGACGAACAGCGAGCGGCCGAGGAATTCCTCGAGCTGCTGGATCTGACGGCTGATCGCGCTTTGGGTCAGGTGCAGTTCGGCGGCCGCGCGCGTGAAGCTCGCGTGCCGCACGGCGGCTTCGAACGCGACGAGACATTGCAGGGGCGGCAGGGGCGTGATGCGCATGGCGGGCAGGGGAATCGGTGACAGTGCCGACATGATACGGGGACGATCCTCGGAGCAAACCGGCCGCGCCCCGTTCCCCCACGAGTAAGCCGCGCGTCGGGTGCGCGCTGCGGCGCAGGCGGACGGCCGCCCGGCGCCGCAACCGCGGCCCGCTGCGCGATCAGCCGAGCCAGCGCTTGATCGACGCGACCATCGTGGCGGTCGAAATGCCGTAGCGATCGTGCAGCGTCGGCAGCGCGCCCGCGTCGAGGAACGCATCGGGCAGCGCGATCTGCCGGAACGTCGGCGCGACGCCTTCGGCAAGCAGCGTGCGCGCGACCGCTTCGCCGAGCCCGCCGATTACCGTGTGGTTTTCCGCGACGACGACCATGCGGCCCGGGCGCTTCGCTTCGCGCACGATCGTCGCGGTATCGAGCGGCTTGATCGTCGGCACATGAAGCACCGCGACGCCGATGCGATCGGCCTCCAGCGCGTTCGCCACTTCGAGCGCGCGCATCGTCATGATGCCGGACGAGATCAGCAGTACGTCGTTGCCGTCGCGCAGCCGTTTCGCCTTGCCGAGCTCGAACGTGTAGTCGTATTCGTCGAGCACGACCGGCACGTTGCCGCGTAGCAGCCGCGCATACACCGGGCCATCGTGCGCCGCGATCGCGGGCACCATCTGCTCGATGTCGAGCGCGTCGCACGGATCGATCACGGTCATGTTCGGCATCGCGCGCATCAGCGCGAGATCTTCCGCCGCCTGGTGGCTCGGGCCGTAGCCCGTCGTCAGTCCCGGCAGCGCGGCGACGATCTTCACGTCGAGATTGTCCTCGGCGATCGTCTGATGGATGAAGTCGTACGCGCGGCGCGTCGCGAACACCGCATAGGTCGTCACGAACGGCTGCGCACCCTCGTGCGCGAAGCCGGCCGCGGCCCCCATCAGCAGCTGCTCGGCCATCCCCATCTGGTAGTAGCGCTCGGGAAACGCCTTCGCGAATACGTGCAGGTCCGTGTACTTGCCGAGATCCGCCGTCATGCCGATCACGTCCGGCTTCGTGCGCGCGAGCTCGACGAGCGCATGACCGAACGGTGCGGCGCGCGTCGGCTGTCCTTCGGCCGCGATCGACGCGATCATCGCGGAGGTTTTCAGACGCGGCTTCTGGGCGGCGGTACTCATGCTTGTCTCCCGGCTTCGAGTGCGTCGAGCGCGAGCTGCCACTCGTGCGCGTCGACGCGGATGAAATGGTTTTTCTCGCGTTGTTCGAGGAACGGCACGCCGCACCCCATCTTCGTATCGCAGACGATGATGCGCGGCTGCGGCCGATCGTGGCGGCGTGCGTTGTCGAACGCATGCTTGACCGCGTCGATGTCGTTGCCGTTCACGCGCTGCACGTACCAGCCGAACGCTTCGAGCTTGTCGACGAGCGGCTCGAACGCCATGATCTGCGTCGACGGGCCGTCGGCCTGCTGATTGTTCACGTCGACGATCGCGATCAGGTTGTCGAGCCGCCAGTGCGCGGCCGACATCAGTCCTTCCCAGATCGCGCCCTCGTCGAGCTCGCCGTCGGAGAACAGCGTGTACACGAAGGCGTCCGATCCCTTGCGTTTGAGGCCGAGACAGCGGCCGACGGCGATCGTCAGTCCCTGCCCGAGCGAGCCGCCCGACATCTCCATCCCGGGCGTGTAGCTCGCCATCCCGGACATCGGCAGGCGGCTGTCGTCGCTGCCGTACGTCTCGAGCTCGTCGGCGGGCAGCACGCCCGCTTCGAACAGCGCCGCGTAGAGCGCGATCGCGTAATGCCCGTTCGACAGCAGAAAGCGGTCGCGCGCTTCCCAGTCCGGGTCCTGCGGGCGGTAGCGCATCGCGCCGAAGTATGCGACGGCGAGCACGTCGGCGATGTCGAGCGCCTGGCCGATATAGCCCTGACCCTGCACTTCGCCCATCCGCAGCGCGTTTCTCCTGATCCGGTACGCGCGCTCGGCGAGCGCGACGTCTTCGGTAATGACTTCGCTATCCATCTGTTGCTCCTGTGAGGTCGAAAGTGGGCCGGCGCGTCAGCGGTTCACGGACCGGGCCGGCACGGCGAATACGAGCGCGGCGCCCAGCGTGACCGCGGCCGAGATGAAGATCAGCCCGGCGGTCGACTTGCCGGTCAGATCGTTGAGCCAGCCGACGATCGCGGGCGAGAAGAAGCCCGCGAGATTCGCGAAGCAGTTCACGGCGGCGATGCCCGCGGCGGCCGATACGCCGCCGAGCAGCGCGGTCGGCAGCGACCAGAACTGCGACGACGACGCCAGAATCCCGGCTGCCGCGATGCTCAGGCACAGGATCGACGCGGTGACGCTGCCGAGTGCGGGCAGCGCGGCAAAGCCCGCGGCGGCGACGAGCATCGGCACCGCGAGATGCAGCCGACGTTCGCGGCGTCGGTCGGCGCTCATGCCGATCAGCGGCAGCGCGACGATGGCGCACAGATACGGAATCGCGGTGAACACGCCGACCCAGAGTGGGTCCGACACGCCCGCCTTGCGGATGATCGTCGGCAGCCAGAACGTGAGCCCGTACTGACCGAGCACGACGCAGAAGTAGATCGCGGCCATCAGCCACAGCCGGCGATCGCCGACGAATGCGCGGATCGACAGGTGCGCCGTCTTGTGCGCCTCGTCGCCGGCGACGTTGCGCGCGAGCAGCGCCTTCTCCGGATCGGAGAGCCACCTGGCCTGCGCGATGCCGTCGTCGAGATAGCGGAGGATCGCGACGCCGAGCACGAGCGACGGCAAGGCTTCGAGCAGGAACAGCCATTTCCAGCCGGCCATCGACATCGCGCCGTGCAGCGTGTGCATGATCGCGCCGGATAGCGGCCCGCCGACGATGCCCGCGAGCGGAATCGCCATGAAGAACAGCGACAGCGCCTTGGCGCGACGCGCGGACGGATACCAGTAGGTCAGGTAAAGGATCACGCCGGGCGCGAAGCCGGCTTCGGCGACGCCGAGCAGAAACCGCAGCACGTAGAACGCGGCGGGCGACTTCACGAACACGAAGCTCGCCGAAATGACGGCCCACGTGAGCATGATCCGCGCGAGCCACCGCCGTGCGCCGACGCGGTGCAGGATCAGATTGCTCGGCACCTCGAACAGGAAGTAGCCGAGAAAGAAGATGCCGGCGCCCATCCCGTACACGGTTTCGCTGAAGCGCAGATCGTTGAGCATCTGCAGCTTCGCGAAGCCGACGTTGACGCGATCGAGGTACGCGCCGAGATAGCAGAGCATCAGGAACGGAATCAGCCGGCGGCTGACTTTCGCATACGTGCGCGCCTCGAAGGTCGGCGGATCGGTGAGCGGAATCGCGTCGCCGGCGAGCGGCGGCGCACTGTATCGGGATTTCATCGTCGTGTCTCCTGCCATGTCGCCCGGTCGTGTCCGGGCGTTTTGGGAACGGTCGTCGGACGCGCTCAGTGAATCAGCATGCCGCCGTTCACGTCGAGCGTGATGCCGGTCAGATAGGTCGAGAGGTCGCTGACGAGGAACAGGCATGCATTCGCGACGTCGGCGGCGTCGCCGAGCCGCCCGAGCGGGATGCCCTTGACGATGTCGGCGCGCATGTCGGGCGTCAGCTTGTCGCCGGTGATGTCGGTCTGGATCAGGCCGGGCGCGATCGCGTTGACGCGGATGCGGTCAGGGCCGAATTCGCGTGCCATCGCCTTCGCGAGGCCGAGTACGCCGGCCTTCGCGGCGCTGTAGTGCGGGCCGCCGAAGATGCCGCCGCCGCGCTGCGCGGACACCGACGACATGCAGACGATGCTGCCGCCTTGCTGTTCCTTCATCGCGGGAATCACGGCCTGCGACATGTAGAGCGTGCCGCGCAGGTTCACGTCGACGATCGCGTCGAAGTCCTTCGCGCCGATGTCGAGCGTGCGCACCGGCTGCGTGATGCCGGCGTTGTTGACGAGGCCGTCGATGCGGCCGTAGCGTTCGAGCGTCGCGCGGGCCGCGGCGACGCATGCGGCTTTGTCGGCCACGTCGCAGGCGAGCCCGAGATGGCCGCTGCCGAGATCGGCGGCGGCCGCGCGCGCGTCTTCCTCGCGCAAATCGAGGATCGCGATGCGCGCGCCCTGGGCGGCGAGCGCCTGCGCGGTGGCCTTGCCGATGCCGCGCGGCGAGGCCGCGCCCGTCACGACGATGATCCGGTTCTCGAGCAACATCGTTTGTCTCCTGGGTATCGATGAGTGCCTGTAGTGTCGGGGGACGACGCGGCACCATCAACGCGGAAACGCTCAACCATTGCTGAGAAAAATTCAGGTGGAGGCGGCCGCCTCCCGTTCGATCCATGCGAGGAAGCGCTGGATGCGCGGCAGCGCCGCATTCTGGCTCGGGTAAACCAGATGATGCGCGCCGACCTCGACGGCATAGCTGTGGTCGAAAACGGGCACGAGCAGCCCGTCGCGGATCTTCACCGACGCCAGCGTGAGGCTTTCGAGCGCGATGCCGAGGCCGAGCGCGGCTGTCTCGATCGACATGTACGAGCGGTCGAACGAGAAGTCGAAGGTCTTCTGCTTGGCCGACACGCCGGTTCGGCCGAACCATTGCTTCCACTGCACGAGCGGCGTCTCCGAATAGATCAGACGATGCGCGAGCAGATCCTCGGGCGTGCGGACCGGATGCCGCTCCAGATAGGCGGGCGACGCGAGCGGCGCGATGTATTCGCCGCGCACGGTCTTCACTTCGAGGTTGTCCCAGTTGCCGTAGCCGTGCCGGATATCGATGTCGTAGTAGCCGTTCGAGAACGACACGTTTTCATAGGAGCAGGCGAGATTAAGCTGCAGATCGCCGTTGGCCTCCTGAAACGACGACAGCCGCGGCAGCAGCCACATGAGCCCGAAACTCGGGCTCGAATGCACGCGCAGGATGTCGACGTCGGTGCGGCTCGACGCGCGTTCGGTCGCGCGGCTCAGGTCGGCGAGCGAGCCCGTCACGTCGGCCAGATAGCGTTCGCCGGTCGGTGTCAGCACGAGGCCGCGGCCCGAGCGCTGAAACAGTGGCCGGCCGATCAGCGCTTCGAGATTGCTCAACTGATGGCTGACGGCCGACGCGGTCAGCCCGAGTTCCTCCGCCGCGCGGTTCACGCTTTTGGTGCGCGCGACGCTCTCGAACGCGATGA
The DNA here is from genome assembly GCF_000959525.1 of Burkholderia multivorans ATCC BAA-247. Taxonomy (NCBI): domain Bacteria; kingdom Pseudomonadati; phylum Pseudomonadota; class Betaproteobacteria; order Burkholderiales; family Burkholderiaceae; genus Burkholderia; species Burkholderia multivorans. The sequence continues at coordinate 606,973 of NZ_CP009831.1, forward strand.
TGGATTTCAGCGGAGGGATACGCATCGTGACGTCTTTTCGGTGGCGGTTGATCGGAATCGCGTCGGGCGCGCGGCGATGTCGCGTGCATCCGGTGCAATGCGTTGCACAACGTTCGCCGCGGATCGCAACGCATTATGCGTTTTTTCGCGGCCCGCGCGCGAGCGCGGTGTCGACGCCTGCGCGCTAGCGAAACGCGCTCATCTGCGACGACATCATCTGCAGCATGCGGTTCGAGGCGACCGACAGCGTGCGGCCGACGCGCGTGACGAGATGCGCTTCGGCGTTCTGCAGAATCGGGTGTTCGATCGGAATCGCCTTCAGTTCGCCGGCTTTCAGCTCGCTGGCGACGGCGAACGCCGGTAGGACGACGATCCCGAGTTCCGAGCGCGCGAACTGCTTCATGATGTTGATCGAGTTCGTCGTGATCGCCGGTTCGAGGCTGATCTTTTCCGCGAATTCGACGGCCTGCAGCATCTGCCGCGTGCCGTACGACGGATGCGTCGCGGCGAGCGGATACGACGCGAGCTCCTGCACGGTCAGGCTCTTGCGCCGGATCGTGCGCGCCATCCGGGCGCCGACGATCGCCATCATCGGCTGCCGGTGCGCGGCGCGCGAGACGATGCGCGGCTCTCGCGGCGGGTTGTAGACGAGGCCGATTTCGCCGTCGTCCTCCGCGATTTTCGTCATCACGTCGTTGGTACTGCCGAGATCGAGATTGACGCGAATCTTCGGGTACTGCGTGCAGAACTGCTGCATCGGCCCGGACAGCAGGTCCGACACGAAGCCTTCGCCGAGCACGACGCGCACGTGCCCGGTGCGCAGCCCGCGCAGATCCTGCAGACGCGACAGCAGATCGTCGCGATGCGCGCGCTGCTCGCGGTAGTACTGGATCACGAACCTGCCCGCTTCGGTCGGTGTGACGCCGCGCGCGTGGCGTTCGATCAGCGGGGCATCGAGTTCCGCTTCGAGCAGCGCGATCTGGCGGCTCACCGCGGACGGCGCGACATCGAGCCAGTCGGCCGCCGCGCGGATCGTGCCGCAGCGCACCGCCTCGAAGAAGTACGCGATCCGGCTTTCGGTCAGGCTGCTGGTCGACATGGCGAGCGTTCGAATAAATAGAACAATCTCAATATTGGCACTTATTGGTTGAACGGGTCAAACGGGCCGAAGATCGTCGACGACGGCAGCGGAACCGGCGCGAAACGCAAGCGCGACACGGCTTCCGCGCGAACCTTCGAATGCAACGATCGGGAGCGGCAATGAAGACGGTAGGCGTGATCGGACTGGGAAACATGGGGCGCGGCATCGCGTTGTCGCTGAAGCGGGCCGGCTTCGACGTGCTGGGGTTCGACGCGAACGCAGAGAGCGTGCGGCAACTGGCTGACGAAGGCGTGCGGCCCTGCGCGTCGATTGCGGAGATTGCGTCGGCGGTCGACGTGCTGATCCTGTCGCTGCCGACCTCGGCGATCGTCGAAGCGGTCGTGCTCGGCGACGGCGGCGTCGCGTCGCATGCGAAGCGCGGGCTGATCGTGATCGACACGACGACCGCCGATCCGAACAGCACGCGCAAGGTCGCGGCCGCGCTGGATGCGCATGGCGTCGCCTTTGTCGACGGGCCCGTCAGCGGCGGCCCGAAGGGCGCGGCAACCGCGACGATGACGATGGTGCTCGGCGGCGCCGATGAGCACATCGCGGCCGTGCAGCCGGTGCTGTCGGCGATCAGCGCGAAGCAGGTGCACGTCGGCCCCGCGGGCGCGGGCCATGTGACGAAGCTGCTGAACAACCTGCTGACGGGCGTGCATCTGCTCGTCACGAGCGAAGCGGTCAGAGCCGCGGAGGCAGCGGGCGTCGACAAGGCACGGCTGATCGAAGCGCTGAGCGGCGGCTCCGGGCGCAACAGCGCGACGCTGACGAATTACCCGACGTGGATCCTGAACGAGCGTTTCGATTCGGGCTTCACGATGAAACTGATGCGCAAGGACATGCGCCTCGCGCTCGAACTGCTGCAGCGCGCACACGTGAGTGCGCCGATCGCAAGCGAAGCGGGCCGCCTGTGGGCCGCGAGCGCGGAATCGATCGGCGACGCGGAAGACTTCAACCGCATCGTCGAATTCGTCGACGCGCGCTGAGCACTGATCCATCACCACGAGGAAACGATATGGCATCCCCCATCGGACAGGCGCTGCTCGACGCATTTCGACAGTTCTTTCCCGGCGCGCAGAGCGTCGGCTCATACGTGAACGGCGAACTCGTCGAAGGGCGCGGCGATACGATCGAGCTGTTCGACGCGGCGACCGGCGAGCCGAGCCTCGCCTATCGCGACGGCGGCGCGGAGATCGTCGCGCTTGCGGCGGCGGCCGCGCAGGCCGCGCAACGGCAGTGGTGGGCGCTCACGCATGCGGCGCGCGGCCGCACGATGTTCGACGTCGCGCGCGAAGTGCGCAGTCACGCGGAAGCGCTCGCGCGCCTCGAATCGCTCGGTTCGGGCAAACCGATCCGCGATTGCCGCGGCGAGGTCGCGAAAGTCGCCGAGATGTTCGAGTACTACGGCGGCTGGGCCGACAAGTTCTACGGCGATGTGATTCCGGTGCCGACGTCGCATCTGAACTACACGCGCCGCGAGCCGGCCGGCACCGTGCTGCAGATCACGCCGTGGAACGCGCCGGTGTTTACGTGCGGCTGGCAGCTTGCGCCGGCGATCGCGATGGGCAACGCGGTGCTGCTGAAGCCGTCCGAGCTCACGCCGTTCAGTTCGCTCGCGATCGCGCGGCTTGCCGAGCGTGCGGGTGTGCCGAACGGGCTGATCAACGTGCTCGCGGGCTACGGGCACACCATCGCGCAGGCGGCGATCGCGCACAAGGCCGTGAAGAAAGTCGTGTTCGTCGGCTCGCCCGCGACCGGCGCGCGGATTGCCGAGGCGGCCGCGAAGCGCGTCCTGCCGTGCGTGCTCGAGCTGGGCGGCAAGTCCGCGAATATCGTCTTCGACGATGCGGACCTGAATCGCGCAGCGCTCACGGCGCAGGCCGCGATCTTCGCGGGCGCGGGGCAGAGCTGCGTCGCCGGCTCGCGTCTACTCGTGCAGCGCTCGATCTACGACCGCTTCGTCGCGATGGTCGCGACGGGCGCGAAGAAGATCCGCGTCGGCGCGCCGACCGACGACGCCACCGAGGTCGGCCCGATCTGCCATCGCGCGCAGTACGAGCATGTGATGAAGATGATCGCGAGCGGTGTCGAGTCCGGCGCGACGCTCGCGGCCGGCTCGACCGAGCGGAGCGCGCGCGGCTACTTCGTCGCGCCGACCGTGCTCGCGAACGTGCACAATCGGATGGACGTCGCGCGCACGGAGATCTTCGGGCCCGTCGTCGTCGCGATTCCGTTCGACACCGAGGAAGAAGCGATCGAGATCGCGAACGATACCGACTTCGGGCTGGCCGGCGCGGTATGGACAAACGACGTCGCGCGGGCGCATCGCGTGGCCGCGCAGATCGACGCCGGCACGTTCTGGGTGAACGGCTACAAGACGATCAATGTCGCGTCGCCGTTCGGCGGCTACGGGATGAGCGGTTACGGCCGCTCGAGCGGCGTCGAGGCGTTGTACGAATATACGCAGACGAAAAGCGTGTGGGTCGAAACGGCGAAGCATCCCGCGAGCGCATTCGGCTATTTGTAAGTTTGTAAGGCGGCGCGACGCGGCACGTGCGCCGCGTCATTCGGCGCACGCGTCGCGGCAGCACGGTACGAGACCAGTCGACACAACCTGATACGAGGCCGACGAGCCTTCGAGCGGAGATCAGCATGGAACATACGATGACGGCGGACGGCGCGGGAAGCGACGGTTTCAGAGGCGCGAAGCTGCTGGTCTATGCGGCGGCGATATTGCTGATCGCGCAATCGATCGGCGCGTTCACGTTCAATGTCGGGCCCGGCAAGGTCGTGCTGCTGCCGATGATCTGGGCGCTGCTGATGGGCGGCACGTTGGGGCTGCTGTCCGAGCGCTGGCGCAGCAGCATGCGGCTCGACGTGAAGACGCAGTTTCTCGCGGCGGCGGTGCTGCAGCCGGCGCTGCTGCTGTTCGTCGCGAAGCTCGGGCTGATGGTCGGCAGCGCGTTGCCGAAGCTCGCCGCGGCCGGCTGGGCGCTCGCGTTCCAGGAGCTCGGGCACTTCGTCGGCACGATCCTGCTCGGCCTGCCGCTCGCGCTGCTGCTCGGGATCAAGCGCGAAGCGATCGGCGCGACGTTCTCGGTCGGACGCGAGCCGAGTCTCGCGATCATCGGCGAGAAGTACGGGATGAATTCGGCCGAAGGGCGCGGCGTGCTCGCCGAGTATCTGACGGGTACCGTGTTCGGCGCGGTGTTCATCGCGATCTTCGCGGGCTTTGTCGCGAGCCTGAACATTTTTCATCCGCTCGCGCTCGCGATGGGCGCGGGCGTCGGCTCGGGCAGCATGATGGCGGCCGCGTCCGGCGCGATCGCCGCCGCGCAGCAGTCGCCGGAAGTCGCGAAGAACGTATTGACGTTCGCCGCCGCGAGCAACCTGATCACGACGACCATCGGCACGTATTTCACGCTGTTCATCTCGCTGCCGCTCGCGGTGTTCGGCTATCGCGTGCTCGAACCGCTGATCGGGCGCACGACGAAGGCGTCGTCCGCGTCGGCATCCGTCGAGGCTGCGCGTCCGTCGCTCGGCGACGTGCAGACCGAGGCGCCGGCGCTCAGCTACTCGGGGAAGGTCGCGGCCTGGCTGCTGACGGCCGTGTTCTCGCTCGTGTGCGACTGGATCACGCACGGCACGTCGCCGCTCTTCGGGTTACCCGGCATGGCGTTCATGGTGCTCGCAACGGTGATCGGCGATGCGCTGTCGACGGTCACGCGCCGCAAGATTCCCGCCGTGTGCTGGGTGTCGGTCGTCGCGATGTTCATGACTTCGCCGCTGTGTCCGTGGGCGCCGGCCATCGCCGCGATGAGCGCGAAGAACGATTTCCTCGGCGTCGTCACGCCGATGCTGACGTTCGCGGGCCTCTCGATCGCGAAGGACATTCCCGCGTTTCGCCGCCTCGGCTGGCGGATCGTGCTCGTGTCGTTCGTCGCGAATGCCGGCACGTTCCTCGGTGCCGCGCTGGTCGCGCAGATCTTTCATATCTGAGCGAGGGGCGGCATGCAGCGGCGCGCGGTGGCGTGCGTGCCCATATGCCGGCTGTCCGCCGTTTGCCCCTGCCCTACCGATAACGTCGCGGGATTTCGGAGTCAGGAGGTCGGCATCAAACCACTGCGCCCGTCGGGCGGCGTTGAAGTCTACCCGAAGAGCCGCGGATCCAATTTGAACGGCTCTTTGCTGATCACCTTCACCATCGCGGCGAAATCGGGGTGCAGCGGGTTCAGCAGCAAATTGAAGTCCGTGGGACAGACGACGGATGGAACCCGCATCGCGAGCCGCGCACCCTTTTCCAACCATTCCCGGCCGATCCGCGCTGTCGACGCAGGGTCTTCCGTTAGCGTCGCCCAATCGGGCGGTAGTTCTGGTTCGAACGCCCCTTCGTATACCGCATCAGGCACTTCGAGTGTCACCAAGAAAAGGCCGCCGGCCGGCAGTATCCCTGACATATGGACGAGCGCTTCGAGCAGGGACGTGGAAGCGTGACAGCACGTGTACAGCACTCGCATTCCGCGCGGATTCCAGCGGCCCCCTGCGATCGCAGCACCATTGCCGCTGAGATCGTCCGCCATGTAGTGGCCCTTTCGTTCTTTTGCGAGGCGATACAGCTTCACGCGGTGACCCCGAACAATGCACGGTTGAGAATGTCGCGCACACGGTCGTAGCCGGGCTGTACATCGAGAACTTCTATCGGCTTAAGACCATCAAGCTCGGCATTGCCGCGCGTCATCCATTCCGCTGCACGGTCCTTGTCCTCGAAAAGCTCGACCGCAAGATCGAGGACGTAGAGAACGCGCGCAATACGATCGGACTCGCTTTGCGACAGGCGATCCTCGTTCGCGATCTTTCGAAGGATTGTCGAGCTCGGCAAGCTTAGCGCGGACAGCAGCGATTGCACCGGGATTCGGAGAAGCTCGCGAGCGACACGTTCGACGATCACTGCCTTGAATCCATCGGCGATCGTACGCCGCTGCTCCAGCGGCGTCATCCTGCGGAACGTATCGAAGTCGTGCTCGTGTGCGCCGAGGCCATTCGACCCAACGGAGGCTTTCCCGGCGCTTGCGCGCTTAGCCGGCTGCCGGCTGGTTGGTGCGGGGGTACGCATGGCAAACTCCCAAATGCGTGAAGTAACAATCCCATTATAGATATATATCAAATGGGAGTCAATCATGTATCAAATGGGATTTGTGCCGGCGCAACCCAATGGTCATCGCTTTTCTGCATCTCGTTCACAGAGCTTGCCGACGTGGACAATGTCGATCGGGCAGGTCGCACAGCACGGCAACGGCGAACGCTTCGTGCCGATGCTGCGGGCCTACCGATCGACGCCCACCGTCAAACCGCCGCGCGCCCACTTGCGTCCTCCGCTTCATGCACAATACCGGGCATTGAAATGCGGAGGCTGTCCCGTGGGGATCAATTTCGACTTGACCGACTTGCAGGCGTTTCGCGCGGTGGTGGAGCTGGGCAGCTTCCGCAAGGCTGCCGACGCGCTCAGCATTTCGCAGCCCGCGTTGAGCCGCCGCATCGACAAGCTCGAGGATGCGCTCGGCGTGCGGCTGTTCGAGCGCACGACGCGCAGCGTCACGCTGACGACCGTCGGCCGCGTGTTCGCGCCGAGCGCCGAGCAACTGCTCGACGATCTCGATGCGGCGCTGCTCGGCATTCGCGACGTGTCGTCGAGCCGCCTCGGTCACGTGACGATCGCGTGCGTGCCGTCCGTCGCGTATTACTTCCTGCCGAACGTGATTGCCGAGTATCACCGCCGCTTCCCGCGCATCCGCGTGAAGCTGCTCGATTCGGGCGCGAACGAGGTGCTCGGTGCGGTGATCAGCGGCGAGGCCGATTTCGGCGTGAGCTTCCTCGGCAGCCAGGAGCCCGAGATCGACTTCAAGGTGCTGCTGCAGGAGCGCTTCGTCGCCGCGTGCCGCCGCGATCATCCGCTCGCGCGCAAGAAGCGCGTGACGTGGGACGAGTTGTACGCGCACGAGTACGTCTCGGTGGACAAGACGTCCGGCAACCGGCTGCTGCTCGACCAGGCGCTGTCGGGCGTCGCACCGCCGGTGCCGAGCGTGTGCGAGACGCGTCACGTGACGACGCTGCTCGGTCTGATCGAGGCGGGGCTCGGCGTCGCCGCGGTGCCGTCGATGGCGATGCCCGGACGCGACCATCCGATCCTCACGAGCGTGCCGCTCGTCGACCCCGTCGTGAAGCGGCGGGTCGGCATCGTAAAGCGGCGCGGACGGCAGCTGACGCCGGCCGCGCAGGCATTTCACGAGATGGTCGTCGACGCAAAGCGCGCGAGCCGCGCGTCGGGCGCGGCCGCATCGTGATACGCGGCCGGCCTGCCACGCGGCTTGCCGGCAGGCGCGCGACCGCACGCGCGCACGCGGCGGTTGGTTTGCGTCAGCGGGCCGACACGGGGTCGAGCCCGGTCGCCTTCACGTCCGGCTGCACGCCGGGCGATGCGAGATAGTCGAGGAGCGCCTTCGCTTCCTGCGGATGCCGTGCGCCGACCGGGATGCCGCCGGCGAAGCGCGTGACCGACTGCAGCGACTCCGGAATCCGGCCGACGAACGTGACGCCCGGCACCGGGAGCAGTTCGCTCACCTGCTGGAAGCCGATTTCATAGTCGCCGTTCGCGACGACGGACGCGACCGGAATGCGCGGAATCATCGTCGCCTTCGGCTTCACCTGCGCTTCGATGCCGAGCTTCCTGAACAACTCGCGCTCGATGTAGACGCCGCTCGCGCTGTCCGAGTACGCGATCGACTTCGCGTGCAGCAGCGCTTGCCGAAGCCCGTCGGCTGTGCCGATATCGGGCTTCGCGGCGCCTTCGCGCACGACCATGCCGATTCGCGAATCGGCCAGCTCGACGCGCGAGCCGGGCACGACCTTGCCTTGCCGGATCAACTCGTCGAGCGCGTAGCCGACCATGATCACGACGTCGGCAGGCTCGCCGCGCGCGAGCCGGTTCGGAATCGCTTCGGGCGACTTGCCCATCGACGGGCCGAGCGTCGTGTCGAGCGTGTTGCCGGTGTCGGCGGCGAAGCGCGGGCCGAGCGCCTTGTACGCGGCGGTGAAGCCGCCCGAGCTCATCACGTGCAGCTCGGCGGCCTGCACGGGGGCGGTGGCGACCGAGGTAGCGACGAGCGCGGTCGCGCAAAGTTTCAGCAGCAGATTTTTCATCGTCATGGTCGTGCGAACGGGAAGGTCAGGTGAGCATGGGGGACGAGCGGACCGTCAATGCGCGGGCGTCAGCGTCGCGGCCTGGCGGCGATACAGTGCGAACGTCGCGAGCAGCGCACACACGGCGGCGAAGCTCATCCAGTAGCCGGGCGCGGCCTTGTCGCCCGTCATGTGGATCAGCGCGGTCGAGATCGCCGGCGTGAAGCCGCCGAACACGGCCGTGGCGAGGCTGTACGCGAGCGAGAAGCCGGCCACGCGCACCTGCACGGGCATCACTTCGGTGAGCGCGACGATCATCGCGCCGTTGTAGAGGCCGTACATGAACGACAGCCACAGCAGCACGAGCAGCATGTTCGTGAACGTCGGCGCATGGGCGAGCAGCGACAGCGCCGGATAGGCGGTCGCGATCGCGAGCACCGTCATCGCGACGAGCAGCGGGCGGCGGCCGATGCGGTCGGACAGCGCACCGCCGATCGGCAGCCACACGAAGTTCGAGACGCCCACGCACAGCGTCACGAGCAGGCTGTCGGCGGTGCTCAGATGCAGGACGGTCTTGCCGAACGTCGGCGCATACACGGTGATCAGATAGAAGCTCGCGGTGGTCATCGCGACCAGCATCATGCCGGCCACGACGACGGCCCAGTTCTGAGCCAGCGTGCCGAATACTTCCTTCATCGTCGGACGATGGCGGCGCGCGCTGAATTCCTGCGTTTCCTCGAGCTTGCGACGCAGCATGAAGATGAACGGCACGATCATGCAGCCGACGAAGAACGGCACGCGCCAGCCCCACGCGGCGATGTCGGCCGCGCTCAGCCAGCGATTCAGCGCGAAGCCGAGCGCCGCGGCGACGACGATCGCGACCTGTTGGCTCGCGGACTGCCAGCTCGTGAAGAAGCCCTTGCGGCCCGGCGTGGCCATTTCGGCCAGATAGACGGATACGCCGCCGAGCTCCGCGCCGGCCGAGAAGCCCTGCAGCAGCCGCCCGAGCAGCACGAGCGCGGGCGCGAGCAGGCCGATCGTCGCGTAGCCGGGCACGAACGCGATCAGGATCGTGCCGCTCGCCATGATCGACAGCGTGACGATCAGGCCCTTGCGACGGCCGACGTCGTCGATATACGCGCCGAGCACGATCGCGCCGAGCGGCCGCATCAGGAAGCCGGCGCCGAACACCGCGAACGTCATCATCAGCGACGCGAACTCGCTGGCGGCGGGAAAGAACACGTTGGCGATCTGCGTGGCGTAGAAGCCGAACAGAAAGAAATCGAACTGCTCGAGAAAATTCCCGGCCGTGACGCGGAAGACCGCAGCGGCCTTCGAGCGCCCGGTCGAGAGACTGGACGAGGGATGCATCGGGATGTCTCCGGAAAATGCGGGGAGGGAGGGCGGCGATTGTTGTTTTCGCGAATGTTCGCGCGATGCCGCAGAAACGATAAGTGCAATTTTCTGAACGATTGATGTTCGCCGGTTATCAATCGATGCGCGGCCGCCTCGGCGAATGCTGTGGCGGCGCGCGGCGTTCGCGCACCTATGCGAAGATGGAGCGCTATCGCTCAGCCACTTCGACGAGGACGACGTGATCCGACCGAACGCCACCGACCATCCGCACGGCACGCTCGTGCCGTGGATGGCCGTCGCACTCGCCGAGCGCGGCGTGCGCCGGTTTCCGCCTGGCCGCGTGAATCCGCGCATCGTCGAATACAACGGGCACACGCACCTCGTCGGCTACGACGACAAGATTTCGTGGTGCTCGTCGTTCGTCAACTGGTGCATGGCGCGCGCCGGCATGCGCGGCACCGGCTCGGCGCTCGCGCGCTCGTGGCTCGAGTGGGGGCGGCCGCTCGCGCAGCCGGTGTACGGCTGCATCGCGGTGCTGACGCGTGAGGACCCGACGAGCTGGAAGGGCCATGTCGGCTTCTATCTGCGTCACGACGATGCGCACGTGCATCTGTTCGGCGGCAACCAGCTCGGCGCGGTGCGCGAGCTCGCGTATCCGGTCGCGTCGGTGATCGCCTATCGCTGGCCGCACGTCGAGTGAACGCGCCGCACGCGGGCGAGCGCGGCGTCGGCACGGCGCGGCACGTCGTGCTACAGTCGGTCGATTCGTCCGTTTTCCCTGGACATTTCGACCCGTACCGATCCGAACCGTCATGAGCTACGTTCCCCAACTTGCCGCGGTCGGCGGCGTGATGCTGCTGGCCTGCGTGAGCCCCGGCCCCGACCTCATCGCCGTGTCTTCCCATGCGCTCGGCAACCGCCGCGCCGGCTTGCTGGCCGCGCTCGGCATCGCGTCGTCGCACGCGGTATGGGCCGCGATGGCGATCTTCGGGCTCGGCCTGATCGTCGCGAAGCTCGCGTGGCTGTACGAGGCGATCCGGATCGCCGGCGCCGCGTATCTGATCTACCTCGGCATCAAGTCGTTGTCGGGGCTGCGCCAGTCGGCGCAGCCGGCCGACGCCATGCGCGCGCCTGCCGTGCGCGGCGGCGCGCATGCATACCGCAAAGGGTTGCTGGTCGGCCTGACGAATCCGAAAGCCGCCGCGTTCTTCGGCAGTCTGTTCGTCACGCTGCTGCCCGCGCATGCGCCCGCGTGGGTGCATGGTGCGACGCTGGCGGTCGTCGTCGCCGTGTCGCTGTCGTGGTTCTGCACGGTCGCGCTGCTGTTCTCGACGAACCGCGTGCAGACCGGCTACGCGAAACTGCGCAAGCCGATCGATGCGGTGATGGGCACGATCCTGCTCGGCCTCGGCGCGAAGCTCGCGCTCGATCGCTAAGCGTATCGCCGTCAGTCATGGCCGCCGCATGCGGCCATGATCGCCATGATTGCCTTCTCGCCGCTTCGGCGACGTTCTCCCACGCAGCGCATCGCGTTCGCGCTCATTGGCTCGCGACAGCCTCGGCCGCCTGCCCCGCATCGTTCCTGCTCCATCCGCCGCCGAGCGATCGATACAGCGCGATCGCCGCGAGCGCATGCTCGCGTGCGGCCTGATTCAGCGAATCGGAGTCGCGCAGATACGCCTCCTGCGCGGTCAACACGTCGAGAAAATCCGTCGCGCCGCCCTTGTACAGTCGCGTCGCGAGCGCGAGCGCACGGTCGGACGCGGCGAGCGCGCCGCCGAGCTGCTGCGACGCCGCGTCGGTCGCGACGAGGCTCGCGCGCGCATCCTCGACTTCGCGCAAGGCCTGCAGCATCGTCTGCCGCAGCGCGAGTTCGGATTCGCGCAACCGGCTTTCGCTTTGTGCGATGTCGGCCGCGATGCGGCCGGCATCGAAGATCGGGCTCGTCGCGCTCAGCGCGGCGCTGAACAGATTGTCGGTGAGCGTCGGCAGCCCGAGATACGACGCGGCGAGCACGCCGTCCGCCAGATTCAGCGAGAACTTCGGATACCGCTCGGCTTTCGCGACGCCGACTTGCGCCGCCCGCCGTTCGACCTGCGCGTAGGCGGTCAGCACGTCGGGGCGGCGCAGCAGCGCCTGCGACGGCAGCGTGACCGGTGCGCCGGCCGGCGGCGCGGGAATCGGCGCGGACTCGGCGAGCACGAGCCGATCGATCGATTCCGGCGTGCGGCCCGAATACACGGCGATCAGGTTCAGCTGATGCGCGATCTGCGCACGCGTCGGCGCGATCCGCGCTTCGAGCGCGTCGAGCTGATTCTTCGCGCGCGTGACGTCGAGCTCCGTCGACAGCCCGAACGCCTGCCGCTTGCGTGTCAGTTCGAGCGCACGCTGCCGGATCGCCGCGTTGTCCTGCAGCAGCTTCAGTTCCTGCTGCGCCCAGCGCAGATCGACGTACGCGGATGCCGCGTCGGCCGCCAGCGCGAGTCGCATCGCATCTTCCGCGTGCGTCTGCCCGACGAGTTCCGCGCGCGCGGCGAGCAGGTCGAGCCGTTCGCCGCCGAACACGTCGGGCGACCAGCTCAGTGCGAGCCCGGCGCCGGCCTGCCGCACGTAGCCGAGCGGCGGCGGAACGTTCTGGCGCGCGTCGGATGCATGCGCCGTGGCGTCGAGTTGGGGCAGCAGCGCCGCGCGCTTGCTTGCGGTCAGCGCTTGCGCCTGCTTCACGCGTTCGGCGGCGGCCTGCAGATCGAGGTTGGCGTCGAGCACGGTCGCGATCAGCCGGTCGAGCGTCGGGTCGCGGAACTGTGCCCACCACGTCGCCGCGTCGCTCGTGGCGGCTGGAACGGCGGTGTCCCACGTAGCAGGCGCGAGCGCGCCGACCGCGTCGGGCAGCGTCGCGTGCTGCGCCGGCTGTACCGCACAACCGGCGGCGAACGCGCTGACGGCGAGCGCGACAATGAGCTGTTTCATGATGACGACCTCAGTGCGCATCCGGCGGCGGCGCGTTCAGCGAGATGGGTTGAGAGAAGACGACCGCGACCAGCGCGACGACGAAACAGAGCGACAGTGCGTAGTACGCATCGGCATACGTGAGCGTCAGCGCTTCGCGGTAGATCAGCCGATGCAGGTTGGCGAGCGCGGCCTGCGCGGCATCGACCGTGTTGCCGGCGACCGACGCCCAGTACGCGGTGCGCCCGTCGAGCAGCGACGCGACCTGCGGCACGCCCGCGCTCACGTGCTCGTTGAGCCGCAGGTAATGGAAGTTCAGCCGGTCGTTGAGCATCGTCGCGCTGACCGCGATGCCGATCGCACCGCCGAGATTGCGCATCAGGTTGAACAGCCCGCTGGCGGACTTCAGCCGCGACGGCGGCAGCGAGCCGAGCGCCATCGTCACGATCGGCGGCACGCTGAACTGCTGACCGATGCCGCGCAGCGCCTGCGGCAGCAGCAGTTCCTGCCAGCCCCAGTCGTGCGTGATCGGCGTGTACAGATAGCAGCCGATGCCGAAACACACGAGTCCGAACACGAGCAGCGAGCGCAGGCTGAAGTAGCGGGCCGCGAACGCGTATGCGCAGAGCGCGAGCAGCTGGAACGCGCCGACCGACAGCAGCGCGATGCCGATCTGCAGCGAGCTGAATGCGCGCACCTGGGCGAGAAACAGCGGCGTCAGGAATACGGTCACGAAGATGCCGATGCCCGTGACGAACGAGAGCAGGCTGCCGATGCCGAAGTTGCGCACGGCAAGCGCACGCAGGTCGACGACCGGATCCTCGGCGGTCAGCGCGTGCACGACGAACAGGAAGCCGCAGATGCCGGCGATCCATGCGCATGCAACGATGACGTGATCGCCGAACCAGTTCTTGCGCGGCCCTTCCTCGAGCACGTATTCGAGGCAGCCGAGAAAGCCCGACATCAGCACGATCCCGAGATAGTCGCCGCGCTTGACGAGACCGGGATCGGGCTCGTCGATGCGCACGTAGCGCGGCACCAGCACCGCGACCAGGATCCCCGGCACGAGGTTCAGATAGAACAGCCAGTGCCACGACCATCGATCGGTGATCCAGCCGCCGATCACGGGGCCGATCGCCGGTGCGAGCGACGCGAGCGCGCCGATCGTCGTCGACGCGATCAGCCGCTGCCTGCCGGGAAACAGCACGAACGCGGTCGTGAACACGGTCGGAATCATTGCGGCGCCGAGCGCGCCCTGCAGCCCGCGAAACAGGATCATCGAATTGATGTCCCACGCGAGCCCGCACAGCATGCTCGTGATCGTGAAGCCGACGGCAGACGCGACGAACAGCCAGCGTGTCGACATCACCTTCGACAGCCAGCCCGACATCGGGATCACGATGATTTCGGCGATCAGATAGGCCGTCTGCACCCACGACAGTTCGTCCTGGCTGGCCGACAGTCCGCCGCCGATGTCGCGCAGCGACGACGCGACGATCTGGATGTCGAGCGTCGCCATGAAGAAGCCGACGCACATCAGCGCGAATGCGAACACGCGCTGCTTCGTCGGTTGCGACGCGGGGTCGCCGGAAAACGCGGTGGTCATCGTCGTCTCCCGTTCAGTGCGCGTGGTCGGTGTGCACGGTCACGACCGCGGACAGCCCCGGACGCAGCACCTGCTCGAGCCCGGGCTGCGGATCGAGATGGACGCGCACCGGCACGCGCTGCACGATCTTCGTGAAGTTGCCGGTCGCATTCTCGGGCGGCAGCACGCTGAACGTCGCGCCGGTCGCGGGCGCGACGCTGTCGACGCGCCCGTGCAGCCGCGCGCCCGACGCATCGAGCGACACGTCGACGCGATCGCCCGCGCGCATCTTGCGCAGCTGGTCCTCCTTGAAGTTCGCGTCGATCCACAAGCCGGACGCAGGGACGATCGTCAGCAGCGGCACGCCGACGTTCGCCAGCATTCCGACGCGGCCGGTGCGGTTGCCGACGTAGCCGTCGACCGGTGCACGGATCGTCGTGTATTCGACGTTCAATGCGGCAACGCGCTGCGCGGCGAGCGCCGTGTTCACGCGGGCGCGCGCATCGGCCAGCTGTGCGCCGAGCACGTCGAGCTCGCGCTTCGACGCGAGCAGCGCCGCATCGCTGCGTTCGACGGCCGCGTGCGCTTTCGCGTAATCGGCGTCGGCGCGCTCGACGAGCTGATTCGACACCGCGTCGGCCTTCACGAGTTCGCGATAGCGGACGCGATCGGCCGCGGCGCGCGTCAGCTCGGCCGAGGATGCGTTCTTGTCCGCCGCATGCTGGACGATCACCGCGTCTTGCAGCTGCTGCTTCGCTTCGAGCTCGGCCACGGCCGAGCGCGCCGCGTCGACTTCGGCGCTCGCCTGCGCGAGCTTCGCCGCGTAGTCGCGCGCGTCGAGCTGCACGAGGACGTCGCCGGCTTTCACGCGCTGGTTGTCGGTCACGAGGATTCGGTCGACGAAGCCGGCGACCTTCGGCGCAAGCACCGTCACGTCGCCGCCGACATACGCGTCGTCGGTGCTTTCCTGGAAACGCAGCACGAACAGCCAGTCGAGTGCGGCCGCGCCGACCGCGACGACGACGGCGATCAGGGCGATGCGCATCCAGCGTACGCGGCGGCGCTGCTTCGCGGGCGGTTCGGCCGTGGCCGCTTCGCGGGCGGCAGCGGTTTGAGTCGTGTCCATCGATTCACCTATGTATATGCACTAATCAAGGCGACCGACGGCGGTGCGTCGATCGGGAAAACGCCTGCGCGCGACGGATATGCAGTACGTCAGCGCGCCGGCAGGTTGTGCGCGATCCGGAACAGCTCGCCGCGCAGGTGGGCGGCCTGCCGTGCCCCGAAACGCCGCTCGAATGCCTGCTGCGCGGCGAGCCAGTGCGCATGCGCTTCGGCGATCTTCGTTTCGCCGCACGCAGTGAGCGAGAAGGTCTGCCGGCGTCCGCCCGGTTCGGTATGCCCGGCGACGAGCGCGGCGCCGACGAGCGGCCTGAGCGCGCGCAGCAGCGCGGTACGCTCGATGACCAGCTCGGCCGACAGCGCCGCCATCGTCAGGCCCGGCCGTTCGCGCAGCAGCGCCAGAATGCTGTACTGCGACGGCGTAACGCCCGCATGCGCGAGATGGCGCTCGTAGAACTGCGAGATCCGGCGTGCGGCCTGCCGGATCGCGAAACAATCGTCGTCGGTGAGCGTCGTCGTGTGCATGTGCACACTTTAAGCAGTCTGCGCGCGCGGAGCGATGACGGCCGCGCGATCAGATTGATGCGTCCTGCGTACCAATCGGCGGGCGAGCGAAGTGCGCGAACCGGCGCTATGCCGCGACGGGCGCGATCCAGCCTTCGCGGTCGCACATCGCGCTCGCATAGTCGATGAACGCCTTGACCTTCGCCGGCAGCAGCGATCGGTTCGCGTACGCCAGCTTCAGCTCGACGCACCCATCGACGAGGTCGGCATCGTCGAGCAGCTGTACGAGCGCGCCCGACGCGAGCTCGGTTTCGACCAGCGTTCTCGGCACGATGCCGATGCCGAAACCGTGCATCACCATCTCGCGGTTGAACACGGGGCTGTTCGACGAAATGTCGAAGCGCAGCGGAAGGGTCAGCACGTCGCCGTCGACGCGGAACGACAGCGCCGGGCGGCGCAGCGACGGCGACAGCGGCACGAACGGATGGTCGACGAGATCGGCCGGCGTCGTGGGCCGCCCATGCGCGCTCAGGTACGCGGGCGTCGCGACGATCACGAACGGTATCCGCGCGATGAGCCGCACGATCGTCGTGTCGGAGCTCAGCATGTAGGGCGCGACGATGCCGATGTCGTAGCCCTCGCCGACCAGATCGACGGGCCGCTCGGTCAACGTGACGTCGATACGCACTTTCGGATGCGCAGCCTTGAAGCCCGCGATCAACGGCACGAACTGATTCAGCGCGGCGGTCGTGTGCGCGACGAGCCGCAGCAGGCCGTCGGGCTCGCGCGTCTGCGTCTGCGCCTCGGCTTCGAGCGCGTCCAGCTCGTCGAGCACGGCGGCGCAGCGCTCGTAGATGCGTTCGGCCGTTTCGGTCAGCGACACCTGGCGCGTGGTCCGGTGCAGCAAGCGGCCGCCGAACCGCGCTTCGAGTTCGGCGATCGCGCGCGACACGACCGGGCGCGCGAGGCCATGCATGTCGGCCGCGCGCGTGAAGCTGCGCAGCTCGACGACCGACCGGAAGATCCGCAGCTTGTCGATGTAGTCCATGTCCGTCTCCTCGGGCGGTCGCGGGCGCCGGACGCGCGCGACCGGCGGGATGATCGGTCGAGTGTACATTGACTTTATGCATATGCACATATACATTTGCCGGCATGGACGACATCGAGACGATCGGTGCGTGCAACTGCTTCGCGCTTCGGCAGGCGACGCGATTTGTCACGCAAATTTATGAACGCCATCTGAGCGCGGCGGGCGTGACGCCCGCGCAGTTCTCGATCATCGCGATCCTGTCGCGGCGGCCCGACGTGCTGATGAGCGAGCTCGCCGATACGCTGGTGATGGACCGCACGACGCTGCTGCGCGCGCTGAAGCCGCTGCAGCGCGACGGGCTCGTCGCGTCGGCGCCGTCCGATCACGATCCGCGTGCGCACGTGCTGAATCTGACGAAGCAGGGCGTGCGTGCGTTCGGTCAGGCGAAGCGCGCGTGGCAGGCCGCGCAGCGCGAATTCGAATCCGCGTTTGGCGAGCAGCGGGCGCAGGCGCTGCGCGACGAACTGCTGCAGCTGACCGGCAAGCGCTGAGTTGCAGTCGTCCATTCCCGCACGGTGGCGGCGGCCGGCTGTCGCCGCCGCGATCCATTCCCCTTTCCTTGGCGATCGGCCCGCGATCCGCAGCGGTCCTGCGGAGCCCCGCGCGCGAAACCGGGTCGAGTACGAGCCACATCACGTCTAAGTGGTACGTAGTTGTATCCAATTGACGCGCGGAATTGGTTTTGTAGTGCCATCTCTGCAAGAAAAATGCGAAATTGGTTTCGGAATGACGGCATTCGTCGACTATCTGGACATATTTTATTTCCAGTTGTACAGTCGCTCCACGCACTTCACCGGCCGATGGCGGCCGGGCGGGTCACGAGGAGCAACCCATGTTGCAGTTGAGCGAGCGCGACGACGCGATGTTGCGCGGCGAATTCGGCGAAGGCGTCGCGCGCGCGATGCGGATCGTCGCGCGTACCGCGCAGGTGATGTCCGCGCCGCACCTGATCGACATCACGTGCGCGCATATCGACGGCTGTCTGTATCACGGGCAGACGAGTCTCGACTTCGTCGACTATTTCGTCGCGACGGGTGCGCGCGTCGCGGTGCCGACCACGCTGAACGTCGGCTCGCTCGACCTGATCCATCCCGAGCTGTACCACGGCGACCGTACGATCGAGCGCGACGCGCAGCGCCTGATGGACGCGCATCTGCAGCTCGGCTGCGAATCGAGCTTCACGTGCGCGCCGTATCAGCTGAAGCACCGCCCGGCGTTGGGCGAGCAGATTGCCTGGGCCGAATCGAACGCGATCGTGTTCGCGAACTCGGTGCTCGGCGCGCGCACGAGCCGCTACGGCGACTTTCTCGATCTGGCGGCCGCGATCACCGGGCGCGCGCCGTATGCGGGGCTGCACGTCGAAGCGAACCGTGCCGGGCAGATCGTGTTCAACGCGCCCGACTTCGGCCGTCTGCCGTCGCGGGACGTTCATTTTGCGGCGCTCGGCTTGCTGGTCGGCAAGGTCGCCGGTGCGACGGTGCCCGTGATCGTCGGATTGCCGGCCGATACGACCGAGGACGAACTGAAGGCGCTCGGTGCCGCCGCCGCGTCGAGCGGTGCGGTCGCGCTGTTCCATGCGGTCGGCGTGACGCCCGAGGCGCCGACACTCGACGCCGCGCTGCACGGCCGCGCGCCGCGGCAGACGATCGACGTGTCGATGGCCGATCTCGCCGAGATCCGGCGCACGCTGAATCATGGCGCGGAAGGCGACGCGCTCGTCGCGGTCGCGCTCGGCACGCCGCACTTTTCGCTCGCGGAATTCCGCACGCTCGACGCGCTGCTCGACCGCTTCGACGGCAAGCCGGCATGCGATATCTACGTGAACACGAGTCGCTTCATCCTGTGGGAGCTCGGCGAACTCGGCCTCGCCGACAAGTTCGCGGCGCGCGGCGTGCAGATCGTCGTCGACACGTGCACGTACATCACGCCCGTGATGAAGCAGCTGTCGGGGCTCGTGATGACGAATTCGGGGAAATGGGCATCGTATGCGCCGGCGAACATCGGCGTCACGGTCGCGTACGGCAGCATGAGCGAGTGCGTGCGATCGGCATTCGAAGGAAAGGTGCGATTCGATGACTGAGATCCATCACGCCGGCGCGGCCGGCACCGCGCTGACGGGCGACACGCTCGTGCCCGGCCGCGCGTATGCGGAGACGATCGTGCTGCCCAAGCCGCTGAGCTTCTGGGGCGGCTACGACTCGGTCGCGGGACGCATCGTCGATCGCGGGCATCCGCTCGTCGGCGCGAGCCTCGCCGGGCGGATCATGGTGATGGCGCATGCGAAAGGCTCGAGCTCGAGCAGCAGCGTGCTCGCCGAAGCGATCCGCAACGGCACGGGCCCCGTCGGCATCGTGCTGAGCGAGCGCGACCTGATCATCTCGATCGGCGCGATCGTCGCGGCGGAGCTGTATGCGATGGCCGTGCCGGTCGTCTGTGTCTCGGCGCCGGTGTACGACACGATCGCGCGTGCATCGGGACCGGTACGAATCGAAGCGAACGACGGCGACGGCGGCGCACGCATCCTGCTGTAGCCGCGCGCGCTCGTCCCGGCGAGCGCATGGGCGACAGCGTCGCGTACGCGCCAAGTCTTAATTGCGTTCCTGATATTAAGGACAACGGATAGTGCGCCGAAGAAGAGCTGCACGTCCGCCCCGGTGTCCTTCACCCGCCGGCCGCCAGACGGTTGACACCGCCGCGCCCGGCTCATCCCGGCTCGCGTATCGCGAGCCATCGTCGAGGAGACTCCATGAAGCTGAAATGCATGATTGCCGTGCTGGCGCTGGGCGGATTCACGATCGGCGCCGCACACGCGGAACGCGTCGTCACGATCGCTTTTTCCGGTCCGCTGACGGGCCCGCAAGCGGTGAGCGGGAAGGACGACGAGAACGGGCTGCGGCTCGCGGTCGAGACGCTGAACCGCACGCCGATTACGGTCGACGGACAGCCGGTCCGATTCCGGATCGTCGCCGAGGACGACCAGGCCGATCCGCGCACCGGTGTACAGGTCGCGCAGCGTCTGCTGGATCGTCAGCCGGCCGCGTTCTTCGGCCCCGAGAATTCGGGCGTCGCGATTCCGGTCGCACGGCTGACGAACGCCGCGCGCGTGCCGATGCTGACGGTCGCGTCGAACCCGCAGCTGACCGCGCTCGGCTACGACAACGTGTTTCGCACGGGCGCGAGCGATTCGGTGCTCGGCGCGTCGATGGCCGCGTTTGCGGCAGGGAAGCTCGGCGCGAAGACTGCCGCCGTGATCGACGACCGCACCGCCTACGGGCAGGGGCTCGCCGAGCAGTTCATCGCGAAGGCGAAGTCGCTCGGTCTGCAGGTCGTCGCGCGCGAGTTCACGCATTCGCAGGCGACCGATTTCCTCGCGATCCTCGCGACGATCAAGGGAAAGAACCCGGACGTGATCTTCTTCGGCGGCTATACCGCGCAGGCCGCGCCGATGGCCAAGCAGATGGTCCAGCGCGGCGTGCGCGCGCGGCTGCTCGGCGGCGACGGGATCTGCTCGGCCAACATGGGCACCGTCGCGCAGACGGCATCGCGCAACGTGTTCTGCGCGATGAGCGGCGCGGGGCTCGACAGGACCGAGGCCGGCCGGGACTACGTTGCGCGATACCGTGCGCGCTTCAAGAGCGAGCCGCAGACATACGGCATCACGTACTACGACGGCATGCTGCTGCTCGCGAAAACGATGGCATCCGCGCAGACGACCGATCCCGCGAAACTGATCGAAGCGCTGCGTTCGGCTTCGCATGAAGGCGTGGCCGGGACGTACGCGTTCACGGCGCGCGGCGAGCTGCTGAACGCGCCGACGACCGTGTTCACGTTCGAGGACGGGCAGATGGTGCCGGTGCGCTGACGCGTCAGAGGGAACGGATACGCGCTGCCTCTTCGGGCGCGAGTGTCAGCGTGGCATTTGCCGCGCGACCTCGCGCCTGCCGCCCGGCGGCTCGAGCCGGCGGATATCGGGCCACAGCGCGAACCCGAACAGCAAACGCAGGACTGTGCTGAGCCCATACAGGCCGATCGCGGCGGCTGCGCACCACGCAAACATGGCAAGCATGCCGTCGGTGCTGCGTTGTACGACCGACATGATGCCGATGACGAATGCGAACGCGATCGGCGCGCCGATCGTTACCGTGAGGTCGGTGCGCGCGCTCTGGATGCGCGCAGGGCGAACGAGATAGATGGAGCCGTCGGTCAGATTGCGCATGCGCGCATCTGCGCTGCGCATTCCGCACATCACGCGCGCCGCACATCCGCTGCCGCTTGCCGATAGGCGCTCGGCGTCTGCCCGGCCCAACGCCGGAACGCGCGCGTGAAATTCGCGGGGTCGGTGAACTGCAGCCGCTCGGCGATCGTTTTCAGGTCGAGGTCCGAGGCCGCGAGCAGTTGCTTCGCGTCGCGAAAGCGCGCTTCGTCGAGCAGTTGCCGATAGCTCGAGCCGGCCTCCTCGAGCCGGCGGCGCAGCGTGCGCGGCGAGACGAGCAGCGTGTGCGCGAGCGCCTCCGGGTCCGGATAACCGCCTGTCGTGCGCGCCAGCTCGGCGCGCACGCGTTCGACGAAATTGCCTTCGTCGTGACGCACCTGCGCATATTCGCGTTCGACCTGTACCAGCGCCTGCCGATGGGCGACTTCGTCCGCGAACGGCAGCGGCCAGTCGAGCACGTCGCGCGCGACCCACAGCGCGTTGGCCGCGCATTCGAATTCGACCGGCGGCAGCCGGTCGCGGTAGCGCGCGAAATAATCGGGCTCCGGCCATGCGAAGCGCAGCGCGATCGCCGGCGACGTGCGGCCCGCCCATTGCGCGATGTTCTGCGCGAGCCCGGTCAGCACGAACTCGAACATCACATGATGCTGCAGCACGGGGTTCGCCTGTACGCCGTGCAGCTCGAGCGTCGCGCCGCGTTCGTCTTCCGCATAGCTCAGCCGATACTGGCGGTTGCGCATCCGGAAGTAGCGCTGCGTCACGTGCAGCGCCGTGCGGATGTCCGGCGCGGTCAGCGTCGCATAGCCGAGAAAGCCGTGCACGGTCGGTTTCAGCAGCAGCCCGAACGCGAGGCCGATGCCGCGATCGCCGCCGATGTCGATCGCGTTCAGCACGAGCCGCCCCCATTGCGCCGGCGCGACGCGCGCGTCCGGCTCGGCCAGTACCGCGTCGCGCAGACCGGTGCCCGCGCGCACGGCGGCCGCGTCGATGCCGCGCGCGGCGAGCGCCTGCAGCAGCAGACGCGGATAGGCGACGGGAATCGTCGGGCGGCGCAGCCCGAGGCGATCCTTGCGGGACGGTGTGCTCATTGGATATTGGCCGGAAATGACAAGCATTATGGCTGTTTGTCCCCTCACGTTCAACGCGGCGCGCGCCTACGATGACGCTCATCGCGTATCGCTCCGACCATCATGACGACACCTTTCCCGCATCTGCTCGCACCGCTCGATCTCGGCTTCACGACGCTGAAGAATCGTGTACTGATGGGTTCGATGCATACGGGCCTCGAAGACAGCCGCAAGACGCTGCCGCGGCTCGCCGACTATTTCGCGGAGCGGGCGCGCGGCGGCGTCGGACTGATCGTGACGGGCGGCTTCGCGCCGAACGTGGCCGGCTGGACCAAGCCGTTCGGCGGCACGCTGATGACGTCGGCCGCCGCGCGGCGCCATCGCGCGATCACGCGCGCGGTCCACGCGGAGGACGGCAAGATCGCGCTGCAGATCCTGCATACGGGCCGTTACGGCTATCACCCGTTCGCGGTCGCGCCGTCGAAGATCAAGTCGCCGATCTCGCCGTTCGCGCCGCGCGAGCTGAGCGCCCGCGGCATCGAGCGGCAGATCCGCGCGTTCGTCCGCTGCGCGCAGCTCGCGCGCGAAGCGGGCTACGACGGCGTCGAGATCATGGGCTCCGAAGGCTACCTGATCAATCAGTTCATCTCGATGCATACGAACAAGCGCACCGACGCGTGGGGCGGCGCCTACGAAAACCGGATCCGGCTGCCGATCGAGATCGTCGAGCGCACGCGCGAAGCGGTCGGCCGCGATTTCATCCTGATCTACCGGCTGTCGATGCTCGACCTGATTCCGGACGGCAGCGACTGGCGCGAGACCGTGCAGCTCGCGAAGGCGGTCGAGCGCGCGGGCGCGACGATCCTCAATACGGGCATCGGCTGGCACGAGGCGCGCGTGCCGACGATCGCGACGTCGGTGCCGCGCGGCGCGTTCGCATGGGTCACGCAGAAGATGAAGGGGGAGGTCGGCATTCCGCTCGTCACGA
The DNA here is from genome assembly GCF_000959525.1 of Burkholderia multivorans ATCC BAA-247. Lineage (NCBI taxonomy): Bacteria > Pseudomonadati > Pseudomonadota > Betaproteobacteria > Burkholderiales > Burkholderiaceae > Burkholderia > Burkholderia multivorans. The sequence continues at coordinate 630,167 of NZ_CP009831.1, forward strand.
CGAACCGGATCAACCGGCCCGAAGTCGCCGAACGGATTCTCGCCGACGGCTGCGCGGACATGGTCTCGATGGCGCGCCCGCTGCTCGCGGATCCGGAATTCGTCGTCAAGGCGGCGCAAGGCCGCGCGGACGAGATCAACACGTGCATCGGCTGCAATCAGGCCTGCCTCGATCATGCGTTCAGGAACCGGATCGCCTCATGCCTGCTGAATCCGCGCGCGTGTCACGAGACCGAGCTGCAATATGCGCGCGCCACGCAGGCGAAGCGTATCGCGGTGGTCGGCGCCGGGCCGGCCGGGCTCGCCTGCGCGACCGTGCTCGCGCAGCGCGGCCATCGCGTCGACCTGTTCGACGGCGCCGCGGAGATCGGCGGGCAGTTCAATCTCGCGAAGCGGATTCCGGGCAAGGAAGAGTTTCACGAAGCGCTGCGCTATTTCGGCCGCCAGATCGAGCTGACCGGCGTCGCGCTGCATCTGAACCGGCGCGTCGAGGCGAGCGACCTGATCGCCGGCGGCTACGACGAGATCGTGCTCGCGACCGGCGTATCGCCGCGCGATCCGAAGATTCCGGGGCAGGACGGGCCGAACGTGCTCGGCTATATCGACGTGCTGACGGGCGCGCGGCCGGTCGGCCCGCGTGTCGCAGTGATCGGTGCGGGCGGGATCGGCTTCGACGTCGCGGAATTTCTCGTGCAGGACGGACCGTCGCCGGCGCTCGATCTCGACGAATGGAAAGCCGAGTGGGGCGTGACCGACCCGGCCGCGACGCGCGGCGGCATCACGCGCGCCAAGGTGTCGCCGCCGGCGCGCGACGTCACGCTGTTGCAGCGCAAGCCCGCGCCGCTCGGCAAGGGGCTCGGCAAGACGACCGGCTGGATCCACCGCGCGACGCTGAAGATGAAGCAGGTGAAGATGATCGGCGGCGTGAACTACGAACGGATCGATGCGCGCGGGCTGCACGTCTCGTACGGCGAGCAGCGCACCGGGCACGAATTGATCGAAGCCGACACGATCGTGCTCTGCACCGGCCAGGAACCGCAGCGCGCGCTGCTCGCGCCGCTGCAGGCGGCGGGGCGTTCGGTGCACGTGATCGGCGGCGCGGACCGCGCCGCCGAACTCGATGCAAAGCGCGCGATCGACCAGGGCGCGCGGCTCGCCGCGCGGCTGTAAGGCCGGCTCGCGCTTCGCACGCTCACGCCGCTTCGGCCTGCTCCGCCGCTTCCGCTTCGAGCATCGCGCGGACGATCAGATAGACGGCCGGCAGATCGTCGTCGTCGCGGCGCCAGTCGACCGGCTCGTCGATGTCGGCCGGCACGAGCCGGCTGTCGCACAGCCGGATGAACGCGTCGACGATCGCCGGATCGTTGCGGCTCACGAACCCCGCGTTCGAGAACGCGAGCGCTTCGACGTCGAGCAGCGCACGCCAGCTCATCGTGCGCTCCGCAGCGGGATGGCTGCGCCGCCGCAGGCCGAGCGCGCGCTGCGCGGGGCCGGCCACCGCGCGCTGCAGATCGGCGACCGCGCGCTGCGCGGCGCGCTCGAACTGGACAGGATTGAAGCCGGGTTGCTCGGGATCGAATGCGGATGACTGGAACATGGTCGCCTCACAAAGGTCCGTCCGTCGCGGGATGACGGAATTCGGGTCAAATGGTGCAAAAGCACTGTAAATATATACAGTGTCTCGCGCCGTTTCAAGCCCCGGACGCGATCCTGTTCGCTAGACCGCGGCGGCGATCGTTTCGCGCAGCCACCGATGCGCCGGATCGCGATGCACGCGCTCGTGCCACAGCATCGACATTTCGTAGCCGGGCACGTCGATCGGCGCGTCGACGACGCGCAGCGCAGGCGTATCGCGCACGAGCCGCTCGGGCAGCATCGCGACGAGATCGGTGCTCGCGAGCACCGACATCACGAACAGGAAATGCGGAACGGACAACACGACGCGCCGCGTCGCGCCGACCTTCGCGAGCGCCTCGTCGGTCACGCCGAAGAAGCCGCCGCCGTCCGGCGACACGATCACATGCTCGAGCGCATTGAACTGCGCGAGCGTCGGGCGACGTTTCAGTTTCGGATGACCGGCGCGGCCGACGAGCACGTAGCGCTCGACGAACAGCGGCAGCCGGCGCATGCCGGGCGGCGATCCTTCGGTCGTATGGAAGGCGAGGTCGATGTCGTTGCGCGCGGCCGCCTGCTCGATGCGCGGCGGCACGAGCTCGACGATCGCGAGCCGCGTGCCGGGCGCGGCCGTGCGCAGCGCATGCAGCGCGGGCAGCACGATCGTCGATTCGCCGTAGTCGGTCGCGGCGACGCGCCACGTGTGCGTCGCGGTCGACGGATCGAACGGCGTCGCGGGCAGCACCGCGCGTTCGACCGCCTCGAGCGCGTCGCGCAGCGGCTCGCGCAGCGCTTCCGCGCGCGCGGTCGGCCGCATGCCGCGCGGCCCCGGCAGCAGCAGCGGATCGCCGAACGTATCGCGCAGCTTCTGCAGATGCACGCTGACCGACGGCTGCGAGAGGTTGAGCTTCTCGGCCGCGCGCGTCACGTTGAGTTCGGCGAGCAGCACGTCGAGCGTCACGAGCAGGTTCAGGTCGAGTCGCTTCAAATTAGTCATGGCTATACCTGGAATATCGGAAATTCATTTCCAATATACCGGTGCGATCGGCATCCTGCAGCCAGTTCAACCGACGGAGGACCGAACATGAACGTGCTGATCGTCTATGCACACCCCGAGCCGCGTTCGCTGAACGGCGCATTGCGCGATTTTGCCGTGGCGCGTCTGGAAGCGGCCGGGCATACGGTGCAGGTGAGCGACCTGTATGCGATGAACTGGAAGCCCGCGCTCGACGCAAACGACATGATCGACCGCTCGCACGACGCGCGCTTCGATCCGGCGCTCGACTCGAAGCGCGCATACGAGACCGGCACGCAGCGCGAAGACATCGCGCGCGAGCAGGACAAGCTGAAATGGGCCGATACGGTGATCCTGCAGTTCCCGCTGTGGTGGTTCTCGATGCCGGCGATCATGAAAGGGTGGGTCGAGCGCGTGTATGCGTACGGCTTCGCATATGGCGTCGGCGAGCATTCCGACCGGCACTGGGGCGATCGCTACGGCGAAGGCTCGCTCGCCGGCAAGCGCGCGATGCTGATCGTCACGACCGGCGGATGGGAATCGCACTACAGCGCGCGCGGGATCAACGGGCCGATCGACGACGTGCTGTTTCCGATCCAGCACGGCATCCTCTATTACCCGGGCTTCGACGTGTTGCCGCCGTTCGTCATCTATCAGACGCACCGGATGGACGACGCGCGTTTCGCGGAAACGCGCGCCGCGCTCGGCAAGCGTCTGGACGAACTCGCCACGACACCGCCGATTCCGTATCGCCGGCAAAACGCGGGCGACTACGAGATCCCGGCGCTGACGCTGAAGCCGGACATCGCGCCCGGGAAGGTCGGCTTTGCCGCGCATCTGGCGGCGTAGCGCGTGCATCGCGCGCTGCACGCGTAGCGCGCCATGCGCGAGCGCGATACGCGCGCCGCACGACGCAAAAACGGCACGAACGACCCGCGCGTTTTCGCAGGCCGCCGTTGCCGTTCGCCCTTTGCCCTTTGCCGTGCCGCGTGCCGCCGTCAAACGACGGCCGCGACACGCGCGCGCTTACCGATCGTCGTCGCGCACCGACGACGGATGGCGGCACAGCGCGCGTACCTCCATCTCCATATACGGAAACAGCGGCAGCTGACTCAGCACGTCGTGCAGCTGCTGCACGCTGTCGACGTCGAAGATGCTGACGTTCGCGTACTGTCCGGCGATCCGCCACAGATGCCGCCACACGCCTTCGTTCATCAGCCGCTGACACATCGCCTTTTCCTCGGCCTTCAGCGTCGCGGCTTTGACCGGGTCCATATCCGCCGGCAGGCGGACCTTCATTTCCACATGAAACAGCATCCTGTGCTCCGTTTGTCGGTTCGCGGGACGACGCCGGTCACACGTGCGCGCGCACGCGTTCGACGTCGGTGGTCGGCACGTTGTCGCGCGCGCCGACCAGCGTGAAATCGAAGTCGATCAGCGCGAACGGGCCGTCGATCCCGTACGGCTTGCCTTCCGCGCCTTCTGCCTGGCGGATCTTCGGAATCAGGCCCTCGCGCGTCGCGAACGCGAAGTCGTCCCAGATGTGCGGATCGCCTTCGATGTTGATCTGCGTGGTCAGCTTACGGTATCCGTCCGCGGAAACGAAGAAGTGGATGTGCGCAGGACGGTGGCCGTGGCGGCCGAGCTGATCGAGCAGCTGCTCGGTCTTGCTGCCCGGCGGCACGCTGTAGCCGACCGGCAGCACGCTGCGGAAGCTGTAGCGGCCTTCCGCGTCGGTGCGGATCGAGCGACGCAGGTTGAACGGCGGCTGCGACTGATCGAAATACGAGTAGTTGCCGAGATGGTTCGCATGCCAGACCTCGACGAGCGCGTTCGCGATCGGCGCGCCGTCGCTGCCGAGCACGCGGCCGCGCATCACGAGCGTCTGGCCCGGATCGGTGCCGTCGTCGAGGCGCGCATGGCCGACCGACTCCGGCGCACCGGCGACGTACAGCGGCCCTTCGATCGTACGCGGCGTGCCGCCACGGATGCCGGCCTTCGCCTCGGCCTCGTCCATCCGCACGTCGAGGAAGCGCTCGAAGCCGAGGCCCGCGGCGATCAGGCCGAATTCGCGGCCGGCTTCGTTCAGATAGTTGAGCGCGGTCCAGAACTCGCTCGGCTGCACGTCGAAATCCTCGATCGTGTAGCACAGATCCTTGACGATGCGGTTCACGATCGCGCGCACGCGCGGATTGCCGGGCTTTTCCGCGGCGTCGTCGAAGGTCTTCAGCAGGGCGTCGATTTCTTGTCGGGTCATCTCTGTCTCCGGTTTCGGTTGTCGTATGGAATCAGCGGGCGGTGCGCCGCATCCGCTCGATGCGCGCCCAGTCGAACGCGATGCCGAGGCCCGGCGTCGCCGGCAGATGCAGCTTGAAGTCCTCGTAGCGCAGCGGTTCGACGAGGATTTCCTCGGTCAGCAGCAGCGGGCCGAACAGCTCGGTGCCCCATTTCAGCGAAGCGAACGTGCTGAACAGTTGCGCGGAGGCGATCGTGCCGGCCGCGCCTTCGAGCATCGTGCCGCCGTACAAATCGATGCCGGCGGCCGACGCGATCGCCGCGACCTGCGCGGCGCCTTGCAGCCCGCCCGACTGCGCGATCTTCACGGCGAACACGTCGGCCGCGCGTGTTTGCGCGAGCGCGAACGCGTCGATCGGGCCGTGCAGCGCCTCGTCGGCCATGATCGGCACGTGTGCGAGTTGCGCGAGCCGTTGCAGGCCCGTCCGGTTGCTCGCGGCGATCGGCTGTTCGACGAGGCTCACGCCTGCGTCCGCGAGCCGCGCGCAGGCGCGGATCGCATCGGTTTCCGTCCATGCCTGGTTCACGTCGACGCGCACGTCGCCGCGATCGCCGAGCGCGCGCTTGATCGCGATCACGTGCGCGACGTCGTCGTCGACCGCGTTCGACCCGATCTTGAGCTTGAACGCGCGGTGGCGACGCGCATCGAGCATCGCTTCGGCCTCCGCGATGTCGCGCTTCGTGTCGCCGCTCGCGAGCGTCCACGCGACGTCGACCGCATCGGTCACGCGGCCGCCGAACAACTCGGACAGCGGCACGCCGACGCGGCGTGCCTGCGCATCGAACAGCGCCGTCTCGAGCGCGCATTTCGCGAAGCGATTGCCCTGGAACAGCTTGCGGGCGCGCGCCATCGCGGCGCCCGGACGCGTCGCGTCCATCCCGCGCAGCAGCGGCGCGAAATACGTATCGATGTTGATCTTGATGCTTTCCGGGCTCTCCTCACCGTACGCGAGCCCGCCGATCGTCGTCGCTTCGCCGACGCCTTCGATACCGTCCGTGCATCGTATGCGGACCAGAACGAGCGTCTGGCAGTTCATCGTCGCGACCGAGAGTTTGTGGGGCCGGATCGTCGGTACGTCGACCAGCAGCGTCTCGACGCTTTCGATCGTGGCGGCTGTTGCTATCATGCGATTCCTCCTGTCGGTGCACATGGTAGGAATACGCGCCGGGCCGCGTCCAACACTCTTTCCGACTACTTCCATACCTTCGGAGCATGAAATGGAATTGCGCCAGCTTCGGTACTTCATGGCCGTGGCCGAGGAAATGAACATCACGCGCGCGGCCGAGCGGCTGCACATCACGCAGCCGCCGCTCAGCCGCCAGTTGCAGGCGATCGAGGAGGAACTCGGGCTGCCGCTGTTCGTGCGCGGCGCACGGCCGCTGAAGCTGACCGACGCGGGGCGCGTGTTCTACGCGCAGGCGCGACGCGTCGTCGAGCAGGCCGACGAGCTCGGGCCGCTGACGCGGCGGCTCGCGCAGCTGTCGGAACGGATCGTGATCGGCTTCGTGCCGTCGACGCTGTACGGCGCGCTGCCCGACGTGATCCGCGCGTTTCGCGAGGCGCAGCCGGACGTCGAGCTGTCGCTCGTCGAAATGTTCACGCTCGAGCAACTGGGCGCGCTGAAGGGCGGGCGGATCGACGTCGGCTTCGGGCGGCTGCGCTTCGACGACGACCAGCTCGTGCGCGAAGCGCTGATCGAGGAAAAGCTGATCGCGGCGGTGCCGGTCGGTCATCCGCTCGCCGATCCCGATCGGCCGCTGACGCTCGCGGACCTCGCGAACGAAACGCTGATCGTCTATCCGAGCACGCCGCGGCCGAGCTTCGCGGATCAGCAGTTGTCCGCGCTGCGCGACGGCGCGCTGGTGCCGGCCGCCGTGCACGAGGTGCGCGAACTGCAGACGGCGCTCGGGCTCGTCGCGGCGAAGGTCGGCGTGTCGCTGGTACCGGAGAGCGTGGAGGGCGTGCGCGTGAAGGGCGTGGTCTACCGGCGGCTGCCGGAACCGGTCGCGACGTCGCCGATCATCATGAGCCGCCGGCTGCACGGCGAAAGCGCGGCGACCGCGAAGTTCTGCGCGATCGCGCGCGAGATGATCGTGCCGGCGGGGCACGCCTAGCGGCGGTCGGTCGCTCGATCGATTGGCTCGTAGGTTCGCAACTAACGGCCTATCCCCCGTGCGTCCGCAGGGCGGCGGCGCCTGAGCGCATGAGATGCGTGAGCGCTTGAGCGCGGGCATCCCGGCGCCGGAGCGCGCACCTGCGCTTACGACCGCCCGGCAAGCGTTTCCGAAGGCGATTCGCCGAATCTTTCCCGATACGCGAGCGCGAACCGGCCGAGGTGCGTAAACCCGCAGTCGAGCGCGATGTCGGCGATCCGCCGCTCGGGCGTCGCGCCGAGCAGCAGCTCGCGCGCATGCTCGAGGCGCTTCGCGCGCAGGTATTGCATCGGGCTCGTGCCGCGAAACTGCAGGAACGCGTCGCGCAGCGTGCGCTCCGGCACGTCGGCCGCGCGTACGATGTCGGCGAGCTGCAGCGGCTGCGCGTAGTGCGCATCGACAAATTCCTGCGCGCGCCGCACGAAGCCGGGCACCGGATCGTGGCGCGCCGCCGGCAGCACGGACGGCGGGTGGCCTTCGATCAGCAGATCGATCAGCAGATGCTCGAGCTGCGACGCGACGCGCGGATTCGTCCGCGCGCGTTCGAGCAGGTCCGGCGAGCGCGCGACCAGCATCAGCTGATCGCGCCAGGCGGCGAGCGCCGCGTCGCTGACGTGCAGCACCGGATCGAGCGTCGCACGCGGATCGCCGGTCAGCGTGCGTACCGTCGCCGCGTCGATCCGCAGCACGAACTGCTCGCAATCCGCCGACAGCAGTGCATCGAAGCGTTCGCCCGGCGCGCAGAGCACGCCCGTCTGGGCATCGACGCCGAGCTGCCGCCCCATCGCACGCACGTCCGCGTGGCCGGACAGGCAGAACATCAGCAGGTAGTAGCCGTCGACCGCGTCGACCTGCACGCGCATCGCGTCGCCGAACGCGATCGTGCCGATCCCGAGCCCGCCGAGCCGCACGAAATCCATATGCGACGCGCCGCACACACGGCCGCTCGGCAGCAGTGCATGCGGCTGCATCACACGCGAGATCCGCTCGCGCGTTTCGTCGAGATCGCGGGATTCGAACAGCCGATGCGCGCGCAGCGCAAGCGGCTCGAACGGCGTTGGGGACATGGGCCGGGCCTTCGTGGGGACGTGCGCATCGGTCGGACGAATCGGTCGAGACCGCGCGCGGCATCGTGTGTGCGTCATGCTAGCGCAGAAATCCGCCGAAAGTGGATACTGCGCCGCCGCAATCGCACTTTCCGGATAGACGCCGAATATTAGCGTTTCAAAAATCCGCTCCATGGAGTCAACGACACGGATCGACAAGGAGTCCGACATGGAGCACACAGAATCGCCCGTCCGGTTCGCCGCGCGCGACGACGCCGACGACGTGGTTTTCCCGCACGACGACGGCTCGCGCGTGCCGTACAAGGTGTTCAGCTCGCGCGCGGTGTACGACCGCGAACAGGAACGCATCTTCCGCGGGCCGACCTGGAACTTCGTCGCGCTGGAAGCGGAAATCCCGAATCCAGGCGACTTCAAGAGCACGTTCGTCGGCGACACGCCGGTCGTCGTCACGCGCACGGACGACGGCACGCTGGCCGCCTGGGTGAACCGCTGTGCGCATCGCGGCGCGCAGGTCTGCCGCAAAGCGCGCGGCAACGCGAGTTCGCATACGTGCGTCTATCACCAGTGGAGCTTTGACAACCGCGGCAACCTGCTCGGCGTGCCGTTCCGGCGCGGCCAGAAGGGCATGACCGGGATGCCGGCCGATTTCGATCCGAAGCAGCACGGCCTGCGCCAGCTGCGCGTCGACAGCTATCGCGGGCTCGTGTTCGCGACGTTCAGCGACGATGTCGCGCCGCTGCCCGACTATCTCGGGGAACAGATGCGTCCGTGGATCGACCGGATCTTCCACAAGCCGATCGAGTATCTGGGCTGTACGCGCCAGTATTCGAAATCGAACTGGAAGCTCTATCTCGAGAACGTGAAGGACCCGTATCACGCGAGCATGCTGCATCTGTTCCATACGACGTTCAACATCTTCCGCGTCGGGATGAAGGCGCGTTCGATTCCGGACGCGAATCACGGGCTGCACAGCATCATCACCGTGACGAAGACGGGCGACGACACGTCGGCCGCGTACAAGCAGCAGAACATCCGGTCGTTCGACGAGGGCTTTCATCTGGAAGACGAATCGATCCTCGATCTCGTGTCCGAATACGACGAGGACTGCACGAACCACATTCAGCCGATCTTTCCGCAGCTCGTGATCCAGCAGATCCACAACACGCTCGTCGCGCGGCAGATCCTGCCGAAGGGGCCCGACAACTTCGAGCTGATCTTCCACTTCTTCGGCTACACCGACGACACGCCCGAACTGCGCGCGCTGCGCATCAAGCAGGCGAACCTCGTCGGGCCGGCCGGCTACATCTCGATGGAGGACACCGAAGCGACCGAGCTCGTGCAGCGCGGCACCGTGCGCGACGGCGATGCGACGTCGGTGATCGAGATGTCGCGCGGCAATCCCGACCAGCAGGACACGGTGATCACCGAAAGCCTGATCCGCAAGTTCTGGGTCGGCTACCAGAAGCTGATGGGCTATTGAATCGGGAGCGCGCAATGATGGACAACCTGACCGAAGACATGAACACGTGGTTCGCGATCTACATGCTGCAGAACCGCTACATCGGCCACCTCGACAACAACCGCCTCGAACAGTGGCCCGAGATGTTCACCGAGGACTGCACGTACGAGATCGTGCCGAAGGAGAACGCCGATCTCGGGCTGCCGGTCGGCATCGTGCACTGCACGAACCGGCGGATGCTGCGCGATCGCGTCGTGTCGCTGCGGCACGCGAACATTTACGAGGAGCATACGTACCGGCACATGACGTCCGGCCTCACGATCGTCGCGCAGCGCGACGGCGAGATCGACACCGAGAGCAATTACGTGGTCGTGCAGACGCGCAGCAACGGCGAATCGAACGTGTATCAGGCCGGTAAGTATTACGACACGGTCGTGCGCACGCCTGAAGGCTGGCGTTACCGCACGAAACGCGTGATCTACGACACGTCGCGCGTGCAGACGCTGCTCGCGACGCCGATCTGATCCAGCAAGGAGACGACATGACCGAAGCAACGCTCGCCGAGTGGCATCCGCTCGGCACGCTCGACGAATTTTCCGAAGACGAACCGGCCGCGCGCGTGGCGGGACAGAAGCCGATCGCGGTGTTCCGGATCGGCGACGAGCTGTTCGCGATGCACGACCTCTGCTCGCACGGCCACGCGCGGCTGTCCGAAGGCTATGTGGAGGACGGCTGCGTCGAATGCCCGCTGCATCAGGGGCTGATCGACATCCGCACCGGTGCGCCGAAGTGCGCGCCGATCACCGAGCCGGTGCGCACGTATCCGATCCGGATCGTCGACGGACAGGTGGAAGTCAATGTCGGCTGACCCGTTCGTGATCGTCGGCGCCGGACATGCGGCGCGCCGCACGGCCGAAGCGCTGCGCGCGCGCGATCCCGACGTGCGCATCGTGATGATCGGCGCGGAGCGCGAACTGCCGTACGACCGTCCCGTGCTGTCGAAGGACGCGCTGCTCGGCGACGGCGGCGAACAGCGTGCGTTCGTGCGCGATGCCGGCTGGTACGACGCACAGCGGATCGCGCTGCGGCTCGGCACGCGCGTCGACGCGATCGAGCGCGACGCGCAGCGTGTGCGGCTCGACGACGGTTCGAGCCTGCCGTACGCGCGGCTCGTGCTCGCGACCGGCTCGCGCGTCCGCCCGTTCGCGGGGCCCGTCGACGACGGCGTCGCGCTGCACTACGTGCGTACGGTCGCCGACGCGCGTGCGCTGCGCGCGCAGCTCGCGCCCGGCCGTCGCGTCGCGGTACTCGGCGGCGGCTTCATCGGCCTCGAGGTGGCGGCCGCCGCGCGGCAGCTTGGCTGCGACGTGACGGTCATCGATCCGGCTGCGCGGCTGCTGCAGCGCGCGCTGCCGGAAGTGGTCGGCACGTATGCGCGGCAGCTGCACGACGGCCGCGGCGTCGCGTTCCGGCTTGCGACGACGCCGCGCGCCGTCCGCCGCGCAGCGGGCGGCGGCGCGATCGTCGACACGGACGCCGGCGACGTGCAGTGCGATGTGGTGGTCGTCGGCATCGGCGTCGTGCCGAACGTCGAACTCGCGCATGCGGCCGGGCTCGACGTCGACAACGGCATACGCGTCGACGCCGGCTGCCGCACGGCCGATCCCGCGATCTTCGCGGCCGGCGAGGTGACGATGCATTTCAATCCGCTGCTCGGCCGCCATGTGCGGATCGAGTCGTGGCAGGTCGCGGAGAATCAGCCGGCGGTGGCGGCCGCGAATGCGCTCGGCGCCGACGACACGTACGCGGAGCTGCCGTGGCTGTGGTCCGACCAGTACGAGTGCAACCTGCAGATGCTCGGGCTGTTCGGCAGCGAGCACGCGATGGTCGTACGCGGCGATCCGGCGAGCGGCGCATTCACCGCGTTCGGGCTCGCGCACGACGGCAGGATCGTCGCGGTGGCGGCCGCGAACGCGGGGCGCGACATCGGCGCTTCGCGCAGGCTGATCGCGGCCGGCGCGACGCCGGATCCGGCGCGGCTTGCCGATCCGGCCGTCAACCTGAAAGCGTTTCTGTAACGGGCGCACGGTCGCACGCGCGCATGCGTGGCGGCATGGGCGCGTGCGGTGCATTTGGCGGCAACGGCCGACTCGGTGCATATTGGCGGCATCGCGTGCATCGCCCGTTTGCCCATGACGTCAGACAAAGCCCTTGAACTGAAACGCAGCAAGCGCCGCGCGCTGTGGCTGCTGCTTGCCGCCGTCGCGGTGTTCGTCACGACGATCTTTCTGCCGCGCGGCCCGTGGATCGATGGCGTGAAGGCCGTCGCCGAAGCCGCGATGGTCGGCGCGCTCGCGGACTGGTTCGCGGTCGTCGCGCTGTTCCGGCGCGTGCCGATCCCGTTCGTGTCGCGCCACACCGAAATCATTCCGCAGAACAAGGACAAGATCGCCGACAATCTCGCGGTGTTCGTCCGCGAGAAGTTTCTCGGCCCAGACGCGCTCGCCGCGCAGATCCGCCAGCACGATCCCGCGCAACGGCTCGGCGCGTGGCTCGGCGAGCCGGCGAACACCGAGGCGCTCGGCGGCTACGCGACGAAGCTGATGAGCTTCGCGCTCGACATGACCGATGACGCGCGCATCCAGTCGTTCGTGCACGACGCGTTCCGCGCGGCGATCGACCGGATCGACCTGTCGCAGTCGGCGGGCGCGATCCTCGATACGCTGACGAAGGACGGCCGCCACCAAGCGCTGCTCGACGACGCGATCGCGCAGATCGTCGCGGTGCTCGGCAAGGACGAGAACCGCGACGTGATCGCGGGCTTCATCGTCGAATGGCTGAAGACGCAATATCCGAAGGTCGAGAAGATCATGCCGACGCACTGGCTCGGCGAGAACGGCGCCGAGCTCGTCGCGAATGCGGTGAGCCGCGTGCTCGAAGCGGTCGCGGCCGACCCCGAGCATGAGCTGCGTCAGCGCTTCGACCGCATCGTGCACTCGCTGACGGAGCGTCTGAAGCACGATCGCGCGTTCATCGACAAGGGCGACGAAATCAAGCGCTACATCCGCGACGGCGATGCGTTCAACGCCTATCTGAAGGACCTGTGGGTGCAGTTGCGCGCATGGCTGAAGGCCGATCTCGCGCGCCCCGATTCGGCGCTGCATCGGCAGGCCGCGACGCTCGGCGGCTGGCTCGGCGCGCGGCTCGCGGAAAGCCCGGCGCTGCGCGCGTCGCTGAACGAGCACGTCGAGCGTGCCGTGCACGAGATGGCGCCCGATTTCGCGGATTTCCTGATGCGGCATATCCGCGATACGGTGCGCAACTGGGATGCGCGCGAGATGTCGCGGCAGATCGAACTGAATATCGGCAAGGATCTGCAGTACATCCGCATCAACGGCACGCTGGTCGGCGGGCTGATCGGGTTCGGCCTGTATCTGGTGTCGCTCGTGCCGCGCTGGGCCGGCGACTGGCTGCACTGACGCGGCCGCGCGCCGCACCGTGCGGGCGCGCGTCAGGCGTGCGCTTTCGCGCCGTGCAGTTGCAGGCCGAGCGCCTTGATCACTTTGAGGATCGTGCCGAAGCTCGGATTGCCGTCGTGCGACAGCGCCTTGTACAGCCCCTCGCGCGATAGCCCCGCATCGCGCGCGACTTGCGACATGCCGCGGGCGCGCGCGATCACGCCGAGCGCGTGCGCGATGAATGCCGGATCGTCGCCGCCTTCCTGGAGGCAAGCTTCGAAATACTCGGCCATGTCGTCGTCGGTCTTCAGGTGTTCGGCCGAATCCCACGGCCGCGTGCTGATCTTGCTCATCGGTTACTCCAGGTCGAGATGCTCGAGCATCGCATGGGCGGCGCGAATGTCGTCGCGCTGCGTGGATTTGTCGCCGCCGCACAGCAGGACGACCCATATCGTGCGCCGCCGCACGAAGTACACGCGATAGCCGGGGCCGTGATCGATGCGCATCTCGTAGACGGGCGACCCGACGGACTTCCAGTTGCCCAGATTGCCCATCGACAGCCGATCGATGCGCGCCTGAATGCGGCGCTTCGCGGTGCGGTCCTGCAGGCCGGCAAACCACGCGTCGAACACGGCGGTCGTCCGGATGCTGAACGTTGGAGCAAGGTAAGGCATTACAGGTAATTTGTCAACCACGGTTCACATCCTCATCGGAAGGTCGGAGCGTCACAGTACGGCCGTGCGCGCGGTCATGGCGCCGATTCGGCCGTCAGGCCGATGTGCGGGACGGTACCGCTCGCGTCGACGTCGTCGTTTCGAGATAGCGTCTACAATCGAAAACGGCTTTGCCGTCCGCGTGTCGCGCGCGGGCGGGTCCGTTCGCCTCCCATCGGGAGGCGCCGCCGCGCGCCGCGCGGCGGGCAGTGCCCGTGGTTCGTATCCGGTAGGTAATACGTTCGCGCGCCGTAGGCCGGCGCGCGCCGTCTCAAGCGTCGCGCGCCCGTAAGCCGTGCGCGCGGCATCAACCGAGAGTCCCCATGAAAGCATCGGATCTGTTCGTGAAGGCGCTGGAGGCCGAGGGCGTCGAGTACGTGTTCGGCATTCCCGGCGAAGAAAACCTCGATCTGCTCGAATCGCTGCGGCGCTCGAAGATCCGGCTCGTGCTGACGCGGCACGAACAGGCGGCCGGCTTCATGGCCGCGACCTACGGCCGCCTGACGGGCCGCACCGGCGTGTGTCTCGCGACGCTCGGCCCCGGCGCGACGAACTTCGTGACGGCCGCCGCGTATGCCCAGCTCGGCGGGATGCCGATGCTGATGATCACGGGCCAGAAGCCGATCAAGTCCAGCAAGCAGGGCCACTTCCAGATCGTCGACGTCGTCGGCATGATGCAGCCGCTGACCAAATTCACGCGGCAGATCGTGTCGATCGGCAATATTCCGTCGGCGGTACGCGAGGCGTTCCGGCGCGCGGAGGAGGAGCGGCCGGGCGCCGCGCACCTCGAGCTGCCGGAAGACATCGCGCACGAGGAAGGCGACGGCAAGCCGATCCCGCGCAGCTTCAGCCGGCGGCCGATCGCCGAGCAGAAGGCGGTCGCGCATGCCGTCGACGCGATCCAGGCCGCGCGCCATCCGCTGCTGATGATCGGCGCGGGCGGCAACCGCAAGACGACCTGCAAGATGCTGCTCGAATTCGTCGACAAGACGGGCATCCCGTTCTTTACGACGCAGATGGGCAAGGGCGTGATCGACGAGACGCATCCGCTGTGGCTCGGCAATGCGACATTGTCCGACGGCGATTTCGTGCATCGCGCGATCGAGCATGCGGACTGCATCATCAACGTCGGCCACGACGTGATCGAGAAGCCGCCGTTCTTCATGCGCGCGGACGACAAGACCGTGATTCACGTGAACTTCCTCGGCGCGCAGGTCGACCCCGTGTATTTTCCGCAGATCGAAGTCGTCGGCGACATCGCGAATGCCGTCTGGCAGATGAAGGAAGCGATCGCGCCGCAGCCGCACTGGGATTTCGAGCGCTTCGCGATGATCAAGGAACATTTCGACGCGCACCTGCAGAAGGGCCAGCACGATCCGCGCTTCCCGATGTATCCGGTGCGCATCGTCAACGATCTGTACAACGCGCTGCCGGTCGACGGTATCGTCTGTCTCGACAACGGCATGTACAAGATCTGGTTCGCGCGCTACTGGCGCGCGCACGAGCCGAACTCGCTGCTGCTCGACAACGCGCTCGCATCGATGGGCGCCGGTCTGCCGTCCGCGATCGCGACGAAGATCGTCCATCCGCAGCGCAAGGTGATCGCCGTGTGCGGCGACGGCGGCTTCATGATGAACTCGCAGGAGCTCGAAACGGCGGTGCGCCTCGGGCTCGACATCGTCGTGATGATCCTGCGCGACGACGCGTTCGGCATGATCCGCTGGAAGCAGGAAAACATGAACTTCCCCGATTTCGCGATGACGCTGAAGAATCCCGACTTCGTGTCGTATGCGCAGAGCTACGGCGCACACGGCCATCGCGTCGAATCGGCCGATGCGCTCGAGCCGCTGCTGCGCGAATGCTTCGCATCGCCGGGCGTGCACGTGATCGACGTGCCGGTCGACTATTCCGACAACGAGCGCGTGCTGAACCGCGAGATCAAGCGGCTGTCGGCGCAGCTCTGAATCCCCGTTCACCGGAAGGAGCCGTTCCATGCTGAAGGAAACCTATCCGTACTACCTGGCCAACGAGGCCGTCTACGCGAATACCGATCTCGAAGTCACCGACAAGTACAGCGGCAAGGTCGCGACGCGCGTCGCGCTCGCCGACGCGAAGGCGATCGACGCGGCGATCGGCGCGGCTGTCGACGCGACCAAGCCGATGCGCGAACTGCCTGCGTACCAGCGGCAGGCCGTGCTCGACCACTGCGTCGCGCGCTTTCGCGAGCGCTTCGACGAACTGGCGGAAGCGCTCTGCATCGAGGCCGGCAAGCCGATCAACGACGCGAAAGGCGAAGTCACGCGACTGATCGACACGTTCCGCGTCGCGTCCGAGGAAGCGGTGCGCATCGACGGCGAAGTGCTGAACCTCGAGATCTCCGCGCGCGCGCAGGGCTATACGGGCTATACGCGGCGCGTGCCGATCGGTCCGTGCTCGTTCATCTCGCCGTTCAACTTTCCGCTGAACCTGGCCGCACACAAGGTCGCGCCCGCACTCGCGGCCGGCTGCCCGTTCGTGCTGAAGCCCGCGAGCCGCACGCCGGTCGGCGCGCTGATCATCGGCGAAGTGCTCGCGGAAACCGATCTGCCGAAGGGCGCGTTTTCGGTGCTGCCCGCGCATCGCGACGGCGCGGATCTGTTCACGACCGACGACCGTTTCCGGCTGTTGTCGTTTACGGGCTCGCCGGCCGTCGGCTGGGCGCTGAAGGAGAAGGCCGGCAAGAAAAAAGTGGTGCTCGAGCTCGGCGGCAACGCGGCCGCGATCGTCGACGCGGACCAGCGCGACCGGCTCGACTATGTGGTCGAGCGTCTCGCGTTCGGCGCGTTCTATCAGTCCGGCCAGAGCTGCATCGGCGTGCAGCGGATCCTCGCGCATGCGGACATCTACGACGCGTTGCGCGACAAGCTGATCGCGAAGACGCGCGCGCTGAAGATGGGCGATCCGAAGGATCCGTCGACATTCGTCGGCCCGATGATTTCCGAGTCCGAATCGCGGCGGTTGTCCGGCTGGATGGACGCGGCCGTGGCGGCCGGCGCGAAGATCGTCGCGGGCGGCAAGGTCGACGGCGCGATGTTCGAGGCGACGCTGCTCGAAAACGTCGGCCGCGACCAGGACCTGTACCGGAAGGAGGCGTTCGGGCCGATCGCGATCCTCGAGAAGTTCGACCGCTTCGACGACGCGCTCGCGCGCGTCAACGACAGCGATTTCGGGCTGCAGGCCGGCGTGTTCACCGATTCGCTCGCGCATACGCAGCAGGCGTGGGACGAACTCGAAGTCGGCGGCGTCGTGATCAACGACGTGCCGTCGTTCCGCGTCGACAACATGCCGTACGGCGGCGTGAAGGATTCGGGGCTCGGCCGCGAAGGGATCCGCTACGCGATCGAGGACATGACCGAGCCGCGCCTGCTCGTCGTGCGGCGTCGCTGACGCACGCTGCGCGCCTCGACGACGGCACGCCGGCCGCGGGACGGGCCGCGTGCCGTTTTTCCGTGCGCGGCCGCGCCCCGCGCCCGCGGCGGGGCGAACGACCTCGACTGCGCGCGGCGGTCATGTTGTAATCGCGCGCAACGACCGCCCGGGCCAAGACACCGGCGGTTCCGCCGGTTCCTTCCTCGAGAGGTCGATTCATGTCCCCCGTGTCGGCATTCAAGCTGATTCTGTTGTCATTCCTTGCGATCGTTGCGCTCGAATACGCGGCGAAGCGGCTGCGGCTGCCGCCGGCGGCCGCGCTGCTGGTCGGCGGCATCGGCATCGCGTTCATTCCGGGCCTGCCGCCGATCAACCTCGATCCCGACCTCGTGCTCGTCGTGTTCCTGCCGCCGCTGCTGATGGACGGCGCGTACTTCTCGGTATGGCAGGAGTTCAAGCGCAATGTCGGCGGGATTCTGCTGCTCGCGATCGGCGCGGTCGCGTTCACGACGTTCGCGGTCGGCGTTGCCGTCCACTGGGCCGTGCCGTCGCTGCCGTGGGCCGCGTGTTTCGCGCTCGGCGCGATCGTCTCGCCGCCCGACGCGGTGGCGGCGAAAGCGGTGCTCGAGCGCGTCGCGCTGCCGCGCCGGCTGATGGTGCTGCTCGAAGGCGAAAGCCTGCTGAACGACGCGGCGGGGCTCGTGCTGTTCCGCTTCGCGGTGGCCGCCGCGCTGACCGGCGCGTTCAGCCTGCAGCATGCGGTGGTCGGCTTCGCGGAGCTCGGGCTCGGCGGCGTCGTGGTCGGCTTCGTGATCGGCCGGCTCGTCGTGTGGTTCCTGAAGCTGCTCGACGACGACTATCTCGTGATCACCGTCGCGGTGCTCGCCGGCTGGATCGCCTATATCGCGGGCGAAATGGTCGAGGTGTCGGGCGTGATCGCGACCGTCACGGCCGGCATGATCGTCGGCTGGCATCAGCACGAGGTGTTTTCCGCGGCGGTGCGCACGCGCGGCACGGCGTTCTGGCAGGTGATCGTGTTCCTGCTCGAGGCGCTCGTGTTCGTGCTGATCGGCCTGTCGCTGCGCGGCGCGATGCTGCGGCTCGGCGGCCTCGACCAGGTGCTCGCGACGATGCTGCCGCCGGTCGGCGCGGTACTGGCCGCGGTCGTGCTGTCGCGCTTCGTCTGGATCTATGCGGTCGAAGCGCTGAAATGGCCGGTGCGCGGCATCATGCGGCGCGGCGACGGGCCCGACTGGAAAGCGGCGACCGTGATGAGCTGGGCCGGGATGCGTGGCGTCGTCACGCTCGCGATCGCGCTGTCGTTGCCGGACGCGATGCCGGGCCGCGACGTGATTCTCGTCGCCGCCTTCGCGGTGATTCTCGTGACGGTACTGCTGCAGGGCACGACGATCGGGCCGCTGATCCGGCTGCTGCGGCTGCCGCAGCGCCACGAGCGCGCCGCGCACCACCTGAGCGAGCCGCAGGCGTGGGCACGCGTCGAGGCCGCGCAGCTCGCGGCGATCCAGCCGCTCGTGCGCGACGAGAACGGGGTCGTGATCCATCCGCGGCTGCTCGAACAGTACACGTACCGCGCGGCGCTGACCGAGCGGCTGAAGGACGAGCCCGAGTTCCCCGCCAGCGCACGCACCGCGCACTACGACGTCGTGCTGGCCGCGATCGCGGCCGGTCGCGCGGAACTGCTGCGCCTGCATCGCACGGACCGCATCCACGACGAGATGCTGCATGCGCTCGAACGCGATCTCGACCTGCAGGAAGTGGCCGCCTATCACGCGCGCGGCTGATTTGCCCTCGGACGCACGCGCCGTTGCGGCTGGACCTCGGGGCGCCCGTGCGCCGCGCCCGCCGCGTGGCGTGCCGGGCGCTCGTCGGTCGCCCGCGACGGCGGCCCGTGCGCCCAGTCGCACCGCCCGCCGCACACGCGCGCCGGCGATCCGGAAATGATCCGATTTATTCGATTCCGACTGCTTCCGCTCATTTGACAAAGCTGAATCATTCCGAGATAGATGCTGTGCTCTAATTTCATTTAGAATCAGCCGGTTATGTTTATTGAGAGAAAGTGTGCGGAGGTAATACGGGCGTCGACGGGGAAAATCGACGACCGAAAGCCCCGTCCACCAAGGCCGGCGGGCCAGGCTGGCGAAATCGGGCGGCATTTTCCGTCCGAAAAATAAGATAGCGTCCAGGTCGGATAAACAACGTATATGAAAGAATCGATTGGAGATTCGGCATTTGAAACGGTATTTATGAAAGAATCGAGCGGTGAAAGCGCGTCGGATTGTCTCCAATCCGGTTTATCGGTGCTGCTCGTCGACGATCAGCCGTTCGTCGGCGAGGTGATCCGTCGCGCGCTGCGCAGCGAACACGACATCGACCTGCATGTGTGCACCGACGCGCACCGGGCACTGACGGTCGCGCGCGACGTGAAACCCACGGTGATCCTGCAGGATCTCGTGATGCCCGAGATCGACGGGCTCGATCTCGTGCGCGCGTGGCGCGCGGACGCCGACACGGCGCGCGTGCCGATCATCGTGCTGTCGGCGAAGGAGGAGCCGATCGTCAAGCGCGAAGCGTTCATCGCCGGCGCGAACGACTATCTGGTGAAGCTGCCGGACGCGATGGAGCTGACGGCGCGGATCCGCTATCACTCGAATTCATACCTGATGTCGCGGCAGCGCGACGAGGCGCTCGACTTTCTGTCGCACGACATGCGCTCGCCGCAGACCTCGATTCTGGCGCTGCTCGACGTCTATCGCGCCGAGCACGGCGACATGCCGGCGATCATGGAACGCATTGCCGGCCATGCGCGGCGTGCGCTCGCGCTCGCCGACGGCTTCATTCATCTGACGCGTGCGCAGTCGGAACGGCGCGCGCACGAACTCGTGAGCCTCAACGAGATCGTGCTCGATGCGGCCGACCAGTTGTGGGAGAAGGCGAACGGCTTCGGCAGCCGCGTCGTCGCGCACGTGCCCGACACGGATTGCGTGACGATGGGCGATCGCATGATGCTGACGCGCGCGGTCGCGAACCTGATCGACAACGCGCTGAAATACGGTCCGGCCGGCACCGACGTGCACTGCACGCTCGCGGCCGACGACGGCGCGTGGCTGATCGGCGTCGAGGACGCCGGCCGCGGCATCGCGCCCGAGCAGCGCGCGGCCGCGACCGAGTCGTTCGTGCGGCTCGAATCTGCGCACGGCGCCGCGCGCAGCGGATTCGGGCTCGGGCTCGCGTTCGTGCGCGCGACCGCCGCGCGGCATCGCGGCCAGATCCTGATGCGCAATTCGGCGCGCGGCTTCATGGTCGCGCTGCGCCTGCCTGCGCAAGCGCAGCGGTGATGGACGGGCGCGGCCTGCCGATGCCGTGCCGACCCCGATGCGTTCCCGGCGTGCCCAGCGGCGCGCCGGCGAGCGCGGATTTTTTTCAACGCAGTTATCAGAAAGCCCATAACCAACATGGCCACCGTGACGCCCCGCGCGACCAATGAAAGCCTGCCCCCGACGATCGGCGCCGTGCGGCTGACGCTCGGCAACCGCATCCTGCTCAGCTTCGGCGTGCTGTTCGTGCTGATGCTCGTGACTGCCGGCGTGTCTTACGAGCGCCTGCGCGCGATCAACACGGAAGCCGTCAGCATCGAGCGCGACTCGCTGCCCGGCGTCTATCTCGCGGCGTCGCTGCGCGGCTCCGTCAACGAGACGTTCATGGCGCTGCAGCAGGCGACCTTCGTCGATACGGATAGCGAATCCGTGCATCGCGATCTCGCGCGCGTCGCCGACGCGACGAAGCAGATCGACACGCTGTCGGCCGACTATCAGGCCACGACGTTCCGCGACGACGATCGCGCGCGCTTCGTCACCTTCCGCGCGGCGTACGACCGTTATCTGCCGCTGCTGAACGACGCCGCGCAGAAAAGCCGGCTGTCGCGCGACGATGCGGTCGCCGCCTACGCGAAGGTGCTGCCGGCATGGACGGAGACGGTCCGCTACGCCAATACGCTCGTGCAGGAGAACCGCAAGTTCGCGGACGAATCGGCCAAGCAGATCCGCAACTCGGTGCAGGACACCGAGATCGTGCTCGCGGCCGCGCTCGGGATCGTGCTGCTGTCCGCGCTCGCGCTCGGCTACGGCCTGTACCGGACGATCACCGTGCCGATGGCGCGGCTCGTCGAGGTGCACGACGTGATGCGCACCGGCAATCTGACGCAGCGCCTGAACCTGAAGCGGCGCGACGAGTTCGGCACGCTCGAGACCGGTTTCAACCGGATGGCGGACGAGCTGACGGAGCTCGTCGCGCGCGCGCAGCAGTCGTCGCTGCAGGTGACGACGTCGGTGGCCGAGATCGCCGCGACGTCGCGCGAGCAGCAGGCGACCGCGAACGAGACGGCAGCGACCACGACCGAGATCGGCGCGACGTCGCGCGAGATCTTCGCGACGTCGCGCGATCTGCTGCGCACGATGAACGAAGTGGCCGGCGTCGCCGAGCAGTCGGCGACGCTCGCGGGCGTGAGCCAGAGCGGGCTCACGCGGATGGGCGAGACGATGCGCAGCGTGATGGACGCGGCCGGCTCGGTGAACGCGAAGCTCGCGATCCTCAACGAGAAGGCGCTCAACATCAACCAGGTCGTCGCGACGATCACCAAGGTCGCCGATCAGACGAACCTGCTGTCGCTGAACGCGGCGATCGAAGCGGAGAAGGCCGGCGAATACGGGCGCGGCTTCGCGGTCGTCGCGACCGAGATTCGGCGCCTGGCCGACCAGACCGCGGTCGCGACCTACGACATCGAGCAGACGGTGAAGGAAATCCAGTCGGCGGTGTCGGCCGGCGTGATGGGGATGGACAAGTTCTCCGAAGAAGTGCGGCGCGGGATGCTCGACGTGCAGCAGGTCGGCGGACAGCTGTCGCAGATCATCGCCGAAGTGCAGACGCTCGCGCCGCGCTTCCAGATGGTCAACGAAGGCATGCAGACGCAGGCGAACGGCGCCGAGCAGATCACGCAGGCGCTGTCGCAGCTGTCGGAGGCCGCGCAGCAGACGGCCGAGTCGCTGCGTCAGTCGTCGCAGGCGATCGACGACCTGACGCTCGTCGCAAACCAGCTGCGCACGAGCGTGTCGCGCTTCAAGGTCGACGCGTGACGCGCGCGGAATCGCAGAGCGGCGCACACGCGCTGTTCCTGATGTTCGAGCTCGACGGCGAACGCTACGCGCTCGACGCGGCCGGCATCGACGCGGTGCTGCCGCTCGCGACCGCGAAGGCCGTACCGGGCGCGCCGGACTGGATCGCCGGGCTGCTGATCCACGACGGCGAGCCGGTGCCGGTGATCGACGTGCCGATGCTCGCGCTCGGGCGGCGCGCGCATGCGCTGCGCTCGACGCGGCTCGTGATGGTCCGCTATCGCGGCGCGGCGGCCGATGGCGGGCGCCGCGTCGGGCTGATCGTCGAGCGCGCGACGCAGACGATGCGGATCGACCGCGCGGCGTTTCGCGCCAGCGGCATGGCGACGCCGCGCACGCGCTGGCTCGGCAGCGTCGCGAGCACGCGCGACGGCATCGTGCAGCTCGTGTCCGTCGCCGATCTGCTCGACGACGTCGCGCGCCTGCATCTGTTCGACGGCCTGTCGGGCCGCGAGGGGGACTCCGCATGAGAGATTTCGATTCGCGCTTTCGCGGCTGGCTGCTGCGCGAGACGGGCATCGACCCCGATTCGCTCGGCAACGACTTCCTGATCCGCGCCGTGACCGAGCGCGTGCACGCATTGCTGGCGGCGGACGGCGAACGGCTGCCGTCGTCGGTGCGGCCGCCCGTGACGCCCGAGGCGCTTGACGCGTACTGGCAGCGGCTCAACGGCTGCGCCGACGAGCGGCGCGCGCTGATCGAGCTGTTCGTCGTGCCGGAGACGTGGTTCTTCCGCGATCGCGAGGCGTTCGCGACCGTCGCGCGGCTCGCGGTGCAGCGCGTCGCCGCGTCGCCGTCGCGCGTCGTGCGCGTGTTGAGCGCGCCGTGCTCGACCGGCGAGGAACCGTATTCGGTCGCGATGGCGCTGCTCGACGCTGGCCTCGAACCCGACGACTTCGCGATCGACGCGATCGATCTGAGCGCGCGTGCGATCGAGCATGCGCGCGCCGGCAGCTATGGCCGCAACGCGTTTCGCGGCACGTCGACCGACTTCCGTGCGCGCTATTTCACGCCGGCCGCGGACGGCTGGCTGCTCGACGAGCGCGTGCGCGCGTGCGTGCAGTTTCGTCAGGCCAATCTCGTCGAGCCGTTGACGGACACCGGCATCCGCTACGACTTCGTGTTCTGCCGCAACGTGCTGATCTATTTCGATCGCGAGGTGCAGGATCGGGTGATCCGTTCGCTCGACGCGTGCATGACCGAGGACGGGATGCTGTTCGTCGGGCCTGCCGAAACGGGCGTCGCGATGCGGCACGGCATGCGTTCCGCGCGGATTCCGCTCGCGTTCGCGTTTCATCGCGAACGTTCGGGCGCCGCCGCGGACGGCTGCGCAACGCGGCGCACAATGCCGATGCCGGCGGCCGCGCCGTATCGCCGCGCGGAGCGTTTTGCACCCGCGCCGTCCGCCTGGAGCGAGCCGGCGCCGCTCGCGTTCGCGGCGCCGGCCGTACCGATCGGCGGCTTGGCGGCCGTACATGCGGTCGATGTCGACACGGCGATGGCGGACGGGCCGGCCGTCGCCCGCCCGCGCGCGGCGGACTTGCCCGCGCCGGCGCGGCCGGTTGCGGCGATGCCCGTGACCGACACGCCGGCCGACGACGCGCACACGCCGACGCTCGAGGATGCGCAGGCGCTCGCGAATGCGGGCGCGTTCGACGAGGCCGAGCGCGTGCTCGCGCAGTTTTCCGCGCGCGTCGGCCCGCATGCGGACGCGTTCTACCTGCTCGGGCTGATCGCCGACGCGCGCGGCCGCGCGGCCGACGCGAGCGACTTCTACCGGAAGGCGCTGTATCTGAGGCCGACGCATCACGAGGCGCTGACGCATCTCGCGACGCTGCTCGACGCGGGCGGCGATCGCGCCGGCGCGCAATGGCTGCTCGAGCGCGCGCGGCGCTCGGCCGGCTAAAACGAATACGGGTTCGGAGACCGATACCCGATGACCAGGGGAAACAATGAACCGCGACGCCGCTGCCACTGACGACACGACGATCGACGTCGACGATTGCTGGAACCGGATCGGCACGCTCGGCGATCGCTCGTGCGAGCGGCTCGCCGACTGCCTGCGTTGCCTGAACTGTCCGGTCTACGCGTATCACGCGGCGAAACTGCTCGAGCGTCCGCTCGGCCGCGCGGAGATGGCCGAGGCCGCGCAGCGGATGCGCGCGTCCGACGTCGCGCATGCGCCGCGCGACGGCGCCGACACGCGCGACGCGGCGCTCGCGTTTCGCGTCGCCGACGAATGGCTCGCGCTGCCGATTCGCGTGCTGCGCGAGATCGCCGGCACGCGGCCGATCCATTCGCTGCCGCACCGCCGTCATCCGGCCGTGCGCGGCGTCGTGAACGTTCGCGGCACGCTGCGCATCGCGATCTCGATCGGCGCGCTGCTCGGCCTCGATGCCGGCGGCGCCGAGCGCAGCCGCGGCGACGGCCGTACCGATGGCCGCACCGACGGCCGCACCGATGGGCGCTTTACGCGGCTGCTCGTCGCCGCGCATCACGGCGAGCCGGTCGTATTCCCGGTCGACGAAGTCGAAGGCGTGCTGCGCTTCGGCGCATCGGACTGGGTGCCCGTACCGGCGACGGTCGGCCGCGCGAGCGCGGGCCTGTCGCGCGGCGTGCTGTCGTGGCGCGGCAAGTCCGTCGGCCTGCTCGACGACGATCGGCTGTTCGACGCCGTCACGCGGAGCATGCGATGAGCAACGACGACGATCTGAGCCACCTGTCGCTGCTCGAACTCTATCGCGAGGAAACGCGCACGCAGACGCAGGCGCTGTCCGAACGCCTGCTCGCGCTCGAAGCCGGCGAGCCCGACGCGGCCGCGCTCGAGGCCTGCATGCGCGCCGCGCATTCGCTGAAGGGCGCCGCGCGTATCGTCGGCGTGCCGCTCGGCGTCGACATCGCGGGACGGATGGAAGAGTGCTTCGTCGCCGCGCAGGCCGGCACGATCACGCTGAGCGCCGCGCACGTCGACGTGCTGCTGGCCGGCGTCGATCTGCTGGTGCGCGTCGGCGATCCGCATGCGGCGCCCGTGTCGCCCGCCGAGATCGACGCATTCGCGGCAGCGCTGACCGGCGCCGACGGCGCGCACACGATGCGGATGCCCGCCGCGGCGCCGACGCCGCCCGTCGTCGCGTCGCGCGAGCACGACGCGGCCGCGAACGAGCCGGCCGGCGCGTCGATCGCGGTGCCGCCGCCGGGCGTGCCGCGCGCGGCGGCCGAGCCCGCGCAGGCGAACCGCACGGCCGGCGCCGGTGCGATGCGCCGCGTTCGCGCCGATACGCTGGACCGGCTGCTGAGCCTGTCGGGCGAGTCGCTCGTCGAATCGCGTTGGCTCAAGCCGTTCGCCGAGTCGATGCTGCGCGTGAAGCGCGCGCAGCGCGATGCCGCGCGCGCGCTGGACCTCGTGTACGAGCAGTTCGCGGACGAGCTCGACGCGGGCGTGCTCGCGTCGATGAACGAAGTGCGGCACATGCTGAACGATCTGCAGCGTTCGTTCGCCGAGCGGATGGACGAGTTCGACCGCTTCGAGCGACGCAGCACGCACATCGCGGAGCAGCTGTACGACGAGGCGCTGCAGTGCCGGATGCGGCCGTTCGGAGACGCGACGCGCGCGTATCCGCGCATCGTCCGCGATCTCGCACGCTCGCTCGGCAAGCAGGTGCGGTTCTCGATCGTCGGCGAAGCCACGCAGGTCGACCGCGACATCCTCGACCTGCTCGACGCGCCGCTCGGCCATCTGCTGCGCAATGCGATCGACCACGGCGTCGAGTCGCCCGAGGTGCGGCGCGCGCGCGGCAAGCCGGCCGAGGCGAGCGTCACGCTCGAGGCGCGCCATAGCGCGGGGTCGCTGCTCGTCAGCGTGATCGACGACGGCCCGGGCGTCGACATGGACGCGCTGCGCGCGGCCATCGTGCGCCAGCATCTGACCGACGACGAGACGGCCGCGCGGCTGTCCGACCCCGAGCTGCTCGAATTTCTGCTGCTGCCCGGCTTTTCGATGCGCGACGCGGTGACCGACGTGTCGGGCCGCGGCGTCGGCCTCGACGCCGTGCAGGAAATGGTGCGCAGCGTGCGCGGTGCGGTGCGCATCTTCAACGAGCCGGGCGCGGGCATGCGCTTCGTGCTGCAGCTGCCGCTCACGCTGTCGGTGATCCGCAGCCTGCTGGTCGAGGTCGGCGGCGAACCGTACGCGTTCCCGCTCGCACACGTGCGGCGCACGCTCGAACTCGCGCACGAGGACATCGACGTGCTCGAAGGGCAGCCGCATTTCCCCTTCGACGGCCGGCGCGCAGGGCTCGTCGCCGCGCATCAGCTGCTCGATGCGGGCGAGCCGGACGCGTCGCGCGCGAGCACGGCGGTCGTCGTGATCGGCGGCGAGCCGGAGCTGTACGGCGTCGCGGTCGACCGCTTCCTCGGCGAGCGCATGCTGGTCGTGCAGCCGCTCGATAGCCGCCTGCACAAGATCCAGAACATCGCGGCCGGCGCGCTGCTCGAGAACGGCGATCCGGTGCTGATCGTCGACGTCGAGGATCTGATTCGCTCGGTCGACAAGCTCGTGCGCGGCGGGCAGCTCGCGAAGCTCACGCGCGATCCGCAGCTCGCGTACGCGGATCGCCGCCGCCGCGTGCTGGTCGTCGACGATTCGCTGACCGTGCGCGAACTCGAGCGCAAGCTGCTCGAGAAGCGCGGCTACGACGTGACCGTCGCCGTCGACGGAATGGACGGCTGGAACGCGGTGCGCGGCGAAGCGTTCGATCTCGTCGTGACCGACGTCGACATGCCGCGGATGGACGGCATCGAGCTCGTCACGCTGATCAAGAACGATCCGCTGCTGCAGCGCGTGCCGGTCATGATCGTGTCGTACAAGGACCGCGACGAGGATCGCCGTCGCGGGCTCGACGCCGGCGCCGACTACTACCTCGCGAAGAGCAGCTTCCACGACGAGGCGCTGCTCGACGCGGTGCACGACCTGATCGGGGATGCGCGCGGATGAACATCGGCATCGTCAACGATCTGCCGCTCGCGGTCGAGGCACTGCGCCGCGTGCTCGCGCAGCGGCCCGATCATCGCGTGCTGTGGGTCGCGGCGGACGGCGACGAGGCCGTCGATTTCTGCGTCGCGCACCCGCCCGATCTCGTGCTGATGGATCTCGTGATGCCGCGGCTCGACGGCGTCGCCGCGACGCGCGCCATCATGGCGCGTGCGCCATGCGCGATCCTGATCGTCACCGCGAGCGTCAGCGCGAATACGTCGTCGGTCTACGAGGCGATGGGCGCGGGCGCGCTCGACGCCGTCGACACGCCGACGCTCGCGCTCGGGCTCTCGGCCGATGCGCCGCCGCAGCCGCTGCTCGCGAAGATCGACCAGATCGGCCGGCTGCTCGATAGCCGCGCACCGGCGTTCGTGCCGCTCCGGCCGCCGGTGGGCGCGCAGCGTCAGCCGACGCTCGTCGCGATCGGCGCGTCGGCCGGCGGCCCGACCGCGCTCGCCACGCTGCTGCGGACGCTGCCCGCCGATTTCCCGGCCGCGATCGTGATCGTCCAGCACGTCGACCAGGCGTTCGCGCTCGGCATGGCCGAATGGCTCGACGGCCACACGCGGCTGCCGGTGCGCGTCGCGCGGCACGGCTGTACGCCGCGCGCCGGCGAGGTGCTGCTCGCGGCGACCAACGATCATCTGTGTCTGTCGTCGCGCGGCGTGCTCGGCTACACGCGCGAACCGGCCGAGACGCCGTATCGGCCGTCGATCGACGTGTTCTTCGACAGCGTCGCCGAGCGCTGGCGCGGCGACGCGCTCGGCGTGCTGCTGACCGGCATGGGCCGCGACGGTGCGCTCGGGCTCAAGGCGATGCGCGCGAAGGGCTGCTATACGATCGCGCAGGACGAAGCGACGAGCGCCGTGTACGGGATGCCGAAGGCGGCCGCCGCGATCGGCGCGGCATCGGCGATCCTGCCGCTCGACCGGATTGCGCCGCAGTTGATCGCGCGCGTCGCGCGCCGCGCCGCGCGTCCGTGAGGCGGGCCGCGCGGTGCGGTCGCAGCGCGCGCAGCGCGTTGCGTGCGCGGGACGGCGTCGCGTACAATGGCCGCCTTGCGGAGATGGCATGCCTCCGTGCGGCGGTTTTCCGCGCATCGTGCGCGCCGATCCGCTGCTCAACCGCCGGTTCGTCCGGCTGATGATGCCTGCGTGTTCCTGGGTGTCAGGAGGTCGCAGGCCGTCCACGCGGTGTTCTGCCGCCCGGGTTTGATGTCCTGTCGAATCTGGAAACCATGTTTTTCTCGACTTCTGCCGATTTTTTCGCGACGGTGCGCTACGTCTGCCGCTGGCTCGCGCTGTCGATCCTGCTCGGTGCGCTCGCCGGGTCGGCTTCCGCCCTGTTCCTGATCGCGCTCGACTGGGCGACCGGTACGCGCGTCGCGCATCCGTGGCTGCTCTGGGGATTGCCCGCGGCCGGCTTCGCGACCGGCTGGGTCTACCATCGCTTCGGCCAGCCGGTGGCGCGTGGCAACAATCTGCTGATCGACGAGATTCACGATCCGAAGGCGCTCGTGCCGAAGCGGATGGCGCCGCTCGTGCTCGCCGCGACCGTCGTCACGCATCTGTTCGGCGGCTCCGCCGGCCGCGAGGGCACCGCCGTGCAGATGGGCGGCGCGCTGGCCGATCGCGTCACGCACGCGTTTCGGCTCGATCGCGAGCATCGGCGCGTGCTGCTGATGGGCGGGATCGCGGCCGGCTTTTCGTCGGTGTTCGGCACGCCGCTCGCGGGCGCGGTGTTCGGGCTCGAAGTGCTCGCGATCGGCCGGCTGCGCTACGACGCGCTGCTCGCCTGCGTCGCGTCGGCGATCGTCGCGGACGTCGTGTGCCGCGCGTGGGGCGTGCATCACACCGTCTATGCGGTGCCGTTCGTGCCGGCCGTCTCGGCGGCCGGGCTCGCTGCGACCGTCCTGGCCGGCATCGCGTTCGGCGCGGTCGGGCGGCTGTTCGCCCATGCGACGCATGCGCTCGCGGCCGGCTTCCGGCGCGCGATCCGCTATGCGCCGCTGCAGCCGGTGCTGGGCGGCGTGCTGGTGGCGGCCGCCGCGACCGCGCTGAACGTGCCGCAGTATCTGGGTCTCGGCATTCCGACGATCGAGGCCGCGTTTCGCGGCCCGCTGCCCGTGTACGACTTCGCGGGCAAGTTCGCGTTTACCGTCGTCACGCTCGCGTCGGGCTTCAAGGGCGGCGAAGTGACGCCGCTGTTCTATATCGGCGCGACGCTCGGCAACGCGCTCGGGCACGTGCTTGCGCTCCCGGTGCCGGTGCTCGCGGCGCTCGGCTTCGTCGCGGTGTTCGCGGGCGCGGCGAATACGCCGATCGCGTCGACGATCATGGCGATCGAACTGTTCGGCGCGGATATCGGCGTGTATGCGATCGTCGCCTGTGTCGTCGCGTATCTGTTTTCCGGGCATGCGGGCATCTATCGCGCGCAGCGCGTCGCGGTCGGGAAGGGGGCGCAGGCGGGACAGGAGTGACGTGGCGCGGCGGGGCGCGGCCCCGCCTGCGGTCCGACGCGATGCAGCGCGTCGCGACACGACACGACGCGATGCGATGCGATGCGACACGGTTCCCCCGCGTCGCATCGCGCATTCCATCACGCAGTCGCCCGTTGGCCGAGCGGTCCGGCTTTGTCGTCGGCGACGCGCCGCGGCGGATCGGCCAGCCCCTTCGCGAGCTCGAGCGCCTGCCGTTCGAACAGCCGACGGTAAACGCCGCCGTCGATGCGGATCAGCGCGTCGTGGCTGCCTTCCTCGATCACCTTGCCGCGATCGAGTACGAGCAGCCGGTCGAGCGCGCGCACGGTCGATAGCCGGTGCGCGACGACGAGCGTCGTGCGGCCGACCATCAGCCGCTCCATCGCCTGCTGGATCAGCACTTCGCTTTCGCTGTCGAGGCTCGACGTCGCTTCGTCGAGAATCAGGATCGGCGCGTCGGCGAGGAACGCGCGCGCGATCGCGACGCGCTGACGCTCGCCGCCCGACAGCTTGATGCCGCGTTCGCCGACGAGCGTGTCGTAGCCGTCCGGCAGCGCGGCGATGAAATCGTGCGCGCTGGCCAGCCGCGCCGCGCGCTCGATATCGGCGCGGCTCGCGTCGGGACGCGCATACGCGATGTTCTCCGCGAGCGTGCGGTGAAACAGCACCGGCTCCTGCTGGACGATCGCGATCTGGCTGCGCAGCGAATCCTGGCGCACCTGCGCGATGTCCTGTCCGTCGATCACGATGCGTCCGCCCGACACGTCATAGAGCCGCTGGATCAGCTTGATGAACGTCGTCTTGCCCGATCCCGAATGGCCGACGAGGCCCACGCGCTCGCCCGGCGCGATGCGCATCGAGAAGTCGTCGTACAGCGGCTCCGGATGATTGTCGTAGCGGAACGTCACGTGCTCGAAGCGGATCTCGCCTTCGCCGATGCGGATCGCGGGCGCGTTCGGCCGATCCTCGATGCCGAGCGGCTGACGTTCGAGCGCGACGAGCTCTTCCATGTCGTTGACCGACCGCTGCAGGTTGCGGATATGCATGCCGACATCGCGCAGATAGCCCTGCAGCATGAAGAACATCGTCAGCGCGAACGCGATGTCGCCGACGCTCGCTTCGTCGTTCGCCCACAGCCGCAGCGCGACGCCGATCATCGCGGCCTGCATCGCGACGAGCATCGCGCCCTGCAGCCCGCCGTTCAGCGTGCCGCGCACCCACGTGCGGCGCGTGCGCTGCCGCCACTTGCCGATCACGCGCGCGAGCCGCGCTTCCTCGCGCGTTTCCGCGCCGAACGCCTTGACGACGGCGTTGCAGCTGACCGCATCGGCGAGCGCACCGCCCATCCGCGTGTCCCAGAGGTTGCCGAGCCGCGCGGCCGGCGCGACGATGCCGAGCGACACGGCGACCGTCACCGTGATGTACAGCAGCGAACCCGCGCCGACGACGAGCCCCATCACCGGCCAGTGCGTGCCGAGCAGCACGGTCGCGCCGACGAGCATCGTCACCGACGGCAGCAGCGCGATCAGCACGGTGTCGTTCAGCAGGTCGAGCGCCCAGATGCCGCGCGTGATCTTGCGCACGGTCGAGCCGGCGAAGCTGTTCGCGTGCCAGTCGGTCGAGAAGCGCTGCACGCGATGGAACGACGCGGCGGCGATCTCGCTCATCATCTTCAGCGTCAGCGTGATGATGTTCAGATAGACGCCCTGGCGCAGCAGCGTCGCGCCGATGCCGAGCGCGGCGAGCGTGCCGAACGCGACGAGCGCCGCATGCCAGGCGGCCGCGCGGTCGGCGAGGCCGGCCGACAGCGCGTCGACGAGCCGGCCGGCGAACAGCGGCGTGAGCACGTCGGCGAGCGCGGCGAGCAGCGCGAACGACGCGACGACGGCGATGCGCGCCGGCTGCCGGCGCCAATAGCGGAAAGTGAAGCCGAAGACGGCCCGGAATGCGTGGCCGCCCAGATGGGTGGTTTTTCTGGTCATGTATTGTTGCCCGGCGCATCGCGCGACGGGACTTTCCGGTTCGGAGAACGTCGAAAACGCAACAGCCGGAACCGCGTGCATCGCGCGGCGAAACGGAAAACGGGGCTGTCGGGACAGTGCGCGGGCAGGCGGACTAGCGAAACATCCGGGAGCCGGCGCGGACGGCGCGCTGAATCAGCGGTGCCGTGAGACCACGTTCGGGAAGGCGGCTGGCATTCGGAACATCTGCACCTCCCTGAAGTGAACGGTTGAAAGGACGCCGAAAAGACGTAACGCGATTCTATCAGCGTTGTCCGATCCGTCGCAACGTCCGACGAATCGGCTGTTGCGACGTCGATACGGTTAATATTCGGGGTTTTGTCCCTGCTTCAGCGGATCGCGCGGCGCGCTGCGCCAACGTGGCGCGCTCCGCCCGGATTCACCCCGATTCATTCCGAGGAAACGATGAGCGACGTTCAGCACGGCATCCTGGCTCCGATCGATACGGCGGCCCGATACCTGACCTTCACGAATTCGAACGACGGCAACGTCGCGGCGGCGCTTGCCGCGCTGCGCGAATGCGTCGACGGACGCGACACGGTGGTCGGGTTCGGGCACTCGCTCGCTGCGTACATCGGCCGTCCGATTCCGGGGCTGACCGACTATCCGGCGTTCGCGGTGAACGACCGCACGCTGCCCGCGACGCCGGCCGACATCTGGGTATGGCTGCGCGGCGACGATCGCGGCGATCTCGTGCTGCGTTCGCGCGCGATCGAGCGTGCGCTCGCGCCCGCGTTCGTGCTGCAGGACGCGGTGGACGGATTCCGCTATTCGAACGACCGCGATCTGTCCGGCTACGAGGACGGCACGGAGAATCCGGTCGGCGACGCCGCACGTGCCGCCGCGATCGTGAGCGGGCAGGGCGCGGGGCTCGACGGCGGCAGCTTCGTCGCCGTTCAGCAGTGGCTGCACGACTTCGACCGGATGGAGCGCATCGCGCCGCACGACATGGACCACATTGTCGGCCGCCGCCGCTCGGACAACGAGGAACTCGACGACGCGCCCGCGTTCGCGCACGTGAAGCGCACCGCGCAGGAGAGCTTCGAGCCCGAGGCGTTCATGCTGCGCCGCTCGTCGCCGTGGTCGGACGCGCGCCGTGCCGGCCTGTACTTCGTCGCGTTCGGCCATTCGTTCCGGGCGTTCGACGTGCAGATGCGCCGGATGAGCGGCGCGGACGACGGCATCGTCGACGGGCTGTTCCGTTTCACGCGGCCGCTGACGGGCGCGTATTTCTGGTGTCCGCCGATGAAGGACGGCAAGCTCGATCTGTCGGCGTTCGGGCTGTGAGCGCGCTGCGGCGCGCAAGCGAACGGGCGGGTGCGCACGACGTGCGACCCGCCCGTTTCGTTGTGGACGCGCGATGCGCCGGACGACGCGGCTTCAGCGCAACGTCGTCTCGATCCGCGTACCGCGCTTGATGAACAGCGTGACCGGCGTCTTCTCGCAGATTTCCGCGAGACGCTGGCGCTGCGCGTCGTCGAGCGTGCCGTCGAGCGCAACGGTGCGGCGCACGTACTGCAGGCCTTCGCGATCGGCGTGCAGCTCGGTATGCACGTCGATCCGCACGGCCGGCCACTGCTTGCGCTGCATGTACATGCGCAGCGTTGCGGCCGTGCATTGCGCGAGGCCCGCGAGGACGAACTCGTACGGCGCGGGCCCGACGTTGCGGCCGCCTTCGCGTTCGCCTTCGTCGCCGGTCAGCGCATGCGAACCGGCCTGCACGCGAACGACATAGTCGGGCGCGTCGGCATCGAGCGTGGCGGCGGCGTGGATCAGCGACATGATGAATCTCCGGTAGCGATGGCGCGCGCCGCGGCGCGGCGTGCGAGCCGCCAGCATACCGCCGCTGCGGCGATCGTGCGCGTAGCGCGCGGCGCACCCCGTGCGAGACACGTGCAGGCGACGCGCCGTACACGATTCAGCAGCGGCATACCGGCCGCGTGCCGTGCCCTGTAGTAATCCGCCATCATGCTGTCCGTGTCGGCCAACTCGCGCGCAAGCGGCGACGCGTTCGGCTAAGATGCCGTCGCTTCATAAATTGAGATAACCGTCCTGTCGCCAGCATTCAAAACCACTATAAGCCGGACAGTTCGACGGGATTACAAGAAGTCGGAACGAGTCGGGGGCTTGGCACGTGGACGCAGCAGATGCAGCAGATCAGCGGTGGGTCGTTATCTATTTGAGCGCGGGATTTTCGTTGGCGCAGGCCGCGCGGCTCGGCGAGGCGTTCAATCTGGCCAATCGCCTGCATGCGTTCGGTGCGGATTATCAGCCGAAGTACGTATCGGAAAGCGGCGGGCTCGTGACGTCGTCGTCGGGCGTGCGGATCGCCGTCGATCCGCTCGGCGACGAGCATGCCCGTCGGGCGATCGCGTTCTTTCATCTGCACGGCGAGCGGGCGAGCGTGCGTCGCGATGAGGCATTGCACCGGCGCCTGAGCGAGATCCGTCGGCACGCGCGATGGATCGTCGATGCGATGGACCTGCCCGCACTCGCGGCGGCGTCCGTGCCGACGCGGCGCAATGGGTCGGCTTCGCATGCGCAGGAGGCGCCGCATGCGGTATCGGGTGCGGCCGAGCTGCAGCAAGCGGACACCGCCGTGTTCACGGCCGCGCTCGACATGTTTCGCGCCGACCTGGGCGATAGCGTAGCCGAGGAAATCGCGTCGAACCTGCTGCGCCCCGTCGAGCAGCGCTATGTGCAGTCGATGTGGGCGTTTCGCGAACTGAGCGCGAGCCCGCCGATCCGGATGTCGGCGCAGCGGCTGCGCGTGCAGAGCGTCGAGCGCGTGTCGATTGCGCAGATCGCGCGCGCGGCCGCGATGAGCGAGCGCAATTTCCTGCGGCGCTTCAAGAAGGAGATCGGCGTGACGCCGACCGAGTTCGTGCAGCACGTGCGCCTCGAGCGGGCGTGTCACATGCTCGTTCATACGATGCTGCCGGCCGACAAGGTCGCGCGCCGCACGGGCTTCGGCAGCGGCGAGCGTCTCGCGAAGCTGTTTCGTCAGCGCATGCTGATGTCGCCGACGGAATTTCGCGTCGCCGAACGCGAACGGATGCTCGCGAACGGCGCCGCCTTGCCGGCGCCCGAGATCGCGCGCGTGAACGGCGTGCCGCCGCCGCATCGGATCGTGCGCGACGACGCGCACGAAAAAACGGGCCGGATATCCGTAAAATCGCCGTATCGCGATTTCGAGCCCCGGTTTCCATGCGCTTCCTCCCCACCACCGCTACTGCGCCGTTCTGCCCGTCGGAAGTAAAGGGCAGCATCACGATCGAGGCCGGCGCGTCGCGCTGGCTGAAGCTCAAGCGTTTCTTCGGACCGGGCCTGCTCGTCGCGATCGGCTACATGGACCCCGGCAACTGGGCGACCGACATCCAGGCCGGCTCGCAGTTCGGCTATGCGCTGCTGTGGGTCGTCGCGCTGTCGAGCGTCTCCGCGATCTTCCTGCAGATGCTCGCCGCGCGGCTCGGCCTCGTCGCCGGCCGCGATCTCGCGCAGGCGAGCTACGACCGTTACGGACCGTTCGGACGCGTCGTGCAGTGGCTGACGGCCGAGGTCTCGATCATCGCCTGCGACATCGCCGAAGTGCTGGGCTGCGCGCTCGCGTTCAAGCTGCTGCTCGGCGTGCCGCTCGCGTGGGGCATCGTGCTGACCGCGCTCGACACGGTGATCGTGCTCGGTCTGCAGGGCAAGGGCGTTCGCCAGATCGAGGCGATCGTGCTGGCGCTGATCGCGACGATGGCGTTCTGCTTCGTCGCGCAGGTCGCGATCACGCCGCCCGACTGGCGCGCCGTCGCCGCCGGCCTCGTACCGGGCGCGCCGGGCCACGACCGCCACGACGCGGTCGTGCTCGCGCTCGGCATCGTCGGCGCGACGATCATGCCGCACAACCTCTATCTGCATTCGTCGGTCGTGCAGACGCGGCGCGTGATCGGCGGCGCGCGCGGCACGATCCGCGACACGCTCGCGCTGGTGCGCATCGACACCTGCGTGTCGCTGTTCGTCGCGATGCTCGTGAACGCGGCGATCCTGATCGTCGCGGCCGCCGCGTTCCATGCGACGGGTCAGACGCACGTGACCGACATCGAGCAGGCGTACAGCCTGATTACGCCGATCGCGGGCGGCGCGGCCGCGCTGCTGTTCGGCATCGCGCTGCTCGCATCGGGCCAGAGCTCGACGCTGACGGGCACGATCGCCGGCCAGGTCATCATGGACGGCTTCCTGCACATGAAGATTCCGTGCTACCAGCGCCGGCTGATCACTCGCGGGCTCGCGCTGGTGCCCGCGCTGATCGGCGTATTGTGGCTTGGCGAACATTCGGTCGGCCGACTGCTCGTATGGAGCCAGGTGCTGCTGAGCCTGCAGCTGCCGTTCGCGATGTGGCCGCTGATCCGTTCGGTCAGCGATCGCGCGACAATGGGCGAGCACACGATCGGCCGCGGCATGCAGGCGCTCGCATGGGTGCTGTTCGCGGCGATCACCGGAACGAATCTGCTGCTGATCAGCGGTGTCGCGGGCTGATACAGCCTGACACACGCTGACACAGACGCCCCGCGCGCATGCGTTAAACTGCGCGCTTTCAGCCGTCGTGCGAATGCAATATGTGGAGTCAAATCAGCAACATAGGCGATGCCGCGTTGACCTTGCCGATCGCGCTCACGTGCGCGGGGTGGCTCGCCGTGTCGAACTGGCGGCTCGCGGTGCGCTGGATCGCGCTGCTCGCGGCCGGCATGGCGCTCGTCGGTGCGACGAAGATCCTCTATGCGGGCTGCGGCGTCGCGCTGCCGGCGTTCGATTTCCGGATGATCAGCGGCCATACGATGCTGTCGACGTCGGTCTGGACCGTGGCCCTCGCCATGCTGTGGCACGCGTTCCGGCCCGGCAGCGCGCCGGGCGTCGCGGCGGGCCTCGCGATCGGCGCGGTCACGGCCGTCGCACGCGTGTTCGACGATTCGCATACCGTTCCCGAAGTGATCGCCGGCTGGCTGCTCGGTGCGCTCGTCGCGATCGTGTTCGTGCGCGCCTACGTGCGCGCGCCGAAGCGGTCGTTCTCGCCGGGCGCTGCGGCCGTGTGTCTGCTGCTGGTGTCCGGTATCGCCTACGGCCATCGCGTGCCGTTCCAGCAGATGATCGATACGCACTCGCCGCAACTCTGCGCGTTCGTGCATCCGGCGCAGGCCGGCCGGTCCTGACCATCCACTCGCGTGGCGCGCCGGGCGGCGATCCGCGGCCCGGCCGCCACGACACGCTGCGCGTCGCGGCATCGATTCGCGACGACACTTCACGACAGGAGCCGTTCCCATCATGACAGCCGTTGCGCCGCGTCTCGCCGGCAAGTGTGCGTACATCACCGGTGCCGCGGGCGGCCTCGGCCGCGCGATCGCGCGCCGGATGGTCGAGCAGGGCGCGCGTGTATTCCTGACCGACGTCGCCGACCGCGCGGCGCTCGACGCGTTCGCAGCGGAACTGAATGCGGGCCATGCGACGCCGGTCGCGTTCGCCGCCGAGCAGGACGTGCGCGACGAAGCGCGCTGGCAGACACTGCTGGCGCAGGCCAACGACGCGATGGGCGCGCTGTCGGTGCTCG
Organism: Burkholderia multivorans ATCC BAA-247; assembly: GCF_000959525.1. NCBI lineage: Bacteria > Pseudomonadati > Pseudomonadota > Betaproteobacteria > Burkholderiales > Burkholderiaceae > Burkholderia > Burkholderia multivorans. Next base: position 667,660 of record NZ_CP009831.1, read on the forward strand.
TCAACAACGCGGGCGTCGGCTCGATCGCCGCGCCCGCGCAGATCGAACTCGACGAATGGCGGCGCGTGATGGCCGTAAACGTCGAAAGCATCGTGCTCGGCTGCAAGCATGCGCTGCCGTATCTGAGCGCGAGCCGCCCGGCGTCGATCGTCAACATCTCGTCGGTCGCCGCGTTCAAGGTCGAACCGGATTTCACCGCGTACAACGCGTCGAAGGCGGCGGTCGCGTCGCTGACGAAGTCGATCGCGATCGACTGCGCGCGGCGCGAACTCGACGTGCGCTGCAATTCGATTCATCCGGCGTTCATCCGCACAGGCATCATGGAGCCGCTGTTCCGCACGCTCGGCGAGCGCGATGCGACGCGCCGGCTCGCGCGCGGCATTCCGTTGCGCCGGCTCGGCGAACCGGACGACGTCGCGCATGCGGCCGTCTATCTCGCATCCGACGAGAGCCGTTTCATGACGGCCGCCGAACTCGTGCTCGACGGCGGGATGTGCGCGGTCTGACGCGCCCGGTACTGCGCGGCGGAATGGGCAAAAGTCCCGCTAAGCGCGCATCGATTTAGGAATCGTCCTATATCTCTTTCGGGTTCGCCTGTCTAAAGTGATGACCGGAAAACGACGCGGCGTGACGCATTCGTCACGCCGTTTTTATTTCGGCGCACGGCAGAAGGAGGGACGACATGCGGACGAACGGCAGGTGGCATGCGCGCGCGGCGAGGGGCCGATTGACGAGGTGCGGCGGCGCCTCAGTGTGGCAGGCGGCATTCGCTGCGTTGGGCGCCGTGCTGACGATCGCGAATGCCGCGGCCGCCCCGGCAACGGCGCCGGGCGGCATCGTGCGCTTCACCGGCGCGCTGGTCGACCGCTACGACGTGACGCTGGATCGCGCGCCGGTGGCGACGGTCGACAGCCAGCGCACCGCGGCCACGCTGCGTGTCGATGCGCAGGGCCGGCGGCTGCCCGGCGCGCAGCTGACGCTGATCGGCGCGGACGGCGCGCCGCTTGGCGAGCCCGCGCGTTCGCGCGTGCATGCGGTGTGGCGCGAGGCGGGCGGCAGTCGCGCGGTGCCCGTCGAGCGCGGCATGCAGCGTGTCGGCCCGCACGGCGGGACGTTGACGATCGCGGTGCCGGACGATGCTGGCAGGCCCGTGCCGGTGATCGTCCGGATCGCGCATCCGTGACGCGCGGCCTGCCTGCACCCGTCACGCTTCCTGTTCGGCGCGCGCGTAGATGTCCCAGCTCGCCATGAACAGCGCGGCGACGAGCGGCCCGATCACGAAGCCGTTGATGCCGAACAGCGCCATCCCGCCAAGCGTCGAGATCAGCACGACCCAGTCGGGCATTTTCGTGTCCTTGCCGACGAGGATCGGGCGCAGCAGGTTGTCGACGAGGCCGATCACGCCGACGCAGAACGCGACGAGGATCACGCACTTCCAGACCGCGCCGGTCGCGAGGAAGTAGAGCGCGGCCGGCACCCACACGAGGCTCGCGCCGATCGCGGGCAGCAGCGACAGGAACGCCATCAGCGCGCCCCACAGCACGACGCCCTGAATCCCGAGGATCCAGAAGATCAATCCGCCGAGAATGCCCTGCACGAGCGCGACCGCGATGTTGCCCTTGACGGTTGCGCGCACCACGGTCGTGAACTTCGCGAGCAGCAGGTTCTTGTGTTCTTCGTCGAGCGGCAGCGCGCGGCGCACGCGACGCCCGATCTCGCCGCCGTCGCGCAGCAGGAAGAACACCATGTAGAGCATCACGCCGAAGCTGACGATGAACTGGAACGTGTTCTGCCCGATGCTCAGCGCCTGGGCCGCCGCGAACTGGCTGATCGCCGCGGCGCCGTCGGTCAGCTTCTTCTGGATGCCGGGGATGTTGGTGAGCCCGTATTTCGCGAGCAGATGCTGGATCGACGTCGGCAGCGCGTGGATGACGTCCTGGAAGTACTTCGAATAATTCGGCTGCGCGTCCTTCAGCTCCTGGTACACGTAGGCGATTTCCTGCACGAGCGTCGCGGTGACGAACACGAGCGGCAGGATCACGATCAGGATGATCAGCGTCAGCGTCAGCAGCGCGGCCAGATTGCGGCGCTTGCCGAAGCGCGCCGCGAGCCAGCGCTGCACGGGCTGGAACAGGATCGCGAGAATGGTGCCCCAGAACACCGCGCCGAAGAACGGCGCGAGGACCCAGCATAGTCCGACGGTGACGGCGAACAGCAGGAAATAGAAGAATTTTTGATGATCGTGTCCGCTATCCATGGGTGACATGTGCAGATTGATGCTTCGTTGTAGTGAATCGCGTGACCCGGCGTGCGATCGGCTCGCGAACGTCGTGGATTCGCGGACGAGCGCGCAGGGCGGCCCGTTCGGGAGTATCCCGTAAAAAGTGCCGCCATCATAGCCGCTGTCGCGGCCGACACGAAAACGCCGCGGCCGAGGCCGCGGCGTTGCGGTGGTAGGAGCGCGGCGCGGCGCGAGCCGCGCCGTGCGCAGCTTAGATGTGCAGGCGCGTGACCTTCGTGCCGTTGACCGACACGTCGCCCATCAGGCCGGCGTTGGTCAGCACGATGACCTGAACCGGCGCGGTGGCCGTGTTCGTGTCGACGGCGCCGTTCGCCCCCGTCTTCACGAGCGCGACCGATGCGCCGGCGCCGGCCGACCAGCCGTCCGAGTTGCGGAACTCGTCGAGCGCCTGCTGCGTCATGAACAGGAACACGATCGCCTTCGACTGCGCGCCGGCCTGCAGGCCGACCGACAGCGACGACGTGTTGTAGTAGCCGACGGTGCTGCCGCCGACGCGCAGTGCGCCGTTGCCGGACTGGCCGCCGACGATGAAGCCGGCCTGCAGCACGTTCGGGAACACGAGCACGCCGCGCGCCTTGGCGACCAGGTCGCGCGAACCCGGTACGGTCGAATACAGGCGCGACAGCGTCGCGTTGACGCTCGCGTCGATCGATTCGCGCTTCGATGCGCTCGTCGAGGCGGTGTCGGACTTGTTCGGCGTGGTCGTGCAGCCGGCGAGTGCGAGACTGCCGAGCATCACGGCGGCGGCGGCTTTCATGGCGAGGGATTTCTGCATGGCGGTTCTCCTTCGTTGTCTGGTTGAGGACGGGCGGGGCGGCCGGCCCCGTTCAACGGCGGGCAAGGAGCAGGCCCGCAACGAACGCGAGGCCGGCGACGACGCCCGCGGTCTGCCACGGGTTCTCGTGCACGACCTGCGACACGCGTTCGGCCGAATCGCGCAGTCGCGCGGCTGCGGTGCCCGACGCGTAGTCGAGCGTGCTGCGCGCTTCGTCGAGGCGTGCCTGCACGCGCTTGCGCAGCGCGGCGATATCGCCGTCGCCGTCGTTCTTCAGCAGATCTTCGAGTTCGTCGACCAGCCCGCGCAGATCGTCCTGCACGTCCGCCTGCAGATCGCGGGCGGCGGAACGCGTCGTGCGGCCCACGCGCCGGCCCGTGCGCCGGACTTCGGACAAGCCGCGGTCGAGCTTGTGTTCGATCGAGTCGGTGAGCGCCATGGTGTTTATCCTCCTTTGGTCCACGCAAAAAGTTTGACGATAAGGCGAATCGCAACAACGAATGTGATTCCGATAACCGAATCAAGTTTCGAAACCCGTTTCGATTCGTTCGCCCGACGGCCCGGTCGCCCGCCGCACGCGGCCGCGCGGCCGACAAAAAATGCGCGGTTCGAACCGGGCAACGTGTGAGACGACCGTGCGAACGAAAGTGCGGTAAATATCGCGTCGGCGACGTGTCCGGTAAATAGTGCCGTTGCATGGCTTATGTTGATGCAATTGCACCATGCGCCTCTTGAGCTGGAGCAGCATCCGTGCCCGCTCGCGCCCGCCTGCGCGCGAGCCGCACGGGACGGTGCGCGGCGGGCGGTATGCCGCGGCGCACGGTGGTCGCCCGGCAGGCGCGGAATGCGCGCGACGCGCATGGTGTTGTAATCGAGCACCGATTGCGTGCGCAATCGGATGCCGGCGCGTTCTTGCGCGCGTGACAGCGGCGGCCGTCGGTACGACAATCCGGAATCCCGCCCGCGCGCCGGCCCGCATCGGCCGCATCGCCGCGCGGCGGCGCGCCGCGATGCAGCGCATTTGCACAAGGAGACACACTCATGTCGTACATGCTGTTGATCGTCGAACCGACCGATCAGCGTGCCGAGCGTACGCTCGAGGAAGGGCAGGCGCTTTACGCGCGGATGGTCGATTTCGCCGAATCGCTGAAAGCGCGCGGCGTGCTGCGCGCGGTCGAATCGCTCGAGCGCTCGGAGCGCGGCACGCGCGTGCAGGTACGCGACGGCGAGACGCGCATCGTCGACGGCCCGTTCGCCGAGGCGAAGGAGATGGTCGGCGGCTTTTTCCTCGTCGACGTCGAGACGCGCGACGAAGCGCTCGACATCGCTCGCGCGTGCCCGGCCGCGCAATGGTGCACGGTCGAGGTCCGCGCGGTCGGTCCGTGTTTTCTGTGAGGCCGCGCCGCGTCGGCGCCTGTCCGTCGTTTGACTAGGTATTTACCCTGATGCGATGCGCCGCGCGTCGATCCGGCCGCGGGCCGTTCGTCGTTCGGACAAGGCGTCGATGAATCGATGCCGTTTTCCACCGACGACAAGGAGCGAGCGATGCGATTCATGATCATGGTGCGGGCGAATGCGGTCAGCGAGTCCGGTGCGTTGCCGGACGACCGGCTGGTCGAGGCGATGACGGTCTATCACGAGGAACTCGCGAAAGCGGGCGTGCTGCTCGACGCGACGGGCCTGCAGCCCAGCGCCCAGGGCTGGCGCGTGCGCTACACGCGCGGCAAGGGCACGGTGATCGACGGGCCGTTCGCGGAAACGAAGGAACTGATCGCCGGCTACACGCTGATCCAGGTGCGCTCGCGCGAAGAAGCGCTCGAATGGACGCGCCGCTTCCCGGCACCGTTCGGCGCCGAGATGGATGCGGAGATCGAGGTGCGTCCGCTCCTGGAACTCGACGACCTGACGCCGAGCGACGCGGTCGAGCGGTTCCGCGACATCCAGACCGGCCTCGGCCACGCAGTCTGACGCTATCGTCACCGGAGCGACGCCATGCACAACGCGATCTTCGTGAATCTGCCCGTGACCGACCTGCCGCGCGCGCAGACCTTCTATCAGGCGCTCGGCTTCGCGATCGAGCCGGCCTACACGACCGAGCAGGCCGCCTGCCTGCGGATCGGCGACGCGATCTTCGCGATGCTGCTCGTGCGGCCGTTCTTCCAGACCTTCACCGACAAGACGATCGTCGAACCGGCGACGCACGTGCAGATCCTGCCGTGCCTGTCGTGCGAGAGCCGCGACGAGGTCGATCGCGTGGTGGCCGCCGCGCGCGCGGCCGGCGGCACCGTGCCGGACGCGCCGGACGAGTATCCCGGCATGTATGGCCATGCGTTCACCGATCCGGACGGCCACGCGTGGGGGCTGATCCATGTCGAACCGGGCGCGCATGCCGCGGCGGAGGCATCGTGACGCATGACGCGACGCATCGTGCCATCGAAGCCGTGTGGCGCATCGAGGCGCCGAAGATCATCGCGCGGGCCGCGCGCGTGGTACGCGACGTCGGCGTGGCCGAGGAGCTTGCGCAGGACACGCTCGTCGCCGCGCTCGAGCACTGGCCGGTCGACGGCGTGCCCGACAATCCGGCCGCGTGGCTGATGACGGCCGTGAAGCGGCGCGCGCTCGATCGGGTCCGGCAGGAAGCGCTGCATGCGGCGAAGCGGAGCCAGCTCGGCCACGAGCTCGACGCGCTCGAAGCGCACGTGGTGCCGGACATCGCCGATGCGCTCGCCGACGCGCGCGACGACGACATCGGCGACGATCTGCTGCGACTGATCTTCACGGCGTGCCATCCGGTGCTGTCGACCGATGCGCGCGTCGCGCTGACGCTGCGGCTGCTCGGCGGCCTGACGACGGGCGAGATCGCGCGCGCATTCCTGACGCCGGAGCCGACCATCGCACAGCGGATCGTGCGGGCGAAGCGCACGCTCGCGGCCGCGCGCGTGCCCTTCGAGGTGCCGGCCGCCGACGCGCGACCTGCGCGGCTCGCGTCGGTGCTCGAAGTGATCTATCTGATCTTCAACGAAGGCTATGCGGCGACGGCCGGCGACGACTGGATGCGCCCGGCGCTCTGCGACGAGGCGCTGCGGCTCGGCCGCGTGCTGGCCGGGCTCGCGCCGAACGAAAGCGAAGTGCTCGGGCTCGTCGCGCTGATGGAACTGCAGGCGTCGCGGATGCATGCGCGCACCGATGCGCAGGGCAGGCCCGTGCTGCTGCTCGATCAGGATCGCAGCCGCTGGGATCCGCTCTTGATCCGGCGCGGGCTCGCGGCGCTCGAGCGCGCGACGAAGCTCGGCGGCGTGCGCGGGCCTTACGCCCTGCAGGCGGCGCTGGCCGCGTGCCACGCGCGCGCACGCCGTGCGGCCGACACCGACTGGGCGCAGATCGTCGCGCTGTACGATGCGCTCGCCGAAGTCGCACCGTCGCCCGTCGTCGAATTGAATCGCGCGGTCGCGGTCGGCATGGCGTTCGGGCCGGCCGCCGCGCTCGAACTCGTCGACGCGCTGCGCGACGATCCGGCGCTCGCGCGCTATCACTGGCTGCCGAGCGTGCGCGGCGACCTGCTCGCGAAGCTCGGCCGCGCCGACGAAGCGAAGGCCGAGTTTCGCCGCGCGGCGGAGCTCACGCGCAACGAACGCGAAAGGGAGCTGCTGCTCAAGCGCGCGACCGACGCGTGATTCAGCCGGCGCGCTTTCGCCTGCCGCCCGCGCGCTATCGGCCGGATTGAAAAAGCCTATTGGGGGAAGCGCGCGCGAACACCTAGATTAAAGAGCACGATACGTGCCGCGCACGCATGCATCGCTCCCCACATACTTCATCGGCCCGGTCTTTCACGCGGCCGCGCCGACTCGAACGGAGGCGCAAATGGCTGAACTCAAGGGCAGCAAAACCGAAGAGAACCTGAAGGCCGCGTTTGCCGGCGAATCGCAGGCGAACCGGCGCTATCTGTATTTCGCGTCGAAGGCCGACGTCGAAGGCCAGAACGACATCGCCGCGCTGTTTCGCTCGACCGCCGAAGGCGAGACCGGTCACGCGCACGGCCACCTGGAATATCTGGAGACCGTCGGCGATCCGGCGACCGGCCTGCCGTTCGGATCGTCGCGGCTGAACCTCGAATCGGCGATCGCCGGCGAGACGCACGAATACACCGACATGTATCCGGGCATGGCGAAGACCGCGCGCGAAGAAGGCTTCGACGAGATCGCGAACTGGTTCGAGACGCTCGCGAAGGCCGAGCGCAGTCACGCGAACCGCTACACGAAGGCACTGGAAGGCCTCGTCGACTGACGCGGCCGCTCGCGCGCCACCGTTCGTCCGTCGCTGCCCGCCTCGCGCGGGCCGCGCTGGCGCGCCTGCGCGCGCCGCTGGAGCATCCCATGCCTCACAAGGAAGGCAGTCTCGAAGCGCCGACGCGGCATCCGCTCGACTGGCAGTCCGACGCGTTCTACGACCAGGCCGCCATCGATGCGGAGATGACGCGCGTGTTCGACATCTGCGCCGGATGCCGTCGCTGCGTGTCGCTGTGCGGCGCGTTTCCATCGCTGTTCGACCTCGTCGACGACACGCCGTCCGGCGACATCGACGAAGTGCCGAAGCAGGCGTTCGGCAACGTCGTCGATCAGTGCTATCTGTGCGATCTCTGCTACATGACGAAGTGTCCCTACGTGCCGCCGCACGCATGGAACGTCGACTTTCCGCATCTGATGCTGCGCGCGAAGGCCGCACGCTACAAGCGCGGCGAGGTCGCGCTGCGCGACAAGGTGCTGTCGAACACCGACGCGCTCGGCCATCTCGCCGGCATCCCGGTCGTCACGCAGACGGTGAACGCGGTGAACCGCACGCCGCCCGCGCGCCACGCGCTCGAGGCGGTGCTCGGCGTCGACCGCCGCGCCTGGCTGCCCGAGTTCGCGCCGCGCACGTTCCGGCGCGGGGCCGCGCGCTCGTCCGCACCGCCGGTGCGCGACGGCGAACGCACGCCGGGCAAGGTCGCCGTCTACGCGACCTGCTACGTGAACTTCAACGAACCGGGCATCGGCCACGACCTGCTCGCGATCCTCGCGCACAACGACATCCCGTACGAACTCGTGACGCGCGAAGCGTGCTGCGGCATGCCGATGCTCGAACAGGGCAATCTCGCCGGCGTCGCCGCGAAGAAGGCAGCGAACGTGCCGGTGCTCGAACGCTACGCGCGCGACGGCTACGCGCTGCTCGGCGCGATTCCGAGCTGCGTGCTGATGTACAAGAGCGAGCTGCCGCTGATGTTTCCCGACGACGCGGCAGTGCGCGCCGTCGCCGACGCGTTCTGGGATCCGTTCGAATACCTGATCGCGCGGCATCGCGACGGTCTGCTGAAGACCGATTTCACGCAGGCGCTCGGCACCGTGTCGTATCACGTGCCGTGCCACGCGCGCGTGCAGAACATCGGGCGCAAGACGGCCGACGCGTTGTCGCTCGTGCCCGATACGCGCGTGAAGGTGGTCGAGCGCTGCTCGGGACACGCGGGCACGTTCGGCGTGAAAAAGGCGTTCCATGCGGACGCGATGCGGATCGGCGGCCCGGTGTTTGCGGCGATGGCCGAACCGCAGCCGGACGTGATCGCGTCCGACTGCGCGCTGGCCGGCCATCACATCGCGCAGGGCATCGACGAAAAGGGGCTGCCGGCGGCGCCGCTCGCGCATCCGCTGACGCTGCTGCGACGCGCATACGGCATCTGACCGACGACGAACGAGGACATGGCGATGACGCTGACCCGCGATTCCCTGCTGACGCTCGAAGCGTACGCGAAGATCCGCAAGGCCGAACACGCACGGCTCGTCGCCTACAAGCGTCGTCGTGCGGTGTCGCTCGGCAACCATCTGCGCTTCCTGTTCGAGGACGAGACGACGATCCGCTATCAGATCCAGGAGATGCTGCACATCGAGAAGATCTTCGACCAAGCGGGCATCGAAGGCGAACTCGAAGCGTATCTGCCGCTCGTGCCGGACGGCACGAACCTGAAGGCCACGATGCAGATCGAGTACGAGCACGAGGCCGAACGGCGCGCGGCGCTCGCGCGGCTGATCGGGATCGAGGATCGCGTCTACGTGCAGGTCGACGGGCACGAGCCGGTGTATGCGATCGCCGACGAGGATCTCGAACGCGACAACGCGCAGAAGACCTCGGCCGTGCATTTCGTGCGCTTCGAACTGAGCGCGCCGATGCGTGCCGCGCTGAAGGACGGCGCGGCGCTGTCGATCGGCTGCGACCATCCCGCCTACACGTTGCCCGCGCAACCGATCGATCGCGACGTGACGACGTCGCTGGTCGGCGATCTGCGCTGATCTCGCGCACTCGCACGCTTGCATGCAGGGAAACACCGTGCGTGCCGCGTCACGTCGCTTTCATTGCTCGCAGAGAAACAATTAAAAGATTGTGCATCGGGATAATCGACGCGCGGGCGATTCGAATGATTTACCGATTCGCGTGCGTTTTGTTACGTATTTATCCAGGATTTACCGATTTCAACGGAAACGCAGCCATTTTGTTACCGGATAGGGTCGGATCACGTGCCGAGCGCTGTCGCGGCGTGCGCTTCGGCAGCCCGCAGAGCCCCGTCCGGCGGGCCTTTGCGGCCGCGCCGATAAACATCGCTTAAAAAAATCGATCGATAAACGGAATCGGCATGTTTGGCAGGTTGTTTCAGTACGTAACATTAAGTCATTGTCATATTGAGACAAACCCTAGCGGTGGTATGCTTCGTGCACAAAAATTCCCACATTGGAGTGAGACCGCGATCTGTGCGCCATTGCCGGGAATCGCGGCACCGTCGCTGTGCGGTGTCGAGCCGGCATGCACAACCGGATAACCATAATGTGCAACCTGGCCGCCGCCGCGACCTGTCGCAGCGGCGCCGCCGATCGCAGCCCCGGCCTGGCTGCGTGGAGAGATCTACTATGTTCTTCGATGAGCTTAACGATGAAGAGTGGTTTCGTCTTTCACCGCTGATCGCCGATGAACCCATCCGGCTGAACCGCCGGGGCCGGCCGCGCGCTGAGCCGCGCGTCGTCGCCAATGCGGTGCTCTGGATCCTGACCACGGGCGAGGCCTGGTCGAAATTGCCGGGACGCTATCCGTCGGGCCCTACGTGTCGTCGCCGCTATGAGGAATGGCTCGCGAACGGCACGCTGTTGCAGATGATCGACGTGCTCACGCAGTTCAGCGGCCGCACGTTCGCCTACGTGCCGCCGCCGCCCGCACCGGCCGCGCCCGCGTGCCCCGCGGAACCGGCGCCGGAAGCCGCGCGCCTGCGCGGCGTGTTCTGGCAGAACCCGGAGTCGTGGCAACTGCCGGTCGCGCAATCGCCCGCGTGGAACGGAGAAGGCGCGTCGCACGTCGCCCCGCACGACGAAGAGGAGGCGCCGCGCCGCACGTCGTTCGCGGTGCCCGGCTCGCCGCTGCGTCATGCGCGCGTGTCGTCCGCGAGCTTCGGCTCCGCCGAGCCGCAGATCGACGAGTATCGCGGCTATACGATCTACGGCATCGCGCAGCCGGTGCAGAACCTGATGTATCGCGCCTGGGCCGAGATCGTGCAGGACGACCGGCGCGTCGAACGCTCGGGGCTGATCGGCCCGCGCTTCACCGATCCGGAGGAAGCCGAGCAGTATGCGCTCGACTGGGCGCGTCAGTGGGTCGACCGACACGGTGCAAGCGACACGCCGCTGCGTGCGCCGCAAAGCGAAGTGATCGCCGGGCTGTCCGCGCTCGCGCGTGCGGAGTCGGACATCAAGCGCTTCATCGCCGAGCGTCGTTCTTCGGGCGCGCTGGCAGAGAGCCGCAACGATCCGGGGCAGGGCGATCGCCACGAATACGCGTATCGCGTCGGTTGAACGGCGCGTACGCGACACGCGCGGGCCTTGCCCGCGCGCGTTCGACGATCAGCCGTTCGATGCCGGGGTGCCGCGATGCGGCGCCCCGTTTCTTTTCGCGTTACTGACGGCCGTACGTATCGTCGAAGCGCACGATGTCGTCTTCGCCGAGATACGCGCCCGACTGCACCTCGATCAGCTCGAGCGGCATCTTGCCGGGATTCTCGAGGCGATGCGAGACGCCGAGCGGGATATAGGTCGATTCGTTCTCCGACAGCAGGAAGGTCTCGTCGCCGCGCGTGATGCGCGCGGTGCCGCGCACGACGATCCAGTGCTCGGCGCGATGATGATGCATCTGCAGCGACAGCCGCGCGCCGGGCTTCACGACGATGCGCTTGACCTGGAAGCGCTCGCCCATGTCGACCGAATCGTAATGGCCCCACGGACGATGCACCTTGCGGTGGTCGGTCGCTTCCGCGCCGTGTTCGGCCTTGATGCGCCCGACGATTTTCTTCACGTCCTGCACGCGCGACTTGTCGGCGACGAGCACGGCGTCCGGCGTTTCGACGACGACGAGATTATGCGTGCCGACGCACGCGACGAGCCGGCTTTCCGCATGCGCGAACGTCGAGTCGGCATTCTCGAACAGCACGTGGCCGCGGCCGACGTTGTCCGCATCGTCCTTCGGCAGGATCTGCCAGATCGCGTCCCACGACCCGACGTCGGACCAGCCCGCATCGAGCGGCACGACGACGCTTTCGCAGAGCGACGGCCGGTTCGCGAGCGGCTCCATCACGGCGTAGTCGATCGAGTTCGACGGCGACGCGGCGAACGCGTCGCGATCGACGCGGAAGAAGTATTCGTCGTCGCGGTACCCGTAAGCTCGACACTTGATGACCTTGATGGTGTTGTTGATGCCTTCAACGATGCTGGTATTGAGCGGATGGCGGCAGCGAGTCACGATGCCGTGCCAGTAGCCCTGCAGACGCTCGGCGAACTTTTGCAGGGCCGCGATCCCACTTTGCTGAGCCTGCTCGAACCATTGTTCCCAAGCCTTTTGCGCCCAGGCCGGCTTTCGGTAGAACCAGAGCCGCTTGAGCTCGTCGCGTAACACGTAGACGCATAACAGCGCCTGATTGGCCGCCAGCAATTCCTTCAGGTGCACGGCCTGATCCGGCTTGAGGTTGTGGCGGTTGCGCAGCAACAGCCAGCGGCTGGACTTCAGAACCTTGCGGGCTGGCTTGTCATGTCGGAGTTGATTGGCCTGATCGACCCGCACCCGATCGATCACTTCGCGGCCGTACTTGGCCACGACGTGGTACAGGTCGAAGACGATTTCCGCCTGCGGACACTGTTCCCTGATTTCGAGTTCATAGGCCGTGGTCATGTCGATCGCGACCGCTTCGATACGCTTGGCCGCGCCTTCGGGAAGCTGTTCGAAGAAGGCCCGGGCCGTCTCACGCGAGCGTCCCGGTCCGATCCAGAGTACTTGCCGGCTGATCGGGTCGACCACCACCGTGGCGTAGCGATGACCTTTATGCAGCGCGAACTCGTCCATCGCCAGATAGCGGATCGTTGACCAATCGGGCTCACTCACGCGCGCCCGCAGGCGCATCTTGTCGATCGATTTGACCGTGTGCCAGCCCAGATCGTAGAAGGCCGCCACCGCCTGCACGCTGGCCGCTTGCAGCAGTTTCTCGCAAGCCTTGGCGAAGCGCTCCGTCACTCTCTGGTAACGGCCCAGCCACGCCAGCTTCTCCAGTCGCGGGCCGCCGCAGCGTTCGCACCAGACCCGGCGACGAGGCACATGCAACACCACTCGGTATTCGAATAGCGGCAAGTCACGCACCCGACGAACCGTCGTCTCGTGGATCCGCTGGCAGCGTGCCCCACATTGCTCGCAGTACATGATCTTGCCGACCGGCTTTAAATACAGCGACAGCGTACGGCCTTCGCCTTCCGGCCATTCCACACGCTCCAGCCGGTAACCCGTCCAGCAGCCCAGTGCCTCAAGTGCCTTGCGATCGAGCAATTGCCTCTCCTGACGTCCTTAAAGTCAGGCGTCAGGTTACGCAATCGCTCTTAAACCCTCCACGGTTTCCTGCGATGAACCTTTTTTTTGTCGTCCGGCAGCGCGACGCGTGCTACGCCGGTGCCCGCTTGCGCTCGAGCGTCGCCGCCCACACGACGAGCGCCGCCGCGCTGACGGTCGCGCCGAGCACGCATACGCCGCTCCATCCCGCGTACGCATACATCGACGTCGAGGCGATCGCGCCGAGCCCGCTGCCGGCCGAATAGAACAGCATGTAGCAGCCGACGACACGCGCATGCGCATCGGGGCGTACGCCGAGAATCATGCTCTGATTGACGACGTGAACGGCCTGTCCGCCGACGTCGAGCAGCACGATCCCGACGATCAGCAGCGCGATCGACGTTTCGCCGAACGCGAGCGGCAGCCATGACGACACGAGCAGCGCGAGTGCGGCGCCGGTCGTCGCCTGACCGTATCCGCGATCGGCGAGCCGGCCCGCGCGGGCGGCCGCGGCCGCGCCGAGCGCGCCGACGAGGCCGAACGCGCCGATCTGCGTATGCGACATCGCATGCGGCGGCGCGCTGAGCGGCAGCACGAGCGCGCTCCAGAAAATGCTGAACGCCGCGAACATCAGCAGCGCGATCGCACCGCGCACGCGCAGCGTGCGTTCGTCGCGCAGCAGCGACGCCATCGAGCGCAGCAGCGCCGCATAGCCGATCCGTTCGCGCGGTGCGTCCGTGTCCGGCAGGAGCCGCGACAGCCCGACGAGCATCGCGATCGCGAGCGCCCCCGACACGAGATAGACGGCACGCCAGCCGGCGACGTCGGTCACCGCGCCCGCGACCGAACGCGCGGCCAGCAGCCCGATCACGACGCCGCCCTGCGCGGCGCCGACCACGCGGCCGCGTTCGCCGGCGCCCGCGAGTGCGGCCGAACAGGCGATCAATCCCTGCGTCATCGCGGTGCCGAGCAGGCCGACCGCGACCATGCCGACGAGCAGCGCGATGCGTGTCGACGCGGCGGCGACGCCGACGCAGGCCGCCGCGAGCAGCACGAGCTGGACGGCGAGCAGCCGCTTGCGATTCAGGCGATCGCCGAGCGGCACGACGAACAGCAGCGCGAGCGCACAGCCGAGCTGCGTGGCTGTGACGACCGCACCGATCGCGGCCGCCGGCACCGCGAAATCGCGTGCGATCGCGTCGAGAAGCGGCTGCGCGTAGTAGACGTTCGCCACGCTTGCCGCACAACATGTCGCCAGCAGCGCGACGCGCGCGGTAGAGAGGCGATCCGCGCACGGACCGGCGCCGTGCGCCGCGGCGCCGGAAGAACAGGAAGAAGTCATCGGTTTTGTCGTGCCTGATGTAGTTGCAAATTGAAACTGGCTGGAGTGTAGGAAAAGTAGTTTTAAAATGCAACTCGTTGTGCGATGGGCATGGGGCCCGGGCACGGATCGCCGGTGTCGCCGTGCAGGCGCCGGCAGGCCAGTGGAGGAGAGGATGGCGAGGCAGAAAAGTCTGGCGGATTCGCATTGCCCGGTCGCGCGCGCGACCGACATCGTCGGCGATCGCTGGGCGCTGCTGATCGTGCGCGACGCGTTCGACGGCGTGCGCCGGTTCGGCGATTTCCGCACGAGCCTCGGCGTCGCGAGCAACATTCTGTCGGACCGGTTGAGGATGCTCGTGGAGGCCGGCGTATTCGACGTCGTGCCGGCCTCGGACGGCAGCGCGTATCAGGAATACGTCCTGACGAAGAAGGGCGAGGGACTGTTTCCGGTCATCGTGATGCTGCGCCAGTGGGGCGAAGCGAACCTGTTCGCGCGCGGCGAGCCGCATTCGGTGCTGGTCGATCGCAAGACCGGCCGCGCGCTGCGCAAGCTCGCACTGCGGCAGGACGACGGTCGGCCGCTGAAGCCCGCGGACACGTTCGTGAAAAAGGTCGGTGAAGCCGGCGACGCGACGCCGCGCTGAGCGATCGGCCGCTCGTGTGCGTGCCGATCCGTATGCCCGTTGCGGCGGCCGCGCCGATCAGTCCGTCGTCTGCAACGGACGGCGGCCGCCATGCGCGTCGCGATGCGCATCGGGCCGCACGCGCGTGGCGAGCAGCGCGGCCGCGATCAGCAGCGCGACCGACACGCCGGTATCGATGCGCAGCCCGTCGACCACCGGCACCGCGCCACCGCTGCCGGCCACCGCGCCGAACGCTGCAACGCCGATGGCCCCGCCGGCCTGTCGCGCGGTATTGAGCACGGCCGACGCGATACCGGCGCGCGCCGGTTCGACCGAGGCGAGTACGGCGGTCGTCATCGCCGGCACCGCGAAACCCATCCCCGACGGAATCAGCAGGAACGGCACGAGCAGCGCGGGCAACGGCGTCGAGCCGTCGACGAAGTGCAGCGACCCGTAGCCGAACGCGGCGACGAGCGCGCCGGCGAGCATCGGCGCACGCGGCCCGTAGCGCGCGACGGCGCGGCCGCTCGCGAGATTCGCGAGCAGGAAGCCGCCGGTCAGCGGCAGGAACGCGAGTCCCGCCTGCAGCGCCGATTCGCCGCGTACGCGCTGCAGATACAGCGCGATCACGAACACGGTGCCGTAATACGTGAGGTTGACGCAGATCCCGAACAGCACGGCCGCGTTGAACGTGCGGCGGCGGAACAGCGCGAGCGGCAGCATCGGCGTCGCCGCGCGCGATTCGATCGCGATGAACGCGGCGGCGGCGAGCACCGCGAGCACGCAGCCGCCGGCGACGACCGGATGCGCGAGGCCGAGCGGCCGCCATTCGATTACCGCGCCGGTGAGCGCGGTCAGCATCGCGATCGCGACGAGCTGGCCGTGCACGTCGAGCGTACGCGCCTGCGGCGCGGGCGATGCCGCCGCACGATCGGCCGGCATCCAGGCGAACGCGGCCGCGAGCCCGGCCGCACAGAGCGGCAGATTGACGAGGAAGATGCTGCGCCAGCCGAACGCGGCGATCAGCGCGCCGCCGAGCACGGGGCCGGCCGCGATCGACACCGAACCGGCCGCCGTCCACGCGCCGACCGCTCGCGCACGCAGCGCCGGATCGTGCCGGCACGCATCGTTCAGCAGCGCGAGCGAGTTGGGCAGCATGGCGGCCGCGCCGACGCCTTGTACGGCACGCGCCGCGATCAGCATCGCGGGCGCCACGGCGGCGCCGCATGCGAGCGACGCGAGCGCGAACAGCGCGAGGCCCGCGACATAGACGCGACGCGCGCCGAAGCGGTCGCCGAGCGCGCCGGCAGACAGCATCAGGACCGCGAACGCGAGCGTGTACGCATCGACGACCCATTGCAAACCGGCGACCGACAGATGCAGCGCGGCGGCCATGTGCGCGAGCGCGATATTGACGATCGTCACGTCGAGCTGCGTGACGACGAAGCCGACGCTGACGGTCGCGACGATGCGCGCGAGTGCGCGAGGAAAGGCAGGTGTGGCAGTGTCCATGCGTTCATCGTAAGCGGCAGCGTGCACGGACGTTTCAGCGCTACGCGAAGCGTCGATGCGGCGCGTGTCGTGCGAGGCGATGGACGGGAAGTGTGAAGGGCCGATTGAAGCGATGCGTGCCGCACCGGGGCGTCGAATACGATGCGTGCCGCGGCCCGCCCGTTCGTCGCTTAATGCCGTTCGCCGCGCCAGCGGCCCGGCGCGACGCCGAAGCGCTTCGTGAACGCGTGCGTGAACGTGCTCTGATCGGCGAAGCCGACGAGGCCGGCAATATCGACGAGCGGATGACGGCCGTCTGCGAGCAGCACGACCGCGGTATCGAGCCGCAGCCGCAGCAGATAGCGATGCGGCGTTTCGCCGAATGCCTCGACGAACAGTTGATGAAAGCGCCGCATCCCGTAGCCGCAATGCGCGGCGAGATCGGCGATGCGCAGCGGCTCGGCGAGCCGTGCGCGCAGCCACCGGTCGATGCGCGCGAAATCGAGGCCCGACGCGGGCGCGCCGATGTCGGCATCGTCGAGCAGCGCGTCGCACAGCCGTGCGGCGGCCTGCCATTGGAAGCGACGGGCGTGTTGCGCGTCGGCGGCTGGCGCGTCGTCGAGCTGCGCGGCGGCCGCCGCCACGCGCGCGACGAGCGCGCTCAGCGACGGATCGATCGCAACGGCGCGTGCACGATCGAACAGCCGCTGCGGCACCGCGAGCGATGCGGCAGGCAGATCGAGCACGAGCTGCCGATTGTCGCCGAGGCCTGCATAGTCGTGGCGCGCGCCGGCCGGGATCAGCCACGCCGCATGACGATCGATGCGCCGGCCGACGCCGTCGACGGCCATCACCATCGCGCCGTCGACGCCGAGCACGATCTGATGGAAGTCGTGCACGTCCGACGCTTCGCACGCATCGTAGCGGCGCAGCGACACGGCGGGCGAGGCGATGCGTTCCATCGTCACGGAGCGGCGGCCGGCGGCGCGTGCGTCAGACGGCGAGCAGTTCGACTTCGAACACGAGCGTCGCGTTCGGCGGAATCACGCCGCCCGCGCCGCGCACGCCGTAGCCGAGTTGCGGCGGAATCGTCAGGCGACGCACGCCGCCGACCTTCATGCCTTGCACGCCTTCGTCCCAGCCCTTGATGACCATGCCGCCGCCGAGCACGAACGCGAACGGATCGTTGCGGTCCTTGCTCGAATCGAATTTCTGACCGTCGGTGAGCCAGCCCGTGTAGTGGACGCTGACGGTCTGGCCCGCTTGCGCTTCCGCGCCGGTGCCTTCGGTCAGGTCTTCGTATTTGAGGCCCGATGCGGTCGTGATCACAGACATGACTTCTCCTGAAAAGGGATGGGATAAAGCCGATATTGTAGGCGAGCGCGGCGTGCGCCGTCGCACGCCGCCGGCGGCGCGGGCGGCGACGATCGCCCGCGTGCATCCGACGCCGGCCCGTTGCACGCGACACCACCGATGGAACGCGCGTTTGAATCGCGCGTCGGCGATGCGCGCGCGTGGCGCTCGCTTCAGCGCATCCTCCGTATGATTCGGCACGGCAGCCGCGCTCGGCCGCGTACCGGGCGATGCATCGCCGATGGCGCAGAGGCCCGACGCACCGGGCTTCGGCGCGGTCAGGCGGATCGCGGGGCCGCGCGCCGACGTCGTTCCCGCACGCGCGTTCGCGTTCGAATCGATGCGATGCGCACCGCTGTTCCAACGGCTTTTTTTCCGCGTTTTCGACCGTGCCCCGTTTGGAAGCGCGCGTCTACCGCGCCGCTTGCGCGCGCAGATGCGCGGCACCTATCTTTACAGTTATCGATGTCAGGATTCGGGCGCCACGGGCGCGTGCGTGCGGCCGTCCCGCGCGTGGCGCCGAACGCCGTGCTGCAAGGAGAACGATGAAATGAAGTCAGCCGCTGCCGCGATCGCCGCCGACGTGATGCCGGTGCGCCGCGACCTGCGCTTCGACCTGCCGGTCGAACGCGCGAAGGACTGGCATGGCCTCGGGTCGCACGTGACCCACTTTTTCAACGCGCTGTCGCTGCTGTTTCCGGCCGGCGAGCGCTTTTTCATGGATTCGGTACGCCACTACCGCGACCGGATCGACGATCCGGTGCTGAAGCGTCAGGTGCTCGGCTTCATCGGCCAGGAAGCGATGCATACGCGCGAGCACGTCGAATACAACGAACTGATGCAGGCGAACCGGCTGCCCGCGCGCAAGCTCGACCGGCGCGTCTGGAAGGTGCTCGGCTTCATGAAGCGCGTGCTGCCGCACTCGGTGCAGCTCGCGCATACGGTCGCGGCCGAGCATTACACGGCGATGCTCGCGGACTGGATCCTGCGCGATCCGACACGTCTCGACGGTTCGGTCGACGGCTACCGCCAGATGTGGATCTGGCATGCGCTCGAGGAAACCGAGCACAAGGCCGTGTCGTTCGACGTGTGGAACAGCGTGATGGCGCCCGGCCTGCGGCGCTACCTGATCCGCATCGGCGTGTACCTCGTCACGACGCTGACGTTCTGGCCGACCGTGTTCCTGATGCACGTGACGCTGCTCTGGCGCGACCGCGCCGCTCCGCATCCGCTGCGCGGCCTGCTGCGGACGATCGCGTTCCTGTACGGGCCGCGGTACGGCCTCTTTCCGCGCATCGCCGGCGAATGGCTCAGCTATTTCCGCCCCGCGTTCCATCCGTGGGATCACGACAATCGCCATCATCTCGCCCGCGTCGACGCGCTCGTCGCCGCGTACGGCGACCACGACCGCGCGGCAGCCGGGCGCGGCCGGACGGCCGCGCTGGCTTCGGCGGCCCGCTGACGCCCACCCGCGACACCGCTGTCGCGCGCGTACGTCGCGTCATGTCGTCTGACGATTGACCATCGTCAACCGGAACCGGTTGCGCACGCGTAGCGCGCCGATCCGGCACGCCGGCCGCGCCGTTGTCGCCGCATCGAATGTCGCGTCCCTCCGTCGCGTACGCAGGCCGCCGGCCTGCACCGGCGCGGCTTCGCGAGCCGTCGAGCGTTTTCGCGCGTCCGTGCGTCGCGCGCGCCACAGGGATAACACCCAGCTAGCGGTGCGCGCGCGGCCTCGCTATACCGTTGAAACAAAGGCGCCGTACCCGTCGCGCGATTGCTGCGCGAGGGGATTCTATTCGGACTGAAATGCGGCCATTATGTCGGTTCGATCGAGGTCCGCCGTGCGCGGCGACGAGCCGGCGCGCGATACCAACGCCAAGCGGGGAACAACGATGGTTGCAAGGTCACCCGATGCAAACCGGAACGCGGAGCCGGACATGCCGCCGGTCTCCGTTACCGCCCCGGAGGCCGGCCGCAGGCTGTTCGCGATCATGCGCACGCCCGACGAGCCGTTGCTCGCGCAACTGCGCGGGCTCGGCTGGGAGGTGTCGGTCGCGAAGACGGCCGGCGCCGCGCAGAACATGACGTCCGGCGTCGGCATCGCGGCCGGGCTGATCGATTTCTCGGGGTTCACGTCGCGCGACTATCCGGCACTGAAAGCGTGCCTGAGCCAGCCCGCGATCGGCTGGATCTCGATCGCGCAGGCCGGCGTGACGATCGGGCCGGCCGTGCGCGAACTGATCCGCAGCTACTGTTTCGATTACGTGACGCTGCCGCTGCCGTACGAATGGATTTCGCACGTGCTCGGCCATGCGCGCGGGATGGCTGCGCTCGATCGCGTCGACGGCGCCGCTTATGCGGCGTCGATCGGCGAGCACGGGATGATCGGCAACTGCGAGGCGATGCAGCAGCTGTTCAGCACGATCCGCAAGGTCGCGAAGACCGACGCGAGCGTGTTCATCTCCGGCGAATCGGGCACCGGCAAGGAGCTGACCGCGCTCGCGATCCACGAGCGCTCCGGCCGCGGCAAGGGCCCGTTCGTCGCGATCAACTGCGGCGCGATTCCGCATCATCTGCTGCAGTCGGAGCTGTTCGGCTACGAGCGCGGCGCGTTTACCGGCGCGACGCAGCGACGCGCGGGCCGCATCGAATCCGCGAACGGCGGCACGCTGTTTCTCGACGAAATCGGCGACATGCCGGTCGAAAGCCAGGCGAGCCTGCTGCGCTTCCTGCAGGAAGGCCGGATCGAACGGCTAGGCGGGCACGAGTCGATCGCGGTCGACGTGCGGATCATCTCGGCGACGCACGTCGATCTCGACGGCGCGGTCGAGGCCGGCCGCTTCCGCGCCGACCTCTATCACCGGCTGTGCGTGCTGCGCATCCACGAGCCGCCGCTGCGCGCGCGCGGCAAGGACATCGACATCCTCGCGCACTACGTGCTGCAGAAGTACAAGGCCGACAGCGGCCGCAAGATCAGCGGCTTCACGTCGGCCGCGCTCGACGCGATGCGGCGCTACGAATGGCCGGGTAACGTGCGCGAGCTGATCAACCGCGTGCGGCGCGCGATCGTGATGGCGGAGAGCCGGCTGCTGACGCCGCACGACCTCGGGCTCGACACGCCGGGCGAAACCGAACCGGTGACGCTCGAGCAGGCGCGCGCGCTTGCCGAGCGCGTCGCGATCGAGAATGCGCTGCTGCGCAACGATCATCGCATCAACAAGGCCGCGGCCGAGCTCGGCATCTCGCGTGTGACGCTGTACCGCATGATGATCGAACACGGGCTCAACGATCACGACAACGCCGTCGATCACGGCGAGAACGGCGGTAAGGACGCGACGCCGCCGGACGACGCCGGTCATTGCCGCGTCGGCTGAACGGTGCGGGCGCCGCAGCGGGGCGCCGCAGCGGCGGGCCGCCGCGCGCATGTAAAGCCGATGAAACATTTCCTGCAGGCACAGGCGCGCGTTCGCTTCGTCGTCGCATGAAACGCGCGGCGAACGCGCGCGCCAAATGGGCGCGAACCGGCTGCCCGCCTTGTCGCACAACGCGCGCCCGCTGTACGCGCGGCGCGCGCCGCCCGGTCGATGTTTCAGATCCGCAACCTTCCGCGCAGGCGAGCGATGCTCGCCGTGCGCCGTGTCGCGCGCACCCTTGTGCGCACGGCCGCGCGCGGCGCTGGCCCGCTCCTTGCAGCGATGGGCGTGCGAAAGTCGACGACGCGCCGCGCGTCCGGTCCGGCAGCGAACGCTGCCGTGCCGGGCCGCGCAGGTCCGCGGGGATGCGCGTCGGGCGCGGCGAAGCCGCCGCGTCCGGCCGACACGGACCGTCGTCGGGCGATCGTCGGAGCGCCGGCATCGTATCGAGCCGGTCGCCGCAACAAGCCAGAGACCAGAACGGGGTAGAAAAATGAACGATCGCCACACGCCGCGGCCGGCAGGCCGCGATCGCAGTGAGTCGGGGCATCGCCGGTCGGCCGTGCGTGTGGCGGCCGGCCGGCATGCGCCGACGGGCCATCTGTCCGCACCGCGTGCGAGGCGGATCCGGCTGAGCGCCGGTCATCCGCGGCGGGGCGGCGCTTTTCCGTTCGCGAGCCGGCTCCGCAAGGGGATGTGCGCGCGGGCGCCGATGCCGAGGCGCCCGCTCTTCGCGTACTGACGCCGTCGCGACGCGCGGCGGCGGCTGCGCGTCAGCCGCCGTAGATATCGAAGTCGAAGTACTTCGACGCGAGCCGCTTGTACGTGCCGTCCTTGACCATGTCGAGGATCGCGCGGTCGATCTTCGCCTTCAGGTCGGTGTCCTCCTTGCGCAGGCCGATGCCCGCGCCGATGCCGAGCACCTTCTCGTCGACGAGCTCGGGCCCGACGAACTGGTAGCCCGCACCGCGCGGCGACTTCAGAAAGCCGATCGCGGCCTGCACCTCGTCCTGCAGCGCGGCGTCGAGGCGGCCGGCCGTCAGGTCCGCGTAGACGCCGTCCTGGTTCTGGTACGACACGACGTTCGCGCCTTGCTTCGCCCAGTACGCCTTCGCATACGCTTCCTGCGTCGTCCCCTGTTCGACGCCGATCGACTTGCCCTTCAGCGATTCGGCCGTCGGCAGCAGCGGCGAGCCCTTCTTGACGACGAGCCGCGTCGGCTGGTTGTAGATCTTCGTCGTGAAGCCGATCTGCTGCGCACGCTGCGGCGTGATCGACATCGACGACAGCACCGCGTCGAACTTCTTCGCCTTCAGCGCGGGGATCATTCCGTCGAAATCGTTCTCGAGCCAGACGCACTTCGCCTTCAGGCGCGCACAGATCTCGTTGCCGAGGTCGATGTCGAAGCCGACGAGCTTGCCGTCGGGCGCCTTCGATTCGAACGGCGCGTAGCTGGCGTCGGTGCCGAAGCGGATCGTGGTCCAGTCCTTCGCGACGGCGGGGCCTGCGGATGCCGCGAGCAGGGCGATCGAAACGGCGGCAATCAGTCTCTTCATGATGGTTCCTTCACGGGGTCCTTCCGGTTCGGGGCGACACGGTTTCCGCGGACCGGCGCCGCATTGCCGGCGCGTGATCCGTGCGGCCATTAACGCAGAAAATAAAATCCGAGTCCAGAATGGACAAAAAATATCGTCTACATGTGCGACCGCTCGACGCTGCGCGGTCGCGCGCGGGTCTCGACCCTTGCAAAAATACGAAAATGGACTAGTCTTGTTAGTGAATTCGTTTTGAGACTAACGATCATGTCACAACCCGCGTACGATCCGCATTCCGCGTTGCCCCAAGCGTCCGTCGCGCAGATGTCCGCCGCCGGCCTGCGTGCGTTTTTCAACATCGCGCGCGACTGGGGGCTGACGATCGACGAGCAGATCGTGCTGCTCGGCTCGCCCGGCCGCTCGACGTTCTTCAAGTGGAAGTCCGCACCGGACGCCGCGCGCGTGCCGCGCGATACGCTCGAGCGGCTGTCGCTGCTGCTCGGCATCTACAAGTCGCTGCAGATCCTGCTGCCGCAGCCGGCCGCGGCCGATGCGTGGGTCAAGCGGCCGAACGACGCCGCGCCGTTCGGCGGCAAGCGCGCGCTCGACCGGATGCTGGCGGGCAATGTCGGCGATCTGGTCGCGGTCCGGCAGTATCTCGACGCGATGCGGGGTGGCTGGGCGTGACGAGCGCGACGGACACGACAACCTGGCCGACGACCACGCTCGACTGGGCGCCCGCCTATCGCGTGATTCCCACGCGCTTTCCCGCGATCAACCTGTTCGACCGCGTCGCCTCGGCCGAAGACTTCGACGCGCTGTACGCGCTCGAATCGCTGACGAACGACCGCATCCGCAACGAAGTCGGCACGCTCGAGCTCGTGCCGCCCGGCGAACGCCGCTACGGGCAGGGCTGGGGGCCGATCATGGCCGCGTTCACGCATCTGAATCCGCAAGGCAGCCGCTTTTCGGACGGCAGCTACGGCGTGTTTTACTGCGCGCGCGGACGCGACACCGCGATCGCGGAAACGCGCTATCACAGCGCGCTGTTCCTCGCGGCGACGAAGGAGCCGCCGATGCGTCAGCAGATGCGGCTGTACACGGTGATCGCGCGCGGCGACGTGGTGGACGTGCGCACCTGGCCGCAGCGCGATCCCGCCTTGCTCGATCCGCTCGACTACAGCGCGGGGCAGGCGCTCGGGCGCGCGGTGCGCCGCGCGGGCGGGCTCGGGATCGTCTATCCGTCGGTGCGCGATCCGCACGGCGAATGCCTGGCGGCATTTCGCACGACGCTGCTGCGCGACTGCCATCACGCGGCGTATCTCGAGTACAACTGGAACGGCTCCGCGATCGACGCGGTGTTCGAGCTGAATCAGGTCGGGTAGGTGCGAGCATGCGGACGTCGCGCCGCCCGTGCATTCGATGCGGTGTGCGCGTCGCGGTGTCCGGCCGGGCAGCCTGCGGCCGTCACGGCAGCGGCCACGCGGCGGCGCCGCGTTCGCGTGCGGCGGCCTGCGTGATCGACCACGTCTGTCCCGTGCGCGGCTCTGCGAGCGTCAGTCGGCCGGCCGGTGCGAACGCACCCGTATCGATGAACCATTGCGCGCCGATCCGCTGCGGCGCGCGCACCGGCGTATGGCCGCTGCAGGTCAGCGACAGGCCGGCCTGCCAGCCGGGATCGACGAGTCCCTGCACGAGATCGCGGCCCCAGATCAGCCGCTCGCGCACGTCGGGCGGATAGTCGCCGGTATCGAGATCGGCGTCGGAGCCGAAGAATTCCGCATGCAGCACGTTGAAGCGCGTCGCGCCTTCGCCGATCACGCGCACGAGCGGCAGCGCGTCGACGCGCGCCGCATATGCGCGCAGCCGCTCGGGCGGCAGATCGGCGCCCCAGTCGCCGCCGATGCCGCGCCATGCGTCGGCCGGCAGCTTGCCGCGCGCGACGAGGCTCAGCACTTCTTCGTGATTGCCGCGCACGACGTGACACCACGGGCGATCGAGCAGTTCGAGCGCGATCTCGGATGCCGGCCCGCGGTCGACCAGATCGCCGACCGAGAACAGCCGGTCGCGCGCCGGATCGAAACGCACGTCGCGCAGCAGCGCGCGCAGCGCATCGACGCAGCCGTGCAGGTCGCCCACGACGAAGTCGCGGCCCGCGATGTTGGCCGGATGACGGTGGAGGAGGGCGGAAGCGCTCATGCCTTTATCTTAGGGCGTGTTTACGGATGGCACGCACACGCGAATGCCCGAAATCGGTCGTAGTGCAAGTCGTGAGGCGTGCCGTTTCGTCGTGCCGAAGAGGCAGCGGGCGACGTCGCCGTACGGGCGATCACCGGCATTCTCGTGGAATGAGGTTCGAGTCAGGCGTTGCCGCGAGAACGGCCGCTCGCCGCGTCGCGCCACGCGAGCGACCGTTCGCCTCGCAACGCATGCGCGTTCCAGATGAAAACAGACCGCGGGCGCAGACGGTCATCGCCACGTCGCGGCGGAATGGCGATAATCGGGGACGGCCGGCGACCCGCGCGGCTCCCTTTCCGTTCGCTTTCGCTCTCGCATGATGACGCTCTATCCGCAGGTATTGCGCAACCGGCCGCGGCTCGTATCGGCCTTCGTCGCCGGTGCGCTGGCCGCGCTCGTGCTGCCCGCTTCGACGCGACCCACCGCACGCGCGCTGATCGGCTGGGACTGTGCGATCTGGCTGTATCTGCTGCTGATGTGGGGGCGCATGGTGACCGCGCATCATCACAAGGTGCGCGAGATCGCGATCCGCGAGGATCAGAGCGCGACGACCGTACTGACCGTCATCTGTCTCGCGACGGTCGCGAGCGTCGCCGCGATCGCGATCGAGCTCGCGACCGTGAAGAGCGTCGGCTTTCGCGCGGGCCTCGGCCACTACGCGGTCACGGCCGCGACGCTGTTCGGCGCGTGGTTTCTGATTCCGACGATCTTCACGCTGCACTATGCGCGGCTCTATTACGGCTCGCCGAGCGGCGACCGCGTGCTGCGCTTTCCGGACCGCAGCATCGAGCCCGACTACTGGGATTTCCTGTACTTCTCGTTCACGATCGCAGTCGCATCGCAGACGGCCGACATCTCGCTCGCCGGCCGCTCCGCACGCCGCGCGGTGCTTGCGCAGTCGATCCTGTCGTTCTACTTCAACATGGCCGTGCTCGGGCTGTCGATCAACGTCGCGGCCGGTCTGCTGAGCTGACGCGCGCAACCGTCGCGACGCCGCCGCGCGTGCGTCGCCGGTTCAGCGCCGGATCGCGACCCACGCGCCCCAGAACAGGCTCGCAAAGAAGCGCACCGGCGCATCGAAGCCCGCCTCGCGCAGCAGATCGAACACGGCGTCCTCGGACGCGGGCGGATCGGCACCCTGCAAGATCTTCGCGAGCTGCGCGCGCACCGTGTCAGGCGCCGCGCCATTCATGCGCCAGCGCTGCTGCCACGCGTCGAGCAGCTGCGGATGATCTGCATAGCGGCGGTAGTTGCCGGCGATCGCGAGCGGTGCGCCGGGCTTCAGCCGGCGCGCGATCGCGCGCAGCAGCGCCGCTTTGGCCGCGTCGCCGGGCACGTGGTGCAGCACGCCGATCAGCGTCGCGCCGTCGAACGCGGGCGTATCGGGCAATGTGTCGACGCCGTCTTCGACGAACTGCGTGCGAGCGGCGAATCCTGCCGCGTCGACGTTCGTGCGTGCAAGCGCGAGCATCGGCGCGGACGGATCGACCGCGGTGAAGCGCCAGTGCGGCTCGAGCGCGGCCGTCACGCAGATTTCCTGGCCCGTACCGCCTGCGCCGGCGACGAGGATATGCGCATCGCGTGCGCCGATCGTCGCGGCGAGCACGCACGCGGCCAGTTCGTGGCATGCGTCGTAGCCGGCGAGCGCGATGCGCGATTGCGTGGCGTATTCGTGGGCGCGGGCCGGGTCGAATTTGGCGGCGCTGGCGGGAAGCGACATGGCGGGTCCTTTTCGTCGGGAGCGGCGCGCGCGGATGCGCGCACGGTCCGTGAAGCGTACGGACGCGCGGTGCGGGCAACAAGGCGTGCCGCGATTCCGGTATGCGGACTACCCGACTCGCACGGCGCGCGCGAGCATGAGCGTGCCCCGCGCCGCGCACGCTCATGCTCGCGGCATCGCCTGCTTCAGCATCGCCCGCTCCCAGCGTCGCCCGCTCCCAGCGTCGCCCGCCTCCCAGCGTCGCCCGCCTCCCAGCGTCGCCCGCCTCCCAGCGTCGCCCGCCTCTACAGGGTCGATTCGCATTTAAAAATGTGCTCGGTCGATACGTCGCCTGCACGAAATCGGCGCATACTTTTTTCTCTTCCCTCCGGCCCGGCCGTCGCATGCCGGGCCTCGTTGCGCCGCGCCGACGGCGCCGTCCTGCCGCTCGGCATGCGCGAGGAGCGCACGATGTCCGATTGTCCGCACGATCCGTATGCGCAGCATTACAGCTACTGCCTGCCGTTCGGCGCGCAACCCTGCGGTGTCGGCTGTACCGCGCCGCGCACGCACTTTCGCGTCTGGGCGCCGGGCAGCACGCACGTCGATCTCGAACTCGATACCGGCAGCGGCCCGACCACGATCCCGATGAACGCGGCCGGCCGCGGCTGGTTCGAGATTTTCGCCGCCTGCGGCGCCGGCGCGCGCTATCGCTATCGGCTCGACGGACGACTGTCGATTCCCGATCCCGCGTCGCGTTCGCAACCGGACGGGCTCAACGGCCCGAGCGAGGTGGTCGATCCGCGTGCATTCACGTGGCGCAATGCGTTCTGGCACGGGCGCGCATGGGAGGACATCGCGCTGTACGCGATCCGTCCGCACGCGGTGGGCGGCTTCGACGGCGTGCGACGTCGTCTGCCGGCGCTCGCGCGTCTCGGCGTGACGGCGCTGGAGCTGCTCGCGTCGCCGCACGACAGCCTGCCGTTCGCGCCGCTCGCGGCCGAAGGCGGGCCCGACGCGCTGAAGGCGCTGATCGATGCGGCCCACGGTTTCGGGCTCGCGGTCCTATTGGAGCTCGACTATGCGCGCTTCGGCAGCGGCACCGACGCACTGCGCCATTACGCGGCGCCGTTCTTCCATCGGCGCGACGATCCGCGCGAGGCGCCGCCGCTCGCGCTCGATCATCCGGACGTCTGCGACTTCTTCTGCGACAACGCCCTGTACTGGATCCACGAATATCGCTGCGACGGATTGCGGCTGCGCGATGCGGACCGGATCGGCACGTCGTGGCTGTGCGAGATCGCCGACCGCGTGCGCGCGGCCGTGCCTGCCGACCGGCTGATCCATCTCGTGCTCGGCAGCGAGCGGCATCCGGTGCACCTCGCGGACACGCATTTCGATGCGCAGTGGAACAGTTGCGGCGAACGTGCGCTGCATCGCCTGACGGGCGGCGACGTGCCGCATCACGAAGGCATCTCGACGCATCAGTCGATCCATACGCTCGCGCGCGCGCTGACGGCGGCGGGCGCGGCGTTCCAGCCGCGTCCGTCCGGCGAGGCGATGGCGGGCGACGGATTGTCGCTGACGTCGCTCGTGCTGTCGGACGGCGCATGGCGGCACGGCGAATCGGAGCGCGCGGCGGGGCTGGCCGCGCTCGGGCTGTCGCTGCTGACGCCGCAGATCCCGCTGATCTTCGACGAAACCGCGCGCGACGCGGAGCGCGCGCATTTCGTGCAGTCCGCGCTCGCGGTGCGCGCGAAGCTGATCGCGCCGCGGCTCTCGGACTGCCGGCCGCAGTTCGCGCGTGCGCTGCGCTCGGGCAGCAGCGGCGACGCGGACGCGCTGCTCGCCTCGTGGCGGCTCGCGGACGACGAGACGCTGAGCCTCGCGCTGAACCTGTCGCCCGATCCGGTGCCGTTCGACGCGCCGGCCGGGCAGGTCGTGTTCGAGACGCCGCCCCGTGCGCGCGACCGGATCGACGAAGGCGAACTGCCGCCGTATTCGCTCGTCGCATGGCTGACCGGCGACGTGAACCGCTACGCGCTGACGCACGATGCGAGACGCATCGACTTCGGCATGACGGTGCGTGCGCCGCGTGCCGGCCTGAATGCGTGAGCCGATGATAGGACGTCGAACGGGCGGCCCTTGTGCGGGGCCGTGTATTGCTTACCAGAAGCCGCGAATACCCGCGATTCCGTATGCGTGATGGCGGCGCGCTTCGTCGAGATGCGCGTGCGTCATGCCGCCGAGCGCGTAGACCGGCATCGCGGCGTGAGCGGCCCACGCGCCGAACTGCGCCCAGCCGAGCGTCGGTGCGCCCGGATGGCTGAGCGTCGGCAATACCGGCGACAGCGTGACGAAGTCGGCGCCCGCGCCTGCGGCGAGCCGCAGATCGCCTGCGTCATGACAGGCGGCGGATAGCAGCCGCTCGGCCGGCAGCGGCCGCTGCTGCGTCGCACGCAGCGTCGCGCCGTCGAGATGCCAGCCGGCCCGTTCGAACCGCAGCACGCCCTGCGCGTCGATCGGCCCGTTCAGCATCAGCTGCGCGCCGGCGGCCTCGCAGCGCGCGAGCGCGTCGGCCGCGAGCCGCGCGAACGTCGCCGCATCGAACGACTTCACGCGCAGTTGCACGAGCGTGTCGCCGCGCGCGAGCACGGCGGACAGCCGATCGAGAAATGCGTCGCAATCGGCCGCCGACGCGGAAGCCGGCTCCGGCGTGATGACGTAGCGGCGCGGCAGCGCGGGCTTCATCGCGCGCGGCGCTGCGAGGCCGTCATTCGTCGGCCTCCTTCGCGACCTTCGGATACACGCGCACGAGCACGATGCGCGGCCCGTTCATCTTCTTCACGACGACGTCGAAGCGGTCGAACGACACGCGCTGCCCTTCCGACGGCAGGTCGTTCAGCGCCTGGATCACGAGACCGCCGACCGACTCCGCGCGCCCTTCGTCGATGTCGATGCCGAGCGCCTGCTCGAGCGACACGACGGGCAGGCTGCCTTTGCCCATCAGCGTGCCGTCGTCGAGGCGCGTCCAGTCCGCATCGCCCTGACGGAACTCGTCGTGGATTTGCCCGACGAGCGCGCCGAGCAGGTTGTCGAGCGTCAGAAAGCCGATCGGCTTCTCGCCCTTGTTGCCGACCAGCGCGAAGTGCGGTGCGCCCCTGCGGAAGCGGCGGAACAGATCGAGCGCGGGCATGTCGGGCTGCACGTACTGAACCGGCCGCACATAGTCGGACAGATCGTCGAGCGCCGCGCCCGCGTGCCGCGCGAGCAGCAGGTCCTTCAGATGGATCAGCCCCGACACGCGTTCGCGCGACGCGTCGGTGAACAGCGGATAGCGGCTGAAGCGGTGCCGCGCGACGATCTCCATGTTGTCGGGCAGCGGCAGATCGCGGCGCAGGCCGATCATCTCGTGGGCGGGCCGCATCAGGTCGGACACCGTCATCGACGAGAAATCGAGCGAGTGCGCGAGCGTATTCCACTCGTCGTTGCTGTACGCGCCGCGCCCGGGTTGCGCGGAATTGCCGGCCGTGCTGCGGCGGCTGCGCAGGATCAGCTTCAGCTCGTCGGTCGAGTAGTGCGCATCGCCGCCGTGATCGGCCGACAGGCCGGCCAGTCGCAGCACCGCGTTCGCGCTGGTGTTGAGCAGCCAGATCGCCGGATACATCGCCCAGTAGAACGCGTAGAGCGGCAGCGCGACCCACAGTCCGACCTTTTCGGCCTGGCGGATCGCCATCGACTTCGGCGCGAGTTCGCCGACGACGATATGCAGGAACGAGATCAGCGAGAACGCGAACACGAGCGAGATCAGGTGCACGACGCGCTCGGAATGTACGCCGAGCACGTCGAGCAGCGGACCGATGAGCTGCGCGAACGCCGGTTCGCCGATCCAGCCGAGGCCGAGCGAGGCGAGCGTGATGCCGAGCTGGCAGGCGGACAGATACGCATCGAGGCGGCCGTGCACGACGCCGAGGATGCGGCCGCGCAGGCCGTGCTTGCGCGCCAGCGTCTTGACGCGCGTCGCGCGGAGTTTGACGAGGCCGAATTCGGCCGCGACGAAAAAGCCGTTGAGGGCTACCAGGAACAACGCGCCGATCAGCGCGAAGATCTGTAACAAGGAATCGCTCCGGTTGTGTCAGGCCCGTCAGTATAGAGCCTGAAAGGCAAGCGTAATGTGTCGGGCGCGCCGCTTCGCTCAGGCCGGCGTGCCGGCGCGCAGGCCGAGCGTGATCGCGACGGTCGCGCCGTCGACGAACGGATCGTGCGCGAACGTGCCGTCGTGCGCGAGCGCGACGCGCTGACAGATCGCGAGCGTCCACGCGACGCGCTTCGCATCGCGCTCGCGCAGCATCTCGCGGCGCGCGAACGATTCGAGCATGTGCGGCAGCGCCGGATCGACGAGTGCGGCCGCGTCGACGCTGCCCAGCACGCGCACGACGTAGTGCGCGCCTTCGCGCGTGCACGCGAACGTCACGCGGCTGCCGGCCGCGCTCGCTTCGACGGCGACCGTCAGCATCGTCCAGAGCGCCTGCGCGATGCGTTCGCGATCGGCGCACAGCGACGGCGCGTCGTCTGGCAGCGTCGCGTCGATCGTCACGCCGCGCGCATCGGCGAGCGCGAAGCGAACGAGCGCGAGCGTATCGTCGAGCAGCGGCCGCAGCGCGAACGTTTGCGGTGAAACGGCGAGCGTGCGCGTTTCGGCGCGCGGCGCATCGAGCACGTCGTCGATCAGCTTCACCTGCTGCTCGATGCCGGTGCGGATGCCGGCGAGTGCGCGCTGCAGATTCGGATCGGCATTCGCGAGCTGGCGCTCGAGCACGTATCCCCAGCTGTGCATCGCGTTGAGCGGGCTGCGCAGATCGTGCGACGCGGTGGACAACGCCTGGTCGCGCAGGAACAGCGCGGCCTGCGCGGCGTAGTGCGCTGCGCGTTCGCGCAGCAGGTCGGCAACGGGATCGACTGAAACGGACATGAACGGGGCAGACCTGTCGGAAGCGGTGAGCGGGGACATCCCGCAAAGCGTCATTATAGGGACGGTGTTTTTCATGCCGGCAGCGCGTCTTCGTCCTTTTTGCGCGCATCGCCGTTCGGCAGAAGCTGGCACGCGAGCAGCCCGGCGAGCATCAGCGCGCAGCCGACGAGCGCGCGCAGCGTCAGCGTTTCGCCGAGCGCGGCCCAGCCGGCGACGGCCGCGAACACGCCTTCCATGCTGAAGATCACCGCCGCGTGCGCGGGCGCCGCGTCGCGCTGCGCGACGACCTGCAGCGTGTAGCCGACGCCGACCGACAGCAGCCCGCCGTAGAGCACCGTCGGCAGCGCGCCGCGCAGCATCGCGACGCTGACGGGCTCGACCGCGAGGCCGACCGCGAGGCACAGCGCGCCGCACACGACGAACTGGAGGAAGGCGAGCACGAGCGGATCGTGCCGCTTCGCGAGATGGCCGACGGCCATCACGTGCGCGGCGATGATCACCGCGCCGGCGAGCTGGAACCAGTCGCCGTACAGCACCGAGAAATGTTCGTCGATGCTGAGGAAATACAGGCCGATCGCGGCGAGCAACGCACCGAACCACGTGCCGACGCCGATCCGGTGCCGCGCGAACACGCCCATCAGCGGGACGATCACGACGTACAGCGAACTGATGAAGCCGGCATTGGCGATCCGCGTGTACTGCAGCCCGATCTGCTGCAGCGAGATCGATACCGCGAGCAGCGCGCCGAGCGCGACGCCCGGCAGCAGCAACGCCGGGTCGCGCCGGATCGCCGCGAGCTGCGCGCGCGAGGCCGCATTGAAGTTCAGCAGCGGGACGAGCACCAGCGCGCCGAGCAGGAAGCGCAGCCCGGTGAACAGGAACGGCCCGATCACGTCGAGGCTCAGCCGCTGCGCGACAAATGCCGAGCCCCAGATCGCGGCGGCGGCGAGCATCAGCAGGTTGGCGCGGAGGTGCTGGCGGGTTTCGGGCTTCATGGGATCGGGTTTGGGGTCGGGACGCCCGCAACGGGCGGAACCCGCTAGTTTACGCCGGGATTGCAAGACTGTCGGCGAAGCGGCGCAGCGCGGCCGCCGTGCGCGGGTCGCGCACGCGCGAATACAGCACGACCTGCGAGCGCGGCAGCGGCGGCAGCCCGAACTTCGCGCCGACGTCGACGAGCGTGCGCGGTGCGACGCGGCGCGCGAGCGGACACACCGCGAGACCGGCCGCCGCGGCCGCCGCGACGGCGGCGACGCCGCCGCCCGTGAAGCGTTCGCGCCACGGCAGCCCGGCCTGATCGAGCGCGCGCAGCGCGGCGGCGCGCACGCCGCACGGGCCGGCCAGCACCGCGAGCGGCAGCGGCTCGTCGGCGCGCGGCGCCCAGTCGGGCGCGGCGAGCCAGGCGAGCGGTTCGGTGAAGAGCGGCACGCCGTCGTCGCGCGGCGGGTCCTCGCCCGGTTCGTGACGCACGATCGCCGCGTCGAAGCGGCGTTCGTCGTACTGCGCGAGCAGGTTCGACGACGAGCCGAGATGCATTTCGAGCGACAGCCCCGGATCCTGCCGGTGCAGGCTCGTCAGTACGGCCGGCAGGTCGGGCACCGCGACGTGCTCGCTGACGCCGAGCGACAGCCGCCGCGTGCCCGCCGCAATCGCGCCGAGCGCGCGATCGTGCGCGTCGAGCAACGCGCGCGCGGCCGGCAGGAAGGTTTCGCCGTCGACCGCGAGCTTCACGACGCGCGGCGTGCGCGCGAGCAACGACTTGCCGAGATGCGCTTCGAGCCGCTTCAGCTTCAGGCTGACGGCCGATTGCGTGATGCCGAGCGCGTCGGCGGCGCGCGTGAAGCTCGCGAGATCGGCGACCAGCACGAACGCGCGCACCGCATCGAGGTCGAGGACTTTCATTTCAGATGCAAATGGATGAAATATTCATCGATGACTGTTCATTATAGTTCGGCGGTTCTAACCTGACGTCGCGTTTCCCGTTCTTCAACGTCACCGACAGGAGCAGGACCATGCCATTCACCCGTATTGCCGTGCGCGAAGGCAAACCGGCCGCGTATCGCGCGGCGCTCGTCGACGGCGTGCATCGCGCGCTGATGCACACGTTCAACGTGCCCGAGGACGACATCTTCATGGTCGTCACCGAGCATGCGGCCGAGAACTTCGTGTTCGGCCGCCACTACTACGACATCGAACGCAGCGACGATCTGGTGATGATCCAGATCACCGCGAACAACACGCGCACGCTCGAGCAGAAGCGGGCGCTCTACCGGACGATCGCGGAGAACCTCGCGGCGCAGCCGGGCGTGCGGCCGCAGGACGTCTTCGTCAGCCTCGTCGAAGTGCTGAAGGAGGACTGGTCGTTCGGCAACGGCATCGCGCAGTACGCCGTTTGACCGGCAGCATGCGCGACGGCCGCCGGATGCCGCTCGGCGTGACGGCCGTGTACCATGGACGCTTCACCGGACGCGCCGGCGTCGAACCTGCGCCGGCGCGGCATGCTTTGCGGGAGCTTCCATGTCGCGTGTGCTGGAAATCGCGTTGTGCCTGTCGCTCGAAGGATGGCCGATGGCCGCGTCGAACCGCGCGCGCGGCGCGCCGCGCGACTTCGGCGCGGAACTCGTGCGCGCATGGCGGATTTGTCCGCAGGTGCGGATGCGGCGCGGGCACGAGCGCGTGACGATCGAGCCGTGCCGCGTCGTCGAGGCCGAGCCGAGCGCCGGCGCGAGCTGGTGGACCTGGGTCGAATCGAATGGGCAGGGCACGCGCGTCGTCGCCGCGCGCACGCAGGCGTTCGCGCCGGGCGTCACGCAGCGCGAACTGTTCGATGCCGAACATGCGGGCATCGCCGTGTCCGCATGCGGCGACGGTTCGGCATCGTCCGACGACGCAGCCGTCGAGCCGGCGCCCGATCCGCAGCCGAACGCCGCCGCCAAAGCGCAACGCCGATCGGTCGCGAAGGCGCGCAACGCCGCGTGCACGACGTCGGCCGCACGAACCGAAACACAGGTGCAAGGCAAGGGCGCATCGGCTGCGGCCGCAACGACCGGCGACGGCGCGCGCGCCGCGCCGAACGCCGACGGGCCTGCCGGCATGCGGCCCGACACGCACGGCGTGACGCTCGTCAGCGAACGGCGGCGCGGGCGCTGGGCCGACGACAGCGGCGTCGTCGTCGAGATGACGCTCGACGACATCGCCGTGCACGACGGCGATGCGCGGCCGCGCCGCTATGTCGAACTGCGGCTCGCGGCGCCCGACTGGGACACGCCGGAAGCCCGCACGGCCGCACTGCGCGCGCTGTTTGCCGCCGCGCGCGAGCTGAGCGGCGCATGGCCGGCCTTCGTGCAGCTGACGAGCGTGATCGACCGCGCGTGCGCGGGCGAGCTTGGCGCCGCGGTGCCGATCAAGGCGCGGCTCGTCGAACTGACCGGCATCCGCTCGCAGCGCGCCGCGCTGTTCGCGCTGTCCGGCAACATCGCCGCGCAATGGCTCGGCAACGAAGGCGGCGTGCTCGATCGCGACGATCCCGAATTCGTGCACCAGATGCGCGTCGCGCTGCGGCGGCTGCGTACGCTGATGCGGTTCTTTCCGCACTTCGCGGATCGGCACTGGAAGGACACGTTCGGCGTCGACTTGCGCTGGCTCGCCGGTCTGCTCGGCACGGTGCGCGACTGGGACGTGTTCGCGACCGAAACCTTGCCCGCGCTGATCGCGGCCGACGGCGGCAGCGCCGACTGGAGCGGCACGCTCGACGTCGCACGTGCGCAGAGCGCGACGGCGCGTGTCGAGCTGCGGCAGGCGCTGCATTCGGCGCGCTACGCGCGGCTGACGCTCGGCTGGCTCGAATGGCTGAGCACGCTCGCGTTTCCGTCGGCGGCCGACGACGAGATGACGCCGCTGCCCCGTCATGCGGCCAAGCGCGTACGGCAGCTGTTCGGTCATCTGTACGCGGTGCCGTCGCTGGCGTCGCTCGACACGGCCGCGCGGCATCGCGTGCGGATCGACGCGAAACGGCTGCGCTACGCACTCGAGTTCTTTGCGTCGCTCGCGTCGCGGCGCACGCGCGGCGAGACCGCGAAGACGCTCGCCCGTGTGCAGAGCGTGCTCGGCGAAGCGAACGATACGAGCGTCGCGCTCCATCATCTCGAGCAGCTCGGCGCACCGCCATACCAGATCGGTTTCGTGCGCGGCTACGGCGCGGCGCTCGAACGGCGTGCCGCACACGATGCGGAGGCGCTGCTCGCGAGCCTGCGTCCGCCTAAGCTGCGCGGCAAATCGGCGTGAACGCGCGCCGACTATAATGGCCGCCCGTTTTTCCGGTACCGATCGATGAGCGACGCCCCGTCTTCTCCGTCTTCCGCCGAACCGCTCGCGCTGAGCGGCGAACTATGGCTGCGCGCGGGCGAGCAGACGCTCGGCGGCGCGACGCGCATCGCGCTGCTCGCGGCGATCGGCGACACGGGATCGATCACGCGCGCGGCGAAGGCCGTCGGCTTGAGCTACAAGGCCGCGTGGGACGCGATCGACACGATGAACAACCTCGCGGGCGAGCCGCTCGTCGTGCGCTCGACCGGCGGCAAGGGCGGCGGCGGCACGACGCTCACGCCGCGCGCGACGTCGCTGATCGCCGCCTTCCGCACGATCGAGCGCGAGCATCGCCGCTTCATTGCGGCCGCCAGCGCGGCGGTCGCCGGGTTCGACGTCGACTGGGCGCTGCTCGGCCGGATCGGGATGAAGACGAGCGCGCGGAACCAGTGGGTCGGGAAGGTGGAGTCGATCGTGCGCGGCACCGTCAACGACGAAGTGACGCTGATGCTGCCCGGCGGCCAGGCGATCGTCGCGGTGCTCACGCACGACGGCGCGCAGACGCTCGGGCTGCACGCCGGCGCACACGCGTGCGCGCTCGTCAACGCATCGTCGGTCGTGCTCGCGGCCGACGACGGCGGGCCGGCGCCGAAGGTGTCCGCGCGCAACCGGTTGCGCGGAACGGTCGAGTCGGTCGATGGCGGGGCGGTCAACAGCGAGATGACGCTCGCGCTCGACGGCGGCGGCACGCTGACGGCCGTCGTCACGAACGACAGCGTCGAGGCGCTGCAGCTCGTCGCCGGACGCCGCGCGTTCGCGCTGTTCAAGGCATCGAGCGTGCTGCTCGCGATGACGGAATAGCGCCGCGGCACGGTCGCGATGCGCATGCGGTCGCGCCGCATGCACATCGTTTCCGCTTCGCTTTCTTCGATACCGCTTTCTCGCGGCTTCTCTCAGGTCGTACGGCTATCGTGCGCGCCCGCTTACATCACGCGGGTCGGCCATCCGGCATGCGGCGCGGCCGGCTGGACGCGTCCGTCGTTCAGTTGCACGACCTGGTCGCCGAAGGCGGCGACGTCGTCCGGGTCGTGCGAGATCAGCACCATTGGAATGTCGAGCCGCGCCTGCAGTTCGGCCAGCTCGTGACGCATGCGCTGACGCAACGCGCCGTCGAGCGCCGCGAACGGCTCGTCGAGCAGCAGGATGCGCGGCTGCGCGACGAGCGCGCGCGCAAGCGCGACGCGTTGCTTCTGTCCGCCGGACAATTGCGACGGATACTGCGCGGCCAGCGGTTCGAGATCGAACGCGCGCAGCCAGTACGCGACCTCGGGCGGCAACGCTGTCGCGCGCGGGTTGCGCAGGCCGGTCGTGAGTCCGAACGCGATGTTCTGGCGCACGTTCAGGTGCGGGAACAGCGCATAGTCCTGGAACAGATAGGCGACGCGGCGCGCGCGCGTCGGCACGTCGATGCGGCGTGCCGCATCGAACAGCGGCTCGCCGTTCAGCGCGATCGTCCCTGCGTCGGGCGCGAGCAGCCCGGCGATCGCCTGCAGCGTCATGCTCTTGCCGGCGCCGGAGGGCCCGAACAGCACGACGCGCTGCGTCGTCGCGGTAAACGACACGTCGAGCGTGAAGCGGCGCTCCGCGGTCGCGTACGTCTTGCGAATGTCGACGACGAGACTCATCTGCCGCTCCTGCGATGCCGTTGCACCGCGCTGCGGCGCGCTGCATGCGCCGCGGTCGTCCGACAGGTGTGCACGACGTCGGTCATGTCGGCTGACTCCTTCTCGCCCGCGACGGCACGAGCCACCCGGTCGCGAGCAGCACGAGCACGCAGGTAATCGACGTGACGAGCACGAGGAAGTTGGCCGTGCTGTCGTCGCCGGCCTGCACGGCCGCGTAGATCGCGACGGACAGCGTCTGCGTGCGCCCCGGCAGATTGCCGGCGATCATCAGCGTCGCGCCGAATTCGCCGAGCGCGCGTGCGAACGCGAGCAGCGCGCCCGCGAGAATGCCGCGCGCGGCGAGCGGTAGCGTCACGCGAAAGAACACGGCCGCTTCGCCGAGCCCGAGCGTGCGCGCCGCGCGTTCGAGATGCGGATCGACGCCCTCGAACGCCGCGCGCGCCGATTTCAGGATCAGCGGAAACGCGACGACCATCGACGCGATCACGGCGCCCTGCCACGTGAACACGAGCTCGATGCCGAGCCGGTCGAGCCATGCGCCGAACACGCCACGCCGCCCGAGCAGCACGAGCAGGTAGTAGCCGAGCACCGTCGGCGGCAGCACGAGCGGCAGCGTCAGCAGCGAATCGACGACGTCGCGCAGCGGCGAGCGCCAGCGCGCGAGCGCGAACGCGGCCGCGACGCCGAGCACGACGTCGAGCGCGGTCGCCCAGCCGGCCACCTTCAGTGACAGCAGCAGCGGAATCCAGGCGTCCTGCATCGCACGACGCTCACTTGCCGGCCGTCGGCTTGAAGCCGAACTTCGCGAGCACTGCCTGGCCCTGCGGCGACGCGACGAAGTCGACGAACGACTGCGCCTGCGCCGCGTGGCGGCTGTCCTTGACGATCGCGATCGGATACGTGATCGCGGTCTGCGTCGGCACCGTCAGCGCGACTTTCACGCGGCCCGGCATGATGGCCGCATCGGTGCCGAACACGAAGCCCGCGTCGACCTCGCCGCGCGCGACGTAGTCGAGGCTTTGCCGCACGTTCGCGGCCAGCACGCCTTTCGCGCTGACGGCGTCCCACACGCCGGCCGCGCGCAGCGCACCTTCGGTGTAGCGGCCGACCGGCACCGACGCCGGATCGCCGTACGCGATGCGCTTCACGCCGGGCGCGGTCAGGTCGCGCAGCGACGCCGGCGGCGCCGCGTGGCTGTCCGCCGGTACGATCAGCACGAGCGAGTTCGCCGCAAAGTCGCGGCGCGTGCCCGGCACGATCACCTTTTCGTCGGCCGCGCGGTCCATCGCCTTCTGATCGGCCGAGGCAAACACGTCGGCCGGTGCGCCCTTCGCGATCTGCTGCATCAGCACGTCAGAGGCGCCGAAGTTGAACAGCACCTTCGTGCCCGGATGCTGCTGCTCGTACGCATCGCCGACGGCCTTGAACGCGTTCGTCAGGCTGGCGGCGGCCGAGACGACGAGCTCGTCGGCGGCCGACGCAGGCGCGCTGAACGCGATCCCCGCGCCAAGCGCGGCGATCGGCAGCAGACGGAGCAGGGTGCGGCGAAGCGGACGGACGGAGGAGCGCATGGCGATTCGTTCGAGTGGTGAAAACCGTAATCGTAATATAGGGCGGGTTATAACGCTTGGCATACCGCACATGCGACGGCAGGCATGATCGGGTTCGGCCGGGAAACGGGGCGCGGCGTGCTTAGGTGTGCAGCGTCTGCTGGACCGATTCGGTGCGCTGCAGCGACGACGGCTGCGATGCCGGATGGTAGTTCGGGTTCGCCTTCCAGCGCGCGCGGACGAACGGGCGCTCGTGCCCGGACAGATGCAGCGCGACCTGCGTGACCCAGCGGTGCGACGGCACGGTGATGCCGTGCAGCGCGACGGTGACGAGCGCGAGGCTCGCGACGACGGCCGGCACCGACCAGCGGTGCGGCACCGCACGCCACGATGCGGCGATGAAGACGAGCGCCGCAGCGGCGCCGACGATGCAGCCGGTGACCGATTCGGACGGCGAATGCGCGTCGAGCGCGACACGCGACACGCCGACCGCGACGCCCGCCGCGAGCCCGAGCGCGATGCCGGCCACGCGCACCGGCGTGCGGGCGCGAATCAGCGCGAGGAAGATGGCGACCGGATAGACGGCCGTCGACAGCATCGCGTGTCCGCTGAACCCGGTGAAATCCCACGCGCGCACGCCGATGCCCCAGCCGAGGAACGCGATCTTGGTCAGCGCGACCACGCCGATCGCGGTCGCGAGCACCGCGAGCCAGCCGGCGGCGCGCTGCCACGAATAGCCGAGCACGAGCCAGATCGCGATCGTGATCGCGAGCGGCAGCGTGAGTCCCGCGCCACCGAACGCGGTAATCGTGATCCACAGACGGGGCGGGAGGTCGAACATCGGAAGGGGCACGAACGGAAACGGGACGAATGCTTAAATCAACGCGCGAGCCGGGAAGAACGACTACAACGGATACAAGCGGCGAACCACGAGTATAGCGCCGCGCGTGCGCGGGGCCCGCTCCGTACGCGACGGGGAACCATCGGCGAGCAGGAAAGATCCCACGAAGAGTGCTATTGTGCATTGCACAAATACAGACGATACGCCTTGCGAGGCGTCCCCATTTTCCTGACCGCGAGTCCGATCGATGACCAAAAGTCTGACGAAAATGTGGCTGGGGGGCATGAAACGCGTGCTGTCTCCGGCCGCGAAGCGTGCCGCGCGTGATGCCCGTCGGCTCACGCGCGACGTGCTTGACGCCGCCGCGTCCCCGGTTGCATCCGAAGTATCCATGCCGCGCGAATCGCGCGTGCGTCCGCGCGCGGCCGCGTGGGCGGCGGGCGAGTGGACGCGCGGCGAACATCCGATGGCGCCTGCGCTTGGGCGCCTGGTCCAGCAGCTCGCCTACGCGCTTTACGTGCCGCCCGGGCACCGGCGCGAAGCGATGCCGCTCGTCGTGATGCTGCACGGCTGCCAGCAGACCGCCGATGCGTTCGCGCAGGGCACGCGGATGAACCTGCTCGCCGACAAGCACGGCTTTGCGGTGCTATACCCCGAGCAGTCGATGCGCGCGCATTCGCACGGCTGCTGGCACTGGTATGAAGATACCGACCGTGCGGGCCGCGGCGAAGCCGATGCGGTCGCGTCGCTCGTCGACGCGCTCGTCGACGAGCACGGCTTCGATGCGTCACGCGTCTACGTCGCGGGACTGTCGGCCGGCGCCGGGCTCGCGTCGCTGCTGGCGCTGCACCACGCCGACCGGTTCGCGGCGGTCGCGCTGCATTCGGGCCCCGCGCTCGGCGAAGCGAATTCCGGCATCTCGGCGATGGACGTGATGCGGCGCGGGCTGCGCGAGAACCCGGCGGCCGTGGTCGATGCGCTGATCGATGCCGACAGCTATCCCGGAATGCCGGCGCTGATCCTGCAGGGCGACGGCGATCGCGTCGTCGCACCGAAGAACGCAGACGAACTGGCCGTGCAGTTCATGCGCCTGAACGGGCTCGCAGACAGCCGCGGCGCGCTGCGCGGCGGCGAGCGCGTGGAGACGCGACAAGCCGGGGCGCGGATCGTCGACGTGCGGCGCGACGGCGAATCGGTCGTGCGGCTCTGTCATGTGAAGGGGCTCGAACACGCATGGTCGGGCGGCGACGAAGCGGTGCCGTTCCATGCCGCCGTCGGTCCCGATGCGAGCGCGATGGTCTGGTCCTTTTTCGAAACGCATCGGCGCACTGTGGCAACCGAACGACGCACCGACTGATTGACACTGGCATTCGACTAGGGTTTTCCCTATAATCAGGGAAAACCCTAGTCCACGAATGCGAGATCGATCATGTACCTGCTGAGCCACCTCTTCCTGATGCTGACCAAGAACGCCGAGCAAGCCGCGAAGGAGCGTGCCGAGGCGTACCTGTCCGAAGCGACCGACATCTACGACCTGGAATTCCGGATGCGCAAGATCGACCGTGAAGCGGCGATGAACCGTCCGTATTCGTTCGGCGCACGATAAGCATCGAACGCCGAAGCGACGGCCCGCTTCGGTACGACATGGAAGAAGGGCGCGTGCGGCATCGAGCCGCACGCGCCCTTTTTGCATTCGCCGCCGGGCGCGCGTCAGACGACCGTCAGCCGTACCGGCACGTTGTTGCGCGTCGCGTTCGAGTACGGGCAGACCTGGTGCGCCTTTTCGACGAGCGCCTGCGCGTCCGCTTTGTCGATGCCCGGCAGCGACACGCGCAGCTCGATGTCGAGCGCGAAGCCGCCGGCGTCGTTCGGACCGAGCCCGACCTGGGCAGTCACTTGCGTGTCGGCCGGCAGGGTCTGCTTGCTCTGGCCGGCGACGAACTTCATCGCGCTCAGAAAGCACGCCGAATAGCCGGCGGCGAAGAGCTGTTCGGGATTCGTGCCTTCCGCACCGGTGCCGCCGAGCTCACGCGGCGCGGCGAGCTTGACCTCCAGCTTGTGATCTTCGGACACCGCGCGGCCGTCGCGGCCGCCCGTGCTCGTGGCGCTCGTCTTGTACAAAATGTTCATCGTGCTGCTCCTGTCAGAGAAGGGGAAGCGGTCCGGGTCGACTCGGTCGCCGGCCACGGGGTAAATATAGAACTAAAAATTAGTGTGCAAATTAATTTGACCGAGCCCGTTGAACGGGAAGCGCGGACTCGCGCCGGCAGCGCTGACGGTCAGCGCTCGTTCGCCGCCGACAGCGCGTCGCGCAATTGCTGCAGATCGCCGCGCAGGCGGATCAGGAATTCAGGCGTCTGCTGCATTGCGCAGAACAGTTCGGCAGGTACCGAGCGCGCCTGCTCTTTCAACGCCCGTCCGGCGGCCGTTACGCGAACGTTCACGATACGCTCGTCCGCCGCGCTGCGCACGCGCTCGACGTAGCCGAGCGCCTCGAGGCGCTTGAGCAGCGGCGTGACGGTCGCCGGATCGAGATCGAGCCGGGCCGCGACGTCCTTCACCGCGAGGTCGTCACGCTCCCACAGCACGAGCATCGCCAGATATTGCGGATAGGTCAGCGACAGCTTGTCGAGCAGCGGCTTGTACGCCTTCGTCATCGCGTGCGACGTCGAGTACAGCGCGAAGCAGAGTTGCTCGTCGAGCGTTTGCGGCAGTGTCGGAAGGCGATCCATGGTGTCGGCGCATCGAAACATGCGCTAAAGATTAGTGTGCGAATTATTCTGCGCGCAAAAGATCGCATTGAACAGCGCCAATGACGGGCTGTCCGGCTCGGGCGATGGACTGCCGAGCGCGGGCGCGGTTGCTGGCAGGCGCCGCCATGCGCGCTGAACGGATGGAAAAGAAGGCGGCCGGCACACGCATGCCGGCCGATTGCGGGGCGGTCAGCGGCCCGAGGTGGTCGCCGCGCCGGGCTCCTGCACGCCGAAACAGCCGCGATACGTGGCGTAGAACGAGCAGTACAGCATCGTCACGATGATGATCGTCACCGGCATCATGATCGTGAGGGCGTAGGCGGCCGCACCGAGCGCCTGCAGCAGCAGCGAGAGCCCGAGCGACGTGCCGAGCGCGACGCCGAACCAGAGCAGGCCGTACACGAGGAATGCGCCGCGATTGCGCCAGCAGCTGACGATGCTGAAGAACAGCGCCTTCGCCGGCGGGATGTCGTGCCATGCGATCAGCACCGGCGCGAACCAGAACAGCATCGCGACGGGCACGTAGAGCAGCGTCGCGAACAGCAGCGCGCCGAGCGTGCCTTGCGCGGCCAGCGCTTCGGGCGCCGGGTTCGCGTCGCCGGTCGCGCCCATCATCAGATGAAACAGCACGCCGCCGTCCATCACCGACGATGCCGCGAACACCAGGATCATCGACACGACGTAGATGACGCCGAGCACCAGCAGCCGCTGCGTCGCGACGCTGCCGTACGAGCGGAAGCCGTCGACGAGAATCGTCGGCATCACCGATTTGCCGGCCACTGT
Source organism: Burkholderia multivorans ATCC BAA-247 (assembly GCF_000959525.1). Lineage (NCBI taxonomy): Bacteria > Pseudomonadati > Pseudomonadota > Betaproteobacteria > Burkholderiales > Burkholderiaceae > Burkholderia > Burkholderia multivorans. Next base: position 711,177 of record NZ_CP009831.1, read on the forward strand.
GTCGCGGCACGCGGCCATGAAGCCGACCGCAATGCCCGGAATGAACAGCAGCGGCAGCGCCGCGCCGACGATCGGCACCATCGACACCAGCGTGATCGCGAGCAGATAGGTGAAGAACAGCGTGATGAACGCGAGCGGATTCCGGCGGAACAGCCAGATGCCTTGTCGGAACCAGACATAGCCCGTTTTCGCGGGCACTTCGATCAGTTGCATGCGGTTTGGATCTCGGGAAGCGCCGGCGTATGGGCGATACGCTCGCGCAGAATGCGTTCGAAATGGCCGGGATCGTGCGGCTTCAGCATCTCGGCCGCACGCGGCAGGTAGAAGTCGTACAGACGCGACACCCAGAAGCGGTACGCGCCCGCCCGCAGCATGTCGCTCCAGTGACGGCGCTCCTCGGCCGTGAACGGCCGGACCGTCTGGTAGGCGCGCAGCAGCGCGTCGGCGCGCGCGGTGTCGAGCACGCCGGTCGCGAGGTCGACGCACCAGTCGTTGACCGTGACCGCTACGTCGAACAGCCACTTGTCGCAGCCGGCGAAATAGAAGTCGAAGAAGCCGCCGAGCCGCACCGCGTGCCCCGTGTCGGGCGCCGCGTGTGCGAACAGCACGTTGTCTCGGAACAGATCGCAGTGGCACGGGCCGCCCGGCAGTGCCGCGTAATCTTCAGAGCCGAAGAAGCGCGCTTGATGCGCGAGTTCGCCTTCGAGCAGCGCGCGCTGCGCGTCGGTCACGAACGGCACGATCGCCGGCACGTTCTCCTGCCACCACGGCAGGCTGCGCAGGTTCGGCTGCCGGCGCGGATAGTCGCGCCCCGCCAGATGCATGCGCGCCAGCATCTGGCCGACCTCGATGCAGTGTTCGACCCCCGGCGCGAGTTCGGCCGCACCGTCGAGCTTCGTGACGATCGCGGCCGGCTTGCCGTGCAGCGTGCCGAACAGCGCGCCGTCGTCGCGCGGCACCGGATCGGGGACCGGCACGCCGTGGCCGGCGAGATGGCGCATCAGGTCGAGGTAGAACGGCAACTGCTCCGCCGTCAGCTTTTCGAAGATCGTCAGCACGTACTCGCCGCGCGTCGTCGTCAGGAAGAAGTTGCTGTTCTCGATGCCGGACGGAATGCCGCGGAACGCAACGACGTCGCCCAGTGCGTAGTGGCGCATCCATTGCGCGAGATCGGAGTCGGAAACAGCGGTGAAAACGGCCATGCGAGATGCGTGTGGTCAGTGTGCCGGCGCGCGCAGTGCGCGCGTCGCGACGGGAGTGGAGAGAGGCGGGCGCGCCGTGCCGGGAGCGACGCGGCGCGGCCCCGGTCAGTAGCGCAGGTTGACCGACGGCAGGCGCGTGATCGGCACGCCGGCATCGTGCGGCTTCGGCGACGTGTCGGGCGTCGAGCTCATCTGATAGCGCGTGCCGAAGTTCGACTTCACGTCGATCTCGACCGGCTTGCCGCGGTCGCGGTACTCGGTGACCTCGGTGCCGTTCTTGCTTTTTTCGTGGAAGCTCGGCGTGCGGCGGATATCGCTGAAATCGACTTTCGACGTGACCTCTGCGGCCGGCCGGTTGATCTGCCGGAGATCGGGCAGGCCGGCGGCTTCGTTGGCTTCGGCCTGCGCCTGCGCGTCCGCGCTCGGCGTGCCGCCGGCGGCGAAAGCGGCGCTGGCGGCGACAAACGCGGCAGCAGCGGCGACGAGAATGAGCGGCTTCATGATGAGTCTCCAGTGAACCCGCCGATTTTAGCAAATACTGCGCGCCATCCGGCCCCTGCGTGCGCGTGGGCAGCCATGAGCGTGACCGGGTTCCGTGGTAATGTCGTCGGATCAGACGAGGTGATGAAAATGAAGAACGATTTGAGCCGCGGGCACCGGATGCTGACGCCCGAGAGCCCGCCGGTCGAAGCTTTCGACGACCCGATCGCCGCCGTCGCGCGGCTGTCCGCCATCTACGACACCAACACCGGTTTCCTGCGCGACGCGTTCGCGCGCTATCGTCGCCACGAAACGATCGCCGAGCACGTGCGCGCGTGCTATCCGTTCGTGCGGATTCGCACCGACGTGAACACCAATGTCGACTCGCGGCGCTCGTACGGTTTCGTCGCGGGCCCCGGCGTGTTCGAAACAACGGTCACGCGCCCGGATCTTTTCGCGAACTACTATCGCGAGCAGCTGCGTCTGCTGGCGAAGAACCACCACGTGAAGATCGAGGTCGGCGTGTCGTCGCAGCCGATTCCGGTTCACTTCGCGTTTCCGGAAGGCATCCATCTCGAAGGCGAACTCGACCGCGACAGCCTGCTCGCGATGCGCGACATCTTCGATACGCCGGACCTCTCGTATCTCGACGACCGGATCGTGAACGGCACGTTCGAGCCGGCGCCCGGCGAGCCGCATCCGCTGGCGCTGTTTACTGCCGCGCGCGTCGATTTCTCGCTGCATCGGCTGCGCCACTACACCGCGACGTCGCCGACGCATTTCCAGAACTACGTGCTCTACACGAACTATCAGTTCTATATCGACGAGTTCGTGAAGCTCGGCCGCACGATGATGACCGAGAGCGACGATCCCGACGTGCGCGCGTATCGCAGCCAGTACAGCGCGTTCGTCGAGCCGGGCGATGTCGTTACGTACAACGCGAACCTCGGCAGCGAGGCGGCCGAAGGCGCCGCGCCGCCGCGCCTGCCGCAGATGCCCGCGTATCACCTGAAGCGGGCCGACGGCAGCGGTATCACGATGGTCAACATCGGCGTCGGTCCGTCGAACGCGAAGACGATCACCGACCACATCGCCGTGCTGCGGCCGCATGCATGGGTGATGCTCGGCCACTGCGCGGGGCTGCGCAACACGCAGCGCCTCGGCGACTACGTGCTCGCACACGGTTACGTGCGCGAGGATCATGTGCTCGACGCCGATTTGCCCCTGTGGGTGCCGATTCCGGCGCTCGCCGAAGTGCAGCTCGCGCTCGAGCGCGCGGTGGCGGACGTCACACAGCTCGAAGGCGCGGAGCTGAAGCGCGTGATGCGCACGGGTACGGTCGCGAGCGTCGACAACCGCAACTGGGAATTGCGCGATCATCGCGAGCCCGTGCAGCGTTTGTCGCAGAGTCGCGCGATCGCGCTCGACATGGAAAGCGCGACGATCGCCGCGAACGGCTTCCGCTTCCGCGTGCCGTACGGGACGCTGCTGTGTGTGTCGGACAAGCCGCTGCACGGCGAGCTGAAACTGCCGGGCATGGCCGATCAGTTCTATCGTGCACAAGTCGATCAGCATCTGCAGATCGGCGTGAGGGCGATGGAGATCCTGCGCACGAACGGGCTCGACAAGCTGCATAGCCGCAAGCTCAGGAGTTTTGCGGAAGTGGCGTTTCAGTGACACGACCGTTCGGCGTCGACGGACCGGCGGTGCGCATGATCGACGAGCAGTTCCGCTTTCCGCGCGTGCACGTTTGCGTGGCCGCGATCGGCGACAGCGGCGAAGCGCTGCTGATTCGCGGCCTGCTCGAAAGCCTCGGTGCGTCCGTGAGCCTGCATTGGGTCGTCGTACCGCAGGACCTCTTGCTCGTGCTGAACGATCCGGCGCCGCCGGGCCGGTATCTGATCCTCAGCGGTCACGGCGACGCGTCGGGCATCGTGTTCGGCGAGTATTCGGAGGACATCGATACCTCGCTGCTGTCGGACGGGCGGCTGCCTGCTGCGGCGTTGTGCGGCAAGGTTCGACTGCCGGGCAGGATCGTGATCAGCACCGCGTGCGAGACGGGGTCGCCCGACTTCGGCCGTAAGTTCGCGGGCGGCGGCGCGACAGCGTATATCGCGCCGACCGGATTGCCCGACGGTGCGGACGCCGTGTTGTTCGTTCATCGGCTGTTCCATCTGATCCTGACGCGCGGCCTGCCGATCGACGAAGCGCTACGGCATGCGCGCGCGTACGACGAAGAGAGCCTCATGTTCGTCGGTTACGGAGAAGCGGTCTGACCACGTGTTGCGCTGTCGCGGCTCGACACCGGGACGAGAAGGCCATGCCGTGGACTGCCGTGTCCCGGCTCGGTCGGCCCGCTCCGGTGCAGGCCTGCAAGCGCGCGCTTCGACCTTAGCCGTCGCGCTCGATCAACGCCGCGAGTTCCGCCAGCCGCGACGGCGCGAACACCCGAATGCCATGCCGTTCGAGCAGCGCGGTAGTGACACCGACGCCTGCATGCCGGTTTCCCGAGAAGGTGCCGTCGTGGATGAAGCTGCTGCCGCATGACGGACTGCCGTCCGCGAGCAGTGCATAGCGGCACCCGTGCGCGGCTGCCTGACGGAGCGCGTGGTGCGCGCCGTCGATGAACATCGCGGTGACGTCCGTGCCCGCGTCGTCGCAGATCGACGCCGCGCCGGCCAACACGTCGCCGCCGCTGCGATGCAGGGGGATCTCGGCGGGCCGGCGCGGCGTGCCGAAGCCGGCGGCGACCTCGGGGCATACGACGACGAGGCGGCCCTCGTCGCGCCACGTTTGCAGCAGCGCATCCGCGACCGTCTTCGCCGAACCGTCGTAACGCACGGGCAGCCCCGCAAGGCAGGCGCTGACGAGAATCCTGTTCATGAGTGGATGAGGGGAGAGTGGCCGTTTGCGCGGCCGATACTACCACTCGCGTTTCCAAGGGCGCGTGCGAGGGCGGCAGGCCCGCTCATGCGCATCGACGCGTAGCCGGCGAACCCGTCGGCAAGCGCGTATGTCGTTCGACGCAGCGGGCGCTACGCTCGTGAGGCGAAACGCGCCGCCATCAACGACAAGGCCGCCCGGCGCCGAAGCGCGCGGGCGGCCTTGTCTGCCGAGGTCGTGCCGAGTCGTTCAGCACTCACCCTTCTTCGCGTGTCCCGGCGGGCAGTGATAGCGACCGGGGCCATGACGGTGCTGATGCTCTTCCCATTCACGGCGTTCCCAGTAGCGATGGCCGTCCCAGTAGCGGTCGCCGTGCCAGCCGACGACGACGACGGGCGCAGGTGCCACGACCACCGGCGCGGGCGTGCCGATGTTGACGTCGACGTTGACGGCGTGGGCGAGACCGGACAGCGAAAGGCCGAGGCCGGCGAAGGCAAGGGCGATCAGTGAGCGTTTCATGGCGTGTTCCGTAATGTTGTTCTGAAGGGTCGGCGCGGCGCAGTGGAGTCGATCACGCGTTGCGAATCGGCCCCAAGGGGGGATCGCCGACGCCGACATACGCAGTGTGCAGAGACGCGACGCAAAACGCGAGCGGCGTTTGTTACCGTGGATTGTGCGCGGTATGCAGGCCCGCGCACGGCATGCGCGGCCCGATTTGACAATGGCGCTCGACGGATGCGCCGCATTGCGCGGAGCGGTGCAGTGTGCGCGGCGCGGATTTGACATTCGCGCGCGCCACGCGGCGGCGCGCGATTAACGAAGCGTTACAAAACGGCGCGCGGCGCACCGGCGCACCGGCGCGACGGCCGCTGCAATCACAGATAGAACATCCGGTCTTCTTCGGGGCGCGGCGGATGATCGTCGCTGCTTTCACCTTCCTCTTCGCCGCTGTCCTCGTAGAACGCGAGCACCGCATCGAGCACCTGGTCGGGATCGTCGATCACCTGCATCAGATCCATGTCTTCGGGATTGATGAGGCCCATCGGAATGAGCTGATCGCGGAACCACTGCAGCAGCCCTTTCCAGAATTCGCTGCCGACGAGGATGATCGGCACGAGGCGCGACTTCTTCGTCTGGATCAGCGTGAGCACTTCGGACAGTTCGTCGAGCGTGCCGAAGCCGCCCGGCATCACGATCACCGCGTCGGAGTTCTTCACGAACGTGACCTTGCGCGTGAAGAAGTGACGGAAGCGCAGCGAGATGTCCTGATAGTGGTTGCCGGCCTGCTCGTGCGGCAGCTCGATGTTCAGGCCGACCGACGGCGCCTTGCCTGCATGCGCGCCCTTGTTCGCGGCTTCCATGATGCCGGGGCCGCCGCCGGAGATGACGGCGAAGCCGGCGTCGGACAGCTTGCGCGCGATCTGCACGGCGAGCTTGTAGTGCGGCGTGTCGGGCTTCAGACGGGCAGAACCGTAGATGCTGACGGCCGGGCGGATCTCCGACAGGTACTCGGTCGCCTCGATAAACTCTGCCATAATCGTGAACATCTGCCACGATGCGCGGGCCTTCTTGGCCGTCGCGCGTTCTTGATCTGCGAGCGAACGCAGACTCGGAATCACTTTTCTCTTGTTCATAATGCCTGAAGAACGAAATCTGGAAGGTAAGACCCTGCTATTGGTTGACGGTTCGAGCTATCTGTATCGGGCTTACCATGCGATGCCTGATTTGCGTGGCCCTGGCGGGGAGCCGACCGGAGCGCTCTACGGAATCATCAACATGCTGCGCCGTATGCGCAAGGAAGTCAGTGCAGAGTATAGCGCTTGCGTGTTCGATGCAAAGGGCAAGACGTTTCGCGACGACCTTTATGCCGACTATAAGGCAAACCGTCCGTCGATGCCGCCCGATCTCGCGCTGCAGGTCGAACCGATTCACGGCGCCGTGCGCGCGCTCGGCTGGCCGCTGCTGATGGTCGAAGGCGTCGAGGCCGACGACGTGATCGGCACGCTCGCGCGCGAAGCGGAGCGACGCGGGATGAACGTGATCGTGTCGACGGGCGACAAGGATCTCGCGCAGCTCGTCAGCGATCGCGTCACGCTCGTCAACACGATGACGAACGAGACGCTCGATCGCGACGGCGTGCTCGCGAAGTTCGGCGTGCCGCCCGAGCGCATCGTCGATTACCTCGCGCTGATCGGCGATACGGTCGACAACGTGCCGGGCGTCGAGAAGTGCGGCCCGAAAACAGCCGTGAAATGGCTCACGCAGTACGGCAGCCTCGACGGCGTGATCGAGCATGCGGGCGAGATCAAGGGCGTCGTCGGCGACAACCTGCGCCGCGCGCTCGACTTCCTGCCGCTCGGCCGCAAGCTCGTCACGGTCGAAACGGCATGCGATCTCGCGCCGCATCTCGAGTCGATCGATGCGTCGCTCAAGAGCGACGGCGAAGCGCGCGATCTGCTGCGCGACATCTTCGCGCGTTACGGTTTCAAGACCTGGCTGCGCGAAGTCGACAGCGCGCCCGCGGAAGGCGGCGGCGCCGATGCGCCGGACGGCGAGCCGGCACCGGTGATCGCCGTCGACACGCCGCGCGAATACGAGACGATCCAGACCTGGGAACAATTCGATGCGTGGTTCGCGAAGCTCGAAGCGGCCGAGCTGACCGCGTTCGATACCGAGACGACGGCGCTCGACCCGATGGTCGCGCGGCTCGTCGGCCTGTCCTTCGCGGTCGAGCCCGGCAAGGCCGCGTATCTGCCGGTCGCGCATCGCGGCCCGGACATGCCCGAGCAGTTGCCGCTCGACGACGTGCTCGCACGCCTGAAGCCGTGGCTCGAATCGCCCGATCGCAAGAAGGTCGGCCAGCATCTGAAGTACGACGCGCAGGTGCTCGCCAACTACGGGATCGAACTGAACGGCATCGAGCATGACACGCTGCTCGAATCGTACGTGCTCGAATCGCATCGCACGCACGACATGGACAGCCTCGCGCTGCGTCATCTGGGCATCAAGACGATCAAGTATGAAGATGTCGCGGGCAAGGGCGCGAAGCAGATCGGCTTCGACGAAGTCGCGCTCGCGCAGGCGGCCGAATACGCGGCCGAGGATGCCGACATCACGCTGCAGCTGCATCGCGCGCTGTATCCGCAGATCGCGCGCGAACCGGGCCTCGAGCGCGTGTATCGCGAGATCGAGATGCCGGTGTCGCTCGTGCTGCGCAAGATGGAGCGCAACGGCGTACTGATCGACGATGCGCGGCTGCAGGCGCAGAGCAACGAGATCGCGACGCGCCTCGTCGATCTCGAGGCACAGGCCTACGCGCTTGCGGGCGGCGAATTCAATCTCGGTTCGCCGAAGCAGATCGGGCAGATCTTCTTCGAGAAGCTGCAATTGCCGGTCGTGAAAAAGACGCCGAGCGGCGCGCCGTCCACCGACGAAGAAGTGCTGCAGAAGCTCGCCGAGGACTATCCGCTGCCGAAACTATTGCTCGAGCACCGCGGGCTGTCGAAGCTGAAGTCCACCTACACCGACAAGCTGCCGCGCATGGTGAATCCGTCGACCGGCCGCGTGCATACGAACTACGCGCAGGCGGTCGCGGTCACGGGCCGCCTCGCATCCAACGATCCCAATCTTCAGAACATTCCGGTGCGGACGGCCGAAGGCCGGCGCATTCGGGAGGCCTTCATCGCGGCGCCGGGGCACCGGATCGTGTCGGCCGACTATTCGCAGATCGAGCTGCGGATCATGGCGCACATCTCGGGCGACGCCTCGCTGCTGCGTGCGTTCTCGCAGGGCGAGGACATTCACCGCGCGACGGCGGCCGAAGTGTTCGGCGTGACGCCGCTGGAAGTCAACGCCGACCAGCGCCGGATCGCGAAGGTGATCAACTTCGGCCTGATCTACGGGATGAGCGCATTCGGTCTCGCGTCGAATCTCGGCATCACGCGCGATGCGGCGAAGCTCTATATCGACCGCTATTTCGCGCGCTATCCGGGCGTCGCGCAGTACATGGAAGACACGCGCGCGAGCGCAAAGGAACGCGGCTACGTCGAAACGGTATTCGGCCGCCGCCTGTGGCTGCCGGAAATCAACGGCGGCAACGGCCCGCGCCGTCAGGCGGCCGAGCGGGCGGCGATCAATGCCCCGATGCAGGGCACCGCGGCGGACCTGATCAAGCTGTCGATGATCGCCGTGGACGGCTGGCTGACGCGCGACAAGCTCGCCTCGCGGATGATCATGCAGGTGCACGACGAACTGGTGCTCGAGGTGCCCGACGACGAGCTGTCGCTCGTGCGCGAGAAGCTGCCCGAAATGATGTGCGGCGTCGCGAAGCTGAAGGTGCCGCTGGTGGCCGAGGTCGGCGCCGGTGCGAACTGGGAGGAGGCGCACTGACGATTCCCGGTGCGCGATACCTGCCTGCTGCGGCATATTGTTGCAGGGATGTCGAATATCGAACTGGTTTGCTTGTCGTCAACACGCAAGCTCCCGGACAATGCATGTCGTTCATGTCATTGACGCGGGGCTGCGCGTCCCGCGTTCCCGGAACGCGCGTCGCCGAGGTGCTTCGAACTGCACATCGATGATGTCCGAACCGGTTAATCGACGCGACGGTGCACGGATGAAGCCCGCATCGTCCGGCGGCAACAGGTTTCGAATCGCAAAGGGGGGAATCAGATGCATCGGATCATCATCGTAGGCGGCGGCGCGGGCGGCCTGGAACTGGCGACGCGGCTCGGCGACCGCTACGGCGCCCGCGGCAATCGTCCCGCGCGCGCACTCGTCACACTCGTCGACCGCAATCCGACCCACATCTGGAAACCGCTGCTGCACGAAGTCGCGGCCGGCAGCATGGACCCGTTCACGCAGGAACTCGAATACGCGGCACAGGCGCGCTGGCATGGCTTCGAGTTTCAGCAGGGCGAGCTCGCCGGGCTGAATCGTGCCGCGAAGCGCATCACGCTGTCGCCCGTCAACGACAGCGACGGCGCCGAGCTGCTGCCCGCCCGCGAACTCGAATACGACACGCTCGTGATCGCGATCGGCAGCACGACGCACTTCTTCGGCGTGCAGGGCGCCCCGGAAAATGCGATCGCACTCGATACCGTCGGCGAGGCCGAACGCTTCCGCAAGCGGCTGATCGCCGCGTGCATGCGTGCCGAGCATCAGGCGCCGGCGGCGGTTGCACCCGGCGAGCCGGCCGAGCCGCGTATCCAGGTCGTCATCGTCGGCGGCGGCGCGACGGGCGTCGAGCTGTCCGCCGAACTGCGCAACACCGCGCAGGTGCTGTCGGTGTACGGGCTGCACAAGCTCGATCCGCGCCACGACGTCGGCATCGTGCTGATCGAATCGGGGCCGCGCATTCTGCCGGCGCTGCCGGAGCGCGTGTCGTCCGCGACCGCCGGGCTGCTCGAGAAGCTCGGCGTGCGGCTGATGCTCGGCGAGCGCGTGACGGAAGTCGCGCCCGGCGCCGTGCATACGGCGAGCGGCAAGGCCGTGCGCGCCGATCTCACGGTCTGGGCGGCCGGCATCAAGGCGCCGGCCGTACTCGCGCATCTCGATGGGCTGCAAGTCAACAAGCTCGGTCAGCTCGACGTGCGCCGCACGCTGCAGACGGTTACCGACGACAACGTCTTTGCCCTCGGCGATTGCGCGGCATGCGCGTGGCCCGGCAGCGAACGCAACGTGCCGCCGCGCGCGCAGGCCGCGCACCAGCAGGCGAGCTTTCTGCTGAAAGCGATCGCGTGCCGGCTCGACGGGCGGCCGCTTCCCGAGTTCACGTATCGCGACTTCGGGTCGCTCGTCTCGCTCGGTCACTTCAGCGCCGTCGGCAACCTGATGGGCGGCCTGATCGGCGGCAACATGCTGATCGAAGGGCTGTTCGCGCGCTTCATGTACATGTCGCTGTACCGGCTGCATATCGCGGCGCTGCACGGCTATCCGCGGATGATCCTCGATACGGTCGCGCACTGGCTGCGTCGCACGACGCTGCCGCGCGTGAAGCTGCACTGAACGCGTTCGGCGCGCGCGGCACGGCGGTCGACGCAGCGGCGGCCGCCGTCTGTCATCGAGTCTTACATATCGGACAGTTGACGCGACAACGGATTATTGGGCATCTTGTGCGGGTTTTCGTTTGCGGCGGCGTGCCACCCGTCGCAATCTTCGCACCGGGCGACGGTGCGATGCCGTGTCGCGTCGAATCCGTGGCGTGACGGCGGCGCCCAATCGAGGAGTGCATTCATGTTGAAACCCGAAGTCGACAGCCTGGTTCCCCACGTTCCGTTCTCGCGCCGCAAGTTCATGCAGGCGGCGCTGGGCGGCACTTTCGCGGCGGCCGTGCTGCCGGTGTCCGCGCAGACGATCACGACCGACAGCGCCGGCCTCGACGTCGACACCGTCGAGATCCGCTCCGGCGACGCAAGCGTGCCGGCGTATCGTGCGCAGCCGGTCGACAAGACGAACCTGCCGGTCGTCATCGTGATCCACGAGATCTTCGGCGTGCATGCGCACATCGCCGACGTCTGCCGCCGCTTCGCGAAGCTCGGCTATCTCGCGATCGCGCCCGACCTGTTCGCGCGGCAGGGCAACGCGTCGAAGTATTCGACGATCAAGGACCTGTACGACAACATCATCAACAAGGTTCCCGACCGGCAGGTCACCGAGGATCTCGATGCGACGGTCGCATGGGCGGGCAAGAACGGCGGCGACCTGACGCGCGTGGGCGTGACGGGGTTCTGCTGGGGCGGCCGTCAGGCGTGGCTCTACGCCGAGCACAATCCGCACGTGCGGGCGGCCGTCGCCTGGTACGGCTTTGTCGAAGGCAAGACCGACGAGATGACGCCGTTCAATCCGGTCGATCATGCGTCGCTGCTGAAGGTGCCCGTGCTCGGGTTGTACGGCGAGAAGGATCAGAACATCACGCAGGCGTCGCTCGCCGACATGCGCAAGGCGATCCAGACGAGCGACTCGAAGCTCGCGCGCGAGTCGGAAATCGTCGTCTATCCGGATGCCGGCCACGCGTTTTTCGCCGACTACCGGCCGAGCTACGTGAAGGCCGATGCCGAGGACGGATGGAAGCGCGCGATCGCGTGGTTCCACAAGTACGGCGTGATGTAAACGACGAAGCGGCGGCCGAGGCCGCCGCCTGGCTATCGCGCCGTACGCGCGTGCGTCACGGTGTCGCGCCGGTCGCGATCGGCCGCGACGGATCGGCGCTCCATTCGCTCCACGAGCCCGGATACAGCGACGCGCCATGCAGGCCGGCCACTTCCATCGCGAGCGCGTTGTGGCAGGCGGTCACGCCGGAGCCGCACTGCAGGATCACGCGGTTCGGCTCGGTGCCGGCGAGCAGCGCGGTGAACGTCTCGCGCAGCTCGTGGCCGGTCTTGAAGCGGCCGTCGGCCGTCAGGTTGTCCTTGAAGAACCGGTTGCGCGCGCCCGGGATATGGCCGCCGACGCGATCGATCGTTTCGTTTTCTCCGCGATACCGGTCGGGCGCGCGTGCGTCGATCACGACGCGCGTCGGCGTACTCAGGTTCGCGAGTACCGTCGCCGCATCGACGGTCGATTCGAGCGGCGCCGCCGCGCGGAAATCGCCGGGAGCCGGCTTGGGGACGTCCGTCGTCAGCGGCTGGCCGGCCGCCTGCCAGGCCTGCAGCCCGCCGTCGAGCACGGCGACCGAATCGTGCCCGAGCCAGCGCAGCAGCCACCAGAGCCGCGCGGCATAGGCGCCGCCTTGCGCGTCGTACGCGACGACCTGCTGCCCCTGTTTCAGCCCGCGGCTCGCGAGCAGCGTGGCCAGCGCGTCGCGCGTCGGCAGCGGATGGCGGCCGTTCGTGCCGGTCTTGCGGCCGGACAGGTCGCGGTCGAGATGCAGGTATTGCGCGCCGGCGATATGGCCGGCGGCGTACGCGGCTTCGCCCGCATCGGGATCGACGAGATCGAAGCGGCAGTCGAACAGCGCGACGCTGCCGGGCGCGGCAGCGAGCCGTTCGGCAAGATTGGCCGCGGAAATCAGTGTGGTGTAGTGAGTGTGAGGCATGACGGCTCCCTGGCGTGCAAACGGCCCGATATGCCAAGTCTAAACAAAAAAAGACGGGCCGAAGCCCGTCTTTTCGTCATGCGGATGCCGCAGCGTGCGCGGCTTACAGATCGCCGAGCTGGCGGCGCAGGAACTCGTGGAAGTGCTGCATGCCGTCTTCCATCGGGCTCTGGTACGGGCCGACCTGCGACTCGCCGCGCTCCATCAGCGCGCGGCGGCCGGCGTCCATCCGCATCGCGATTTCGTCGTCCTCGACCGCCGTTTCCATGTACGCCGCGCGTTCGGCCTCGACGAACTCGCGTTCGAACAGCGCGATTTCCTCGGGGTAGTAGAACTCGACGATGTTGGTCGTCTTTTGCGGGCCGCGCGGAATCAGCCACGACACGACGAGCACGTGCGGATACCACTCGATCATCAGGCCCGGATAGTAAACCATCCAGATCGCGCCGAACTCCGGCGGCACGCCGTCGCGGAACTTCAGCACCTGTTCGTGCCACTTGCGGTACGTCGCGCTGCCGGGCTTCGCCAGCGCGTTGTGCACGCCGACCGTCTGCACGCTGTACCAGTCGCCGAACTCCCATTTCAGATCGTCGCACGACACGAAATTGCCGAGGCCCGGGTGGAACGGGACGACGTGGTAATCCTCGAGGTACACCTCGATGAACGTCTTCCAGTTGTAATCGCACTCGTGCACTTCGACGTGATCGAACTGGTACTCGGAAAAATCGAAGTGATGCTTCGTGCCGAGGTTCGCCAGATCGCGCGCGACGTTGCGGCCTTCGGCCTCGAACAGCAGCCCCTGCCAGTTCTGCAGCGGCGTCTTGCCGAGGTTCAGGCACGGCTTGTCGGGGAAGTGCGGCGCGCCCAGCAGCTGGCCTTCCAGATCGTACGTCCAGCGGTGCAGCGGGCACACGATGTTCTGCGTATGGCCGCGGCCGTTCAGCATGATCGCCTGCCGGTGGCGGCAGACGTTCGACAGCAGCTCGATTTCGTTCGCCTGATTGCGCACGAGCACGCGGCCTTCCTTCTCGGACGGCAGCGCAAAATAGTCGCCCGCCTCGGGCACCATCAGTTCGTGCCCGACGTAACGCGGTCCTTTCTTGAAGAGGGTTTCGATCTCGCGCGCAAGCAGCGCCTCATCGAAGTATGCAGTGACTGGAAGCTGGCTGTGAGCCGACTTCAACTGAAGCGCATCGCTCAGATTGGACATTCCCACTCCCGGTGATAGCGTGAAAGCAGTGAACAACCCAACCATCGAAAAATCGATTTAGGGAAACGGAGAATTATACCCGGTTCGCCCCGTAAGGCCAGCATTAAGTGCCTGATTTGTGTCAATTTTTTGTCCGGCGACGTGGGGCGGGCGCACAATGTGGGCCGAAGGCGGGGCCGGAGTCCGGCCCGCGCGCCCAAGTCCGCAGGTCGGAAAATTCTCTTTTGCCGTAGAATGTCCGACTTGTTTTGAAATTTGACACCCTCGTCCATGGCGAAAACCGCATCCCCAGGCGCGACGCCGCCCGGCAACGGCGCCGAACCGTTGCCGGACAATTACGAGACAGCGCTTGCGGAGCTCGAGACGCTGGTTGCGCGGATGGAAGGCGGCGCGCTGAGCCTCGAGGATTCGCTGGCGGCGTATCGCCGCGGCGCAGCCCTTGTTGCGTTTTGCCAACAGCAGCTCGAGAAAGTGGAGCAGCAGGTTCGCGTGCTCGACGGCGCGACGCTGAAGCCGGCGGCCGCCACGGACGGCGAAGACGACGATCTATGACATTCGAACAATGGATGCGGTCCGTGCTAGACCGCGTCGAGGACGCACTCGGCCACTATCTGCCGGCTGACACCGTGGTGCCCGCACGACTCCACGAAGCGATGCGCTATGCGGTCCTCGGCGGCGGCAAGCGCGTTCGCCCGCTGCTGTGCCATGCGGCAGGCGAACTGACCGGTGCGACGGAGGCGGCGCGCAATGCGGCGGCGGCGGCGCTGGAGATGATCCACGTCTACTCGCTCGTGCACGACGACATGCCGTGCATGGACGACGACGCGCTGCGTCGCGGCAAGCCGACCGTGCACGTGCAGTACGACGAGCCGACTGCCCTGCTGGTCGGCGACGCGCTGCAGTCGCAGGCGTTCGTCGCGCTGACCGACGCGGCTGCCCTGTCGCCGGTGCAGCAGGCGGCGCTCGTGCGCGAGCTCGCGCTCGCGAGCGGCTCGCTCGGGATGGCGGGCGGCCAGGCGATCGATCTCGCGAGCGTCGGCATCAAGCTGACGCGCGAGCAGCTCGAAACGATGCACCGGATGAAGACGGGCGCGCTGCTGCGCGCGGCGGTGCGGATGGGCGCGCTGGCCGGCGAGACGCCGTCGGCCGACACGATGGCTGCACTCGACGTCTATGCGGGGGCCGTGGGTCTGGCCTTCCAGGTCGTCGACGACATTCTCGACGTCACGACCGATTCGGCGACGCTCGGCAAGACGGCCGGCAAGGACGCGGCGAACGACAAGCCGACCTACGTATCGATCCTCGGCCTCGATGCGTCGCGCGAACTCGCCGCGCAGTTGCGCGCCGAAGCGCACGATGCGCTGAAACCGTTCGGCGCACGCGCGCAGCGTCTCGCCGAACTTGCCGACCTGGTAGTGAACCGGGTCAGCTGACGCGAAAGCCCGCCGCCGCGCACACGCTACGGGTGCGTGCAACAGAATGCGGGCGCGTTTGATTTCCTACAATGGAACGACGATGTACGACTTGCTGAAAACCATCGACGACCCGGCGGACCTGCGCCGCCTCGATCGTCGCCAACTGCAACCGCTCGCGGATGAACTGCGTGCGTTCGTGCTCGACAGCGTGTCGAAGACGGGCGGCCATTTGTCGTCCAACCTCGGGACGGTCGAGCTGACGATCGCGCTGCACTACGTGTTCAACACGCCGAACGATCGCATCGTCTGGGACGTGGGGCACCAGACCTACCCGCACAAGATCCTGACCGGCCGCCGCGACGAAATGCCGACGCTGCGCCAGCTCGGCGGCATCTCGGGCTTCCCGCGCCGCTCCGAATCCGAATACGACACCTTCGGCACCGCGCATTCGAGCACGTCGATCTCGGCCGCGCTCGGCATGGCGATCGGCAGCCAGCTGAACGGCGACGACCGTTTCTCGATCGCCGTGATCGGCGACGGCGCGATGACGGCCGGCATGGCGTTCGAGGCGATGAACAACGCCGGCGTGTCCGAGGACGCGAAACTGCTCGTGATCCTGAACGACAACGACATGTCGATTTCGCCGCCGGTCGGCGCGCTGAACCGCCATCTCGCGCGTCTGATGTCGGGTCGCTTCTACGCGGCCGCGCGTGCGGGCGTCGAGCGCGTGCTGAGCGTCGCGCCGCCCGTGCTCGAACTCGCGCGCAAGCTCGAGGAGCATGCGAAGGGCATGGTCGTGCCGGCCACGCTGTTCGAGGAATTCGGCTTCAACTACATCGGCCCGATCGACGGTCACGATCTCGATTCGCTGATCCCCACGCTGCAGAACATCCGCGAGCTGCGCGGCCCGCAGTTCCTGCACGTCGTCACGAAGAAAGGGCAGGGCTACAAGCTCGCCGAAGCCGATCCGGTGCTCTATCACGGCCCCGGCAAGTTCAATCCGGCCGAAGGCATCAAACCGTCCGCGACGCCCGCGAAGAAGACGTACACGCAGGTGTTCGGCGAGTGGCTGTGCGACGAGGCCGAGCGCGATTCGCGCGTCGTCGGCATCACGCCCGCGATGCGCGAAGGCTCCGGCATGGTCGAGTTCGAGAAGCGCTTCAAAGATCGCTACTACGACGTCGGCATCGCCGAACAGCACGCGGTGACGTTCGCCGGCGGCCTCGCGACCGAAGGGCTGAAGCCGGTCGTCGCGATCTATTCGACGTTCCTGCAGCGCGCGTACGACCAGCTGATCCACGACGTCGCGCTGCAGAACCTGCCGGTCGTGTTCGCGATCGACCGCGCGGGCCTCGTCGGCGCCGACGGTGCGACGCATGCGGGCGCGTACGATCTCGCGTTCATGCGCTGCATTCCGAACATGACGATCATGGCGGCATCCGACGAGAACGAATGCCGTCAGATGTTGCACACCGCGCTGCAGCAGCCGAACCCGACCGCGGTCCGTTATCCGCGCGGCGCGGGCACCGGCGTCGCGACGGTGAAGGAATTCACCGAGCTGCCGATCGGCAAGGGCGAGGTGCGCCGCCGCACGTCGCAGCCGGAAGGCAAGCGCATCGCGATCCTCGCGTTCGGTACGATGGTCGCGCCGTCGCTCGCGGCGGCCGAAGAGCTCGATGCAACCGTCGCGAACATGCGTTTCGTGAAGCCGCTCGACGCGGCGCTCGTGCGCGAGCTCGCGGAGACGCACGACTTCCTCGTCACCGCCGAAGAAGGCTGTGTGATGGGCGGGGCAGGCTCGGCCTGCGTCGAAGCCCTGATGGAGAGTGGGGTTATCCGACCCGTACTACAATTGGGCCTCCCTGACCAGTTCATCGATCACGGCGACCCCGCGAAGCTGCTGTCGCTCTGCGGCCTCGACGGCGCGGGTATCGCGAAATCGATTCGCGAACGCTTCCTGAACCCGGCAACCGGCGTTGCCGGTCAGGCAAAGCGCGTCGCCTGAGCCGGCGCCGCCCGAGGGCGGCATCGGCGCGACTGGCGCAACCGGTCTTCATTGATGCGGAAAAACATGGGCCTGCGGGCCCATGTTGCTTTTCCGGCTGCCGCATGATGCGGCGTGCGCGTCGTCGAACGCGCGGCTTACAAGGATTGAACAAGATGAACCAGATGAATCCCGCCTTCGTGATGCCCGACGTGCAGAGCACGGTGGATACCCGTCAGATTCCGATTCAGCGCGTGGGCGTGAAGGCGGTCCGGCATCCGTTGACGGTGCTCACCGAAAGCGGCGACGTGCAGCCGACGGTCGGCGTCTGGAATCTCGACGTTCGTTTGCCGGCCGAGCAGAAGGGCACGCACATGTCGCGGTTCGTCGCGCTGCTCGAGGAGAACCGCGCGCCGCTGACGATCGAGCGCTTCCGCGCGATGATCGCGTCGATGCTCGAGAAGCTCGAGGCGGAAGCCGGCCGCATCGAAGTGACGTTCCCGTACTTCGTCAACAAGACCGCGCCGGTGTCGGGCGTGCAGAGTCTGCTGGACTACGAAGTGACGCTCGCAGGCGAAAGCCGCAACGGCGAGACCCGTCTGTTCCTGAAGGTGCTCGTGCCCGTGACGAGCCTGTGCCCGTGCTCGAAGAAGATCTCGCAGTACGGTGCGCACAACCAGCGCTCGCACGTGACGATCGACGCCGAACTCGCGGCCGACGTGCCGGTCGAGGCGCTGATCCGCATCGCGGAAGAAGAGGCGTCGTGCGAGCTGTGGGGGCTGCTGAAGCGGCCGGACGAGAAGTTCGTCACCGAGCGTGCGTACGAGAATCCGAAGTTCGTCGAGGACCTCGTGCGCGACGTCGCGGCGCGTCTCGATGCGGACGCACGCATCGTCGCGTATGTGCTCGAAGCGGAGAACTTCGAGTCGATTCACAATCACAGCGCGTATGCGCTGATCGAGCGCGACAAGCGGCACGCCGCGTAACGCGCGGCTGACTACGCGCCCGCTTCGGCGCGGCGCGAGCGTCGAATTAAGAAGGCCGCAGCAGCAGCGGCCTTTTTCATGTGCGCGAATCGTGCGGCGCGCGCTTCAGCGTGCGAGCGACGCGAGATCCCAGCGCGGCTTCACCGTGAATGCATAGTCGACGTTGGCCTGGTCGGGCCAGCGCGCGAGCCGCAGCGCGCCTGCCAGCGCGATCATCGCGCCGTTGTCGGTGCACAGCGCGAGATCGGGATAGTGCACGTCGAAACCGCGCTTCGCGGCCGCAGCCGACAACGCGGCGCGCAACTGACGGTTCGCGCCCACGCCGCCCGCGACGACAAGCCGCTTCAGATTGGTCTTTTTCAGCGCGGCGAGCGATTTGGCGACGAGCACGTCGACGGCCGCATCGACGAAGCCGCGTGCGAGATCGGCCTTCGCGCGCGCCAGCGCGTCGCCCGACAGCTGCGCCGCTTCGAACTTCTTCATCTGCGTGAGCACGGCCGTTTTCAAGCCGCTGAAGCTGAAATCAAGATCGCCCGAATGCAGCATCGGGCGCGGCAGCACGACGGCGCCCGGCGTGCCGGTTTCCGCGAGCTTCGATACTTCCGGGCCGCCCGGATAGCCGAGGCCGATCAGTTTCGCCGTCTTGTCGAATGCTTCGCCGGCCGCGTCGTCGAGCGTTTCGCCGAGCGTCTCGTACACGCCGACGTCGGTCACGCGCATCAGTTGCGTATGTCCGCCCGACACGAGCAGCGCGACGAACGGGAACGGCGGCGGCTCGGCGACGAGCAGCGGCGACAACAGATGGCCTTCGAGATGGTGGATGCCGACCGTCGGCTTGTTCCATGCGAGGGCGAGCGCGTTCGCGATGCTCGCGCCGACCAGCAGCGCGCCGGCGAGCCCCGGGCCTTGCGTGAACGCGATCGCGTCGATGTCTTCACGGCGCGTGCCGCTTTTCGCGATCACTTCCTCGAGCAGCGGCAGCGCGCGCCGGATGTGATCGCGCGAGGCGAGCTCGGGCACGACGCCGCCATAGTCGCGGTGCATCGCGATCTGCGAATGAAGCGCGTGCGCGAGCAGGCCGCGCTGCGTGTCGTAGAGCGCGAGACCGGTTTCGTCGCAGGAGCTTTCGATGCCGAGAACGAGCATGGGTGCGGGCGCGGCGGGCTGCGTCGAGCGCGCCGCAGGAATATCGAGTAACCGGAAAGTATAGCAGGCTAGGGCCGGCCGCCGCTCGCGCCGGGCCCGGACGCGGTGCCGCGCGGGTACAATCCGCGCCATGGAAACTTACGACATCGCCGTGATCGGCGCGGGCGCGGCCGGCATGATGAGCGCCGCGGTGGCCGGGCAACTCGGTCGCCGCGTGGTGCTGATCGACCACGCGCCGCGGCTCGCCGAGAAAATCCGCATCTCGGGCGGCGGCCGCTGCAACTTCACGAATCTCCATGCGGGCCCGGACAACTATCTGTCGGCCAATCCGCACTTCGCGCGCTCGGCGCTTGCACGCTACACGCCGCGCGACTTCCTCGCGCTGCTCAAGCAGCATCGCGTGACGTGGCACGAGAAGCACAAGGGCCAGCTGTTCTGCGATCACGGCAGCGACGCGATCATCGACATGCTCAAGCACGAATGCGACGCAGGCGGCATCGCATGGCGCCGGGCGGTCGTCGTCGACGCCGTGCGTCACGCCGCGGACGACGGCTTCACGCTCGACACGCAGCAGGCGGGCGCGATCCGTGCGCGCGCGCTGATCGTCGCGACCGGCGGCCTGTCGATCCCGAAGATCGGCGCGACCGACTTCGGCTATCGGCTCGCGAAGCAGTTCGGCCACAAGCTCGTCGATACGCGGCCCGCGCTCGTGCCACTGACGTTCGCGCAGCAGGACTGGGCGCCGTTCGCGGCGCTGTCCGGCGTGTCGCTCGAGGTGCGCGTGTCGACCGGCGACAAGAAGCGCGGCGGCGAATTCGTCGAGGATCTGCTGCTGACGCATCGCGGGCTGTCGGGACCCGGCATCTTGCAGATTTCGAGCTACTGGCACCCCGGCGAGCCGATCCGGATCGACCTGGTGCCGCAGCGCGACGCCGTGGCCGAACTGCTCGAGGCGAAGCGCACGTCGAAGCGGCAGATCGGCTCGCTGCTCGCGGACTGGGTGCCGTCGCGGCTCGCGCACGTGTGGCTCGACACGCACCGCGTGGCCGCCGACGCGCGCCTCGCAGATCTGCCCGACAAGGTGCTGCGCCAGATCGGCGACGCGCTCGCCGGCTGGACGCTGACGCCGAACGGCACCGAAGGCTACAAGAAGGCCGAAGTGACGAAGGGCGGTGTCGATACGCGCGAGCTGTCGTCGGCGACGATGATGAGCGCACGCGTGCCGGGGCTGTTCTTCGTCGGCGAGGCGGTCGACGTGACGGGCTGGCTCGGCGGCTACAACTTCCAGTGGGCGTGGGCATCCGGGCAGGCCGCCGGCAAGGCCGCCGCGGAGTTCGCTCGCGGTGCTTGACGTCGTAGTGCCTTTGTGCAAAGCCTCTGCTATACTCGTTAATCTTTCCCTGCAAACCTTTATTCGTGTCGGATCATGACGATCATTCGCGTTAAAGAAAACGAGCCGTTCGAAGTTGCCATGCGTCGCTTCAAGCGCACGATCGAGAAGAACGGTCTGCTGACCGAGCTTCGTGCGCGCGAGTTCTACGAGAAGCCGACGGCCGAGCGCAAGCGCAAGAAGGCTGCGGCGGTGAAGCGTCACTACAAGCGGATCCGCAGCCAGATGCTGCCGAAAAAGCTGTACTGAACGATTGGGCGCCGCGCGGTTGGCCGAGCGGCGCACCGGCGAAACCCGCGCGACCGGGCAGCGAGTCGCCGATGCCGGATTCGAGCAACCCGCTTGAGACACTGTCCAAGCGGGTTTTTGTGTTGACGCCCATTGGCGGGCGTCGCGTCCACGTTTCCATCTCGGGTGAAAGATGAGTTTGAAAGAGCAGATCAGCGATGACATGAAGACCGCGATGCGCGCGAAGGAAAGCGAGCGTCTCGCGACGATCCGCCTGCTGATGGCTGCCATCAAGCAGCGCGAAGTCGACGATCAGGTCACCCTCGACGACGCCGGCATCACGGCCGTGATCGACAAGATGATCAAGCAGCGCAAGGACTCGATCAGCCAGTTCCAGGCCGCCGGCCGCGACGACCTCGTCGCGAAGGAGCAGGCCGAGCTGACGGTGCTGAGCGCTTATATGCCCGCGCAACTGTCGGACGCCGAAGTGGCTGCCGAAGTGCAGGCGGCGGTCGCGCAGACGGGCGCAGCCGGCCCGCAGGACATGGGCAAGGTGATGGGCGTGCTGAAGGGCAAGCTCGCGGGTCGCGCCGACATGACGGCCGTGTCCGCGCAGGTCAAGGCCGCGCTGTCGAAGTAAGTCGCGTTATCCGGCGCGCGGCAGCGTGCGTCGGGCGTCGTATCGTCCTCTTTCGCTCGATCCCACGGTGATTCCGCATTCGTTCCTGCAGGATTTGCTGAACCGCGTCGATATCGTCGACGTGGTGGGCCGGTACGTGCAGCTCAAGAAGGGCGGCGCGAACTTCATGGGGCTGTGCCCGTTCCATAACGAGAAGAGCCCGTCGTTTACGGTCAGCCCGACGAAGCAGTTCTATCACTGCTTCGGCTGCGGCGCGCACGGCACGGCGATCGGCTTTCTGATGGAACACGCGGGGCTGACGTTCCCGGAAGCCGTGCAGGAACTCGCGCAGTCGGTCGGTCTGACCGTGCCGCACGAGCCGTCGACGCGCGGCGGCGGCGGGGGCAGCGACTATCCGGCGCCCGTATCGAAATCGGTGGCGACGGCGCTCTCCGACGTGATGGCGACCGCGTGCGACTACTACCGCAAGCAGTTGCGCGGCGCGCCGGCCGCGATCCAGTATCTGAAGAACCGGGGCCTGACCGGCGAGATCGCCGCGCGCTTCGGGCTCGGCTACGCGCCGGACGGCTGGCAGAACCTCGAGGCCGCGTTCCCGGACTACCGCGACGATGCGCTCGTCGAGTCCGGACTCGTGATCGTCAGCGAGAAAACCGACGCGCAGGGCGCCGCGCGCCGCTACGACCGGTTCCGCGAGCGGATCATGTTCCCGATCCGCAACGTGAAGGGGCAGGTGATCGGCTTCGGCGGCCGCGTGCTCGGCAGCGGCGAACCGAAGTATCTGAACTCGCCCGAAACGCCGCTGTTCAACAAGGGCAGCGAACTGTACGGGCTGTTCGAGGCGCGGCTCGCGATCCGCGAACGCAAGTACGTGCTGGTCGTCGAAGGCTATATGGACGTCGTTGCGCTGGCGCAGCTCGGTTTTCCGAATGCGGTCGCGACGCTCGGCACCGCGTGCACGCCGATTCACGTGCAGAAGCTGTTGCGGCAGACCGATACGGTGATTTTCAGCTTCGACGGCGATTCGGCCGGCCGGCGCGCCGCGCGTCGCGCGCTGGAGGCCTGCCTGCCGCACGCGGCGGACAATCGGACGATCCGATTCCTTTTTCTGCCGCCCGAGCACGATCCGGACAGCTATGTGCGGGAGTTCGGCGCGGATGCGTTCTCGGACCAGGTCGAGCGTGCGATGCCGCTGTCGCAATTTCTGTTGAACGAAGCAATTGCGGGCAAGGCGCTCGACCAGCCCGAAGGCCGCGCGAAGGCGCTGTTCGACGCGAAGCCGCTGCTGCAGGCGCTGCCCGCGAATGCGTTGCGCGCGCAGATCATGCACATGATCGCAGATCGCCTCGATATTCCGTTCGAGGAAGTGGCGGCGCTGTCGGAAGTCGATGCGCGGATCGCGGCTGCACCGCGGCAGGCGCCGGCGCGCAGCGATCGCCGGCGCGTGACGGAGAGCGAAAAGCGCGCGTTGCGCACGCTGGTCATGCATCCGCGTATCGCGCTGGCGCTCGACGACGAGCAGGTCTCGACGCTGCGCGCGCTGCCGCGCATCGGCGAACTCTTTGCGGAAGTCGTCGACCACGCGCGCGCGCTCGGCGACGGCGCGGAGTTCCGGCTGCTGTCCGACGTGCTGCGTACGTCGCCGAACAGCGCGACGTACGAGGAAATTTTCCGCGAAATTCTGGACTATGATGAAAACGTCCGCGATTTGCTGTTACAGAATCCGGACGACGAGGCGGTGGCCGAGCGGCAGCGCGAACAGGAACGGATCGCCGGGGAGGAACTGCAGGCGGCCGTGCTGAAGATGCGCTACGACGCGTGCTGCGACCGGCTCGATCGGCTGGCGCGGCAATCCACGTTCACCCCCGAGGAATTGGCCGAATTGACGGAATTGAACCGGCAGCGAACCGACATGAAACGTCGGCTCGGGCTGTAGGCAGCCGGGGCGCCAGGAGAGAGGCTCCCCAGCGTGCTATAATATAAGGTTTCCAGCGGTTTGTTTTCTAAGCAGAGGCGAGATTCGCGATGGCAAAGACGACAGGCGGAAAGAAAGCAACGGGCAAGGGCTCGACGGAGCCGACCAAGAAGGTCACAGCGGCCAAGTCTGCTTCTTCCGCCAGGACGACGTCTTCGGCTACATCAACCCCTGCAGGAAAGAAAACCGCGGCCGGCACTGCTCAAGCTGCGCCGGCGCCGGCAGCCAGAACACGGGCTGCCGCCAGACCCGACTCCGGGCCGGCCAAGCCGGCGGCGAAGCGGGCAAGTGCGAAAAGCGCAAGGGACGCGGCTGCCGCGGCGGACGAAACGGCAGTACGTACTACTCATGCACCCACGGTTCAACCGGCTGTCGTCCAGCAGCCGCGAGTCGATATAGCCGGTACGGCGAACTCCATGACGAAAAAGCTGAACGAAGTATCCGTCGATGACGACGCAAATCAGAGCGACGAGCAGCCCGCAGCGGCGGCTGCGCCGGGCAAGTCCAAGGCGCGCGACCGCCGCGCCAAGGAAAAGGCGCTGCTGAAGGAAGCGTTCGCGACGAGCACGCCCGGCACGGCCGAGGAGCTCGAAGAGCGCCGCGTGAAGCTGCGCGCGCTGATCAAGCTCGGCAAGGAGCGCGGCTTCCTCACGTACGCCGAAATCAACGACCACCTGCCGGACAACTTCACCGAGACCGAAGCCCTCGAAGGCATCATCGGCACGTTCAACGACATGGGCGTGGCGGTTTACGAGCAGGCGCCGGACGCGGAAACGCTGCTCCTGAACGACAACGCGCCGGCCGCGTCGTCGGACGACGAAGTCGAAGAGGAAGCGGAAGTTGCGCTGTCCACCGTCGATTCCGAATTCGGCCGCACGACCGATCCTGTGCGGATGTACATGCGCGAGATGGGCACCGTCGAGCTGCTCACGCGTGAAGGTGAAATCGAGATCGCGAAGCGTATCGAAGACGGCCTGCGTCACATGGTAATGGCCATCTCTGCATGCCCGACGACGATCGCCGACATCCTCGCGATGGCGGAGCGCGTCGCGAACGACGAGATTCGCGTCGACGAGCTCGTCGACGGCCTGCTCGATCCGAACGCTTCGGACACCGACACGGACGGTTTCTCCGCGAAGGAAGCGGAGGAGATCGAGAACGAGGACGAAGAGGTCGAAGAGGAAGAGGAAGAAGAGGAAGAGGAGGACGATGACGGCGCCGCGCAGGCGACCGCCAACGCCGCCCAGCTCGAAGCGCTGAAGCGTGCCTCGCTCGAGAAGTTCGCGCTGATCAGCGAGTGGTTCGACAAGATGCGCCGCGCGTTCGAGAAGGAAGGCTACAAGTCGAAGTCCTACCTGAAGGCGCAGGAAACGATCCAGAGCGAGCTGATGACGATCCGCTTCACCGCGCGTACGGTCGAGCGCCTCTGCGACACGCTGCGTGCGCAGGTGGACGAAGTGCGCCAGGTCGAGCGTCAGATCCTGCACATCGTCGTCGACAAGTGCGGGATGCCGCGTTCGGAATTCATCGCGCGCTTCCCGGGCAACGAGACGGACCTCGACTGGGCCGAGAAGATTGCGGCCGAAGGTCATTCGTACAGCGCGATCCTGTCGCGCAACATCCCGGCGATCCGCGAACAGCAGCAGCGCCTGCTCGATCTGCAGGCGCGCGTCGTGCTGCCGCTGAAGGACCTGAAGGAAACCAACCGCCAGATGGCGGCCGGCGAACTGAAGGCGCGTCAGGCGAAGCGCGAAATGACCGAGGCGAACCTGCGTCTCGTGATCTCGATCGCGAAGAAGTACACGAACCGCGGCCTGCAGTTCCTCGACCTGATCCAGGAAGGCAACATCGGCCTGATGAAGGCGGTGGACAAGTTCGAATACCGTCGCGGCTACAAGTTCTCGACGTATGCGACGTGGTGGATTCGTCAGGCCATCACGCGCTCGATCGCGGACCAGGCGCGCACGATCCGTATTCCGGTTCACATGATCGAGACGATCAACAAGATGAACCGCATCTCGCGGCAGATTCTGCAGGAAACCGGTCTCGAGCCGGATCCGGCGACGCTGGCCGAGAAGATGGAGATGCCGGAAGACAAGATCCGCAAGATCATGAAGATCGCGAAGGAGCCGATCTCGATGGAAACGCCGATCGGCGACGACGACGATTCCCATCTCGGCGACTTCATCGAGGACACCAACACGGTCGCGCCGGCGGATGCCGCGCTGCATGCGAGCATGCGCGACGTCGTGAAGGACGTGCTCGATTCGCTGACGCCGCGCGAGGCGAAGGTGCTGCGGATGCGTTTCGGTATCGAAATGAGCACCGATCACACGCTCGAGGAAGTCGGCAAGCAGTTCGACGTCACGCGCGAGCGGATCCGTCAGATCGAGGCCAAGGCGCTGCGCAAGCTGCGTCACCCGAGCCGTTCGGACAAGCTGAAGTCGTTCCTCGAAGGGAACTGATTTTCGGCTTCTTCCTGTCGAACGCCGCCGGCATTCATCGGATGCCGGTGGCGTTTGTTCCCTTTGTTGTTACAATGCCGGCCCGGCGTCTCTGCCGGTGGCGTATGTAGCACGCTCCGCATTCCTCCAGGGCCTGTAGCTCAGCGGTTAGAGCAGTCGACTCATAATCGATTGGTCGCGGGTTCGAACCCCGCCGGGCCCACCAAATTCGCTTCGAAGGTTATCCAAGGAAATTGTGCCGTTAAGCATAAGTTGTCCACGACCTGGACACGTTATGCTTTATCGGTGACTGGCTATACGTTTGAGGTTTGGTTCGCGGTGGCAACCGACCGCAATTCGACGCGAAAAAAGCCGACCCGGTGGGTCGGCTTTTTCGTTTCTGATGGCCGGTGCCTAGTCGGTCCGAGCGCCTCCTTGCCTCTCTGGTGTCCGTCTATGACACCTCAAAATGCGGTCACGACTTCGTGAAGCGACCTACTACGACTGGGGACCTGCTGTCCCGAAAGTAGCAAGCCCGCGAGCCGAGTGCGAAGCGGTCCAAGTGTTGAGGACCGAACGCGCGTTGGGTTCCCGGGCCTGAGGGCTGGTAGGGATTTCGCGGTCGCTGTTCCACTACGAGTCGTGCCGTCGAGATGACGACGAAGCGTTGACGGGTCCCATGATCAACACTCCTGTTCAATATTCAAGTTGACAACCCGTTACGTGCGCGGCGATCGTTGCTGCTCGGTAGCGGGCGACTCCTCTTGTGACGGCGACTGACGAAACGGCAACATGACTATCGCGCTGGGATCCCGCCACTCTGCCGGCGACGCGCAGGCCACCGGCGTCACCATTTGCGGCCGGAGTGAGACAATGCTCTCCGTTTGTCGAGACAAGTTGAAATGCCCGGTAGGTCGCGAGGTGGTCGCTAGTCACCGGTCAACTTTAGGATTAAAGTCAACGTTGATTCCAATAGTTTTTTTGGGGTGTGGCGTGAAAATCGGAGAGTTGGCGAAGCGCAGTGGTCTGACGGCCTCACGTATTCGTTTCTATGAGGCAGAGGGATTGATCAGGGTGGAGCGCCAAGCGAATGGCTATCGGGAGTATCCCCCGGAGGCGGGAATTCTCCTGGGGTTGATCTCGATCGCGCAGCAGGCGGGATTTACGCTCGAGCAGATTCGGCAACTGCTACCGGTCGGCCCGGGCGCATGGGACCATGGCGCATTGCTGGATGCACTCAAGCAGAAGGTGGATGAGATCGACACCATTCGCAAGCGTCTCGACCATACCCGAGCCCAACTTGTCGTCGCGATCGAGAGTATCGAGGACAGGCCGGACGGAATTGAATGTGTCGACAACAAGAAGCGCGTGCTGGACCGTCTCCGTGAAGCAGGGATTACGCCGGATCTAGGCAAACTCGACGGTTCCACCACCGGCTGAGGTGCGTGCCGGCGGCCACTACGACCGTTACCGAATGAACCCGGACCTCGACGAGGTGGCGAGAGATCCTGCCGCAGGAAACATCGATTTTTTGCAGGATTCCGAAACTGATCGCCACATCCCGCGGTTGGTCCGAAGTGGGCGCCAAACTTCTACTACCGCTCAAGTAACGTTCAGCTGCTGTTCCCGGCACCTGCCGAGCGCTGAAGTGTGTTGCGCTCTGTTTTTCGATATGCAGTCAATCGTGATGCAGCGTCTCGATGACGAGCTCGCGGAACCAGCGGATCCCTTCGTCATTGTCGAAGTTGCGATGCCAATGGACGGTGGATTCAATCTCTGGAATTTCCGCCGGCATCGGATAGATCGAGAACTGGCCCGTTTCATTGAACATGAGCGCCGCGCCTTTATGAAGCGTCACCATCCAGTTCGTGCGCTGCAGGATCTGCGGAACCACCGTGAAGTGGGGCACGCGTAGCGCAATCCGTCGGTGCAAACCCTGCGTGCGCAAGATATCGTCGATCGCAAGGTGGCTGCTGTCGCTGGTCGTCACGCTCACATGCAGAAACTCCAGAAATTTCTGCCGCGACAACTTCCGGGCCGGTAGCCCGTCGCGCTTGCGCGTCATGCACACAAACTCGTCGCGAAACAGCAGCGCGTGATTGGTGACCGGCAGGAGCGACGGAAGATTGCCGATAGCGAGATCGATCTGCCCGAGTCGCAATTTCTCCTCGACCTCGCGCAGCGGCACTTGCTCGGCGGCCAACCGCACCTCCGGCGCAATGCGCTGCAATTTCTCGCAGATGCGCGGCAGAAAAACGTGTTCGCCAATGTCGGACATGGCCAGCCGAAACTCGCGCGTACTCGTCGCGGGATCGAACTCTTCGCTTTGCCGCAATGCTTCGCGGATCGACGCGATGGCGTTGCTAAGCGGGACAGCCAATCTTTCCGCGGTCGCCGTGGGCAACATTCCATCAGGCGTCCGAACGAAAAGCGGATCGTCGAACAGTGAGCGCAGACGCCCCAGCGAATAACTGATCGTGGGCTGCGACAAATGAAGCCGCTGCGCCGCGCGCGTGAGGCTGCGCTCTTCGAGAATCACCTGGAAGACGCGCAGCAGGTTCAGGTCGATGCTATGAAAATTGATCACGTCTATGTACACAAGAAAATTGATCGATTTGACCGATATCTTAGCCGAACCTAGACTGGCCTCACACATAGGAGAGGCAAGTGTTCATGGAACTGACAGATACGATCGTCGAACAGTGTGCAGACGAACCAGCGGTTGTCTCGTTGCGCACTTTGCCGGCCTTGCTGGCAGCGCGCGTTGCCCGAAACGCCGAGGGACCGCTTTTTTCAGACGGAACCACGGTATGGAGCGGCGCCGATGCCATCGAGATCGCGGCGCGCCGAGCCGGCACACTGGCCGCACATGGCATCAAGCGCGGTGATCGCGTCGCATTGCTCTGCGGAAACCGTGCGGAATTCATGGAAGTCGTCCTCGGCTGCGGCTGGCTCGGCGCGGTGGTCGTGCCGATCAACACCGCGTCGCGCGGTCCGCAGCTCGAGCATATCCTGCGTAACTCCGGCGCGCGCTTGCTGGTCGCCGAAGCGCATCTTGTGGATGTCGTGCACGCGCTCGATGCGCGAGATCTCCCGCTCGAGCACATCTGGCTTATCGACGAACCGGCGTCGAATTCGCTGGCGCCCCGTTACAGCACGACGCCGCTTCCGCGAGCAACCGAGTCGATTCCGGCCGCGGACGTCGACGAAGGCGATGCTTTTGCCGTGCTCTATACCTCCGGAACGTCGGGGTTGTCCAAAGGCGTGATCTGCCCGCATGCGCAGTTCTACTGGTGGGGATACAACACTGCGCGCGATCTGGGCGTTGTCGCCGGCGACATCTTGTACACGTGCTTGCCGCTGTTTCATACGAACGCGCTGAACAGTTTTTTCCAGGCCATGTTGCACGATGCTCAACTGGTCGTAGGCCGGCGTTTCTCTGCCAGCGGCTTCTTCGACGCGCTGGTGGCCACGCAAGCCACCGTCACGTTCGTTCTCGGTGCGATGGTGCCCATTCTGCTCGGCAGGCCGATCACGGCGAACGAGCGTAAGCATCGGGTACGTGTGGCACTCGCACCGGGCGTGCCGGGACATTTCCAGGAAGAATTCACGGCGCGCTGCGGCATCGCGTTGATCGACGGGTACGGCTCGACGGAAACCAATGCCGTGATCGGCGGCGTCGCGAGCGTTCAACGCCCGGGATATATGGGCAGGCTGGCTGAAGGCTTCGAAGCGCGCGTCGTCGACGAGCACGATCGGCCGGTCCCGGACGGCCAGCCCGGCGAGCTGATCCTGCGAGCGAGCGAGCCGTTTTCCTTTGCCAACGGCTATCTGGGCATGCCGGCCGAAACGGTGAAGGCCTGGCGCAATCTGTGGTTTCACACCGGCGACCGCGTCATACGCGAAGCCGACGGCTATTTCCGTTTCGTCGATCGTCAGAAGGATGCGATTCGCCGCCGCGGCGAGAACATCTCGTCGTACGAGGTCGAGCAGGTGCTGTTGAGCCATCCGTCGGTCGAGACCGCAGCGGTATTTGCCGTGAAGTCCACGCTCGCCGAAGACGAGGTGATGGCCGTCATCGGCCTGCGAGACGGCGAGGCGCTGGAGCCACTCGATCTGATCCGCTACTGCGAACCGCGATTGCCCTACTTCGCCGTGCCGCGCTATCTGGACTTCGAGCAAGAGCTGCCGAAGACGGAAAACGGAAAGATCCAGAAGTTCAAGTTACGGGAAACCGGCGTGACTGCGACGACGTGGGATCTGGAAATGTCGGGATACCAGCTCAAGCGTCGATGACGCGAAGGTCGCTATTTTCCTGAAGGCGCGGCGGACAGGTTCGCGACAGGGCGATCCGCTTCAACGCTTGGCAACTGAGACAGCAGCAATGAGTACATCTCGAATGTACACATGGAGCCTCCCATGACTAGCATGAGAACGTTTTCTGCCGCGAGCACGCCCCCTCAAGTGGCGCCCGAGCTCCCGACGGCGTCTGTCGACGAAAGGTCCCTGCGGCGAATCGTGTTCGCGTCCGTCGCGGGGAACGCGCTCGAGTGGTATGACTTTTTCCTGTACAGCACGGCCGCAGCGCTCGTTTTCGGCGAGCTGTTCTTTCCGAAAGGAACCGATCCGCTCGTGGGCACGCTGGTCGCATTCGCGGGCTTTTCCGTCGGGTTCGCCGCTCGTCCGTTGGGTGGCGCGCTGTTCGGGCACATCGGCGACCGCTACGGTCGAAAGAGCGCCCTCGTGTGGACGCTGTCGATCATGGGAGGCGCGACGTTCCTGATCGGCTTCCTGCCGACTTATCCGCAGGTCGGCCTGTGGGCGCCGGTGCTGCTGATGGTCCTGCGTATCCTGCAAGGCATCGCGGCCGGCGGGGAATGGGGGGGCGCAGTGCTGATGATCAGCGAGTCTGCGCCGCCCGAGCGGCGTGGATTTTACGCGTCGATGAGCCAGATCGGCGTCGGCGGCGGCTTCGTGCTGTCGGCCAGTGTTTTCTTCGTCGTGCAGATGTTGCCGAAGGACGCGTTCATGGCGTGGGGCTGGCGCATTCCGTTTCTGCTGTCGATCGCGATTTTCGGTGTGGGCGTCTATATCCGTTCGAGGTTGCCCGAGAGCGCCGAGTTCGCGAAGGCCGAGGCCGAAGGCAGACGGGCGCGGATGCCCGTGCTCGATGTGATCCGCAAGCATCCGAAGGAAGTGCTGATGGCAATGGGGCTGCGCGTGGCGGAAAACGGCGCGTCATACATCGTCATTGCGTTCGCGCTCGTTTATGGGAAGTTCATCGGCGTACCGAACCAGATCATGCTCGCTGGCGTGATCGTCTCGATGGCTGTCGAACTGATCACGCTGATGTTGTGGGGCCGCCTGTCCGATCGCCTGGGCCGCAAGCCCGTGTACATGATCGGTGCCGTCGGCGTCGTGATCATCGCGTTCCCGTTTTTCTGGCTCCTCGATACGAAGGTCCCGGCGCTCATCTGGCTGGCCTTCCTGCTCGGCAATGCCGTGTGTCACGGCGCGATGCTCGGCACGCAACCGGCCTTGATGGGCGAGCTGTTCAGCACGGAGGTGCGTTACTCGGGGATGGCGCTCGGTCACGAGGTGTCGTCGGTCTTCGCAGGCGGCTTGTCGCCGATGCTGGCGACGGCGCTGCTCGCGCACTACCACGCAGCGTGGCCGGTGGCATTGCTGATGGCGGCCCTGGGGATGATCACCGTGATCTCGCTGTTGTTCACCCATGAGACGGTTGCCCGTCGCGAGCGTTGAGCGTCGCACGCAAGGAGATCGAATATGACACTCGAGCAATGCGACGACGTGCTGCTGACCGCCGCGGTGGAAGTACCGTACCAGCGACACGCGCCGTCGGATTCCACTGGCGACCTGCTGGCCCGCGCGTTTGCCGCTGCCCTTGATGACTCGGGGTTTTCGGCGAAAGACATCGACGGTCTCGGCGTCGCGTCTTTTACGCTGGCTCCGGACCATGCGATCGACCTTGCGTGGCGGCTCGGGATCAGCCCGCGCTGGAGCATGGACGATTGTCACGGTGGAGCAAGCGCGATCAACATGCTGCAGCACGCGATACGCGCGATTCAGCATGGTGACGCGAAGGTGATTGCGCTGGTGTCCGGCGATCGGTTCGAGCCGGCCGACTTCAAGCAGCTCGTCGATCACTACAACCTGACGACGCGCACCTGGCTGCGGCCGCTCGAGCTCGGCGGGCCGAACGGACTGTTCGCGATGCTCACGCAACGTCACGCGCAGCATCATGGCCTGACCCGCCGCGACTATGGGGCGCTTTGCGTCGCGCAACGTGCGTGGGCGGCACTGAATCCGAACGCCGTCTATCGCACGCCGCTGACGATCGAAGACTATCTCGACGCGCCGATCGTCGCCGATCCGTTGGGACGATTCGATTGCGTCCCCGTTGTCAGCGGCGCCGACGCGGTGATCGTCGCGCGCGCCGATCTCGTGCGCCAGGCCAGGAACGTCCGTGTGCGATCGCTGCAATGCCTTTACAACAGCGACCACCAGACGGGCGACGGCACTCGCACTTCACTGGCTGCGATCGCCGGCGAATTGTGGCGACAGGCAGGCGTCACGCCCGACGACATCGACATGGTCTCGGTCTACGACGACTACCCGGTGATGGCGATTGCGCAACTGGACGATCTCGGCTTCGCGCCCGACGGCGACTTGCGCGCGATGATCGCGCGCATCGAATCGCGCGCGCTGCCGGCGAATACATCCGGTGGTCAACTGTCCGCCGGGCAGGCAGGCGCCGCGGGCGGCATGCATGGGCTCGTCGAGGCGATCACCCAGCTGCGCGGACGGGCAGGCGAGCGGCAGGTGCCGAATGCCCGGCTGGCGGTCGTCAGTGGCTACGGCATGGTCGAGTATCGCTACGGCATGTGTGCGAATGCCGTCGTGCTGGAAGCGGTTGAGCGGGGTGCGCAATGAAACTCGAGGTATTCCAGTGCAAGCAATGCGGTTCGACGGTGTTTCCGGCGCGCTATTTCTGTTTTGAATGCGGCGGCGCCGAGTGGCGCGAGCGAGCGGTCGAACACGGCCGTGTCGGCGAATTGACGACCGTGCGCCGTCGCGTCGGCGCACAAGACGGCGGCGACGTGCTTCTTGCCAGCGTGACGACGGATGCCGGCCCGACCGTCATCGCGCGGCTCGAAGGCGCGGTGCGAACGGGCGACCGCGTCCGCGTTGCAGTCGACGAACAGAACCGCGTTGTGGTACTGCCGATCGCCTGACCCACGCGGAAATGTGTTCGTCGAACGAGGCCGGTCGCACCGGCGGGTAGGCGTCGGGATCCGGGCACGCTCGGACATGTGCACGGAACGGCAAAATTTATCAAGCAGGAGAAGGGTGTGACATCTCAATTGACTTCGACCTTGCGCGACCCGCAGCTGTTGCGCCATTACATCAACGGTGAGTTTGTGGCGAGCGACACACGCTTTCCCAACCTGAGTCCGATCGACGGTCGCAAGCTGGCCGACGTCTGCGAAGCAGATGCCGCGCTCGTCGATAGCGCCGTCCGTGCGGCTCACGCGGCGCAAAAGGCGGGCTGGCGCGACACGACGCCCGCGCAACGGGCGGCATGGCTGCATAAGATCGCGGACGGCATCGAGGCCCGCTTCGACGAGTTCGTCGCGGCCGAAGTTGCCGATACCGGCCGGCCCGTCGCGCAGGCCCGCACCCTCGACATCGCACGCGGCATTGCCAATTTTCGGACCTTTGCCGATCTTGTCCGCACCGCAAACGGCGAGTATTTCGAAACCCATACGGCAGACGGCGGCGAGCTGATCAACTATGTGACGCGCAAGCCGCTCGGCGTGATCGGCATCATATCGCCGTGGAATCTGCCGCTGCTATTGCTCACATGGAAGGTGGCACCGGCGCTGGCGATGGGCAACTGCGTGGTCGCCAAGCCCTCCGAGGAGACGCCCAGCT
Organism: Burkholderia multivorans ATCC BAA-247; assembly: GCF_000959525.1. Lineage (NCBI taxonomy): Bacteria > Pseudomonadati > Pseudomonadota > Betaproteobacteria > Burkholderiales > Burkholderiaceae > Burkholderia > Burkholderia multivorans. The sequence continues at coordinate 745,148 of NZ_CP009831.1, forward strand.
CTGCAACGTTGCTCGCCGAAGTCATGCACGAGGTCGGCTTGCCGCCGGGCGTCTTCAACCTGATTCATGGGCACGGGCAGAACGCGGCCGGCGAATTCCTGACGCGTCATCCGGGTATCAGCGCAATCACGTTCACCGGCGAGTCGCGCACCGGCAGCACGATCATGAAGGCCGTTGCGGACGGCGTGAAAGAGGTGTCGTTCGAGCTGGGCGGCAAGAACGCGGCTGTCGTGTTCGCGGACGCCGACTTCGATGCGGCGGTGGCCGGTGTGCTTCGATCCAGTTTCACCAACGCCGGTCAGGTCTGCCTGTGCAGCGAGCGCGTTTATGTGGAGCGGCCGATCTTCGAGCGCTTTGTCGCGGCGCTCAAGGAACAGGCGGAAGGATTGCGCGTTGGCGCGCCGGAAGATCCCACCACGACGATGGGGCCGCTCATTTCGCGCGGCCATCGCGACAAGGTGATGTCGTATTTCCGTCTTGCGGTCGAAGAAGGCGCGACTGTCGTGACCGGAGGCCGTGCACCGAGCTTTGGCGACGCACGGGACGACGGTGCGTTCGTGATGCCGACCATCTGGACTGGTTTGCCGGATTCCGCCCGGTGCGTCCGGGAAGAGATCTTCGGCCCGGTGTGCCACATCGCGCCGTTCGACGACGAAGACGAGGTCGTGAAGCGCGTCAACGACAGCGCTTATGGCCTGGCTGCCAGCATCTGGACGACTCAGCTTGCGCGCGGCCATCGGGTCGCGAGGCAGATCGAGACGGGCATCGTGTGGGTCAATGCGTGGTTCGTTCGCGATCTGCGCACGCCCTTCGGCGGCACCAAACTGTCGGGGCTGGGACGCGAGGGCGGCCGCCATTCGCTCGACTTCTATTCCGAATTGACGAACGTCTGCGTGAGGATCGCATGAATCCGACTACTTCAGCGCGCGTCGTGCCGGGCAAGGCCACGCCGCGCGGGCGCTTCCCGCATATCACGCGAGCCGGCGACTTTCTGTTCGTGTCCGGCACCAGTTCGCGACGTCCGGACAACACGATCGATGGCGCATCGGCCGACGAATTCGGCACGGCCACGCTCGATATCCGGCGCCAGACGCGCGCCGTGATCGAGAACCTGCGCGACATATTGAAGAGCGAGGGGGCGGACTTGTCGAACCTCGTTGAGATCTCGGCATTCCTCGTGAACATGAGCGATTTTGGCGGCTACAACGAAGTGTATGCGGCGTATTTCGACGAGTCGGGCCCGGCACGAACGACTGTCGCGGTTCACCAGCTGCCTCATCCGCATCTGCTCATCGAGATGAAGGCAGTGGCATACGTTCCCGCGCGCTGAAATGCGAACCGCGGAATCAACATGGCGATCCCTTTGAGTGAGACAAGCATGCTGAGTTATGGAAAGCCGTTCAACTTCCAGCGTTGGATCGACGAACACGCGCATTTATTGAAGCCGCCGGTCGGCAACCAGCAGATATGGCAGGACAGCGATTTCATCGTCACGGTGGTGGGTGGGCCGAATCATCGGACCGATTATCACGACGATCCGCTCGAGGAGTTTTTCTATCAACTGCGCGGCAACGCATATCTGAATCTGTGGATCGACGGCAAGCGCGAGCGCGTTGAACTGAACGAAGGCGACGTGTTTTTGTTGCCCCCGCATGTCCGTCACTCGCCGCAGCGGCCGGAGTCGGGCAGCGCGTGCCTCGTGATAGAGCGTCAACGTCCGGAAGGCGTCGTGGACGGATTCGAGTGGTATTGCGATGCATGCGGCGAGCGCGTTTACCGTGTCGAACTGCAGCTCAAGAGCATCGTCCGCGATCTGCCACCGCTCTTCGATGCGTTTTACGCATCGGAGGAGCAGCGCCGCTGTCCGCGCTGCGGCGTCGTCCATCCGGGCAAGCCAGGCCGAACCGATTAACCGAACCCGTCCAGGGCAAACCAACATGACAGTGCGAATCGACATGCATGCCCACTTTTTTCCGCGTATTTCGCGGGAAGAAGCACGGGCGCTCGATCCCGAGCATGCGCCGTGGCTCCGGGTCGATCCGGACGGCGACACCGGGACGATCATGACCGGAGAGCGCGATTTCCGGCCCGTCTATCGGGCCTTATGGGATCCCGCGACGCGGATCGCCGAAATGGACCGATGCGGCGTGGACATCCAGTTGATGTGCGCGACGCCCGTGATGTTCGGCTACCGGTACGACGCGGTAGCGGCGCATGAATGGGCCGCGCGAATGAACGATCGCGCGCTGGAATTCTGTTCGTACGCACCGGCGCGCCTGATGCCGCTGGCTCAAGTGCCGCTGCAGGACGTCGAACTGGCCTGTCGGGAAGCGTCGCGTGCCCGCCGCGCCGGCCATCGTGGCGTGCAGATCGGCAATCACCTCGGCGCGCGCGATCTCGACGACGAACAGCTGGTGACGTTTCTGACGCATTGCGCGCACGACGACATACCGGTGCTCGTCCATCCGTGGGACATGATGACCGACGGCCGCATGAAAAAGTGGATGTTGCCGTGGCTCGTCGCGATGCCGGCCGAAACACAGTTGAGCATCTTGTCGCTGATTCTTTCCGGGGCGTTCGAGCGCATTCCGACGACGCTCAAGCTTTGCTTCGCGCATGGCGGCGGCAGCTTTGCATTCCTGCTGGGGCGCGTGCAGAACGCGTGGGAGCAGCGAGACATCGTCCGCGAGAACTGCCCGAACCCGCCAATTTCGTACGTCGATCGTTTCCATGTCGATAGTGCCGTGTTCAGCGACGGCGCGTTGCGGTTGCTCGTGGAGACGATGGGCGAAGACCGTGTGTTGCTCGGCTCCGACTATCCGTTCCCGCTCGGCGAGCAGGTCGTCGGCGAACTGGTGGCGAACCATCCGCAACTGGGCGAAGCAGCGAAGGAGAAAATCCTCGGCGTCAATGCGCAACGCTTTTTCAATCTGGTGGATGACGCCAGCTCCGGAGATCGTCATGCAAATTGAAGGCTGCGTCGCATGTGTGACGGGCGCCGACCGCGGGCTCGGTGCGGGACTGCTTGAAGCGTTGCTGGCGCGGGGCGCGCGCAAGGTCTATGCGGGCGTCAGGCAAGCCGGCCGGCTTGCCGGCGATGATCCGCGCGTCGTGCCGGTCGAGCTGGACATCACGAACGTCGAGCAGGTGGCGACGGCGGCGGCGAGTGCCACGGACATCACGCTCTTGATCAACAACGCAGGGCTGAACCGGATGCAGCCGGTCCTGGAAGCCCATGACGCCGAAGCGGCGCGTGCCGAAATGGAAGTGAATTACTTCGGGACGTTGAACATGATGCGTGCGTTCTCGCCGGCACTCAAAACGAACGGCGGCGCCATCGTCAACATCCTGTCGATACTCGCGCGCGTCGCGCTGCCGTCCATGGCGTCGCTGAGCGCATCGAAGGCCGCGGCGCTTCGAATGACGGAAGGCGCACGAGCCGAGCTCGCGCCGCATCACGTCCGCGTTATCTCCGTGCTGCCCGGACCGATCGACACGGAAATGAGCCGGGACGTTCCGCCGCCGAAGATCGCGGTACGGGAAGCAGTCGACGCCGTGCTCGCAGCATTGGAAGGCGAAGCGGACGAGGTCTACCTGGGCGCGATGGCGCAAGACATCGCACGTGCGCTCGCGGCGGATCGTCAGGCACTGCACGCGCGCCTTTTGACGCTTTGAGCGACCGCGGAAATCGTAACTACGTTGCATTGAGCAAAGGACGAAACAGATCATGAACGGTGAATACATCGACATCGACGCCGGTAACGGCCAAGCCTTCTCTGCGTACCTCGCGCGGCCCCGTCAAGGGTCCGGGCCGGGTCTGGTCCTGTTGCAGGAGATCTTCGGCATCAACGACTACATGAAGGAAACGGCCGATCGGTTTGCCGAAGAAGGGTATGTCGTGCTGGTGCCCGACCTGTTCTGGCGCATGAAGCGCGGCGTCAACCTCGGCTACACCGGCGAGGACTTCGCGACGGCGCTGCGATATAACGACGAGTTCGATGTCGATCTGGCAATCACCGACATCGCATCGACGATCAAGACGCTCCGCTCGCTCGACCAGCATGCTGGAAAGGTCGGCGCCGTAGGCTATTGCCTGGGCGGCAAGCTCGCGATGCTGGCGGCTGCCCGCACTGATATCGACTGCGCGGTGAGTTACTACGGTGTGGGGCTCGATGCCTATCTGGACGATATTCCCTCGATCCGATGCCCGATGGTGTTTCATTTCGCCGGTAATGACGCGCTGTGCCCCGAGGCAACGCGCGAGACGATCCAGTCAGCGCTTTGCGCGCTGCCTGCGGTCGAGCAATACGTGTATCCCGGGTGCGATCACGCGTTCGCGACGCCGAAGCGCGAGCATTTCGACAAGCCGGCGGCGATGATGGCCTATTCGCGCACCATCGCACTGTTGCGTAAAGTGCTCGGGCCCGTCTATGACCTGAATGCGCTGTGGGAACTGCACTGCTATCACGAATTCGATTCGCGCGATGTCGATTCGATCTTGCCGACCATGGTTTCCGCGCCGTACGTCAATCATGTGCCGACCATGACGGGAGGCGTCGGTCACGACGATCTCAAACGCTTCTACAAGTATCACTTCGTTCACGCGAATCCGAAGGACACGCATTTCATTCCGATCTCGCGCACCATCGGCGCGGACCGCATCGTCGATGAATTCATTTTCTGCGCCACCCACGATCGCGAGATCGACTGGATGCTGCCCGGACTCGCCCCCACCGGCAAGTACATCGAGATTCCGATGCTGGCCGTCATCTGCTTCCGCGGCGACAAGCTGTACAACGAGCATATTTACTGGGACCAGGCTTCGGTTCTGGTGCAGATCGGCGTGCTCGATCCGACGGGACTTCCGGTTGCCGGCATCCGTACGGCGAAGAAGCTGATAGACGAGACGTTGCCGAGCAACGAGTTGATGAGGAACTGGGCGTCGAGCGAAGGCAAGCCGATCTAAGGTTTTTCAGACCGCGGGAGCGTCATCGTCCGCGCGAGCCGGATCCGCCAGCCGGGCTTTGTTCTCAAAAGAAAATCGCGCCGCCGTTGCGGCGCATCAACCATACAGGTTCCATCATGAAGCTAAAGTTAGGGGTGCTGGCGGTCGCGGTGATGGCGTCGACCTCGGCGTTGGCACAAAGCTCGGTGACCCTATACGGGATCATCTCGAACGGGCTCGGCTATGTCAGCAATCAGGGCGGCCACAGCAACTGGACGATGATAAGCGGCTCCAACCAGAACAATCGCCTGGGATTCAAGGTGACGGAAGATCTGGGCGGCGGCCTGTCAGCGGTCGGAATCCTGGAGAACGGCTTCGACAGCAACAGCGGCAAACTCGGGCAAGGCGGGCGGATGTTTGGACGGCAGGTATTTGTCGGCTTGTCGAGCCGGACGTACGGGACAATTACGTTCGGTCGACAGTACGACGTGCTGTGGGACTACCTGGACCGCATCGAACCCCAGGCGATGGGCCCCGGTCTTGGCGTCAGTGTCGGCAGCAACGACAACATCGAAGGCAATTTCCGCTACAGCAACGCCATCAAGTATGCAAGCCCGGTCTGGGGCGGCTTCGGATTCGAATCGCTGTACGCGTTCAGCAACAAGGCCGGCAGCTTCCAGCAAAACCGCGCGTTCAGTGCGGGCGTCAATTTCGACCGGCATACGCAGCGATATGCGCTGGTCTACGTCGAAATCGACCATCCGGGCACGGCCAATCCGAACGGTGCGGTGAGCGACGACTATGCCGGCGCGCCATTCCAGCTATTTCATACCAGCCCGCTCAGTTCGTCGGTGGGCGTACGGAAACAGCGCGTCATCGCGGGAGGCGCCGAGTACGCGTTCGAGAAACTCCGCGTCGGAGGCATCGTTTCCGATGTGCGCTACAACTATCTCGATAGCACGAGCCTGCATCTGGACAACCTTAGCGTTGTCGGTGTGTACCAGTTGACGCCGGCCCTGTTCGTATCGGCTGCGTACTTGTATACGCACGGCAGCTACGGTGGCGTCGTCTCGAACCCGCACTGGAACCAGGGGCAGGTGAGTGTCGACTATTTCCTGTCGAAGCGAACGGACGTCTATGCGTACGCCAACTACATCCGAGCGTCGGGATCCAACGCTCCCGCCGTGTTGTTCCTCTCGTCAAAATCGAGCACGAACGCGCAAACGGCTGTCGTGGTGGGGGTGCGTCACAAATTCTGAGATCGGGATCAGGTCGGTCGAGCGTCGACAAGCCGGGCGGTTGGACGGCCATGTCCGGCACGCAAGCGAGCGAGACCGACGCAGCAATCGATCACCGCGAATAGTACGTTGAGTATCGGGCTCTATCAGGCTGGTCAATAGTTTGGATAACGGAATGAAAACGATTCTCGACCGGATTGTCGAGTGCAAGACTCGTGAAGTGCGGCTGGCAGCCGAGCGTGTGCCACAACCCGTGCTTCGAGAGATCGCAGCGACGGTCGACTCCGGAGATTTTATCGCTGCGCTTCGCGACAAGGCGGGACAGGGCTTACCGGGCGTCATTGCCGAGGTGAAAATGGCGAGCCCGTCCGAAGGGATCTTGCGGCCGGACTTCGACCCGGCGTCGATCGCGGCCTCGTACGAGGAAGCGGGCGCGGCCTGTCTGTCGGTGCTGACCGATCGGACGTTCTTCAACGGAAGCGCGTCGGACCTTCGCGCCGCGCGCGGTGCATCGAGCCTGCCGGTGCTTCGCAAGGACTTCATCGTAGACGCGTACCAGGTGTGGGAGGCACGTGCGATGGGCGCCGACTGCATCCTGCTGATAGCGGCGGTCCTCGATGGCAGCGCGATGCGCGAACTCGAAAGCCTCGCGTTCGAACTGGGCATGGCCGTGATCGTGGAAATCCACAGCGCGGATGAGCTGGACGCGGCACTCACGTTGAATACGCCGCTGATCGGCGTGAACAACCGCGATCTTGCGACGTTCTCCACAAATATTGAAACAACGCTTGCGATGCGCCGCCTGATCCCCGCCGACAGGATGGTCATTTCGGAATCGGGAATTCGGAGTGCGGACGATGTAAGAAGGCTCCGTTCGATAGGCGTCGATCATTTTCTGGTCGGCGAAGCATTGATTCGCGCCGAGCACCCCGGTGTTGCGCTCAAGCAGATGTTCTATTAGGCCGCGCTCCACAGTATCGATCGATATTTTCTCGCACTAACAGCTGAGAGGTCATGAAAGCCATGCGAATTCAAGAGGCGGCTGCCGCGCTGCGTGATGCAGCAAAGACCCGCAAAACCATCCCGCCGTTGCGCGAGACATACGAGCAACTGAGCATCGACGACGCGTATGCGATTCAGCGGATCAATACGGATCGGCATCTGGCCGATGGTCGCCGCCTCGTCGGCTGCAAGATTGGCCTGACGTCGGTCGCGGTACAGAAGCAACTCGGCGTCGATCAGCCTGACTTCGGCATGTTGTTCGATCACATGGGCTATGGCGACAGCGAACCCATTCCCGCTGAAATCCTTACTCAGCCGAAAATCGAAGCCGAAATCGCGTTCGTCATCGGTCGCGATATCACGGTGAAGAATCCCGGTCATCTGGACGTGCTCGGCGCCATCGAGTACGCGCTGCCGGCGCTGGAAATTGTCGGCAGCCGCATCGCAGACTGGAACATTCGCATCGCGGACACGATTGCCGATAACGCATCGTCGTGCGCGTACGTTCTGGGCACCCGCCCGCGCAAGCTGTCGAGCTTCGACCTGCGTCTGTGCGGGATGGCGATGGAGCGGTGCGGGGAACTCGTCTCGGTGGGGGCCGGCGCCGCGTGCCTCGGCAATCCGCTCAACGCGGTCGTATGGCTTGCGCGAACGATGACGACGCTCGGCACGCCGCTCAAGGCCGGCGACTTGGTGTTGTCGGGAGCGTTGGGGCCGATGGTGGCCGTCCGCCCCGGCGACGTTTTCGACGCACGCATAAACGGGCTTGGCTCCGTCCGTGCAGTTTTTGACCACGATCGAAGCGAGGCACGCCAATGATCACGACGATGGAATACGCGCGGTTGCTCGACGACGCCGCAGTCAATGCGACCGAGGTGGCCCAGTTCGATCCGGAAAGCCGGCTGTCGCTCGATACGGCGTATGCGATTCAGGCCGCGTCGATACAACGGCGTGTCGAACGCGGCCACCGTCGCGTCGGTGTCAAGATGGGCTTTACCAGCCGCGCGAAGATGCTGCAAATGGGCCTGTCGGATGTGATCTGGGGACGCTTGACGGCCGACATGCAGCTCGAGGAAGGCACGGCGATCGATTTTGCGCGATTCGTGCATCCGCGCGTCGAGCCCGAAATTGCCTTCGTTCTGAAGCGATCGCTCGACGGCGACGTGACGGCGCCACAGGCGTTGGCCGCTGTCGAGGCCGTCGCGCCTGCGCTCGAAATCATCGACTCGCGCTACAAGGACTTCAAGTTCACGTTGCCGGAAGTGATAGCGGACAACGCGTCGTCGAGCGGCTTTGTCATCGGTCCGTGGTGCGATCCTCATGTCGACCTGTCGAATCTTGGCCTCACGCTGAATTTGGATGGACGCGTCGTGCAGGTGGGATCGACCGCGGCATTGCTCGGCCATCCGTTGCGTTCGCTGGTTGCCGCTGCCCGGCTTTCAGCGCGAGCGGGCGAACCGCTGCAAGCCGGATGGGTCGTGATGGCCGGCGGCGCGACGCCGGCCGAATGGATCAAGCCGGGACAGCATGTGTCGGTCGATATCGAACGACTCGGCAGTGCGTGCTTCGACGTCAGGAACTGACGCGGCGCAGGCGTTCTCGCGCACGCTTGCGGATAGTCGAATTGAGCATCCGGTGCGGCTGGCGTGTCGCCGCCCGCACTACCTGCGGACAGCGCCGTTCGGTTGGCCGTGCAGTCACATTGGGGAGTCGCAGATGAATGACAGGGTGAAGGTCGCGATCATCGGTCCCGGCAATATCGGCACCGATCTGATGATCAAGATAATGCGAAACAGCAGGCATCTGAAAATGGGCGCCATGGTCGGCGTCGATCCGAATTCGGAAGGGTTGGCGCGGGCGGCGCGCATGGACGTGGCGACGACGGCGGATGGCATCGACGGCTTGCTGCGGCTGGATGTATTCAAGGAAATCGATATCGTTTTCGATGCGACGTCGGCGGGCGCGCACGGACGTCACAATGAACTGCTGCAGGCGCACGGGGTTCAGGTGATCGACCTGACGCCTGCCGCGATCGGCCCGTATGTGATCCCGTCGATCAATCTGGAAGCAGAAAACGCGACAAACATGAACATGGTCACCTGCGGCGGGCAGGCCACGATTCCGATCGTCGCCGCTGTTTCGCGCGTGGCCAAGGTGCACTACGCGGAGATCGTCGCGTCGATCTCCAGCCGGTCCGCCGGCCCGGGAACGCGCGCGAATATCGACGAATTCACCGAAACGACGCGGGCCGCGATCGAAAAGCTCGGCGGCGCCGAGCGCGGTAAGGCGATTATCGTTCTCAATCCGGCGGAGCCGCCGTTGATCATGCGCGACACCGTGTTCGTGCTGTCGGACAACGCGGAGCCGGCGGCTGTCGAGGCCAGTATCGCCGAGATGGTCGGACGCGTGCAGGAATACGTCCCGGGTTATCGCCTGAAGCAGTCGGTGCAATTCGACGTGGTGCCGCCGGACAGGCCGCTCAACGTGCCGGGCATCGGGCCGCGGCACGGCTTGAAGACATCGGTGTTTCTCGAGGTGGAAGGCGCTGCGCACTATTTGCCTTCGTATGCAGGCAACCTCGACATCATGACGTCGGCGGCACTCGCCTGCGGCGACATGATGGCCCGGCGCCGGATGGCCGCCGGCATCGCTCGCGGCTTCAAGGAGACGACGCAATGACTTCAGCAGAAAAGAAGCTTTACATCTCGGACGTGACGCTGCGCGACGGCAGCCATGCGATCCGTCATCAATACGGCATCGACCATGTCAGGGCGATTGCCGCAGCGCTCGACGATGCCGGCGTCGACAGCATCGAGGTCGCTCACGGCGATGGCCTCCAGGGATCGAGCTTCAACTACGGATTCGGCGCCCATACCGACGTCGAGTGGATTGCAGCCGCTGCGGAAAGCGTCAAGCGGGCGAAGATCGCCACGCTGCTGATTCCCGGCATCGGAACCACCCATGATCTACGGCAGGCGTTCGATGCAGGCGCACGCGTCGTGCGCGTGGCAACGCATTGCACGGAAGCCGATGTATCGCGCCAGCATCTCGACTTTGCGCGCGAACTCGGTATGGACGCGGTGGGTTTTCTGATGATGAGCCACATGACGACCCCGCAGAAGCTCGCTGAGCAGGCGAAAATGATGGAAACGTTCGGCGCCACCTGCGTTTATGTGGTCGATTCCGGTGGTGCGCTCGGCATGAACGAGATCCGCGACAGGTTCCGTGCCCTCAAAGCGGTATTGAAAGCCGACACGCAAACCGGAATGCACGCGCATCACAACCTGAGCCTCGGCGTGGCCAACTCGCTGGTTGCCGTGGAGGAGGGATGCGATCGCATCGATGCGAGCCTGGCCGGCATGGGCGCAGGCGCGGGCAATGCGCCGCTCGAAGTATTCATTGCGGCGGCACAGCGACAGGGCTGGAATCATGGCTGCGATTTGTACCGGCTCATGGACGCGGCCGACGATCTTGTCCGGCCGCTTCAGGATCGGCCGGTACGTGTCGACCGCGAAACGCTTGCGCTCGGTTTCGCCGGCGTTTATTCGAGCTTCCTGCGTCATGCGGAAGTCGCCGCCAGCAAATACGGGCTGAAGACCGTCGACATTCTGGTCGAACTGGGCAGACGCAAGATGGTCGGCGGCCAGGAAGACATGATCGTCGATGTCGCGCTGGATCTGTTAAAGCGGCGACAGCCGGCCACGAGCGATGCGCAGTGAGCCGTCGTGGCGGCGGCGTTGCCTTGTGTTTCTTCCACAGTCGCAGCGAGTGACTGCGACTCGATTCTGGTGAATCACCATGCGAACCCTGTCGGCTTCTCGTCAGCATCAACCGCTGGTCTATCGGTTGAATATCGGTGCAGTCAAAGTGACCGTCATCGCCGAGTCGGTCGCGCCGCTGCTGCGATGGCAAGAACTCTATCCCGACGCGACGGAGCAGTCCGTATCGGCATCCGTCTTTAGCACCGATCGCAAGCTCTACGACGTCGGCAGCGAGCGGCTGGTCATCGCTATCCAGGGCTTTCTGATCGAAAGCGACGGTACCACGCTGATGGTCGACACTTGCGTCGGGGACTGCAAGGCCAGGGCGCGAGTCGAATTCAATGAAGCCCGTTTCGGCTGGCTGAGCCGGCTGCAGGCGGCCGGCATCCGCGTCGAGGACGTCGACAGGGTGCTTTCCACACATCTGCACGTCGATCATGTCGGCTGCAACACCTACTACGCTGACGGCAGGTGGCGCCCCACGTTTCCCAACGCGCGCTACCTGTTCGTCAACGAGGAATTCGAGTTTTGGTCGAGCGAGCTGGCGAGATCGCCGCTGGAGAGAACCGGCGACTACATCGGCGACAGCGTATTGCCGCTTTTCGACGCCGGACTCGCCGATATGGTCGATTCGCGACATGTCATCGATTCGTCCATTCGCTTGATTCCTCTGCCCGGACATACGCCCGGTCATGTCGGCGTCTGCATCGAAAGCAATCGCGAGCGAGCGATTATTTCCGGCGACCTGTTTCATACGGCGCTGCAATTCGAAAATCCGGACTGGAGCACGAGGTTTTGTGTCGATCCCGAACAATCGCGTCGATCCAGGCGAGCGTTCTTCGAAGCCCATGCCGACACCGATACGCTGATTTTGCCGGCGCACTTTCCCTATCCGTGTGCGGGGTTCATTTGCCGCGAGGGGCGTGGCTACGCATTTCGATTTATCGGTTCAGAGAAGATATCGACAGTACTCTAGCCCGGCGCGGTGTTGTTCGATGAACTGGACGCGGAGCGGCGGTGTCGATGCGCAACGGCCGACATGGCCGACCGGCTCCGTCGATCGACACGCACGCATCATGCGCGGGCCGATACAGGACGTCGATGGCGCCGCCGCTGCGTGGCCGCCACCATCGACCTGTATTGCCGGCGAGCAGCCGGCGGATGCCGAGGACGTAGCTCCGCGTCGGCTGGCTATCTGCCCCGCCCCAGAGACAGCTTTTCCAGCAGCACCTTCACGTCCACCGGCTTCGGCAAATGATCGTCGAAGCCGGCGGCAATTGCGGCGTCCCGATCGTGTATCGACGCGAGGCCCGTCAGGGCCAGCGCGTAGATGCGCCGTCGGCCGCCTTCGCGACTGCGCACGTCGCGCAGCAGTGCATGGCCGTCGGCGCCGGGCATGGCGAGATCGCTGACGAGAATATCGAAAGAGCCGGCAGCGAGACAAGCGAGCGCTTCTTTCGCACCGGAAGCGATCTGCACTTGCGCGCCGAGCCCGCGCAGCAAGTGCGCCAACGGCTCCTGGGCCGGCACGTCGTCGTCGACGAGCAGCACCGACAGGCCGTCGAGCCGTGCCGATTCCGCGGGTGCAGCAGCGACGGTTCCCTCTTCGGTCGCGGCGGTCTGCAGCAACGGTATGCGAACCGTCAGCCTGGTACCGCGACCTTCGCCCTCGCTGCTGGCGGTCACCGTGCCCCCGTGCGCCGTCACCAGATGCTTGACGATCGAGAGGCCCAGGCCAAGGCCGCCATACTGGCGCGTGCGACTGGTGTCGGACTGCATGAAACGGTCGAACAGACGCGGCAGCAATTCCGGTTTGACGCCGATGCCGTTGTCGGCGACCGAGAGCTCGATGAGTGCACCGAGACGCGTCAGCGCGACCTCCACGCGGCCGCCTTGCGGCGTGAACTTCAGCGCATTGCCGATCAGGTTGGAGGCGACCTGCTGCAGACGACGCGCGTCGCCGCTGACGACCGCCTGGCTTTGCAATCCCGACGTCGCGAGCATGATGTCCTTTTTGGCCGCCACCGGGCGATGGCTTTCCACCACGGTGCGTACGGCCGCTGCAAAGTCGACCGGCTTCGAATCGAGCGAGAACCGTCCCGACGAGATGCGCGAGACGTCCAGCAAATCGTCGATCAGTTCGGCCTGCAGCTGACAATGCCGCAGAATGGTCGTGACCGCGCGCTGACTCATTTGCTCGTCGGTCGGCATGCCGCGCTCGCTTGCCGTCATGAGCACGGCCGCCCAGCTGGAGATCACGTTCAGCGGCGCGCGCAGCTCGTGCGATACGAGGGCGAGAAAGTTGTCCTTCGCGGTATTGGCCCGTTCCGCATCGAGTTGCGCGGACTGCGCGGTGCCGAGCGCGCTTTTGAGCTGATGGATGTCCTGGAAGGCGAGTACGGCGCCGTCGATGCGATCGTCGGCCGTGCGATAGGCACGCACGTTGACGAGCCACCATCGGCCTTCGCTGTCCTGATACTCGTGCTCTACATCCGCCAATCCCTGCACGGCCGACTGCACGACGCGTTCGAGGTCGACCGCCGAGAACAGGCTGTTCAACTGCGCCAGCGGTTGTCCTACGCTGTCGTCCGGCAATCCGAACAGCGCTTGCGCCTGCGGCGAAAAATGCCGAAGGCGCAACTGCCGATCCAGCACGACGACCGGTAGCGGGATGCCTTCGACCAGGTTGCTCAGATCGTCGTTGACGCGGTCGAGTTGCTCGTTGCGCGATTTCAGCTCGTCGTTCAGCGACGCAAGCTCCTGATTGGCCGACTCGAGTTCCTGCTTGGCCAGCAGCAGTTCCTCGTTCGCGCTTTGCAGCTCTTCGTTGGTGCTGAGCATTTCCTCGTTGGCCGTACGCAGTTCCTCATTGGCCGATTCGAATTCGGCGACGACCGTCTTGAGCTGCGCTTGCGTGGCCTCGAGTTCGTCGGACAGTCGCGCGATTCGATATCGAAGAAATGTTTCCGATGTCGCGCGATAACGTCATCTTTTGATAGATTTTCGCGAGCCCGATTATGACCCGAAGTATCGGCGCGATCTGGCGTTTCCCGCGCGTCACGGGAACGCGTCGGGCCGCGACAACGCGCCGGGCACGGGGGCGTTACGGTTTTCCGGGTCGGCTTCGAATCGTTTGGCGCGGCGACGAAAACGGCGCCGACGAGGGCGCGTTCAGGAGGACGAGGCGGAGCCGAGCGACGCCTGAAGGCGTTGTGCGTCGGTCGCGTAACTTTGTTCGAACCCTTCGGCACCGAGCTCGGTCATGAGGCAGCGCCACAGGTCGAATGCGCCGATGGCCGCGCCGAGATGCAGATCGGCCGCGTGACTGCCGCGCGGACGCGTGGCCGCCGCCATCAGATGATGCTGTATCTCCCGTTCGGCGCAGGCGGTGACCTGAACATAGCTCAGACGATTTTCCATGATGACCAAGTCGGATAATGACCGGACGAGACTTCAGCAACTCGATGACTGACGCCGATATTATCCGCCGGTGATCGTATCGCGATGTTAAAAGTCGTGACGCACGGCGAGCGCAAGCCGAAGAAACGGCGAGCCCGGCCGGGGCTGCCAAAGTCTACCAGCGGCCGCGCGGGCCGGCGGCGATTTTCGCGATCGGGGTTTGCCCGCGCAGTGCCCGCGCGACGGCCACAACGACGGCGTCACGCGCCGCCGCGTGGCCTTGAAAGCCGCGCATACGCCGCCAGCGCGGCTTGTCGCGAAGCGGCAAGGTCGACCATGGACGCGGGATAGCCGCAGGCTGACAGCGCGGCCGGATGCTTCCACGGCTGATGCAGCACGTTGGCCGGCAGCGCCGACAACTCCGGGAGCCAGCGCTTGAGATACGCGGCGTCGGGGTCGAACTTGGCGGCTTGCAGATACGGATTGAATACGCGGAAGTACGGTGCGGCATCGGCCCCGCAGCCGGCCACCCATTGCCAGCCCAGCGTGTTGTTCGCCAGGTCTGCATCGACGAGCGTGTCCCAGAACCATCGCGCGCCGTGCCGCCAGTGCCGGCGGAGGTTCTTGGTCAGAAAGCTCGCGACCACCATTCTCACGCGATTGTGCATCCAGCCGGTCTGCCAAAGCTGCCGCATGCCGGCATCGACGAGCGGAATGCCGGTACGCCCCTGCTGCCAACGCGCCAAGTCATCATTGTCGTCGGGCGCCCACGCAAAGGTGTCGAACCGTGCATCGAAGTTGGCGTCGGTCGTGTGCGGGAAATGGTAGAGCAGATGATGCGCAAACTCGCGCCAGCCGAGCTCCCGCAGAAACGGCTCCAGGTCGGGCCGATCGCGGTCGGTCGTCCGCGACGCGCGTTCTTGCAGCGTTCGTAGAATCTGCGTCGGCGTGATCTCGCCGTAATGCAGGTGTGCAGAAAGCCGCGAGGTACCCATGCGGGCCGGCGCGTCGCGCGCGTCGCCGTATTCGGCCAGCGCTTCGTCGACGAACTCCGCCAGACGTTCCCACGCGCCCGCTTCGCCGGGGCGCCACGCCTCGGCCAGTCCCGCGTCCCATCGGACGCGCGGCAGCAGGCCGATCGCCTCGACGGCAGTCGAATCGTCCGTCGTCATCCATCGGCGAGGCCGTGCTGCCGGTAGCGGATGGCAGTCGGACAAGCTCGTGCGCAGCTTGCGCCAGAAAGGTGTGAAGACGCGATAGGGCTGCCCGGAGTCGGTCGCGACTTTCCAGGGTTCCTGCCAGAGCGTGCCGGGGTAGCTCTGCGCGGCGACGCCTTGCGCGCGCAACGCGCTTTTCAGCGCCGCATCGCACGCGATGGCAGCCGGCTCGTAGCGGCGCGTCCAGTACACGCACTGTGCGCCGACCGCGCGTGCGAGCGCCGGCACGGCGATCGTCGGATCGTTCTGCATCACGAGCAATCGCCCGCCTTGCTGCCGAAGTGCTCGATCGAGCGACGTCAGGCTGTGGTGCAGCCACCAGCGGCTCGCCGCACCCGGCGACCAGATCGCGTCCTCATCCGGCGTGTGTACGTAGACGGGCAGCACGGCATCGTGCCGCGCGCATGCCGCCGACAACGCGGGATGATCGGAAAGCCGCAGGTCGCGGCGAAACAGTACGATTGCGACAGACATTCGGATCAGCCGCGCATCATGCCTGCCGTCGAGGCGTTGTCGCCCGGCGGCTGTTCGCTAACGATGCCGTTTTTCCCTTTCGGAGCAGGTTCTGATCGGACCATGATCGAGACATTGTCGTATCGGTTGAGCGCGCAGTTTACCGGGCGTCGCGCGACACGGCGCAGGCATGCGTTCGCGCCGGTCTGCCGCTCGATACGATCGAAGCGGCCGCACGGTGTCGGTGTCGAGCGCGCGGCCAACGCCGTTCACTGCACCTACGGCTTCATGACCACCTTGATGCAGCCGTCTAGCTTGTCGCGAAACACCTTGTACATGTCCGGCCCTTTCTCGAGCGGGACGGTATGCGTGATGACGAACGACGGATCGAACTGACCGGACCGTATGCGCTCGAGCAGATCGTCGGTCCAGCGGTTGACGTGCGTCTGTCCCATGCGGAATGTCAGTCCCTTGTTCATCGCGGCGCCGAACGGGATCTTGTCGAGCACGCCCGCATACACGCCCGGTATCGAGAGAATGCCCGCCGGGCGGCACACGTAGATCATCTCGCGCAGCACGTGCGGCCGGTCCGTTTCGAGCATCATCGCCTGCTTGACGCGGTCGTAGATCGCGTCCGCGGACCGCGTCGCATGCGACTCCATCCCGACCGCATCGATGCATTTTTCGGGGCCCTTGCCGTGCGTGAGCTCGCCGAGCCGGTCGAGCACGCTTTCCTGCTCGAAATGAATCGGAATCGCGCCGCTTCGCTTTGCCATCTCGAGCCGTTCGGCAACGCGATCGATTACCACCACTTGCCTGGCGCCCAGCAGCAGCGCGCTGCGGATCGCCATCTGGCCGACCGGACCGGCGCCCCACACGGCGACCGTGTCGGTCGGCTCGATCTCGCAATTCACCGCCGCCTGCCAGCCGGTCGGCAGAATATCGCCGAGGAACAGGACTTGTTCGTCGGTCAGGCCGTCCGGTATCCGGATGTGTGTGCGATCCGCAAACGGCACGCGCACGTATTCGGCCTGGCCGCCGGGATAGCCGCCGGTCAGGTGCGAATACCCGAACAGCCCGGCCGTCGTGTGGCCGAACACGCGATCGGCATCGCTTCGGTTGCGATTCGTGCGTTCGCAAACCGAGAAATTGCCGCGGCGACACTGATCGCATTCGCCGCAGAAAATCGTAAACGGCACGACCACGCGATCGCCGATCTTCAGCGATGCGTTGTCCTTGCCGACCTCGACGACTTCGCCCATGAACTCGTGGCCGAGAATGTCGCCGTGCTTCATTGACGGCATCAGGCCATCGAACAGGTGAAGGTCGGATCCGCAGATCGCGCATGCGGACACCTTGACGATCGCATCGCGGCCGCTTTCGATGATCGGGTCGGGAACGGTATCGCAGCGCACGTCGTGCTTGCCATGCCAGCGCAGTGCTCTCATGTTTTCTCCAATGACGGCGGAGCGGAAGCGCCGCCTCGGATGCGCACTCAGCAACGATCGTTCCCTGGGCGATGCCCGACGGATTTCACACCGACCGCATCGACAGTTCGACGTCCGCACCGAACGGCACGGACAGATAGCCGTTGTGCGGATCGCGTACGCGCGCCAGATAGTCCGGGCAGTAGTCGGCGTTGTCCGCGACGATCAGCGCACCGGCGCGCAATCGACTTTCGACGAGATCCAGCACGTCGTTGTAGAGCGCCTTCGCGCCGTCGAGCAGCAGCAGGTCGATCGATTCCGGCAGGTCGCCGGCCAACGTCTGCAGCGCGTCGCCTTCGCGGATTTCGACCAGATCGGCGACACCGCCCGCCGCCAGATGCGCGCGCGCCTTCGCGACCTTCGACGGTTCGAACTCGCTGCCGATCAGCCTGCCGCCGCCGTTGTCGCGCAGCGCCGCGGCCAGGTACAGGGTCGAGAGTCCGAACGACGTGCCGAATTCGACGATATGGCGCGCGTTCGTGCTGCGTGCAAGCTGATACAGCAGCACGCCGGTCTCGCGCGAGACCGGCAGCCACAAATCCTTGAGCTGGCCATAGAGGCTGCGATACTCGGTCTTGCTGCGCATCAGGCGTTCGCGTTCGTCCCGCGAAATGTTCAGTACGGCATGGCTGCCGTCGGCTTGGGCCTGCGCGAACAGGCTGTCGAGCAGCGGAGCGAGCGGTGCGGTGGTGAGAGTCGTCGTCATGAATGTCCTGCGTGAAAGGTTGGGGTTGGCTCGGGGCAGAAAAACGCGAAGGATCATTCGCGTTGAGCAAAGAATATGACGAACCATTCGCATTGGAAATTCGCATTGGGATTCGCATTTGCGGCGTGACGGGTCACGCGTTGAGATCGCGAAAAATCCGCGCAATACGCCGTTTCAGCGTAGTTCGCGTGCAGCGCGCGACGTGAAGCAGAGGCGAAGGCTCAGGTTTTTGGTCAGGAAATCCGGGGCGGTGTTGCCGGCAAAGCGCGATGAGGCAACGCCGAGGCGTCTGCTTGACGGACGATTGAGCAGGAAACCGATACCGCGCTAGTATGCGAACAATCATTCGCATTCGCGGACGCGCCACACCGTCCGATATCGACGCCCCGCGCGATGCACTCACGCACACGACGATCATGACCACACGCCGACGCACGCAAATCGCCTTTCGCAAGCAGCCGCAGCAAGCGCGTTCGACGGAACTCGTCGGCGCGATCCTGCAAGCGGCGACACAGGTTCTCGCGAAGGAGGGCGCCGCACGTTTCACCACCGCGCGTGTGGCGGAGAAGGCGGGCGTCAGCGTCGGCTCTGTCTATCAGTACTTTCCGAACAAGGCGTCGATCCTGTTTCGCCTGCAGGCCGACGAATGGATGCAGACGACGCGGATGCTCGGCGACATTCTGCAGGACACGCGTACGCCGCCGTTCGATCGGCTGCGCACGCTCGTGCATGCGTTCCTGCGCTCGGAGTGCGACGAGGCGGAGGTTCGCAGCGCGCTCAACGACGCGGCGCCGCTCTATCGGGACAGTCCCGAGGCGCGCAGCGCGCGGGCCGAAGGCAACCGGATGATCGATGCGTTCATGGCCGAAGTGCTGCCGGCCGTGCCGGATGCGACGCGCACGCTGGCGACGGACCTGATTTCGACGACGCTCGGTTCGGTCGGCAGCAATTTTTCGCGCGTGCGCCGCACGCGTGCGGAGATCCATGCCTATGCGGACGAACTCGCCGACATGCTGTGCGCCTACCTTCGCGCGCTTCGGCGCACGCACAAGCCGCGGGCTTGAGCGTCGCATGCGTCGAGCGTTCGGCCGCAGGCACGCCCCGTAGAAAGCCCCTATTGCGATCTATTGTTTCCAATTAATAATGAATGGCCGGGAAGGTTGTCAAACTGCTTCCCGAAACTATCATTGTCATTCGAGAACGCGGCAACGGAAACGGAGATCCGATATGTCCACCCTGTGCATGCAGGCGCTCGTCCGCGGTAAAACTGTCCAGGTCGTCGTACTGCCCGACGAATCGACGGCAAAGATTTACATCGTCGACGAAGATCATCGTTCGCACCGTCCGAGAACGATGAGTATTCGGCAGTACGTGGAATCGGGAATGTCCGACGAGGACATCGCCCAGCACGTCGTCGACGTCGTGTCGACGTCGATCGAGCAGCTCGAGCGGCTGCGATCTCGCTGATCGACCGAACGCAAACGGCATTGCGCCGCAAATCGGGACATCCCCCGAGCTTTCTTGTAGAACGCCCGTGCTACGCTCCGATGGAGGAGGGCCGGGGATGCCACGTATTCTTGCAATCGGGATATACAGAGTCTTCATTACCGCGATCGCGGTTCGACACGAAACCGGAGAAGTCGCGGGCTATGTCGGACGCATGCGCGTGACGACGCGTTCGGGTGTCGGCAGTGCGGTCGACGTCGCGTATCTGGATTCGAT
Source organism: Burkholderia multivorans ATCC BAA-247 (assembly GCF_000959525.1). NCBI lineage: Bacteria > Pseudomonadati > Pseudomonadota > Betaproteobacteria > Burkholderiales > Burkholderiaceae > Burkholderia > Burkholderia multivorans. The sequence goes on from NZ_CP009831.1 coordinate 765,078, forward strand.
CCGGCATGCGAACGGGCAGTCGTTCGATTCGGAACTGTCCGCGTGCGACTACGTCGAGGAGCTGGCCGTCGCGCGCTACGGCGCGTGCAGTCCGGCGCCGTCGGCAAGCGTTCGGCAACCCGAAGTCTGACGGACCGCGCGACGCGATCCATACCTGCGTCGTCGCGCGGCGCCGGTGCATGACGACCGCAACCATTCGCAATCCGTTATTGGGAAAAGCACTTAACCGCGGCCGATTGGTTAGCGGATATAGTGGATCCGATCACGGCGGTGCGCCGCTCACGAGCGCGCTGCCGCTAACGTTTGCCGATGGATGTCGTATGAAAAATATAAACGAGAAAGCTACGGGTGCCGCGTGGGGTGTGGCCGCAGGATTGCTGCTCGCAGGTGTCGGATTGAGTCTCGACCTGTTCCAGCGCGCGCTGCACGGCGCGGCCGCCGGCAACGACTTCGTCGCGTCCGGTGTCGCGATGCTCGGCATCTTCCTGTCGGTCTATTCCACACACGAATTGCGGCGAAAGCGCCAGCACTGAGCGACGCGGCAGTTCAGCCGCGTGCCGCTCTATCGGCGGCGCACGTGCCGATCAGCAAGTCGTCGACGAGGATCTCGCCCGCGCGGCGGCCCGCGCGGAGCGCCGCGAGGCTGTCCGTGAACAATCGGCCGCCGTCGTCGGCGAGCCGGATCGGCGCCAGCACGCGCGACGGCGTGTCGACGGCGCGTACCTGGACGACCGCGACGAAACCGAATCGCGCGTCGTCCATCGTGTCGGCGTCCGGCGTTTCGTCGAGCCTGAACTCGCAGTCGACATCGATCGTGTAGCCGCGGTACGTGTAGGCACGGGTCATCTGTGCTCCTCGTTCGAGTGGAGGGAGGCGCCGGCGATGCGTACGCGCATCATATCGGTATGTGCCCGGATGCGGATCAGGGAAGCTACCGATGCGCACGCCGCGCCGGCCGGCGCGGCGCAAAAACGTAGCGATCTCTACACGATTGAAGCGGTCGCGACGTGCGACTATGCTGCGGCCATGAACGTTGCCCTCGATTCGTGGCTGCTGCTGATCGTCAGCCTGCCGACCTCCGGTGCGACCGCGCGGATGCGAATCTGGCGCGCGTTGAAGGCCATCGGTTGCGCCGCGCTGCGTGACGGCGCGTACCTGCTGCCGGCGCATGTGGAGCAGGCGTCGCAGCTTCGCGCGCTTGCCGACGATGCGCGCCGCGAAGGCGGACAGTCGTGGCTGCTCGACATCGTCGCCCGCGATGCCGAGCAGAACCGCGCGTTGCGTGCGCTGTTCGATCGCCGCGCGGATTTTGCCGCATGGCGCGCCGAACTCGAGAACGCGCACGACATGCTCGCGAACCTCGGCGCGGACGATCTCGCGCGCCTGAAGCGGCGCCATGCGCGCAGCTATCGCGCGATATGCGAGATCGATTTCTTTCCCGACGACGCGGCCGGCGCCGCCGATGTGCAGTGGCGACACTTTTCCGCCGCGATCGAAACCCGTCTGTCGGCCGGTGAACCGCATCCGGCGGCGGGCGCGATCGCGCGCCGCGACCGTTCGCGCCATCAGGGGCAGCGTTGGGCGACGCGCCGGCGTCTGTGGGCCGACCGCGTCGCATGCGCATGGCTGATTCAGCGATTCATCGATCCGCACGCGCGCTTTCTGTGGCTGGACGATCCGGCCGACTGCCCGGCGGATGCGCTGGGCTTCGACTTCGACGGCGCGACGTTTACGCATGTCGGCGGCCTCGTGTCGTTCGAAGTGCTGCTCGCGAGCTTCGGACTCGACGACGATCGCGCGCTCAACCGCATCGCGGCGCTCGTGCATGCGCTGGACGTCGGCGGGACGACCGCGCCGGAAGCGGGCGGCTTCGAGGCGATTCTCGCCGGCGCGCGCATGCGGCTGCCCGACGACGACGCGCTGCTGCGCGAAATGAGTACGGTGCTCGACTCGCTGTATGCGCACCATGCGCACGGCACGCGCGCTTCATCGACATGACGGGCAGGCTTCCATGAACAGGCTTCCGAAAATCGACGCGTGCGACGCGCCGCCGGCTCCGGCCCCCCATGACCGCCCGGCGTACACGCTGGCGCAGATGATCGGCTATTTCGTGCGGCTCGGCACGTTCGGTTTCGGCGGCCCGGTCGCGCTCGTCGGTTACATGCGGCGCGACCTCGTCGACACGCGGCAATGGCTCGCGGAAGCCGACTACAAGGAAGGGCTGGCGCTTGCGCAACTGGCGCCGGGGCCGCTCGCCGCGCAGCTCGCGATCTACCTCGGCTATGTGCATTACCGCATTCTCGGCGCGACGCTCGTCGGCCTCGCGTTCGTGCTGCCGTCGTTCCTGATGGTCGTCGCGCTCGGCTGGGCGTACGCGACGTTCGGCGGCATTGCGTGGATGCATGCCGTGTTCTACGGCGTCGGCGCGGCTGTCGTCGGGATCATCGCGGTCAGTGCGCGCAAGCTCGCGGCCAAATGCGTCGGCCGCGACGTGCTGCTCTGGGCGATCTATCTGATCACGGCCGCGGTGACGGTCGTGACCGAATCGGAGGCGGCATGGCTGTTCGTCGCGGCGGGCGTCGTCGTGTGGCTGCGGCGCGCGCCGCCGCGGTGGTTGCGCGACCGCTCCGCGGGCATCGTGTCGGCCGCCGTGCTACCGGGCGCCGCCGGCGCGACCGCGATGGTCGGCTGGCCGCTGCTGATGCAGCTGGGCGCGTTCTTCGCGAAAGCAGGGGCGTTCGTGTTCGGTTCCGGGCTCGCGATCGTCCCGTTTCTGTATGGCGGTGTCGTGACCGACCATCACTGGCTCAGCGAGCGGCAATTCGTCGACGCGGTCGCCGTCGCGATGATCACGCCGGGGCCCGTCGTGATCACGGTCGGCTTCATCGGCTATCTCGTCGCGGGACTGCCGGGCGCCTGTGTCGCGGCGGCCGCCACATTCCTGCCGTGCTATCTGTTCACGATCCTGCCCGCGCCTTACTTCAAGAAGTACGGGAAGCTGCCGTCGATCCTCGCGTTCGTCGACGGCGTGACGGCCGCGGCGGTCGGTGCGATTACGGGGGCGGTGATCGTGCTTGCGCGCCGGTCGATCTACGATGTGCCGACCGTACTGCTTGCGCTCGCGACGGTTGCGCTGCTGGTCGGCTTCCGCAAGCTGCCCGAGCCGGCGATCGTTGCGGGCGCAGCGGTCATTGGACTTGTCGTCTATCCGCTGCTTCACCCGTGAAAGCAGAAGGCCCGCGGCATGCGGGCCTTCTAGCGTTCAGCAATTGCCTTTCTTTGCCTGTCCCGGCGGACAGAAACCGTTCCCCGGGCCGCCTTGCGGCGCAACGACAACGGGCGGCCCCGGCACATATGCGACGCAGCCGGCGAGCAGGCCTGCCACGGTCGCTGCGGCAAGCAGCGCGATGATCTGTTTTTTCACTTCGTTCTCCGGTGAAGATCGGAAGGGCCGCGCGGCCCTTCCGACAATGAGGCAGAGTCGTCAGAAAGAAAAGTTGACGTTCGATGGATTCGCCGTCGCATCGACGTTCGCCGACTGCGTCGCGCCGGACTCCGCGTCCGCTTCGATCGTATATCGTGCGGCGGCGGTCGGTGCGGCGGCAAGCGCGACCGGCAGCGAACCCGTGTAGGTGCCGACGACGGGCGCCGCGGTCGGTACCGACAGTGAGTACGCGCCGGTATCCTGGTTTGCGTTGATCGACGTGATTTCGTATGCGTTCGCATCGATCGTCTGGAGCGCGCGCACGAACGCGTTGGCGCTCGGCGTGGCCGTTCCGCTGACGGCGCCCATCGTCGACGCCGGCAGCGCGATCGGCGCGTCCGATGCCGATACGGCCGTGGTCGTCTTCACGACGACCGGCACCGAGCGCACGATGCCCGATGCGAAATTGCTCCGCACGATCACGACGTCGTAGTTGCCCTGAGTCGAACTCTGGATCAGCGGCGACAGCACGAACTTCCCGGAACTGTCGGCAACCGTCCCGCGGACGACCTTGCCGCCCTGTTCGGCGTACACGGTTGCACCGGCTTCGGCCGCCGCGACGTAGCCGGAGATCGCGCCGCTCACGACGGTCGGAATCGCGGTGACGACTGGCTTCAGCGCATACGAACCATTGCCGCGCTGGACGATCGACTTGCACGCGTTGAAGTCGAGCACGAGATCGACGAGCGTGTTGGGCTGCACGGTGAACGGCTGGATGATCTTGTAACCGCTTTGCGTCGCGCTCGGCGTCGCGAGCGCCTGCTCGGTGCCGCCGCTCGGTACGACCGAGTTCGCGAGGCTATTGCCCTGGTTCTGCGCGAGCACGAGACGCACTTGCTGATATTGGCCGGCGGGCAGCGCCGTCTGACCGAGATCGGCGAGGACGCCGTTGGTCAGCGATAGCAGATCGATCTTCTGCGGCGTCGCGAGCGAAATCGTCGACCAGCCTGCATCGTTGTCGTTCGCATTCGGATTCGCGTTGACGCGGACTTGCGAGACGGTCACGTAGACGTGTTCGAACCCGCACGAAGGCGCGTCCGTCATTGCGACATGCAGCGTGCCGGTCTGCGGGCCGTTGTCGTCGCCGCCGCACCCGGCCAGTGCGACGGGGATCAGTGCTGCGCACAGCGTGGCTTTCGAGAGGCCGTTCATCGGGTTGTTCCCCCGTTCGACGTTATTGTGGGTGGATCGAAGCATAGCGCCGTCGCTCGGGTCGAGGTGGTCAGGTTTGCAACCGGGCGTAACTTTTGCATCGAACGGTAAGCGCACGCCACTGCACGCGCGTGGCTGCGACGTATGCGCCGCGCGCACGACGCGCACTGCGCCGTCAAACCATGTCGACAGGCGCGATGTTCGCGGGGGCGTCGTTATCGTCGCGGCGGCCCCACGGCGGATCGAGCAACGCGATGCGTGCGTGCTCGATGAACTGCTTCAGCTTGTTGCTCGTGAACGGGCTGCGCGGATAGACCGCATAAACGACCTCGTCCTGCGGCGCCTCGTGCGCAAGCACGCGCACGAGGCGCCCGTCGCGCAGCGCTTCGTCCGCGATGTATATCGGCAGCATCGCGATGCCGATTCCCTCAACTGCTGCGTCGCGCAGCGTTTCGCCGTTGTTCGACAGGAACACGCTGCGCGGGCTGACCACGCGCGGTTTTCCCGTGGCGCCGCTCGCCCTGAACGACCACGTGACGGATGGCGCCGCTGTGCTGTAGTTCAGGCACCTGTGCCCGACCAGCTGCTCGATCGAATGCGGTTCGCCGTACTGTGCGCGGTAATCCGGACTGCATACGACGACGCGCGCACACGACCCGATCCGCCGTGCGATCAGCGTGCTGTCCGGCAGGCGCGCCGCGCGGATCGCGACGTCGAAGCGCTCGGTCTCGATGTTGACCACGCGATCGTCGGTTTCGACCGTCACACGCAGGTGCGGATGCGCTGCCGCGAATTTGGCAATCGCTGGGCCGAGCCAGAGCCGCGTGAGGCTCACGGGAGACGTGATGCGCAGTTCGCCGCACAGTCCGTGCGAGCGCTCGGCGACGTCTTCCGCGACTTCGAGCAGGCGGCGCATCGATTCCGACGCAGCTTCGTAGAAGATCTGGCCGGCTTCGGTCGGAACGACGTTGCGGGTCGAGCGCATCAGCAACTGCACGCCGAGCAGGCGTTCGAGATCGCTGATCCGTTTGCTGATCACCGATTTCGACAGGCCGAGCCGGCGGGCGGCCTCTGTGATGCTCTGCTGTTCGACCGCGAGGAGGAACGCGTGGATGTCGTCGTTGTTCAAGGACTTCATGAGTGGCTCTGGCAAGGATGGTTGGGCTGCGCAACGACGCGCGTCGACGATCGAACGTGCCGGATCGCGCAACCCGCGCATGCGGGAGCGGACCATCGCGACATGTCGCAGCGCATCACGTGAAGCGGCGGTACGGCCGAAATCCCACGTCCTCGTGGATTCATCGTAGGTTCTCCGCGCCGCTTGTCCAAGCGCCGTTTCGTGCCGGGCGGGCGGAACGGACACGGAGGAACACCAGCGTCGACGGCGCGAGTGCGTCGATGCTCGCGTCATGGCCCGCACGGGCGAACACGACCAGATGCATCGGATGGACGTCGAGCTCCCCGTTGATACGAACGCGTCCGTCGACGACCGCGATCGCCGCACGATCGCCGGCGTCGGCCGGAAGCGGCATGCTCGCGCGAAGCGGCAGCGCGATGTCCCATATGTCGGCGGCGCCGACGCACGTGACCGGTCCGGTCCGCCCGCGACACGCGCCGGCGATCACGCCGATGCGGCCGCCGCCGGGCAGCGGCACGATCGGCACCGCGGCGCGCTCGATGCGTGCGTCGCGACGACCGGTAGCGCCGTTCGGCGTTGCGGACTCGAACGTCAGCGTGAGCAGCGGTGCCGACGTTGCGACATCGCGCGCATCGGTGGCACTCGGGTACCAGCTCACGCTTGCCGGCGCCGGCGCCGGTGCGGCGTGCCGGCGTGCTGCGGGCGGCTCGCCGGAACGCATGCAGTCGAGCCGGCCGAAGGGCCGCAGATGGCCGCCGAGCGAGCGCGACGAGAAAAACGTCTGCACCTGTCGGCCCGACGCATCGACGGACGGAACGCTGCAGCTGAATACGGCAAGAACGGGTTTGATCATCGGCGCGACACGACCGTAGAGGTTCGACACGGCGTAAGCGTAGACGCGGCGGTTTTGCGCCGGTAGACGGTGCGCGTTATCCTCACTGTCCCGTTTATGGAACGATGGGCGCGGCCGATGCAGGACCTCAACGATCTCTATTTCTTCGCGCAGGTAGTGGACTACAAGGGTTTCGCGCCGGCGAGCCGCGCGCTCGGCATCCCGAAATCGACGCTCAGCCGCCGCATCGCGATGCTCGAAGCGCGGCTCGGCGTGCGGCTCGTGCAGCGCTCGACGCGGCGGTTCTCGATTACCGAAGTCGGCCAGCGCTATTACACGCACTGCAAGGCGATGCTCGTCGAGGTCGAGGCCGCGCAGCAGGCGATCGACCGGATCACCGGCGAGCCGCAGGGGATCGTGCGCGTTACGTGCCCTGTCGCGATGCTGCACGCGCGAATCGGCGCGATGCTTGCCGAGTTCATGGCCGCGACGCCGCGCGTGACCGTGCATCTCGAAGCGACGAACCGTGTCGTCGACGTGGTCGGCGAAGGCATCGATCTCGCGATTCGCGTGCGGCCGCCGCCGCTGCAGGACAGCGATCTCGTGATGCGCGTGCTCGGCGAGCGCGCGTGGTGCCTGCTCGCGAGCCCGGCGCTGATCGGGGATCGCACCGTCGCGATGCCGGCCGATCTCGACGGTTGGCCGAGCCTCGATTTCGGGCCGGCGCAGCCGCAGCATACGTGGCAGCTCGACGGGCCCGACGGCGTGCACGCGGCGGTACGCCATACGCCGCGCTTCGTAACCGACGACATGATCTCGCTGCGGCACGCGGCTGTGGCCGGCGCCGGGATCGTGCAACTGCCGCTGATGATGGTCGCGGACGAACTGCGCCGCGGCGAGCTGGTTCGTGTGCTGCCCGAATGGGCGCCGAAGAGCGGCATCATTCACGCGGTGTTTCCGTCGCGTCGCGGACTGCTGCCTGCGGTGCGCGCGCTCGTCGATTTTCTTGCGGACGCGTTCGAGCGGATCGACGAACCGTGACGCGACGCGCGCGTCGTCTTCGCCTTTAACGTCAGACGATTGATCGATCGCTGCGCGTCGGGGCTGTCAGCTTATGCGAAGCGCCCCGCGTTGCTAGCATGCATGGATCGAACGCACTGTTCTGGCTCGGCGAACGAAAAGACGGGCGCAGGCGAGAGGAACCGCGCCGTGCCGGATCCGCGCGGCCATGTCGACGCGGGTCGTGCCGTGACCGGCGTACGACGCGCGCGCGACCGATGCGCTACGCGTCGCCCGCCTCCCAGCCGAGCCCGAGACTTTTCTGCACCGACACGTAGTCCTTGATCAGCTCCGCCTGCGCCGCGATCACGTTCTGCTGCGCCGCGAGCGATTCGCGCTGCGTATCGAGCAGATCGATCATCGACGCGACGCCCGCGCGATAGCGCTCGGTCATCAGCGTCGCCGAATGCGTGGCCGATGCCTGCACCTTGGTCAGTGCGACGACATGGTCGCGCTGGTGCCCGTAGCGCTGCAGCGCGGTATTCGCGTCCTGCAGCGCGCCGAGCACGGCCTTCCGATAGTTTGCATCGGCTTCGTCGCGCGCCGCTTCGGCCGCACGCACGGCGCCGCGCGTGCGGCCGAAATCGAGAATGTTCCACTGCAGATACGGCGCGCCGATCCACGACGCATTCTGCTTGCGGAACAGATGGGCGGGATCGGTCGCGCTGAAGCCGAGATCGCCGAGCAGCGTCACCTTGGGAAAGTAGTCGGCGACATGCTCGCCGATCTGCGCGTTGCTCGACGCGAGCCGCCGCTCGGCCGCGCGAATGTCCGGGCGGCGCTTGAGCAGCGCGGCCGGATCGCCGACCGGCACCGACGCGGGCAGCGTCGGCAACGATGCTGCCTCGGTCGACAGCTCGGCATCGAGTGTGCCCGGCTCACGGCCGGTCAGGATCGCGAGGCGGTCGAGCGATTCGGTGACCTGCGCATCGAGCGGAATCAGCGACGCGCGTGTGTTCTCGACCTGCGTGGTGAGCCGCTCGATGTCTGCGTCGGCCGCGACACCGCGCGCACGGCGCTGCTGCGTGAGCTGGAGCATCTGCTGCTGCAGTTCGGCGGTGCGGCGCGACAGCGCGAGACGCTGCTGGCGGTCGCGCAGATCGACGTACGCGGTTGCGACTTCGGCCGCGATCGACACCTGCGTGTCGGCCAGATCCGCGTCGACCGCGTCGGCCTGCGCGGACGCCGCCTCGATCGCGCGCCGCGTGCCGCCGAACAGATCGATTTCCCAGGTCGCGTCGAAGCCGGCCGAATAGAGCTGCAGCGGGCCCGTGCCGAGCGTCGCCGGTGCGCTGCCCGACTGGCCCGATCCGTTCGACGGCAACAGCGCGCCGAGTGTACTGACGTCGGGCTCGCGCATGCGGATCGCCGCGACCGTGGCGGACGCCTTCGGCAGTTCGGCCGCGCGCTGCTGCGCGAGCTGTGCGCGCGCGGCGCGCAATCTCGCCTGTGCGGCATGCAGATCCGGATTGTGCGCGAGCGCGGCGGCGATCAGCGCGTCGAGCCGACGATCGTGCAGCGCATGCCACCATGCGCTCGGCACGGGCGTGCCCGCGTCGATGCCGGTTGCCGGCGCGCGGACGAAGGTCGGCGTGTCGGGCGCGGCGGGCGCACCGCGGTAGTCGGGGCCGACCGTGCAGCCGGCGAGCAGGCACGCGGCAGCACACAGCGCGAGCGCAGGGCGGCGGGGCGGGAAGAGAGGCTTCATCGCGGGTTCAGTGGCCGGACGACATCGGCTGCGGCGTGCGCGGCGTCTTCAGCAGCAGCGCGAGCGGCACGCAGGCGAGCAGCGCGAGTCCCAGCAGGTAGAAGGTTTCGGAATAGGTCATCACGACGGCCTGTATCTGGATCTGCTGCGCGAGCTGGCCGAGCGCGCGCATTTTGGAATAGGCGAGGTCGCCGGTCTGCGCGAACCAGTTCGCTGCGTACGCCGACAATCGCTCCTGCCCGATCGACGCGTTGGCGGTGATCGACTCGCGCAGCGCGGCCGTATGGAACGTCGTGCGCCGGTCGATCACGGTGCCGATGATCGCGAGCCCGATCGAGCCGCCGAGATTGCGCGCCATGTTGTAGAGGCCCGCCGCGTCGCCCGAGTCCTCGCGCGCGACGGCCGCCATCGACGCCTGGTTCAGCGGCATCATCGCGAGCATCTGCGCGACGCCGCGAATCAGCTGCGACCAGACGAAATCGTGGCCGACGCTCTGCGCGGTCAGATCGATGTCGAGCATGCAGCTCAGACAGAACAGCAGCAGCCCGGAGATTACGAGGATGCGGAAGTCGACCTTGCCGAGCAGCCGCGGCAGGATCGGCATCACGAGAAAGGCGGGCAGCCCCGACAGCAGCATGATCGAGCCGGCCTGTTCCGCGTTGTAGCCGGCGACGATCGCAAGGAACTGCGGTAGCAGATACGAGACGCCGTACAGCCCCGCGCCGACCGCCGACACGATCACGATCACGCTCGCGTAGCGCGGATTGCGCATCAGCGACAGCCGCATGATCGGCCGCTTCGCGAAACGCTGCGACAGCGCGATCAGGATCATCCCCGCGAGCGACACGTAGCTCAGCGTGACGATCATCTGCGATTCGAACCAGCGTTCGCGCTGGCCTTCCTCGAGCACGACCGTCAGCGAGCTCAACCCGATCGCGAGGCCCGCGATGCCGAGCCAGTCGGCGTTGAAGAACGTGCTCCACTGCGGCCGGTCCGACGGCAGCCCGAACACGAGCAGCGCCATCAGCAGCAGGCATACCGGCAGATTCAGAAAGAAGCACCAGCTCCAGCTCACGTTCTCCGCGAGCCAGCCGCCGAGCACGGGGCCGAACAGCGGGCCGAGCAGCACGATCAGGCCGAACAGCGTCATCCCGACCGGCAGTTGCGACAGCGGCAGCCGCGTGCGGATGATCGTCTGCGCCGTCGGGATCAACGCGCCGCCGGTGAAGCCCTGGCCGATCCGGCCGACGATCATCATCGCGAGCGAATGCGACCAGCCGCACATCATCGAGAACGCGATGAACAGCGCGGAGTTCACGAGCAGGAAGTTACGCAGCCCGAATACGCGCGTGAGCCACGCGGCGAGCGGGATCATCACGATCTCGGACATCAGGTAGCCGGTCGAGATCCACGTGCCCTCGGTGCCCGTCGCGCCGATTTCGCCCTGGATCTGCGGCAGCGCGGAGTTCGTGATCGAGATGTCGAGCGTCGCCATCAACGCACCGAGCGCGCCGGCCGCGACGGCGATCCAGTCGGTCACGCTCGCGCGGCCTTCATGCGGCGGCGCGGGCGGTACGGTGGCAGTCGGCTCAGCCATGACGGTTCTCGTTGCGCGCCGAGCGCGTGTCGACGTCGACCGTCACCGACAGCCCCGGCAGCAGCATGTGCCGCGCACGCTCGTCCGGTGCGATGCGGATGCGCACCGGCACGCGCTGCACGATCTTCGTGAAGTTGCCGGTCGCGTTCTCCGGCGGCAGCAGCGCGAACTGCGCGCCGGTGCCCGGCGCGAAGCTGTCGACGACGCCCGACAGCGTATCGTCCGGCAGCGCATCGACGTGCAGTTCGACCGGCTGGCCGACACGCATGCGGCCGATCTGCGTTTCCTTGAAGTTCGCGACGAGGTAGATCGCATCGACCGGCACGACCGTCAGCAGCCGCGTGCCGGGCTGCACGTACTGGCCGACGCGTACCGTACGGTCGCCGACGCGCCCGTCGAGCGTTGCGCGCACGGTCGTGTTGTCGAGGTCGAGCCGCGACTGCGCAGCGCTCGCCTGCGCGGCCTCGAGCTGCGCGCGCGCCTGCTGCAGCTGCGCGCCGAACGACGCGATCTGCGTGCGCGCGGCGGCGATCGCGGCGTTGTTGGCGGCGAGCGTCGCGAGCGCCTGGTCGCGCGTGCTCTTCAGCTCGGCGACGCGCTCGCGCGTTTCCGCACCGGTCGCCGCGAGCGGCGCATAGCGCGCGTATTCGTCGCTCGCATGCCGTGCGTTGATCTGCGAGACCTTCGCCTGCGCTTGCGCCTGTTCGAGATTCGCGCGCTGCTGGCTGATCTCGGCCTCGGCGCGCGCGATGTCGGCGCGGCGCGCATCGACGGTTGCGTTCGCCTGATCGAGCGCGACCTGGTAAGGGCGGACGTCGAGCCGCACGAGCGGATCGCCGGCCTTCACCGGCTGGTTGTCGCGCACGTATACGTCGGTCACGTAGCCGGCGACTTTCGGTGCGGCGGTCATGCTGTCCGCCTGCAGATAGGCGTCGTTCGTGCTTTCGATGAAGCGGCCGACGGTCCACCAGCGGGCGAACCATACGGCGCCGCCGATTGCCGCGAGCACGGCGATCGCGAGCAGGATGCGCCGCTTCGAGACGCCGTTGCGCGGCGTTGTTCCGTTTTCCTGACGATCTGCTTTCTGTGGCGGGTCTTGCGGCGTCGACATGTAGGATCCAATTTATTCCGAGCGGAAGAATTATTCCAGTTGATAAAAATGTGTCAAGTAGAATGTCGTTCGATCGAGTGACGAGGAAGGCATGAGCGAAGCGAAGAAGCTGCGGCGTACGTCGACCGGCGGGTATGCGCGCGGCGACGAAACGCGTCAGCGGATCATCGAGGCAGCGATCGAACTGTTCGGCGAGCGCGGATTCGCGGGCGCATCGACGCGGGACATCGCCGCGAAGGCCGGCGTGAACGCGCCCGCGCTGCAGTACTACTTCGAGAACAAGGAAGGCGTGTACCGCGCGTGCGTGGAATCGATCGCCGAACTCGGCTGGGCGGTGTTCGGGCCCGCCGTCGCGCAGGCGCGCGCGGCGCTCGACGCCGATGCGGACGCCGACACGCTGATCGACGCGTTCGTCGACATCCTGACCGTGCTGGCGCAGCGGATGTTCACGGTGCCCAAGACGCTGAACCAGCGGATGTTCTTCGCGCGCGAACAAAGCGGTCAGGAGCCGGCGAGCGCGAGCGAGATCCTGCTGAAGCGCATGCGCAAGCCGCTGCACGACGTGACGACCGAACTGATCGCGCGGATTTCGGGACGGCCCGTCGACGATCCCGTGACGCGCCTGCGCGCACTGAGCCTGTTCGGCCAGCTGACGGTGTTCCATGTCGCGCAGCGCTCGGCGCTGCAACTGCTTGGGTGGGAGTCGTTCGATGCGCCGCGTGCGGCGCTGCTCGGCGAGACGGTGGCCGACCAGACGCGTTTGCTGCTGCAGCAGTGGCATGCGCAGCGCGGCGCGAACGACCGGCGTACGCGCACGCCGGCGAAGCGTACGGGAAAGCATGACGCCGCCGCGCCGGCCGCAGCCGACGCGCCGCGTGCCCCGACGCGTGCGCGGCGCGCGAAGAAGCCGGACGCGACGTAACGCGCGCTGCGCCGGCGCGCGGCCGGCGCACTAGCGGGCCGCGCTATTGCGCCGGCTTGGGCGCCGACGTCGACGAATCGACCGGCGGCTGTCCGGTCGCGCCGTCGGGCGCGGCGCGTTCGCCGCCGCCGTTTTCATCGCTGCGTTGCCGATCGACGCCGCCATCGCCTTCATCTTCACGCCGCGAACCTGCTGCATACGCGACGAGGCTGCGCTGCGGATCGGCAATGCGGATCCCGCGTTCGCGGAACAGCTGCGCGATGCGGCGATTGAATTCGCGCTGCACGCCCCAGCGCGCGGAATCTCGGCACTGCATCTGCCCGGCCAGCGCGATCGCTGCACCGTCGACCTGATCGACGCCCCAGTAGCTGAAGTCCGACAGAATGCCGTCGCGATACTGCGGATCGTCGCGCAGCGCGGCGCCGATTTCCTTCAGCGTCGCGACCGCGCGGTCGATGTCCTCGCCGTACGCGATGCTGACCTTGACGGCCGCGTTGCCGAGCCCGCGATTCGTGTTGTTCACCGTCGTGACCGAGCTGAACGGAATCGTATAGAGCGACCCGTCGCCGCCGCGCAGCCGCACCGTGCGAATCGACAGGTATTCGACCGTGCCCGACACGCCGGCGAGCGTCACCCAGTCGCCGACCTGCATCGCGTTCTCCATCAGCAGAAAGATGCCGGTGATGAAGTCCTGCACGAGCTTTTGCGAGCCGAAGCCGAGCGCGACGCCGAAGATGCTCGCGCCGGCGAGCAGCGGCCCGACGTTGACGCCGATCTCGCTGAGGCCCGTCAGCACGACGACGAGCGCGATCATCACGAACAGCAGCGTGCGCAGCATGGGCAGCAGCGTGCGCAGCCGCGCGGCGCGCACGAGGTTGCCCTCTCGCGTCCAGCGCTGCAGCCGCCGCTCGATCGCGATGTTCGCCGCTTCCCAGATGACGAGCGCGACCGCGGCCGCGATCGCGATCGTCGCGAGCGCCGACGCGAGCCGATGGCCGATCGTGCCGCTCTCGAACGCGCGGAATACCGGCACGCCCCACACTTGCAGCAGCAGCGCAACCGTCACGATGGCGATGACGGCCGACACGATGCGGCGCAGCAGCGGGTAGTAGCGGTACGCATGCAGATGGACGAGCGTGCGATCGTCGTCGCGTTCGTGGAACAGCCGCGCGAGCGCGCCGAACACGACGATCGACACCATCCGCATGCCGATCAGCACCGCGATCGAGCGGCCGCCGAGCGCGATCAGCACGCGATAGCCGTTATGGACGTCGAGCGCCCACACGAACCACAGCGCCATCACGATGAATACCGCGACGGGCGCCCACGCGTCGGCGAGCGCATTGCAGACGGCCGCGAGCGTCGGCCGGTCGCTCGCGATCGCGCGGATGCGCGCCGCAACGGGGCGACGGCACTGCAGGATCAGCACCGAGATCATCACGTGCGCGACGAGCGCGACCGCCTTCTGCAGCGCGACGTGACCGGCTTCGGTGAGGCCGAGGTTCGCGGCGATCTCGACCGCGGCCGTGCAGGCGCCGACGACGATCACGATCCGCGCGATCGAGCGCTGCGCGAAGGCGGCCCACGCGTCGCTGATGTGCAGCAGCCGCAGCTGATGCGCGTCGGGCTGGAAGAACAGGCGGCTCACGATCGTCACGAGCCGGCCGATCGCGTAGATATCGATCAGCGCGCCGAGCGCGGCCTCGACCGGCGTGCCGTCGTCGGTGACGAACGACATCATCAGCCCGGCGATGCCGACGAACACGAGCAGCGGCACCGAGCGCAGCAAGAGACTTACGATCGCGCGCGGCATCCGGTGCAGCAGCGTCGTGTGACGGCGCGCGTGGCCGCGCCCGCGCGACGACGACGGTGCGGCGTCCGCTGCATCGGGTGGCGGCGTGTCGTGCGGCGGCGCTGCGTCGTCGGGGCGTGCATCGTCGTCCGACGCAGTCTCGCGCGGCGCACCGGCGCGGCGCGCGGCCAACGCGGCGAGCGCGCGGCGCAGCAGCCGTCGCACGAGCCATTCGCCGACGAGTGCCGGGACGAGCACCGCGACGATCAGCCCTAGCGAGCGTGCGAGATCGGCGCGCGCATCGGCACGCCCGAGCGTCTCCTGCCACCACCGGCCGACCGATCCGACCTCGAGCAACGAGCGCAGCGAGTCCCGCAGCGCGTTGCCGATGCCGACGGCCCAGCGCGAACCCTGCCGCACGAGCATCGACGCGAGACCGTTCGACGTCAGCGCGACCGGCGCGGCCGCCGAGGACGCGGCGCTCGCCGGCGCCGCTGCGCTGGCCGGGACGGCCGGCGCGCTCAGTGCGCCGACCGCGGCGATCGCGCGCAGTGTCGTTTCGACCTGTTCGCGCTCGCGCGGACTTTCGAGCACCGCGAGCGCCTGGCGCGCCTGCTGCGGGGTCAGTGCCGGTGCGGCAGCAGATGCCGCCGACGCGGCGGCGGGAGTGGGCGTGGCGGCCTGTGCGGCCGTGACGAAGGCCGCGAGCAGCCAGCCGAGGAGCAAATGTCGCATGAGTGGCATGCGGGCGCGCATCGGCACGCAGCCCGCCGAGCTGGACGATGGACGGAAGTTAACATGATCGCGATCGGAACCGAATAGTTCCGGCGCGCAACGGTCGCAAGACGCGGTCCTGCGGCGTGCGATTCCGAGTCCGCGCGCGATGCGGGGCGGCGTTGCGCTCGATCAAGCCGCGAACGATGTGCACAGAGCGCTGCATTCGCTACGGCAACGGCACATCTGCGATCCGTCGTGGAGCGCTGCACGAAGCGCGGCGAACGGCGCGCCGCACGGTCACCGCTGCGCGTCGTGAAAGACCGGCAGCACGTGCGCCGCGAGTTCCTCCATCACGTCGCGCACCGCGCGTTCGGCGCCGAGATTCAGCGTCACATGATGAACGCCGGCCGCGCGCATGGCTTGCAGGATGCCCGTCAGAGCGTGTCGGCCCGTCGAATAGCCGAGCGGCAGCGCGGCGGGTTGCGCGTCGGGATTCGCGTCGAGCGCGAGCCGCATCGACACGCCGAAGGCACGGAAGGCGGGCGTCGGCAGCCGATCGACGGCCGCGCGCCACATCGAATGACGTGCATGCTGCGTGTCGGGGTCGCGGTGATACGTCATCCAGCCGATCGAATGCCGCGCGATCCAGTCGACGCTTTGTCCGCCCGAGCCGACCGCGAGCAGCGGTACAGGATCGGCGCGATGCGGCAGCAGCTCGAACTCGGGTGCATCGGGCGCGGCGATGTCGGGCAGTACGCGCGACGGCGTTCGGAGCGCCGCCGCGACGACTTCCCAATGTCGGCGATAGCGTTCGCGCCGCGTGTCGGTATCGACGCCGAACGCCGCATATTCGGGCGGCCGGTCGCCGGAGCCGAGCCCGAGGATGAAGCGGCCGTGCGACAGCGTGGCCACCGACAACGCGCCTTTCGCGATATGCAGCGGATGGCGCAGCGGCAGCACGATCGCGCCGCTCGCGAGCGCGATGTCGCGCGTGCGGGACGCGAGGGCGCCGAGCAAGACCCACGGATCGAGATGGCCGACCGGATCCGGATAGTCGGCGCTGTTCAGCGGCACGTCGCGCACCCAGAGCGCGCGAAAGCCGAGCGTGTCGGCGAGCGCGGCCAGTTCGACCTGCTCGTTGAAGTCCGCGACGATATCGCCGCTGCGCAGCAGCGGCAGCGTCAGGCCGATCGACAGCCGTTCCGCGGCGAAGACGCGTGACGCGATGTCGGGGCGGGCGCGGGCGGTCGTAGTCATGGCGTTTCCTCGTTGGCGGCGGGCGGGCGGGCGGGCGAGCGAGCGCAGCGCGTGTGCGTGCGGCACTTATGGTGAGGCGTCGCGCGCGTCGCACGTGTCGGCATGCGCTGCGCCGTCGCCGAATGCTAACGTGTTGCGCGTCGATGCGCAGGCGCCGCATGGCGTCGCGCCCGGCGTCGTGTGGACGGGCATCCGTTCGCGGCATGTCGATGCGTCGTCCGTTGAGGCGGCTGATCGAAATGTGCAGGTCCGCGCGGCGCAATGCGAGAAGCGGGTCCGCTGCCGTGCGCCGTGTCGGCCGATCGTAAGGAAATCGATCGCCGTGCATCGATGCAACGTCGATTGGCCGCCCGTGCGGTGCCGTCGCGCGACGCCGCGGCTTCCGCGGACCGCCCGTTGCACATCGAACCGGCGTCTCGCACGTTTCAGTTTCGTAACGTTCGCGAGCCGCTTGGCCGTGCGATGGCCGCGGCATGCCGCTGCGTACGCCGCACCGCCTTGTGCGGCCGCGCATGGTGCGCTCCTTGCGTGTCGATACGAGCCGCAAGCGCGATCGCCGCCGCACTGTCGACGGCGGCCGCTTCAGGAGGTCGGACGCATCTGAGACGGGGACAACAGAATGAAAACAGATCGCATCGCCACGTACCGTGTCGCAAACATGAATCGCCGACCTGCCCGCGCCTTCGTCTCGCCGCCGATCGCGGCAACGTAGCGCGGCCTTTCGTTCCATCCGGACCGACGGGTTCGTTCTGAACGTGCACGTGTGACGCACGAGGCCGACGGGTGCCGGTCGGCCGTCGGGGACGACCCGCAGGAACGGCCATGGCCGCGCGTACCTCCACAACCGTCATTCCCGCGCGTGCTGCGCGCGCCGCGCGCGCGTGCGCCTGTCATCGCCGCACCTGCCGTTTCCCGGACTCGTCGACGCAGCGTCCGCGTCGCGCAGATCGGCGAGCCGCCGCGCGCGCCGCCGCTCGCTCACCGGCGCGCGCATCGCGCGCGCGATCCCGTCGCAAGGCCAATTGATCCACTACCCCGATGGATCAATTGTTGAAGCGCCCATCCGCCTCCGGCGAATGGGCGTCTTTTTTTGCGGCGGCGCGGCCTGCCCGATCGCGCGGCGTTCGGTATCATGTGCTGGCGCGCCGGCCGATCGCGCCGGTCCACGGCCTGCCGACGCGCGATCCGCCGCCGCCGTCATGAACGATACCGCCTTCCCCGATCCCTCCGTCACCGCCCCCGAGCCGGCCGCGGTCGATGCGCTGCATGCGTTCGTCGAACGTCATCCGCGCCTGCTCGTGCTGACCGGCGCGGGCATCAGTACCGATTCGGGCATTCCCGGCTATCGCGACCGCAACGGCCAGTGGACGCGCTCGCCGCCGATCCAGCTGCACGAATTCCTCGGCTCGGACGTCGCGCGGCGCCGCTACTGGGCGCGCAGCATGATCGGCTGGCCGGTCGTCGGCCGCGCGCAGCCGAACCGCTCGCACACGGCGCTCGCCCGGCTCGGCCGCGCGGGCCGGATCGAACGCCTCGTCACGCAGAACGTCGACGGCCTGCATCAGCGCGCGGGCAGCGTGGACGTGATCGAGCTGCACGGCGGCATTCACGGCGTCACGTGCATCGACTGCGGCGCGCATCACGCGCGCGCGGCGATCCAGGCGCAGCTCGAAGCGGACAATCCGGCGCTGCTCGGCGTACAGGCCGACCCGGCCGCGGACGGCGACGCGCATCTCGAATGGTCGGCACTCGACACGTTTCGCGTCCCCGCGTGCGCGACGTGCGGCGGACTGCTGAAACCGGCCGTGGTGTTTTTCGGCGAAAACGTGCCGCGCGAGCGCGTCGCGCTTGCATCGCAGGCGCTCGATGCGGCCGATGCGCTGCTCGTCGTCGGCTCGTCGCTGATGGTGTATTCCGGCTATCGCTTCTGCCTGTGGGCGCAGGCGCAGCACAAGCCGATCGCCGCGCTGAACCTCGGCCGCACGCGCGCCGATCCGATGCTCGCGCTTAAGGTCGAAGCGCGCTGCGCGCCGGCACTCGAGGCGCTGACCGCGCGGCTCGGGCTGGGGCTGGCGCACGACGACGCGGAGCACGCATCGTGAGCGCGCCGAACCCCGCGACGAATCCGTCCGCCCGACGGTCGGCGCCGGCGGCCGAGCGCAATCGCGGCCCGATCCTCGACGTGCTGCGCCGCGTGCTGCCGGCGCGCGGCCGCGTGCTCGAAGTCGCGAGCGGCACCGGTCAGCACGTCGTCCATTTCGCGCAAGCCTTGCCGGCGCTGCGCTGGCAGCCGAGCGATCCGGACCCGCTCGCGCGCGAGTCGATCGCCGCGTGGATCGCGCACACGGGCGTCGCGAACGTCGACGCGCCACTCGACTTCGACGTGCGCGACCCATCGTGGCCGGCCGCACCGATCGACGCGATCGTCTGCATCAACATGATCCACATCTCGCCGTGGGCGAGCGCGCAGGCGCTGTTTGCCGGCGCCGCGCGCGTGCTGCGGCCGGCCGGCGTACTGTATCTGTATGGTCCGTACCGGCGCGACGGTCGCCACACGGCACCGTCGAACGACGCGTTCGACCTCCAGTTGCGCAGCCGCGACCCGTCCTGGGGCGTCCGCGATCTCGAAACGGTCGTGGCGCTCGGCGCCGATCTCGGCCTCGACTGCACCGAGGTGGTCGAGATGCCGGCCAACAATCTGAGCGTCGTGTTCCGGCGCGTGCCGTGTGCCGACCAATGATGGGCAAGCGCGCACCGCTGCCGGGTTTCCACTATGCTCTCGCCTGTGCGCGATCCGGCTTGGGTCGCGCCCCGTTTTTTCCGGAGAATTGACTAATGGGCAAACAAGCAATCGGTGTGATCGGGCTCGCGGTGATGGGCCGCAATCTCGCACTCAATATCGAGAGCCGCGGTTACGCGGTATCGGTGTACAACCGCAGCCGCGAGAAAACCGACGAACTGATCGCCGAATTCCCCGGCCGCAATCTGGTACCGACCTACACGCTCGAAGAATTCGTCGCGTCGCTCGAAACGCCGCGCCGGATCCTGATGATGGTCAAGGCCGGCGAAGCGACCGATGCGACGATCGCATCGCTGAAGCCGCTGCTCGAGAAGGGCGACGTGCTGATCGACGGCGGCAACACGCACTTTACCGACACGATCCGCCGCAACCAGGAGCTCGCGCAATCGGGTCTGCACTTCATCGGCACCGGCGTGTCGGGCGGCGAGGAAGGCGCGCTGCGCGGCCCGTCGATCATGCCGGGCGGCCAGCGCGACGCGTACGACCTCGTCGAGCCGATCCTCAAGCAGATCGCCGCGAAGGCGCCGTCGGACGGCGAGCCTTGCGTCGCGTACATGGGCCCGGACGGTGCGGGCCACTACGTGAAGATGGTCCACAACGGCATCGAATACGGCGACATGCAGCTGATCGCCGAGAGCTACGCGGTGCTCAAGCACGTCGCGGGCCTCACCAACGACGAGCTCGGCGCGGTGTACACCGAGTGGAACCAGGGCGAACTCGACAGCTATCTGATCGAGATCACGTCGAAGATCTTCGGCAAGAAGGACGACGAAACCGGCCAGCATCTCGTCGACGTGATCCTCGATCGCGCCGCGCAGAAGGGTACCGGCAAGTGGACGAGCCAGAACGCGCTCGATCTCGGCGTGCCGCTGCCGCTGATCACCGAGTCGGTGTTCGCGCGCGTGCTGTCGTCGCTGAAGACGGAGCGCGTCGCGGCGAGCAAGATCCTGTCGGGCCCGGCCGCCGCGCCGTTCGACGGCGATCGCGCCGCGTTCATCGAAGCGGTGCGCCGCGCGCTGTATCTGAGCAAGGTGATCTCGTATGCGCAGGGCTTCGCGCAGCTGCGCACCGCGTCCGAGGAATACGGCTGGAATCTCGACCTCGGGACGATCGCGAAGATCTTCCGCGCGGGCTGCATCATCCGCGCGCGCTTCCTGCAGAAGATCACCGACGCGTACGCGAAGGACCCGGCGCTCGCGAACCTGCTGCTCGACCCGTACTTCCGCGGCATCGCCGAGCAATACCAGGCATCGCTGCGCGAGGTGGTCGTCGCCGCGGTGAAGGCCGGCGTGCCGGTGCCGGCATTTGCGTCGGCGGTCGCGTACTTCGACAGCTATCGTTCCGAACGGCTGCCCGCGAACCTCGTGCAGGCGCAGCGAGACTTCTTCGGCGCGCACACGTTCGAGCGTACCGACAAGCCGGGCAGCTTCCACGCGAACTGGTCGTAACGCGCGGCGAGGGCGGCATTATTGCAAAATTCTATTCCCTGAATAGGGTTTTTCGATCTCGAATCCCGGGATTGTTGGTTCCCGGGAAACAGTGTTTTCGTTCATTCATGGTTTTCCCTAGGTGATCGCGGGACTAAACTCTGTTCCATCGCTGCAGACATGGTGTGTGCGGCGGAGCAAAAAAATCCCGGAGGTCATCATGAAATCGCTGATTGCAACGTTCGCCGCAGCTGCCGTCCTCGCTGTTCCCGCCGTGTCGTTCGCCCAACAAAACGCGCCGGTCACGCGCGCGCAGGTCAAGGCCGAGCTGGCCCAGATCCAGCAGGCCGGCTACAAGCTGGGCAGCGACCGCACCACCTATCCGGAAGGCATCCAGGCTGCGGAAGCGCGTCTGAACCCGCAACAGTCGGTCGCGGCGGCCGACACGACCGGTTACGGCGCACAGCCGGCCGCCCAGCAAGAGTCGGGCGCACCGGCAGCGGCGAAGACCGGCTGGCAGGTCAAGCGCATCGCCGACGGCGCACCGGTTTACAAGGGTCGCTAAGCACAGGGCCGGTCGACGGGACGATCCGTCCGCGGTTCGCAACAGCCCCGGTTCCACCATGGAACCGGGGCTGTTTTCATTGGGGCGCGCGCCGCGTCAGTGCAGCGGCCGGCGTCCGCGCGCGGGGTCGATGAACGGCGCGGCGGCCGGCTCCAGCACGCGCAGCCACGATTCGTCATACCCGCTCAGCGTGTCGAGCGCATCGCGCAGCCGCTCGATCGCCACGGCCGGCAGCTCGACACTGTGGCGCGGCCCGGCCGTCAGGCGGGCGACACTCGCGAGCTGGACGAGGGCGTCGGCCGCCTCGGCCACGTCGGTGGCGGACAGCAGATGGCGGTTCAGTCGTTCGACGATGCCGGTCGCACCGGCGAAATCGTCGGCGTTCAGCTGAACGGACAGAAAGGTCGCGTTATTCATCCTGATCTCCTCGTTGTCGTACGACGGCCTATCGCAGTATAGGCCGTGCGGGCGGCTGGCCGGCGCGGCGCTGCGATCGCGCGGCGGCCGCCGCCGCTCTCCGACGCGCGCCGGCGACCTCGCCGAATCGTCGCGGAACGGCGCGCTGTCGCGGGGCCGACCTCGACAAATGGTATCTTTGCCGCTCGGGACGACGCGAAACAGGCTCCGCTGGCCCGTTCGGCGCAACGTCCCGGAGTGGAAACCGATCGCTGAGAGCGCGGTCGGATACTGGTTGGTTCGGCCCGTCGGCCGGACATCGCGCGTCGCGCGCCGGAGGGCGGCGCGCGGCGCGACGACGCAAATCCGGGAGGTACCTTGAGAAAAACGATTCCCATCCACGATTCCGCGGTGCGCTGGCTGCAGCACGCCGCCTTCCTCGCGGCGGCCGTCGCGCTCGGCGGCTGCACGATGACGCCGTGGACCGACACCTGGCAACCGGCACCGCGGGCGTCGACACCGGCGTCGGTCGCGACGCCCGGCGTGCTGGCCGGCTACTACCGCGTGAACCCGGGCGATACGCTGGCTAGCATCGCCGGCGCGTACGGGCAACGCGTGCAGGACGTCGCGAGCTGGAATCACATGGCCGCGACCGACGCGGTGACGCCCGGTCAGGTACTGCGCGTCGCGCCGCCGCCGGCCGCCACGTCGATCTCGCCGCCGCCGTCCGCGGCCGTCGCGCAGCCGGGCACGCTCGCGTGGCCCGCGACCGGCGTCGTGACGACGCCGTTTACGACCGGCAAGACGCGCGGCATCGTGATCGCCGCATCGGGGCCCGACCATACGGTGCGCGCGGCCGCGAACGGCCGCGTCGTCTACGCCGGTTCGGGCGTGAAGGCCTACGGGCCGCTCGTGATCCTGAAGCACGACAACGGGCTCATCACGGCCTACGGGCACAACGACAAGCTGCTCGTCAACGAAGGCGACGCGGTGCGCGTCGGGCAGCCGGTCGCCGAAATGGGCACCGACGCGAGCGGTCGCGCGACGTTCGAGTTCGAAGTCCGGCAGAACGGCAAGGTCGTCGATCCGATGGGCTTCCTGCCGCGCAACGGCGGCTGAGCGGCCGCCGCGTCGTGTGCGCCGCGCGGCGCACACGTGCGGTTGCGCATCATCCGCTCTTCAGCGTCGCCGCGCCGGACTGGCGCGCGTGATTGCCGACCCAGCGGATGCCGAGCGCGAGCGCAGCCGCGCCGAGCGCGATCAGCGAGCACTGGATCGCGACCGGCAGATAACCGTGCGGCCGCGGATCGACGAACGGATAGGGATACCAGTCTTCGACCGCGCCGCGCACGAGCGTATAGCCGAGATAGACGATCGGAAAGCCGAGCCAGAGGAACGCGCTGCGGCGCGCGATCGGCGAGCGCGGCTCGACGTACAGCCAGTCGCACAGCATCACGAACGGCACGATCCGGTGCAGCACCCAGTTGTTGAACGGTGGCGTTACGTGGCGCAGCGCGTCCATACGCGCGAGCAGCAGCTCGTAGACGATCGCGGTGATCAGCACGTAGAGCACGGCGGCGCCGCGCATCGATTCGTAGCGCGGCGAGCCGGGCCGCGCGATGTGCCCGAGCCCGACGGCCAGCATCGCGGCCGCGTACAGGCTGCTCAATTGCGTGAAATAGCTGAGGTAGTTGCCGAGATGAAAGCTCGGCAGGTGCCAGTAGTCGGCGATGCTGTGCGCGGTAGTGGACACCGCAAGCAATGCGGCGATCAGCCGGTAGGCCGCAACGAAGAACGCTTTGCTCATGATGCGCGCACGACGTCGACATCAAAGCTCCATCCTGCCACAGCGCACCGCGCACGGGATGCGGATTTTCCATAGGCGGGGCGCGCAGAACCTGCGCGATATTTGACACGATCGTGCGAAACCGCGCACGCGTGCGGCTACAATCATGCCAGCGCGGCGGCACCGTGCCGGCCGCCGCCTTCATCGATCCCCGCCATCACACCGAGACGAGCATGAGAAACATCCTCGCGCAACAGGTGCGCTACAACAAGCCCGCGATCTTCTTCCACTGGGTCATCTTCGTGCTCGTCGCGCTCGCGTATCTCGCGATCGAAATCCGCGGACCGAAAGGCAGCGACAGCCGCGCGTTCTGGATGAACGTGCATTTCACCGCGGGCACGCTGGTGCTCGCGCTGTCGGTGCTGCGCGTGCTGTGGCGCGCGATCGGCCGCACGCCGGCACCCGTCCCGCAGCCGGCGCTGCTGAAGTGGCTCGCGACGCTCGCGCATATCGCGCTCTACGTGTTCATCATCGCGCAGCCGCTGCTCGGGATCATGATGGTGAATCTCGGCGGCAAGCCCGTGTCACTCGACTGGCTCGGCGTGTCGTTCACGCTGTTCGGGCCGGACAAGGCGCTGAGGCCGACGATCAAGGAAGCGCACGAGCTGATCGGCAATGCGTTCTACTTCGTGATCGGCCTGCATGCGCTGGCCGCGCTCTATCACCATTTCATCAAGCGCGACGACGTGCTGCGGCGCATGGCGCCCTGATCCGTCCGCGCCGTACGCGCAAGCTTCCGACGGGGCGCATCGTTGCGTTGACAACGATGCGCCCCCGCTGCGTTAACGGCCCGGCGCGGCCCGGAGCGGCCCGGCGCGGCTGGCCATCGACGCCGACATTCGGTAACATCCGGTGTCTTTACATTCCGCTTACTCGCTCGCCGCGCATGCTGCACCGACACCGTCACCTGACCGCCTGGCTCGGCGTATTCGCGATCTGGTTCGCGATCGCCGCGCCGCTGGTGTCGCAGTGGCGCGTCGCGCAGGCAAGCGCGGTCGACGCCGCGATCTGCAGCGCCGAGCACGGTGCGCATCGGTCGTCCGATGCAGGCGGCGCGCATGCGCATGGCGCGTCGCTCGACGCATGCGGCTACTGCGGATTCTTCGCGCATAGTCCCGCGATCGGCGGCGCGTCGGCCGCCTCGTTCGCTCACGTTCCCGTTTCGTCCGTTTTCGTCGCCGCGCCGCAGGCCGATGCGACGCATCCGGACCGCTATCCGCGCGCCTATCCGCGCGCACCGCCCGAGCGCGCCTGACGCGCACGTTCCGTTTTTCTTTCCGCCGAATCCGTGCGGCCCGCTGCGGCCGCGTGGAGGGCGCTACTCGGGCTTTCGATCATGACCATTTTTTCGTTGCGCACGCCGCCGGCGTCGCGCAGTGCCTGCGCGCGGCCCGCGCCGCGCATGCTGAAACTTGCCGTTCCCGCGCTGACTGCCGGCGTGCTGAGCGCGACGGCTGCGGCGGCCGACGCCGCACGTCGCGCCGAAGCGTCTCCCGACGAGTCGGGCATGCTGTTGCCGCCCGTCGAAGTCGTCGCGTCGCCATTGTCGACGCCGCTCGTCGTCGTCACCGATCCGAAGGCGCCGCGCCAGCCGCTGCCCGCGAGCGACGGCGCCGACTATCTGAAGACGATCCCCGGCTTCACGTCGATCCGCAGCGGCGGAACGAACGGCGACCCCGTACTGCGCGGCATGTTCGGCTCGCGGCTCAACGTGCTCGCGAACGGGATGCCGACGCTCGGCGCGTGTCCGAACCGGATGGACGCGCCGACGTCCTATATCGCACCGGAAAGCTACGACAAGGTGACGGTCGTGAAAGGGCCGCAGACGGTGCTGTACGGCCCCGGCGCCTCGGCCGGCACCGTGCTGTTCGAGCGCACGACGCCGCGTTTCGAGCGGCCCGGCATGCGCTTCGACGGCAGCGTCGTCGGCGGGTCGTTCGGCCGCAACGACCAGAACGTCGACGTGACGGCCGGCACGCCCGATTTCTACGGCCGCGTCATCGCGAATCACGCGCATGCGCAGGACTACCGCGACGGCAACGGCCGCACGGTGCCGTCGCAATGGGACAAATGGAACGCCGATGCCGCGCTCGGCTGGACGCCCGACGCGCACACGCGCGTCGAGCTGACGGCCGGCACCGGCGACGGCTACGCGCGCTATGCGGGGCGCGGGATGGACGGCGCGCACTTCCGCCGCGACACGTTCGGCCTGTCGTTCGACAAGCGGCATCTCGGCGACGTGCTCGACCGGATCGAAGCGCGCGTCTACTACAACGAAGCCGATCACGTGATGGACAACTACACGCTGCGGCAGCCCGATCCGGCGAGCAGCATGCCGATGCGGATGGCGTCCGAGGTGCGGCGGCGGACGGTCGGCGCGCGTGCGGCCGCGACGTGGCGATTCGGCAACGCGTTCAAGCTCGTGACGGGCGTCGACGCGCAATCGAACCGGCTCGATTCGCGCGCCGCGATGGGGCGGCAGAACTATGGCGACCAGCCGTGGGACGCGCAGGCGACGATGTGGAACGCCGGCGCGTTCGGCGAACTCACGTGGTACGCGACGGAGGCTGCGCGAGTGATCGGCGGCGCGCGTGTCGACTATGCGAGCGCGCGTGACAAGCGCGCGACGACGGGCGGCATGATGACGAGCCGGCCGAACCCGACGTTCGACGACGATCGTGCGCGCGTGCTGCCGAGCGGCTTCGTGCGCTACGAGCGCGACCTGGCGTCGCTGCCCGTGACCTGGTATGCGGGCATCGGCCATGCCGAGCGCTATCCGGACTACTGGGAGCTGTTTTCCGCGAAACGCGGGCCGGCCGGTTCGGTCAACGCGTTCTCGGCCGTGCAGCCCGAGAAGACGACGCAGCTCGACATCGGCGCGCAGTACAAGAGCGATCGGCTCGACGCGTGGGTATCCGCGTATGCGGGCTATGTGCAGGACTTCATCCTGTTCGACTACGCGAGCGGCACGATGGGCTCGACCACGCGGGCGAGCAACGTGAACGCGCAGATCATGGGCGGCGAAGCCGGCGTCGGCTGGCGGCCGATCGCACCGCTGCGCATCGAGACCTCGGTCGCGTACGCGTGGGGGCGCAATGCGACGAGCGGCGATCCGTTGCCGCAGATGCCGCCGCTCGAGGCGCGCGTCGGGCTCGAGTACACGCGCGGCGCGTGGTCGGCCGGCGGGTTGTGGCGGGTCGTTGCGCCGCAGCATCGCTATGCGCTGAACGAGGGCAACGTGGTCGGCAAGGACTTCGGACCGAGCGCGGGATTCGGCGTGCTGTCGCTGCATGCGCAGTACAACCTGAGCAAGACCGTGCAGATCTCGGTCGGCGTCGACAACCTGCTGAACAAGGCCTATGCCGAGCATCTGAACCTCGCCGGCAATGCGGGCTTCGGCTATCCGGCGAACGCGCCCGTCAACGAGCCGGGCCGCACTGCCTGGGTGCGCGTCAGCGCGAAGCTGTAGTGTGCGGCCCGCGTGTGCGAACGCAGCATGCGCGGGCTGCGGCGTGCCCCCGCCCGCGTGCGCCGTGCGCGTCAAGCGATTAGAGAACCGTATCTAGTCGGCACGCAAACGTTCCCGAGTCGTGATTCACTCCGGCATTCGATGCGCGGCGCGTTTGGGCGCGCTCTGCATCGCTTCGATTCCGTTCGAACCGGCAGCACGATAATCAGGAGAACATGCATGGCCAGATCGATGCGTTCCAGGGTGGTGGCAGCAGCAGTGGCGTGCGCGATGAGCGCCGCGCCGTTCGCGGGGACGACCGCGTTGATGACGCTCGCGACGACGCGCACGGCGCTCGCCGCGATCGCGCCGGCCGACGATTACGCGGCGACGCGCTATCCGATCGTCCTCGTGCACGGACTCACGGGCACCGACAAATACGCGGGCGTGCTCGAGTACTGGTACGGCATCCAGGAAGACCTGCAGCGGCACGGCGCGACGGTGTACGTCGCGAACCTGTCGGGATTCCAGAGCGACGACGGTCCGAACGGACGCGGCGAACAATTGCTGGCATACGTCAAGCAGGTGCTCGCCGCGACCGGCGCGACGAAGGTCAATCTGATCGGCCATAGCCAGGGCGGTCTCACGTCGCGCTACGTGGCGGCCGTCGCGCCGGATCTCGTCGCGTCGGTGACGACGATCGGCACCCCGCATCGCGGCTCGGAGTTCGCGGACTTCGTGCAGAGCGTGCTTGCGTACGACCCGACCGGGTTGTCGTCGTCGGCGATCGCCGCACTCGTCAACGTGTTCGGCATCCTGACGAGCAGCAGTCACAACACGAACCAGGACGCGCTCGCCGCACTGACGACGCTGACGACCGCGCAGGCCGCGACCTACAACCGGAACTTCCCGAGCGCGGGTCTCGGTGCACCCGGCAGCTGCACGACCGGTGCGTCGACGGAGACGGTCGGCGGCAATACGCATCTGCTGTACTCGTGGGCCGGCACCGCGATTCAGCCGACGAATGCCGCGTTCGGCGTCACGGGCGCGAGCGACACGAGCACGATTCCGGTCGTCGATCCGGCGAATGCACTGGATGCGTCGACGCTCGCGCTGCTCGGCACGGGTACCGTGATGATCAATCGCGGCTCGGGGCAGAACGACGGACTCGTGTCGAAGTGCAGCGCGCTGTACGGACAGGTGCTCGGCACGAACTTCAAATGGAATCATCTCGACGAGATCAACCAGCTGCTCGGCGTGCGCGGTGCGTATGCGGAAGATCCGGTCGCAATGATTCGCACGCACGCGAACCGGTTGAAACTCGCGGGCGTCTGACGGATGGCCGCCCGTGACGGGCACGCGTCGCCAATGCGGCGCGTCGCCGTGTATGCAGTAGCCGGTTGTGCGGCTGTGGCCGCCGTCGTGCTGTGGCGCGGCGCGGCGCCGCCGCGCGGCATCGAAGTCGCGCACGCCGGATCGCAGGCGGGCGAACGCAGCGCGATTGCATTGCCATCGCCGGCGGCGCAGCCGGCCGGTGCAAGCGCGCCCGCGCCGCTGGCCGGATCGAGCGCGCCGCGCTTGCCGCTCGATCCGGGCGGCCATCTGGCGAAGTCGCGCGCGGTGCGTGATTTCTTCGACTATTGCCTGACTGCACAGAGCGAGATCGACGCCGCCGCGCTCGATGCGCTCGTCGCCCGCGAGATCGCCGCGCAGCTCGACGGCACGGTCGCGCAGGCGGAAGCGCTCGACGTCTGGCATCGGTATCGCGCCTATCGCGACGCGCTTGCAAAGCTGCCCGACGCGGGCGCCGTCACCGACAAGTCCGATCTCGGCGCGCTGCAGCTCGCGCTCGACCGGCGCGCGTCGGTTGCGTACCGGACGCTCGGCGACTGGAGCGAACCGTTTTTCGGTGCGGAGCAGTGGCGGCAGCGCTACGACCTCGCGCGGCTGCGCATCATGCAGGACCGCACGCTGACCGATGCGCAGAAGGCCGAGCGGCTCGCGGCGCTCGATCAGCAGATGCCGGCCGACGAGCGTGCGGCGCAGCAGCGCGCGAACGCGCAGCAGGCCGCGATCGACCGGATCGCGCAGTGGCAGAAGAGCGGGGCGGCGCCCGACGCGACACGCGCGGCACTGGCGCAGACGCTCGGTGCGGACGTCGCCGCGCGTGTCGCGCAGCTGCAGCAGGACGACGCGTCGTGGCAAAGCCGCTATGCCGATTACGCGGTGCAGCGCGCGCAGATCGAAGCCGCCGGTCTGTCGCCGCAGGATCGCGACGCGCAGATCGCCGCGCTGCGGCAGCGCGTGTTTACGAAACCGGGCGAAGCGGTGCGCGCGGCGTCGCTCGATCGCGGTGCGGCCGCTGCGGCTACGGCGGGCACCGCGCAGTAACGGCCCGCACGCGCGGCCGTCGGCTCACGCGGCGCGCGTCACGTGCCGCGGCAGGTGCTGCTCGATGATCGCTGCCAGCGTGTCGAAGGCCGGCCCGATCCCTTCATGCGCGACGCACGCATAGCCGAGCAGCAGCCCGCGTTGCGCGGTGTCGGCGCGACTGTAATAGCTGGTCAGCGGCCGCACGATCACGCCCGCTTCGAATGCGCTCTGCGTGACCGCGCGATCGTCGCATGCGTCGGGCAGCCCGAGCACGAGATGCAGGCCGGCTTCGTCGCCCATCACCGGCAACGTGTCGCCGAAGCGCGCGCGGATCGCATCGATCAGCAGTTGACGGCGCTCGCCGTATAGCGTGCGCATCCGTCTCACGTGCGAGGTCAGATGGCCGTCCATGATGAACTCGGCGAGCACCGCCTGCTGCATCAGCTGTCCTTCGCGGTACAGCTCCGACAGGCCGGTGCGGAACGTGTCGACGAGATGCTCGGGCACGACCATGTAGCCCATCCGCAGGCCGGGAAACAGCATCTTGCCGAGGCTGCCGACGTAGATCACGCGGCCGCCGTCGTCGAGCCCCTGCAGCGACGCGAGCGGGCGGCTGCCGTAACGGAATTCGCTGTCGTAGTCGTCCTCGATGATCCAGCAGCGATGCTGCCGCGCGTATTCGAGCAGCATGCGCCGCCGCGCGAGACTCATCACCATCCCGAGCGGATACTGATGCGATGGCGTGACGAGCACGAGCCGCGGCGGGTGCTGCATGTCGTTCGCGCTCGGCGCGAGCCCTTCCTGATCGACGGGCACGGGCGCGAGCGTGAGGCCGGCCGCCTGCAGCACACTGCGCACGCCCCAGTAGCACGGCTCCTCGACCCACGCGCGATCGCCGATGTCGGACAGCAGCCGCACCGCGAGATCAATCGACTGATGAATGCCGGTCGTGATGATGACCTGATCCGGCGAGCATTTGACCGAGCGCGCGACGCGCAGATAGTCGGCGAGCGCGCGACGCAGCGGCCGGTAGCCGCCGCCCGGCGCGTATGTGAGCAGTTCGGGGTTCGCTTCCTTCCAGAGCCGCGCCTGCAGGCGGCTCCACGTGCGGCTCGGAAATTCGGAGACGTCCGGCACGCCCGGCATGAACGCGCCCCACTGACGGCGCGACACGCCCGCATGCTCGATCAGCTGCCGGCCGCGCATCGACAACCCGCCTTGTGCGTCGGCCGCCGCGGTTGCGGCCGTTGCCGCCCCGCCGTCGGAACGCGCCGCGCCCGCGCCGTGCGCGCGCATCGCGGCGGCGTCGGGCCGCGTGTCGGCGACATAGGTGCCGCTGCCGGTCGTCGTCAGGACGTAGCCTTCGGCCGTCAGCTGGTCGTACACGTGCAGCACCGTATTGCGGGCGATCGACAGGTCAGCGGCCAGCGTGCGCGAACTCGGCAGCTTCGTCCCCGGCCCTAATTCACCGGTCAGGATGGCCTGCTGCATCAGCTGCAGCAGCTGCCGGTACATCGGCTCGGACGAAGTCCGGTCGAGACGGGCGGACAGCCAGTCGGCGACGATCACGGTATCCAAAGTGGTCCTACTGGGAATATTGAAATGGTTCCCTATTGTAGAACCGTGCGCGCCGTATAGTGGCTCGCATCTCGATAAAGATCGTTGCGCAGCAAAGGGGACAGCCACGATGAAGTCCGATGATGTGATCGTCAGTTTTCGCGGCGTGCGAAAGACCTACGACGGCGAGACGCTCGTCGTCAAATCGCTGGATCTCGACATTCGCCGCGGCGAATTCCTGACGCTGCTCGGGCCGTCCGGCTCGGGCAAGACCACGTGCCTGATGATGCTGGCGGGCTTCGAATTCCCGACCGGCGGCGAAATCCGCCTCGACGGCGAGCTGCTCAATCACGTGCCGCCGCACAAGCGCAACATCGGCATGGTGTTCCAGAACTACGCGCTGTTTCCGCATCTGACGGTGGAGCAGAACGTCGCCTATCCGCTGACGGTGCGCAAGCTGCCGGCGGGCGAGCGCGCCGAGCGTGTCGCGCATGCGCTGAAGATGGTGCAGATGGAGCGCTTCGCGAAGCGCTATCCGGCGCAGCTGTCGGGCGGCCAGCAGCAGCGCATTGCGCTCGCGCGTGCGCTGGTGTTCGAGCCGAAGCTCGTGCTGATGGACGAACCGCTCGGCGCGCTCGACAAGCAGCTGCGCGAGCACATGCAGTACGAGCTGAAGGCGCTGCACGAGAAGCTCGGCGTGACGTTCGTCTACGTGACGCACGACCAGGGCGAGGCGCTGACGATGTCGGACCGCGTGGCGGTATTCGACAAGGGCATCGTGCAGCAGCTCGACACGGTGGACCGGCTCTACGAATCGCCGTGCAACGAATTCGTCGCGAACTTCATCGGCGACAGCAACCGGCTGCGCGGCACGATCGCGCGCGTCGACGGCGAGTTCTGCGAGCTGCGGCTCGGCGACGGCACGCGCCTCGTCGGCCGCCGCATCGGCGATGTCGCCGAGGGTGCGGCGGCCGTCGCATGCATCCGGCCCGAGCGGATGAGCCTCGCGGCGCAGGGTGCGAACGGCCATGCGCCGGATCGCGTCAATGGCGATGCGAACGGCCACGCGAACGGCCACGCGAACGGCGCGGCGGCGAACCGGCTGACGGGCGAGGCGCGCAGCCTCATCTATTTCGGCGATCACGTGCGCGTGCGTTGCGCGCTGCCGGGGCAGGACGAATGCTTCGTGAAGATGCCGCTCGGCACCGGCGCGCTCGACGCGTTCTCGCCGGGCGCGCCGGTCTCGCTCGCGTTCGCGCCCGAGCATCTGCGCGTCTTTGCGTAGGCGCCCGCGCCGAGCGAGCCGACAGCGCGCGGCACGTCGCCCATGACAACGTCACGCATTCACCACGACCACCACAAGAGGAGAGCAACGATCATGAACGGAACAGGTTTTGCGGTGCGCGGCACCGCGCTCGCATTGGCGCTGGCTGCCGTCGGCGCATCGGCAACGGCGGCGGAGCTGACGGTCGTCAACTTCGGCGGCGCGAACGGCGACGCGCAGAAGGTCGCGTTCAACCAGCCGTTCGAGAAGGCGACCGGCAACAAGGTCACCGCCGTCGAGTACAACGGCGAGCAGGCCAAGGTGAAAGCGATGGTCGAAGCGAAGCACGTCAACTGGGACGTGGTCGAAGTCGAGTCGGGCGACCTGAATCGCGGCTGCGACGAAGGGCTGTACGAGAAACTCGACTGGTCGAAAATCGCGAAGAAGTCGGACCTCATTCCGGAAGCGCCGCAAGTGTGCGGCGTCGGCTTCTTCGTCTGGTCGACCGCGCTGTCGTACAACGCCGACAAGCTGAAGACCGCGCCGACCGGCTGGGCCGATTTCTGGAACGTGAAGAAATTCCCGGGCAAGCGCGGAATGCGCAAGGGCGCGCGCTATAACCTCGAGTTCGCGCTGATGGCCGACGGCGTCGCGCCCAAGGACGTGTACAAGGTGCTCGGCACGAAGGCCGGCCAGGACCGTGCGTTCAAGAAGCTCGACGAACTGAAGCCGTATATCCAGTGGTGGGAAGCGGGCGCGCAGCCGCCGCAGTTCCTCGTCGCCGGCGACGTCGTGATGTCGACGGCGTACAACGGCCGCATCGATGCCGCGCAGAAGGAAGGCAAGAACCTGAAGGTCGTGTGGAACGGCAGCATCTACGATCTCGACTACTGGGCGATTCCGAAGGGCTCGCCGAACAAGGCGCTTGCCGAGCAGTACATCGCCTACACGCTGACGCCGAAGCCGCAGCAGGCGTACGCGCAGCACATCGCGTACGGGCCGGCGAACATCGCGGCGATCAAGTCGCTCGACGCGAAGACGCTTGCGAACCTGCCGAATTCGCCAGCCAACGGCAAGAACGCGGTGCTTGAAGACATCGGGTTCTGGACCGATCACAGCGACGAACTCGAGCAGCGCTTCGCCGCGTGGGCGACGAAGTAATCGCACCGCTGTCCCGATGCAACCGGCCGCGCGGCGCTTCGTTCGCGTCGCGCGGCATTCCGCCGGATCGCGCTCCGGCCGGAGAGAACCGTTGAACACGATGACGATCGCTTCTTCCCCGACGTCGACGGCCGCACTCAAGCGCGAGCTGAAGGCGGCCGAAGCCCGCAAGCGCACGATGGCGCTGCTGCTGATCGCGCCGCTCGCGATCTTCCTGCTGCTGGTGTTCGTCGTGCCGATCGGCACGCTGCTCACGCGCGCGGTGCAGAACCCCGAGATCGCCGCCGCGCTGCCGAACACGGTCGCCGCGCTGTCGAAGTGGGACCGCAAGACGCCGCCCGCCGACGCCGCTTACGCGGCGCTCGCCACCGACATGACGAAGGTCGCCGACAGCGACGCGATGGGCGCGCTCGCACGGCGGCTGAACACTGAGATTCCCGGCTATCGCTCGCTCGTCGCGAAAACGGCGCGCGCGATGCCGCTGAAAAGCGACGATGGCACGGCGCTGACGCCGGCCGGCACGCGCGGCAAACTGCTCGAACTCGATGCGCGCTGGGGCGAGATCGCCTACTGGCAGGCCATCGCCAAAAACGGCAGCGCCTATTCGCCGTTCTATCTGCTGGCCGCGCTCGATCACAAGCTGGACGGCTTCGGTAACATCGTGCACGCCGATCCGGATCAGTCGATCTATCTGGCGATCTTCGGCCGCACGTTCGTGATCGGCATTGCCGTGACGCTGTTCGCGCTGCTGCTCGGCTATCCGCTCGCCTACTGGATCTCGACGCTGTCGGAGCGGCGCGCGAACCTGGCGATGATCCTCGTGCTGATTCCGTTCTGGACCTCGGTGCTCGTGCGCGTGGCCGCGTGGATCGTGCTGCTGCAGAACGAAGGGCTGATCAACAAGGCGCTGATCGGCAGCGGCCTGATCGCGCATCCGCTCGCGCTGCTGTTCAATCGCGTGGGCGTCTATATCTCGATGACGCACATTCTGCTGCCGTTCATGATCCTGCCGCTGTACAGCGTGATGAAGTCGATTCCGCCGACCTACCAGCGCGCGGCCGTCTCGCTCGGCAGCCATCCGTTCGCGGCGTTCTGGCGCGTGTACGTGCCGCAGACGTATCCGGGCGTCGGCGCGGGCGCGCTGCTCGTGTTCATCCTCGCGATCGGCTACTACATCACGCCGGCGCTGCTCGGCGGCCCGAACGATCAGATGGTGAGCTACTACGTCGCGTACTTCACGAACGTGACGATCAACTGGGGAATGGCGTGTGCGCTCGGCGGGCTGCTGCTCGCGGCGACGCTCGTGCTGTATGCGGTGTACGGGCGCTTCACGCGCACCAACGTGAGCCTCGGCTGAGCGCGGGCCGACAGGGAAAGGAGAACAGGACCATGAAACTGGCCAGGCCGCTGTTTGCGCCGCACATGTCGTTCGTCGAGCGCGCGTGGTACGTCGCGTTGCGCGTGCTCGTCGTGCTCACGCTGCTGTATCTGATCCTGCCGGTGCTCGCGATCGTGCCGCTGTCGTTCTCGTCGAGCACGTTCCTCGTGTATCCGATTCCGGGGTTCTCGACGCGCTGGTACGAGAACCTGATCGCGTCGGACGAGTGGCGCATGGCCGCGAAGAACAGCTTCATCGTGGCGCCGTCGGCGACGCTGGTGGCGACCGTGCTCGGCACGCTGGCCGCGATCGGGCTGACGAAGGCCGAGTTCCGCGGCAAGGGGCTGCTGATGGCGGTGCTGCTCTCGCCGATGATCGTGCCGGTGGTGGTGGTCGGTGTCGGCATGTATCTGTTCTTCGCGCCGCTGGGGCTCGCGAACACGTACACGGGGCTGATCGCGGCGCACGCGGCGCTCGGCGTGCCGTTCGTCGTGACGACGGTGGCCGCGACGCTGCAGGGGTTCAACCAGAACCTCGTGCGCGCGAGCCTGTCGCTGGGCGCGAATCCGGTGACGACATTCTTCCGCGTGACGCTGCCGGTGATTGCGCCGGGCGTGATGTCGGGTGCGCTGTTCGCGTTCGCGACGTCGTTCGACGAAGTGGTCGTCACGCTGTTTCTGGCCGGTGCGGACCAGACGACGCTGCCGCGGCAGATGTTTACCGGCATCCGCGAAAACATCAGCCCGACGATCGCGGCGCTCGCGACGATCCTGATCGTGTTCTCGACGAGCCTGCTGCTCGCGCTCGAATGGCTGCGCGGCCGTCAGGCGCGGCGCGCGGTGGCGTAACGCGGAAGAGGCGAGGGACGCGGGCGCAGCGCGCGGCGCAAATTCTCTGCGGCGCGAACGCGCCGGCCGCGCATAACGGGCACCGCAGCACACCGCACCTCGCGACGACAGTTGCGCCTGCAACGGCCACGATCGCGGCACGATCGCTCGCGATTCTTTCGTTTCGCTGACGAGCGACACGGCCGCCTGCACGTTTGATCGGGCTCTGCAACAATACGGGCCGCGACGCCGCGCGTCCCGCTGCTTCCACCGGAACGCGGGCCCGACGTCGCGCCGCTCAATCCGCGACGCCATGCGTCGCCCGTCTGCCGAACCGATCGTGTCCGAACTCGCTTCTCCCGCCGGTGCCGCCGAACCGGCCGTCAACTGGCGCGCGATGGCCGCCGTGCTGCTCGCCGTCGCGCTCGCGACGCTCGATACGGCGATCGCGAACACCGCATTGCCCGCGATCGCGACCGACCTGCACGCGTCGCCTGCCGCTTCGGTATGGATCATCAACGCGTATCAGCTCGCGATGGTCGCGACGTTGCTGCCGTTCGCGTCGCTCGGCGACATCGTCGGGCACAAGCGCGTGTATGTCGGCGGTCTCGCCGTGTTTACGCTCGCGTCGCTCGGCTGTGCGCTCGCGTCGACGCTGCCGCAGCTCACCGCCGCGCGTATCGTGCAGGGCTTCGGCGCGAGCGCGATCATGAGCGTCAACATCGCGCTGATCCGCAACCTTTTTCCCGCGCATCGGCTCGGGCGCGGCGTCGGCTTCAATGCGCTCGTCGTCGGCGTGTCGTTCGCGGTCGGGCCGACGATCGCATCGCTGATACTCTCCGCCGCCGCATGGCCGTGGCTGTTCGCGGTCAACGTGCCGCTCGGCGTGCTTGCGCTCGCCGTCGCGATTCCGTCGCTGCCGGAAGCCTCGCGCGGCAAGCATGCATTCGATCCGCTCGCCGCGCTGTTCAACGTGATCGCGTTCTCGGCGCTGATCTTTGCGCTCGGCGAATTCGCGCAGCGCGGCCCGCTGCGCGTCGTGCTCGTAGCCGCCGCCGTCGCGCTCGCATTCGGCGCGCTGCTGATCCGCCGGGAGGCCGGCCACCCGGCGCCGATGCTGCCGGTCGACCTGTTTCGCCGGCCCGTGTTCGCGCTGTCCGCGGTGACCGCCGTCTGCGCGTTCGCGGCGCAAGGGCTCGCGTTCGTGTCGCTGCCGTTTTACTTCGAGACGGTCCTGCACCGCAGCGCGGTCGACACCGGTTTTCTGATGACGCCGTGGTCGGCCGTCGTCGCGCTGGCCGCGCCGATCGCCGGACGACTGTCCGATCGCTATCCGCCGGGGCTGCTCGGTGCAATCGGACTCGCGTTGCTCGGCGCCGGGATGGCGTCGCTTGCCGCGTTGCCGGCCGCGCCGAGCGCGATCGACATCGGCTGGCGAATGATGCTGTGCGGCGCCGGCTTCGGCTTTTTCCAGTCGCCGAACCTGAAGGCGCTGATGTCGAGCGCGCCGCCGGAACGCAGCGGCGGTGCGAGCGGCATCATCGGCACCGCGCGCCTGATCGGGCAGGCGACGGGC
The DNA here is from genome assembly GCF_000959525.1 of Burkholderia multivorans ATCC BAA-247. NCBI lineage: Bacteria > Pseudomonadati > Pseudomonadota > Betaproteobacteria > Burkholderiales > Burkholderiaceae > Burkholderia > Burkholderia multivorans. Next base: position 802,465 of record NZ_CP009831.1, read on the forward strand.
GCCGCGCTCGTCGCGCTGTCGTTCGGCATTGCCGGACATCGCGGGCCGACGCTCGCGCTGGTGCTCGGTGCCGCGTTCGCCTGCGCCGCGAGCGTGGCGAGCGGACTGCGGCTGTTTGCGCGCTCGCATCGCGCCGGCGTTGCCGTCGCGTCGGAGCGCGTGCCGAAGTAGCCGCAATGTCGTGCGGCGCGCACGCGCAGGCGCGCGCCGCGTCCCGTGCCTGCGCGTCGCTCAGAAGCCGCCCGACTGGATCAGCTTGTTGAGGTTCGCGATGTTCAGGCTGCCGAAGCCGGTCGGGTAGTCCCAGCCGGTGCCCGCGGTGTAGCCGTAGCCCTGATAGCCGTTGTTCCCCGACACGACGTCGTAGCGCACGAGCGACGGGTTCGCCGGAATCGCACGATAGAGGTTCGCGGCCGGAAAGCCGAGCCCCGTGCCGTTCGCGGCGAGCAGCCGCGCCCAGAAGCCCGTGAAGATCGGCGCGGCGAGACTCGTGCCGCCGATCTGCTGCAACTGGCCGTAGTTGCAGATATACGCGCCGGTGCTTTGCGCGGCATCGAACGACACGTCCGGCAAACGGCGGTTGCTGCCCGACTGCCATGCCGGCGCGGGCAGCAGCGTGCTGACGCCGCCGCCGGTTGCCCATAGCTTGCCGTTGCTGTCGAGTCCCTCGTTCCAGACGGTCTCGCTCGAGAACGCGCCACCGGACGTCGTATACAGCGTCGTGCCGCCGATCGCGAGCACGTGCGGCGACGAGGCGGGCCACGACACCGTGTAATTCGCGCCGTCCGGATAGCCGCGGTTGTTGCATTCGTACACGCCTTCGTCGCCGGACGACACGGAGAACGTCTGGCCCTGCGCGGCCGCCGTCGTGAAGATCTGTTCCTCGGCATCGAGCGTGCCGTCCGCGTTCGCGTCGGTCTCGCACCAGCCGAGCGACACGTTGATCACTTTCGCCGTGTTGTCCGACACCGCGCGGTTGAACGCTTGCGTGAGGCCGGTGTTGCCGGGCGCGTTCAGATCGGCCATGTAGAACACGAGCTTGCCGACCTGGCCGCCGGCCGCGCCGACGATCGACTGGCTGTCGAGATCCCATTCGCCCTGACCGTCCGGGTCGTCGGCGTAGCTGCCGCTCGTGCCGGTGCCGTTGGTCTTGACCGTCTGCGTCGCGACCGTCGCGTAGCCGTTGCTCGACGCGAAGCGCTTCAGGTCCTGCAGCGTCTGCGACACGCCGCCGATCGTGATGATGCCGACCGTCACGCCGGCTGCGGTCGGCACGCCGGTCGCGTTGTACAGGCCCGCGAATTCCTTCGGATAGTGGCCGGTCGCGGTGCCGGCCGCGAGCGTCTGCGGCTTCGACACGTTGCCGATGCGCAGCATCGGATGCGCGCGCGCGACGTTCTGCAGCCCGAGCACCGAACCGACGACGTCGCCGAGCGCGCGCGGCACCTGTGCCGTCGATGCGTTCGCGAAGCCGGAACGGCCCGCGTACTGGAAGCGCACGAGCGACGTGTTGAACGCGGTCTTTACGGTGCCGGCCGTGCCGCGCGCGGAGACGAGCAGCCGGTTCGGCGCGACCTCGATGTTCACGAAGCCGCTCTTGCGCAGATAGTCGACGACCGACTTGACCTGCGCTTCGGTCGGCGCGTAGTCGGCGAGGAACCGCTCGGGCGTCAGATACTGGCGATAGTGGGCGCTGCCCGGACGGTTCACGTCGCGCGCGAGTTGCTTCAGCTGATCGGCGTTGCGCAGCTTCAGGCTGACGACGACGTCGGTCGTCTCGCCGGCCGCCAGTTCGAGCGACGAGGCCGCGCTGCGCGCCATCAGCTGCGGGCCGGTCAGAAAGGCCTTGGTATGGGTGTCGACCCAGTCGGTCGCCGCATGCGCGGCGCCGGCCGCGACGAGAAGCGGCCATGCATAGGCGATGCGGCGGGGCGACGGAAGGGGAAGGGCAAAGCGCACGTTCCTTTTCATCGGGCATCCTTTTGAGGAGAGACGACGTTGCTAGAACCCCGACCCTTTTGGGGTCGCGAGCGGTGACGAGCGTAGGAGCGCCGATGCGATTCAGATAGCTGCCAGTTTCCATAGCTGTCAGTTCTGACATCGGCGGGCGCATGGGCGTCCGTTACGCCGCGCGCGCGCCGGTTCGCGGCCTTGCGAATAGGAACCGGTTCGACCCGCGTAGCACGACGACGCGCGACGTTCTCACGCACGAGTCGATCGTTGCGACGCACGGATGTGCACGATGACGGAGCCGGCGGGCGCGCCGCTGCACGGCCGGCGTCGGCGCGTTGCCGCGCGCCGAGTCGCACTATGTGGTCATTCGAAGTTGTCCATCGTGCGCGGCCGTCGACGCGGCGCCACAGAGAGACAGGAACGGGCGTAACGCGCCGGCGGTCTTTCCCGAACTGTGGAACAGCGCGCCGCGCAGTCTTGCAGCTTGCTTTCGGTTCGTGCGCTGCGATCGTCGATTAGAACAAATGCTCGAATGCGCGATACCCGCCAACATTCGAGGCGCGATGCCGCCGCGACGGGCTGCCCGAGCCAGGAAAATTCCCCTTGACTCTCGCCGTCCGGCCGCTATCCTTCGATCCATAACCAACGAGTTATGAATCGAGCGACATGCAGAACGCGCAGGACCTGCTTTTCAGAACGCTTGCCGATCCGACACGCCGCGCGCTGTTCGAGCGGCTCTGCGAGGAGGGCGAGCTGACCGTTGCCGCGCTGACCGCGCATGCCGGCGTGTCGCAACCGGCCGTGTCGAAGCATCTCGGTGTCCTGAAGCAGGCCGGTCTCGTGCGCGACCGTCACGAAGGCCGGCAGACGCACTACAGCGCGCAGCCGCATGCGCTCGCCCCGTTGATCGACTGGACCAGCCAGATGGCCGGTTTCTGGCAAGCCCGGTTCGACGCTCTCGAAGATCTGCTCAAAAGGATGGATCAGTGATGAATCAAGCCACGCCCGAAACGCGCTCCGTCGTCGTCGAACGCGAGCTGCCTCATCCGCCGGAGAAGGTCTGGCGAGCCCTCACGCAGCCGCACCTGCTCGAAGCGTGGCTGATGAAGAGCGATTTCGCACCGGTCGCCGGCCACGCGTTCAGTTTCAGCGCGGACTGGGGCGCGGTCGATTGCAAGGTGCTCACGATCGAGCCGCACCGCACGCTGTCCTATACGTGGGCGGCGTACGGCCTCGACAGCGTCGTCACGTGGACGCTTACGCCGACGCCGGCCGGCACGCTGCTGCGCATGGAGCAGGCCGGGTTCCGCGCCGACCAGGAACAGGCGTACCGCGGCGCGCAGCACGGCTGGGTACGATTCCTCGAGTCGCTCGAACAGGTGCTCGCGCGGCCCGACGAACACACGGAGGCCCGCTCATGAGCGCAGCATCGGACCCGTCGGAACGCATTGACGCACTGATCGCCGGCATTGCGGACTGGCGCGGCGCCATGCTTGCCGAACTGCGGCGGACGATCCTCGCGGCCGACTCTGGCATCGTCGAACAATGGAAGTGGATGGGCAGCCCCGTGTGGGAGTGCGACGGGACGATCGCGGTCGCGAACGCGCACAAGGGCAAGGTGAAGCTGACGTTCATGCACGGCGCGCAGCTGCCCGATCCGCACGCGCTGTTCAACGCGGGCCTCGAAGGCAATGCGCGGCGTGCGATCGATTTCGTCGAAGGCGACCGGATCGACACGCGCGCGCTGAAGGCGCTCGTGCGCGCGGCGATCGACTACAACCGCACACATCTGAAGAAGAACGCGCGAGCGGACGCCGGCGCGAAAGCGGCGCGAAGCCGCAACGCGGCGTGATGCGCTAGCCGGAAGCCGGCACGTGCGTCGGCGTCATGTCGCGCGCGAAACAGGCAGTCAAAAAAAACGCCGACACGAGGTCGGCGTATCCAAATCGGCCGTCACCACCCGCGAGGCGGCAACGGCACCTGCAAAGCGGCGTGCTTACGCGGCGAGCAGCGAGCGCAGCACGAACGGCAGGATGCCGCCGTGCTTGTAGTAGTCGACTTCGATCGGCGTATCGATGCGCAGCAGCACCGGCACGCGCTGCGTTTCGCCATTCTTGCGATGGATCACGAGCGTGACGTCCTGCTGCGGCTTGAAGTCGTCGCCGAGGCCTTCGATGTCGTACGTCTCTTCGCCGGTGATGCCGAGCGACTGCACGCTATCGGCGCCCTTGAACTGCAGCGGCAGCACGCCCATGCCGACCAGGTTCGAACGGTGGATACGCTCGAAGCTGCGGGCGATCACGGCCTTCACGCCGAGCAGCTGCGTGCCCTTCGCGGCCCAGTCGCGCGACGAGCCCGTGCCGTACTCTTCGCCGGCGAACACGACGGTCGGCGTGCCTTCGCCGATGTACTTCATCGCCGCGTCGTAGATCGACAGCTGTTCGCCGCTCGGCTGGTGGATCGTCAGGCCGCCTTCGACGCGCGTGCCGTCTTCCTTCGCCGGGATCATCAGGTTCTTGATTCGCACGTTGGCGAACGTGCCGCGCATCATCACGTCATGGTTGCCGCGGCGCGAGCCGTAGCTGTTGAAGTCGGCCTTCTGCACGCCGTTTTCCTTCAGCCACTTGCCGGCCGGCGAGTCTTCCTTGATCGAGCCTGCCGGGCTGATGTGGTCGGTCGTGACCGAGTCGCCGAAGATGCCGAGCGCGCGGGCGCCCTTGACCGAGGCGATCGACTCGGCCGGCTGCATCGAGAAGTCGTCGCCGAAGAACGGCGGCTCCGCGATGTAGGTCGACTTCGGCCAGTCGTAGACCTGACCCGATTCGCCCTCGATCTTGCTCCACAGATCGCCCTTCTTCGTCAGATGCGCGTAGTTCTTCTCGAACTTTTCCGGATCGAGCGCGAACTTCAGCAGCGACTGGATCTCTTCGCTCGACGGCCAGATGTCGCCGATGTAGATGTCCCTGCCGCCCTTGCCCTTGCCGACCGGCTCGGTCATCAGGTCGCGCGTGATGTTGCCGGCGATCGCGTATGCGACGACGAGCGGCGGCGACGCGAGGAAGTTCGCGCGGATGTTCGGGTGGATCCGCGCCTCGAAGTTGCGGTTGCCCGACAGCACGGCCGCCGCGACGATGTCGTTCTTCGTGATTGCTTCGTTCAGTTCCGGCGTCAGGTCGCCCGCATTGCCGATACAGGTGGTGCAGCCGTAAGCGGCGACTTCGAAGCCGAGCTTCGCGAGGTAGGGCAGCAGGCCCGTCTTCGTCAGGTACTCGGTCACGATGCGCGATCCCGGCGCGAGCGACGTCTTGATGTGCGGTGCGACGGTCAGCCCGGCCTCGACGGCCTTCTTCGCGAGCAGGCCGGCCGCGAGCAGCACGCTCGGGTTCGACGTGTTGGTGCACGACGTGATCGCGGCGATCAGCACGTCGCCGTTCTTCACGGTGATGCCGTTGCTCGTCCGGTACTCGGCGTCGAGATCCTCGGCCTTCTTCGCGAAGCCGTTTTCCGCGACCGGCTTCGAGAACAGCTCGCTGAAGGTCGACTTCACGTTGCCGATTTCGATGCGGTCCTGCGGACGCTTCGGGCCCGCGAGCGACGGCGCGACCGTCGCGAGGTCGAGCGTCAGCGTCTTCGTGTAGTCGATGTCGCCGGCCTTCGGAATGCCGAACAGCTTCTGCGCCTTGAAGTAGTTCTGGAACGCGGCGATCTCCGCCTGCGTGCGGCCGGTGCCTTCGAAGTACTGGATCGTCTTCTCGTCGACCGGGAAGAAGCCCATCGTCGCGCCGTATTCGGGCGCCATGTTGGCGATCGTCGCGCGGTCCGGCACCGACAGCGACTTCGTGCCTTCGCCGAAGAATTCGACGAACTTGCCGACGACCTTCTCCTTGCGCAGCATTTCGGTGATCGTCAGCACGAGGTCGGTCGCCGTCACGCCTTCGCGCAGGCGGCCCTTCAGTTCGACGCCGACGACGTCCGGCGTCAGGAAGTACACCGGCTGGCCGAGCATGCCCGCTTCGGCCTCGATGCCGCCGACGCCCCAACCGACCACGCCGATGCCGTTGATCATCGTCGTGTGGCTGTCGGTGCCGACGAGCGTGTCCGGGTAGTAGATCGTGTCCGCGCCGTCGCTCTTCTTGTGCACGCCGCGCGCGAGATATTCGAGGTTCACCTGGTGGACGATGCCGACGCCCGGCGGCACGACCTTGAACGTGTCGAATGCCTGCATGCCCCACTTCATGAACTGGTAGCGCTCGTTGTTGCGCTGGAATTCCAGCTTCATGTTCAGGTCGAGCGCGTCCTTCTGGCGGAAGTAGTCGATCTGGACCGAGTGGTCGACGACGAGATCGACGGGCACCAGCGGCTCGATCTTCTTCGGATCCTTGCCCGTGCGCTGAGCGACGCCGCGCATGGCCGCGATGTCGGCGAGCAGCGGCACGCCCGTGAAGTCCTGCAGCACGACGCGCGACACCACGAACGGAATCTCGTCGACCCGCTTCGCCGTCGGCTGCCAGTTGGCGAGCTGCGCGATGTGCTCCTCGGTGATCTTCTTGCCGTCGTAGTTGCGCAGCACCGACTCGAGCACGACGCGGATCGACACCGGCAGGCGCTCGATCTTCGTCTTCAGTTCCTTGCCGAGCTGCGGCAGCGAATAGAACTTGCCTTTGCCGGAACCGCTGTCGAATTCCTTGAGGGTCTTGTGCAGATTGTGGGCCATGGTGATTTTCCTGGGTTAAGGCGAGGAAAGAAGAGCTCCTGTTTGTTCTGTACCTGACGGCTAGATCATATACAGATCGACGTATTCATTGACCGGCATCGCTTCGAGCTTTGCCTGGTCCAGCGACACGTCGAGAATCGCTTGTTGCTGCTTTGCCGGAAAGCGGCGCGCAAGGTTCGTGCGGAACTTGTCGACCAGCAGCGGGATGCCGTCGGCGCGGCGCCGCCGGTGGCCGATCGGATATTCGACCGCGACTTCGGCAAGCGTCGATCCGTTCGCGAACTCGATCGTCAGCGCATTGGCGATCGATCGCTTGTTCGGATCGTGGTAGTCCTTCGTGAACTGCGGATCTTCGACGCAGATCGTCTTCGCGCGCAGCGCGTCGATGCGCGGGTCGGCGGCGACCGCGTCTTCGTAGTCCGCAGCGGTCAGCCGGCCGAACAGCAGCGGCACGGCAACCATGTATTGAATGCAGTGGTCGCGGTCGGCGGGATTCGCGAGCGGCCCCTGCTTGTCGATGATGCGGATCGCGGCGGCGTGCGTGCGGATCGTGATTCGCGCGATCTCGTCGGTCGAGCGGCCGGCCGCCGCCAGCGCATCGCGCAGCTGCAGCGCGGCCTCGACGGCCGTCTGCGCATGGAATTCGGCGGGAAACGCGATCTTGAACAGCACGTTTTCCATCACGTAGGTGCCGTACGGACGCTGGAAGCGGAACGGCTTGCCGCCGAACAGGACGTCGTAGAAGCCCCACGTGCGCGCGCTCAGCGCGGACGGATAGCCCATTTCGCCCGTCTTCGCGATCAGCGCGAGGCGCACCGCGCGGGAGGTCGCGTCGCCGGCCGCCCACGACTTGCGCGAACCGGTGTTCGGCGCGTGGCGGTAAGTGCGCAGCGGATGTCCGTCGACGAACGCGTTCGATACCGCATTGATCAGCTCGTCGCGCGTGAGCCCGAGCAGCCGCCCGACGACGGCCGTCGAGGCGACCTTCACGAGCAGCACGTGGTCGAGCCCGACCGCGTTGAACGAATTTTCGAGTGCGAGACAGCCCTGGATCTCATGGGCCTGAATCATCGCGATCAGCACGTCGCGCATCGCGAGCGGCGGCTTGCCGGCCGCGACGGCGGTGCGGGACAGCCAGTCGGCCGTCGCCAGGATGCCGCCCAGGTTGTCGGACGGATGACCCCATTCGGCGGCGAGCCAGGTGTCGTTGAAGTCCAGCCAGCGGATCGCCGCGCCGATGTCGAACGCGGCCTTGACCGGGTCGAGCTGGAACGAGGTGCCGGGCACCTTCGCGCCGTTCGGCACGATCGTGCCGGGCACGACGGGCCCGAGCAGCTTGGTGCAGGCAGGGTAGGACAGCGCCTCGAGTCCGCAGCCCAGCGTGTCGATCAGGCAATGCCGCGCCGTCTCCAGCGCGAGTGCGCTGTCGATTGCACCGGCATTCAGCACGTAGTCGACGATGTCGACGAGTACCGTATCCGGAGCGGGGCGGACGTTGGAGACCGGAGCGGACATCGAGGCGCCTGTGCGGAGCGTCCTTAGTTGACGGCCGGCTTGAGCTCGTTTGCCTGCGTCGGTGCGGCGCCGCCTTGCGCCATTTCCGGCGTCACGCATTCGTCGGCGAGACGCTCGCCGCCGTTCGCGTCGGTAAACAGCATCGCCTTGCTCGGGATCACGACGAGCTTGAAGCCTGCGGCCGGATCGTAGAAGGTGTCGGCGCCGGTCGTCGTTGCTTCGCGCGGCAGCTTGTAGTTCTTCTTCGCCCAGTGGACCGTGACGACCTGGTCGCGTTTCATGTCGCCGGCGAGGTCGAACGACAGGCCGTCCTTGCACGACCACTTGACTGCGCCGTCCGGCACCGGATCGACCTTGGCGGCTGCGCGTGCCTGCGCCTTCTTGCTGCGCGGGATGATGCGCTTGGCCGGCGCGGGGCGCTTGGCCGTCTTCTTCGCGGTCGTGCCCTGTGCGAACGCGCTCGGCGCCGAGACCAGCATCGTGGCGGACAGCGCGCCGATGACGGTGGCGATCAGGAGTTTCTTCATGGAGTCAGAACCTTTCGATAATCAGTTGACAAAGGCCGGCAGGTCGAGCTGCCGGCCGGTTTGAAACTGCACGCGCCCCGAAAGCGCGCAGCGGCCGCTATTTTCACCTATTTGGCCGCGCATATTTCAGGTTTTCGGGCTCCGTTACGTTTTTTGTCGTTTCGCAAACCGGCGGGCCGATCGTGCGCCGTCGACGCGCGGAAATCCGCCGGACGCGCGGGCCCGCGAGCGGCCGCTCACGTGGCGTCTCCGGCGGCCGACGAACCGAACAGCGGCGCGGCTTCGGGCGGCACCGGCTGGCCCGTCGCACGCGCGCGACGCAGCACCGACCAGTAATAGCGGTAGCTCGCGCGGTCGTGCAGCGTGTCGCCGTGGCGCGTCGGCCCCCAGTCGGCCGCCTGCGCGGCCAGCAGGATCTCGGCGGCGAGCGCGATCTCGTCGGTGCGCGGCGCGAACGCGTCGACGATCGGCCGGATCTGCGCGGGATGGATGCTCCACATCCGCGTGAACGCGAATTCGTCGCGCGCGCGGCGCGCATCGCCGGCGACGACGGCCATGTCGCGCACTTCGGTGGTCACGTTGTGGGACGGCGTCTTGCCCTGCGCATGGCACGCGGCCGCGATCTCGAGCTTCGCGCGGCGCACGAGCGGATGCTCGAACTGGCCGGGCGAGCGCATCGCGGTGTCGGGAATCGCGCCGTGGTGCGCGGACACGAAGTCCATCAGCCCGAAGCTCAGCGTGCCGACCATCGGCAGCGCGGCGAGCGTCGCGGCTTGCGCGAGCGCGCCGTGCGTCTCGACCAGCACGTCGACCGGAATCGGCTGCGCGATGCCGAGCTCGCGACGCGTGCCTTCGATGAACGCGCACATTTCGGCCGCATCGGCGGCGTTCGCGATCTTGGGCAGCGTGAGGTAGGCGGGCGGGCGCGCCGCGCGCAGGATGATGCGCACGTCGTCGCGCCAATGCGGATGGGAGAAGTCGTGGATGCGGGCGCCGACGCGCCCGAAGCGGTTCTCGGCGCTGCCGAGCAGCTCGGCGACGAGTTCCGCGTGCGCGGCTTCGTGGCCGACGGCCGCGCCGTCCTCGCAATCGAGCGTGATGTCGAACACCGGGCCCAGCTCGGCCTGCAGCGCAAGCGACTTGCGCATCAGTTTCTCGCTGCCCGCGTAGTGATCGCAGCATGGCAGGATCGCGGGCGGCGACGCACCGTCGTACAACACTTGTGCAGGAGTAAGCGCGGGCATCTCTTCTACGTCAGGAAGCGGGCAACGTGGAGAATATCGGATTCGGACGCGTTCTGCGCTGACGCGCGACGGCAAAACGCGTCCGGATCGGATGGCCGGCGCGGCGGCGTGCCGGCCGGCCGTGCCGGGCCGCGTGCACGCGGCCCGGCAGGCGCTCGATGCCGCCTGCTTAGTTCTTCAGCAGGTGAGCGACGCCGTCGCGCTCTTCGAGCAGCTCGGCGAGCGTCGCGTCCATCTTCTCGCGCGAGAACGCGTCGATCTCGAGGCCTTCGACACGCTTGTATTCGCCGTTTTCGCAGGTGACCGGCACGCCGTAGATGATGTCTTCGGGGATGCCGTACGAGCCGTCCGACGGGATGCCCATCGTGACCCACTTGCCGTTCGTGCCGAGCACCCAGTCACGCACGTGGTCGATCGCCGCGTTGGCTGCCGACGCCGCCGACGACAGGCCGCGCGCTTCAATGATCGCCGCGCCGCGCTTGCCGACGGTCGGGATGAACGTGTTGCGGTTCCATTCGTCGTCGTTGATCAGCTTCAGCAGCGATTCGCCTTCGGCGGTCGCGAAGCGGAAGTCGGGGTACATCGTCGGCGAGTGGTTGCCCCACACGGCGAGCTTCTCGATCGACGCGACCGGCTTGCCCGACTTCGCCGCAAGCTGCGACAGCGCGCGGTTGTGGTCCAGACGCAGCATCGCGGTGAAGTTCTTCTTCGGCAGATCCGGCGCCGACTTCATCGCGATGTAGGCGTTCGTGTTCGCCGGGTTGCCGACGACCAGCACCTTCACGTCGCGGCTCGCGACTTCGTTCAGCGCCGCGCCCTGGACCGTGAAGATTTCCGCGTTTGCCGACAGCAGGTCCTTGCGCTCCATGCCCTTCGAGCGCGGACGTGCGCCGACCAGCAGCGCGACGTCGGCGTCCTTGAACGCAACCTTCGGATCGTCGGTGATCACGACGCCCGCGAGCAGCGGGAACGCGCAATCGTCGAGTTCCATCACGACGCCTTTGACGGCGGCTTGGGCTTGCGGGAGGTCGAGCAGTTGCAGGATGACCGGCTGGTCCTTGCCGAGCAGGTCGCCGTTCGCGATGCGGAACAGCAGCGAGTAAGCGATTTGACCTGCGGCGCCGGTGACGGCAACGCGCTTTGCGGGCTTAGCCATTGAAAATCTCCAGGACGGGATGAAGCGATGGACGCTAGGTAAAACGCCATTCTATGCGCGTTACACGAAGCGTTGCTTTGAAAGCAGGGCGGAGGACTCGCGAGGCAGACGCGGTGAACCTGGAGACGGCCGTGGCACGTAGCCGGGGACGCGCTGTCAGCACCCGCGAACCCTTGCTCGCCCCGGAGTGTAGGAGCCGGCAGGCGCAAAGTCAAACGGTATCATATGTCTTATATAAGACAGATGTTTTGCGCAATTTGAGTGGACGGAAAACTGCGGTTTGTGATGAAATGCGCGCCATGACATCGAACCAGGCGAATACCGCGAATCCCACCGGCGCAGGCAGCCCAGGGCAGCCGGGCGCGAGCGATTCCGCGCCTGCATCCGCGGCCGCGCAGTCGCCGACGTTCAGCCCGTTATACCAGCAGATCAAGGCATTGATCACGCAGAGCCTCGAAAGCGGCGAATGGAAGCCGGGCGAGATCATTCCGAGCGAAGTCGAGCTCGCGGCGCGCTACAAGGTCAGCCAGGGCACCGTGCGCAAGGCGATCGACGAGTTGGCCGCCGAAAACCTCGTGGTCAGGCGTCAGGGCAAGGGCACGTTTGTTGCAACGCACAACGAAGAGCGCGCGCAGTTCCGTTTCCTGCGGCTGCTCGCGGACGACGGCGCCGAGCACGCGCACGTGAGCCGGCTGCTCGAATGCCGGCGTCTGCGCGCGCCGGCCGAGATCGCGCGCCAGCTCGAGCTGAAGCCGGCCGATCCGGTCGTGCAGGTGCGGCGCCTGCTCGAGTTCGAGGGCGAGGCGACGGTGCTCGACGAGATCTGGCTGCCGGGCGCGATGTTCCGCGGCCTCACGTTCGAGCGGCTCAGCGAGTACAAGGGGCCGCTCTACGCGATGTTCGAAACGGAATTCGGCACGCGCATGATCCGGGCGTCGGAGAAGATCCGCGCGGTGGCGGCGGAGCCCACGGTGGCCGACCTGCTGCACGTGCCCGCGGGCTTTCCGTTGCTGTCGGTCGAGCGTGTGTCCTATACCTATGGCGATCGGCCCGTCGAAGTGCGGCGCGGCTGGTATGTCACGACCGGGTACTACTATCAGAACGACTTGAGCTGACGACGTATCGGCGCAAGCGCCGTGCATTCGCGTTCGACACGTTCGCGAAGCACGTTTCGGGCCGCCTTTGTTCTCGTTCGCGTAACGATCCAGAGCAGACTTTCGCTGCAGCGCGATATAAAAAGGCGCTAAAATTGCGGATTAGTGTGACAACATAAGTAGGGGTCTAGCATGACTGACGCAGTAAGAAAACCGAGGCCGGAATACCGGAACATCGGATTCGGCGACATCACGATGAATTATCGCCTGCCGCTGGCGGCGAAGTTGTCGATCCTCCATCGAGTCAGCGGCGCGCTGCTGTTCCTGTTCCTTCCGTTCCTGCTGTTCCTCTTCGATCAGAGCCTCACGTCCGAGCTCAGCTTCGAAGTCTTCAAGGCCTTCCTCTCCAACATCGTCGTCAAGCTGATCGTCCTCGTGTTGTCCTGGGCGTTCTTCCACCATTTCTGCGCCGGCATTCGCCACCTGCTGATGGACGTCAATCACGACGCCGTCTCGAAGGAAGGCGGCAAGCGGACGGCAGTCGTCGTCTTCGTCGTCTCGATCGCGCTGACGATCGCCATGGCACTCAAACTGTTCGGAGCATTCTAAGAAAATGGCAGCCAACAACCGAATCGGCTCGAAGCGCCTCGTCGTCGGCGCGCACTACGGCCTGCGCGACTGGCTCGCGCAGCGCGTCACCGCCACGATCATGGCGGTCTACACGGTCATTCTGCTCGTCCTGTTCTTCGGCGCGCACGACTTCTCCTACGAAGGCTGGGCGTCGATCTTCTCCGCACAATGGATGAAGCTCGCGACCTTCGTGACGCTGCTTTCCCTCTTCTATCACGCATGGGTCGGCGTGCGCGACATCTGGATGGACTACGTGAAGCCCGTCGGTGTGCGCCTGCTGCTGCAATCGCTGACCATCGTCTGGCTGCTCGCATGTGCGGGCTACGCCGCGCAGATTCTCTGGAGAGTGTAAAGAATGGCTGCAATCAAAACTTCCCTCCCGCGTCGCAAGTTCGACGTCGTGATCGTCGGCGCGGGCGGCTCCGGCTTGCGCGCGGCGCTGCAACTGTCGCGCGCGGGCCTGTCGGTCGGCGTGCTGTCGAAGGTGTTCCCGACCCGTTCGCATACGGTGGCCGCGCAGGGCGGCATCGGCGCGTCGCTCGGCAACATGAGCGAAGACAACTGGCACTTCCACTTCTACGACACGATCAAGGGCTCCGACTGGCTCGGCGACCAGGACGCGATCGAATTCATGTGCCGTGAAGCGCCGAACGTCGTGTACGAGCTCGAGCACTTCGGCATGCCGTTCGACCGCAACGCCGACGGCACGATCTATCAGCGTCCGTTCGGCGGCCACACCGCGAACTACGGCGAGAAGCCGGTCCAGCGCGCCTGCGCGGCCGCCGACCGTACCGGTCACGCGCTGCTGCACACGCTGTACCAGCAGAACGTCGAAGCGAAGACGCAGTTCTTCGTCGAATGGATGGCGCTCGACCTGATCCGCGACGCGGACGGCGACGTGCTCGGCGTGACGGCGCTCGAAATGGAAACGGGCGACGTCTACATCATGGAAGGCAAGACGACGCTGTTCGCGACGGGCGGCGCAGGCCGGATCTTCGCGGCGTCGACCAACGCGTTCATCAACACCGGCGACGGCCTCGGCATGGCGGCGCGCGCAGGCGTGGCGCTGCAGGACATGGAGTTCTGGCAGTTCCACCCGACCGGCGTGGCCGGCGCGGGCGTGCTGATCACCGAAGGCGTGCGCGGCGAAGGCGGCATTCTGCGCAACGCGAACGGCGAGCGCTTCATGGAGCGCTACGCGCCGACGCTGAAGGATCTGGCGCCGCGCGATTTCGTGTCGCGCTCGATGGACCAGGAAATCAAGGAAGGCCGCGGCGTCGGTCCGAACAAGGATCACGTGCTGCTCGACCTGTCGCACATCGGCGCCGAGACGATCATGAAGCGTCTGCCGTCGATCCGCGAAATCGCGTTGAAGTTCGCGAACGTCGACTGCATCAAGGAGCCGATCCCGGTCGTCCCGACGATCCACTATCAGATGGGCGGCATCCCGACCAACATCCACGGTCAGGTCGTCGGCACGTCGCGCGATCACAAGGAGCCGATCAACGGCTTCTACGCAGTGGGCGAATGCTCGTGCGTGTCGGTGCACGGCGCGAACCGCCTCGGCACGAACTCGCTGCTGGACCTCGTGGTGTTCGGCCGTGCGGCCGGCAACCACATCGTCGAGCAGGTGAAGAAGCAGAAGGAACACAAGCCGCTGCCGGCCGACGCGGGCGAATTCTCGCTGGCGCGCCTGAACAAGCTCGACAAGTCGAGCTCGGGCGAGTACACGCAGGACGTCGCGAACGACATCCGTGCGACGATGCAGAAGCATGCAGGCGTGTTCCGCACCTCGGCGCTGCTGAAGGAAGGCGTCGAACTGATGGACGGCCTCAAGCAGCGTGTCGAGCACATCCATCTGAAGGACAAGTCGAAGGTGTTCAACACCGCGCGCGTCGAAGCGCTCGAGCTGGAGAACCTGATCGAAGTCGCCCGCGCGACGATGGTCTCGGCCGAGGCGCGCAAGGAAAGCCGCGGCGCGCACGCGCACAGCGACTACGAGCACCGCGACGACGAGAACTGGCTGCGTCACACGCTGTGGTACAGCGAAGGTGACCGCCTCGACTACAAGCCGGTTCAAATGCAGCCGCTGACGGTCGAGTCCGTGCCGCCGAAGGCGCGTACGTTCTAAGCCGAATCAAAGGAATCTGAAATGGCAAAACGCATTTTTGAAGTCTACCGCTACGATCCGGACAAGGACGCGGCGCCGCGCATGCAGACGTACGAGCTCGAGATCAAGCACGAGCGCATGTTGCTGGACGCGCTGGTCAAGCTGAAGGCGCTGGACGAGACGCTGTCGTTCCGCCGTTCGTGCCGAGAAGGCGTGTGCGGTTCGGACGCGATGAACATCAACGGCAAGAACGGGCTCGCGTGCCTGACGAACCTGAACGACCTGCCGCAGAAGATCGTGCTGCGTCCGCTGCCGGGCCTGCCCGTCGTGCGCGACCTGATCGTCGACATGACGCACTTCTTCAACCAGTACCACTCGATCAAGCCGTACCTGATCAACGACGCGCCGCCGCCGGAGAAGGAACGTCTGCAGTCGCCGGAAGAGCGCGACGAGCTCGACGGCGTGTACGAGTGCATTCTGTGCGCAAGCTGCTCGACGTCGTGCCCGAGCTTCTGGTGGAACCCGGACAAGTTCGTCGGCCCGGCCGGCCTGCTGCAGGCTTACCGCTTCATCGCGGACAGCCGCGACACGGCTACCGGCGAGCGCCTGGACAACCTCGAAGACCCGTACCGTCTGTTCCGTTGCCATACGATCATGAACTGCGTCGACGTCTGCCCGAAGGGCCTGAACCCGACGAAGGCGATCGGCAAGATCAAGGAACTGATGGTCCGCCGCGCGGTTTAATGATGATGACCCCCAAGCTCACTTCGTTCGCCGCCCCCCGACGGGGCGTCGACGCCCTTGGGGCTGCCCTGCGGGTGTCTTTGTGATGAGCGACCACTCGCATCAATCCGACCCGCACCGCCGCGCGCGCCTTCGCTGGCGCGCCCGGCGGGGTCTGCTGGAGAACGACATCGTCTTCGAGCGTTTCTTCAGCCGATACGAGCATGACCTCACCGATGCAGACGTGGGCGCGTTGTCGCGCCTGCTCGATCTGAGCGACAACGACCTGATGGACTTGCTCCTCGCGCGCAAGGAACCAGAAGGCGACCTTGACAGCCCCGACGTTCACCGGCTGTTGGAGATGCTGCGCAACGTGTAACGCGTTACGCCCGTTATCGAATCCCGTTTCTTTATTTCGATTGAGGATGTGCCATGACTCCGTCTGATGTTAAAGCCACGCTATCGTTCAGCGACAATTCGCCGAGCGTCGAACTGCCGATCTACAAGGGCACGATGGGCCCGGACGTGATCGACATCCGCAAGCTGTACGGCCAGACCGGCAAGTTCACGTACGACCCGGGCTTCATGTCGACGGCGTCGTGCAATTCGGCGATCACGTACATCGACGGCGACAAGGGCGAGCTGCTGTATCGCGGCTACCCGATCGACAACCTCGCGCAGAACGCCGACTTCCTCGAGACCTGCTATCTGCTGCTGAAGGGCGAGCTGCCGAACGCAGCGCAGAAGAAGGAATTCGTCGACACCGTCACGAAGCACACGATGGTGCACGAGCAGATGCACTTCTTCTTCCGCGGCTTCCGCCGCGATGCGCACCCGATGGCGATCCTGGTCGCCGCGGTCGGCGCGCTGTCGGCGTTCTACCACGACTCGCTCGACATCAACGATCCGCGTCACCGTGAAGTGTCGGCGATCCGCATGATCGCGAAGCTGCCGACGCTCGTCGCGATGGCGTACAAGTACAGCATCGGCCAGCCGTTCGTCTATCCGAAGAACGATCTGTCGTACAGCGCGAACTTCATGCGGATGATGTTCTCGAATCCGTGCGAAGAGTATCAAGTCAACGACGTGCTCGTCCGCGCGCTCGACCGCATCCTGATCCTGCACGCCGATCACGAGCAGAACGCATCGACCTCGACGGTCCGTCTCGCGGGCTCGTCGGGGGCGAACCCGTTCGCGTGTATCGCAGCCGGTATCGCGTGTCTGTGGGGCCCGGCGCACGGCGGCGCGAACGAAGCCGCACTGAACATGCTCGAGCAGATCGGCACGCCGGAAAACATTCCCGAGTTCATCAAGCAGGTGAAGGACAAGAATTCGGGCGTGAAGCTGATGGGCTTCGGCCACCGCGTGTACAAGAACTACGATCCGCGCGCGAAGCTGATGCGCGAAACGTGCTACGAAGTGCTGAACGAACTCGGCCTGCACGACGATCCGCTGTTCAAGCTCGCGATGCAGCTCGAAAAGATCGCGCTGGAAGACGAATACTTCGTGTCGCGCAAGCTGTACCCGAACGTCGACTTCTACTCGGGCATCGTTCAGCGCGCGCTGGGCATCCCGACGTCGATGTTCACCTGCATCTTCGCGATGGCACGTACGGTCGGCTGGATCGCGCAGTGGAACGAAATGATCGCCGATCCGGAGCAGAAGATCGGTCGTCCGCGTCAGCTGTTCATCGGCGACACGCCGCGCGAAGCGAAGCCGCTGAACGCACGTTAAGCCGTGCACGACGCGAGCCGGCCGGGAGGCCGCTCGCGTCCGGCGCTTGCCGCATGCCGCACCCCGGTGGGTCGTCCCGCCGGGGTGTTTTCATTTGCGCGGCGTGCGTTTGCGCCGCTCGAGCGATGGCGGGCGCGTGTCGAGCGGCGGTGCGTCGGCGTCGGTGTCGGGCGCGCGGCCGCGTTGCGCGAAGTACTGCCGGTACGCGCCCGGTGTCATGCCGCGCGCCGCGAGAAACTGGCGATTGAAGTTCGCGGGATTCGGAATCCCGCAGCGCGCGGCGACCGTCGCGATCGGCCAGTCGGTCGCGACGAGATGGCGGCACGCATGCGCGATGCGCAAGCGCTGCACGTAGCGGCCGACGCTTTCGCCGAGATGGCGGACGAACATCCGCTGCAGCGTGCGTTCGGACAGATGCGCCACCGCGGCGAGCGCGCCGATGCGCAGCGGTTCGTGAAAGTGGCGGTCGATCGCATCGAGCACGCGGTCGAAGCGCTCGGCTTCGGGCGCGTCCGCGTCGCTGGCCGCGCGGCCGTCGTGCCGCTCGTAGGCCTGTGCGGTCGCGAGCGGTTCGCCGCCGGCTTCGGCGAGATCGGCGAGCGTATCGAGCGCCGCGGCGAGGCGCACGCGCGGCGACGGATCGAGCAGTCGCGGCAGCCTCGCGCGCATCGCGCGCGCGGTCTCCGTATCGAAGCGCAGGCCCGGCGCCGCGCGCCGCAGCAGCGAGCGCAGCGGCACGTATTCGGCGCAGCAGTCGGCGAGGCGCCGCACCCAGTCGCCGTCGAACCAGACGACGAGCGCGACTTCGGGCGCATCCGGATCGATGCGCGCGTTCGACGACCAGGTATGTGGAAGATTCGGCGGCACGAGGACGAGATCCTCGTCCGCATAGCGCGCGACGTGATCGCCGATGAAGCGCCGGCCGCGGCTGTTCAGCGTAAGCGTCAGCTCGTATTCCGGATGGCGGTGCCATTCGAACGGGATGCGCGCGAGCTGCCGGTGATACACGCGGATCGAACAGCCGGGAGCGAACGTCACGTGTTCGTATTGCGGTTTCATCGCGGGCTCCGGGCGAGGGCGGTCGCGGCGTCGTGGCATGATCGGATCGATCGTCACGACGGAGCGAAGCCATGTTTTCACATGTTTGCGTAGGCGTCAGCGATACCGCGCGCGCGTACGACTTCTATGCGCCGCTGTGCGCGGCACTCGGACTGCGGCTCAAGTTTCGCGAGCCGGACGGCTGGTGCGGCTGGATGCCGGCCGATACCGACCGCCCGCTGTTCTTCTTCGGTCGACCGCTCGACGATCGCGCGCCCGAACCGGGCAACGGCTACACGATCGCGTTCGACGCGCCGACGCGCGCGCACGTCGACCGCTGCCACGCACTCGCGCTGCAGCACGGCGGCATCTGTGAAGGGCCGCCCGGCCTGCGCCCGCACTATCACCGCGACTATTACGGCGCGTATTTCCGCGATCCGGACGGCAACAAGCTCTGCGTGGTCTGCCATCGGCCGGCGTGATGCGGCGTTGTCAGGATTGTATCGATTGTTGGCCGGATAGCGGTGAACATCGTGGCGCGCCGGGCTTACGCTGTCGACTCATCACGACACGCTTGAGCGAGGAGACAGCCATGCCCCTGACGATCGACGATCTGCCTGCCGCGATCCGCGCGGCGAAAACCGCGTTGCGCGCGAACCTGC
This sequence comes from Burkholderia multivorans ATCC BAA-247, assembly GCF_000959525.1. Taxonomy (NCBI): domain Bacteria; kingdom Pseudomonadati; phylum Pseudomonadota; class Betaproteobacteria; order Burkholderiales; family Burkholderiaceae; genus Burkholderia; species Burkholderia multivorans. The sequence goes on from NZ_CP009831.1 coordinate 821,565, forward strand.
CCGACTACGCGTCGGCGTTTCGCGAACTCGAAGGCGACATCGCGCGCCAGGTCGAGGCGATTCGGCGCGCGCACGCACACGGCCGCGACGTGATTCCGGTGCTGCAGTACACCGACATCGCGAACGGCGCGGTCGATCCGCACACGATCGCGGCGATTCGCACGCATGGCGCGGTCGTCGTGCGCGGCGTGTTCGAGCCGCGGCAGGCGCGCGACTGGAACGACGAGATCGGCGCCTATCTCGACGCGAACCGCTTTGCCGAGCGGCTGCACGCGCGCGCCGAAGACCGCTATTTCGGCAATCTCGCGTCGGGCAAGCCGCAGATCTACGGCGTGTACTGGTCGAAGCCGCAGATCGCCGCGCGGCAGTCGCCGGCGCTCACGCAGGCACGCATCTTCCTGAACCGGCTGTGGCGCCATGCGGACGGCGCACGCGTGCACTTCGATCCCGACCGCGTGCCGGCGTATGCGGACCGGATCCGGCGCCGGCCGCCCGGCTCGACGTCGCTCGGGCTGTCGCCGCACGTCGACGGCGGCTCCGTCGAGCGCTGGCTCGGCGCGAACTTCCGGCAGGTCTATCGTCACGTGCTGGCCGGACGCTGGCGCGACTACGATCCGTTCGATGCGGCGTTCCGGCCCGATGTGGAGGAGATTCCGTCGCCGGCCGTGTGCTCGATGTTCCGCACGTTTCAGGGCTGGACCGCACTGACGCCGCAAGGGCCGGGCGACGGCACGCTGCAGCTGATTCCGGTCGCGAACGCGATGGCGTATGTCGTGCTGCGTGCGCTGCAGGACGACGTCGCCGCCGACGACCTGTGCGGCGCGCGCCCCGGCCGCGCGCTGTCGATCCTGCCGGAGTGGCACGCGCTGCTGCTCGATGCGCTCGTGCCGATTCCGCACATGGAGCCGGGCGACGCGGTGTTCTGGCACGGCGACGTCGTGCATGCGGTCGAGGACGCGCATCGCGGCAGCGGCGACAGCAACGTGATGTACATCGCGGCCGCGCCCGGCTGCGCGAAGAACGATGCGTACCTGCGGCGTCAGTGGCCCGCGTTCGTGCGCGGCGAGAGCCCGCCCGATTTTCCGGCCGATCATTTCGAGGTCGAGTTCGACGGCCGCGCGCGCGAAGGCGATCTCAGTGGGCTCGGCCGCGCGCAGATGGGGGCCGATCTCGGCGCGTAGTCGGCGCGCAACCGGCACGTCGCCGTCCCGCGTCGGCCGTTCGTACGAATGCGCACCGCGTGTCTCGGACGGTGACTGTTCGGCGTATCCGCCGAATCGGCTGCGCGCCGCGCGCAATTCGACGCAATCGGCTGCGAGCGCGCGCCAAATCGACGCGAATTGCGCAATTTGGCTTCCGATAATGGTCCGAACCAACGCAAGCCGTGCCGCGCGACGCGATGCGCGGCGATGACCCTGGAGAAGCCGATGCAATTCACGCAAGCGATCGTTCGCCGCCCCGCGCCGACCTGTGGCGCGGGTATCACCACGGCCGCGCTCGGCGCGCCCGACTACGACAAGACGCTCGCGCAGTTCGACGCATACTGCGACGTGCTGCGCGCGCTCGGCGTCGCGGTGACCGAGCTGCCGCCGCTGCCCGCGTTTCCCGATGCCCATTTCGTCGAGGACGTCGCAGTCGTGACGCCCGAGTTCGCGGTGATCACGCGGCCCGGTGCGCCTGCGCGGCGCGGCGAGACCGTGCACATCGAGACGGCGCTCGCCGCGCATCGCGACCTGCTGCCGATGCGCGCCGGCCGCCTCGACGGCGGCGACGTGATGCTCGTCGGCAAGCGCTTCCATATCGGCCTGACGAGCCGCACCGACGCGGAAGGCATCGCCGAGTTGGACTCGCTGGTGTCGCGCTACGGTTATTCGGTCGTCGCGGTGCCGGTGGCCGCCGGCCTGCATCTGAAGTCGGTCGTCAACGCGCTCGGCGACGACACGCTGCTCGTCACCGAAGCGCTCGCCGCGCATCCGGCCTTCGCCGGGTATCGACGGATCGCGATCCGCGCCGAGGACGAATATGCGGGCAACACGCTGCGCGTGAACGGCACGCTGATCACGCCGGCCGGCTACCCGCGCGTGCACGACGCGATTGCACCGCTCGGCCTGCCGCTGCATGTGATCGACACGAGCGAGTTCCGCAAGATGGACGGCGGCCTCACGTGTCTGTCGCTGCGGTTCTAGCCGATTGGCGCGCAGTCGCGTCGGCCGGATAATGTGGCCCGCGCGGAACCGGAGCAGGCGTTCCGCGCACCAGCCACGACCCGACCGGAGCGAATGCGGATGACGGACAAGAAGATGCAGCTCGACAAGATCGATCTCCGGATCCTCGACATCCTGCGCACCGACGGCCGGATTTCGTACCGGAAGCTCTCGGAACTCGTGAATCTCACGCCGCGTCCGTGTCAGGCACGCGTGGAACGGCTCGAGGCGCTCGGCGTGATCGCGGGTTACCGCGCGGTGATCAACGCGCCGCGCGCGACCAAGCCGATCGTCGTGATCGCGCAGATCGTGCTGGCCGATCACGGACGTTCGCAGGCGCCGTTCGAGGACGAGATGCGCGCGAATCCGGCCGTGCTCGATTGCTGGCTCGTCAGCGGCACGTTCGATTTCGTCGTGCGGATCGCGTGCGAGGATCTGGACGAATACCGCCGAATCGCGAATGCGTGGCTCGACAGCCCGCGGTTCCGGATCGAGAAGATCGTGACGACGGCCGAGCTGCAGGCGATCAAGCGCAGCGTCGTTTGACGCGATCGCGCGCCGCGCCGTCGCGCCGAGTACTGGTTCTCGCCGATCAAGGTCGTTACCGTCGTCGCTTTCATCGCGGCGGGGCTGCTAATCGCGGCCGGCGTGATCGGCAGCGGGCATCCGGTCGGCTGGCGCAATTTCACGACGGGCGATGCGCCGTTCGTCGGCGGCTCGCATGCGATGATGAGCGTCGCGCTGATCGCGGTATTCTCGTTTCTCGGCACGGAGCTTGTCGGAATCACGGCCGGCGAATCGGCGAACCCACGCAAGACGATCCCGCGCGCGGTGAAGCAGATCTTCTGGCGCATCATGCTGTTCTATGTGCTCGCGATCTTCGTGATCGGGCTGCTGGTGCCGTAGACCGATCCCAACCTGCTCAAGAGCGACGTGACCGACATCGGCGTGAGCCCGTTCACGCTTGTGTTCAGCGACGCGGGCTTTCCGCTCGCCGCCGGCGCGATGAATCTCGTGATCCTCACGGCGGTGCTGTCGGCCGGCAACTCCGGCACGTATGCGGCGACGCGGATGCTCTACAACCTCGCTGCCGAGGGCCGCGCGCCCGCGATGTTCGCGACGCTGTCGCCGGGCGGCGTGCCGCGCAATGCGCTCTACGCGACGATGGCGGTCGGCGGACTCTGTTTCCTGACGTCGCTGGCCAGCAATCAGAGCATCTATCTCTGGCTGCTCAATACGGTCGGCATTACCGGCTTCATCGCGTGGCTCGGTATCGCGGTCTGCCATTACCGGTTCCGCAAGGGCTTCGTGAAGCAGGGGCACCGGCTCGACGAGCTGCCGTACCGCGCGAAGTGGTTCCCGTTCGGGCCGCTGTTCGCGATCGCGGTCTGCATCGCGATCTCGCTCGGGCAGGATTACCAGGCGTTCTTCGCGCCGCGCATCGACTGGACGGAGGTGCTGTCGATCTATGTGTGGATTCCGCTGTTCGTCGCGATCTGGTATGCGTATCGCCGCGCGCACAAGAGCCGGCTCGTGCGCTACGACGAGATGGAGATCGGTCCGTGGTTGACGCGCGCAGTGGATGAGCGCGCGGAAACGCAGGCGCGCGCGGACGGCGCATAACGTGCGGCCCGCCGCCGGCAGCGCTACGCGTCCAGCTCGGGGTAGTGGCGGAAGATCCCCATGTCGTTGAAGGGGATGCGGCGTTCCGACGCGAGATAGCGCGCAATCGGCGGATGCTGCTCGACGCGATCGCGCAGGGCGACGAGCCCTGCGATCTTTTTCTCCTCGCGCTTCATCGCCTTCGGGAACGCATAACGCAGCCCTTCGATCAGCTGGAACGTCGACAGATCCGCATAGCTGAGCGCGTTGCCGGCGAGGTAGCCGCTCTTGTGCGGATTCTGCGCGAGTACGCGCTCGAAGTAACCGAGAAACTTCGGCAGGCGATGCGCGAGGAAATCGGCCGAGCGCTCGGCGGCTTCCGCTTTCTGATCCTCGTAGTACAGACCGCTGCCGATCGGGTGGTGCGTATCGTGAATCTCGGTGACGAAGTCGGCGATGGTCAACTGCAGCTGATGCACCCACAACCGTCCCGCTTCGTCGTCGGGCGCGAGGCCGAGCCGCGTGCCGAGAAACAGCAGAATGTTCGCCGTCTGCCCGATCACGATGTCGCCGGCTTTCAGAAACGGCGGCGCGAACGGCACGCATTCGGCCTTCGTGCTGTCCATCATCCGCATCATGGCCGACACGCCCATGCCGCGCCCCGACTCGCGCGCGACGTCGACGTAGTCCGCTTCGGCCGCTTCGAGCGCGAGCCGCACATATTCGCCTCGGCCCTGGATCTCGGGCCAGTAATAGAGTTCATATCGCATGCCGTTCTCCTGCCCGACGCCGCGGGCGTCGCGAAATCATGATGGCGCGGTGCGCATGGGCCCACGCCGTGCGAATAGACAGTCTAGGCAATCGCGAAGAAATTGCTGCGCGCGCGACGACGTGCGACATGTATGCGGTCGGTGTCATTCGCACGACTTCGCATTTTTCATGAAGCAGAATCCATTGACTTCCTCACGCAGAAAATTCCTGGAGGTTGCGGGGGCCGCGCCGCTGCTGAGCGCATGCGGTGGCGACGACGTCGCATGGGTGCCCGTGACCGATGCCGCGCTGGCTGCACAGATGTCCGCGAAGCTGAATGCGCAGCTCGGCGATGCCGCAACGGTCGACGCGATGCTGCCGGTGACGGATACGTGTTGCCGGCGCTTACGGCCGGCCGGCAAACGTCGCCGCGATGGCGGGGAAGCGCAGCGCGCGGCCGCCTCGGCCGCGTCGCGCGCTTCGTGCCCCGTTTGCCGGGTAATGCCGATACAGGTATTGGCACTACCAGCCAAACCACTGTTTTTAATGGGTTTTTCGGCGTTTCGCGTGCGCCGTTGCGCGTTCTGCGTGGCATAATCGACCGCATCCGCAAGGCTTGATGTCACAACGACCCCGCATACCCATGGCACAGACTCTCTACGACAAACTGTGGAATTCCCACGTCGTCCACACCGAGGAAGACGGCACGGCATTGCTGTATATCGACCGTCAACTGCTGCATGAAGTCACGAGCCCGCAGGCGTTCGAAGGGCTGAAGATCGCGCAGCGTCCGGTGTGGCGCATCAGCGCGAACCTGGCCGTGTCCGACCACAACGTGCCGACCACCGATCGCAGCCACGGTATCGCCGATCCCGTCTCGAAGCTGCAGGTCGACACGCTCGACGCGAACTGCGATGCGTTCGGCATCACGCAGTTCAAGATGAACGACGTGCGTCAGGGCATCGTGCACATCATCGGGCCGGAGCAGGGCGCGACGCTGCCGGGCATGACGATCGTGTGCGGCGATTCGCACACGTCGACGCACGGCGCGTTCGGCGCGCTCGCGCACGGCATCGGCACGTCGGAAGTCGAGCACGTGCTCGCGACGCAAACTTTGCTGCAGAAGAAGAGCAAGAACATGCTCGTGAAGGTCGAGGGCGCACTGCCGCGCGGCTGCACCGCGAAGGACATCGTGCTCGCGATCATCGGCAAGATCGGCACGGCAGGCGGCACCGGCTATGCGATCGAATTCGGCGGCTCGACGATCCGCGCGCTGTCGATGGAAGGCCGGATGACGGTCTGCAACATGGCGATCGAAGCCGGCGCGCGCGCGGGCATGGTCGCCGTCGACGACACGACGATCGACTACCTGAAGGGCCGTCCGTTCGTGCCGAGCGGCGCGGAATGGGATCAGGCCGTCGAATACTGGCGCCAGTTCAAGTCGGACGAAGGCGCGCATTTCGATCGCGTCGTCGAGCTGAACGCGGCGGAGATCGTCCCGCAAGTCACGTGGGGCACGTCGCCGGAAATGGTCACGTCGATCGACGGTCGCGTGCCCGATCCCGAGCGCGAGAAGGATCCGGTCAAGCGCGACGCGATGGAGCGCGCGCTCGCCTACATGGCGCTCGAACCGAACACGCCGATCGAATCGATCAAGGTCGACAAGATCTTCATCGGCTCGTGCACGAACGCGCGCATCGAGGACATCCGCGCGGCCGCGTACGTCGTGAAGAAGCTGAACCGCCGCGTCGCATCGAACGTGCGGCTTGCGATGGTCGTGCCGGGCTCGGGCCTCGTGAAGGCGCAGGCCGAGCGCGAAGGCCTCGACAAGGTGTTTACCGATGCGGGCTTCGAATGGCGCGAGCCGGGCTGCTCGATGTGTCTGGCGATGAACGCCGACCGCCTCGAGCCGGGCGAGCGCTGCGCCTCGACGTCGAACCGCAACTTCGAAGGCCGGCAGGGCGCGGGCGGCCGCACGCACCTCGTCAGCCCCGCGATGGCGGCGGCCGCGGCGATCGAAGGCCATTTCGTCGACATTCGCAAGCTGGGGTAACGCGTGACGGCATCGAAATGGGTTGCGCGGCTCGCTGCCGCGCTGGCGCTCGCGGGGCTCGGCTTCGGCCTTGCGGGCTGCAACACCGTCCGAGGCTTCGGCGAGGACGTCAATGCCGCCGGCAGCGCACTGAAGCGCGCCGCGGAGTGACACCGCCGAGAATTTGTCGATGTGCGCCGGCCGCGGGCCGGCCCTTCAACCGGATAGACGGATCATGGAAAAATTCACTGTGCATACCGGCGTCGTGGCGCCGCTCGATCGCGAGAACGTCGACACCGACGCGATCATTCCGAAGCAGTTCCTGAAGTCGATCAAGCGCACGGGCTTCGGCCCGAACGCGTTCGACGAGTGGCGCTATCTCGATCACGGCGAGCCCGGGCAGGACAACTCGAAGCGTCCGCTGAACCCGGACTTCGTGCTGAACCAGCCGCGCTACCAGGGCGCGTCGATTCTCGTCACGCGCAAGAACTTCGGCTGCGGCAGCTCGCGCGAGCACGCGCCGTGGGCGCTGCAGCAGTACGGCTTCCGCGCGATCATCGCGCCGAGCTTCGCGGACATCTTCTTCAACAACTGCTTCAAGAACGGGCTGCTGCCGATCGTGCTGACCGAGCAGCAGGTCGATCATCTGATCAACGAGACGGTCGCGTTCAACGGCTATCAGCTGACGATCGATCTCGAGGCGCAGGTCGTGCGCGCGCCGGACGGCCGCGAGTATCCGTTCGAGATCACCGCGTTCCGCAAGTACTGCCTGCTGAACGGCTTCGACGACATCGGCCTCACGCTGCGTCACGCGGACAAGATCCGCCAGTTCGAAGCGGAGCGGCTCGCGAAGCAGCCGTGGCTCAACAACAAGCTGGTCGGCTGAAGTCGTCCTTCGGGCGGGCGCGCGCGCCGCGCGTTCGCCCGCCAGCCATCATCCCTTATTCAGTCAGGAACAACGCATGAAGATTGCAGTGCTGCCGGGCGACGGCATCGGTCCGGAAATCGTCACCGAAGCGGTGAAGGTGCTGAACGCACTCGACGAGAAGTTCGAACTCGAACAGGCGCCGGTCGGCGGCGCGGGCTACGAGGCGAGTGGTCATCCGCTGCCGGACGCGACGCTGAAGCTCGCGAAGGAAGCCGACGCGATCCTGTTCGGCGCGGTCGGCGACTGGAAGTACGACTCGCTCGAACGCGCGCTGCGTCCCGAGCAGGCGATTCTCGGGCTGCGCAAGCACCTCGAGCTGTTCGCGAACTTCCGTCCGGCGATCTGCTATCCGCAGCTCGTCGACGCGTCGCCGCTGAAGCCCGAACTCGTCGCTGGCCTCGACATCCTGATCGTGCGCGAACTGAACGGCGATATCTATTTCGGCCAGCCGCGCGGCGTGCGGGCAGCGCCGGACGGCCCGTTCGCCGGTGAGCGCGAAGGCTTCGACACGATGCGCTATTCGGAGCCGGAAGTGCGCCGCATCGCGCACGTCGCGTTCCAGGCCGCGCAAAAGCGCGCGAAGAAGCTGCTGTCGGTCGACAAGTCGAACGTGCTCGAGACGTCGCAGTTCTGGCGCGACATCATGATCGACGTGTCGAAGGAATACGCGGACGTCGAGCTGTCGCACATGTACGTCGACAACGCGGCGATGCAGCTCGCAAAGGCGCCGAAGCAGTTCGACGTGATCGTCACCGGCAACATGTTCGGCGACATCCTGTCGGATGAAGCGTCGATGCTGACGGGTTCGATCGGCATGCTGCCGTCGGCGTCGCTCGACAAGAACAACAAGGGTCTGTACGAGCCGTCGCACGGTTCGGCGCCGGACATCGCAGGCAAGGGCATCGCGAATCCGCTCGCGACGATCCTGTCGGCCGCAATGCTGCTGCGCTATTCGCTGAATCGCGCCGAGCAGGCCGACCGCATCGAGCGCGCGGTCAAAACGGTGCTCGAACAGGGCTACCGCACCGGCGACATCGCGACGCCGGGCTGCAAGCAGGTCGGCACGGCGGCGATGGGCGACGCAGTGGTCGCGGCGCTCTGAGCGGCCGGCAAGTCACGATGTAGAAAGGGCGCGAACGGGCCGAAAAAATCGGTTCGTTCGCGCACGGTTGGCCGTTGTGCGGGCAACCGGCTTTGTGTAGACTCGAACGATGGCGCTGATTTCCCTGATCTCCCCGGTCCTGAAACTCCACGGCAACACTGCCCGTGCGGGTGCGCGCGCCATCGTCATCACGAAAACCATTACCACGAAAACGATCATTAAACGCTGATCGTCCGTCGTGCCCGCCTGTTTCCCCGCGCGGTCACGCCGGGGGCGGAAATGGCGGGGAAGCTCCATTCAAAGGGTTAGTCATGAACGTAGGTCTCGTAGGTTGGCGCGGCATGGTCGGCAGCGTCCTGATGCAGCGCATGCAGGAAGAGGGCGATTTCGACCTGATCGAACCGGTGTTTTTCAGCACCAGCAACTCGGGCGGCAAGGCACCGTCGTTCGCGAAAAACGAGACCACGCTGAAGGACGCGACCAACGTCGACGAACTGAAGAAGTGCGACGTCATCATCACGTGCCAGGGCGGCGACTACACGAACGACGTGTTCCCGAAGCTGCGCGCGGCGGGCTGGAACGGCTACTGGATCGATGCGGCTTCGTCGCTGCGGATGAAGGACGACGCGGTCATCATCCTCGATCCGGTGAACCTCGACGTGATCAAGGACGCGCTCGTCAAGGGCACGAAGAACTTCATCGGCGGCAACTGCACGGTCAGCCTGATGCTGATGGCGCTCGGCGGCCTGTTCCGCGAGAACCTCGTCGACTGGATGACGGCCATGACGTATCAGGCCGCGTCGGGCGCGGGCGCGCAGAACATGCGTGAACTGCTGTCGCAGATGGGCGCGCTGCACGGCGCGGTGCAGCAGCAGCTCGCCGATCCGGCATCGGCGATCCTCGACATCGATCGCCGCGTGCTGGCCACGATGAACAGCGACGCGATGCCGACGAGCCATTTCGGCGTGCCGCTCGCGGGTTCGCTGATTCCGTGGATCGACAAGGATCTCGGCAACGGCATGTCCAAGGAAGAATGGAAGGGCGGCGCGGAAACGAACAAGATCCTCGGCAAGCCGGCGATGGGCGAGCCGGGCTCGATCCCGGTCGACGGGCTGTGCGTGCGGATCGGCGCAATGCGCTGCCACTCGCAGGCGCTGACGATCAAGCTGAAGAAGGACGTGCCGCTCGACGAGATCGACGGCATTCTCGCGTCGGCGAACGACTGGGTGAAGGTCGTGCCGAACGAGCGCGAAGCGTCGATGCACGATCTGTCGCCGGCGAAGGTCACCGGCACGCTGACCGTGCCGGTCGGCCGTCTGCGCAAGCTCGCGATGGGCGGCGAATACCTGTCGGCGTTTACGGTCGGCGATCAACTGCTGTGGGGCGCGGCCGAACCGCTGCGCCGTATGCTGCGCATCCTGCTCGACAAGTAAGACGTGATCGCGCGCCGGCCGGCGCGCGATGCGACGCGCCTGCGTGCCTTCAACGGGCCGCAGGCGCGTTTTTTATCGGCGGGCGCAGTGCCCGAAAATGCGAAAGCCCCGAACCGCTCTCCCGGCCGGGGCTTTCTTGCATCGATTCCTTTGGCACGAGGAAGTGACGCGGTGCGCAGTATAAGGCACGCAGTCGACGAGCATGTTGATAATGTTGTCGGGATTTACATCAATTGATGCTCGATTTTTGATAATGGCGCGTGGCGTGCAGCCGCGTATCGGGCGCCTGTTCCCGGTCGTGCGCGCCGACGAATTCGGCCCGAACGCGATCGTGTGAAGTAAACTATGCGGTTACGACGCGCAGACCGGCCGAAAGCGTCGCGTTCAGCGCGACGCTTTTGCATTTCTGCGGCGACTTTACTGACGCTTCCAAACGCGAATCCCAGCCGCGCACGCGCGCGGCGATAGAGCCAACGATGTCCCGAATTTCCTTGTTTCCGCGTCGATCCCGTCTGTCGCGCGCCGTCTGCGGCGCGCTGGCGGTGCTGGCGCTCGGCGCGGCCGCCTCGACATGGGCGGCCGGCACCGGCGATGCGCCTGCGTCTGCCGTCGCATCCGGCAATCCGGCGCCGCTGACCGTGACGGTCCAGCCGGGCCAGTCCCTCAACGACATCGCGATCGCGGCGACGCAGTCGCGCGATCCCGCCGTGCTTGCGCGCGCGGGCCGAGCGCTGTTCGACGCGAACCCGCAGGCGTTCATGAAACGCGATCCGAGCCGGCTGAAAGTCGGTGCGACGCTGACGGTGCCCGCGCTCGACGCGTCGGGGGCCGCGATCGCGGCGGGCGCGTCCGCGCCGGCGACGGCATCGGCGGCATCGAGCGCCGCTGCCGCGTCGGGCGCTGCGTCGGCCGCGCAGCACGCTGCGTCGGCTGCGCACGGTGCATCGGCGGCCTCGGCGGCCGCGCCGATTCAGCATCCGGCTGCATCGGGCACCGCGCATGGCGCGAGCGCCCCGGCCGGTGCGTCGTTCGTCGCGCCGTCGTCGGACGCGGCGGCCGCGCGTGGTGCGTCCGCGGCCGATACGGCGTCCGCGGCCGCGGCGGCGGCCGGTGCGAGCGGTCCGCACATGTGGAGCGGCACGATTCAGCCGGCGCCGTCGTCGGCGAGCGACGCGACCGCGCAATCGTCCCAAACCGTGCAGCCGACATCCGGCGTGCGCGCGCCGGCCGGTGCGGCGCCTGCGGCCGCCGCGTCGCAGCCGCGGCCGTCTAGCCTGCAGCAGCTGCTTGCACTGAAAAATCGCGTGCTGATGGAGCTGCAGAAGCACGGCATCGGCAAGCCGGCCGCAACGACGGCGCCGGTTGTTCCTGCGCCGACCGCGCCCGTCACGCCGCGTGCGCCGGACGACGCCGGTGCGTCGTCGGCTGCTGCGGCATCGAGCGCGGACGCGGCGTCCGGCACGGCCGCGAGCGCGGCGTCGGCGGCGGCGCCGTCCGTGCAGGCGAGCGCGCCGGTTGTCGCGACGCCGCCGGCAAATCGCGGCGAACCGATCGACTGGCGGCCGGCTGCACTGGCCGGCGCGGCCGTCGTCGTGCTCGTGGGCGGGCTCGTGTGGCGCAAGCGCCGCAAGCATCGTCACGCCGAGGCGGTAGCGGCCGGTGCCGCGGACGACGCTTCGCCGTCGGCCGAGCAGGCACTGCCGATCGAACCGGAGACGCCGGTGTCGCGCGACGTGGTGTCGGACGTGAATTTCGCGGCCATTGCTTCGGCAGCGGCGGAGGCGGTTGCGCCGACGAACGAGGTCGCGTCGACGCCGGAAGCGGCGAAGCCTGAAGAGTCGAACCGGGAAGCCGCAAAACCGGAACCGACGAACCTGCAAGCGGCGAATCCGGAAGCGTCGAACCGGGAAGCAGCGAACCGGGAACCGACGAACTCGGAAGCGACGAATCCGGAAGCGGCGAGACCGGGAGCGGCGAATCCGGAAGCGGCGAAACCGGAAGCGGCGAGACCGGAAGCGGCGAATCCGGAAGCGGCGAATCCGGAAGCGGCGAAACCGCTAGCCTCGAACCGGGAACCGACGAGCCCGGAAGCGACGAACCCGCTCGACGACCGGCCGCAACCGTCTTCGTCCGTCGAACCGGTCCACCCGACGGACGGCGCACCGCTACCGCACGACGCGAAACCGGCCTTCGACGCCGAACCGTCCGCACCGCTCGCGTCCTCCGTCCCGGTCGCAGATGCCGCCGCGCCGTCGACTACCGATCCGCAACACGCTGCGCTGATGCAGAACGCGATCACGGCGCTCGGCAGTCTCGACATGCCGCTGCCGCCGCGCGCGGCGGGCGAGACGTCGCCATCAAGCGACGATGCGGAAGCCACCCATATCGCAACTAACGGTCAAACCGCGCCGCACCCGCCAGTTGGCGCGAACAATACGTCCACCGAACATCCGGCCGACCACGAAGACGAGCTCGAATGGGACGACGACGCGCCGCATGCCGACACGTCCGCGCGCCCGGCCGCGCCGTCGCCGCTGTCGCCGCTCGGCGGCGCGCAGTTCGGCGCGCTGAATCTCGATTTCGACCTCGACCTGCCGTCGGCGCCGGGCGCGGAGCTGCCTGCGCTGACGCCCGAGGAGCTCGCGCGCATCGCACGCAACAAGCTCGATCTGGCGGCCGAATATGTGGAACTGGGCGACCTGTCCGGCGCACGCGCGCTGCTGCAGGAAGTGGTCGACGCGAACGATGCGGCGACGCGCGACGATGCGCGCGCGATGCTCGCGAAACTGTCGGAAGACGCGTGATGCGGATCGCGCTGGGCATACAGTACGACGGCGCCGCGTTCTGCGGCTGGCAGGCGCAGCCGCACGGCAACACGGTACAGGACGCGCTCGAGCGCGCGCTTGCGGAGTTCGCGCGCGTGCCGCTGCATACGACGGTCGCGGGGCGCACCGACACGGGCGTGCACGGGCTCGGACAGGTCGTGCATTTCGACACCGAGCTCGACCGCGCGGACTTCTCGTGGGTCCGCGGCACGAACGCGTTTTTGCCGCCGACGGTCGCCGTGCAATGGGCGAAGCCGATGCCGGACGCGTTCCACGCGCGCTTCTCCGCGTTCGAGCGCACCTATTACTATGCGTTGTACGTGCATCCGGTGCGTTCGCCGATGCTCGACGGCCGCGCGGGCTGGGTCCACACGCCGCTCGACGAGGACGCGATGCGCGCCGCCGCCGCGCATCTGCTCGGCGAGCACGACTTTTCGGCGTTCCGTTCGTCGGAATGCCAGTCGAAGACGCCGGTGAAGCATTTGTACGAGATCGACATCCGCCGCGTCGGACACTTCCTGCATTTCCGGTTCCGCGCGAATGCGTTCCTGCATCATATGGTGCGCAACCTGATGGGCTGCCTCGTCGCGGTCGGACGCGGCCGCTATCCGGCCGACTGGGTCGCCGACGTGCTGGCCGGCCGCGACCGCAACCGCGCAGCGCCCACCTTCATGGCCGACGGGCTGTATCTCGCGCACGTCGGCTACCCGGCGGAATTCGCCGTCCCGCCCGCGCAGCTCGGCAGCGTGCCGTGGAGCAGCGTCTGGGCCGACCTGGACCCGCAACCATGAACGATCCCGTTTCTTCCCGCTCGCCTGTCGAATCCGCCGTGCCGCCGCGCACGCGCATCAAGCTGTGCGGGCTGTCGCGCCCGGACGACGTGCTGCATGCGGCCGCGCTCGGCGCCGATGCGATCGGCCTCGTGTTCTACGCGAAAAGTCCGCGCGCCGTGACGATCGCGCAGGCGGCCGAGCTCGCGCGGCTCGCGCCGCCGTTCGTGTCGGTGGTCGGGCTGTTCGTGAACGCGACGGCGGCCGAGATCGAAGCGGTCGTACGCGACGTGCCGCTCACGCTGCTGCAGTTCCACGGGGACGAAACGCCGGAGCAGTGCGACGCGCTCGGCCGGGCGGCGCGCCTGCCGTGGGTGCGCGCAGTGCGCGTCGGGCCCTCGACGCAGTCGGCCGATTTGGTAGAATCGTCACTTCATTACTCGAAAGCGCGCGGCCTCCTGTTCGACACACTGGTGCCGGACTACGGCGGCAGCGGCAAGGTCTTCGATTGGTCACTTATTCCCGCAGAGCTCGCGCGTCGGGCCGTTTTGAGTGGTGGCTTGAACGCGCAAAACGTCGGTGACGCGATCCGCCAGCTGCGTCCATTCGCTGTCGATGTCTCGAGCGGCATCGAAGTGGAGGACGCAAAGGGCGTGAAGGATCACGCCCGAATGGCGGCGTTCGTGCGCGCGGTGCGCGACGCGGACGCCCGGTGATGCCAGCCGGTGCGACTCCCACAGCGGGGCGCACCGACCGATCGAGAGTGACACATCATGTACAACCTTCCTGACGATCGCGGCCACTTCGGCCCGTATGGCGGCGTGTTCGTCGCCGAGACGCTGATTCACGCGCTGGACGAACTGCGCGGCGCGTACGCGAAATACCAAAACGACCCCGATTTCGTCGCCGAGTTTCAGCGCGAACTGAAGCACTTCGTCGGCCGTCCGTCGCCGATCTATCACGCGCAGCGCTGGAGCGACACGCTCGGCGGTGCGCAGATCTATCTGAAGCGCGAGGATCTGAACCACACCGGCGCGCACAAGATCAACAACGTGATCGGCCAGGCGCTGCTCGCCAAGCGCATGGGCAAGAAACGCGTGATCGCCGAGACGGGCGCCGGCCAGCACGGCGTCGCCACGGCGACGATCTGCGCGCGCTTCGGGATGGAGTGCGTCGTCTACATGGGCGCCGAGGACGTGCGCCGCCAGGCCGCGAACGTGTACCGGATGAAGCTGCTCGGCGCGACCGTCGTGCCGGTCGAATCGGGTTCGCGCACGCTGAAGGACGCGCTGAACGAGGCGATGCGCGACTGGGTCACGAACATCGAGAACACGTTCTACATCATCGGCACGGTCGCGGGCCCGCATCCGTATCCGATGATGGTGCGCGACTTCCAGCGCGTGATCGGCGACGAATGCAAGGTGCAGATGCCGGAACTCGCCGGCCGCCAGCCGGACGCGGTGATCGCCTGCGTCGGCGGCGGCTCGAACGCGATGGGCATTTTCTATCCGTACATCGACGATGCGTCGGTGCAGCTGATCGGCGTCGAAGCCGCGGGCGACGGCCTCGACACCGGCCATCACGCGGCCTCGCTGATCGCCGGCAGCCCCGGCGTGCTGCACGGCAACCGCACCTATCTGCTGCAGGACGACAACGGCCAGATCATCGAGACGCATTCGGTGTCGGCGGGCCTCGACTACCCCGGCGTCGGTCCCGAACACGCATGGCTGAAGGACAGCGGCCGCGCGCAGTACGTCGGGATCACCGACGAAGAGGCGCTGAAAGCGTTCCACGACTGCTGCCGGATCGAGGGCATCATCCCCGCGCTCGAGTCGAGCCACGCGATCGCGTATGGCGTGAAGCTCGCGCCGACGTTGCCGAAGGACAAGATCCTGCTCGTCAATCTGTCGGGCCGCGGCGACAAGGACATGCATACGGTCGCCGAGCGATCGGGCATCACGCTCTGACGGTCCGATGCGCGAACTGATCGAAGAGCCGGGCGGCGGTGCCGCGGCCGACGAACCGGCGGCGCAGGCCGCCGCCGTCGCGCCGCGCGCGCTGCCGCCCGGGATCGAACTGCACAACCGCGATTTCCTGACCGAGGCCGCACGGCTGCCCGACGCGTCGATCGACCTGATCGTCGCGGATCCGCCGTACGGGCTCGGCAAGGACTACGGCAACGACTCGGACAAGCGCTCGGGCGACGCGTTTCTCGGATGGACGCGCGAATGGCTCGAACTCGCGATTCCGAAGCTCAAGCCGAGCGGCTCGATGTACGTGTTCTGCACCTGGCAGTACGCGCCGGAGATCTTCAGTTTCCTGAAGACGAAGCTCACGATGATCAACGAGATCATCTGGGACCGCCGCGTGCCGAGCATGGGCGGCACAACGCGCCGGTTCACGTCGGTGCACGACAACATCGGCTTTTTCGCG
Source organism: Burkholderia multivorans ATCC BAA-247 (assembly GCF_000959525.1). Lineage (NCBI taxonomy): Bacteria > Pseudomonadati > Pseudomonadota > Betaproteobacteria > Burkholderiales > Burkholderiaceae > Burkholderia > Burkholderia multivorans. The sequence continues at coordinate 837,644 of NZ_CP009831.1, forward strand.
GTCTCGAAAGCGTATTACTTCGATCTCGATCCGGTTCGCATCCCTTACGACGCCGATACGAAGAAGGCCCGCTCGCGCAAGCTGTTCGAAGGCAGCAAGTGGCTGGAGATGGGCTACAACCCGAAGGACGTCTGGTCGGTCTCGCGCCTGCACCGGCAGCACGCGGAGCGCGTCGATCATCCGACCCAGAAGCCGCTCGAAATCATCGAGCGGATGGTGCTCGCGAGCTGCCCGCCGGGCGGCCGCGTGCTCGATCCGTTCATGGGCAGCGGCACGACCGCGGTGGCCTGCGCACGGCAGGGGCGCGACTTCGTCGGCTACGAGATCAACGAAAGTTACTGCGCGATCGCGCGCGAGCGCGTGCATGCGCTCGCGGCGCAGGCGTGCGCATGACGCACGCCGCCGCATCGCCGGTCGCACACTTTGCACGGATCCGGCCGGGGCGCTGACGCGCCGCGTCCGGATCGACACAGGAAAATTGCCATGTCGCGTATTCAGCAGACCTTCGCCGCACTCGCCCAGCAGGGCCGAAAGGGCCTGATCCCGTTCATCACGGCCGGCGACCCGGATCCCGCGAAAACGGTCGAATTCATGCACGCGCTCGCCGCCGGCGGCGCGGACGTCATCGAGCTCGGCGTGCCGTTCTCGGACCCGATGGCCGACGGCCCGGTGATCCAGCGCTCGTCGGAACGCGCGCTCGCGCGCGGCGTCACGCTCAAGCACGTGCTCGCCGACGTCAAGCGCTTTCGCGAGACCAACCAGACGACGCCTGTCGTGCTGATGGGCTATGCGAATCCGGTCGAGCGGCACGGCGTCGACGCGTTCGCGGCCGACGCGCGCGCGGCGGGTGTCGACGGCGTGCTCGTCGTCGACTATCCGCCCGAAGAAGCGGCCGCGTTCGCCGAGAAAATGCGTGCGGCCGGCATCGATCCGATCTTCCTGCTCGCGCCGACGTCGACCGACGCGCGCATCGCGGAAGTGGGCAAGATCGCGAGCGGCTACGTGTACTACGTGTCGCTGAAGGGCGTGACCGGTGCCGGAAATCTGGATGTTTCGAGCATTGCGGGTAAAATCCCGGCCATCAAGTCGCGCGTGCCGGTTCCGGTGGGCGTCGGCTTCGGCATCCGCGACGCCGAAACGGCACGTGCGGTGGCCGAGGTGTCGGACGCCGTCGTGATCGGCAGCCGCCTCGTTCAGCTGCTCGAAAGCGCTGCGCCGGAAGGTGCCGTCGCCGCGCTGCAGGCCTTCATTGCAGAGCTGCGCGCCGCGCTGGACGGCGCGGCGAAGACGGCGCGATAACCAACAACACAGGAAGCGGAGCGGGCCGCACGGCCCGTCCCGCCACGGAACAGGAAACCATACGATGAGCTGGCTCGACAAACTGTTGCCGCCGAAGATCAAGCAGACGGACCCGAAAAGCCGCAAGGGCATTCCGGAAGGCCTGTGGGTCAAGTGCCCGTCCTGCGAGGCCGTGCTGTACCGCAACGACGTGGACGCGAATCTGCACGTCTGCCCGAAGTGCGATCACCACATGCGCATCGGTGCACGCGAGCGTCTCGATGCGCTGCTCGATCCGGAAGGCCGCTACGAGATCGGCCAGGAAATCGTGCCGGTCGACTCGCTGAAGTTCAAGGACAGCCGCAAGTACCCCGACCGTCTGAAGGAAGCGATGGACGAAACGGGCGAAACCGACGCGATGGTCGTGATGGGCGGTGCGATCCACACGCTGCCTGTCGTCGCCGCATGCTTCGAGTTCTCGTTCATGGGCGGCTCGATGGGTTCGGTCGTCGGCGAACGCTTCGCGCGCGGCGCGCAGAATGCGCTCGAACAGCACGTGCCGTTCATCTGCTTTACCGCATCGGGCGGCGCGCGGATGCAGGAAAGCCTGCTGTCGCTGATGCAGATGGCCAAGACCACCGCGATGCTGACCAAGCTGTCCGAAGCGAAGCTGCCGTTCATTTCGGTGCTGACCGATCCGACGATGGGCGGCGTGTCGGCGAGCTTCGCATTCCTCGGCGACGTCGTGATCGCCGAGCCGAAGGCGCTGATCGGCTTTGCGGGCCCGCGCGTGATCGAGCAGACGGTTCGCGAGAAGCTGCCGGAAGGCTTCCAGCGCGCCGAGTTCCTGCTGAAGACGGGCGCGATCGACATGATCGTCGACCGGCGCAAGATGCGCGACGAGATCGCGCAACTGCTCGCGCTGCTGCAGCGACAACCGGCCGACGCGCTCGCCTGAGCGCAGCGCCCGGCATGAACCGCGCGCGTCGCCCGACCGGTCCGTCGGGCGGCGCGCTTCGTTTTTCGGCGTAGTGACGGTACCGATCCAGATTTGATCCGATGAGCACTTTTCCCACCCTCGACGCGTGGCTCTCGCACCTCGAGCGCGCACACCCGGTCGGCATCGACATGGGCCTCACCCGCATCGGGCAGGTCAAGGCGGCGCTGAAACTCGAATTCGCGTGTCCGGTGATCACGGTCGGCGGCACGAACGGCAAGGGGTCGACGTGCGCGTTCCTCGAGACGATCCTCGTGCGCGCGGGCTATAAGGTCGGCTGCCATACGTCGCCGCATCTGCTCGAATTCAACGAACGCGCGCGCGTGAACGGCGAGGTCGTCAGCGACGCGGAACTGCTGCCGCATTTCGAGGCCGTCGAAGCCGCGCGCACGTCGCTGCCGGAGCCCGTCTCGCTCACGTATTTCGAATTCACGACGCTCGCGATCCTGCATCTGTTCGCGTCGCGCGGGCTCGATGCGGTGATCCTCGAAGTCGGCCTCGGCGGCCGCCTCGATGCGGTCAACATCATCGACACCGACTGCGCGATCGTCACGAGCATCGACATCGACCACACCGAATATCTCGGCGACACGCGCGAGAAGATCGCGTTCGAGAAGGCCGGAATCTTCCGTCCGGGCAAGCCGGCGATCTGCGGCGATCCCGCTGCGCCGCAGACGCTCGTCGATCACGCGGCCGCGATCGGCGCCGATCTGTGGCTCGTCGGCCGCGATTTCCGCTACGAGGCGCAGCCGGGCGCGGAGCGCCAGCAGTGGAGCTACATCGGCCGCGACAAGCGCTATCCGGCGCTCGCGTATCCGGCACTGCGCGGCGCGAATCAGCTGATCAACGCGTCCGCGGCGCTGGCCGCGCTCGAGGCGTTGCGTCCGCAACTGCCGGTGTCCGCGCAGGACATCCGGCTCGGCCTCGCGAACGTCGAGCTGCCCGGTCGCTTCCAGGTGCTGCCCGGCAAGCCGGCGATCGTGCTCGACGTCGCGCACAACCCGCATGCGGCGGCCGTGCTCGAGCAGAACCTCGGCAACATGGGCTTCTTTCCGTACACGTACGCGGTGTTCGGGGCCATGCACGACAAGGACATCGACGGCGTGCTGCGTCACCTGAAGGGCGAGATCGACCACTGGTGCGTGACGGATCTGCCGCTGCCGCGCGCGGCCAGCGCGGAGCAGCTCGAAGCGGCGCTGCGCAATGCCGGCGTGCAGGACGGGCCCGATTCGAGCGTCACGCGCTACGCGTCGCCGGCCGACGCGTTTAGCGATGCGCTAAAAAGAGCATCCGAGAATGATAGAATCGTGGTTTTCGGCAGTTTCCATACGGTTGCCGGCGTGATGGCCTACCGTAAATCGCAGCAACACTGACTGACGGGCAGTTTCGGACTCAGCCATTCATGGGAATTTTCTCGTTCGGCAAGAAAGACGACGACGCGCCCACCCGGCGCGGCGGTCGTACCGGGGCCTCCCGGACCGTGCGCACCGAGCGCACTGAACGCGTCGAGCGACGCTCGCGCCGCACCGAGCGTCCGGAATCGGACGCACTGCTCCTCGATCCGACCCTTCCAGAAAAGCAACGCGCGCGCCGTCGTCTCGTGGGCGCGATCGCCCTCGTCGTCGCGGCGGTGATCGTGCTGCCGATGGTGCTCGATTCGCATCCGAAGCCGGTCACCGACGACATCGCGATCGACATTCCGAACCGGCCCGCGCATCAGCCGGCCGCGTCGCGCGACGACGATGCGGCCGACGTGCAGGCCGGCGTCGCGCACGACGAGCCGCCGGCGTCCGAGGCCGTTGCGGCTGCACCGGCCCCTGCGCCGAAAGCGGCTGCGAAACCGGCCCCGAAACCCGATACGACCGCGACGGCGAGCGTGACGCCGCCGAAGGCCGCGGCACCGGCCGCGCCTAAGCCGGCCGCGCCTAAGCCGGCGCCGGTCGCGAGCGCCGAGGCGGCGGGTGCCGACACGAGCGACGCGTCGTCGCCGTCGTCGCCGGCCGGCGCGCGCTTCGCGGTGCAGCTCGGCTCGTTCAAGGACGACGCGACCGCCCGTTCGTGGGCGACGAAATTGAAATCGGCGGGCGTGCCCGCATATGTCGAGCGTCGCAAGCAGGCGGACGGCAGCACGGCTACACTGTTGCGTGCGGGTCCGTTTGCGGATCGCGCGGCCGCGTCCGCCGCGATCGCGAAGGTGCGCGAAGCCGGGCTGACGCAGTAGCGCACGATGCTGACGGCTTTCGACTACGCTGTATTGGCGGTGATCGCGTTGTCGGCGTTGCGCGGTGCGTGGCGCGGCTTCGTGTCGGAGATTTTCGGGCTGATCGGCTGGATCGCGGCGATCGTGATCGCGAGCCGCTACGTCGGGCTGGTCGTCCCGTATATCCCGGCGAACTGGCCGGGCGGCGCGCTGACGCAGTGGGTGATCGCGTTTGCGCTGCTGGTGATCGGCGTCGTGCTCGTCGCGGGCGTCGCGAACGCGCTGCTGTCGCGGATCGCGCAGGCGACCGGCCTCGGCGGCGTCGATCGCTCGTTGGGCATGATGTTCGGCCTCGTGCGCGGCTGCGTGCTGGTGGTGTTGCTGGTCGCGGCGGCCGGGCTGACCGAGTTGCCCAAACAGGATTTCTGGCGCAATGCGCTATTGCGTCCGATTGCCGAGCAGGGCGTGCACGAGCTGAAGCAGCTCCTGCCCGACGGCATGGCCCAGTACGTGCGCGTGTGAGCGTACGCACGGGGCAGGACGGAACCGATTTTGTCATTCTGAAGGACATGCCATGTGCGGCATCGTAGGCGTTATCTCCCAATCCCCGGTCAACCAGCTGATCTATGACAGCCTGCTGCTGCTGCAGCATCGCGGTCAGGACGCGGCAGGCATCGCGACGGCGGACGGCAGCAATTTCCACATGTACAAGGCGAACGGCATGGTGCGCGACGTGTTCCGCACGCGCAACATGCGCAGCCTGCCCGGCACGTTCGGGATCGGCCAGGTCCGCTATCCGACGGCCGGTTCCGCATCGAGCGAAGCCGAGGCGCAGCCGTTCTACGTGAACGCACCGTTCGGGATCATCCTCGCGCACAACGGCAACCTGACGAACTGGCAACAGCTGAAGGACGAGATGTTCCGGATCGACCGCCGGCACATCAACACCAATTCCGACAGTGAGGTGCTGCTCAACGTGTTCGCGCACGAGCTGCAGCTCTCGACGACGGGCCTCGAGCTCGATCCGGCCGCGCTGTTCAAGGCGGTCGCGGGCGTGCACCGCCGCGTGCACGGCTCGTATGCGATCGTCTCGCTGATCGCCGGCTACGGTCTGCTCGCGTTCCGCGATCCGTTCGGCATCCGCCCGCTCTGCATCGGCAAGCTCGAGACCGAGCACGGCACCGAATGGATGGTCGCGTCGGAATCGGTCGCGGTCGAAGGCATCGGCTTCGAGTTCGTGCGCGACGTGCTGCCGGGCGAAGCGATCTTCATCGACCAGGCGGGCAACTTCCACAGCCAGCAGTGCGCGGACAATCCGACGCTGAATCCGTGCATGTTCGAGTACGTCTATCTCGCGCGTCCGGACTCGTGCCTCGACGGCGTGCCCGTCTACAACGTGCGCCTGCGCATGGGCGACTATCTCGCCGAGAAGATCAAGCGCGAGCTGCCGAACGTGCCGATCGACGTCGTGATGCCGATTCCCGATTCGTCGCGCCCGGCCGCGATGCAGGTCGCCGCGAAGCTCGGCGTCGAGTATCGCGAAGGCTTCTTCAAGAACCGCTACGTCGGCCGCACGTTCATCATGCCGGGGCAGGCGGTGCGCAAGAAGTCGGTGCGCCAGAAGCTCAACGCGATGAGCATCGAGTTCAAGGACAAAAACGTGCTGATCGTCGACGATTCGATCGTGCGCGGCACGACATCGCACGAGATCGTGCAGATGGCGCGCGATGCGGGCGCGAAGTCGGTGATTTTCGCGTCGGCGGCGCCGCCCGTGAAATTCCCGAACGTGTACGGCATCGACATGCCGACGCGCGGCGAACTCGTCGCGCACGGCCGCAGCGACGAGGAAGTCGCGAAGATCATCGGCGCCGATCATCTGATCTATCAGGACGTCGACGATCTGCGCCGCGCGGTGCGCGACATCAACCCGAAGCTCGAGCGCTTCGAGGCGTCGTGCTTCGACGGCAACTACATCACCGGCGACGTGACGCCCGAGTATCTCGATGCGATCGAGCGCGCGCGCCTGACGCCCGCATCGCAGGCCGACCGCGACACGGCGAGCGATACCGCACGGTCGCAGATGAACCTGCAGCTGTCGGTCGAGTGATTGCCGGCGCACGCTTGTGCCGAAGCGTGCTAGGATGTGGCCTTGCGTCGATTTGATTTCAGCTTGCGGACGCGGGGCTTCTTCCCAAAACAGCTAAAGCGAAGGCCGGCGGCAGCCGGCCCGAGTCGATCGCTGTCGTACCGCACCGAAGCCCGCTGATGCAGACGCATGGCGGGCTTTTTGTTTGGCCTGGCTCGCGCGCACGCGCGGCCATCGAATACGGAAAACGGACATGGACGACTCCCTCAACTTCGACACGCTCGCCGTGCGCGCGGGCACGCTGCGCACCGATTTCAACGAGCATTCGGAAGCGCTGTTCCTGACCTCGAGCTTCTGCTTCAAGAACGCGGCCGAAGCGGCCGAGCGCTTCGCGAATTCGGAAGACTACTTCACCTATTCGCGCTTCACGAACCCGACCGTCACGATGTTCCAGGAACGCCTGGCCGCGCTCGAAGGCGGCGAGGCGTGCATCGCGACCGCGTCCGGGATGGCGGCGATCATGTCGGTCGTGATGGCCGCGCTGCAGGCGGGCGATCACCTCGTCAGCTCGCGCAGCCTGTTCGGCTCGACGCTCGGCATGTTCTCGCAGATCTTCAGCAAGTTCGGCATCACGACGACCTTCGTCGATCCGACCGATCTGAACGCATGGAAGGAAGCGGTGCGTCCGGAGACGAAGATGTTCTTCCTCGAGACGCCGTCGAATCCGCTGACCGAACTCGCCGACATCGAGGCGATCGGCAAGATCGCCAAGGACGCGAACGCGCTGTTCGTCGTCGACAACTGTTTCTGCAGCCCCGTGCTGCAGCAGCCGCTGAAGCTCGGCGCGGACGTCGTCATGCATTCGGCGACGAAATTCCTCGACGGGCAGGGCCGCGTGCTCGGCGGCGCGCTGGTCGGCTCGAAGGCATTCATCATGGGCAAGGTGTTTCCGTTCGTGCGCAGCGCGGGCCCGACGCTGTCCGCGTTCAACGCGTGGGTGCTGCTGAAGGGGATGGAAACGCTGTCGCTGCGCGTCGAGAAGCAGTCGGCGAACGCGCTCGAGATCGCGCGCTGGCTCGATTCGCACCCGGCCGTCGCGCGCGTGTTCTATCCGGGCCTCGAATCGCATCCGCAGCATGAACTCGCGAAGCGCCAGCAGAAGGCCGGCGGCGCGATCGTCTCGTTCGAGCTGAAGGGCGACACGCCCGAACAGCAGCGCGCGAACGCATGGCGCGTGATCGACAACACGAAGCTGATTTCGATCACGGGCAACCTCGGCGATACGCGCACGACGATCACGCATCCGGCGACGACGACCCATGCGCGCATCACGCCCGAAGCGCGCGCGGCGGCGGGGATTACCGAAGGGCTGATCCGGCTCGCGGTCGGCCTCGAGAACGCGGGCGACCTGCGCAACGATCTCGCGCGCGGCCTCGAAGGCTGAACGCGGCGGCCCGGCGCGTTCGTTTATTGCGGGGTCGGTTGCGGCCGCGCGGCGCAGCGGCCGCTTGTCAGTCGAGGCGAGCCGGCGCGCCGGCCTGCGCGTCGCGCATCGCGTCGTACATCCATCGCAGCGTCTCCTCGAGCGGCGTGACGGGCAGCTCGCCGATCGCGCGCCGCAGCTTGTCGCGCGATCCGCTCAGGTGCTTCACTTCGTTGTGCCGCACGAAACGCGGATCGACCGTCACGTCGATCACGTAGCCGGCGATCCGCGACAGCATCGCCAGCACTTCCTTCAGCGAATACGCGCGCTCCGAGCAGACGTTGAACGTGTCGCCGGCCGGTGCGGCTTCGATGAGCCGCAGATACGCGGCCGTCACGTCGCGCACGTCGGAGAAGTCGCGGCTCACGTCGAGGTTGCCGAGCGAGATGCGCGGCGCGTTGCGCGCATAGTGCGCGACGAGCTTCGGCAGCAGATACGCTTCGCTCTGGCCGACGCCCGTGTAGTTGAACGGGCGCGCGATGACGATCGGCAGCCGGTCGGCCCACAGCTTCGCCGCGTATTCCATCGCGAGCTTGCTGACCGCGTAGTCGTTCGCGGGCGCGGGCGGCGCGGTTTCGTCGAGCACGCCGGCCGTCGCGTTGCCGTAGATGTTGGCGCTGCTCGCGAGCAGCACCGCCGACGGCCGGCGATCGAGGCCGGCCAGCGCGGCGAGCAGGTTGCGCGTGCCCATGATGTTGACCGCGTACGTCTGCGACGGCTCGTCGTTCGCGACATGCGCGCGCGCAGCGAGATGCACGACGGCATCGGGCCGCGCGTCGGCGGCGGCCGCACGCACCGCGTCGGCGTCGAGCAGGTCGACGCTCAGCAGCGTGCAACGCGCGAGCGCCGGATCGTCCGGGCGTGGCGCGCCCGGTGCGACCGTGCCCCAGACTTCGTAGCCGGCGCCTTCGAGGCGTTGTGCGATGTAGCGGCCCGTGAAGCCCGTCAGGCCGGTGACGAACGCGCGGCGCGGCGCCGCGCGTCCGGCATCAGAACGTGTCATGGTGGGTGTTCCGCGTCAAATCCGCTTCGACCATCATCTGGCACAGTTGTTCGAGCGTCGTCTTCGGCACCCAGCCGAGCTTGCTTTTCGCCTTGTCGGCGCAGCCGATCAGCAGATCGACTTCGGCCGGCCGATAGAACTTCGGATTCACTTCGACGAGCACGTCGCCGGTCGCCGCGTCGAGGCCGCGCTCCTGTTCGCCCTTGCCGGTCCATTCGATCTGATAGCCGGCAGCAGCGAACGCCATCCGCACGAAGTCGCGCACGGTTTCGGTGCGGTTCGTCGCGAGCACGTAGGTGTCCGGCTCGTCCGCCTGCAGCATCCGCCACATGCCTTCGACGTATTCGAGCGCGAAGCCCCAGTCGCGCTTCGCATCGAGATTGCCGAGCTCGAGCCGCTTCGCTTTGCCGAGCCGGATCTTCGCGACCGTATCGGTGATCTTGCGCGTGACGAACTCGCGGCCGCGCAGCGGCGACTCGTGATTGAACAGGATGCCGCTGCAGCCGAACAGGCCGTACGATTCGCGATAGTTGACGGTCGTCCAGTGCGCGAACAGCTTCGCGACGCCGTACGGGCTGCGCGGATAGAACGCGGTCGTTTCCGTTTGCGGAATCGACTGCACCTTGCCGAACATTTCCGACGTCGATGCCTGATAGAAGCGCGTGCGCGGGCTCACGACGCGAATCGCCTCGAGCAGGTTCAGCGTGCCGAGGCCCGTGACTTCGGCGGTCGTCGACGGCTGGTCGAACGACACGCCGACGAAGCTTTGCGCAGCCAGGTTGTACAGTTCGTCGGGCTGCGTGCGCTCGAGCAGCCGCAGGCTCGAACCGGCGTCGGTCAGATCGTGTTCGACGAGCGTCAGATTCGGATGCGTGTCGACGCCGAGCTCGGCGATCCGCCAGAAGTTCACCGAGCTGGTGCGGCGGTAGGTGCCGGTGACCTGATAGCCCTTGTCGAGCAGCAGCTTGGTCAGGTAGGCGCCGTCCTGCCCCGTGATCCCCGTGATGATGGCCTTGCGAGTGTGGCTCATGGCGATGTCCTGGTAGAAACGATGGAAGATGAAAATCAGGCGGTCGTGCGTGCCGCGGCGGGCAGCGCGCGGCGTGCGGGGCCGCGCGTCAGGCGGCGCTCGAAGCCGTACCAGCTCAGCGTCGCGTAGGCGAGGGTGATCGCAAGTGCGAGCGCGGCCGTCACGAAGCGGTTCAGATGCAGCGGCCACAGCGCGTACAGCACGCTGAGGTGAATCAGATACACGGTGTAGCTGACGGTGCCGATATAGACGAGCACCGGGTTCGTCAGCACGCGCTGGACGAGCCCGCGCCCGCGAAGTGCGATCACGACGATCGACGTGCACAGCAGCAGCGAGATGCTGTAGAGCGCGGCGTTCGACAGCGGCGTATTGGCCGCGCGGAAACGCGGAAACGACAAGTGCAGCGCGCCGAGAATCGCGAGCGCGACGAGTGCGCCGACGATCGCGAGCGGATAGAACGGCTCCAGCGCGCGACGGTCGCGGCGCAGCACGATCGCGAGCAGCGCACCGGCGGCGAGCAGGTCCATGCGGAACGGCGTCAGGTAGTAGATCGGCCAGAACGAGTCGAACCACGGCGTCGCGATGGCGCGCAACACCGGCGCGACGACGATCAGCGCGGCGGCGACCCACAGCAGCACGCGTTCCGAACACCACAGCACGACGAACGGCCAGAAGATGTAGAACTGCTCCTCGACCGCGAGCGACCACAGCACGTTCAGGCTGTCGTGGCCGATGCTGCCGAGCGACAGCCCGATGTTCGTCGAGAAGAACGCGTACCACGGCCAGTGCGGCAGCCAGGTCGCGCCGAACAGCAGCGTCGACACGATCAGCAGCAGCACGTAGGGCGGCAGGATCCGGCGCACGCGGCGCGCATAGAAGTGGCTGAAGTACGACTGTCCGCGTGCCTTGCGTTCGAGCAGGATGCCGGTGATCAGCAGCCCGCTCAGCACGAAGAACAAATCGACACCCATCCACAGCGGCGCCTTCAGCGCGTGCTGCAGGAACACCGCGCCGACGGCGATCGCGCGCAGCCCGTCGAGCTGGACGATGCGGCCGTGCTGCGGCGGTGCGAGTTCGGCGGTGCGCGTCGGGCCCGTCATCGCGCCGCCCCTTCGCGACGCGCGTGCCATGTTGTCGGCGTCGCGCGTCCTGCATTCGATGCGTGAACGTAATGCATGCCTTTTAAGTGGAATATCGAATCGAAACCGATTCTAGGGAAAAGAAATCGGCAAAAAAACGCATGTCATTTATTCAACGGCGGGCATTCGAAGCGCATTGCACGCAATCGAAAAATGAAAGCCGCTGAAAGGCGGGCACCCGCGCGGCCACGCACGACGTGCGTCGGCGGAATTTTCTACGTACTGCGCGCGTGAGCGGCGGTCGTTATTGCCGATTTTCACGAGCAGGCGCGCGCGTTCCGGCTCGATATTTCAGGCTGAAACATCCCCAAATATTTCCAAATTTCTTGTGATTATTTTTGCTTGTAACCTGCATCGCGACGTTTGAAACCCATTTAGCGACCGGACGTTTCGCGGCAGCCGTGCGCCGCCGTTTCGGTCGCCGAGCATCGAGTCTGGAGAAGCGCATTGCGACGTCTGATTCTGGTTGGCATGACGATGTGCGCGGTGCTGTCTGCCGGCGCCGCATCGGCCGAAACCGTGTTGCCCGCGACCACGTCGTGGATCGGCAACACGTTCGGCTACGGCGACGGCCGCTGGACGCAAATCGACATCCGCGCGATCGCGGTCACGCCCGACGGCAAGGTGTATACGAACGCGCCGTGGGACGAGAGCGGCGCCGAGGCGAGCGTCTATCAGGACGGCAAGATGCTCGGCTTCGCGGGCGGCACGCATGGCTGGGGCAATCTCGGCGGCAACGCGATCGCGGTGAACAGCAAGTATGCGTATGTCGCGATCGGCGTCGGCAACGAACGCGGCCGGCTGCAGTCGCCCGGCATCTGGCCCGACAAGGGCAAGCAGTGGTTCGGCATCTCGCGGCGCGCGATCGGCGACATGAAGCAGCCTGCGCCGTTTCGCGCGGCGCCGTCGGTCGCGCCCGGCGGGCGGGCGGACGCAGGCCGCGCGCGGATGGCCGCGAGCTTCATGGTGGTCAACGAAGTGCCGGCCGCGGCGAAGCCGGACGCCGGTGAGCTGAAAGCCGAAGTCGGCGGTCTCGCGGCCGACGACAAGACGCTGTTCGCGACCAACCCGTCGCACGACGCGGTCGACGTCTACGACGCGGAGACGATGCAGAAAAAGGGCACGTGGAGCGCACACGAGCCCGGACGCATCGCGCTCGCCGCCGACGGCACGCTGTGGCTGCTGACCGACACGCTGAACGGCCCCGCGCACCTCGTGCACGTGCGTGCCGACGGCCGCAAGATCGACGACGCGCCCGCGCTACCGGACGGCACCGACGCGGTCGACGTCGCGGTCGACACGAAGGGGCGCGTGTTCGTCGCCGACAACGGCCCGCGCCAGCAGATCCTGATTTTCTCGAAGAGCGGCGAGCGCTATGCGCCGTCCGGCACGCTCGGCGTGCGCGGCGGCATTTTCGCCGGTCCCGTGCCGGGCCGTCCGGGCCCGCAGCGCTTCAACGGGCTGACCGGCGTCGGCGTCGACCGCGCGGGCAACGTCTATGTCGCGATGAACGGGATCGGCCCGCGTCACGACACGATCGGCGCCGGCCTCGGCGCGGTGCTCGAGAGCTACACGCCGGACGGCACGCTGCGCTGGCAGGTGCAGGGGCTGCTGTTCGTCGACGGCGCGTGGCTCGATCCCGCGCGGCCCGACAGCGTGTACACCGGCAACAAGCGCTTCGAGCTCGATCTGTCGAAGCCGCCCGGCCAGGACTGGAAATATGTCGGCTTCCTGTCGAACCGCTTCAAGTATCCCGACGATCCGGTGTTCCACACCGACCAGTGGCCCGGCATGCCGACCGCACGCCGTCTCGACGGCCGCACGTTCCTGTACCTGACCGACATGTATGCCGATCACCTGAAGATCTATCGCTTCGACGCGAAGCGCGACGGCGAAGTCGCGATTCCGTCCGGGCTGATCGCGGGCCGTGCGCGGCCGGTCGACAAGGTGCCGAACAAGCCGCCGGGCGGCGACTGGCTGTGGCGCGACGCGAACGGCAACGGCCGGCTCGACGCGGACGAATTCGAGATCAATACGACCGGCAACGCGAAGGCGGGCGGGTGGGGCTGGTGGGTCGACACGAAGGGCGACATCTGGCGCACGAGCGACGTGCGCGGGATTCACCGGTTCCGCTACGGCGGCGTCGACAAGGCCGGCAACCCGATCTACGCGTACGACAAGGTCACGACGTATCCGATGCCGAAGCCGTTCACGCAGCTGCGTCGCGCGATCTACGACGCGCGCACGGATTCGCTCTACGTGACGGGCTATACGGCGGACGCGCCGCCGCAGCCCGGCATCAACAAGGAAGTCGGCCGCGTGCTGGTGCGCTTCGACAAGTGGTCGACAGGCTCGCCGGTCGCGCGCTACACGATCGCGCTGCCGTGGCAGCTCGATGCGAAGCCGATTCTCGACCTGATCGGCATCACCGTCGAAGGCCGCTACCTCTTCACGGTCGAGCCGGTCGGCAAGATCCACGTGTACGACAACGAAACCGGCAAGGAAGTCGGCGTGATGAGTCCGGGGCCGGAGGTCGGCCGCGCGTCGGGATGGGTCGACGTGCCGTTCGGCATCAGCGCGTTCCGCCGCGAGAACGGCGAGTACCTCGTGTTCGTCGAGGAAGACGCGCGCGGCAAGGTGCTGATGTATCGCTGGAAACCGTGACGCGCGGCCGTCGACAAGGCACAGGCATGGACAAACGCATACTGAAGAACGTATCGATCAATTTCGTCGGGCTGATTCTGCCGACCTTCGTGTCGCTGGTCACGGTGCCCGCGTATATCCACGCGCTCGGCGTCGAGCGCTACGGCGTCGTCAGTCTCGTGTGGACGCTGATCGGCTATTTCGGGATTCTCGATCTCGGCATGAGCATGGCCGCGCAGAACCACATCTCGAAGGCGCTCGCGAGCGGCGATGCGGCCGAAAGCGCGCGCGTGTTCTGGAGCGCGTTCTGGCTCAATCTCGGTACCGGCATCGCGGGCGGGCTGCTGATCTATTTCGGCGCATTCGTCTACACCGCGTATTTCACGAAGGTGTCGGCCGCGATGCAGCACGAGGTGTATCTCGCGCTGCCGTGGCTCGCGCTCGCGATTCCGCTCGCGAACGTGTCGTGGGTGTTCGCGGGCGCGATCAACGGCGCCGAGCGCTTCGGCGTGTTCAACACGAACCAGACGATCGGCACGTTCCTGTTCCAGCTGCTGCCGCTCGGCGCGGCCTGGTGGATCGCGCCGAACCTGCAGACGGTGCTCGCCGCCGCGGTCGTCGCGCGACTCGTCGCCGCGGTGATGCTCGGCTATGCGAGCGTGCGCGTGCTCGGGATCCGGCGCGTCGATCCGCCGCAATGGGGCACCGCGAAAGGACTGTTCAACTTCGGCGGCTGGATGCTGATCGCGAGCACGACGAGCATGATCGCCGACACGCTCGACCGCGTGATGCTCGGCGCCGGCATGGGCGCGAAGTTCGTCACCTACTACACGGTGCCGCAGAACCTCGTCACGCGGCTGAACATGCTGCCGAACGCGCTCGTGCGCACGCTGTTCCCGCGCCTGTCGGCGCTCGGCCGCGAGCATGCCGACACGCTCGCGCGCCAGTCGCTCGAATTCCTGAACGGCGTGTTCACGCCGGTCGCGATCGTCGCGATCTTTGCGTTGGCGCCGTTCCTGACGCTGTGGGTCGGCCCCGATCTGGCCGCGCATTCGGCGCCGGTCGGGCGCGTGCTCGTGGTCGGCGTGTGGCTCGTCGGCCAGGCCAGCGTCACGCGGATCCTGATCCAGTCGCAGGTCAACCCGGCGCGCGCGGCGCTGGCCGGGCTCGTCCAGATGCCGTTCTTCGTCGGCGCGCTGTGGCTCGGCATTCATCGCTACGGGCTAATCGGCGCGGCGGTGGTCGTCGCCGCCCGCGCGCTGGTCGACTACGGCGTGCTGCTCTATCTGTCGGCGATCCGGATGCGCGCGATCGTGCTCGACATGGTCGCGCACCTCGCGTTCCTGCTCGTGAGCCTCGCGCTTGCGAACGCCTGGACGGGGCTCGCCGAATCCATCGGCATGTGCGCGATCGTGCTGACGCTGAACGTCGCCTGGTCGCTCACGATGACGCCGGGGCTGCGCGCGCTGGCGTCCGGCCTGATCGGCCGTCTCAATGCGAGGAAAACCACATGAATCGCGATCTGGCGGAACACGCCCTTCTCAATGCGGCGCCGGCCGACGCGACGGTCGCAGCCGTCGCCGGCGAAGCGGGCACGCTGCGCGCCGTGCCGCGCGACGAACCGGCGCCCGCGCGCGATGCGTCGCGCCCGCTGCGCGTCGCGATCGTCCACGACTGGCTGGTCACCTATGCGGGCGCCGAGCGCGTGCTCGAGCAGATCCTCGCGTGCTTTCCCGACGCGGACCTGTTCAGCCTCGTCGACTTTCTCGACGATCGCGCGTTCGTGCGCGGCAAGCCGGTGACGACGACGTTCATCCAGAAGCTGCCGTTCGCGCGCACCAAGTACCGCAGCTATCTGCCGCTGATGCCGCTCGCGATCGAGCAGCTCGACGTGTCGGGCTACGACCTCGTGATCTCGAGCAGCCACGCGGTCGCGAAAGGCGTGCTGACCGGTCCCGACCAGGTGCACATCAGCTACGTGCATTCGCCGATCCGCTACGCGTGGGATCTGCAGCACCAGTATCTGGAACAGTCGAACCTCACGCACGGGCCGAAGTCGCTGCTCGCGCGGATGATCCTGCATTACATCCGCAACTGGGACACGCGTACCGCGAACGCCGTCGACGGTTTCATCGCGAATTCGGCGTTCATCGCCCGGCGCATCCGCAAGGTCTATCACCGCGATGCGGCCGTGATCTTTCCGCCGGTCGACGTCGACGCGTTCTCGCTGAACGAGGTGAAGGACGACTTCTACCTGACTGCATCGCGGATGGTGCCGTACAAGAAGATCGACCTGATCGTCGACGCATTCTCGCGCACGCCCGAGCGCAAGCTCGTCGTGATCGGCGACGGCCCCGAGATGGACAAGATCCGCGCGAAGGCCGGCCCGAACGTCGAGATCATGGGCTACCAGCCGTTCGCGGTGCTGCACGACCGCATGCGCCGCGCGAAGGCGTTCGTGTTCGCTGCCGAGGAGGACTTCGGCATTTCGGTCGTCGAGGCGCAGGCCTGCGGCACGCCGGTGATCGCGTACGGCAAGGGCGGCGCGCTCGAAACGGTGCTCGATCCGCGCGCCGACATGAACCCGACCGGACTGTTCTTCGACGAGCAGACGCCGCAGGCGATCGTCGCGGCCGTCGACGATTTCGAGCGCGCGCCGCAGCGCTTCACGCCGCGTGCGTGCCGCGCGAACGCGGAGCGGTTCTCGGCCGACACGTTCCGGCGACGTTTTCTCGATTACGTGGAGACGGCGCTGCCGGGCGCGACCGCCCAGCGCGGCGCGCCGGCAGCGTCGCCGGCCCCGCGCGGGCCGGCGACGCTCGTGCTCGACCAGAGCGGCGTGCTCGGCGGCGCGGAGCTGTCGCTGCTGGAAATCATGAAGCACATGCGCGCGAACGCGGACGTGCTGCTGTTCGACGACGGTCCGTTTCGCGCGGCGCTCGAGGAAATCGGTGCGCGCGTCGACGTGGTCGAGCAGGGCGCGCTCGCGGGCGTGCGCAAGCAGGGCGGTGTGTCGCTCGGCGCGCTCGCGCAACTGTGGCGGCTCGTGCGCGACGTCGCACACCGCGCGCGCCGTGCGGAAGTCATCTATGCGAACACGCAGCGCGCGATGGTGGTCGCCGCGCTCGCCGGGCGGCTCGCGCGCAAGCCGGTCGTCTGGCATTTGCGCGACATCGTCAGCGCCGACCATTTCGGCGGCAAGCAGCTGCTCGCGATCAAGCATTGCGCGCGGCTCGGCGTCACGCGCGTGATCGCGAATTCGGATGCGTCGGCGCAGGCGTTCCGCGCGCTGACCGGGTTCACGCCGCAGCACGTCGACGTCGTGTTCAACGGGATTGCCGCGGAGCCGTTCGATGCGCTCGACAACGTGAGCCAGGCCGCGCTGCGTGCGCGTTTCGGGTTGCCGGCCGATGCGTGGCTGGTCGGCTCGTTCAGCCGCCTCGCGCGCTGGAAAGGGCAGCATGTACTGCTCGAAGCGGCCGCGCGGCTGCCGGACGTGCACGTCGTGCTCGTCGGCGCACCGCTGTTCGGCGAGGACGAATACGCGGCGCAGCTGCATGAAACCGTCGCGCGGCACGGGATGGACGGCCGCGTGCATTTCCTCGGCTTCCAGCGCGATGTTGCCGCCTGCATGAAGGCCGTCGACGTCGTCGCGCATACGTCGATCACGCCCGAGCCGTTCGGCCGCGTGATCGTCGAGGGGATGCTCGCGCGCCGGCCGGTCGTCGCGGCGCGTGCGGGCGGCGTCGTCGAGATCGTCGAGCACGGCGACAACGGCCTGCTCTGCGAGCCGGGCGACGCGACGGCGCTCGCGGACGCGCTCGTCGCGCTGCAGTCCGACGCCGCGCTGCGCGCACGACTCGTCGCGAGCGGTCGCGCGACCGCACTGCGGCGGTTCGGCACGCGCACGTATGTCGAGCGCGTCGAGAAGATTCTCGCGGATACCGCGCGCGCTGCGAAAGCGAAACGTCAGTAAGCGGTGCGCGGCCGCGCGCGCCGTCCGCGTCGATCGATATGCGCCCTCACGCCGCCGTGCGCGGTGTGAGGGCGTTGTCTTTTCGCGAGGCTAGCGCAGGCGCGATCGGTTGGATCGTGCACCGTGCACCGTGCACCGTGCACCGTGCACCGTGCACCGTGCACCGTGCACCGTGCACCGGGCACCGGGCGATAAAAAGCCCGCGCCGTTGCATGCGACGCGGGGTGCGGGAAACGTGCGCGCCGATGCGCGGAGCGCCGGTGTGTTCAGGCGGCGCGTTCGGGCGCCGCGGCGACGACGCGTGCGGTGCGCGTCGGCTTCAGGCTTGCCGACCAGCGCATCGCCGGCCGTTCGAACAGCAGGTAGAACAGATACGCGACCGGAATCGCGACGGCGATGAAGCCGAACGACGGCCAGATCGACAACTGCAATTGCGAGCGGAACAGCACCGAGCCGAGGCAGACGAACAGCGGCAGATGGATCAGGTACAGCGAGTAGCTGAAATCGCCGAACCAGCCGAGCACGCGCAGCGGCAGCGTCGGCCGCGGCGGGCACGCGAGCGCGCGGTACAGGAAGCACGCGAAGCCGGCCGCCCACAGCTGGAACGCGCCGTACTGCCCGAAATGGAACGCGCCGCAGCCGGCCGCGAGCAGCAGCGCGGCCGCGCCGTACCAGCCGCGCGACGGCACGGCGGCCGCGCCGCGCGCCGGTTGCGCGCGCACGTCTGCGATCCAGGCACCGATCGTCCACGACAGCCAGTACGACGTGAAGAACTGCAGGTCGTGCCGTTCGAGCAGCCATGCGGACACGACGTTGACGAGCGCGACGGCCGCGACGACCGCCGGCATGCCGACGCGCCGGCGCACCGCGAACAGCAGCGGATAGATCGCATAGAACTGCACTTCGAGCGACAGCGTCCACAGCGCGCCGTTCGACCCGTACGTGTAGCCCGCGACGCCTTGCAGCGAGAACAGGTTCACGAGGAACGCCGCGACGCCGATGTCGCGGATCTTGTGGCTGACCGGCTGGATCTGCAGGCTGATCGCGTCGAGCGCGAGCGTCAGCAGCAGCGCGGCGAGCAACACCGGATAGATGCGCGCGAAGCGCCGCGCCCACAAGTTCGGCACGTCGAACCGGTAGCCGGGATCGGCTGCGAGCTTCAGCGCCGCGTTGCGATGGATGCAGTAGCCGCTGATCACGAAGAAGATCGGCACACCGGCCGAGCCCCACGCGAACGGGAAGGTCAGATAGCCGACGATCACGCTCGGGTCGAGCGCGTGACCGTAAGCGCGATGGAAGCTCTGCATGCCGACCCACACGACCTGCCGGCAGTGGAAATATGCGACGAGCAGCGCCGCGAAGCCGCGCATGGCGTCGATCACGTGCTCCTTGCGATCGGCGACGGGTGGGGCGGCGAAAGACGATCCGCTGAAAGCTTGCATGCGATTCGGTTCCTTGCGACGGATGAAGGGACGATCCAATCGTAATCCGCAAGAATTCGATCAATGAATAAAAAAATCGCGATCGAAAATCGCGTTATTTCAGCATGTGGATTTACAGGGACTTGAAAGGCGCGGCCGGTGCCGGGTAAATTATTTACCGATTTTTTTCTGATAGTTTGAAGCTCCAGTTGATTGATGCAAGGAGCGCAAGATGGACATGCATTGGATCGCGAGCGCCGGCGTACTGCTGGTGATGGCCGTGCTGTCGGCGTACCGCGAGGCGCTGAAGAACGAACCGATTCGGCCGGGCCTCGAGCGCGGCGGCGTGCCGCTTATCGAGGAATTCGAATCGTAACCATTTGTATCCGGCCGATCGGTAATTTGTTTCTGCTTCGGCAATCGATTCGGCAATATCGACCGCTTCAAATGGCGATCGATTTACCGGAAATCATGGGCAACCGGTCCATATCGAAAGCGAATGGCAGGGAATGGGCGGTAGCGGCGATTCCCGATATGCCGTTCTGAAAACAATCGCGCCGGGTCGCGGAGCGACGCGGCGCAATCAATGCAATCAGGATGCGAACATGTTGAAAGTCAACAAGGCCGTGTTTCCCGTCGCCGGTCTCGGCACGCGGTTCCTTCCGGCAACGAAGGCGAGCCCGAAAGAGATGCTGCCCGTCGTCGACAAGCCGCTGATCCAGTATGCGGTCGAGGAGGCGATCAACGCCGGCATTACCGAGATGATCTTCGTGACGGGCCGCAGCAAGCGCGCGATCGAGGATCATTTCGACAAGTCGTACGAGATCGAGGCCGAGCTCGAGGCGCGCGGCAAGGAAAAGCTGCTGGAGCTCGTGCGCAGCATCAAGCCGAGCCATGTCGACTGCTTCTACGTGCGCCAGCCGGAAGCGCTCGGGCTCGGGCATGCCGTGCTGTGCGCCGAGAAGCTCGTGCACGGCGAGCCGTTCGCGGTGATTCTCGCGGACGATCTGCTGCACGGCGAGCAGCCCGTGCTCAAGCAGCTCGTCGACGTATTCGATCACTATCACAGCTCGGTGATCGGCGTGGAGACGATCGCGCGCGAGGACAGCCGCTCGTACGGCGTGATCGAAGGCCGCGAGTGGGAAGAGGACGTGATCAAGCTGTCCGGCATCATCGAGAAGCCGGCGCCCGAAGATGCGCCGTCGAACCTCGGCGTGGTCGGCCGTTACGTGTTCATGCCGACGATCTTCGACCACCTGCGGCGGCTGAAGCCGGGCGCTGGCGGCGAGCTGCAGCTAACGGACGCCGTCCAGTCGCTGCTCGCGAACGAGCAGGTGCTGGCGTATCGCTACTACGGCACGCGTTTCGACTGCGGCAGCAAGCTCGGCTATCTGAAGGCGACGGTCGAGCTTGCGCTTCAGCATCCGGAAGTCAGCCGCGAATTCGAAGCGTATCTGCGTACCTGTCTGCCCGCGCTGGCTGCCGTCGCATAAGTCTCCGCGCAGCGCTGCCGTTTCAGGTGGTGGTTGTTCCGTTGGCCCCGGCCGCTTCGGCGTCCGGGGCTTTTTTGCGTGTGCGGGGTGTGCGGCGCGTGCGGTTGCAGGTCGGTGCAGCGGTCGGGGTGGAATGATGCGCTGGTGTACGGGCGCAGCGGAGTAGCGGAGTAGCGGAGTAGCGGTGCAACGGCTCACGGCTCACGGCTCAATGCGAAGGGCGCACAGCACACGGCTCATGGCTCATGGCTCGCGGTTCACGCCGAACGCCGAACGCCGAACGCCCAACGCCCAACGCCCAACGCCCAACGCCCAACGCCCAACGCCCACCGGCACGTCGCCGTGTACGTACCGACGCCGTCAGCGCGCGGACGTCCCGGCCGGCACGACGAAGCGGCGCGCGAGGTGCGCCGCGATCGGCTTCTTGAATTCGAGCAGCCGTTTCTCGAGGTAGCGCCACGACAGATGCGCGAGCAGCGTCGCGAGCGCGAACTGCAGCATTTCGGGCAACACCGTCCGCACGGCTTGCGGCACGTGCAGGTGCGCGTAGAGCGCGGGCATCACGCCGATGCGTGCCGGAATCAGGTTGTGGAAGAGATAGAAGCCGTAGCTGATCGTGCCGAGATATGCGAGCGGCGCGCAGTCGAGCAGCGCGACGACCGGATGATCGGGGCGCGTGACGATCCACAGCAGCAGCGCGCCGAGCGACGCCGACAGACCGAGATCCGCGAGCGCCGCGACGCCGTCGGACAGCGTCGCGCACGCGGGCAGCGCGAGGAAGAACACGACGCCGGCCGCGCCGAGCCAACCGGGCGCGATGCGCGGCGCGTCGCGTGTGCCGCGGTCGGCGAGCATCATCGCGCCGACGCCGCCGAGCGCGATCAACGCGAAATTCCACGGGGAAAACGCGTAGATCAGCACCGGCGACGCGTCGCACAGATACAGCGCGACATGCGCGGCTGCGCAGAGCGCAATGGCCGCGATGCCGAGCGCGACGTGTCGCGCGGCCGGCACCGCGAGCAGCACGAGCGGCGCGATCAGATAGAACTGCTGCTCGACTGCGAGACTCCAGAAGTGCGACGTCGAGCCGGGCCAGCCGTCCTTCACGACGCCGATCCAGTAATTCGACAGGAACGCCGCGTGCCACGCGAGCCCGAGATTCACGTCGCGCTGATAGAACAGCGCGTGCGCGATCGCGAGCGCGGCGAGCAGCAGGTAGTAGACGGGAAAGATGCGCAGCGCGCGTTTGGCGAGGAACAGCGCCAGCGCATGCCGGCGCGTCATCGCGGCGCGCTCGACCGCCTGCCGGTTGCGATGCAGCTCGCCGACGATCAGGTATCCGCTGATGAGGAAAAACGTCCACACGCCGAGCTTGCCGACGTCGACGGCGAGCACGTGGCCTTTGTGGGACAGGAAAACGAGGATGACGGCGATGGCTCGCAGGCCGTCGAGTCCTTTGACGTATCTGACTTCGCGCATGAAGACATCCGGGCGTTGAGCGAGGTCAGTATAGGCGCGCAAATATCGAACGTAATTCGCGTGCGGACGCATACGTATAGGTGTTTTGCTGCGTTCGCGCGTCGTCGGAGTCGGCGGCGCGCAACAAAACCTGCGGGAAACCCCGCGAAAACGCATAAAAGTACTGCACGAAGCGTCGAGGCGCTTGTAGAATCCGGCGTTGAAGCGCGCGCGTCGCGTGCTTCGTGTATCCAACGACCACACCTGGTAGGAGAAACATGGCGACTTCCGCAAAAAAGGTGGCCAAGAAGGCTGCCGCACCGGCCAAGAAAGTGGCTGCCAAAAAAGCAGCGCCCGCGAAGAAAGTAGTGGCCAAGAAGGCCGTCGCGAAGGCGCCCGCCGCTCCGACGCCGCTGAAGGACAAGTTCACGAAGGCGTCGCTCGCAGCGCACATCGCTGAGCGCGCGGCCGTGGAAGTGAAGGCAGTGAAGGCAGTGCTCGCCGCACTCGAGAACGTCGTGCTGGGCTCGATCCACAAGAAGGGCGCGGGCGAGTTCACGCTGCCGGGTCTGCTGAAGATTACGGCGCAAGCCGTGCCGGCGAAGAAGAAGCGCTTCGGCAAGGATCCGTTCACCGGCGAAGAGCGCTGGTTCCCGGCCAAGCCGGCTACGGTGCGCGTGAAGGCACGTGCGCTGAAGAAGCTGAAGGACGCAGCGGCGTAATGCCGCGCGACGGCAGCCGGCTGCGGCCGGCCGCCGTCGCACTGTCCGACGAGATCCCCGCCCGCGAAAGCGCGCGGGGATTTTTATTGCGCCGCGGGTGCCGTAATCGCAGCCGCAGCCGCAGCCGCAGCCGCAGCCGCGACCGCAGTCGCAACCGCGTATCGCGCGTCGGCCGCCGCGTGCCGTACGTTACGCGGGCGTGCCGGCATAGGCCGCCTTCAGCGCGGCGACGTCGAACTTGATCATCTG
This sequence comes from Burkholderia multivorans ATCC BAA-247, assembly GCF_000959525.1. Lineage (NCBI taxonomy): Bacteria > Pseudomonadati > Pseudomonadota > Betaproteobacteria > Burkholderiales > Burkholderiaceae > Burkholderia > Burkholderia multivorans. The sequence continues at coordinate 860,822 of NZ_CP009831.1, forward strand.
CATCATCGCGCTCGCGACGCGCCCGGCCTTCACGGGATCGCGATCGGCCATCATTGGAATCAGTTCGGCCGGCACGATCTGCCACGACACGCCGTAGCGGTCGCGCAGCCATCCGCAGGCGTCGGCGGCGCCGCCGTTGTCGAGCAGCGCGTGCCAGTAGCGGTCGAGCTCGGCCTGATCCGCGCAGCTCACCATTAGCGAAATCGCGTGATTGAACGACTCGGTCCGCTCGTGGCTCATCGCGATGAACGGCTGCCCGAACAGCTCGAACTCGACCATTCGCGTGCCGCCGGTACCTTGCACTGCGGTGACACGCACGACGCGCGAGTCGGGGAAAATCGATGCGTAGAACGCCGCGGCTTCTTCGGCTTCGGTCGAGTACCAGAGGAACGGCGTGATCTTCTGAATCGTCATCGCGAATCTCCTTGTCAGGTTGGGGTCGACGCAAACGGCGCGCCTCCGTTGGAACGACGGTCGACGACTGTCGAAATCGACATGCCGCAGCGAGCCATCTTCGCACCGTATCGGCTGGCCCGACAGTGCGATCGACGCCCGAGCGTCGTGCCGGCGCACGCGGGCAGCGGAATCGACGCACGAGCCGCCCGGTGGACGAAAAAAAGCCAGTCGCGGCCGAAACCGATGACTGGCTTTTCAGTTCGGCGGCAGCGCGTCGAAACGCGCTGTACGCCGGATACGTCGTTTTTAGAACTTGTGGCGCAGGCCGAGGGCAACGATCTCTTGCGAGCTCTTGCCGGCGATGCCGTACGAACCGATCGACGCTTGTGCCGACGTGCCGTCCGCGTTGCGGCCGCTGGCGTGCTGGTACGCGCCGACCAGGTAGATGTCGGTGCGCTTCGACAGCGAGTAGTCGGCGCCGAGCGAGACCTGGTGGTACTTCGCGTCGTTGTCGCCGCTTGCCTTCGTGTAGATGTAGCCGACGCCCAGCAGCAGCGGTGCCGTCGCCTGATACGTCACGAATGCACGGCCGGTGTTGTACTTCTGGTTCGTGCCGAACGCCGAGTTCGCATCCGCCTTGTACTGCGCGTTGCTGTAGCCGAGGCCGACCGTCACCGGGCCGAACGCATACTGGGCCGCCGCTTGGGCGATGCCGATCGACGTCGACGACGTGAACGCGTTGTTGATGAAGTTGCCATCGCCGTCGAAGATTGCGTCCGACGTGCCGGTCCAGCCCGTGCGCGTGCCGGTGGCGCTGAGTGCCGACGCGTTGTTCGCGTGGAAGTAACCGGCAGCCAGGCCGAGCGGGCCATTGTTGTAGGCAGCAGCTGCGGCCCACGTCTGACCCTTGCCCGTCGCGCCGGCGACGCCGCCGAGTGCGTACATCGCTTCGAACTGCAGGCCACCCCAGACCGGCGACGTGTACTTGATCGCGTTGCTGACGCGCAGGCTGTTGTCGTTGTTGTCGACGTCACCCGGCGTAGCGAAGACGCTGCCGAAATAGTTGTCGGCCGTCACAGCCTGAACCAGGTCGACGAGCGGGTCATATTGACGACCCAGCGTCAGCGTACCGAGCTGGTTGCTTTGCAGACCGACGAAAGCCTGGCGACCGAACATGCGCTGGCCTTGGCCCAGTGCGCCGTTTGCCGAGTTGAAGCCGTTTTCCAACTGGAAGATTGCCTTCAGGCCGCCGCCCAGATCTTCGGCACCTTTCAGGCCCCAGCGGCTGCCTTGCAGGTTGCCGCTGCCCATCGACCACGAGTTGTTGCCTTGGCCTGCGTTACCGTGCACGTAGGTGATCGACGTATCGATCACGCCGTACAGCGTCACGCTGGATTGAGCCTGTGCAGCGCCAGCGGCGCCCAGCAGGGCGAGCGAGAGGGCCGAGAGAGCAAGTTTCTTCATCGTTGAGTATCTCCACGCAAGTGATTCGTGATTCGTTATTTGTTGCGGATTGGAGAATAGCTCAGTGCCATACAGGCAAGAAAGACTAAAAAATAAAGTGTCTCGAAAAGATCACACCAACGAAAAGTCCATATATTTCAAGCACATCGCTAACTGTTCCTGTTTTTGAAATAGTTGACATTTGCTGCGCTGCGATTGTTGCGGAGGGTGGTGGTCGCCACAACATGACGCGTGATTTGGCGGCACCGCGCACTGAAATCGGGGTGTGCAAACGTTTGCGATTGCAGCGTTGCGCATGCAAGTGCCGCGCCAGCGCGACGTGCCTATCGGCTGAACAAAAACGCATCGCAGGAAAGGGAAGATCGGCGTGAGGAGCGCGACCGCTTGCACGACCGCGCGTCGCCGGCGTAATCGCGTGCCGGCCGCTACGCCGGAGCGCCGGTCAATCGTCGCGCGTGCGCTCGCCCGGTGCGCGAGCGGCTCGCGCATCGCGCGCCGTTGCGTCGGGCGCCGCCGCATCGCGCGCCGTCGCATCCGTGCGCCGATATGCCTCGCCGCGCGCAGCCGAGAATTCCGCGCCGAGCAGCAGCACGAGCGCGGAGAAGTACAGCCACATCAGCAGCACCGCGAACGAGCCCGCCGCACCGAACGCACTCGCGGTGCCCGCGCGCGCGAGGTAGAGCGCGAACAGCTTCTTGCCGCCGGAGAACAGGATCGCCGACACGATTCCGCCGACCGCGGCGTCGCGCCATGCGACGTGCGCGTCGGGCAGGAATTTCAGCAGCGCGGAGAACGCGCCCGCGAGCACCGCGACGCCGACGACGAGCTGCAGCACGTTCGTGACCACGACGTAAGGCGAATCGCCGAGCAGCCAGGTGCCGATGAACGTGATCGCCGTGTCGAGCACGAGCGACACGATCAGCAGGAACGCGACGCCGAGCACGAGCCCGAACGACACGAGCCGCACGCGCACGAGCCCGAGTACGCTCGACCAGCGGCTTTCGGTCGCCGGCCAGATCACGTTCAGCGCCGTGTTCAGCGACGCGAACGTCGCCGACGCGCCGATCGCGAGCGCCGCGAACGAGATCAGCGTCGCGATGCCGCCGCGCTCGCCGGCGCGGTGGGCGTTCTGCACGATGGTCTGGATGCTGGCCGCCGCGTCGTCGCCGATCAGTTGATGCGCCTGCTCGAACACCTGGCCGCGCGCGGCCTCGTCGCCGTAGAACCAGCCGGCCACCGCGATCACCATCACGAGCGTCGGCGCGAGCGAGAACGCGGAGAAGAACGCGATGCCGGCCGCCATCGACGAGCAGCGGTCGGACGAAAAGCGCTTGAACGCGGTCAGTGCCCAGTTCGCCTGACGCTGCGCGAGCCGCGTGGCCTCGGAAGTGATCGGTCGTTTCATGATGGTCGTGGCGACGTCCGGCGCCCCGCCGGTGCGTCGCAATCGCATTGATCGGGATTCAAGTATTGATCCGAAGAGCCGTACATAGTTGCGAAGTTTGCGAAGTGTCTATAATTGCTTTGAGCTTCCTACCCCACAATAACGCCGAGACCACCATGCTACATATGTCCCGGCGCCAGTTCCTGAAGGTGACGGCAACGTCGCTTGCCGGATCGAGCCTGGCCCTGATGGGCTTTTCTCCGTCCGAAGCGCTTGCCGAAGTCCGACAGTACAAGCTGGCGCGCACAGTCGAAACGCGCAACACCTGTCCTTACTGTTCAGTCGGTTGCGGCATCCTGATGTACGGCCTGGGCGACGGCGCGAAGAACGCGCAGTCGAGCATCATCCACATCGAGGGCGACCCCGATCATCCGGTCAATCGCGGCACGCTGTGCCCGAAGGGCGCGAGCCTGATCGACTTCATCCACAGCCCGAACCGCCTGACGCACCCGGAATACCGCGCGCCCGGCTCGGACAAGTGGGAGCGCATCTCGTGGAGCGACGCGCTCGACCGGATCGCGAAGCTGATGAAGGCCGACCGCGACGCGAACTTCGTCGAGACGACCGAAGACGGCGCCAAGGTCAACCGCTGGCTCACGACCGGCATGCTGGCCGCGTCTGCGGGCAGCAACGAAGTCGGCTATCTGACGCACAAGGCTGTCCGCAGCCTCGGGATGCTCGCATTCGACAATCAGGCGCGTGTCTGACATGGCCCGACGGTGGCAGGTCTTGCCCCGACGTTTGGCCGTGGAGCGATGACGAACCATTGGGTCGACATCAAGAACGCGGATCTGATTCTCGTGATGGGCGGCAATGCAGCCGAGGCCCATCCGTGCGGTTTCAAATGGGTGACGGAAGCGAAGGCGCACCGCAAGGCGCGGCTGATCGTCGTCGACCCGCGCTTTACGCGTACGGCCTCGGTGGCCGACTACTACGCGCCGATCCGTACCGGGACCGACATCGCGTTCCTGGGCGGCGTGATCAACTATTTGCTGACGAACGACAAGATCCAGCATGAGTACGTGAAGCACTACACGGACTTCACGTTCATCGTGCGTGAGGATTTCGCGTTCAACGACGGTCTCTATTCCGGCTACGATGCGGACAAGCACGCGTATCCGGACAAGTCGAGCTGGGATTACGAGCGCGGCGACGACGGGTTCGTGAAGGTCGACCCGACGCTGCAGCATCCGCGCTGCGTCTACAACCTGCTGAAGCAGCACTACGCGCGCTATACGCCGGAAGTGGTCGAACAGGTCTGCGGCACGCCGAAGGAGAAGTTCCTGAAGGTGTGCGAGATGCTGGCGACGACGGCCGTGCCCGGCCGCGCGGCGACCGTGCTGTACGCGCTCGGCTGGACCCATCACTCGATCGGCGCGCAGATCATCCGCACCGGCGCGATGGTACAGCTGCTGCTCGGCAACATCGGCATCGCCGGCGGCGGGATGAACGCGCTGCGCGGGCACTCGAACATCCAGGGGCTGACCGACCTCGGGCTGATGTCGAACCTGCTGCCCGGCTACATGACGCTGCCGATGCAGGGCGAGCAGGATTTCAACGCGTATATCGACAAGCGCGCGCAAAAGCCGCTGCGCCCGAACCAGCTCAGCTACTGGAAGAACTACAAGGCGTTCCACGTCAGCTTCATGAAGGCGTGGTGGGGCGACGCGGCGACCGCCGAGAACAACTGGGCGTACGACTACCTGCCGAAGCTCGACAAGCAGTACGACCTGCTGCAGACGATCGAGCTGATGCACGCCGGCAAGATGAACGGCTACATCTGCCAGGGCTTCAATCCGCTCGCGGCGGCGCCCGCGAAGGTGAAGACCGCGCAGGCACTCGCGAAGCTGAAGTGGCTCGTCATCATGGATCCGCTCGCGACCGAAACGTCGGAGTTCTGGAAGCCGCACGGCGACTACAACGACGTCGATCCGTCGAAGATCCAGACCGAGGTGTTCCGGCTGCCGACCACCTGCTTCGCGGAGGAGAACGGCTCGCTCGTCAGTTCGAGCCGCGTGCTGCAGTGGCACTGGAAGGGCGCCGAGCCGCCGGGCGAGGCGCGTAGCGATCTCGAGATCATGGCCGGGCTGTTCGTGCGGCTGCGCCAGATGTACCGCACCGACGGCGGCAAGTATCCGGATCCGATCGTGAACCTCTCGTGGCCGTACGCGGATCCGGAAAGCCCGACGCCCGAAGAGCTCGCGAAGGAGTTCAACGGCCGCGCGCTCGCCGATCTACCCGATCCGAAGGATCCGTCGAAGGTGCTCGTGAAGAAGGGCGAGCAGCTTGCCGCGTTCGCGCAGCTGAAGGACGACGGCACGACCGCGAGCGGCTGCTGGATTTTCTGCGGCGCGTGGACGCAGGCCGGCAACCAGATGGCGCGGCGCGACAACTCGGATCCGACCGGCATCGGCCAGACGCTGAACTGGGCCTGGGCATGGCCCGCGAACCGGCGGATCCTGTACAACCGCGCGTCGGCCGACCTGGCCGGCAAGCCGTTCGATCCGACCCGCAAGCTCGTCGCGTGGAACGGCACGGCATGGACCGGCGCGGACGTGCCCGATTTCAAGGCCGACGAGCCGCCCGAAAACGGGATGGGGCCGTTCATCATGAACCCGGAAGGCGTGGCGCGCTTCTTCGCGCGCGCGCAGATGAACGAAGGCCCGTTCCCCGAGCACTACGAGCCGTTCGAGACGCCGCTGTCCGCGAATCCGCTGCATCCGGACAACCCGCAGGCGCTGAACAACCCGGCCGCCCGCGTGTTCGCGGACGATCGCGCTTCGTTCGGCAAGGTGGCGGATTTCCCGTACGTCGCGACGACCTACCGGCTGACCGAGCATTTCCACTACTGGACCAAGCACGCGCGGCTGAATTCGATCATCCAGCCCGAGCAATTCGTCGAGATCGGCGAAGACCTCGCGAAGGAAGTCGGCGTCGCGCACGGCGATCGCGTGAAGGTGTCGTCCAAGCGCGGCTACATCGTCGCGGTGGCGCTCGTCACGAAGCGGATCAAGCCGCTGACCGTCGACGGCAAGAAGGTCCAGACGGTCGGCGTGCCGCTGCACTGGGGCTTCAAGGGGCTGGCGAAGCCCGGCTATCTCGCCAATACGCTGACTCCGTCCGTGGGTGACGGCAACTCGTACACACCGGAATTCAAGTCGTTTCTGGTGAAGGTCGAAAAGGCGTAAGGGGGACGAGATGGCATTGCAATCGCTGGACATCAAGCGCGTATCGGCCACCACGACGCCGCCGCCCACGGCGCGCGAACCGGTGACCGGAAGCGTCGCGAAACTGATCGACGTATCGAAGTGCATCGGCTGCAAGGCATGCCAGACGGCATGCATGGAGTGGAACGACCTGCGCGACGAAATCGGCACCAACGTCGGCGTGTACGACAATCCGGCCGACCTCACCGAGCATTCGTGGACGGTCATGCGGTTCTCCGAATACGAGAACCCGCACGGCGACCTCGAATGGCTGATCCGCAAGGACGGCTGCATGCACTGCGAGGATCCGGGCTGTCTGAAGGCGTGCCCGTCGCCGGGCGCGATCGTGCAGTACAACAACGGGATCGTCGATTTCCACGAGGAGAACTGCATCGGCTGCGGCTACTGCGTGACCGGCTGCCCGTTCAACGTGCCGCGGATCTCGAAGAAGGATCATCGCGCCTACAAGTGCACGCTCTGTTCGGACCGCGTCGCCGTCGGCCAGGAGCCGGCCTGCGTGAAGACCTGCCCGACCGGCGCGATCGTGTTCGGCACGAAGGAGGACATGAAGCAGCACGCAGCCGAGCGGATCGAGGACCTGAAGGAGCGCGGCTTCGAGCATGCGGGGCTGTACGACCCGCAGGGCGTCGGGGGCACGCACGTGATGTACGTGCTGCACCATGCGGACAAACCGTCGCTGTATCACGGGCTGCCCGACAATCCGTCGATCAGCCCGATGGTGCGGCTGTGGAAGGGCATCGCGAAGCCGCTGGCGGTGGCGGGCCTCGCGCTGACCGCGCTGGCCGGCTTCTTCCACTACGTGCGCGTCGGCCCGAACGAGGTGACCGACGAAGAGGAAGCCGCCGCCCGCGACGAGGCGCGACGCATCAAGGAGGACGCGAAATGAAGCACGACGACCCGAACCTGATCGTCCGCTATACGGCGAACGAGCGCACGAATCACTGGATCACCGCGATCACGTTCGTGCTGCTCGCGCTGTCCGGGCTCGCGCTGTTTCATCCGTCGATGTTCTGGCTGACCGCGCTGTTCGGTGGTGGCCAATGGACGCGGATCCTGCATCCGTTCGTCGGCCTCGTGATGTTCGTGTCGTTCGCGCTGCTCGTCGTGCGGTTCTGGCACCACAATCTGCTCGACGCGGACGACCGGCAATGGATCCGGCAGATCGACGACGTCGTCGCGAACCGCGAGGACCGGCTGCCGCCCGTCGGCCGCTATAACGCCGGCCAGAAGCTGCTATTCTTCACGCTGGTGGCGTGCCTGCTGCTGCTCCTGCTGTCCGGGATCGTGATCTGGCGGCGCTACTTCTCGTTCTACTTCCCGATCGGGGTGATCCGTGCGGCGGCCGTCGTGCATGCGGTGGCGGCGTTCGTGCTGATCGCGAGCATCATCGTGCACATTTATGCGGCACTGTGGGTGAAGGGCTCGATCGGCGCGATGGTGCGCGGCACCGTCACGCTGGGCTGGGCGCGCAAGCACCACCCGAAATGGTTCCGTGAAAGCGTGAAGTAGCGCTGGGGAACGGGGTGGTGCGCCGGTCGTTTCGGCAGCGCCGATCCGTCAGCGGCCGGAATCGCCTGAAAGCGCCGATGCGTCGGCGCTTGTTTTTTTGGAAGACACTTTCGTGACACAACGTATTCTCGAACCGACCGAGATCTCGGCCCTCGATCATTCCGCGATCCCGCGTTTCCGGCTGCCGGAGCGCGACGCCGTGTTTTCCGCGCGCGCGACGCGGCTGCGCAAGCTCGCCGATCTGAACCCGATCGCCGGTTATCTGCGCCTGATGGCGACGGTCGCCGACGCGCAACACGCGATGCTGCAATCGCAGCACGCGCCGCTGCCGACGTCCGACGCGATCGCGCGCGCGCAGCAGCATTCGATGCCGATCGTGCCGGCGCTCGGTGTCGAGCGCGATCCGCGATGGCGCGCGGTGCTGTACGAACTGCTCGACCGCGTCGAGGGCGCGGGGCTCGTGAACCCGTCGCTCGCGAAGCTGCTCGACCGGCTGCGGCTGATGTCGCCGGCGGAACTCGATGCGCAAGCCGACGCGGTGCTCGCGCTGCGCTTCGCGGAAGTCGATCCGGCCACCGCACCGTTCCTGATGGCGGCGCTGCAGGTCGTGTGGACCGACGTCGCGAGCCGCGTCGCGGCCGCCGACGCGCCGTATCTCGACCAGCCGGGGCTGTGTCCGGTGTGCGGCACGCACCCCGTCGCGAGCGTGATCCGCGTAGGCGGACAGGTCCAGGGCTACCGTTTCCTGCAGTGCGGACTGTGCGCGACCGAGTGGCACATGGTGCGCACCAAATGCTCGAACTGCGATTCGACGAAGGGCATCGCGTATCACGGCGTCGAAGGCGGCAGCGACGCGCTGAAGGCCGAGTCGTGCGACGAGTGCAAGACCTATCGGAAAATCGGCTATCAGGAAAAGGACTACGAGTTCGAACCGCTGGCCGACGATCTCGCGAGCCTCACGCTTGACCTGCTGATGAGCGACGCCGGCTATCGCCGCAGTTCGCCCAATCCGCTGCTGTGGCCCGATCTGTCCCGGGAGGCCGATTGATCGGCCGGCAGCACGGCGCGGTGTCTGCGCTGCGGTCGTCCGTCGCGAAGCGCCGGGCCCCGGCGCGCGTTCGCGCATGCGCGGCCGATTCGCGCGTGCGTCGATGCGCGCCTCTTTATCGACAAGGAAGCTCCGTCACGTGTCCGATTCCGGTCTGAACGAATTGAATGCAGTGCTCGCGCGCGTGCCGTCGGTCGAGCGCGTGCTGTCGTCTGCGCCGCTGCAGCCGCTGCTCGCCGACTACGGCCGCACGCGCGTGCTGAACGCGGTACGTGCCGAGCTCGAACGTTGGCGCAGCGCCGCCCAGCGCGATCCGGCCGCCGTCGAACCGCTCGACGAGGCGCGCATTGCGGCGGCCGTCGCGCAGACGCTCGCCGCACAGAGCGCGCATGCGTTGCGCACCGTGTTCAACCTGACCGGCACCGTGCTGCACACGAACCTCGGGCGCGCGCTGCTGCCGGACGAAGCGGTGCGCGCGGTGGTCGAAGCGCTGACGCAGCCCGTGACGCTCGAGTTCGATCTCGCGAGCGGGCGCCGCGGCGATCGCGACGACATCGTCGACGCGCTGCTGCGCGAGCTGACCGGCGCGGAGGCGGCCACCGTCGTCAACAACAATGCGGCCGCCGTGCTGCTGACGCTCGCGGCGCTCGCGCCGAAGCGCGAAGTCGTCGTGTCGCGCGGCGAGCTCGTCGAGATCGGCGGCGCGTTCCGCATTCCGGACATCATGAGCCGCGCCGGCGCGAAGCTGCGTGAGGTCGGTACGACGAACCGCACGCATCTGCACGACTATGCGGGCGCGATCGGGCCGCGCACCGCGCTGCTGATGAAGGTGCATTGCAGCAACTACGCGGTCACCGGCTTCACGAAGGAAACCACGCTCGCCGAACTGGCGCCGCTCGCGCGCGCACACGGGCTGCCCGTCGCGGTCGATCTCGGCAGCGGCATGCTCGCCGATCTCGCGCAGTGGGGGCTGCCGCACGAGACGACCGTGCAGGAAACCGTCGCGGCCGGCGCGAATCTCGTCACGTTCAGCGGCGACAAGCTGCTCGGTGGCCCGCAGGCCGGCCTGATCGTCGGCGATCGTGCGCTGATCGACAAACTCCGCAAGCATCCGCTCAAGCGCGCGCTGCGCGTCGGCAAGCTGACCTTGGCCGCGCTCGAACCCGTGCTGCGGCTTTATCAGGCGCCCGAGTTTCTGCAGGAACGGCTGACGACGCTGCGGTTGCTCACGCGCGCGCAGCGCGACATCGCCGACGCGGCCGAGCGCGTGCGCCCGGCCTTGCAGGCCGCGCTCGGCGCCGGCTACGCGGTCGACGTGGAGCCGATGTTCAGCCAGATCGGCAGCGGCGCGCTGCCCGTCGATCAGTTGCCGAGCGCCGGGCTCGTCGTGCGCACGGCAGACGGCAAGCGCAGCGGTCGCGCGCTCGCGCAGCTCGAGAAGCGGTTGCGCGAATGGCCGCGCCCGGTGATCGGCCGCGTCGCCGACAACGCGCTGCGGCTCGATCTGCGCTGCCTCGAAGCCGCGGACGAAGCGGCGTTCGTCGCGCAATGCGCGCGAATTGCGGAGCCCGCTGCATGATCGTCGGCACCGCAGGACACATCGACCACGGCAAGACGACGCTCGTGCGCGCGCTCACCGGCGTCGACACCGATCGTCTGAAGGAAGAGAAGGCACGCGGCATTTCGATCGAGCTCGGCTATGCGTATACGCCGCTCGAGAACGGCGACGTGCTCGGCCTGATCGACGTGCCGGGCCACGAGAAGCTGATTCATACGATGGCCGCCGGCGCGTGCGGAATCGATTTCGCGTTGCTCGTGATTGCCGCCGACGACGGCGTGATGCCGCAGACGCGCGAACACGTCGCCATTGTGCAGTTGCTCGGCGTCGCGCATGGCGCGGTCGCGCTGACGAAGTGCGATCGCGTCGAAGCCGCACGCATCGCGCAGGTGCGCGACGAGATCGACGGCTGGCTGCGCGATTCGACGCTGGCCGGTGCGCCGATCTTCGAGACGCGTGCGACCGTCGCCGACGATCCGGGCGTCGCCGCGCTGAAGCGGCACCTCGCGGACGCCGCGCTTGCCTGGCGCGCACGCCGCGACGACGGGCTGTTCAGGCTTGCTGTCGACCGCGTGTTTACGCTGGCCGGGCAGGGTACCGTCGTGACGGGCACGGCCTTCGCGGGCTGCGTGAAAAATGGCGACACGCTCGCGATCGCGCGCACTGCGCGCGATGTGCGCGTGCGCAGCATCCATGCGCAGAACCGGCCGGTCGACGCCGGTTGCGCGGGCGAGCGTTGCGCGCTGAATCTCGCCGGCATCGACAAGGCCGACATCGAACGCGGCGATACCGTCGCGGACGCGCGGCTGGCTGCGACGTCGCCGCGCGTCGACGTCGAACTGACGCTCGTCGACGATGCCGGCCTGACGCTCACGCACTGGTCGCCGCTGCACGTGCATCTCGGCACGCTGCATCGTGTGGCGCACGTCGCGCTGCTCGACGGCGACACGCTGGCCGCCGGCCAGCGCATGCGCGTGCAGCTCGTATTCGACGAGCCGGTGTTTGCGCTGCCCGGCGACCGCTTCATCGTGCGTAATGCGCAGGCGACGCGTACCGTCGGCGGCGGCCGCGTGCTCGATCCGTTCGGGCCCGCGCGCAAGCGTCGCACGCCGGCGCGCCTTGCGTGGCTCGATGCGCTCGCCGCGTGGCTCGACGCGCGGCGGCTCGAGCCGCTGCTCGCGCAGGCGCCGCTCGGCATCGCGCGCGCGACGCTCACGCATCTGACCGGTTTTGCGCCGGACGTGCTGCCGCTGCCCGACGACGCGCTGTCGGTCGGCCAGCGCGACCGCGCGTCGAACGACGGCACGGTGATCTCGCGCGCGCACTGGCGCGCACTGCAGGCGCGTGCGATCGACACGCTGCGCGCATATCACGAACGCATGCCGGACGAGCAGGGCCTCGATGCGGGGCGGTTGCGACGGATGGCCGTGCCGCTTGCCGGCGATACGCTGTGGCGCGCGCTCGTCGATGCGCTCGTCGACGGCGGCGAGCTCGCGCGTAGCGGGCCGTGGCTGCATCTACCGTCGCATACGGTCAATCTCGACACGCGCGACGAAGTGCTGGCGCAGCAGTTGTTGCCGCTGCTGCATGCGGGCCGTTTCGATCCGCCGTGGGTGCGCGACATGGCGCGCGATACCGGTGTGGCGGAGGACAACGTGCGCACGCTGTTGCGCAAGCTCGCGCGGCGCGGCGACGTGCATCAGGTCGTACGCGATCTGTTCTATCACGCGGACGTATTGCGCGAACTTGCGCGGCTCGTCGCGCATCTCGTGGATTCGTGCGGCGGCGCCGTCGATGCGGCGACCTTTCGCGACGCGACGGGGCTCGGCCGCAAGCGTGCAATCCAGATTCTCGAGTTCTTCGATCGCGTTGGGTATACTCGCTTCCACCGCGATCTTCACTTCCTGCGTACGGACAGCGGGTGGGCCGGTAGTCACGCATAGGTGATGGTCGGCCGGTGCGTCGCGCCGGTGGGTTGCGCGGGTTCTTTTCTCCGCGGAAGGCATTCGTATCCGGTGGTACGGCCGGGCTTCAAACCCGGTTGGGGGTGTCAGACACTCCCGGGTCAGTTCGACTCTGGCTGCCTTCCGCCATAAGGGCCGTTCCGGCTATTCCGACCTCTTCCGTTGATGTCCTCTAGATCGCTGATTTTAGGCAATAGAGTGAAACCGCTCTCGGCAAGTACGTTACCGATCTGCAAATCGACTCCCTTGTCAACTCGAGCCGCGAACGCAACGGAATTGCAGTACATGCTCAACCACTGAAAAAGAATGGGCAAAAATTGCCGATCGGCGCTATGGCTGGAACTATGTCCCGGTTATCAAGAGGCAGAGTCGGCAGGACGACAAGAGATTGAACGGGTTGGAGGAATTCGGGCCGGTGACGTGGCCCGCCCGGGGCAGGTCTGGGCATGTCGCTGCCCTGCTGTGGGAGATTCGCGCGAAGGCTGACGCACTTGGTCTGTATATCGAGGCTGGGATCGGCAAGATCAATCCCTACTGCAGCGCCGAAGCGCCGGAACTGCGTGCCATTGGGAATGGCGACATCATTGCCGGCTGCGTTCGCATGATCGAGGCTAGCGCGGCGATCGGCTGTCACGAGCTGTGGGTCTCGCCGGGCAACTTCAAGCCAGCTTTTCGAGGTCGTCTGGCAGTCGATCGATTTCGGACCGACGTGACCTGGGACGAGCAACTGCTCGCGATCGAGAAGGTGCTGCACAAGCTTGCCCCGGCCGCGCGCGCGAATGGGACCCACCTGAACATCGAGACCCACGACGAAATTACTTCGTTCGAAATCTTGCGGCTGATCGAGCGCGTAGGCGCCGATTGCACCGGGGTGGTGTTCGATACCGCCAATGTGCTGCAACGCGGCGAGCACCCGGTGTTCGCCGCGCGGCGCCTGGCACCCCATGTGCGTCAGACTCATATCAAGGATGCGTACGTCGCGCGCGCGCCGGGCGGCCTCGATTTCCAGACGCGTCGTTGCGGAGAAGGAATCGTCGATTTCGAGACGATCATTCCGATCCTGGCCGATGCCAATCCGGGGGCTAAATCTGTCGCTCGAAGTCGCCCAGTCGACCGATGACAAGCGGCGCGAAGCCAATCCGCGCCAGTGCATTCAAATCGACGATCCTGTCTGGCGCGCGGGGCACCCGGATCTGGACGCCACCGAGCTGGAAGTCTATTTTGCGATGGTCGACAGCTACGAGGCAAGGATAGCTTCGGGCGAGGTGTGTGACTGGGAGGAATATGAGCGAACCCAATACGGCTATCCCAGTTATCTGCAGCAGTCCTTTGGTTATGCCGCTGCGGTGTCGTTCATCCAGGATTCAGCGGCGCATATCACGCAAATCTGCGAGCGGCGCGGCATTGAGCTATCGCACGGGGTTGAGCGCGCGTCGGGCGGGTAGGCTACACCCCCGCCGACCCGCGTGAGACGGCACCTGAAATGACGAATTGCGCGGCAATGCAGAGGAGATTCACATGCGGGTCAACCGGAGCATCGTCGGACAGGATCTTGCCGCGATTCTCCATGATCGCGGCGGAATCGAGGCGACGACGCGAGGCCGCTAGAGTTGCAGAGGCTCGCAGGTCGCGTCTCGTTTCGACCCGGTGCGCGCAAAGTCGGAGGCGAGCTGAGCCGCGTTCTCCATGAACTGCTAACCGTCGGTTATCCTCAATTCCGGCTCCTCAGCGCAGATCGCGGCGAGGAGATCGATGAAGTGCCGCACTCGGGAGGGCATACGTCGCCCAGCAACGGTAACAGCGTTAATCGGAAAAGGCAGTGGCATATACTTATCCAAAATTTGTACAACCTCGCCGGAGGCCAACTCCTCCGTGAACAACCAACTCGCATGGTGGGCGATACCGAGGCCCGCAAGAACCGCACTGCGGACATGTTCGGCGTCGTTGGTGCGGAATGCCCCCGCACCATCGACGGTGACTTGGCGGCCGTCCACATCGAAACCCCATCCGACGACCTCCCCTTGATAGACGTAGCCGATACGCTGGTGGGTGAGGAGTTCGTCTAGTGTCTGTGGCGTGCCGTGTCGGGCAAGATAGCCGGCGGAGGCTATGGTTATCATCCGCATGTCGCCAATGCGCGTGGCGACGAGTGTTGAGTCCGAAAGCCGGCCGATGCGGATTGCGACGTCTATGCGTTCTTCTATAAGGTCAACGTGCCGCCCCGAGACTTCCATTTCGATTGTGACGCCCGGGAAACGATTTCTAAAGTCCGATAGCCGTGGGATAACGAACATTCGCCCGAAGGCCGGTGACACGGTCACGCGAACGAGCCCTGACGGGGCAGACTGCCCCTCAAGGACCGTCTCTTCGGCAAAATCGAGATCGTGAAGAATACGGGATACGGCCTCGTAATAGTCTTGTCCCGCGGGCGTCACAGCAAGAGCGCGGGAATTTCTCGCAAGAAGTTGTGTCCCGAGCCGTGCTTCGAGCGAAGCGACCTGCTTGCTGACTGTCGGCTGGCTGACGTTTAAATCACGTGCCGCCTGCGAAAAGCTCCCGCTTTCGACAACGCGAACGAACATCCGCATTGCGTCTAATTTGTCCACTACTTTCAACTCGCAAAAAAGCACCGGCTTCCCGGCTGACGCTTCGCCAGCTCAACCATGAGTCGCTACAAATCCAAACCGCGGGCGATCGAGCACGACGTCTTATCGATTCTCGGTAAGAATAAGTGGTATTAGGATTTTGTCAATCTCATTCGATCTTGGAATGTGTATAGTCCTTTCGTGGCCCGATAGGGGGCGTGAACTGAAAAAGGAAGGGTTATGGCAATCAAGATTTACGGCGATCCCGGATCAGCGAGCCTGCGTCGCGTCACGTCGGCAGCCGCGATCATGGGCATAGACATCGAGCGCGTGTACATCGACCTTTTCAAGGGCGAGAGTCATACGCCGGAATTTCTAAAGCTCAATCCTCATGGGCTGACGCCGGTGATGGTGGACGGCGATGTTGTTCTTTACGAGGCGTCGGCGATCAACATTTACCTTGCCGAAACGGTCGGCTCAGAGTTGCTCGGCACCACTCCTGCTGAGCGCTACCAAATCTTGCAGTGGATGTTCTGGTCGGGGGAGCAATGGAGGATATTCGGTACGCTCACGTTTGATGAACGAATCGGGAAGCGTTTCATGGGCCAGCCCGAAGATGAGAGCATCGTTCGATTGGCCTTCGCCAAGATTCGGGCCGCCGCCGCCGTGCTCGACGCTCACCTGGCGGAGCGGCAATTCATCATTGGCGAGCGCCTTACGCTCGCCGACATAGACATTGCGGCGCCTTTTTCGCAGTCAGCACGCACGAAGGTGCCGTTCTCTGAATTCCCGAACCTTGTGGCGTGGCAACAGCGGCTGCTCGATACCGTTCCCGCTTGGGCAGTGACGAAGCGGGAGGTGGACGAGCGTATGAATGGTGTGCTGGCGGGACAGTGATGCGATCATGTCCGCCCGACTGGGTGGACGATTACCATTCGGAATATTCGGCGTAGATCTCGTCGGATGCTGCAGCGGCGCCACCGGTCCAAGGAGCGCTTTTCCTCATCAGACGCCGCCGATGCAGCGACATGCTGAGTCGGCAGGTTTGTCGTCCTCCATTCGCTCAAATTGCATTGACGCTGGCAGTCAAAACAAGCGGAACGGTCGAATCCTGGGCCCGCTATCGTCCGAAAGGACAGAGCGCTGCGGTCGCGAGAAATTCAATGATCCGTGCCTGGGCAGACGCCACGAGGCGAGACGGGACGGTCGCCAATTGCTGATCATGAAGCCGCAGGGCGTCCTCAATTGCAATCTGCCCTTCTTCAAGCAGGTGCCAATTGTTTTCGGTTTTCCGCGGACGGCGCACTGATGCAGAGCCGCTTCGGCTATTCGGAACGCGGCAAGGTCATGATTTCGGGCGCTCGAGTCCTGTATGAAATGTCGCAGGGCGCGTGTCGTCGTTTCTCCCGTACGAAGCCAGTTACGCGCAGCAGTTCGATTTCAGTGATGCCGTGTTCCCCGGCGTCCTCGGCGAGCTGCTCGAGTTGGCCTTGCTTTTTCTGCTGCTCGGTTTCTTCAATAAGATTTAATTAACCGAGCGGCTTCTGTCCCGCGCCTTGGAAGTTGACGTAGTCGCCGGTCGAACCGTAGGTGCGCATCGGATGTTGAGTCGAGCCGGACACCCCATGACCATCGGACCGTACAGCCTCGCGGACGATTGCGCTCGAACTGTCGTGACGAGGGCGCGCGCGCCGTCGTCAGCGCCGTGCCCCTGAGCGGAATCGCCTCGTGGAGCGATTTTCCGGGTGAGCGCGATGCCGGACGTCAAAGCGCAGGTTAGCACCGGCACGCGGCTGCTTGGCCTGCGCCGAAACGCCGGCGCGGACGTGGTCCCTGGCGGGCGCGAGCATCGAGAACGTCATGCAAATCCCTGAGAAGGGCATCCAATTTATTTATCGCATGGCCACATGAGTGGGCAGCCGGGCTTAGTAGAAAATCGGTCCCGCGACCGGATAACGACGCAGGAGTGACGGGCGCAAACGCTGCCGGGGTATGCGCTTCAGGCACCAAACGCTCCATCGTTCCATGGTTAACCCCTACTTGGCGCGTCACGACTCGCTATCCAGACTCCGGGCTGTTCAGGGCAGCAGATGGCTGAAGCATGTATCGACTGCGCCTCAGCAACCCAACGAACAGTCGCGACACAGCTTGCCACCGACCAGGGCGGTTCGTGAACGCACATGACAGCTCGTGGGCGTTGCCGATTAGTCCGCGCCATGAGGGCGCATCGCAGATACGCACCGGAGACAGAAGATGTTCAAGTGGTACACCGACCTCAGCCAGTCTGAGAAGCGCACGTATTGGGCATGCTTCAGCGGTTGGGGACTCGACGCGATGGACACCCAGATGTACGCACTGGCCATCCCGACCCTGATCGCGCTGTGGGGCATGACGCGCGGCCAAGCCGGCTTCCTCGGCACCACGGTGCTGATTATGGCGTCGCTGGGCGGCTGGATCGCGGGGATACTAGCCGACCGGTATGGACGCGTGCGCGTGCTGCAGATCACGATTCTGTGGTTCTCGGCATTCACGCTGCTGTCTGCATTCACCGATTCGTTCTGGCAGTTGACGATCACACGCAGTCTACAGGGGCTCGGCTTCGGCGGCGAATGGGCAGTGGGCGCTGTGCTGATCAGCGAGACCATCCGCCCGCAGGTGCGCGGGCGCGTAGTCGGTTCGCTGCAGGCCGGTTGGGCCGTCGGATACGGCGTCGCGGTACTGCTGTCGACACTCGTGTTCAGCACACTGGGGCAGTCGGTCGCGTGGCGTGTGCTCTTCGCGATTGGGCTCGTCCCGACCCTGCTAGTACTGTGGATCCGGCGCTATATCAAAGAGGCGCCCGCATTCACGCGCGCCCGGCTCGCACGCCCCAACGATACGCCGCCCGTATGGGCCGTCTTTGACCGTCCAATCCGCACAACGACTTTTAAGGCGATTCTTCTGACGTTCGGGATTTATGGCGGCAACTACGTCATGATTACGTGGTTGCCAGCGTATCTGAAGCTTGTGTTGCATTTGTCGATCACGAATGTTGGTGGCTATCTCGCGATCAACATTCTCGGCTCGTTCTCGGGCGCTTTCCTGAACGGCTGGATGGCAGACCGTTTCGGACGACGCCACACCTTTGTCGTGATCGCTTGTCTGCAGGCGATTGCGGTTGCGACCTACACACTTGCGCCACTGACGTTGCCCGTCACGCTGCTGCTTGGGTTCGTGCTCGGTACGCTGCAGTCCGGCACCGCAGCGGGCACCGGCGCCTACCTCGCAGAACTGTTCCCCACCCGGATCCGCGCTTCAGCACAAGGGCTCTGCGGCAACGCCGGGCGCGCGATCGGCGCCGTGATGCCAGCCATTGTCGGCGTGGTCAGTGCACACCTTGATCTTGGAGTGGCGATGGGTCTTTGTGCGTGTGCGTCCTATCTGCTTGTTGTGATAGCGGCGCTGTTGCTGCCGGAGACTCGTGGTAAGGATCTGTCTGAGGTCACCCCCAGTACCCACGCGGCAGTGCAGGAGGCTAATTGTGTTTGTGCTCCGGACGCACGAGCCCCGCAGTAATTGCTGTGTTTAGCTACCGACGGGCAAGTGCGGAAGTTCGGCGCGTGAGCAAGGCCGACGCGGCCGGGTGCATACAAACCGGCGCTCGTCCTTCGCGCAACGTTTGTGAATAGCGGACGCCGGCACCGTGGGCGCTCGTGTCATACGGATTCAGATGGCGCAGCGCCGGATAAATACAGATGTCGCACATTTCATTGGCCTTTCCGTTCTTAACGTTGAAGCGCCGAGCCGGAAGCAGCAGGGCGCTTGCGTTCATCCGCGGGCCTTCGCAGACCGCTGCTCAACTCCTGGCTTTGAGGCGACCTCCAGAATCAGCATCTCCATGTCAGCGGCTGTGAAGCGGCGCGGTTTCCTTGTGCCGGGTTGCGCTTCGCCCTCCCGCACCGGAAGCCGTCGATGCGTTCGCGACGGTGCGGTCCCGATCCGCCGGCCGTCGTCGCGCTGCGCCTGAAACGCCTGCGCCACTTGCAACGCGTGACTCAGCCGTTTGTGGTCGACGATCGCACCTTGATCGATCTCCGCCATCCGGTCATAGGACTGGGCTGCCAGTATCTGACCGGCTGCTCGGATCTCGATGCGCCCATCCGGGTATTCCCACACCTCGACGTCCCGATGTATCCACGCCCGATTCCCCGGCGTGTCTCACGCCAGGTCAGCAGCAGATCCAGATCGTCGTCGGATCGCAGCGGCCGGTGCGCATTGAAGTCGCTGCGCGGCCGCTTGGCGAAGCGCGAGTTATACATGGCGATGAAGGAGGGAGCATAAGCATTGGCATCTGCCACGGTACTGATGCCGCGTAAGCGCATCTCCTTCACCAGTCGGTCCTGCAGCGTCAGGTGCGCAGCCACGAAGCCACTGCAAAGCCAAATTGAAGCAGTGTGTTCACGAATCCAGCGAATCCATACATTTAGGCATGCAGAGTCTATTTGTAGAAGCTGGTCAGGAATATGACGTTTGCCGTTGGGCGGTATCGGTCATTCGCTACGAGCCCAGCATCAGGTCGCGATGTGCGGAGGAGCGGAACTCGCCCGGCGTCAGGCCGGTCTGCTTGCGGAAATAGCGGCTGAAGTACGCGCTGTCGACGAAGCCCATTTCGTGTGCGATCTGCTTGACGCTCAGGTTCGAATAGACGAGGTCGCGCTGTGCTTCGCGAATCAGGTGCTCGTTGATGACGGCCGTCGTCGAGATGCCCAGTTCCTCGCGACAGACGCGCGCGAGCTGCGCAGCGGTCACGCCGAGACGCTCCGCGTAGAACTCGACCGGCTGGTGCTCGCGAAAGTGCGCGGCGATCAGCGCGTGGAAGCGCCGCAGCAGCGTGCCGCGCCGGTCGGTGAGCGCATGCGACGGCGCCGCCGCGAGATCGCTCAGGCGTGCGACATGCACGAGCAGCGCGACCAGCAGCGCCATGCCGGCGGCGCCGCGGCCGCGCGACGCGCCGCGGAATTCCTGTTCGAGCAGCGAGAAAAGCGGCATCAGCATCGACACGCTCGTGTCCGGCCCCCGGACCGGAATCACCGCGGCACGCTGCAGGACCGGCAGCACGCCGGGCGCGACGACCTTCAGCAGTGCGTCGGGCGCACGTTGCGCGACGGTGATCACGAGGCCGTCGATCTCCGGCGAGAACTCGAACGCATGCACGGTCTGCGCGGGCAGCAGCACGAGGCACGGCGGCGCGAACGGGTGCTTTTCGCTCTCGATCACGACATGCCCGCTGCCGTCGCGAATGTACAAAATCTGCAATAGCGCATCGTGCCGATGCGCGGCGATATGCCAGTCGTTGGGCCGGCTGCGCTCCGGGATCCATTCGAAGTTGAACGCATCGTACCAAGGCGGGCGGGCCGATTCGCCATACAGATCGTAGTTAGGGATTCTCCTCATGTCGACTGGCCTCCTGTGTACAAATTGTCCTGTTGCCTGATGCGTTTGTCCAGTTTTCGCGCGTGACGCGCTTCTATACTTTTCTCACCGGCACGGCCCATGCATCACGTATCGAGGCCGTGGCCAAACCATCCATGCGGATACACCGGAATATATCCCTATCCATTAGAAAGGATCACGAATCATATGTCGGAGACAGGCAATCACCGGCCGGACTGGCTTCAGCTCGGCGGGCAGGTATGCGTCGTGACGGGTGCGGCGGGCGGCATCGGCGCGTCGATCGCGCAAACGCTGGTCGAGGCCGGCGCACGCGTCGCGCTGCTCGACCGCGAGGCGGACCGTACGATCGCGCTGGCCGAGCGGCTGCGCGGCAGCGGCGGCGACGTCGTCGCGATCGCATGCGACATCGGCGACTGCGCGAGCATCGCGCAGGCAGTCGAACACGTGCAGCGCGATCTCGGTGCGGCGAACGTGCTCGTCAACAATGCGGGGCTGTTGCGTGCCGGCGGCATCGAGACGATCGACCTCGACGCATGGAACGCGATGCTGCAGGTCAACCTCACCGGCTACATGCTGTGCTCGCAGGCGTTCGGCCGCGCGATGCTCGCGCGCAGCGCGGGCGCGATCGTGCACGTCGCGTCGATCGCCGCGCGCCATCCGCAGACGCACAGCGGCGCGTACAGCGCGAGCAAGGCTGCTGTCGCGATGCTGGCGCGCCAGCTCGCGGCCGAATGGGGGCCGCGCGGCATCCGCAGCAATACCGTGTGCCCCGGCATGATCCGCACGCCGCTGTCCGAGTCGTTCTATGCGGACGGCGACATCGAGGCGCGCCGCAGCGCGATGACCGCCAGCCGGCGCATCGGTCGTCCCGACGACATCGCGAACGTCGTCGCGTTTCTCGCCAGCCCGCGCGCGGCCTATGTGAACGGTGCGGAGCTGGTCGTCGACGGCGGCCTCGACGCGATGCTGATGGACCTGGTTCCGCGGCCCGGCTACGAAGCCGGCGCGAAGTAATTCAACGACATGGCGCATGCCGGACACCAGTCCGCCCGCGAATGCGCGGCGCGGTCGAGCGGCACGGCCATCGGAAGGAGGAGAACACGATGAGCGATCAGCAGCGCTCCACCCAGCTCACCTGCGACCTGCTTGTGATCGGATCGGGAGCAGGCGGCCTGTCCACCGCGATTACCGCGCGCAAGGCGGGACTCGACGTCATCGTCGTCGAGAAGGAAGCGTGCTTCGGCGGCACGACGGCATTTTCCGGCGGCGTGCTGTGGATTCCCGGCAATCGCCATGCGTTGGCGAACGGCGTGCGCGACACGCGCGAGGCCGCGCGTACCTATCTGCGTGGCGAAGCGGGCACGTTCTACGACGACGACGCGATCGAGGCCTTTCTCGAACACGGCCCGGCGATGCTCGACTTCTTCGAGCGCGAAACCGACGTGAAATTCGTCCCGACGCTTTATCCCGACTATCACCCGAACCTGCCGGGCGGCGTCGACATCGGTCGCTCGGTGGTTGCCGCGCCGTTCGATGCACGCGGGCTGGGGCGCGATCTCGAGCGCCTGCGCCCGCCGCTGAAGACCATCACGTTCATCGGCATGATGTTCAATTCGTCGAACGCGGATCTCCGGCATTTCTTCAATGCGACACGCTCGCTGAAGTCGGCGTGGTACGTGACGAAGCGGCTCGCGTCGCATCTAAAGGATCTCGCGCTGTATCGCCGCGGCGTGCAGGTCACGAGCGGCAATGCCCTCGCCGCACGGCTCGCCAAATCGGCGCTGGACCTCGGCATCCCGATCCTCACGAACGCCGCTGCGCGCGAGCTCGCGATGCGCGACGGTCGGATCGTCGGCGCGACGGTCGATGTCGACGGCGTGCCGACCCACGTCGTTGCGCGGCGGGCGGTCGTGCTCGCATGCGGCGGCTTCTCGCACGACGTCGAGCGCATTGCCCGCGCGTATCCGCATGTCGCGCGCGGCGGCGAGCACGTGTCGCCGGTGCCAGCCGGCAATACCGGCGACGGCGCGAAGCTGGCCGAGCGCGCTGGCGGCCGCGTCGAGATTCGCTATCCGCAGCCGGCCGCATGGATGCCGGTGTCGCGCGTGCCGCTCGGCGACGGGCGCTTCGGCGTGTTTCCGCATCTGCTCGACCGCTACAAGCCGGGCGTGATCGGCGTCACGCGGCGCGGCACGCGTTTCACCAACGAATCGAATTCCTACCACGACGTCGGCGCCGCGATGATCGACGCGTGTCGCGACGACGCCGAGACGGCGATGTGGCTCGTCTGCGATCACGCGACGATCCGCAAGTACGGGCTCGGCTTTGCGAAGCCCGCGCCGGTGCCGCTCGGGCCGCTGCTGCGCAACGGCTATCTGGTCAAGGGCAACACGCTCGCCGAACTCGCGCAGCGGGCCGGCATCGATGCCGCGAATCTCGCGGCCACCGTGCGCCGTTACAACGAAGCGGCCGCGCGCGGCGAGGACCCGGCGTTCGGCCGCGGCACGACGTCGTTCAACCGCTATCTCGGCGATCCGGACCATCGTCCGAACCCGTGCGTGGCGCCGCTCGGCGACGGCCCGTACTACGCGCTGAAGGTGCTGATGGGCGATCTCGGCACATTCGACGGGATTCGCACCAACGTGCCCGGACAGGTGCTGGCGGCCGACGACCGGCCGATCGCCGGCCTCTACGCGGTCGGCAACGACCGCGCCAGCATCATGGGCGGCAACTATCCCGGTGCGGGCATCACGCTAGGGCCGATCATGACGTTCGGCTACCTGACCGCCCGCCACATCGCCGGCATCGCCGACCCGACGCCCGCCGCCGCCGAATTGCCCGCCGCCGCGCGCGCGACGGCCTGACTCCGGAGTTCACCATGTCTGACTCGAAAGCCTTCGTCGACCATCGCATCTACACGATCCGCCCGCGCGGGATGGCGGAATTCCTCGAGATCTTCGACCGGCTCGCGATGCCGATCCAGGTCAAGTATCTCGGCCCGCCGGTCGGCTTCTACATGAGCGACATCGGCGCGCTGAACCAGGTGGTCCACCTGTGGGGCTACGACAGCATCGCCGACTACGACGCGCGCCGCACCGCGCGCGACGCCGACCCGGAATGGCCCGCCTATCTGCAGGCATCCGGCCATCTGATCGTCGCGCAGGAAAGCCGCATCGTCCGCCGCGTCGATTTCCCGAGCCTCGCCTATCTGACGCGCTGACCACGGCGCGATCGACAAAAACAGGAGACGACATGAGCAACCTGCGTGTGGCGATCGTCACGGGCGGCGCCGACGGTATCGGCTGGGCCTGCGCAACGCGGCTCGCCGACGACGGCTATCGTGTCGCGATCGCCGACCTGGACGGCGAGCGCGCGGCGCAACGGGCAGCGGAACTTGGCGGCGGCCACGTCGGCGTGCGCGTCGACGTGGCCAGCGAGGACCACGTGGTTGCGTTGATGCGCACCGTCGCCGAGCGCTTCGGCCGGATCGACGTGCTGGTCAACAATGCGGGAATCGGCGAGCAGAACGCGCCGACGCTCGAGCAATCGGCGACGGCCTTCGACCGGCTGCTGGCCGTGCATGTGCGCGGCACGTTTCTCGCGAGCCGCGAGGCGGCGCGCGTGATGCTCGCGCGACGGTCCGGCACGATCGTCAATCTCGGCTCGATTGCCGGCCAGAGCGGGATTCCGATGCGCAACGCGTACGGCGCCGCGAAGGCCGCGATCGCGTCGCTGACGCGCTCGATGGCATGCGAGTGGGCGCGCGCAGGCGTGCGCGTCAACGCGGTCGCACCCGGCTACGTGGCGACCGAACTGGTCGATACGCTGGCGCGCAACGGGCAGTTGAACCGCGCGGCGATCGAACGCCGCACGCCGCTCGGGCGGCTGGCCGAGCCGGACGAGATCGCACGCGCGATCGCGTTCCTCGCATCGGATGCGGCGAGTTACATCACCGGCACCGTGCTGAACGTCGACGGCGGCTGGCATGCATACGGCGCTGCACAGGCAGCACCGGACTGAGCGTCACCGTCGATGCCGACGCGCGACCGATAACGAAATACGGAGACCCCCGTGCGCAAGCGACGCAGACGCGCTGCGCACGGATCATAGGAGACAGACGATGACAACTTCCCAGCGTACGCTCGACGTGCAGTCGTTCATCGACGCCGAGCGTTTTTCCCCTTGCCAGTGGCTGATCCTGATCCTGTGCTTTCTGGTGGTGGCCGCCGACGGCTATGACACCGCCGCGATCGGCTTCATTGCGCCGGCGCTGGTCCAGGACTGGGGCATTGCGCGCAGCGCGCTCGGCCCGGTGATGAGCGCGGCGCTGGCCGGGCTCGGCATCGGCGCGCTCGCTGCCGGCCCGTGTGCCGACCGGCTCGGTCGCAAGACCGTGCTGGTGCTGTCGGTGGCATGCTTCGGCGCGTGGAGTCTCGTGTCGGCGCATGCGCAATCGATCGGCATGCTGACGGCGTTTCGCTTCCTGACCGGCCTGGGCCTCGGCGCGGCGATGCCGAACGCGGTCACGCTGATGTCGGAATATGCACCGGCGCGGATTCGCGGCGTCGCGGTCAATGCGATGTTCTGCGGGTTCTCGTGCGGGCTCGCGGTCGGCGGCATCACGTCGGCATGGCTGATTCCGCACTTCGGCTGGCAGAGCGTGCTGAGCGCCGGCGGGATCGGTCCGATCGTGCTCGCCATCGCGCTGGCAATGCTGCTGCCGGAGTCCGCGCAGTATCTCGCCGTGCGACAGGGCACGCATGAGCGCATCGCGCGGATCCTCGCGCGGATCGCGCCGCGCGCGCTTTTCGACGGCTGTACGTTCGTCGCCGCCGAAGCGCGCGCGGAGACGGGCGGCGGTGCATCCGCGCTCGCGCAGGTGCTGTCGGGCCGGTTCCGCACGCGCACGCTGCTGCTGTGGGCCGCCTATTTCATGGGACTGCTGATCTATTACCTGCTCACCAACTGGATGCCGACGCTGTTTCGCGATGCGGGCTTCGACACCGAGCACGGCGCGCTGATGACGTCGCTGTTTCCGCTCGGCGGCGTGCTCGGCAATCTGTGCGCCGGCTGGCTGATGGACCGCTTCAATCCGAACCGGACGATCGTCTGCGCGTATGTCGTGGCCGGCGCGCTGGTGCTCGTGGTGAGCCGCACGATCGGGCACGCCGCATCGCTCGGCACGCTGATCTTCCTGTGCGGCACCGTGGTGACGAGTGCGGTGACGTCGATGTCCGCGTATGCGGCCAGTCTCTATCCGACGCGCTGCCGCGCGACCGGCGTCGCGTGGATGCTCGGTATCGGCCGGATCGGCGGTGTGGTCGGCGCGTTCGTCGGCGCAATGCTGATGGGGCTCGGCTGGCGCTTCGGCGACGTGTTCAGCCTGCTCGCGGTGCCGGCGCTCGCGGCGGCCGGCGCACTGTACATGATCGGCGGCCGCCGGGCGAATGGTGCGGAACACGATCGCGCGGCGGGGTCGGCGGTGCAGCAGCACTGAGCGGCTGTTGCCGCGATCGACACGCGCGGCGGCGTTACCCCGCAGGATCCCACTGCGGCGCGAACGCCGGGCTCACGAGCCGCTGATCCTTCGGCAGCCCGGCAATCATTGCACGATCGTGGTCGTCCAGTTCGACGTCGAGCGACGCGAGATTGGCGAGCTGGTTGTCCTTCCCGGCCGCCTTTGGCACCGCGGCCACATTCGGCTGGTCGAGCAGCCATTTGAGCGCGACCTGCGTCGGCAGCACGCGATGCTTGTCGGCGATCCGCTGCAGTTCCGGGATCGTCGACACGCGGTTGCGCGCGAGCGGGCTGTACGCGATCAGCGCCATGTCGTGCTGTTCGGCAAACTGCAGCAGCCGGGTCTGGCCGAGCAGCACGTGATATTCGACCTGCATCGCGGCCAGCGGCGCCTGCATCACGTCGACGACCTCGTGCAGCAGCGCGAGCGGAAAGTTCGCGACCCCGATCGCACGGGCGCGGCCCTGTTCCCTGAACGACACGAGCGTGTCGATCGTTTCCGCGAGATTCCAGTCGGGTGCCGGCCAGTGGATCAGGAACAGGTCGACGTAGTCGGTGCGCAGCGCGCGCAACGTGTTGTCGAACGATTGCCGCATGCGCCCGGGGCTCAGCTGGTCCCACCAGACCTTGCTCGTCACGTGGATCTGCTCGCGCGGGACGGCCGAGGCGGCGATCGCATTGCCGACTGCCGCTTCGTTGTCGTATGCGGCGGCGGTGTCGACATGCCGATAGCCCGATTCGAGCGCGCTTGCGACGGCGCGCGTGCACGTGTCGCCGAGCATCGGCCAGGTGCCGAGGCCCAGTTTCGGCAGGTTCAGCGAATGGCGGTTGACGATGCGTTGCATCTGCGGTTCCTCCTCGATGATGGGGGCGGCCATCGCATTATGGCAGGCCGTGCGCGCCGGTTCGTCAGTCATGTGCGTCGGCGCACACGGGCCGGTGCGGCGCCGCGGACGATGCGTCGCCTGCCGTAGAACCGCTTGCCGCAGGATCGCCCGCCGCCACCTCTCCATGCGCAGCGAACTTCGCGATGCGCCAGCCGAAGACGATGGCCGGCCCGAGCGTCGTGCCGGGGCCAGGATAGGTGCCGCGGAAGATCGACGCGAGATCGTTGCCGCATGCGAACAGGCCGGGGATCACGCGCCCGGCGTCATCGAGCACCTCGCCGTTCGCGGTGCCGCTCAGGCCCGCGCTGCACGCGAGATCGGCGGGCCATACGGTCACTGCGTAATACGGTCCGGCGCCAATCGGCCGGATGCACGGATTCGGCTGTTGCGCCGGGTCGCCGTTGAAGCGGCTCATCGGGCTGCTGCCGCGCCGGAACGCGGGGTCCTTGCCGTCCGCGGCGTCACGGTTGTAAGTCTCGACGGTACGCGCGAGACCGGCGGCGTCCACCTGCAGCTTCGCGGCTAGCTCGGCCAGCGTCGCGCCTTTCACCAGGTAGCCGGCGCGTTCGAACTCGGCGATGCGGGTCGCGCTGCGTGCAGGCATCAGCAGGCCGAGGCCGTACGTGTGGATGAACGCGTCGTCGACGATCAGGTGGGCCGGCACGCTTGGCCCGTTGCCGTCGTCGTGCAACATCCCCATCACGAAGTCGTGGTACGAGTTCGACTCGTTGACGAAGCGTTCGCCGCGACGGTTGACCGCGATCAGGCCGGGCTTCGCGCGATCGAGGATGATATGCGGCCATACGCTGTCGCCGCCGGAGTCGGTGGCCGATGCACGGCGGATCGAGCACGGCATCCACAGTCCGGGGCTGTCGCCGCCGTCCTCGACACGTGCGCCGACGCGTTGCGCGCGATCGACGCCGTCGCCGGTATGGGTGTCCGGCGACAGCGACAGCGGCTGCGCGGCGGCCGGGAACAACTGCCGGCGCAGCGCAGGATGACGCGTGATGCCGCCGGTCGCGAGCACCACGCCGCGCCGCGCGCCGATCCGCCTGCGGCCACCGTCCGGCGTCGCGACGATCGCGCCGACGACGCGGCCATTCTCGCGCACGAGTTCGAGCAGCGGCGTGTCGAAGCGCACGTCGACACGCCGCTTGAGCAGGCTGTAGTAAAGCCGTGCGGCCAGCGCGTTGCCCATCACGAGTTGAGTGCCGCGCGCAAAGCGCAATCGGTCGAGCGCATAGCGGCCGACAACGGCGAGCGTGCGCCTGAAGTTCGCTGCCGACGCGAACGGCGCGAGCAGCGCGTTCAGGTCGTTGCGCGCGACCATCATCCCGCCGAGCCCCATGAATTCCTTGCGCGGCGGCCGCACACGCGCGAAGGCGCGGCCGAGCACGCGTGCGTCGAACGGCGCGGGCACGAGCGCACGGCCGCCGTAGGCGGCGCCGGGCCCGTTCACGTAATCGGGATGCGCGGCGGCGGCGATGAATTTCACGTCGCTGATGCGCGCCAGTTCGTCGATGGCGGCCGGGCCGCTTTGCAGGAAGGCTTCACGCGCGTCGTCGCCGCCGCGCGCGCCGACTACCGACTGCAGAAAGCGCCGCGCATCCTCGACGCTGTCGGGTACGCCCGCCTCGACGCTCAGGCGCGTGCCCGGCACCCACGTCGTGCCGCCCGACGTGGCCGTGATGCCGCCCACGGCAGCGGTCTTTTCGCACACGAGGACGGCCAGCCCCTCGTGATCCGCGACCAGCGCGGCAGTCATGCCCGCTGCGCCCGCGCCGAATACCAGCAGATCCACTTCTTCGTCCCAGCGCTGTTCGACGACCGCACCCATGTCCACGTCTCCTTCGTTCCGTGCCGCCGCGCATGCCGATTCGACGCGTGGCGGACGATGTCTTGATGATTGTGGAATGTTATTCCAATTAATATGAAAGTGGAATAGTGTTCTAAAAAAGTGTGCAATTGAGCGGGCCACCTGCGTTCCGTCGCGGGACCAAACGGAGACGCCCGCATGCGCGGGCGTTGAAGCGTCAAAGCGTCGAACGACGCCGGCGCCGCCGTTCAGAACCGGTGCACGATGCCGACGCCGGCCGCGAACTGGCTGCGCGTCGACGACGGCGCCGCGTTGAAGCCGTCGCCGAGCGTCGCGGTCGCGGCGATGATCTGGCCGCTGCCGTTCGTGCCGAGTGTGGTGCCGTTCGCGCGCTGGTACGCCTCGAGCGCATAGAGTCCGGTGCGCTTCGACAACGCGTAGTACTGCGACAGGTTGAACTGCTGATACTGCGCGGCGCTCGTAATGCCGTTGGCCTTGGTCGCGCGCGTGAAGCTGTAGCCCGCGCCGAGATCCCAGGCGGTGCCCGGCTTCCAGTGCAGCACGATACCGCCGGTATTGAAGATCGCCGTCTGCGCGAACTTCGAGCCGGCGCCCGGGATGTACTGCACGTTCGAATAGGTCGCCGACACGTCCCATGCATTGTTGAACGCGTAGCTCGCACCGACCGCGAAGCGCTGTTGCGCCTGCGCCGTCTGATAGCCGTTCGTGAGCGCGGACACGCCCGCCTGCGCGCCGTTGTTCGAGGTCGTCGAATTCGCGCCGAACGCGCCGCCGCCGGGTGTCGAGTTGTTGATCCGCGAGAAGCCGACCGCCATCCCGAGCGGGCCGTTCGCGTACTGGATCGCGGTGGTCCAGGTCGAACCGGCGTTCATGCTGCCCGCGATGCCGCCGAGCGAATACGAGCCGCCGAACGTGAAGCCGTAGAGTTTCGGCGACGTGTATTCGATCGTATTGTTCGCGCGATAGATCGTATCGAGCCCGTCGATGTCGCCCGGATGCGCGCCGAAGAAGCCGGTCAGCCAATTGGTCGGACTGTACGGAGAAAGGAGCTGGTAGTAGGACGCGTACTGGCGGCCGAACGTCAGCGACCCATACGCGGGGTTCGTGAAGCCGACCCACGCCTGGCGGCCGAACATCGCGTCGGTGTACTGCTGCGCACCATTCGCGGAGTTGAGGCCCGACTCGAGCACGAACACGGCCTTCGTGCCGGCGCCGAGATCTTCCGAGCCCTTGACGCCGAAGCGGCTGCCGGCCCACACGCCGGTCGCCATCTTGACCGACGCATGGCCGCCGGCGGTGGAGCCGAGCGTCGTCTGGCTGCTCTGGTAGGCGATGCCGTTGTCGACGACGCCATAGAGCGTGATGCTCGACTGCGCGAACGCAGGCGAGGCGGCGAGCAGTGCGGCGCCGGCCGCGAGCGCGCGGCGGGCGGTACGACGATGTTTCATCGGGTGTCTCCTGATTGTTGTGGCGATACGGGGGCGGCGGCGCGGCGCGCCGCCGTCGTACAGCGGAAGCGGGTCAGCGGCGCGCGCGGTGTCCGGGCGGGCTCATGCGCGCGCAGATCGCGCGCGCGTTCATGCGGAGGGCTCCGTCAGGAACGCGACCATGCGGTCGCACACGCGCGCGAACATCTGTGTGCCGGTGACGGTGCGGCAGCCGCGTGCGCGCGCCGCTTCGATGAAGGGCGTCAATGGCGGCTTCGTGACGACGTCGCCGACGAACGTGGTGGCCGGCACGCGCGACACGTCGATAGGCAGTGGATCGTCCGCGCGCATACCCATCGGCGACGCATTGACGATCACGTCGAACGCCTCGGGCGCGACGTCCTCAGTGGCGATGCACACCGCGCCGCGCTGCAGTGCGGCGAGCCGTCCGACGAGTGCGCCGGCGCGCACGGCGTCGTTGTCGCGCACGTCGACAGACGCGGCGCCCGCCGTCACCAGCGCGTGGCCGATCGCCGAGCCGGCGCCCCCCGCGCCGACCAGCAGCGCGCGCTTCCCGCGCAGGTCGCAGCCGGCGTCGGCGAGCGCGGCGACGAAGCCGATGCCGTCGAACATGCCGCCGTGCCAGCCGCCGTCAGCCGTGCGGCGCAGCGTGTTCACCGCGCCGAGGAACGCAGCTTCGTCAGATAGGCTCGTGCAGAATGCGGCGGCGCTGAACTTGTGCGGCACGGTGACGATCACGCCGTCGACATTGCGCATTGGCGACACGCCCGCGAAGAACGCCGCGAGATGGTCCGGCGCGACATGCGCGGGGACCACGAGCGCATCGCGGCCGGCCTCGCGCAGCGCGGCCGTCACGCCGTTCGGCGAGCGCACCTGCGCGATCGGGTCGCCGACGATGAAGTGGATGCGCGTCGCGCCGCTCAGGCCTTCGTCGAGCGAAACGGGAACGGGCGCGGTCAGAGGGGAAGTCATGCTGTTTTCATCTCCAGGGTTGAACCGGCATCGTCATGCACAATGCCGAGCAGTCTTGCCTGCGTGGCCGCGTCCTGTTCGAGCGCGGCCGCGCTGCTTTCGTGGGCGACGCGGCCGTTGACGAGCACGTACGCGCGGTCGGCGATCGGCAGCACCATGTCGGCCTGGTGCTCGACGATCACCACGCTCGCGCGCTCGCGCAGCTTCACGACCGCGTCGAGCACTTCCTGCACGACGGCGGGCGCGAGCCCTTCGAACGGCTCGTCGAGCAGGATCGCCTTCGCGGGCGCCATCAACGCGCGCGCGATCGCCACCATCTGCCGCTCGCCGCCCGACAGGTGTTCGGCGCGCGCGTCCTTGCGGGTCGCGAGGCGCGGGAACAGCGCGAACATCTCGTCGACGCTCGCGCCGCCCTTGCGCGCGGCGAGCCGCAGGTTTTCCGCGACGGTGAGGTTCGGGAACAGCCTGCGGCCCTCGGGCACCATCGCGAGGCCGAGGCGGTTGATCTCGTGCGCGGGGCGGCCGGTGATGTCGTGGCCGTCGAACGTGATGCGCCCGGCCGTGACGTCGGCGACGCCGGTCGCGGCGCGCAGCGTCGTCGTCTTGCCGACGCCGTTGCGTCCGAGGATCGCGATCACTTCGCCTTCGTGCAGCGTGATGTCGATGCCGTCGAGGATCGTGTTGCCGGTGTAGCCCGCCTTTACGTTTTCGAGACGGAGCAGCGGCCGGCGCGCGGCTGCCGCCGCACCGTCGTGCGCGCGAGCTTCGTCGTCGCGCGCGGCGAGCCGCGCATCGACCGGCCGTTCGCCTTTCGCATGACCGAGGTACGCTTCGATCACTTCCGGATGGCGCGCAACCTCGGCGGGGGAGCCGTCCGCGATCAGACGGCCGCGATGCAGCACGCTGACGCGATCCGAGATGGTCAGCACGCGGTCGATGTCGTGCTCGATCAGCAGCACCGCATGATGGTTCGCGAGCTCGCGAATGATCGCGGCGACGCGCGCGCGATCGGCTTCGGCGAGACCGGCGAGCGGCTCGTCGAGCAGCAGTAGGCGCGCGCGCGTCGCGAGCGACAGCGCGATTTCGAGCAGGCGCTGCTCGCCGTGCGACAGGCTTTCGCACGCGTGCGCCGCGCGCTCGACGAGGCCGACTGCCGCGAGCAGCGACCAGGTCTGCGCATTCTGTTCGTCGAGCTTGTGCGCGTCGCGCCACAGGCCGAGGCGATCGTGCTGCGCGGCCTGCACGGCGACACGCACGTTCTCGAACGCGGTGAGGTTGCGGAACACGCTGAGGATCTGGAACGAGCGGCTCATGCCGAGCCGCACGCGCCGGAACATCGCGAGCTTCGTCACGTCGCGGCCGTCGAACGTGATCGTGCCGGCGCTCGGAGACAGCACGCCGGTCAGCATGTTGAAGAAGGTGGTCTTGCCCGCGCCGTTCGGGCCGATGAAGCTGTGCAGCCGGTACGGATGGACGTCGAGGTCGATCCGGTCGGCGGTCACCAGCGAGCCGAAACGCTTCGACAGGCCGCGCACGCTCAGCACCGGCGTAGCGGGATCGGAGTCGATGCGGCTTGCGCGATACGGTGCGATGACGTCGGGACGCGCGGGAATCGTGTCGCGCACGAGTGTCCAGCGCGACCGCCGCAGCACGCGCTGCACGATGCCGTGGATGCCTTCGGGCGAGAAGAACGCGAACGCGATGACGATCGGCGCGAAGATCAGCCACCAGTGCTCGGTGAGGCTGCTCAGCTTGTCCTCGAGCAGGATGAACGCGATCGCACCCCACAGCGGCCCGAGAAACTGGTGGACGCCGCCGAGCACGGTCATCAGCAGGCTGTCGCCCGCGTGTTCCCAGCTCAGGTTGTTCGCATACGCGCCCTGCAGCATCAGGCACAGCAGGCCGCCCGCATAGCCGATCACGGCCGCCGAGATCACGAAGGCGCGCAACTTGAGCCGGTAGGTGTCGTAGCCGAGGCTCGCCGCGCGCTGCTCGTTGTCGCGCAACGCCTGCAGCGCGCGCCCGAACGGCGCATGCACGATGCGCCACAGCAGCCAGGCGACGGCGATCACCGTCACGCACGCGAACACGTGGAAGGCGGCGGCCGTCGGGAAGGTCGGGCGCGGCACGTTCTGCAGGCCGTTTTCGCCGCCGGTCACGTCGGTCCACTTGAACGCGATCTCGAACGCGATCTGCGAGCAGGCGAGCGTGAGCAGCGAGAAGTACAGCCCGCGCCGGCGCAACACGATCGCGCCGATCAGCGCGGCCAGCACGGTCGTCACGATCACGCTGGCCGCGAGCGCGAGCACTTCGTTGCCAAGCACGTGCAGCAGCGACACGGCGACCAGATAGGTGGTCGTGCCGAAGAACACCGATGCGCCGAACGGCACCAGCCCCGTGTAGGCGACGAGCAGGTTCACGCCCATCCCGTACAGCGTGTAGATCGCGATCTGCGTCGCGCGTTCGAGCGGTGTGCCGGTCGCGGTGAGCGCGAGCGACACGGCGACCAGCGAGAGGGTGAGCACCGCGACCGGGTGCCAGGTCAGATGGCCGAGTTTCATTCGAAGCGCTCCCAGCGTTCGCCAAACAGCCCGCGAGGGCGTACCAGCAGGACGACGGCCATCAGCACGTACATCGCGACCGATGAGCCTTCGGGAAAGAACTGCACGGCCAGCGCGGTCACGATGCCGACCAGCAGGCCCGCGACCACGGCGCCCGCGAACGAGCCGAGGCCGCCGATCGTGACGATCACGAACGCGGGCATCACCGCGGCGGTCGCCATGCCCGGCGTGACCGTGAGCAGCGGCGCGGCCAGCACGCCGGCGGCGCCCGCGAGCAGCGCGCCGAGCGCGAACGCGCCGGTCAGCACGCGCGGCAGGTTGATGCCGAGCAGGCCGACCATCTCCGGATCGCGACTGCCCGCGCGCAGGATCCGCCCGTACGGCGTGTAGTTCATGAACCACCACAGCGCGACGAGGATCGCGACCGTCGCGCCGAGCACGAACAGCCGGTATTTCGTGATCAGCAGCGGCCCGTAGACGAGCAGGCCGCCGAGCGCGTCGGGCGGGCCGAACGGCAGGCCGCCCGCGCCCCACACGAGTCGCGTCAGCGCGGTAATCAGCAGCGACAGCGCGAACGTGACGATCAGGCTGAGCAGCGGCTCCTTGCCGTACAGCCGCCGGATGAAGACCACCTCGATCAGCACGCCGACCGCGGCGACGAGCAGCGGCGCGAGCACGACGGCCGCCCAGCCGAACTGCGTCGATAGCGCGATCGCGAAATACGCGCCGAGCGCGAACAGCGCGCCATGCGCGAAATTCACGATGCCCAGCAGCCCGCAGATGATCGACAGCCCGATCGCGAGCAGCACGTAAAGGAATCCCAGCACCAGTCCGTTGGCAACCTGGGACAACACCATTTCTGCCATGCCCATCTCCAGTGTGCGACCCGCCGGGCCAGCGCCGCGCCGTTTGGGCGCGGGGCGGGCAGCGTGCGCGGGATCCGCTCGAGGTTTGCCGGCGCATGCGCCGGCGAGGCGGCGGCGCGCCGTCAGCGCGCGGCCATCGTGCAGCCAATCTCCTGCCGCGTGCCGTACAGGCGGTCGAGTTCGGCAGGGTTCTGCGGCACGACGGAGATCGGGTCGAGCCAGTCCCATTTGTCGGCGATCCGGTCCTTCACCTTGAACACGGTCCAGCGCCGCAGCAGCTGGTGATCCCATGGACGGAAGTGCGCGGGGCCGCTGCCGTCGACGAGCTGCACGGTCTCGAGGCTCTGCACGATGTCCGCGCCGGACGTGCTTTTCGCCTGGTTGATCGCCTGCAGCAGCGCGCGCGTCGTGAACCAGCCGATCCATGCCTTGTCAGCGGGCGGCTTGCCGTACTTCGCCGTGTAGCGCTTGACGAACGCGACTTCGTCCGGCGAATGGCCGGGCGAGCTGAAGTGCCACGGCTTGCCGTAGTAGCCGGTGGCCGCATCGACGCTGATCGACCACAGATCCGAATCGCCGATGATCGGGCACGCGACCGGAATGCGGCCTTTCATGCCCATTTCCGCGTATTGCTTCAGGAACGTCGACAGGTCGCCGCCCGGCAGCCCGAGCAGCACGACGTCGGGCTTCGACTGGCGGATCTTCAGG
The DNA here is from genome assembly GCF_000959525.1 of Burkholderia multivorans ATCC BAA-247. Lineage (NCBI taxonomy): Bacteria > Pseudomonadati > Pseudomonadota > Betaproteobacteria > Burkholderiales > Burkholderiaceae > Burkholderia > Burkholderia multivorans. The sequence continues at coordinate 896,246 of NZ_CP009831.1, forward strand.
ATGAACGAGCTGAAATCGGTCGTGTTCAGCGGCGTGACGTCGGCGCCGGTCATCGTGCCGCCGGACTGCTTCAGCAGCTCGGACATCGAACGCTGGATGTCCTGTCCGTACGCGTAGTTCGCGACCAGGAAGTGCCATTTCCTGCCGATCGCGAACAGCGACGGCGCGAGCGCGCGGCAGGTGACGGGCGTCGGGCTTAGCACGCGGAACGTATACGGGTTGCAACTGCTGCCGGTCAGCTCGCGCGCGGCGGCGTTCGGCGCGATATACGGCGTTTTGGTGCGCCACGCGACCGACGACATCGCCAGCGACGTGCCGCTGTTGGTGCCGCCGATCACCGCGATCGCCTTGTCCTGCTCGACGAGCTTCTGCATGTTCTGCTGCGCCGACTGCGGATTGGGTTCGTCGTACCACACGAGATCGATGCGGCGGCCGCGCGCGTGGTTGCCTGCGTCGTCGAGCGCGAGCTTGACGCCGTTGGCGATCACTTCGCCCTGTTCGGTCCATACGCCCTGCTTGGCCATCAGCAGTCCGAGCCTCAGCGGCTGCTCGCCTTGGGCGCGCACGATCGCGGGCGCGGCGAGCGCCGCCGCGCCGCCCGCGAGCGCCTTGCCCGCGGTCACGAGCCACGCGCGTCGCGACGGCGCCGGGCTGTCGGATGCGTCGCGCCGATGGCTGGAAAGGGTGTCGTCCTGCTGGTGCTGGTCCGTCATCTGTCTGCGCTCCTGTTCCCGGTGATGGGTCGACGCCGCGCCATCGCGGCGCGCGGCAATTTTTTGGTGAACTCTAGTTCAAACTGGAATAGCATTCAACAATCAAAGACGATTTCAAGAAATCGGGGTATTCACCCGGTTGGTCGCGGACACGCGTCGTAAACCCGAAAAGGAGATGAAGCGATGGCAAGGAGACGGCTGGCAGTGATCGGTGCTGGTGCGATCGGACGGATGCATGTGGAGCGCGCGCGGGTGCATCCGCAGGTGGAGGTGGTGGCGATCGCGGACCCGTCGCCGGCAGCGGAGCAGTTCGCGCGCGCCGAGGGGTTGCGCTGGTTCGCCGACTACGCGGCGATGCTCGACGAGGTGCGTCCGGACGGCGCGATCGTCGCGACGCCGAATGCGACACACGTGGCGGTCGGCCTCGCATGTATCGCGCGCGGCGTCCCCGCGCTGATCGAGAAACCGGTGTCGGACAGCGTCGACGCGGCGGCTGCCATGAGCCGCGCCGCGCGCGAAGCCGGCGTGCCGCTGCTGGTCGGGCACCATCGTCGGCACAATCCGATACTGCGGCGTGCCCGCGAGATCGTGCAATCGGGTCGGCTCGGCCGGCCCGTCGCGGCCAATGCGCTCGCGACGTTCTACAAGCCCGACGCGTATTTCGACGTCGAGTGGCGCCGCCAGGCAGGCGGCGGCCCCGTGCTGATCAACCTGATTCACGACATCGACATCATGCGTTTCCTGCTCGGCGAGATCGTCGAAGTCTGCGCGCAGACCTCGAACGGCGTGCGCGGTTTCGACGTCGAGGACACGGCTGCGGTCCTGCTGCGCTTCGACAGCGGCGCGCTCGGCACGCTGGCCGTGTCGGACTGTGCGGTGTCGCCGTGGAACTGGGATCTCGCCGCGGGCGAGGCCGCGCACTATCCGCGCCAGCAGGTGAATACCCATTTCCTGATCGGCACCGATGCGTCGCTCACGCTGCCGCAGCTCGATCTCTGGGCGTATCGCGGCGCGAAGGGCTGGCACGAGCCGCTGACGGTCGAGCGCTGCACGCCGCACGACGCGGACCCTTACCACGAGCAGCTGCGCCATTTCGCGGCGGTGATCGCCGGCGACGAAGCGCCGCTGTGTTCGGCGGACGACGCGGCGCGCACACTCGCGGCGACGCTCGCCGTGCATCGCGCGGTGGCGGCGCGCACCGCGGTGGCGCCCGCCGCCGTCGCGAGCCTGAACAGGCCCTAGCGGCCGGCCGCGGCGAGCGCCGGCACGCCGTGGCGATAGAACGCGATGGTCTGCCGCAGGCCGTCGTCGAGCGCGGTGCGCGGCAGGCCCGGCAGCAACCGCGCGAGCGCGGGATCGTCGAGGAAGTCCGTCGCGATCGGCAGCGGCGGCCCGTCGGCATCGATGTGCGCATCCGGCGCGAGGGCCGCGATCCGCTCGATCAGCGTGGTCACCGGCGTGATCTCGCCGGCCAGCGTGAACGCGTGCGCGCCGTCGAAGTCGTGCAGCAGCGCGGCCTCGTACGCAGCCGCGACATCGTCCGCGTAGACGAGGCCCGTCGTGCCACTGAACGGAATCGTATAGCGCTCGCCGCGTGCGGCCGCGCGGCATGCGAGGCTCGGCCCGGCGCTCGAGCCGGTCTCGCGTCCGGCGCCGTAGACCACCAGCGGGCGGAAGCCGACGCTTGCGATCCCGTGGTCGTGCCAGTACGCACGCGCCGAGCCTTCGCACGCGAGCTTGAACGCGCCGTAGTGGGTCTGCGGCAGCGGCACCGCGCCGTCGTCCGGGCCGAACACGCCGGCGCTGCTCGCATAGAGCACGCGCCGCAGCCCGGCCGCGCGAGCGGCCTCGAACACGTTCAGCGTGCCGATCAGGTTGACTTGCGCGCCACGCACCGGGTCGGCCGCACAGGCGGGCGTGAGGATGCCGGCGAGATGGATCACCGCGTCGCAGCCGTCGAGCGCGCGTGCGGTGGCCGCCGCATCGGCGACGTCGCCCGTGCGCCAGCGCACCGCCGCGGCGCGCGCGGGTGCGAGCGCGTCGACCAGGCGCGGGTTCGCGCCCACGTCGAAGCTCACGCAGTCGATGCCGCGTGCCAGCAGCCTCCTGATGATCCACGCGCCGAGAAAACCGCTGCCGCCCGTTACCAGTACCCGCATTGTCGTGCCTCCCTGTCGTCACAAAGTCTTTGCGAAACTCGAATTAGTGGAATAGTATTCCACATCGAAAGAACATTCCACAAACGTCGCGATGACATCGCATCCGGCGTTGGGGACACTGAACGGGCATAGCGAACATGAAGCGTGAACCGATACTCGACTGCGACGTGCTGGTGCTGGGCTCCGGCGCGGGCGGGCTCGCGGCGGCGGTGACGGCGGCCGCGCGGGGCCTGCGCGTGATCGTCGCGGAGAAGGAGGCCGTGTTCGGCGGCACGACCGCGTGGTCGGGCGGCTGGATGTGGATTCCGCGCAATCCGCTCGCGACGCGCGCGGGAATCCGCGAGGACATCGATGCGCCGCGCACCTATCTGAAGCACGAACTGGGCGCGCACTACGACGCCGACAAGGTCGATGCGCTGCTCGAACGCGGCCCGGAGATGGTCGCGTTTTTCGAACGGCATACGGCCGTGCGCTTCATCGACGGCAACCGCATTCCCGATTTCCATACGACGCCGGGCGCCGGTGCGGGCGGGCGCTCGGTCTGCGCGATGCCGTTCGACGGCCGCGAGCTAGGCCCGCTGATCGACAAGCTGCGCGAGCCGCTGTCGGTCACGACGATCAGGGGGATGGCGCTCGCGTCCGGGCAGGATCTCGCGCACTTCTATCGCGCGACGCGCTCGCCGAAGTCGGCGCTGTACGCGAGTCGCCGGCTGGCTGCGTTCGCGTGGCACAAGCTGCGCCACGGACGTTCGATGCATCTCGTCAACGGCAATGCACTCGTCGCTCGGCTGCTGAAATCGGCGGCCGATCGCGGCGTCGACCTGCGCACGCATGCGAAAGCGATCGGCCTGATGCGCGACGCCGAACGCGTGACCGGCGCGCGGGTCGAGATCGACGGCGTCGTGCACGAGGTACGCGCAGCGCGCGGGGTCGTGCTTGCGTGCGGCGGCTTTCCGCACGATCCGGCGCGGCGCGCGCAGACTTTCGCGTATACGCCGTCCGGGCGCGAACACTGGTCGGCAGCGCCGCTCTGCAATACCGGCGACGGCATCCGGCTCGGCGAAGCGGTCGGCGCGCATTTCGACCAGACGCTCGATGCGCCGGCCGCGTGGGCGCCCGTGTCGCTGGTGCCGCAAGCGGGCGCCGCCGCCGTTGCATTTCCGCACCTGATCGAGCGCGCGAAACCGGGCGTGATCGCGGTGACGCGCGCAGGCCGGCGCTTCGTGAACGAGGCGTCGTCGTATCACGACTTCATCTCCGCGCTGCTGGATACGACCCCCGCCGGCGACGAAGTCTGCGCATGGCTGATTTGCGACCACCGTTTCCAGCGGCGTTACGGGCTCGGTTTTTCGAAACCGCGGCCGTTCCCGGTCGGCCCGTACCTGCGTTCCGGCTACCTGAAGCGCGGCGCGACGCTCGATGCGCTGGCTCACGCGTGCGGGATCGATGCGCGTGCGCTCGCGGACACGGTGGCCGCGTACAACCAGTATGCGAAGCAGGGCGCCGATCCGGCGTTTCACAAAGGCTCGACGCCGTACAACCGCGTGCAGGGCGATGCGGCGCATCGGCCGAATCCGTGTCTCGCGCCGATCGAGGCGGGGCCGTTCTATGCCGTGAAGCTATTGCCCGGCAGCCTCGGCACGTTCGCGGGCCTCGCGACCGACCGCGATGCGCGCGTGCTCGATCGAAGCGGCGCGGCGATCGCCGGCCTCTACGCGGTCGGCAACGATGCAGCCAGCATGATGGGCGGCTGCTATCCGAGCGGCGGCATCACGCTCGGGCCTGCGATGACCTTCGGCTATCTCGCCGCGCTTTCTCTTGCCGACGCCGCGCCCGATGGCGCGCGCCCCGGCGTCGATTCATCCTCGAGGACAATGCAATGACACTGTATGACGTAGTGACGCTTACGGTGAAGATCGGCGCGAATGCGCGGGTCTTCGAAGGGATCCAGGCAAGCGGCGATCCGCAGGGCGGCAGGCTGCTCGGCTGCTGGTATTCCGACATCGGCACGCTCGGCCAGGTGCTGGTGCTGCGCGGCTATGCGTCGGAAGCCGCACTGGTCGCCGAGCGCAAGCGAATGCTGCTCGAAGGCAACCCGTTCGGCTGCGGCGACGCCATCGTCGACGTGAAGACGGGCAGCTACGCGCTGTTCCCGTTCCTGCCGCCGATCGAGCCGGCCGTGCACGGCGGCATCTACGAGATGCGCGTGTACGGCACGAAGCTCGGCAGCCTGCAGCAGACGATCGACGTGTGGGAACAGGCCGTGCCGGAACGTATCAAGCGCTCGCCGCTGGTCGGCGCGATGTATGCGCTCGACGGCGACGTGCCGCGCTTTCTGAACATCTGGCCGTATGCGAGCGTGGACGAGCGTTCGCGCATTCGGGCGGAAGCGGTCAAGGACGGCATCTGGCCGCCGAAGGGCGGCCCGGCGCACCTGACGACGATGGCCTCGACGATCTGTGTGCCCGCGCCGTTTTCGCCGCTGCGCTGAACGTGACGCAATGACGATCAAGGAGACGACATGACCCAGCCTCAATCCCGCGCGCTGTCGCTGTCGGCGCTGACCGTGCTCGAACTGAATCCGCCGCAGATGGTGCAATGCGCAGTCGACGCGGGCTACGACTACGTCGGCCTGCGCCTGCTGCCGGCCACCGATACCGAGGTCCGCCACGCGATTGTCGGCGACACGCCGCTGCGGCGCGAGACGCTGGCGGTCCTGCGCGATACGGGCATGCGCGTGCTCGACGTCGAAATCGCACGTCTGAAGGCCGATACCGACGTGACGGACTACCTGCCGATGCTCGAAACGGCCGCGGAACTTGGCGCGCGCTACGTGCTCGTCGCGGGCAACGATCCCGACGAAGCGCGCACCGTCGAGCGGCTCGGCCGTCTGTGCGATCTCGCCGCGCCGCTCGGCCTGTCGCCGTCGCTGGAGCCGATGCCGTGGACCGACGTGAAGGATCTCGACATCGGCGCGCGCATCGTCGATGCATGTGGCCGTCGCAACACCGGGCTGATCGTCGATCCAATCCACTTCGACCGCGCGGGGTCGTCGCTCGACACGTTGAGCGCGTTGCCGCGCCACTACTTCGGCTACGTGCAGTTCTGCGATGCGCCGGCCGAGCGGCCGACCGACGTCGACACGCTGCTGTTCCAGGCGCGCTGCGCGCGGCTGATGCCGGGTGACGGCGGCCTCGATCTGACGGGCATCCTGCGCGCGCTGCCCGCGCACCTGCCGGTGAGCGTCGAGGTGCCGAACCAGCAATGGGCGAACACGACCCCTGCGGTGGCGCGCGCGCGCCGGCTGCGCGAAGCGACACGCGCGGTGATCGACGCGGCGGCCGTGCCGGCCTGAGCGCGCGGCGGCAACGACGGGCCGGGCTTCACCTGCGGCGTAACGCCCGCGTGTGGCCCGGGCATTCGACGCGACGACAACAACGATACTCCGGAGACATTCGATGACTTCCTCGCAAGCGGCCGCTCGGCCACGACCTCATATTAATCAGTATCGCGAAACGGATCGGATCGAGCCGCTCGACGTCCAGTACTTCCTCGACGCGCAACCGGTCGGCCGCTTCCAGTGGCTGGTTCTGCTGTTATGCATGCTGATCGTGATGCTGGACGGGCTCGACACGGTGATGATCGGCTTTATCGCGCCGTCGATTTCAAGCGCATGGGCGATTCCGCGCGACGCGCTCGGCCCTGTGATGAGCGGCGGCCTGCTCGGCCTCGCGTTCGGTGCGCTCACCGCCGGCCCGATGTCCGACCGCTTCGGACGCAAGACGGTGATGGTCGGCGCGGTGCTGTTCTTCGGGATATGGAGCGTGGCGTCCGCCTTTGCGACCGGCGTCGCGTCGCTGACGGTGCTGCGCTTCCTGACCGGCATCGGCCTGGGCGCGTCGATGCCGAACGCGGCCACGCTGATGGCCGAATATGCGCCGCCGCGGCGCCGGGCACTGATGGTGACGGCGGTGTTCTGCGGCTTCACGTTCGGCGCGGCGGGCGGCGGCTTCGTGAGCGCATGGCTGATCGAGACCTGGGGCTGGCATTCGGTGCTGCTGCTGGGTGGCGTGCTGCCGGTCGCCTACGTGCCGGTGCTCGCGAGATGGCTGCCCGAATCCGCACGCTATCTTGCGCTGAAGGAGAGCCGGCGCGTGCGTCTGGTCGGCGTGCTGAACCGCGTGCAGCCCGGCATCGCCGATGAGCGCACGCGTTTCGTGTCGCACGAACCGGCGCGCGACGCGCGCAGCCCGGTGCGGGCGATCCTGTCGCGCGAGCATGCGTTCGGCACGGTGATGCTGTGGATCTGCTATTTCGCGGGCCTGCTTACCGTCTACCTGCTCGGCAACTGGCTGCCGACGCTGATTCGCGGGCTCGGGTTTTCGCTGGGCGAGGCGGCTGTCGTCGGCGCGCTGTTCCAGGCCGGAGGCACGGTCGGCTCAGTGCTGATCGGCTGGCAGATGGATCGCTTCAATCCGCACCGCGCGCTCGGCGCGACCGTGCTGGCGGGTGGCGCGCTCGCATGGTACATGGGCGCGTCGGCCCATTCGTTCGCGGTCATCTGCGTGCTGGCGCTTGGCATCGGCTATTGCATGAACGGCTCGAATACCGGCTTTTGCGCGCTCGCGGCCGGCTCCTACCCGACCGAGATGCGCGCGACCGGCACGAGCTGGATGCTCGGCGTCGGCCGCTTCGGCGGCATTGCGGGCGCGATGCTGGGTGCGGCGATGCTGCACGCGAACTGGAGCTTCGGGCAGGTGTTCGCGGCGCTCGCGGTGCCAGCGGCGGTGGGCGGCGCGGCGGTGCTGCTCAAGGGCGCGCGTCATCGCGGCACCTTCGTGCCCGTCAGCGTGAGCGCGGGCCACTGAGCGCGCGTCGCGGGAGCGTTCGCTCGAGGATCTGCTTGAGTTCCAGTATGGAATTGTGTTCTCATTTGCCATCACGATACGAATGAGAAGGCGCTATGGCAGGAAATCTCGAGCGTGCGCTCGCAGTGCTGGAATTGCTGGCAAAGAACGGCGGCCGCATGTCGCTGGCCACCATTGCCGATACGCTTAATATTCCGCGCAGCGGTACGCATCGACTGCTGTCGATGCTGATCGACGAAGGCTTCGTGCGGCAGGATAGGGAGCATGGTGAGTACATGCTTGCGCTGAAGCTGGTATCGCTTGCGCTGATCTACCTGTCGACGAGTGGGGTGTTCGACATTTCGCAGCCGGTGCTCGACCGATTGGCCGAGGCGTCCGGCGAACTGGCGCGGCTCGGTGTGGTCGAAGACGATCACATCACCTTCGTCGGCAAGGCACAGGGCGCGAAGTCGGGGCTGCGCTACGACCCCGACATGGGCAGCCAGCCGCCGCTGCATTGCACCGCAAGCGGGCAGGCCTGGCTTGCCACGCTGCCGGACGAACGTGCGCTCGAGCTGGTGTCGAAGCAGGGCGGGCTTGGTGCAAAGGCGCAGAATGTGCCGCGGGCGCCGAAGACGATCCAGCAGTTCTTGAAAGATCTGAAGGGCGCGCGTGAGCGCGGCTACGGAGTCGCGATCGAGACCTACGAGATCGGCATGACGTCGATCGCTGCCGCAGTACGCAATCCGGTCACGAACGAGGTGGTCGGGATCGTCAGCCTGGCCGGCCCGACGAGCCGCCTGCCGGAGTCACGGCTCAAGGAACTTGCGCCGTTGCTGCTTCAGGCGGCGTCGGACATGAGTGCAGCTACGCTGGGTTCTCCACTGTTCAAACGGGCGGGTGCTGCCGGCGTGCCCGCGAAGTTGGCAGCGGACCCGGTGAGTAGGCCGAGAACGTCGACGCGCAAGCGAGGGGCGAGGGATTGATGAGATGAACGGCGGTGTCGAAACGCTCCTTTTCGTAACGAGGGCGACACGACCGACGTGCCGCTGCTCATCCGGGGGCTGTGGTCGCTCTGTTTACGGAGCTGTGGATCGCGCCCCGTCATGACTTCGGCTGAGGCGCTGCGACATCTGAATCCGCGTATGGCACGCATGCCAGCATTGTGGTGGCTCGCCGCGAGCGTCCGAACGCAACCCAGTCCGTAAGGGCGCTGTTAGGTGACATTTTGGCCGGAAACTGCTCGCATCTTTTGCGGTTAGGGCGTTGCCGTCGATACCAGAACGCGGGGCGCCAAACATGGGCAGGATTGTGGGTAGGCGGCTATCTGCGCCTGCGGGAGTCTCACCTGGCGGATCTCCGCGAGCGATACTTGCAGTCGGCTGCCTTCCGCCATAAGGGCTTCGGCCCCGTTTCCACTTCTTCCGCCGGCGTCATCCAGATCGCTGATTTGAAAGCGGTTTATGCGTAACGGCCTGCGCGCGACGATCCTTGACGTCCCGCCGGGCTCCCTCACGAAGTGTGGGAGGCATGTGGGTTTGTGGCCAGCGCGAGCAATCGCCGACCGATCAGAACTTGTGCGTGAGCCCGACGATGACGCCGCGCGCGGTCGCGCCCGGCGTGACGTCGACGCCTGAGTACTCCGTGCCGTTCAGTCCATACGCAGCCCGTCTGCGATTGTCGATTAGCCCCGCGGCGACATAGAGAATCGACGATTTCGACAGCAGATACTCGTATGCGAGGCCGAATTGCTGTGCGTTGTTGCCGTTGCCGGTGCGATCGTGCAGATAGCCATACAGCGCGGCGACCTCGTTGGTCGGGTTGATTTGCCACGAGACCGACGCCGACCAGGTCGCCTCGTTCTGGCTGTGGTCGGTTTGCGTTTCGGTGTGATAGACGAGGTAGAAGCGCGCGGCGGCGACCTTCAGCGACGTGGCCGCCGTGAACACGTTCTGCACCGATGTTCCGGCTGCGTTGTCCTGCCGGTCGTAGCCGGCCGCGATGTGCCACGGACCGTTGACGTATTTGACAACCACGTTGTACGACTGCAGGCCGTTCGACGGCGTAGTCGTCGAGTCGCGCATCGCCACGAGAAACTGCGCAGTGAGTCCGTGCCACGCCGGCGTGAACCACGTGATCGCATTGCTCGCGCGCACCGACACGTCGTCGAAGTCGTTCAGCGGCGACGCGATCGACTTCGCAGCCAGCGGATCGATTTCGCCGTCGAGATACTGATATTGCGGCTTCTTCTGCCGGCCGATCCTCAATTCGCCGAAGCGCCCGGACATGCCGACCCATGCGAGGCGATTGAAGGCATCCGCCGAATTCTGCGGTGCGCCGTTGACCGCCGAAAAACCTTGCTCCAGCTGGAAGTTCACCCGGAGCCCGCCGCCGAGGTCTTCGTGTCCAACGAACCCGTAGACGGTCGCGAAGAGCCCGCCCGACGATGCGCGGACAACGTGTCCCGCACCACCGCTCTGATATTCGATGCCGTTATCGACGACGCCATAGAGCGTGACCGACGACTGCGCGTGAGCGGCCTGATACGCGCACGCCGACAGCATGACGACTGCTGCGAGAGAAGTCCTTTTCATTTGTCTCCGTCTGTTTTTTTTCGGCCTGGCTGCGCTTCGCGAACCGGGCAATGCGAGCGTTCGTTGTTGTGTACGGCGGATGATAGAAACCTCGCACGATCCAAGTCTCTGTAGAAACGATGCTTTCGCTGGTACTTTTTTTCGGGGTGCGTTACCGCGCTCGCGAAAAGTGCCAGCGAATCTGCAATTTTTGTAGGGACGGCGCCTTGCCCTGTGCCTATCGTTCTGTCTGCAAGCCGATCGCCGGCGCTGGCATTTCCGCTTCAGCCAACGGCGACGGTCCACCATGCGGAGACGATGTTGATCAGGAAAGTCCCTCTCAAGATTGCAATCGCGGAATATCCGCATACGGCGGCGATCCGTAACGGCTCGATTCCGATCGAAGGCGTGCAGGCCGAATTCGTGACGGTCAAACCGCAGATCGGCGCATTCCGACGGATGGTGCGCGACGTCGAATTCGACGTGTGCGAGCTCGCGCCAACTACTTACCTCATTGCGCGCGCGTTCGGAGCGCCGTTCGTCGCGTTGCCGGTTTTCGTCACGCGTACGTTCCATCATGGCGGGCTGCTCGTGCGCCCGGACGCGAATGTCCGCACGCCGAACGACCTGGAAGGCAAGAAAGTGGGCGTGCGGGCGTACTCGGTGACGACCGGCGTATGGACCCGGCAGGTCCTGATCGACGAATACGGCGTCGACGTGTCGAAGGTCACGTGGGTCGTCGACGACGAGGAGCATGTGACGCAGTTGAAGCTGCCGCCGAACGTCGTCCACGCGGCAAACGGTACGTCGCTCGCCGACATGATGGCGAGCGGCGAGCTCGCGGCCGGCTTTGCCGCGGCGGTGGGCATCGGCCGCACCGGCAATCCGACCGGCGGCTGGAAGGAGGTGGAGGCGGATTACCCGGAGCTGTTCCCGAACGCACGTGAACTGGAGGCGGACTACTACGCGTGCACTGGCATCTATCCGATGCACGGCACGATCGTCGTGAAGGACTCCGTACTTGGCGAGCACCCGTGGATTGCAAAGTCGCTATATGACGCGTTCGCTCAGGCAAAAAAGGAATGGCTTGCGCGTCTCGATGCGGGCGAAGTCGCCGGTCCGAGCGACAACAAGTACCTGCGTATGCGCGAGATCGTCGGGCACGACCCGCTGCCGTACGGGCTGCACGACAACATCAAGACTATCGAGGCGCTCGAAGCGACGGCGTTCAAGCAGGGGCTGACGCCGCGGCGCATGTCGATTGACGAGCTGTTCGTCGACCCGCAAGCGTAACGCACCCCGGAGACCGGCATGGTCTCTTCGGTAAGACGGCAAGGCAGCCGCACCCGGCGCAGATTCGAGCCGGAACGTTGGCAAGTGGTCCGGCGCGCGCATTGCTCATCTCGCCGGACGCGTAGCAATGCAGGGCGAACCATGAAGACAAGGCAGATGGAGACAGCAAAACCAGGGCACCGCAGCGGTTCGAACCATTGGTTCATCCTCGGGCTCCTTGCACTCGGCGTACTGATTTCGTTCGTCGATCGCAGCAGCATTTCGAGCGCATTGGCAGATGCGAGTTTCGTGACGCGATTTTCGCTGACGAGTATCGATCGCGGGTGGATCAATGCAGCGTTCTTCTGGTCCTACGGCCTGTTCCAGGTACCGATGGGCTGGGTAGCCGACCGCTACGGCGTGAAGTGGCCGTATGCAATCTGCTTTGCGCTGTGGTGCATCGCGACTGCGCTCACGGGTGCCGTGTCGACGCTCGCAGGCCTTGTCGTGATGCGGCTCGTGATTGGTGTGGCCGAAGCGATCGTGATTCCGGCGAGCTACCGCTGGATTCGCAATAACTTTGACGAACGCCGCAACGGGCTCGCGGTCGGGCTGCTTGCGATGGGCAATAAGCTCGGGCCGGCGATCGGCGCGCCGGTAGCCGCGTGGGTGATCGTCGCGTGGTCGTGGAAGGCGATGTTCGTCGCGACAGGGTTGCTGGGATTGTTGTGGCTCGCGCCGTGGTTGCTGCTCGTGCGAAACGACCTGCCGAGCCGCGAGTCGCTGAGGCACGCCCGCCGTACGGCGCGCTCGGTATCGCTCGGCAGCGTTCTTGCAAGTCCGGTCGTGTGGGGCGGCATGATCACGAACTTCTGCTACGGCTACTTTACGTTCTATTCCATGACGTGGATGCCCGCGTACCTCGTCGAGCAGCGCGGACTGTCGCTTGCGCAGTCGGGGCTCTACACGTTCTTCAGCTTCGTCGGCATCGCGGTCGTCGCCGCGCTGGCCGGGTGGGCCGCGGATCTCGTAATTGCGCGCGGCGGCAACCCGCTCGTCGTACGCAAGAGCTTCACGATCGCCGGCTTCTGCGGCGGCAGCACCGTACTGCTCGGCGCGTACGCGCATTCGCTCGACATGGCGCTGTTCTGGAACGTGCTGTCGCTGTCGTTGCTCGGCTTCACAACTGCAAACAATCTCGTGCTGTCGCGGCTCACGCTGATTCCGCGCGAAGCGATCGGACTCGTGACCGGCGTGCAGCAGGTCGCGACGAGCCTTGCCGGCGGCGTCGCGGCGAGTCTGTCCGGGTGGCTTCTGCACGTCAGCAACAGCTACGACCTGCCGATGATGGTGATCCTCGTGTTCTTGCTGATCGGCGCAGTCGCGACGCTGACGCTGTTTCGCCCTGAATGGGCGCCGAAGGTCAGCATGGCGCCGCGCCCGTTGCGCGAGGCGTAACCGTCGCCGACCACAGGAATTTTTCCGGATTTCCTTTCGGATAAACGTAACGGCGGGTGATCCCGCGGTATTGGACTGGATATTTCATACATGGCGAAAATCGTATTCGGGATGGCGGTGCCCCATAGCGGCATGCTGGGGCAGGCGCCGGAGGACTGGCTCAAGAACGGCGAACGCGACCGCGCGAACCCTGAATTGTGGTTCCGTAACCGGACATGGACCTATCCCGAACTCGAAGCGCATCGCGGTGCCGCGTTCGAGCCGTATCTGACGCTCGAGGAGCGCCGCGCGCGTGCGGCGCGCTGCCGGGCGGCGCTCGACGCGATGGCCGCTGCGTATCGCGACGCACGCATCGACGTCGCGATCATCCTCGGCAAGGACCAGAAGGAAATCTTCACGCATCAGTCGCCGTCGATTGCGATCTACAGCGGCGCTGAAGTGCATAACGGGCCGCCCCAGCGTGCGGTCTATGCGCCGGATCGGCACGTCACACACCGCTGTCATCCGCAACTCGCCGCCTGGCTCATCGAACGGTTTCAGCGCGAGGGCTTCGACCTCACCGACCTGTTCGCATGGCCCGACAATGTATGGATGAAGCCGTTGCCCGACTATCCCGTGGTACCGCACGCATACAGCTTCGTGTACCACCAGATCATGAGCGACGATCCGCCGCCTCACGTACCGGTGCTGATGAACTGCTTCTATCCGCCGACCCAACCGTCGATGTCGCGCTGTATCGCATTCGGCGACGTGCTGCGCGACGCGCTGAACGCGTGGCCGGAGGACGTGCGGATCGGCATTTTCGCGTCCGGCGGCCTGTCGCATTTCGTGAACGACGAGGAGTTCGACCACCGAATCCTGAAAATGCTCGCCGACTACGACTACGACGGCCTTGCGGCGATCGACAACCGTGCGTATCAGTCCGGCACGTCCGAAATCAAGCTCTATGCGAGCGTGATGAAAGCGATGGAAAAGACCGGCGCCCCGATGACGCTGGTCGACTACGTTCCGTGCTGGCGTACACCGGCCGGCACCGGCGAGGGAATGGGCTTCATGTACTGGCGCGCAGCCGACTGAGCCGCCGGCATTCATGTCGACGAGAGAAACGTCGTTTGCCGGCACTCGCACGTTGCCGGACGATGCAGACCGATGTGATCCTCACTACAAAATGGAGACGGTTACTGTGTGTTCTTCGCTTCAGATAAAACGAAAACCGCTGTCGTTTGCAGCGTTTGCCGTGGCCGCTGCGTTCGTTTCGGCAGCCGGAGCAGCGACCGACGGTTCGAAAGGGGACTTGTTGCTTTACCGCATCGGCCCCACGACGTCGGAACTGTACATCGCGAATGCCGATGGCAGCGACGAACACCGGTTGATCGCGTCCGGCGGCTTCGACTACCACGGTTCGTTTTCGCCGGACGGCAAATGGGTCGTGTTCACGTCGGAGCGCGACGGTCTTGGTCATGCAAGCCTGTATCGCGTGCGGATAGACGGGACCGGCCTGCAGCGTTTGACGGACTGGACCGGTGTGAGCGATGCGGCCGTCTACGACCCGGCCGATCCGGACGTGATTGCATTTGTATCGTCGCGTCGCGATAACGACACCTGGGGCACGACCAACATCTGGACGCTGAACCTGAAGACTGGCGCCTTGCACAACGTGACGGGCGACATCCGCTTCGATCCGGACAAGCCGCATAGCTTCTTCCGGCCGTCGTGGTCGCCGGACGGCAAATGGATCGCGTTTTCTTCCGATCTCGGCACCGAGTGGCGCGGTCACAACTTGCCGGTTGGCTGGGAGCGCACGCAGGAAACGGCCATCTATGAGATTCGTCCGGACGGTACGGGATTCCGACAGATCGCGGCGCGTGCGGGCTACGCCGACGGATCGCCGTCGTGGTCGAACGACGGCAAGCAGATCGTGTTTTATGAAACCCCGGTGGAATCGACCTGGGGTGCGCACCGCCCGGAAGCGATCGGCAAGGTGAGCTCGCAGATCGTGCAGGTGGACGTCGCGACCGGCGTGCGCAAGCAGCTGACCGATACGCCGGGATTCAAGGTGTTCCCGCAATATGTTGGCGCGACCGACGTCGCATATCACGTCAAGAACGGCGCAGCCGAAGGGTTGTATACGACCGGCGGGCAGTCCCGTGCGACGGCGGGCAGCGGTATTCGCTCGCCGCGTTATTCGGCGGACGGCAAGAAGGTTGTCTACGAGAAAGTCGTGTACAGCAAACCGTTCCACCCGAACGGTATGCCGCTATATCGCTTCGATCCGCAATGGAACTATCGCTTCGTCGACGTGTTCCCGCAGTTGTCGCGCGACGGAAAATCGCTCGTGTACACGGAGAAGGCGGTCGGCTCGTCGATCGTCGTCGCGGATACCGACTTCAGTCATGCGCGCCACATCTACGATCCGGCGACGAGCGGTCTGGATCCCAAGCTGGTCGCAATGGGCCTCGCGGGTGCGTTCCAGCCGACGTGGTCGCCGGACAAGCAGTGGGTTGCGTTTGGCGTGGGCAGCTGGTTCTTCACGCGAGCCCATATGCCCGGCCGCATCGCGCGCATCAGGGCCGACGGCAGCATGAACGGCAAGCCGGAGATCCTGACCGACGGCAAGGAGAACGCGGGCTTCCCGAGCTATTCGCCGGACGGCACGCGCATCGTCTATCGCGTGTGGAGCGAGACCGACAAGGGCCTGCGAATTCTCGATCTGAACACGCGTAAGACGATGGTGCTGACCACCGAGCCCGACAATCTCCCCGGCTGGTCGCCGGACGGCACGAGGATCGTGTTCACGCGCAAGGAGGTGAACCCGAACGACGCGAACAAGTTTCACTTCGACGTGTACACGATCAAGCCGGATGGCACCGACGTGCGCCGCTTGACGCCGCCGGGCGCCAACCAGGCTCACGCGACGTGGACATGGGACGGGCGCATCGCGTACAGCTCGGGCGAGTACGGATTTCGCGACGAGCTGTCGCTGTACGACGACACGTTCCAGCCGGACGGCCAGAACTGGGTGATGAATGCGGACGGTAGCGACCGGCATGCGATTACCGATACGCTGTGGGAAGACTCGATGCCGCTTTATATTCCGAAGCTTTAAAGCGGTTCGTGCTGGGTCTCGGGCACTGCGGGTTCGACGCGCAGTGCCTTTTTTTATTGGCGTTGCCATATTGGTCGGAAATCGAGCGACAAGAGCATTTGAATACGCTGCTGCGCGTCGTTGTGCCGATATGGGCGGTCAGGCTCGACTCAATTACGGAGTCAACGTCGCCCGCAATCGTTCGATTCTGGCGGTCGGCGGTCCGGTCCGCCCGACGTGCCCAACGGAGCGGCCAGCGGCAAAGACCTTGATGAGGTCTACGCTCGCAAGGTCATGTCGGAGAAGCGCGTCACGCTGTCGTAACAAGGACGCAATTGCCGATGCAGGCAGCGGCGTCCGGGGCTGCCCGGCGAAAGCAACGTCGCAATCGGCGATTCGGTGTCCGGCGCGATCCGGGGCATCGACGTAGAACGCGGCCGGCAATCGTCGGCAGGCGACGTGGCAGCGCTTCAGAACTTGTGCACGACTCCGAAAATCGCACCGCGTGCATTCGATCCCGGCGCAACCGTCACGCCTGCATAGGCAGTGCCGTTCAGCGCGAACGCGGCCTTGTTGCGATTGTCGATGAATGCGGCCGACACATACAGCGTGGTCCGCTTCGACAGGTAATGCTCGTAAGTCATGCCGACTTGCTGGGCATTGTTGCCGTTGCCCGTGCGGTCATGAACGTAACCGTACATCAGCACGAGCTGATCGGCCGGGCCGAACAGCCAGGAGCCCGAGGCTTCGTACGAGTCGCGCTTCACGCTGTTGTCCGTCTGCTTCTCGGTGTGGTATGCGCCGAAAAGCCGGGCGTTGCCGATGCCGTACGACACACCGGCGTTGAACACCTTCAGCGTCGATGTTCCTGACGCGTTCTGCGCCTGCTCGTATCCGGCGGCAATGCGAAACGGACCATTCTCATAGCGCGCAGCCGCGTTATAGAACTGGATACCGTTGGTCGGCTTCGTCGCCGAATCACGCATCGCCACCATGAACTGCGCGGTCAGCCCGTGAAAGTTCGGCGTGAAATACGCGATCGCGTTGCTGACGCGAATCGTCAGGCTGTTGAAATTGAGCATCGGCGAGCCCATGCTCATCACCGCAACGGGATCGAGCTCCGGATTCAGGAAGATGTATTGCGGCGTGTTTTGCAAGCCGAAGCGTAGTTCGCCGAATCCGCCGGATAGTCCGATCCATGCCTGGCGATTGAAAGCCGCGGTTCCGTTCGCGGCGGCGCCTGACACGCCGGAAAATCCCTGCTCGAGCTGAAAGTTCACATGCAAGCCGCCACCGATGTCTTCGCTGCCTTTGAACCCGTACCGGCTCGCGAACAGGCCGCCGGAGGTCATCCGTGCGACGGCGCCGTTGCCGCCGTTCTGGTATTCGATCGCGTCATCGATGACGCCATAGAGCGTCACTGACGACTGGGCAAGGACAGGCTGCATCAGTGCAGCCGACATCGCGCCGGCTAAAGCGACAAGAGGTTTGCGCATCGTGCGTTCCATGTTGTTCATCGAGGCGGATAACCGCGTCTGCACGCGGTTGCACGCGAATCAGAAATGAAGTTCCGCGACGAACATCGGCACCGATGTCTGCGTGGTCCCCGGTTGTTCCGAAGCCGGCGTGCCGTACATGTTGTGCCAGTACTCGTAGCCGATGCCCGCATAGATCGTGCGCGGATGGCCGACGAACGATCCGACGTCCGCCATGAGATAAGCGCGCGTGAGAAACTCGGTGGTCGTGCGCACGCCGAAGCCATCTTTCCCCTTCGGCCCCGTCACGCTCGCGAAGCCTTTGAACACCAGCGGGACCGGGCCGAGACGGAACGGATAAAGCCACGAACTCTCGAAGTGCACGGCCGGGTTGAAGTGAACGTCGACGTTCGTAATGCCGTCGTGGTTGCTCTCGGTGCGCACGCCAAGCGTCATATTCCAGAAGCCGCGCGGAATCGCGAATTCGATGGTCGCGCCGGCCACGAACATCCGGGCCCGTTCCGCGTAGGCGTCGTTCTTCGTACCGAACTCGTAGCCGAGCGTCACTCCGACGTCGCGGACGAATCCGTACGAAAACTGCCGGTTGAAAATCCTGCTGGCACTGAGCGACACGCGGCCGACGCTATAGACTTCCTGCGCACCGCCGGACCCGGGCGTCGGGTAGCCGTACTGATTCGTCGGGCCCGCCTCTGGGTTGGCCATGTTCGACACGAGGTAGTCGACGTTGAACGCATAACTGCCGTACCGGAATCCACCGGTCGTCGTGAGGAAGCCGATGTTCTGCGTGACCTTCGCCGGTGCGCCTGTCGCCGTTCGCACGCCCGGGTAGTAGAAATTGGTGCCGACGCGGTAACCGATATACGTATCGTTCCATGAGGTCGGCGCACTGACCTGCGCGGGCGGCGACAGCGGTGCAGTCAGCGTGCTCGCCTGCGACAGCGTGACGGGCGTCGCGGACTGTGCCGCTGGGTCGGCTGGCGCTGGTCTTTCGGCCTGCGCAAGTCGTGCGGCGTCGCTCGCTGCGTCGAGGCCCGGTAGTGTTTCGGCTGCATGCGCCGGACCGGCGATACCGCCGAGCACGGCGATGCCGAGCAGCCGCGCGCGGATAGCGGTGGATTTTTTCATGTCTCCTTCCACATTTCGTTGATATGCAGGAAGCGGTCGATTCACGACTCTGAATTTTTCGTAACACGGTGACGGCGCTCGACGATGTCGACGCGCAGGATGGTCGCCGTGGACCGCAATGTATGCGATGCCGGTTTGAATGCCTTTACACAAAAGTTAGATTCGCTGGCACTTTTCTCCGGTATCCGCGTCCGGGTAAATATCAGGTCGCACATGCGCGGAATGTGTGAAACGATTGGCCGTTTTCTGGTCGAACGTTCGAAGTCGCGCGATGAAAGATCAGCATCAAAAGCACAGCAGTAGCGCAAGGCAGACCACGGTGCCGAGGGTCCGGCTCTATGTGGAACGCCCCGAGGACGAGAACTGGTTCGTGCACGTCGGCCACGTGACCGAGCGCGGCCGCTGGCGCACCGAGCCGCATGCGCACCCGGCGTATGGACAGGTGATTTTCGTGTTGCGCGGGCGCGGCGTGATGAACCTGGAAGGAAGCAGCGTGCCATTCGAAGGGCCGTGCGCGCTGCTGCTGCCGACGGAGTGCGTGCACGGTCTGGACTATGAAGTGGACGTGGACCGCTGGGTAGTCACGATCGACGACGCGTATCTCCGCCAGATCAACGCGGAGCTGCGCGAATTCTGCACGCTGTGGTCGGCGCCCCGTCTGATTCCGCTCGCCGGTTCTACGCAAACCGGCATCGAGTTGTATCGGTTGATCGGCGATCTGAAGCGGGAAGCCGAATCGCATGCGGTAGGACACATCGCCGGCACGCGCGCGCTGCTGACGATGCTGCTGCTGTTGCTCGTCAGGGAAGCGCAGCTCGATCAGCGGGTCGCCGACGGTGAAACGCGCAACGACTTTCGCGTTGTCGACCGTTTTCGCAAGCTGATCGATCAGCACTATCAATCGAACCTCTCGCTGCAGGACTATGCATCGATGATGGCGATCTCGCCGGTCCAGCTGCGCGCCGCATGCGCGTCGGCGGTCGCGCAAAGCCCGACGAAGATGATTCGCGCGCGCATCGTGACCGAAGCGAAGCGCAAACTGATTTTCGGCGACATGTCGGTCGAACAGATCGCGTTCGATCTCGGCTTTGCCGATGCCGCGTACTTCACGCGCTTCTTTCGCCGCGAAGTGGGGCAAACGCCGAGCCAGTTTCGTGTGAGCGCCCGCCAGCAGGCGGAAGGCACATTGCCGCAATAAGTCGCGGGCGGCCGGCAGCCGGATGCCGAAAGTCCAGGCGAATCCACGCTTTGTACCGGGACGGCCGCGCGCATCGCGGATAGGCTGCAACCATCGTGCTGGCGGACCGAATCGCGGTCGGCTGCCGGCCGGATGGAGGAGCTCGAAAAAGATGATTCGACGAATTCTTGCGGTCCGCTGGACGGGGCGTGCGGTGACGGCGGTATCGTTGCTGTTCGCCGGCGCGTTCGCGATCGGCTCGTACGCGCACGCTGCGTCGCCGGGCGGCCGCACGCAACTGGTTTATGTGGGAACCCAACAGGCCCGGATTTACGCGCTGCGCTTCGACCCGTCGACGGGTTCACTGGCCGCGATCGGCCCGGTCGCGAAAGGGATCAACGCAACCTGGGTGGAGAGCGACCCGCGAAGACCGGTGATCTACGCGGTCGACGACGACAAGTCGCGGGAAGGAAGCGTTACCGCGTACGCCGCGGACCGGGAAACAGGGGCGTTGACCGAACTGAACCGCGTCGATTCGGCAGGGCGCGGGACGACCCATCTTTCGCTCGACATGCGGTCGCGGACGTTGCTGGCCGCGAGCTACGACAGCGGCACCGTGTCGAGCATCACGCTCGAACCGGATGGCAGTCTTGGCGCGCGCGCGTCGACCGTGCGCGACGTGGGCTCCGGTCCGAATGTGCGCCGGCAGGCCAGCGCGCATGCACACAATGCAGTCGTGGATCCGTCCGGCCGATACGTGCTCGTCCCCGATCTCGGTGCGGACCGCGTGTTCGTGTACGGGTTCGATGCGGCGACGCGCGCACTGCTGCCGGACGATGCCGACCCGCCGCGTACGTTCTCGGCGCCGGCCGGCAGCGGGCCGCGTCATCTCGTATTCGGCCCCGACGGTCGGTTCGCGTATCTGATCACCGAACTGAGCGGCGAAATTTTCGTGCTGCGCTGGGAGGCCGCGCAAGGACGCCTCGCGGCGGTGCAGACGGTGCCGCTCGGCAGCGCTTCATTCGGCGGCACGAAGAGCGGAGCAGAGGTCGTGATCAGCGGCGACGGACGCTTCGTCTACGCACAGGACAGGGCAGAGGACACGCTCGTCGTCTACCGCGTCGATCGCGACTCCGGCGAGCTCAGCGAGCTGCAGCGTATTGCGAGCGGCGGCGCGCGGCCTTGGGGCATGACGCTCGATCCGTCGGGCCGCTGGTTGTTCGTCGCGAATCAGCACAGCGGAAACGTTGCCGTGTTCAGCGTCGATCCGGCTTCCGGCAAACTCGCCGCGACCGGTGCGACAGCGGAGGTGCCGACGGCAGTCAGCGTCGCGTTCGTCAGATGAGTCCGTAACAACGTCCAGGCACGCTCCGAGCGCAGGTCAGTCTCCGTACAGGGGAAAAAAACGGGCAAAGAGCCCGGCTGCTAACGCGTTAACCAATTGCTCCACCGGGACGCCGCATTTCTCAATGGCGTCGCCGTGGCGCATGGGCAAAACTTTCATCGCGTTACAAACAAAAAACGGGTTCCCCGACCCTTCAGGAGACAGCAATAATCATGGGACACAGGACCGCAACTTTCGCGTGCGCGGCGTTGACCTGTATTGCGCCCACGCTGGCGCATGCCGGAGACGAAGCCGCGGCCGACAGCCGATTCGCCGGGACCAGTGCGGTGACGATGTACGGACTGATCGACCAGGGCCTCGAGTACGTCAACAACGTGGCGCAAGGCAAAAACGGCACTACCCACGTTTTCCGCATGGGCGACGGCACTGCGACGTCCTACTTCGGCATTCGCGGCACGGAAGATCTGGGCGGCGGTACCAAGGCCATTTTCGATTTGCAGGGCGGCTTCATGCCGAGCAACGGAAGCTCGAGGCAGGGCGGACGGCTGTTCGGGCGGCAATCGTACGTGGGCCTCGACGGAAGATTCGGTCGCATCACGTTCGGCCGTCAGTACACGATGCGCTTTTATGCGATTTCCTTCATCAATCCGTTCGGCACGGGCGCTCAAGGCTTGACCACGCTCGATAACGGAATCGCAAACGCCCGGGCGGACAACTCGATCAGCTACCGCTTTTTTTACGGCCCGTTCGAAACGGGCGTGAACTACAGCTTCGGTCGCGATGCGGTGAACGGCAATCCCGCCACGGCCGCCGCTGCCAATTGCCCCGGACAAACGACACCGTCGAACGAATGCCGCGAATACTCCGTGATGGCCAAATACGATGGAGGGTTCTGGGGGCTGGCGACTTCGTACGAGCGGAATTATGGCGGCACGTCCGGGACTTTCGGCGGGCTCACGTCGCCGAAGCTCACGGATAGCCGTTTCTCCCTGGGAGGCTACTTCAAGCTCTCCAAGGCCAAGGTTGGCGTGGGCTGGATCAGGCGCGACGACGAGGGCCTCGCCACGCCAAAGAGCAACTTGCTCTGGGTGACGGGCACGGTGCCGGTGACGCCTTTCCTGCATGTGGACGGCATGGTCGCGCAGCTGAAATACGATCACTCGCGCAACAAGGCGCTGGTGTTGGTGTTGCGCGGCGAATACCTGCTGTCGAAGCGCACGCTCGTTTATGTGACGGCCGAACGCATTCACAACTACGGCAATCTCGCGCTCGCGGCGACGACCATTACGGCCGTGCCGACGCCGCCCGCGGGCAGTTCGCAGCTGTCGGTCATCACCGGTATCCGGCATACGTTCTGACGTGAACGCCGCGTAACGTGAACCGCCCCGAACGCGCAGCGCCGGGCGGTTCCCTGTTGTCGGTTGTTCAAACCGGAAGTTTGGCCGCAGCGGCAGCGGCCGACATGTCGGCTACATCCGCGAACGGCTGCTTGTGCCGGAGGATCCCCACGCCGACGAACATGTCCTGCAGATAGCCGATGTCGTCGGGCGTAAGCGTCAAGTCTCGCGAGTACGGTCGGTCTGTCTGGTTGAAATCCCAGATCGCCTGTGCCGATGCGCCGTCGAATCGTTTCTGCGCGCGTTTTCGTGCGTCGAAGAACGCGTCGTGCGACGCAGGGGACATCAGAAATTCGTAGAGTGCGCCGTACGCGGCCATGACCGCCACCATGGCTTCGTGCTTGTCGCGCAGGGCGGCATTCGATGCATAAGCCGTCTGAAAAATGCAGCGAGGCAGCGCTTCCCACAGATTGGCTTCCCGAATCGCCGTGAGCCCGTTGCCGTCGTTGCGGTGCGAAATGCTTGCACAGCACGCGTCGGCTTCACCGTTCACGACCGCCGCATAGCATTGGTCGTTGCTGCCCTTGTCGACGAAGCGGACCTGCGAAGCATCGATGCCTTTTTCCTTCAGCAATTGCAGCATCAGCGTGTGCAGCAGGCCGAGCGCCGGCCCGACCGCGACCGTTTTGCCCTTCAATCCGGCCAGGCTTTCGACCTCGCCGGGCCGCGCGTATACCGTCAGCGCGCATTTGCGCATTCCCGCTCCGACGATCTTCACAGGTGCGCCTCGTTCGATGCGCGACAGCACGCCGTCGTAGCCCGAGACCATGCAGAGGTCCGCCGTACCGGCTTCAATTGCATTGAACGGGCCGGCGACGCCGGGTACCTGCATGATCGACGCGTTCACGCCGAATCGCCGGAAGTAGCCCATTTCATCGATCAACGCGTTAAGGGTTGCGTTTTCGAGGCCAGGGTTGCTGACGATGCGGATCCGCGTGTCGGCGGCCCGTGCGCGCAAGGGTGCGGCTATCCTGCTGGCAGCGACGCTGAGGCCGACGAGACCCGCGTTGCGCAGGAAGCGTCGTCGGGCGAAAGGCTGGGTCATCGGTCGGTCCGCTATGA
Source organism: Burkholderia multivorans ATCC BAA-247 (assembly GCF_000959525.1). NCBI lineage: Bacteria > Pseudomonadati > Pseudomonadota > Betaproteobacteria > Burkholderiales > Burkholderiaceae > Burkholderia > Burkholderia multivorans. The sequence continues at coordinate 919,955 of NZ_CP009831.1, forward strand.
GTGGTGCGGACCGTAATGTGGCAGAAAGCTGACCACGGAGGCAATTGAGTAAAATGGCCGTTGACTTAACCGGCTGGTGAAGGCTACACAACGGGGGAGAGAACGTGTCAGAGCTCGACTGGTACCTTCAGGTCAACCTGAAAGCGCGGCACATGCATCTCGTCGTGGCGATCGATACCTACCGAAACCTGACGCAGGTAGCAGAAGTCACGCATGTGACGGTACCGGCGGTGTCGAAGTCGCTGGCCGAACTGGAGCGCGGGCTGGGGCTCACGCTGTTCTCTCGCACGGCTCACGGTCTCGTGCCGACGCCATACGGCGAGTGCCTGGTGCGACGCGCGCGCGAACTGGTCGCCATCCTCCATCAAACGCGCGACGAACTGAAGGCGCTGAGTTCCGGAACCGAAGGGAAGGTGCGCATCGGCATGTTGCCGGCGTCGGCTTCCGTGCTGCTGCCGGAGGCGCTCAGCCTGTTGAAGCAACGCTCGCCGGGCACCAACGTGGCCGTGATGGAGGGGACGACGTCATGGCTGCTTCCCGAGCTGTGGCAAGGCCATCTGGACCTGGTCGTGGGTCGTCTGCCGCCGCCGGATACGCTCAGCAGTTTCGTGGAAAAGGAACTGCTCGAAGACCCGGTGACGCTCGTCACCGGCTGTCACCATCCGCTCGCGCGCAGAAAGAGCGTGAAATGGTCGGACCTCGAACCGTACCCGTGGATTCTTCCGCCACCCGGCTCGATCCTGCGTGATCCGCTCGAGCGCGTGCTCGAGGCGCATGGGGTGGCGCTCGCGAACAACTACATCGAAACGCTGTCGATCCATGTGGTGCGCGCGCATCTTCAGGTCTCCGACTGCATCGCCGTGATGGCCGATACGCCCGCCAACGATTCCGCACAGCCGCTGCACACGCTGCCGTTGAGCCTGCCGAGGCTGCTGCGCCCGTCCGGCGTGCTGTGGAATCGCAGCCGCGGTCTCACGCCGAGCGCACAACTCGTGGTGGCATGTCTCGAAGAGGCCGCACCGCGCGTTGCGGCACGCAGCCAGCGGGCGCGCCGATCGCTCAAGTCTGCATGATCGCGGGGGCCGCCGCGGGCGCTTAACCGTTTGCTCAAGCCCGCCGCCATTTTTCTCAATTGATGACCGTTCGCACGCTGGCCAGAATCCGGGTGAGCAGTCATTAATTGGAGACACGACGACCATGAAGTACTGGAGCGCCATTCGCGCTTGCGCGGCATTGATCGGCATGGCCGCCATGGCGCTCGCCACGCAGGCTTACGGTCAGTCGGTCGAGCGCTTCTATCATGGCAAGACGGTGACGCTCGTCGTCAGCGCGGACGCGGGAACCCCCACCGACATCATCGCGCGTCAGTTCGCGCGCTTCTTTGTGAACTACCTGCCCGGCAAGCCGCATGCCGTGGTCATGAACGTCGTGGGCGCGGGCGGCATGGTGGCGGCGGCATCGCTGCAGTCGAGGCAGCCGGACGACGGCACGGTTATCGGTTTTCTGCAGCGCAATAATCTCTACATCCCGTTGCTCGATCCGCGCCAGAACCGCTTCGACCCGCGCGAGGTGCGCTGGCTCGGCAGCCTGAACAAGGTCGACTACTGCATCGTGTCCATGACGCGCTCCGGCGTGACGAGCGCAGCCGACCTCACGAAGAAAAAGATGTACATCGGCGCCACGGGCTTCGCAAACGAAGACCGCACGCTGCCCGCGCTGCTCGACGAGTATCTGGGCGCAAAGATGAGCATCGTGCCGGGATACACGGGACGCGGCGAAGTCTATCTGGCGATGCAGCGGGGCGAAGTGGACGGCTGGGCGTCCACGATCGACGGGCTGCAGCAAGGCGAGCCGGTGCGCATGCTCGCCAGCGGCAAGATGAAGGTGCTGTTGCATCTTGGCTGGACCAGCCCGGCGCCGTTCGCCGACGCGCCGAACCTGAGCGCGTACATCACCGACCCCGACGTGAAGGCGCTCTTCAATCTGTTTTTGCTGCCGTTCGATGCCGGGCGCCCGATTGCGGTGCCGAAGGGCGTGCCCGCGGATCGCCTGAATGCGCTGCGCGAGGCGTTCGCCAAAACGATCGCCGATCCCGCGTTCATCGCGGCGATGAAAAACTCGGGCTTCCCGCCCGATCCGATCGACGGGAACGCGGTGGAACAGATTGTCGGCAAGCTCTATGCGACGCCACGAGCGCAGATCGATGCGGCACGCAAGCTCATCTTCAGTTCGCCCTGAACGCTTAATCAACTCGACGCTGGATAGTCCATGACCCCCGAAATTATCGACATTCATCCGCACATCATTTCGACGGATACCGCACGCTACCCGATCGCGCCGCAGCACGGACATCGCTCGACATGGTCGGCCACGCGTCCGATCACGTTCGAGCAACTCGTTGCCGAAATGGACGAGGCGGGCGTCGCCAAGGCCGCCATCGTGCATTCGTCGACGACCTACGGCCACAACAACGCCTACGTCGCCGACAGTGTTGCACGCGACCCGAGGCGGTTCACCGGCGTGTACTCGTTCGACCTGCTCGCGCCGGATGCATTGAAGACCTTCGACTACTGGCTCGCGCACGGCATGGGCGGCATCCGTCTCTTCACCGGCGGCGCGACGCACCAGAGCGACGGCAGCTGGCTTGTCGACCCGGCGACGTTCCCGATCTGGGAGCGCTGCGCGGAGCTTGGCATGACGATGGCGGTGCAGACCACGCCGGACGGTCTCTCGATGGTCGCCGAGCTCGCGCGGCGCTTTCCGGCAGTCAGGATCGCGCTGGATCACTGCGCGCGGCCCGATATCGAGGAGGGGCCGCCGTATGCGCGCTGCGCTGGTCTGTTCGACCTTGCGAAATACGACAACGTGTACATGAAGATCACGCCGCGTACCTTCGATCTGGCACAAGCAGCGCCCGGCGGCGCCGATGCCTTTTTCCCGCATCTCGTGAAGATATTTGGCGCGGATCACCTGGCATTCGGTTCGAACTATCCGGCATCGGCAGGGCCTTTGAAGAAGCTGATCGATCAGGGGCATGCGTGCTTCGCGAGTCTTACCGACGATCAACGCGCATGGGTCTGGGGCCGCACGGCCAAGATTCTCTACCCGTCGCTTGCCGACTGAAACCGGCACAGGTGGACCCAGCGGTTCGCCCTCTCATCAGGATCACGCATGGAATTTTTCAACGAAGCAACGCTGATGGCGGCAGGCCATGCGCTGACGACGCTCCTGCAATTCAATCGCCTGATCTTCCTCGTGCTGGGGGTGGTGGTCGGGCTGTCGATCGGACTGCTGCCGGGCATCGGCGGGTTGACCGGCTTCGCGTTGCTGGTGCCGTTCACCTACACGATGGACCCGTATGCGGCCTTTGCGATGCTGCTCGGCATGGCGTCGGTCATTACGACATCCGACGTGATCCCTGCCGTGCTGTTCGGCGTGCCAGGCCATGCCGCTTCGCAGGCGACCGTGCTCGACGGCCTGCCGATGACAAAGCGCGGCGAAGCGGCACGCGCCTTGAGCGCGTGCTACACGTCGTCCTTGCTCGGCGGCCTCATCGGTGCGCTGATTCTCGCGATCTCCCTGCCGCTGGTGCGGCCGTTCGTGCTGTCGATCGGCACGCCCGAAATGCTTGCGCTGACGATCTTCGGCGTGTCGATGGTCTCTGCACTGTCGGGCAATGCCCCGCTGAGGGGTGTGGTCGCCGCATGCTTCGGCATTCTCGTGGGCATGATCGGGACCAACGTCGCAACGGGGCAGATGCGCTGGACCGGCAACATCCTTTATCTGCAGGATGGCATTCCGCTCGTGCCGATCATTCTCGGCGTCTTCGCGCTGCCCGAACTGTGCGAGCTGGCGATACGGCGCACGGCAATCGCGCAGAACGTGCAGTTCAGTTCGCGCAGCGGTATGCGCCAGGGCGTCGTCGACGGATTTCGCAACTGGTTTCTGATCGTGCGCTGCGGGGGCCTTGGCGCGGTCCTCGGTGCGGTGCCGGGCATTACCGGTGCGGTGACGGACTGGATCGCGTACGGGCATGCATTGCAGACGTCGAAGGGCGCGCGCGAAACCTTCAGCACCGGCGACGTCCGCGGCGTGATCGCGCCGGAGGCCGCCAACAACGCGCGCGAAGGCGGGAGCCTCGTACCGATGCTGTCGTTCGGCGTGCCCGGCGGTGCAGCACAGGCGATTCTGCTCGGCGCGATGATGGTGCACGGGTTCATCCCCGGGCCGGACATGTTGACGAAACATCTCGACTTCACCTATTCGATGGTCTGGTCGATCGCGCTGGCCAATATTTTCGGCGCGGGCCTGTGCTTCCTGCTGAGCGGGCAATTCGCCAAGGTTTCGACGCTGCGCTACACGCTGATCCTGCCGATCATCATGCCGATCATCTACGTCGGCGCATTCCAGGGTTCGCGCAGCTGGGGCGACCTGTTCGTGCTGCTGATTGCGGGTGTGCTCGGCTGGACGATGAAGCGTCTCAGATGGGCGCGCCCGCCGGTCATTCTCGGTCTCGTGCTGGGCGTGCTGATGGAACGCTATATGTCCATCTCCTATGTGCGCTACGGAGCGAGCTGGTTGACGCATCCGGTCGTGATGGTCTTGCTCACGCTTGCGGCGCTCGTGTTCTTCAAGCCGTTGTTCACTGCGTTGCGCAGCGGCGCACACGCCCGGCTGCGCCCGGGCGCCAGGATCGTCGCGAAACCGGAAGACCTGATGTACGTGTTTTTTATCGGCGTCGGTGCGTACGTCGTGGCCAGTGCGCAAGGCTGGGTGCTGATGGCCCGCATCGGGCCGACGGTCATCGCCAGCATTCTCGTGATCGCGGGAACGTTGAGTCTTCTTTACAAGATATTCGTGATACCGGCTCACGCCGGCGCCGCCGGTGTCGGGGGCGGTATTCACATGGACGTGCCTAGCGATCACGCAGACAAGCTGCCTCCCGGCACCGAGTTGCTGCGTGCCGCGAAGTTTCTCGGCTGGTTCGTGCTGTTTCTTTTATGCATGTCGGTGATCGGTCTCGTTCCGACCGTGCCGGTCATCATCGTCGCGTTCATGCGCATCGAGGGACGCGAGCCGTGGCGGCTCAGCCTGATCGTTGCAGCCTGCGTGACGGCGCTGATCTATGGCGTCTTCGAGAAGATCATTCACATTCCATGGCCGAGCAGCCTCCTTTGAGGACGCAATTTTCACGAAGGATAGACGCATGACGGACAACCGACTTGAACGTATCGACCCGGAACGTGCGAGCGACGATCAGAAGAAGGTGATCGCGAGACTCGGTGAAGGGCGCGGGCGAATTCCCACACCGTTCCACATCTGGCTGCACAACCCGCGTCTGGCCGAAGGCATGGAAATCATCGGCACCCACGTCGACCGCTCGCCTGTGCTGAGCGAGGCGGAAACGGAAGTGGCGATTCTTTCGACAGCGGTGTTCTGGAATGCGCCGTATGTGATCGCGAATCATCGTCGGCATGCGCTGAAGGCAGGGGTGCCGCAGGCGCTCGTCGATGCGATTCTCGACAGGCGCAGGACCGATGTAACCGGACTCGGCGACGATCGGCTCGCGCTCGTGAGCGAGGCCGTGCACGACCTTCTCGCGGGCGCCGCGATCGACGATGCTCGCTTCGCCCGTTACGACACGGGGCTCGGGCGTGCGGTGATCGCCGAACTGCTGGTCACGATCGGCTATTTCACGTCGATTTCGCTCGGCATGACATTTCACGCGCTCGAGCCCAAAGCATGAACGACAAAAAGCCGCGGAGGTAGACGACGTGTCAGCGCTCGACTGGTACCTGCAGATCAATCTGAAGGCGCGGCACCTGCGCCTGCTGGTGACGATCGACACCTACCGCAATCTGACCCAGGTGGCCGACGTCACGCACGTGACGGTGCCGGCGGTTTCGAAATCGCTGGCGGAGCTGGAGCGCGGCCTCGGCCTTACGCTTTTTCAGCGTACCGCCCAAGGCGTCGCGCCGACGCCTTACGGCGAGTGCCTGATTCGTCACGCGCGAGAAATGCTCGCGATCCTGCATCAGACGCGCGACGAACTGAAAGCGCTGCGCTCGGGCACTGAAGGGAAGGTACATATCGGCATGCTCCCGGCTTCTGCATCAGTGCTGCTGCCGGAGGCGCTAAGACTGCTCAAGCAGCGCTCGCCGGGCACCAACGCGATGGTGACGGAAGGCACGACCGCGTCGCTGCTGCCCGAATTGTGGCAGGGCCACCTGGACCTCGTCGTCGGCCGCCTGCCGGCGCCGGATACGCTCGGCAGCTTCGAGGAGAAGGAACTGCTCGAGGAGCCAGTGGTGCTGATGACGGGCCGCCAACATCCGCTTGCACGAAGAAAGACGCTCGATTGGGCCGACTTGCGGCCCTACCCGTGGATCCTGCCGCCGCCAGGCTCGATTTTGCGCGACCCGCTGGAACGCGCGCTCGAAGCGCACGATGTGCCGTTGACCAACAACTACATCGAAACGCTGTCGATCCACGTGATGCGCGCGCAACTCCAGATTTCCGATTTCATCGCAGTAATGGCCGGCACGCCGGGCGGCGACACCGTCCAGCCGCTCCATACGCTGCCGCTGAGCCTGCCTCGGCTGCTTCGGCCGGCCGGCATGCTGTGGAACCGCAACCGGGGCTTGACGCCGAGCGCGAGGTTGATGGTTTCGTGTCTCGAGGAGGCCGCGCTGGGCCTTCGCGCGCGTGAGCAGCCGACGTTGCGGGCCGCATCGCCCGGCAATGCGGGACGCGCAAACGCGGTAGCCGCGCCGCCTTTACCGGATCGTTAAGTCCCGCGCAGCTTAATTCAATAGACGCAAAACCGGCCGGCGAACATCATTGACTGCAACGAGATCGCACGAATAGCCACACCAACGCCGCTGGTTCTGCGATCCGATTGCCCTGGTTTCAAGGAGACTAAATTGAGCAGCAAAGTACACCTGAAGCTCGCCATCGCCGAGTATCCGCATACCGCCGCGATCCGCGACGGTTCGATTCCGATCGAAGGCGTGGAAGCGGAGTTCATCACGGTGAAGCCGCAGATCGGCGCATTCCGCCGCATGGTTCGCGACCTCGAATTCGACGTGTGTGAACTGGCGCCGACGACCTATGTGATCGCCCGGGCGTACGGCGCGCCATTCGTCGCGCTGCCGATTTTCGTCGTGCGACGCTTCCACCACGCGGGCATGCTGGTACGCCCCGACGCAGGCATCAGGACGCCGAAGGATCTGGAAGGAAAGAAGGTCGGCGTGCGCGCCTACTCGGTCACGACGGGCGCCTGGACGCGCCAGGTGTTCATGGACGAATTCGGTCTCGATCCGTCGAAGGTGACGTGGGTGGTCGACGACGAGGAACATGTCACGCAACTGAAGCTGCCGCCGAACGTGATCCACGCGCCGGCCGGCAGTTCGCTTGCGGAGATGATGGCGAACGGCGAACTGGTCGCTGGCCTGCACGGCAACGCCGGCATTGGCCGCACGGGCAATCCGAACGGTGGCTGGAAGGAGGTCGAAGCCCATTACCCGGATCTGGTGCCGAATGCGGAAGAACTCGAAGCGGAATACTACGCGCGCACTGGCGTTTATCCGATGCACGGCACGATCGTCGTGAAGGATTCGGTGCTCGCCGAGCATCCTTGGGTCGCGAAGTCGCTATACGCCGCATTCGACAAGGCAAAGAAGGACTGGCTCGCGAAACTCGATGCGGGGGAGCTCAGCGACAAGAACAGCACCAAGTACCTGGCGCTGCGAAAGATCGTCGGGCACGATCCGTTGCCGTTCGGCATCGACGCGAACCGCAAGACCATCGAAGCGCTTGAAGCGACGGCGTTCAAGCAGGGCCTGACGCCGCGGCGCATGTCGATTGACGAACTCTTCGTCGACCCGCAGGCGTAACGCATCCCGGAGACGACCACCATGATCATCGATTGCCACGGTCACTTCACGACCGTCCCCGCGTCGTTTCGCGAATGGCGCGCGAAGCAGGTTGCGGCCGCGAACGATCCGGCCAATGCACCGTCGCGCGACGGTGCATACGTCAGCGACGACCAGATCCGCGAAGCGATCGGCAACGGACAGCTGAAGCTGCAGAAGGAGCGCGGCTATGACATCACGCTGTTCTCGCCGATCGCCGGCCTGATGAGCCATCACCTCGGCAACGAACGCACGAGCCTGGAATGGGCGGAGATTTCCAACGATCTCGTCTACCGTGTGAGCGAGCTCTTTCCGGACAATTTCGTACCCGTGTGCCAGCTGCCGCAGTCGCCGCTCGCGCCGCCGAAGAACGTCGTTCCGGAACTGCGCCGCTGCGTCGAGCAGCTCGGCTTCGTCGGCTGCAACCTGAATCCGGACCCGAGCGGCGGTTACTGGACCGGCAAGCCGATGACGGACCGCGCGTGGTATCCGGTCTACGAAGCGCTCGTCGACCTCGACGTGCCCGCGATGATTCACGTCGCCGCTTCGTGCAACCCGTGCTTTCACGGCACCGGCGCGCATTACCTGAACGCCGATACCTCGGTGTTCATGCAGATCCTGCAGTCGGACTTGTTCAAGGACTTCCCGACGCTGCGTCTGGTGATCCCGCACGGCGGCGGTGCCGTGCCGTACCACTGGGGCCGTTATCGCGGGATGTCGCTGGAGATGCGCGAGCGGCCGCTCGAAGGGCTGCTGGAGAACGTGTTCTTCGATTCGTGCGTGTATCACCAGCCGGGCGTCGAGTTGCTGACGAAGGTGATTCCATCGGACAACGTGCTGTTCGGCTCGGAGATGATCGGCGCCGTGCGCGGCAAGGATCCGTGCACGGGGCATTTCTTCGACGACACGAAGCGCTACATCGACGCAATCCCGTCGTTGAGCGACGAGGACCGCTTCAAGATCTACGAAGGCAACGCACGGCGCGTGTACCCGCGACTCGATGCGCGGCTGAAGGCACGCGGACTGTAGGCAAACGGCAGGCACAGGAACAGAAACGCCATGACATCAATCGTAGATATTCATCCGCACATTATCTCGGACGACGAGAAGCGCTACCCACCGGCGCCGCTGTTCGGCAAGCGCTCGGAATGGTCGCAGGAACGGCCGAACACCGTTGAAGCGTTGATCAGCGCCATGGACGAAGCCGGTGTCGCGAAGGCGGCCGTCGTGCATTCGTCGACGACGTATGGCTTCGACAACAGCTACGTGGTCGACAGTTGTGCGCGCTTTCCGGATCGGCTCGTTGCCGTCGGCTCGGTCGACATGCTGGGCGACGACGTTGCATCGGTCATCGAAAAGTGGGTCGGCAGCGGTCTGGCGGGGCTGCGCATCTTCACCGGCGGCTCGACGAAGGACTTCGATCCGAGCGAGCTGGAGAATCCGAAGTCGTTTCGCGCGTGGGAGATTCTCGCGGAGCTGAAGCTGCCGATGTGCATCCAGACCGGGCCGATCGGCCTGCCGCAGGTTCGGATGCTGGCGCAGAAGTTCCCGCGCGTGAACATCGTCCTCGACCACCTCGCACGGCCGGACGTCCTCGACGGGCCGCCGTACGCGAATGCTGCGAGCCTGTTCGCGATGGCGGATCTGCCGAACGTCTACCTGAAGCTCACGCCGCGCATTTTCGGCGATGTGAAGAAGGAAAAGGCAAGCGCCGAGACGTTTTTTCCGCGCGTGGTCGAAGCGTTCGGCGCTGCGCGCCTTGCGTGGGGTTCGAACTTCCCGACTTCGCCGGGCACGCTCACCGAAATCCTGGCGACCGCTCAGGACGGACTGCAGTGTCTCAGCGAAACGGATCGCGAGTGGATTTTCGGCAAGACCGCGCTGAAGTTGTATCCGGCGTTGGCATAAGAACGCACATGATTCACCACGGAGACACCCAATGAGCCAAACCCGCCTGAATGGCCTGATCCGCGCGTTCGAATCGGGCAAGCCCGCGTTTGCCGCGTTTTCGAAACTCGACCGGCAGACCGCGATCGACATGAGCGAATCGCCGTACGACGGTCTCGTCTTCGAGATGGAGCACAATCCGTACGACGTCACCGCGCTGGGCGATGCGCTGCAGTACCTGCTGAACCGCAAGGCGATCGCGTCCTCCGGTTCGATTGCACCGAGCGTTACGCCGCTCGCGCGTATCCCGGCGAACGGTGCCGAGATGAACCAGGCGTTCGCCAAGCAGGTGCTCGATCGCGGCGTGTACGGTGTGATCTGGCCGCACGTCTCGACCGTCGAACAGGCCTACAACGCGGTCGCGTCGTGCCGCTACGCGCGACCGAAGAATGCCTCGCTGTACGAGCCGAAAGGCGTGCGCGGCGACGGCCCGGCGAATGCATCGCGCTACTGGGGCCTGACGATAGCCGAGTACTACAAAAAGGCCGACGTATGGCCGCTTGCACCGGAAGGAGAAATTCTCGTGGGCCTGATGTGCGAGAGCACCGAGGCAATCGAGAACCTCGACGACATCCTGACGAACGTACCGGGGATCGGCTTCATCATGATCGGCGAGGGCGATCTGAGTCAGGAGCTCGGCTGTCCGCGCGACTACGACAACCCGATCGTGGTCGATGCGATGCGCCGAATTGTCGATACGTGCAAGCGTCATGACGTCGTAGTCGCGCATCCGCACGTTTCGGCAAAGAACCACAAGCGCGTGCTCGAGGAGGGATACGGCCTGCTGCTGTCCGCGCCGATGCGCAGCTACGGCGTGGTCGGGATGGCGCGTGAGGCGGCGGGCTACTAAATGAACGGCGCGCAAAGTCTCGTCGCGACGTTGGTGGATCAAGGCGTCGATATCTGCTTCGCAAACCCGGGCACGTCGGAGATGCATTTTCTGGCGGCGCTCGAGAACCCGAAAATGCGCAGCGTGCTGTGCCTGTTCGAAGGTGTCGCGACCGGCGCGGCCGACGGCTGGTACCGGATGAAGGATACGCCCGCGTCGACGCTGCTGCATCTGGGGCCCGGCCTCGCGAACGGCCTCGCGAACATCCACAATGCGAAGCGGGCATCGTCGGGGATGGTCAACATCATCGGCGAGCATTCGACTTCGCACCTCAAATACAATCCGCCGCTCACCTCGGATATCGAAGGACTGGCGCGGCCGCTCAGCCACTGGATACGCCGCGCCGATTCGGCGGACACGATCGCGTGGGATACGGCGACCGCCGTTGCGAAGGCTTCGGAGCATCCCGGCAAGATCGCGACGTTGATCCTGCCAGGCGATACGTCGTGGCATCAGGCAACTGCCGCGCTTACGCCGCCGCGCACGGTGGCGGCGCGCAAGGCGCCGAATCCGGCCCGTATCGAGCACGTCGCGAAGGTGCTGCGCTCGGGCGAGCCGACGTTGATCATTCTCGGCAATCGCGCGACGCGCGGTGCGGCGCTCGAACGTGCCGGCAAGGTCGCAGCGGCAACCGGTGCGCGGCTCGGCTCGCAGTTCTTCACCGCGCGCATCGAGCGCGGGGCGGGGCGCGTGCCGATCGAGCGAATCCCGTATGCGGTGCCGCTCGCACAGGCGTTCCTGAAGGATTTCAGGCACATCGTCACGGTCGAGACCCAGGAGCCGGTCGCGTTCTTCGCATACCCGGACAAACCGAGCTTGTTGAAGGCCGAAGGCACGCTCGTGCACACGCTGGTGGAAGCCGACGAAGACAGCGCACTTGCATTCGAGATGCTGCTGGATGCGCTGAATGCGAGAAGCGTCCGGCCGGTGCTGCAGGCGCGCGTGCAAACACCGGTGCCCGAAGGCGCATTGACGCCGCTGAGCATTGCACACGCGCTCTCGGCAGCACTGCCGGAAAACGCGATCGTCGTCGACGAATCGCTGACCACCGGCCGCGAGACGATGGGCCACACGATGGGCGCGGCGCCGCACGACCTGATCAACAACATGGGCGGCTCGATCGGCTACGCGACGCCGGTGGCCACCGGCGCAGCGCTGGCCTGTCCGGAGCGGCGCGTGATATGCATGGTCGGCGACGGCAGCGCAATGTACACGATCCAGTCGCTGTGGACGCAGGCGCGCGAGAACCTGAACGTCACGACGATCATTTTCGCGAACAACAGCTACGCGATCCTGAAGGCCGAGTACGCGAACATGGGCGCAGGAACGCCGGGCGAGCGCGCGCTCTCGATGATCGACATCGACCGTCCGCGCATCGACTGGCTCGCGATGGCGAAAAGCATGGGCGTGCCCGGCGTCGGCGTGGACACGGCGCAGGCCTTCTATCAGGCGCTCGTCGATGCGACGCGCGAGCCTGGACCACGCCTGATCGAGGTTCGGTTATAGCCGACGATAAAAGGATGAAGACCACCGAGTATGGAGAGAGAGCAATGACCACGACACTGACCGGGGTGCCGACCTTGCGCACCAATCTGTCCGAATATGCGGTCACAAAAGCGATGCGCGACGGTCGCGTGAAGTCCGACCTCGTGACGCTCGACTTCTGCGGACCGACGCCCGCGCACAACGGCTTCAAGGCGATGGTGCGCGAGAGCGCATTCGACGCGGGCGAGCTCGCGATCGTCACGTTCCTGCAGGCGAAGGCGTACGGCAAGCCGTACGTGCTGCTGCCGACGCCGATCTCGGGTCGTTTCCAGCATCACTGCGCGGGCTACAACATCGACTTCGGCCATCTCGACCCGAAGGACATCGAGGGCAAGAAGGTGGGCGTGCGCACGTACACGCAGACCACCGCGCTGTGGATCCGCGGCATCCTGCGCCACGAGTACGGCGTGGATCTGGACAAGGTCACATGGATGACGCTGAACGACGGGCATCTGGCCGAGTACAACGATCCGCCGAACTGTCAGCGGCTGCCGAAGGGCTCGTCGATTCCCGAGATGATGCTTCGCGGCGAACTGGCTGCTGCGCTGCTCGGCGAGGATATGCCGAAGGACGAGCGCGTGCGCACGTTGGTGCCGGATGCGCAGCGGGCCGCGAAGGACTGGTTCGCGCGCGAACAGGTGGTGCCGATCAATCACATGTTCGTGGTACACGAGCGTGTATCGAAGGAGCGACCCGACATCGTGCGCGAGATCTATCGGATGATCGTGGAAAGCCGCTCGCTGGCCGAAGGCGTGCCGGCGGTGTTCCCGCCGATCGGGCTGGAAGCGAACCGTAAAGGCATCGAACTCGCGATCGAGTGGGCGCTCGACCAGAAGATTCTGCCGCGGCGCCTGTCGGTGGACGAGTTGTTCGATGACGTGACCGCGAATCTCGGGTAATGGCAGGCAGCGTAGCGCGATAGAACACCAAAAACCGGAGACCGACCCGTGCAGATCATGGGAAAGGAAGCAGTGCGGCCTGAGCGCCGGTGGACCGTTCTGCTGCTGCTCGCGCTGGGGCTGATGATTTCGTTCGTCGACCGCACGAGCATGTCGGCGGCGCTCGCGGATCATCGGTTCGTCGCGCACTTCGCGCTGACGAACGTCGAGCGCGGCTGGCTCGGTTCCGCCATGTTCTGGTCGTACGGCCTACTGCAGATGCCGATGGGCTGGCTCGTCGACCGCTACGGCGTGAAATGGCCTTACTCCGTGTGCTTCTTGCTGTGGTGTCTTGCGGCCGCGGCCACTGGCCTCGTCACCACGCTATCCGCATTGATCCTCGTGCGTCTCGTGATCGGCGCAGCGGAAGCCGTGGTCGTGCCCGCCACCTATCGGTATCTGGCGGACCATTTCGACGAGACCCGCAAGGGCACGGCGCTCGGCATCTATTCGATCGGCGGCAAGATGGGACCGGCGCTCGGCGCGCCGCTCGCCGCGTGGCTGATTGCGGCCAGTTCCTGGAATGCGATGTTCGTGATCACGGGGCTCGCGGGACTGGTATGGCTGCTGCCGTGGCAGATGCTGCTGCCCAACGACTTCCCGTCGCGAGCAGAACTGGCGGCGGCAAAGCGTCGGGCGGCATCGGTGCCACTCGGCAACCTGCTGGCGAGCCCGGTGGTCTGGGGCGGCCTCATCACCAATTTCTGCTACAGCTATTTCGCGTTCTACTGCATGACCTGGATGCCGGCGTATCTCGTCGAACAACGGGGACTTTCGCTGCGGCAGTCGGGGCTCTATACGTTTTTCAGCTTTGCCGGCATTGCGCTGGTGGCTGCGTTGGCGGGATGGGCCGCGGATCGGCTGATCGCGCGCGGCCATGACGCGGTACTGGTCCGCAAGTCGTTCATCGTCGCCGGGTTCGTCGGCGGTACGACCGTGCTTTTCGGCGCATATGCGCCGTCGCTGCAGTCGGCGCTGTTCTGGAACGTCACTTCACTTTCGCTGGTGGGGCTCGTCACCGCAAACAATCTTGCGCTGGTCAAGCTCACGTTGATTCCCAAGCCGGCGGTGGGCCTGAACACGGGTCTGCAGCAAGTGGCGACCAGCCTCGCGGGCGGGGTGTCGGCGAGCCTGTCGGGCTGGCTCTTGCATGTAGGCCACAGTTACACGTTGCCGATGGCGGCGATTTTCGGGTTCCTGTTGCTCGGCGCGACGAGCACGGTGGTGCTGCTGCGGCGCAAGTGGGCGCCGAAGATCAAGGAAAGCGGATGTGAGGAGCCGCAGGACGGGCGGGGCGCACAGGCTTATGCGAACAAAAGCGTCCGCTAGTCGTCTGCTGGCCCAGTTCCTCGCTGCGCGAGCGGGCGCCATCAGCGCGCAGCAGATGCTGATGCTTGCCGTCAGCTGGCACATGTATGAGCTGACGCTGAGTGCGTGGTATCTCGGGCTGGTGGGCCTGTTTCAGTTTGTTCCGGGCCTAGGCACCACGTTCCTCGCCGGCCACTGTGCGGACCGCCTGCACCGCGGGCGGATCGTGGCTGCGTGTCTCGTCGGGCAGGCCGTGGTTGCCGCCGTGCTCGCCGCGGCGACGACGACACAGGTCGTTACACGCGATCTGCTGCTGGCACTGTCTCTCTTACTGGGCGCGATCCGGCCATTCCAGATGGCGGGGCAGCAGGCGCTGCTGCCGATGCTCGTCCCGCAGAACCTGCTCGCGCGCGCGATGGCGCTGAGCACGGTGGTCCAGCAGGTGTGCGTGATCGTGGGTCCTGCGCTTGGCGGCCTGCTGTTCGCGACCGGCATCAACGCGCTTTATCTGACTTGTGCGACGCTTTTTTGCACGAGCGCGGTGATGTATGCCTTGATCCGCTACGAATACGTCGCGCCGCCGCGCGAACCGGTAACGACCGACTCGGTGCTTGCGGGCTTGCGCTTCGTATGGAGCCATCCGTTGTTGCTGGGCGGCATCTCGCTCGATCTGTTCGCCGTGCTGTTTGGTGGCGCCACCGCATTGCTGCCGGTGTATGCGAAGGAACTTCTGCACGTGGGGCCGCAAGGCCTCGGCTTGTTGCGCTCGGCGCCCGCCGTGGGCGCGCTCGCTGTCGGCCTCGTGCTGTCACGCCGGGCGATCGGCAATGGGGTCGGCAAGAAGCTGCTGGTTGCGGTCGCGACGTATGGCGTCTGCATTGCCGCCTTCGGGTTGTCGCGCTCGTTTTTGCTGTCGCTTGCGCTGCTCGCGGTCTCGGGCGCGGCCGACACGGTCAGCGTCGTCGTCCGGCAAACGCTGATTCAGCTCGAAACGCCGGACCGCATGCGCGGACGCGTCGCTGCGGTGAACACGCTCTTCGTTGGCGCGAGCAATCAACTGGGAGAATTCGAATCGGGCTTGAGTGCGACCGCGTTGGGTCCGGTCGCCTCTGTCGTCGCCGGCGGATGTGCGACGGTTCTTGTGAGCATCGCGTGGAGCCGGTTTTTCCGGCCGCTCGCCGAACGCGACACATTGCACGGAGGGAGCGGCACGACTTAACCGAACGCTCAACCCATCGGCAGACGAAGTCAATGGACTAGGTAATTACCCTTAAGGTCTAATACTAACCATGTTGCTGCGGTCGTGCGCGGCTGACGTTTCGTTAGAAGGGTAGGACCATGAACTCGTTGATCAAAGCTGCTGTCATTGCCATCGCCGTCTTCGTACCGGCCATCGGCTTCGCACAATCCACGGCTGCGCTCACACGCGCCCAGGTTCGCGCGGAGCTCGCCGAACTGGAAAGCGTCGGCTATAACCCGCTCGCCGATTGCCCGGCAGGGGAATGCCGTGAAAGCCTTCAGCAGGCAGAAGCGAGGCTCGAGGAGCAACGCAAGGTCGCGACGGCGTATGGCCCGGATCCGAAGGGTACGGCGCAGTCGGGAAAATGACGGTGCGGGCGATCGACGGCTTCCAGCCGACAGGACGGCGAGCGACGTCCACGTTCTTCCCCGCCATCGTCAACCCACCTCCGCCAACACGGCCTCCGCCGCGCGCCGCCCATTCTCCCAATGCTCCGCAATCGCGGCCTTGCCGAACTGGCCGTCCTTGAAGTGCGTCTCGCATTGCGTCCTGCGGTAGTCGACCGGCACGATCCGAAGCGCGTGACGCGGCAGCCGCGATGCGGCGTGCGCCAGCCGAGGATCGTCGGCGATCGCGCGTGCATCGATGCGCTCCAGCGCATGGGCGAGCGTCGCCTGCAGTTCCGAAACATCGCGCCATCCCTGCTCGAACAGCGCCGCCCGGCTCGCCTGCAGGATGTTTTTCTGCCGGATCTCGACATCCGTCATGTTGTCCGGAACGGCGCCTTCGCCGCTCCAGAGATCCGCGCGCAGCACGACCGTCGGTCTGTCCGCGGGCGCCGTTTCGACGATGCGCTTCAGCGGCAGGCCCGCGGACAGCGAACCGTCCCAGTACCATTCGTCGTCGATCTTCACGGGCGCAAACCACGGCGGCAGCGCGCTCGATGCAGCGATGCGCGTCACGTCCAGACGCGTGTCCCGATTGTCGAAAAAATGCGCGTCGCCGCTCGCGACGTGCGTAGCCACCACGCTCACGCGCGTACTGCTTGCATTGAGACGATCGAAATCGCACAGTGCCGCGAGCGTGCGCAACAGCGGCTGCATGTCGAACACGCTCGCGTTGGCCGGGTTGCCGTTGCCGCGCAGCACGGGCACCACGAGCCGGCGGCTGAAAAAGCCCGGCAGCCCGGCCATCATCGCGTAGCCTTGCTCCGCTTCCGCGAGCGCGCGCCGCATCGTCGCATCGTCGATGAACGGCAGCAGCCAGCCGACCGATACCGCATGCGACAAGCCGTCGGGGACCGAGATCGCATCCCAGAACGCGCGCAGCCGCTCGATCCTGCAGGCAGGCTCGTTGCCAAAGAACAGCGCCGCGTTGATCGCGCCGATCGATGCGCCGCAGCACGCATCGATGTGCACGCCGGCGGTATCGAGCGCCTCGAGCACGCCCGCCTGAAACGCGCCGATCGCGCCGCCGCCTTGCAGGGCGAGCGCGACATGTGGCCTATGATCTTCAGTGCTGGCTGATGTCTGCATGGGGGTTCCTTTGACCATCGTTTTGCAAGCGCGGTGCGAACAACGAAGACGACGCGACCGCGCCGTTCGCCCGCATGCGAGCCGCAAGCGCCGTGCCGCCGGCCGGCGCGCTATGTGTCCTCACGTGCCGATGTGCTTCCCACGTTGCGATTGCGCGGCTCGGCATCGAGCACATGTCGCACGCGACCCGCAACGAACGTGCGCACGTTGCCATCGGGAAACAGGATCGCGACCTGCTCGTCGGTCGCCATGACGACCTCGCCGACACCGAATCGCGCGACGCGCGCTTTCTCTCCACGGGACCATCCGCGCGTCTGCTCGGCCACGCGCTCGGCACGGCGGCGCGCGATCGCGGCCGGCGAATGCACTTCGGGTAGCGGCTCGACATGCGGCGGATGCAGGCAGTTGTCGCAAGTGCCGCAGCGTTCGATCTTCGTGTCTTCCTCGTAGTACTCGAGCATCAGTCGCCAGCGGCAGCGTCCGCTTTGCGCGTAATCGATCATCTGCTGCAATGCCTTGCGATCGCGTTCGCGCATCTGCTGGAATTGCTCTGCGGCCGCCGGAATCGCGTCGCGCAGTTGCGTCGGCGCCGCGCCCTTGCGCAACCGGTAGCGATGCTGGCGGTCGCGCTGAACGATGCGCGCGTCGATCAGCATCGCGAGCGCGACGTCGAGCTTGCCGGACGGAACGTCCGTCAGCTTTTCCGCGAGCGCTTTTCCCGACAGCGGCGTGCGTGCCGGTCCAGCCGAGGGCGACGCGGCTTCCTGCTGCGCGTCGCCGGTCGCTGCCGCGATCGCATCGAACACCTGCAATACCAGTGCGGCATCGGGATACTTCCCGGCGAGGAAGAACTGCTGGATGCGGCGATCGTTGAGGTCGAACAGCAGCACGCAGTCGGCGGCTTCGCCGTCGCGCCCGGCGCGCCCGGTTTCCTGGTAATACGCGTCCAGATTGCCGGGGATCTGGTAGTGGATGACGAAGCGGACGTCCGGCTTGTCGATGCCCATGCCGAAGGCGTTCGTCGCGACGATCAGGCGCGCGTCGCCGTTCATGAAGCGGTCTTGCTCGTCACGGCGTTGCCTGGCCGGCATCCGCCCGTGGTAGCGCGCGACGCTTTCGCCGCTCGCCGCCAGCCACGCCCATACGCGTTGCACGTCGCGCACGGTCGCGACATAGACGATGCCCGCGCCCTGCAGTTCGCCGATCAGATCGAGCAGGCGCTGCTGCTTGAGTTCGAGCGCGCGCGCGGCTTCGCGGCGTCCGTGCCCGCCGCCGGTGTGTACGACGCGGTAGTGCAGGTTAGGCCGGTACGTCCCGGTACGCACGATCGTGGGGTCGCGCAGCCGCAGTGCGTGCACGATGTCGTCGACGACCTCGGGCGTCGCGGTGGCCGTCAGCGCCAGGACGGGCGGGCCGCCGATCGTGTCGACGGCATGCGCGATGTCGAGAAAGGCCGGCCGGAAATCATGGCCCCACTTCGACACGCAGTGCGCTTCGTCGACGACGACGAGTTCGACCGGCACGCGCGTGCCGCCCGCGAGCACGTCGACGAACGCGGGCTGCGCGAGTCGTTCCGGCGTCACGAAGACGATTCGCGTGCGGCCGTCGCGCAACGCCTGCAACGCCGATTGTTCGTCCTTGCGCTTGAGGGTGCTGTTCAGCAGCAAGCAGTCGATGCCGAGCGCATGCAGCTTGTCGGCCTGATCCTTCATCAGCGAGATCAGCGGCGAAACGACGAGCGTCACGCCGTTCAGATGCAGGGCCGGCAACTGATAGCAGAGCGACTTGCCGGCGCCGGAAGGCATCGTGGCCAGCGTATCGCGCCGTGCAAGCACGCTGCGGATGATGGCCTCCTGTCCGCCGCGCAGGCGGCCAATCCCGAATCGCTCGCGCATCGTCCTGCGCAGGTCGCGCAGCCGTGTATCCAGCGTCATCTGCATCCCCGTCCGTGAAGGCGGGAAGGCTGTCGCAAGGCGCGTGCCGCACGCAGGAGCGCGCGCCACCACGCCGGCTATGCAGCGGTCGCGCTGGCGCAATTTTTGCGGCGGCGCGATTGCGGGACAGCGCGAATTGTCTGTTTGCGGCGGTTTGCGTACGCTTGCGCGGCAACCCTTGCCGCGGGCAGCGAACGCGGAACGAAGCGCGCAGAGCGCCCGCGCACCGTCGCTTAACCGGAGACGCGTATGTCGATACTCGTAGGGACGGCTTCCTGGGCCGACAAGACGCTGATCGAATGCGGCGCTTTTTACCCGCCCGGCTTCAAGAGCGCGGAGGCGCGGCTGCGGTATTACGCGAGCGTGTTTCCGGTGGTCGAGGTGGATTCGTCGTACTACGCGATGCCGAGCGCGACGAACAGTGCGCTCTGGGTCGAGCGGACGCCGCCGGGCTTCGTGTTCGACATGAAGGCGTTCCGGCTCTTCACCGGCCATCAGACGGAGCCGAGATTCTTTCCGAAGGATCTGCAGGCCGAGCTGCCGAGCACCGGCAAAAAGAACCTCTACTACAAGGACGTGCCGGCGCCGATCGTCGAGGAATTGTGGTCGCGCTTCTTCGAGGCGCTGCGGCCGTTGCACGACGCAGGCAAGCTCGGCGCCGTGCTGTTTCAGTTTCCGCACTGGGTGACCGCGGCGCCGAAGTCGCGCGCGCACGTCGAGCACTGCGCCGAGCGCATGCATCCGCTGCTCACCGCATTCGAATTCCGGCACGAGAGCTGGTTCGACGAGAAGCATCGCGAGTCGACGCTGGCGATGGAGCGCGCGCACGGGATCGTGCACGTGATCGTCGATGCGCCGGAAGGCGTGACGAAGCGCGTGCACTCGGTGTGGGAGGCGACGTCGAGCGAGCTCGCGATCGTGCGGCTGCATGGCCGCAACGCGGCGACCTGGAACGGCTCGGCGACGGTGGCCGAGCGGTTCAACTACGAGTACAGCGACGACGAACTGCGAGATCTGGCGGGGCCGATCACGGCAATTGCCGGGCGCGCTGCGCAGACGCACGTGTTGTTCAATAACTGCTACCGCGATGTCGCGCAGCGCAATGCGCGGACGATGATGCGGATGGTCGATGCGGCGGGCGCCCGGCCGTGATTGGGGAAAGGCTTGGGCCGGCAGGCGACGCGCGCGATGCCGGATGCCCGGTCCCGTTCGTACTTCCCGGCATTCCGCTATCTTTGCAACGATCCCATGTGCTATATGAACGCGGACGTCGCACGGCCGCCGCCCGGATTTCATCCGGTCAAAACGAATCGTTCAGCGCTCACCGAACCGGCCGCTGACGCCAAAGCGGGGTAAAGCAATGAGTAATCTCGATCTGAACTTGCTTCGTGTATTCGATGCGATCCTGCGCGAGCGCAACGTGCTGCGCGCCAGCGAGGCGATCCATCTGAGTCCGTCGGCCGTCAGCCACGCGCTGTCACGGCTTCGTGCATTTCTCAACGACGACCTGTTCGTGCGGACGGCCACCGGCATGGAGCCGACGGCGCGCGCGCTCGAGATGGCGCCGCTCGTGCGCGATGCGCTCGTGATCGTCGAGCGTGCCATCGGGCCGAAGCAGTTCGATCCCGGCAGCACGCAGCGGCAATTCTGCATCGCGGCGACCGACTACATGACCGCGGTGCTGCTGCCACCGTTCTTTCGTGCGCTGGCGACCGACGCGCCGCACGCGAACGTCACGGTGCTGCCCGCGAGCCGGATCGACCTGACCACGCAGATCGACGTCGGCCGGGTCGAGATCGCGCTCGGATCGTTTTCCAACGTGCCGCCGCGTATTCAGCAACGCGTGCTGCTGGAAGAGCGCGACATGATGGTGATCGCCGCCGATCACCCGCTCGCCGAACGGGAAATCGGGCTGAGGGACTTCGCTGCTCTGCCGCTGATGGTGGTGTCGACCGGCGGTTCCGACGACGGCTTTCTGTCCGAACGGGGGCTGACGCGCCGGACCGAGATGTTCGACCGCGCTGCGCTGGTCGCCGCGTTCGAATCGATCGGCAAATGGCCGGCGTTCAGGATCGTGCAGCCTCACTTCCTCGCGATCCCGAGCCTGCTCGCCGGCACGCAGACGGCGGCGATCGTGCCGGCATCGCTTGCGCGGTTCTTCGCGCTGTCGGGCCTCGTGCACGCGGCGGAGCTGCCGTGGGAGCCGACCACGCGTGCGCTGCAGATGATCTGGCACGAGCGGCACGCCGACGATCAGGGCCACGCGTGGCTGCGAGACAGGCTTGCGGACGCGGCGCACGACGTAGCGGCCGCGAACGCCGCATGGGACGGCCGGCAACCGACACGGTGAGCTGCATGCGATGCATTTCGCTGTTAAGAAAAATGCACTTCTTCGACGTGGATCGCTCATGTAGCCTGCGACAACGCATTCAACGAAGGGCGACTCCATGTTCACCGACGATATTGAAACCGCACACGAACTGACCGAACTCGAACGGATCATGATGAGCCGGTTTGCGAACCGGTTCTATCTGAATCGCGAAGTCGATCCGGCCGTCGTGAAGGGCATTCTCAACGCCGCGCGCTACGCGGCGACCGGCGCGAACGTGCAGCCGTGGCGCGTTCACGTCGCCGCCGGACCCGCGAAGGAGCGGCTGGTCGATGCGCTCGGTACCGCGCACGCGACTTCGCCGGACGATCACGCGTCCGAGTATCGTTACCTGCCGGAGCCGCTGCCCGAACCGTTTGCATCGCGTCGACGCGAGTTCGGCGCCGTGTTCTTCGGTTCGCTCGGCATCGGCCCGCAGGACACCGCCGCGCGCGCGGCGAATACGGCGCGCAACTGCCGGTTCTTCGACGCGCCCGTCGCACTGATCTTCACGATCGATCGTCGTCTCGAGAAAGGAAGCTGGCTGGACCTGGGGATGTTCATCCAGAACGTGATGCTCGCGGCCAAGGCGCGCGGGCTGGACACGTGTACGCAGGAATTCCTGGCGCGCTATCACGCGGTGATTCGCGAGCAGCTGACGCTCGCGCCCGAGGAGCTGGTGGTGTGCACGATGGCAATGGGCTATGGCGATCCGGAGTGGGCGAAGAAGCGTCCGCAGATGCCGAAGCTGCCCGTTGAAGCGTTCGCATCGTTTCACGGGTTCTGAAGCGGCCCGGCCATCGACGGGTTGAAGACCCCACGCGCCCGAACATGGTCGTTCGCGACCCTGTTCGGGCTTTTCGATTGGATCCGATGACGGACAATGCGCGGGCCGACGAGCGTGCGAGTGCGCGATCGTCGGCGCACATCGGCCGACTTCGGTCGATCGATGCGAGCGTCACGCGACGCCTGCATCGATCGACGATTCAGTGCGCGGGCGGCTTGACGTCGTACGCGATTCGTCCGGCGGGCAAGAAGAACAGCGCGATCACCGCACCGCCTTTGGCCTCCGGAAAGTGATGGCTGCCGGGCGCGGGGGCGGTCCAGCCGCCGTAACACCATCCATTCGGGCCCGCGAGCGCCGCGCCGTCGTCGAGCGGCACGACGAGATTGAACTCGCCATACGGATGCGCGTGATAATCGCCGCGAAATGCGTGCTCCGGGTTGCGTTGCGTATTGCCGGTACTGTCCATCAGCACGGCCGTGATGCTGAAATAGAACGTTTCGGCGACGGGCGGCATGAGTCGCGCGCGGCGATACTTCGGGCCGGCGATTTCGACGTCGGCTGCCCAGCCTTGTTCGACGCCGAGCGTAATCAGGCGCGCAAGATCCTTGTACAACGCGCTTTCGACGCCGTACCTGGCGTTGAGCCATTGCTCCGCCTCGGTGCCCGCGGTCATGTCTTTGACTTCTTCGAGAAACGGCAGGCAACGCGCGATCAGCTGATCTCGCGGGTGTGCAGTGGATGCTTCGGACATTCGCTTTCTCCTTGGTTCGATCGCCGTGCACGTCGCCGCTGCTCATGCGCGCGTCGGGCGTGCTTCAGCGATCCGAAGATGCCATGTCGAAGCCGGTTGATGAAGCGAAAGTCTTGCAGAAGCGTCGTGCATGCCGTGCATTGCCCGCAGCGGCTGCATGCAGGAAGTGGTGCGCATCGCGCGCGAGGATCGCGAGGTCGATCCTCGCCGCGCGATGCCGACCCGCGGTGCCCGCGCGTCACTGCTCCAGCACGGCCTGCGGCGTGTTGCGGAAGCTGATCGCCATCCGGTTGTACGTGTTCATCAGGCTCGCTGCGATCGTGAGATCGACGAGCTCGCGCTCGCTGAATACCGCACGTGCCGCTTCGAATGCGTCGTCCGGTACGCCGGTCGTCGCGACCAGCGTGACGGACTCCGCCCACGCGAGTGCCGCACGCTCACGCTCGTCGAACAGATTGCCGGCCTCTCGCCACGCCTGCACGAGCGCGAGCTTTTCGATCTTCACGCCCTTCTTCAGCAGGTCGCGCGTATGCATGTCGAGGCAGTACGCGCAGTTGTTGATCTGCGACACGCGCAGATAGACGAGATCGACGAGCACTGGCGACAGCCCGCTCTGCATCACATAACCGTAGACGCCGCCGAGCGCTTTCACTCCCGCGGGCGCAATCTGGTTGTAATCGAGACGCTTGCTCATGAGGTAACTCCTGAAAGAAGGGGATTTACTTGAC
Organism: Burkholderia multivorans ATCC BAA-247; assembly: GCF_000959525.1. Classification (NCBI taxonomy): domain Bacteria; kingdom Pseudomonadati; phylum Pseudomonadota; class Betaproteobacteria; order Burkholderiales; family Burkholderiaceae; genus Burkholderia; species Burkholderia multivorans. The sequence continues at coordinate 943,838 of NZ_CP009831.1, forward strand.
CGGGGTGGTCAGGACCGTGTCGTCGCTGTCGGCGACGAATACCGCGAGCAACCGGGCCGGCCGCGATGTGCTCGCATTGCGGCTGACGCGATGCACCGCGCCCGGTGCTTCGAAGAAGCTTTCGCCGGTGTGATAGACGCGCGTCGGGCCGTCGTCGACCTGCGATTCGATGTCGCCGGACAACACGTACGCATAGATGAAAGCGGAGCCCGCATGCCGGTGCGCCGGCGATGCTGCGCCCGGCGCGTAGTCCACGACGACGGCCGTCAAGGTCTTGCCGGGAAGGTTGGGAATCGCGTGCCGGAAGTTCGGCGTGACGGTTTCACCGGTGCCGTGCGCCGCGGCAGGCACCGCGATGCCGAACGCGATGCCTGCGCATGCGGCAGTTGCAATCGACTGAATGTTCCGAATGTTCATGGTTGTCTGGCTCGTTGAGGTTCCCCATTGTCGTGTGCGAAAGGAACACGAAAAAGCACCAGGAATGAACATTTTCTTTGTACCAAGCGGCCGTCGGAGTGCAGTCGTGGCCGGTGCGTCAGCGATGCTCGCGAACCAGCGCGAGCAGGCGGCGACAATCGTCGGCAAGCGTGCTGTGGTTCAGGTTCGTCACGCCGAGCAGCAGGCCCTGCTGGCGCGCAGCGCCCATGTACCACGGCGACAGCGGGACCGGGGACAGCCCGCATGCGCGGGCACGCATCGCGATATCGACGTCCGACACGTCGGCCGGCAGCGCCGTCACCACGGCCATGCCGGCCGTCGCCTGAACCGCGATCGCAGTCGAACGCTGCTCGTTCAGACAGCGTAGCAGCGCCTCGCGATGCGCTGCGTACAGCCGCTTCATTCGGCGCAAATGCCGAAGATAGTGTCCGTCCTGGATGAACTCCGTCACTGCGTGCTGCGCGCATGCGGCCGGCGCGGGTGCGAGGCACGCTGCAACGTCGCCGAAGCGCCGCGCGATGTCCGGCGGCACGACGAGAAAACCGAGACGCAGCGCGGGGCTCAGCGTCTTGCTGAAGCTGCCGATATGCAGCACGCGCCCGTCCTGATCGAGCGACGCAAGCGCGGGCGCCGCACGCCCGGTCAACTGAAGCTCGCTCAGATAGTCGTCTTCGACGATCCACGCGTCGTTTTGTCGTGCCCATGCAAGCAGCGCAATCCGCCGCGCCAGCGACATCGTCACGCCGAGCGGGGCCTGCTGGCCGGGCGTGACGACGGCCAGCGCCGCGTCGTTCGTATCCCGGATGCCGGCGTCTACATCGAGTCCGTCCGCGTCCACCGGCACCGCGGCGACCGTCATGCCGGCCAGACCGAGCGCCGTCCGCGTGAGCGGAAAGCCGGGGTCTTCGATCCACGCGTGTCGGCCTTCCACTCCGAGCCCGCGGATCGCGAGGCCCAGCGCGCCCGAGAACCCCGCCGTGATGAATACCTGCGACGGACTGCAGCGAAGACCGCGCGCGACGGCGAGATAGGCGGCGATTTCCCTGCGCAGGTCCGGATCGCCGCGCGGGTCGGGGTAGCCGACCGGCGCCGCCGATGCGCGCCGCGCCGCGCGCGCCTGCACGCGCGACCAAAGCTTGAACGGAAACGCCGCCTGCGACGGCACGCCCATCTGAAACGGCAGCGGTGCGTTGCCGAATCCGGCGAACAGGTCGGGAAGGGGCGGCGCCTCCGGCGACCAGCCGGCCGCGACCGGCACCGCGGGACGCTCGGCGACGCGCGTGCCCGCGGCGCCGAGCCCGATCGCGAACTGCTCGTCGATCAGGCGCTCGTAAGCGGCGCGGACGGTGCCGCGCGACACGCCGAGCTGCGCGGCCAGATCGGACCACGATGGCAGCCGTGCGCCCGAAGCGAGCTTGCCGGACTCGATCGCATCGCGGATCGAGCCGTAGATCTGGGCGGACAGCGACGTGCGTCCGGAGCGGTCGAGGCCAATGGAGAGCGTCGTCATGGGTCGATGGTGCATTTCGATTTTTCGATCTTGGGACTGTTTGCTGTCCGGACGGAAGCGTACTTTGTCGTATCGACGCGGCCAATCGGCCGCAGCCCGAATCCGGCGACCGCCTTCGGCCGTCGGCTTCGGCGGCCTGCTCGAGCGGGCCGCATCCAATCGAGCGAACAGACGAAGGAAGATACCGTGCAGACGAATGGATCGATCGACGCCGTGATCCCCGACAGCCAGCTGGCGCGCGAGGTCACGCAACTCATCCGCGACACCGAGGGCGAATTGCTGTTCAACCACTCGGCGCGCGTATACCTGTGGGGCGCACTGCTCGGACAACGCCGGAACATCGTGTTCGATCCCGAACTGCTCTATGTTGCGTCAATGTTCCACGACATCGGGCTGACGTCCGCCTATCGCGACAGCCGGCTTCGCTTCGAAGTGGACGGCGCCAATGCGGCGCGCGATTTCCTTCGGAGCCATCGCATCTCGGACGCGGACATCGAGAAGGTGTGGACCGCTGTTGCGCTGCACACGACGCCGGGCATTCCGGAGCACATGCACGGCGAAATTGCGCTCGTGCAGGCCGGCGCGGGTATGGACGTGGCCGGACGCGGCTTCGAGCAGTTCACCGACGAGCAGCGCGCGGCGGTGGTCGCCGCGTATCCGCGCGAAGCCGATTTTGCGAACAAGATGATCGACGCGTTCTACGACGGGATGAAGCACCGTCCGGAAACGACGTTCGGCACCTTCAACGACGACTTTCTTGCACACAAGGATCCTCGGTTCGTCAGGGTGAATATGTGCAGCGTCATGCTGAATTCGCGCTGGGTGTGCGATTGCCACTGACTGCGCAGGCTCTTGCATCGGGGCCTTCCGGGGCGGTCCGCGCGGCGACGCGGCGCCAGGCCCGGCTGCCGTTGGCAAATGATGAGCGGGGCAGCTTTCGACGTCCGCCGATCGGGGCATTGCGGCGCGCCGATGCGCCGCGTCAATCCTCCGCGGCCTCGCACGGCACGCCGCAACCCGACACCCGCGCATGCGCGTCCGCAAATTCCCCGCGCACCCAGCTTTTCAATATCCCGGTCGCGTGTCGGCTCGCGGACCGCGGGCTGTAGACGAGGTCGTACTGAAAACTCTCCAGCGCGAGATCGAACGGCTGTACGAGCGTACCGTTGGCGAGTTCGTCGGCCACGAGCGTCAGGCTGATCAGGCCGACACCCTGTCCGGCGAGCGTCGCCTGCATCGCATGAATCTCGTCGTTGAACCGCAGCCCCGCGTTCGGATCGATGGCCGACATCCTCGCCGCGTCGAGCCAGTGCGCCCACGTGATCGCGCGCGGATCGTCGCGAACGGGCGCGCCCCAGTCGAAGTGAATCAACGTCGCGCGCTGCAAGTCCTGCGCGGTCGCGATCGCCAGATGCGGGCGGCACACCGGCGCGAAATGATCCTTGAACAGCAGCTCCGACACGAGCCCCGCATAGTAGCCGGGACCGTACCGGATCGACGCGTCGGCGGACCGGTCGAGATCGACGATCGCGTTGGTCGCATCGAGCCGCAGCGTCCAGTCCGGATACGCGGCGCGGAAACCGCCCGCGCGCGCGGCGAGACATTTGGCCGTGAACGCGACGGTCGAGGTCAGTGTCGCCACCTTGCCGCCGTCGAGGTTTCGCGTCGTTTCGATTGCGCGCTCGAAGCTGTCGAGCCCGTCGCGCAGCGCCGGAAACAGCGCGGTGCCGCCTTCGGTCAATCGCACGCTGCGCGTGCGGCGCTCGAACAGCTTCACGCCGAGCCAGTCCTCGAGCTGGCGGATCTGGTGGCTGATCGCGGTCGGCGTGACGTTGAGCTCCTCGGCCGCGGCCTTGAAGCCGCCGCGCCGCGCCGCGGCTTCGAACGCGCGCAGCGCGCTCAGGGGAGGGAGTTTGCGCATGGATTAGAACGGCTCATCTGTCGGGTGAGAATTGACCATTTGTTGTGCGCGGGCGCTCGACCGATACTGCCGTCCCCACGATGAACCGAATCGGGAGATCCGCATGAAAATCGAGCAAGTCCACACGAATCCGGACCCTTATGCGCCGTTCCTATTATCACAGGCAATCCGTGTCGGCGACTTCGTATTCGTTTCCGGCCAGCCGGCGATCGGCGAGGATGGCGAGATCGACGGGCCGGGCGACTTCGACCGTCAGGCCGAGCGCGCGTTCGGCAATCTCGCACGCGTGCTGCAGGCGGCCGGCTCCGGCATGGATCGCGTCGTGAAGACGACCGTATTCCTGTCGTCGATGTCGTATCTCGACAAGATGGTCGATGTTCGGCGGAAATGGTTTACCGCGCCGTATCCGGCGGAGAGCCTCGTCGAGGTGTCCGCGCTGTTTTCGCCGGATGCGCTGATCGAAGTCGAAGCGATTGCGGTCGTCTCGGATTCGAGGTCGGCCGGGTGAGCGAGCCGCCGTATTAGCGAGCGGCGGCAGTTGAAGCAGACGATTCGCGAACGCGACAACCGGCATCGAAGCCGATCGATGACGCATCGGCCGCGCGGTGCGCCGCGTCGATGACGACGCACAGGCGATCGAAGAAGAAGGGAGCGTGCAGCTTTCGGCGTTGCGTTAGCCGATCGGACGCAAACGCGAATGCGCGCCGCGTTCCGGCAAGCGCGCATATTTCCCCGGCAGGTGCGCGTCCGCGAACCGTTCGACACGCGTTCGCCGCACCGCCGAATGCCGACCCGCCGACGTCACTCCCGCTCGTCGACGCGGTTGTCGAGCAGCCGTTTCGGAATCGCGAGAATCAGCACGCAGCTGACGAGCAGGCACGCGCCGAGCGCATACGTGCCGTTGTTGATGTTGCCGGTCAGGTTTTTCGCGACGCTCGTAATCATCGAGCCGGTGAAACCGGACAGGTTGCCGATCGAGTTGATCAGCGCGATGCCGGCCGCGGCGGCCGTGCCGGCGAGAATCTGGCCGGGGAACGTCCAGTAGATCGGCATCAGGCCGAGGATCGCGCAGGTCGAGATCGTCAGGAACAGGATCGACAGCGGCACGTTGCTCGCGAAGAACGCGCTGAGCATCAGTCCGACGCCGCCGATGCCGGCCGGAATCGCCGCATGCAGCCGCCGCTCGCCGGTACGGCGCGAATGCGCGGCATTCCACAGCATCGCGACGACGGCGCTCAGATACGGAATCGCGGTCAGCAGCCCGATGCTCAGCGGGCTTTGCACGCCCGACGCGCGAATGATCGACGGCAACCAGAATGCGAGCCCGTAAAAGCCCGTGTTGAACGTGAGCAGAATGAACGTGAGCAGCCAGACGTGCGGATTGCGAAACGCCGCGCCGATGCTGTGCGTCTTGCGCGTGCTTTCCTGTTCGAGATTGCGCTGCAGCAGCGCCTTTTCGCTCGCGGACAGCCACTTGGCGGACGCGATGCCGTCGCCCATGAACGCGAGCACGACGAACGCGACGAGAATCGACGGAATGCCCTCGAGCAGCAGCATCCACTGCCAGCCGCCGAGGCCGAGCAGCCCGTGCGTGTTTTCCATCAGCCAGCCGGAGACGATGCCGCCGAGCGTGAGGCTCACCGGAATCGCGATCAGGAAGCCGGACATCGCGGTGCTCTGGCGGCGCGCAGGGAACCAATAGTTCATGTACAGGATCACGCCCGGAAAGAAACCGGCCTCGCATGCACCGAGCAGGAACCGCAGGATGTAGAACATCGTCGACGCTTCGACGTGAAAGAACCGCGCGAGCGGCGCGATGAACGCAAGCGACGACGAGACGATGCCCCACGTGATCATGATCCGCGCGATCCAGAACCGCGCGCCGTAGCGATGCAGCAACAGATTGCTCGGGATTTCGAACAGAAAGTATCCCCAGAAGAAGATGCTGGCGCCGACGGCGTAGATGGTATCGCTGAGGCCGAGCGAATCGAGCATCTGCAGCTTCGCGAAACCGACGTTGACGCGGTCGAGGTACGCGACCACGTAGCAGAGCAGCAAGAGCGGCAGCACGCGGCGCAGCACCTTGCGATAGACGCGCTCTTCGGTTTCGTCGACAGGCGCGGCCGATGCCGCGGTCTCGGTGAGTATGGGCATGACGTGTCTCCGGATTTGTACTTGTGTGCCGGAGCGTTGCGCACGTTGGCTGCCCGGCTGAAATGTTACCGGTAACTAAAGTAGCACGCGCGGTCGGCCGCGGCAAGCCGGATCGGTGCGGTTTGCGTGGCGATCGGGATTCGGGATTACCCGCGCATGCCGTGGATACGCGACATGAATATCGATGTGCGAAGCGGCCGCCAAGGCTGCGCAGCGCGAGGGTGAGAGGAGGGGGCGACGCTGCGGCGACACTCGCCCGCGATGCCGGCGGGCCGCCGCTTGCGGCTATCATACGGTCGTTTCAACCCCGCTCCGATCGTCGATGGCCAAATCCGCCGCCGCTACCAAGACCACACCGCCCCGCATGTCCGACGTCGCGCGCCTGGCCGGCGTGTCGAAGATGACCGTCTCGCGCGTGCTTGCCGATCGCAGCGTGTCGGCGGCAACGCGCGAGCGCGTGCAGCGCGCGATCGAGCAGCTCGGCTACGTGGCCGATGCGGCGGCCGGCGCGCTGTCGTCCGGGCGTTCGGAGTTCGTCGCGGTGCTGGTGCCGTCGCTGTCGAGTTCGAACTTCTCGGATACGGTGCAGGGCCTGACCGAGGCGCTCGAACCGCACGGCCTGCAGCTGCTCATCGGCGACACCGATTATTCGCTCGAGCGCGAGGAACGTCTGGTGCGCCAGCTGCTGCGCTATCAGCCGCGTGCGATCGCGCTGACGGGCGCGCAGCATACCGACACGACGCGGCAACTGCTCGAGCGCACGGACGTGCCGATCGTCGAGATGTGGGACTGGCCGGCCGATCCGGTCGATCGCGTCGTCGGCTTCTCGAACGCGAAGGCCGCGCGCGAAATGGTGCGCTACCTCGCGGGCAAAGGACATCGGCGTATCGGCTTTCTCGCGGGCGCCGGCGATCTCGACCGGCGCGGCCTCGAGCGGCTGCGCGGCTATCAGCAGGAGATGAAGGCGCTCGGCCTCGCTCCGCGCGTCGTGCGGCTCGGCGATGCGCCCGTGACGATGAGTCACGGCGGCCCCGCGATGGCCGCGCTGCTCGCGCAATGGCCGGACACGCAGGCGGTGATGTGCGTCAGCGACATGTCGGCATTCGGCGCGATCATGGAGTGTCATCGGCGCGGGCTCGCGGTGCCGGACGACATCGCGATCGCCGGCTTCGGCAATTTCGAGGTCGCGTCGTGCTGCCATCCGACGATCACGACGATGTCCGTCGACGCACTCGGCATCGGGCGCCGTACCGGCGAGATGCTGCTCGCGGCGCTCGACGCGGGCGACGCCGACGCCGCGGAATCGGCGCGCGTCGCGAAGAAGGTGCGGATCGAGTACGGCATCGTCGAGCGCGACAGCGCGTAGCGCGGCGCGACGATCGCGTCGCGCGGCGGCGCCTGCTTTCCTATCGTCGATGCTTGGTGCGACGCGCCGACGCGTGCTAGTATCGGCGCTGATGTTACCGGTAACTATTCGGCGCGTGCGGCGACGAAGCGGCCGGTACGGAGTCCGGCGCGTCCGGAGCAGAAAAGCAGGAGAAGGAGACATGACGCAATCCCCGCGCAGGCTGCGCAGCCAGGAGTGGTTCGACGATCCGTCGCATGCCGACATGACGGCGCTCTATGTCGAGCGATTCATGAACTACGGTCTCACGCGCGAAGAGCTGCAATCGGGCCGGCCGATCATCGGCATCGCGCAGACGGGCAGCGACCTCGCGCCGTGCAACCGTCACCACATCGCGCTCGCCGAGCGCGTGAAGGCCGGCATTCGCGACGCCGGCGGCATTCCGATGGAATTCCCGGTGCATCCGCTCGCCGAGCAAAGCCGGCGTCCGACCGCCGCGCTCGACCGCAATCTCGCCTATCTCGGCCTCGTCGAAATCCTGCACGGCTTTCCGCTCGACGGCGTCGTGCTGACCACCGGTTGCGACAAGACGACGCCCGCCTGCCTGATGGCGGCCGCGACAGTCGATCTGCCGGCGATCGTGCTGTCCGGCGGCCCGATGCTCGACGGCTGGCACGAAGGCAAGCGCGTCGGCTCGGGCACCGTGATCTGGCATGCACGCAATCTGCTCGCGGCCGGCGAAATCGACTACGAAGGGTTCATGCGCCTGACGACCGCATCGTCGCCATCGATCGGACACTGCAACACGATGGGCACCGCGCTCTCGATGAACTGTCTGGCCGAGGCGCTCGGCATGTCGCTGCCCGGCTGCGCGAGCATACCGGCCGCGTATCGCGAGCGCGGGCAGATGGCGTATGCGACCGGCAAGCGCATCGTCGATCTGGTTCGCGACGACGTGCGCCCGTCGCAGATCATGACGCGCGACGCGTTCGAGAATGCGATCGTCGTCGCGTCGGCGCTCGGTGCGTCGACGAACTGTCCGCCGCACCTGATTGCGATTGCGCGGCACATGGGCGTCGAGCTGAGCCTCGCCGACTGGCAGCGCGTCGGCGAACAGGTGCCGCTGCTCGCCAACTGCATGCCGGCCGGCGAATATCTGGGCGAGAGCTTCCATCGCGCGGGCGGCGTGCCCGCGATCCTGCGGCAGCTCGACGCCGCCGGACTGATTCATCGCGGCTGCATGACCGTGTCGGGCCGCACGATCGCCGACATCGTGGCGGCGGCACCGGCCGCGGACGGCGACGTGATCCGGCCGCACGATGCGCCGCTGAAGCACGGCGCGGGCTTCATCGTGCTGTCGGGCAACTTCTTCGACAGCGCGATCATGAAGATGTCCGTCGTCGGCGACGCGTTCCGCCGCACGTATCTGAGCGAACCGGGCGCGGAAAACGTCTTCGAGGCGCGTGCGATCGTGTTCGACGGCCCCGAGGACTATCGTGCGCGGATCAACGATCCGGCGCTCGCGATCGACGAGCGATGCATCCTCGTGATCCGCGGCTGCGGGACGGTCGGCTATCCGGGCAGTGCGGAGGTCGTCAACATGGCGCCGCCGGCGGAGCTCGTCAAGCGCGGTGTCGAATCGCTGCCCTGCATGGGCGACGGCCGCCAGAGCGGCACGTCGGCGAGCCCGTCGATCCTCAACATGTCGCCGGAAGCGGCGGCGGGCGGCGGCCTCGCGCTGCTGCGCACGAACGACCGGATTCGCGTCGATCTGAACGCGCGGCGCGTCGACGTGCTGGTGCCGGACGACGAGCTGGCGCACCGCCGCGAATCCGCCGAATTCCAGGTGCCGCCGTCGCAAACGCCTTGGCAGGAACTGTATCGACAGTTCGTCGGGCAACTGTCGACCGGCGGCTGCCTCGAGCCCGCGACCTTGTATCTGAAGGTGATAGCCGAGCGCGGCGAGCCGCGTCATTCCCATTGATCCGCTAACCGACGGAATACCGCCATGAATACGCTTCCTGTTTCCGCTTGTCTGCCGACCGATCTCGACGACGCGCTGCTCGTCGGACGCGTGTGGCGCCGCGATGGCGCGCACGCGGGGCCGAGCGTCGTCGTCGTGAGGCGCGGCGAGGTGTTCGACATCACGCGCACGGTGCCGACGACGGCCGATCTGTTCGACCGCGCGGATCTGCTCGACGTCGTGCGCCATGCGGCCGGCGAATCGCTCGGTCGCGCCGACGCGCTGCTCGCCGCGACGCGCGACGGCAGCGGCGCGGGCCCGACGCTGCTCGCGCCGTGCGACGTGCAGGCGATCAAGGCATGCGGCGTGACGTTCGCGGTGAGCCTCGTCGAGCGCGTGATCGAGGAGCAGGCGGGCGGCGATCCGGCGAAGGCGCGCGCGGTACGCGACACGATCAGCAGCGTGATCGGCGCGGATCTGTCGAAGATCCGGCCGGGCTCCGATGCCGCGATGCGGCTGAAGGACGAACTGCAGCGGCGCGGCGCGTGGTCCCAGTATCTGGAAGTCGGCATCGGCCCCGACGCCGAGGTGTTCTCGAAATCGCAGCCGATGTCGGCGGTCGGTTTCGGCGCGGACGTCGGATTGCTGCCGGCATCGGTCTGGAACAACCCGGAGCCCGAGATCGTGCTCGCGGTCAACGCGCGCGGCGAGATCGTCGGCGCGACGCTCGGCAACGACGTGAATCTGCGCGACATCGAGGGGCGCTCGGCGCTGCTGCTCGGCAAGTGCAAGGACAACAACGCGTCGTGCGCGATCGGCCCGTTCGTGCGCGTGTTCGATGCGCGCTTTACGCTCGATTCGGTGCGCAGCGCGAGCGTGTCGCTGCGCGTCGAAGGCGCGGACGACGGCTTCGTGCTCGACGGCATCAGCCACATGCGCGAGATCAGCCGCGATCCGACCGATCTCGTCGCGCAAACGTATGGCGCGCATCATCAGTATCCGGACGGCTTCATGCTGTTTCTCGGCACGATGTTCTCGCCGATCGCGGATCGCGACACGCCGGGCGGCGGCTTCACGCACCACGTCGGCGACGTGGTAACGATCTCGGCGCCGCAGCTCGGTGCGCTCGTCAATACGGTCAAGCGATGCACGGAGGTCGCGCCGTGGACGTTCGGCGTGCGCGCGCTCTATCGCAACCTCGCGCAGCGCGGGCTGCTGGGTGCGCAGTAACCGGCCGGCCGGTTCGCCGTGGCGACGGACCACGACGCGTGCGGCAGCCGAGCGGCGCATTCGCGAAAGGAAAGTCTTGGTTCGGAGGAACGGCGCGATGCAAAACCGCGCCGATTATCGGCTGCCGATACGGCGCGGCGAAACGCTGCGCCATTTGAATCGTTTGCGGATACCGGGAATAAGCAAAATCGAATAACCGGATATTCTCGTCATCACCGGTTCATATAATCGTTCATCAATGAAAAACACCCCAATCATCATATTAAAACCGAGCGATTGGGGTGTCGTTTCACCGTACGGATTGCGCAATTTCCATTCCCGTCCCCCGAGTCGGCGATTGCGCATCCGCCGTGCGAAAACCGGCTTTTCTTTATCGCGCTTTCAGCATCTCGTCTGCCAGCCGGTACGCACAAACCGCCCGTTTCGATTCGTAGTCGGCGATCGTCGACACGTTGCGGCCGGCGTCGCGCGACAGCAGGCCCTGCAGGGCCGCGGCGGCGAAGAAGTCACGCAGATCCGGCGTCGGCGGTTTCGGCTCTTCCGGTTCGGCGACGAGCGGCGCCGACTTCCAGAAGACGGGCGTCGCGTTGGATACGTTTGTTGACTGCTTGGTACGCAGACTCTGTGACAAAGGCGTCATGTCTTCCCCTTGAATCGTTAAAAACAGTGGTGAAGCAGCGTGAGGCGCCCGGCCTATAAGACGTTTTTTGTTTCCACTAGCGATGTTTTCGGGAACTGCTAACTGGCGGGTGACGCGAATATTCGCCGGGATTGCTTAATCCGTCAAAACAATTAAATAGTGCCACGGTCGTTTTCAGGTAACAAATTTTGTTCCCGGAATTAAGGGACGAGACGCGCGGCCGCATGCGGCGGGCATGGCGATGGGGAAAGTGGGGAAATAAGCGGCCCGCGCTGCGGGCCGCCGTGTTGTTTTGATTACTTCTTCTCAGGCAAGAACCAGTTCATGACGAGCGCGCAGATGCCGCCCGTCGCGACGCCCGATTCGAGCACGTTCTTCAGCGCGTGCGGCAGGCTGTTCAGGATGTCGGGCACCTGCGATACGCCGAGACCGAGCGCGAGCGACACCGCGATGATCAGCAGCGCGCGCCGATCGAGCTGGATGCCCGCGAGGATGTTGATGCCGGAGGCCGCGACCGCGCCGAACATCACCATCGCCGCGCCGCCCAGGACCGGTTCCGGAACCGCCTGCAGCGCGCCGGCGACGACGGGGAAGAGGCCGAGCACGACGAGCATCGCGGCAATCCAGATGCCGACGTAGCGGCTCGCGACGCCCGTGATCTGGATCACGCCGTTGTTCTGCGCGAACACCGAGCTCGGGAACGTGTTGAACACGCCGGCGAGCAGCGAGTTCGCGCCGTTCACGAGCACGCCGCCCTTGATCCGCTGCATCCACACCGGGCCTTCGACGGGCTCCTTCGAGATCTTGCTGGTGGCCGTGACGTCGCCGATCGCTTCGAGCGAGGTGACGAGGTAGATGATCAGCATCGGCACGAACAGCGACCACGAGAAGCCGATCCCGAAATGCAGCGGCGTCGGCACCTGGAACACGGCGGCCTGATGCATGCCGGTGAAATCGAGGCGGCCGAGGAACGCGGCGGCGGCGTAGCCGATCGCGAGCGCGATGACGAGCGCGGTGCTGCGCACCCAGACGACGGGCACGCGGTTCAGCAGGATGATCGTGCCGAGCACGAGGCACGACAGCGTCAGGTTTTGCGCGCTCGCGAACGTGCCTTTCGCCATCGCGCCGTAGCCGCCGCCCATGCTGACGAGCCCGACCTTGATCAGCGTGAGGCCGATCAGCAGCACGACGATGCCCGTGACGAGCGGCGTGATCAGCCGCTTCACGAACGGCAGGATGCGCGACACGCCCATTTCGACGAACGATCCGGCGATCACGACGCCGAAGATCGCGGCCATCACGGTCTCGACCGGCGTGCCTTGCTTGACCATCAGGCTGCCGCCCGCGATCAGCGGGCCGACGAAGTTGAAGCTCGTGCCCTGGACGATCAGCAGCCCGGCGCCGAGCGGGCCGAAACGTTTGCACTGGACGAAGGTCGCGATCCCGGAGATGACGAGCGACATCGAGACGATCAGCGTCGTGTCGTGGCTCGACACGCCGAGCGCCTGGCAGATCAGCAGGCCGGGCGTGACGATCGGCACGATGATCGCGAGCAGATGCTGGAGCGCGGCGACGAACGCGACCATCGGCGCAGGGCGATCGTTCGGGCCGTAGACGAGGTCGCGGGCCGATTCTGCGTCGTCGGCGCCGTGGGAGGCGGATTGGGCGTGGGAGGCGGGTTGCATGGCGAGCGGGCCGGACAGGATGGAAAGTGCGGCATTTTAGCCGAAGGGCCCGACGGCGCCGGCGCGGATCGCCGGTATTCGGGCCGCGCGGCGGCGGGCGGGCCGTTGGCGCGCGCGGCCGTCGGGTGGACCGGTGGTCGCAGGCAGTCGTACCGCGTCGCGTTCGTGGCCCGCGCAGCATGCGCGGCCACGCCGCACCGCTGCCGTCGCCCATCGGGAAACGCCGCATTTGCAGCGGCGCGGCGTCGGCGCGATCATTCGATGGCTCGCCAGCCGCGCCCGCCGCATCGTGCAGCCGGACCCCGGCGCGGCGACGCCACCGGAGGCCCGATGAACCCGTTTCAATTCCGCACCGTCCCGACGCTGATCGTCGAATACGGCGCCGCGCGCCGGCTCGGCGCGCTGCTGCGCGAGCGCTTTCCGGCGCTGGCGCGGCTGTGCGTGGTGACCGACGCGTTCCTGCACCGCAGCGGCGTGCTCGCGCCCGCGCTCGACAGTCTCGCCGCGCACGGCTGGCAGGTGACCGTGATCGACGACGTGATCGCCGATCCGCCCGAGCGCGTGGTGCTCGACGCGACGGCGCGCGCGGTCGCGGCCGATGCGCAAATCGTGCTGGGTCTCGGCGGCGGTTCGTCGATGGACGTCGCGAAGCTGATCGCCGTGCTCGCGCCGGGGCGGCAGGCGCTCGCCGACATGTACGGCGTCGACAAGGTCGACACCGAGCGGCTGCCGCTGGTGCAGATGCCGACGACGGCCGGCACCGGCTCGGAGGTGACGGCCGTGTCGATCGTCACGGTGGGCGAGGCGCGCAAGATGGGCGTCGTGTCGCCGCATCTGTTCGCCGACGTAGCGATCCTCGACGCCGAGCTGACGCTCGGGCTGCCGCGCGCGGCGACCGCCGCGACCGGCATCGACGCGATGGTGCATGCAATCGAGGCCTACACGTCCGCGCGGCTAAAGAATCCGGTGTCCGACATGCTGGCCGTGCAGGCGCTGACGCTGCTGTCGCGCAATCTGCTCGCCGCATGCGACGACGGCCAGGACCGGCACGCGCGCGAAGCGATGCTGGTCGGCGCGATGTTCGCGGGGCAGGCGTTCGCGAACGCGCCGGTCGCGGCCGTGCATGCGCTCGCGTATCCGGTCGGCGGCATTTTCCACGTGCCGCACGGGCTGTCGAACGCGCTCGTGCTGCCGCATGTGCTGCGCTTCAACGCGGAAGCGGCCGCGCCGCACTATGCGGAACTCGCGGCGATCGTCGCGCCGTCGGCGACGGGCAGCGACGAGGCGAAGACGCATGCGCTGATCGACGAGATCGACCGGCTGATCGTCGCGACCGGCATTCCGCGGACGCTGCGCGAGGTCGGCATCGGCGAAGGCGATCTGCCGCGGATGGCCGCGGACGCGATGCTGCAGACGCGCCTGCTCGTCAACAATCCGCGCGAAGTGACGGAGGCCGACGCGCTCGAGATCTATCGGCGCGCGTGGTGAGCGGATCGCGCGGCGACGCACGCGCAGCCCAGCGCGAGCGCGACCAGCGCGCAGCCGGCCCACGGTGCGAGCAGCAGCGCGCCGCGCTCGACGAGTACGCCGCCGAATGCGGAGCCGAGCGCGACGCCCGCATGCATCGCGGACACGTTGATGCCGACGCTCGCATCGGCGAGCGCGGGCGCCGCGTGGATCAGATGGCTCTGTGCGATCGGCGAGATCGCCCAGCTGACCGCAGCCCATAGCATCATCGCGGGTACGAATGCGAGCGGCGTCGCGGCGGCGGCCGGCAGCACGGCCATCGCGACGACGAACAGCGCCGGGCAGGCGACGAGCGCGCGTCGCGCGCCGAGCCGGTCGGACAGTGCGCCGCCGGCCCACGCGCCGATCACGCCCGCGATGCCGAACGCGACGTACAACGCTTCGAGCGCGGCGGCGCCGGGCGATAGCACCGCCTGCAGATACGGCGTCAGATAGGCGAACAGCGTGAAATGCCCACCGATCATCGCGACCGACACGAGCTGCGCGGCGACCAGCGTCGGGCGGCCGAGCACGGCGCGATACGGCGGCGCGTGCGCGCGCGGCGCGGTGGCGCCGGCATCGACGGCCGCGATGCGCGGCAGCCGGCGGCCGAGCCAGACCGCGAGCGGCAGCGCGGGCACCGCGAGCGACGCGAACACGGCGCGCCAGCCGGCCCAGTCGGCGATCCGCATCCCGATCGGCACGCCGAGCACGAGCGACGCGCTGATTCCCATGAACACGATGCCGATCGCGCGGCCGCGCTGCGCCGGCGTCGCGAGCTCGGCCGCCAGGCGCGTCGCGACGAGGATCAGCATCGCGCAGCTCGCGGCCATCAGCATGCGCGCGGCGAATAGGCTCGCATACCCGGCGCTCGCGGCGGCGAGCAGGTTTGCGGCTGCAAATGTGGCGAGCGACGCGAGCAGGGCCGTGCGCCGTTCGATGCGCGCGACGGCGGCGGCCGCGACGAGCGCGGCGAGTGCGAATACGGCGGAGAAGATCGTCGTGAGCTGGCCGGCGGCCGCGACCGATACGTCAAGACCGGCGGAGATCGCCGGCAGGATGCCGACGCAGATGTTTTCGGCGACGCCGGCGAGAAACACGGCGGCGGCGAGCAGGTAAACGCGAACGTCCAACGCAGACCCCTCCAGTACGCGCGACGCGGCGGGGCCCGGCAACGGACGGCCGCGTCGGATCGAATCGACGGATGGGTTTCGACGCGAGGCTTCGGTTATCCCGGAAACGCGCACGTTAGCGCACCGCCGGCGCGCATGCAAGATCGGACCGTCCTACCCGTACGCAGACGCCGCGCGATGCGCGAGAATCGCCTCCATGGCGTCTGCACTGCGGCGTACGACGGCAATCGAACGGAGGCAACGAATGACGCAACGGCACGAACCGACCCATACGCACTGCGTCGCATGGCAGATCGCGCAGACCTGGCACGCGGCCGAATGGTGCCGGCTCGTCGATGGGCGCGACGGTATCGAGTTGTCGGGGAGCGTCGCCGGTGCGATCGACGGCACGCCGTTTCGCGTCGACTACGCGATCGCATGCGATGCCGACTGGCTCACGCGATCGGCGCGCGTGACGCGCTGGATCGGTGCGGCCGCGCGGCAGATCGAGCTGCGCTGCGACGGCGGCCGATGGACGATCGACGGCGTCGACGCGCCCGCGCTCGACGGCGCGACCGACGTCGATCTCGGCTTCAGTCCGTCGACGAACACGCTGCCGATCCGTCGCCTTGCACTGAAAGTCGGCGATGCCGCCGCGATCCGGACCGCATGGCTGCGCTTTCCCGCGTTCGACATCGTGTGCGGCGAGCAGCGCTACACGCGGATCGCACCGAACGCGTACCGCTACGAGAGCGGCACGTATGCGGCCGACCTCACGGTCGACGCAGCGGGCCTCGTGATCGACTACGACGAGTGGCGACGCATCGGCGCGACACGCGCGCCGTAATGCAACGCATGCAGCGGCCGCTCAGCGCGCGGACGCGACGCTGATCTTGCCCGGAATCAGCTTCAGCGTGCTGAACGTGTCGGCGATGTTCTGCTGATATGCGAGCGTCGCGTCCGCGATCGGCTGCACGCCGTAGCCGGTGCGCTTGAGCGCGACTTCGAGCGTCGGCGCGTCGAGGCCGACGAGCGGCGACAGCAGCGTGGCGACGTCGGCCACATGGTCGCGTCCCCAGCGATCGACCGCGTCGATCTCGTCGAGCAGCGCGCGCAGCACCTGCGGCTGTGCGGCCGCGTACTTGCGTGCGGCAAGGTAGTACTGCGTATTGCGTACGAGCCCTTCGCCGTTCGCGATCACGCGCGCGCCGAGCTGCCGTTCGGCCGCGGCGAGATAGGGATCCCAGATCGCCCACGCGTCGACGTTGCGCTGCACGAACGCGGCGCGCGCATCGGCCGGCGTCAGATAGATCGGCTGGATGTCGGTGTAGGCGAGGCCTGCCTGCTGCAGCGCTTTCACGAGCAGATAGTGAACGTTCGAGCCCTTGTTGAACGCGACCTTCTTGCCGCGCAGCTGCGCGACGCTGCGAATCGGCGAGTCGGGCAGCACGACGATCGCCTCGCCGTGCGGCGCAGGCGGCTCGTTGCCGATATAGACGAAATCGACGCCGGCCGCCTGCGCGAAGATCGGCGGCGTTTCGCCGACCGTGCCGACGTCGATCGCGCCGGCGTTCAGTCCTTCGAGCAGTTGCGGGCCGGCCGGAAACTCGAGCCATTGCACGGCGACGCCCTGGCTCGCGAGCCGTTTTTCGAGCGTGCCGCGCGCCTTCAGCACGACGAAGTTGCCGTATTTCTGGAAGCCGATGCGCAACCGTGTGGTGTCCTGCGCATGCGCGGGCAGCCCCGCGAGCGGCCCGAGCGCGAGCCCGGCGACGCCGGCGGCCGCGCGTTGCAGCCAGCGGCGGCGCTGCGCGTTCGCTGCGCCTGTTTCGACGTATGCGTGCGATGTGTCGTTCATGGAAGCGTCCTGCGTGCGGAAAGC
This sequence comes from Burkholderia multivorans ATCC BAA-247, assembly GCF_000959525.1. Lineage (NCBI taxonomy): Bacteria > Pseudomonadati > Pseudomonadota > Betaproteobacteria > Burkholderiales > Burkholderiaceae > Burkholderia > Burkholderia multivorans. The sequence goes on from NZ_CP009831.1 coordinate 961,224, forward strand.
GGGCCGCGCGCGAATGCGGCGCGGTCGGCGCACGGCGGGACCGGATGCGGCGATGCGCGCAACCGGCGGTCCGCGCCGGACTCAGCACGATACGTCGGCGCGCGCCGGCGGCCAACCAACGAATCCGCATATGCAAATCAGCCGCGGCGCAGTGCGAAAGCGGCTCGCGCGATGTGCGGCGGCGCAGCGCGCATCGCATCGCGGCGGCGGCATGCAGGCAGGGCGCCGTCGACGCTCAATCCGGGCCGGCCGCGTTGTCGACGATCGAATCGACGCGATCGGGATAGAACGCGAGGTGCCCGCGAATCGCTTCGACGGCCGGATACGGATGTTCGTACGTCCAGACCGCATTGACCGCGCGCGCGCCGCCGGACGGGATCGAGTAGTACGCGCAGTCGCCCTTGTACGGACAGTACGTCGCATGGTCGGTGCGTTGCAGCAGTGCCATGTCGACATCCTCGCGCGGAATGTAGAGCACGGCCGGGTAGCTGGCCTCGCGCAGCGCCAGCGCACGCTGCGTATCGGCGACGGTGCGGCCGGCCACGGTAACGACTACGCGCGAGCGGTGCGGCGAGACCGTGATCGGATGGTCGGGGCCCGGCGTCTTCACGGGGCGCGATTGCGGATCGGGGCTGTCAGGCATCGTGTGTCCTCCTGGTATGGGCGGGGCGAAGGCGGCGTATCCCGGCATGCGTGCGCCGGAGACCGGCCGGCCAACCGATACGATGCGCCGATTCCGCAGAACCTGCAGGGGCCGGATGACGCCAGGCTCGCCCCGGCGCTCGCGCGGACGTTTTCATGCAACGGCGCCGGGATGCAGCGATCGCGATAAGCAATAGCGAATCGATTGGTTCGCGATCGGCGGGACAGGCGCGAAGATCGTCCGTCTTCATTCGTATGAACGCCGTCCGTTTCGATCGCCATGAATATCCGCTTGATCTCGCCCGCCGCGCGTCGCGCGCGCAACGTATCGCCGTTCGCGAGCGCGCTTCGCTGCGTCGCCGCGTCGCTGATGCTGGCCGGGGCCGCGTCGCCCGCGCTTGCCGCGCCGGCCGGCAACACGCTCGTGTTCTGCAGCGAAGGCAGCCCGGCCGGTTTCGATCCCGGCCAGCACACGACGAGCACCGATTTCGACGCGAGCACGCATACGATCTACAACGAACTCGTGCAGTTCCGGCGCGGCACGCTCGACCTCGAGCCGGGGCTGGCGACGAGCTGGGACGTGTCGGCCGACCAGCGCGTCTATACGTTCCACCTGCGGCGCGGCGTGAAATTCCAGACGACCGCATGGTTCAAGCCGACCCGCGCGTTCCAGGCCGACGACGTCGTCTTCACGTTCCGCCGGATGCTCGATCGCGACGATCCGTTCCGCAAGGCATACCCGGTCAGCTTTCCGTACTTCAGCGACCTCGGCTTCGACCGCAATATCGAACGCATCGAAAAGGTCGACGACTACACGGTGCGCTTCGCGCTGAAAGAGCCCGACGTCGTGTTCGTGCGCAATCTCGCGATGGCCTTCGCGTCGATCCTGTCGGCCGAGTATGCGTCGCAGCTTGCCGCGCGCCATCGCGAGGCCGACATCAACCAGTTTCCGGTCGGCACGGGCCCGTTCCTGTTGCGCGCGTATCAGAAGGACGCGGTGATCCGCTACGACGCGAATCCCGACTATTGGAAGCCCGACGACGTGAAGCTCGCGCATCTGGTGTTCTCGATCACGCCCGATCCGGCGACGCGCCTGCACAAGCTGACGAGCGGCGAGTGCCAGGTGTCGGTATTCCCGCGCCCGGCCGATCTCGACACGGTGCGGCGCAACCCGTCGCTCACGTTGTTCTCTGCAACGGGGTTCAACGTCGGCTTCGTCGCGTACAACACGCAACATCCGCCGCTCGATCGCGTCGACGTGCGGCGCGCGCTCGACATGGCGATCGACAAGGCTGCGATCCTGAGGACGGTCTTCAACGGCGACGCGGCGATCGCGACCAACCCGATGCCGCCGGCGCAATGGTCGTACAACCCGCGCCTGAAGGATGCGCCGCACGATCCGGCCGCCGCGAAGGCGCTGCTCGCGCGCGCGGGATTCCCGAACGGCTTCGACCTGACGCTGTGGGCGATGCCCGTGCAGCGGCCGTACAACCCGAACGCGCAGCTGATGGCGCAACTGATCCAGCAGGACTGGGCGAAGATCGGCGTGCGCGCGAAGATCGTCAGCTACGAGTGGGGCGAATACAACCGGCGCGCGAAGCAGGACGGCCAGCACGACGCGATCCTGTACGGCTGGTCCGGCGACAACGGCGATCCCGACAACTGGCTCGGCGCGCTGCTCGGCTGCGACGCCGTGCACGGCAGCAATCTCGCGAAGTGGTGCAACGCGGATTTCGAGCGGCTCGTCGACGCGGCGCGCACGAATGCCGACGTCGCGAAGCGCACGGCGCTGTACGAGCAGGCGCAGGTCGTGTTCAAGGATCAGGTGCCGTTCACGCCGATCGCGACGTCGATCGTGTCGCTGCCGGTGTCGAAGCGTGTGCACGGGCTCGTGTTTTCGCCGCTCGGCGGGCATCGGTTCGACGGCGTGTGGCTCGAATGATGCGCAGTGGCGCGGTGAATCGCGGTGCTGGCGACGACGGACCGGCGCGCCGGTCCGTGCGCGCGTGACGCGTCAGTTGAGCGCGACCGCCGCCGCGGCCTCTACCGGCGAGCCTTCGAGTGCGACCGACGGCCGTCCGTCCGGGCCGACCGGCACGTCGCCGACGAGCGTGGTGCGGTAGAGCTGGCGATCGAAGTCGAGATCGAAGATGTCGACGGGCGCGAGATGCGCCGTTGCGCGGTTGTCCCAGAACGCGATGCTGCGCGGTTCCCACTTGAAGCGGATCGTGAATTCGGGCCGCGTCACGTGTTCCCACAGCAGTTCGAGCAGCGCGTGGCTTTCGCGCGGCGTCAGCCCGACGATCGATTTCAGGAAACTCGGGCTCACGTACAGCGCACGCTCGCCGGTTTCCGGATGGACGCGCACGAGCGGGTGCTCGGTCACGAGCGGGCGCCGCTCGACGGCTTCGTCGAAGGCGCCGGTCGCGCGCGCGCCGGCCGGCGGCGTGAAGCGGTGAATGCCGCGCAGCCCGTCGACGAAGCCGCGCAGCGGCGCGGACAGCGTCTCGTACGCGCGCACGAGATTGGTCCACTGCGTGTCGCCGCCGTACGGCGGAATCGTCACGCCGCGCAGGATCGACGCCCACGGCGGATTCACGGCCGCGGTGACGTCGGTATGCCAGCCGGTCCACGGCCGTCGCACCGGTTCGCCTTCGAAGCGCGTCGCCTTGCGGTGCTTCGCGATCGAGTAGACGGCGGGGTGTCCTTCGACATGTCCGAATACCGGATGGCCGACCGTCGGTTCCCCGAACTGCGCGGAGAACGCGACGTGCTGCTCGTGCGTGAGGAATTGTTCGCGGAAGAAGATCACGCGCCATTTCAGCAGTGCGTCGCGGATCGCGGCGATCTGCCCGGAGGTCAGCGGCTGGGTCAGGTCGACGCCGCGAATCTCCGCGCCGATGTGGGCGGACAGCGGAATCACGTCGATCGGCTGGCCGGCGGGTTCGAGTAGGGCACTCATGCGACGCTCCTGGCGGAAGTGAACGGAACGAACGGCCGACATCGCGACAGGCTGGCGAGCCGGTTTGGCGGACGTGGATGCATGGTCGGGTTTCCGGTAACGCGGCACGGGCGGCCGCGCAGGCATGGACGGCGACGCATCGCCGTTCCGGCCTGCGCGACACGCATGACTGAATTACTGCAGCGTGGTGCCCGGTCCTTTCAGCACGACGCTTTGCCGGCCATCGATGGCGACCGGCACGTCGCCGTGCACCGTCGCGCGACGCACGACGCGGCGCGCATCGCCGTAGTCGTTGATCGCGTAATGCTGCGTCGCGCGGTTGTCCCAGATCGCGACGTCGCCTTCCTGCCAGCTCCAGCGCACGGTGTTCTCGAGGCGCGTCACGTGTTCGTGGAAGACCTGCAGCAGATGCGCGGAATCCTGCGTCGACAGGCCCTTGATCCGCTGCACGAAGTGGCCGAGCACGAGCGTGCGCTCGCCCGTTTCGGGATGCACGCGCACGACCGGGTGCTCGGTCTCGTAGACGGTCGAGGTGAACACTTCGCGGTAGCGCTTCAGTTGCGTTTCGTCGGCGTGCACGTGCGTCGACGCGTAGTCGTACGCGTTCGTATGGATAGCCCACAGCGTATCGGCGAGCGTGCGCAGCGTGTCGGGCAGATGCGCATACGCGGCCGCCGTGTTGGCCCAGACCGTGTCGCCGCCGACGGGCGGGATCACGACGGCACGCAGGATCGAGATCTTCGGATACGCGTCGACGAAGGTCACGTCGGTGTGCCACGAGTTGGCGCGCGCGCCGTGCGCGGAGTCGAGTTCGAGCAGATGTGCGCTGCCGTCGACGGACGGCACGGTCGGATGCGCGACGGTGTCGCCGAAGCGGCGCGCGAACGCTTCCTGCGCGGCATCGTCGAGATGATGCTGGCCGCGGAAGAACAGCACCTTGTGGCGCAGCAGCGCGGCCTGGATCGCGTCGAACGTCGCATCGTCGAGCGTGGCCGACAGCCGCACGCCGGAGATTTCGGCGCCGATCCTGCCGGCGACCTGACGAAGCTGGAGCGGGGCAGCGGCCGTGCGCGGCGCGGCGTGCGATGACGGGTGAGCGGCGTGCTGGACTTCGGACATCGGGAGTCTCCTGAGGTGAGGACGTTCGGGTTTCCATTCAAGCAGGGACCGCGCGGAACCGGAACCGATCAATCGTCACAACCTTAGCGTGCGGATGCGAACGATCGATATGCGCGGGCGTGCGATGCGACGACGCGTGCGCGGGTGCCTACCAGGCGAGCCGCCACGCGCCGATCCGCTGCGCGTGCGGCGTATCGGCCCGCGCAGGCGTGCCACCCGGGAGATCGCCGTCGCCGCCGTCGTCGAAGTCGGCGAGCACCGTGGCGCGCAGCCGCGCGAACTCCGGCGAATCGCGGCGGCGCGGGCGCGGCAGCGCGACGTCGACGATGCGCTCGATGCGGCCGGGGCGTGGCGCCATCGTGACGACGCGATCGCCGAGATAGACGGCTTCGTCGACGTCGTGCGTGACGAGGATCATCGTGATGCGCTCCTGTTCCCAGATGCGCAGCAGCTCGTTCTGCATGCGCGCGCGCGTCTGCGCGTCGAGCGCGCCGAACGGCTCGTCGAGCAGCAGCACGCGCGGACGATTCACGAGGCCGCGCGCGATCGCGACGCGCTGTGCCATCCCGCCCGACAACTGGTTCGGATACGCGTGCTCGAAGCCGTTCAGCCCAACGAGCGCGATGTGATCCACCACCGCACGGCGCTTCTGCTGCGCATCGAGTGGCGCGTTGCGCAGCGCGGCCTCGATGTTCTGCGCGACGGTCAGCCACGGGAACAGCCGGTGATCCTGGAACACGATGCCGCGCTGCAGCGACGTGTCGCGTACGACCTCGTCGCCCGCGCGGATCTCGCCGGCATAGTCGGTGTCGAGGCCCGCGATCAGCCGCAGCAGTGTCGACTTGCCGCAGCCGCTCGCCCCGACGATCGTGACGAACTCGCCGGCGCGCACGTGCAGCGACACGTCGTCGAGCACGGCGAGCGAGGCGCCGCGCTGCGCATAGCGTTTGCTCACGTGAAGGATGTCGAGCGAATCGGAGGCGAGGGTCGTCATGGCGGAGAGGCGTAGGAAGTCACGGGGAAAGGGACGATCAGGCGTTCAGGTCGCCGCGCCGCGCGAGCACCTTGCGCTCGAGCGCGCGGGCGAGCGCGTTCAGCGCCCATCCGGTCGCGCCGACGACGATGATGCCGAACAGCACGAGATCCATGCGGAACTGCTCGCTGCCGTCGATCAGCGTGTTGCCGATGCCGCTGCCCGCGACGAGCAGGTATTCGGCGCCGAGCGTCGCGAGCCACGAATAAATGAGGCCGAGGTAGAGCCCGGTGAAGATCGACGGCAGCGCGGCCGGCAGGATCACGTGCCGCACGAGCTGACGCCGCGAATAGCGCAGCGCACGCGCGACGTCGACATAGGCACGCGGTACCGCGTGAATGCCGTCGCAGGTATGCGCGGCGACCGGCAGCAGCGCGGCGAGCGACAGGAACACGACCTTCGCGACGTCGCCGAGGCCGAACCAGACGGAGATCAGCGGGATCCACGCGAACAGCGAGATCTGCTTGAAGGTGTCGAAACTCGGGCCGACGACGCGCGTCGCGACGCGTGACAAACCGAGCGCGGTGCCGAGCAGAAGCCCGCCCGTCGCGCCGATCGCGAAGCCGCATGCTTCGCGCGCAAGCGACGCCGACAGCGCGCGGAGCAGCGCGCCGCTCGCGATCTGCGTCCATGCGGTGTGCAGCACGTCGGCGGGGCTGACGAGCAGCCCGCTGTTGACCAGATGTGCGGATGCGATCGCCCACCAGATCGCGACCGCGGCGAGCGGCAGCACGAGGCCGCGCCAGTCGCGCGCTTGGCGGCGTCGCGTCAAGACGGTAGCGCGCGGTGCGTCGTGCGATATCGGCGTAGCAGAATGCGGCATGACAGGATTCCTCGGGAAGCGCGGCGCGCGGCGTCAGCCGCGAAACGCGGACGGCACGCCGCGCCGCAGGCGCGCTTCGAGCGCGTCGAGCAGCCGGTTGATCAGCAGGCCGACCGCGCCGACCACGACGACGGCGGCCATCACGAGATCGAGCTGGAACAGTTGCCGGCCGTACACGATCAGGTAGCCCAGTCCTTCCGACGACGCGACGAGTTCGACGACGACGAGCGCGAGCCACGACTTCGTGAACGCGAGCCGCACGCCGGTCGCGAGTGTCGGCACGGCGGCCGGCAGCACGACGTGAACGATGCGCTGGCGGCGCGTGTAGCCGAATCCGCGCGCGACCTCGTCGAGCGCGGCGGGCGTCTGACGAAAGCCTTGCAGCGTACTCAGCGTGACCGGCACCAATGCCGCATGCGCGATCAGCAGGTACTTGAGCGGCTCCCCGACGCCGACGAGCAGCAGCAGGAATGGCAGCCAGCCGAGCACCGGAATCTGCACCAGCGCATTGAAGCTCGGCAGCACGTATGCTTCGAACGTCCGCGACAGGCCGAGCGCCGCGCCGATCGCGAAGCCGAGCAGCGTGCCGGCCGCGAAACCGACCAGCACGCGCTGCAGGCTGATCAGCGTATGGCGCAGGAGATCGCCGCTCGCCGCGAGTTCGGCGAGCGCCTGATAGACCTGATCGGGCGGCGGCAGGATCTGCGGCGCGATCCAGCCGCGCGCGCTGCCGACGCTCCATAGCGCGAACAGCAGCGCGGGCAGTGCCCACGGCGCGAGCAGCCACGCCAGCCGCTTCACGGCCGCGCGACGGCGCGACGACGCGCCGAGCGCATGCAGGTCGGACGACGGGATCGGGATCGCGGTGTCGCTCATCGGTGGACTCCGGTTCAGGACAGCGGCTTGCCTGACGCGTCGTAGCGCGGCCAGTACTGTTCGAGCTTCTGCGCGCGCAGCGCGTTGTCGAGATACTTCGGCTCGAACCAGCCGTCGACGTCGATCGGCTGGCGGATCAGCTTCAGCCGCAGCGCATCCTGCGCGACGGCCTTGTAGCGCGCGACGAGGAACGGGTCGATCAGCGGCGACAGGCGATCCTTCAGGCGCTGGTTCGCATAGTCGGCCTGCCAGGACGACACCGGCACGCCGCTCTTCGCCCACAACTTGAACAGCGCATCGCGGTTCGCTTCGTCGGACGACCAGCGCGCGCCTTTCACGACCGCGTCGACCACGCGCTGCACGATGTCCGGATGCGCGCGCTCGAAATCGTCCAGCACGAGCAGGTGCGTCTGACGCGTGAACTGCGGGCCGTCGTTCTGCGATTCGTAGATGATTTTCGCGAGCCCCGCGTCGCGCAGCTTGTACAGCTGGTAGTCGTTCACCGACGCGTCGATGCCCTTCGACGCGAGCGCGGCCAGCGCGCTCGCGGTGTCGAGGTTGGTCACGCGCAGGTCGCGTTCGTCGAGCCCGTTCTTCGCGAGCGCGTTGTCGGCGACGAGCTGCAGGTTCGTGCCGCGGAAGATCGAGACGCGGCGGCCCTTCAGGTCCTTGATCGACTTGATGTCGGAATCGGGCGGCACCGCGATCTTGACGCCCGAGCGGACGCTGGTGGCAAGCAGCAGATGCGTCTTGAGCCCGTTGGCGCGCGCGAGCACGGCGGGCAGGTCGCCCTGGTACGCGAAGTCGAGCGCCTTGTTGGCGATCGCTTCGTTGACGGCCGGCCCGGCGCCCTTGAAGAACAGCCACTGCACCTTGATGCCGTCGGCCGCGAATTCCTTCTCGACGAGCTGCTGCAATTGCACGGTCGCGGCGGACGAGCCGCCGAAGGTCGGCGGATCGCCGGCACCTTGCTGCGCGACGCCGATGCGGATGACGGCGGGTTTGTCCGCGTGCGCGGCGGCGGCCGGCAGCGCGAAGATGGAGGCGATCAGCAGCGATCGCAGCAGACGCAGTGGAAGCATGGATCGATCGAAGTGGAAACGTCAGGGGAACGAAGCGGGCGCGAACCCGTCGAGTCATTCTCGATGACGCTCCCGGCACGGACAAACAACGATTTGAACTATGCTTATCGCGTTGATGCGGAGATCAAAGACGGTGGCGGGGAGGCGCGGTGCGTGCGGGCGCGATGCCGTCGTTGAACACGGAGCGGAGGCGGGCATGCAAGTCGAGAATCTGACGGGCGCGGCGCTGGATTACTGGGTGGCGATGGCGATAGATCGCGCTGCGCCGCGCGTCGATGCGTCGGGCTGCACGGTGGCTGGCGAGTCGGGCGGCGCGCCCGTGCCGTTCGCGCCGTCGTCGTCGTGGGCCGACGGCGGCCCGATCGTCGAGCGGCTGCCGTTCGCCGCGTTCGAGCGCGAAGGCGGGCGCGGCCCGTGGCGCGCCGTGCTGCATCGCGCGGTGCCGGCCGCGGGCGAGCGCTGCACGTTCAACCAGTCGGGGCCGACGCTGTTGGTCGCCGCGATGCGCACGCTGGTCGCCTCGACGTTCGGCGACGACGTGCCGGATCTCGACATGTCGAAACCGCGCTGAGGGCTGAGCGCTGTGCGCTACGTCGCGGAAACGTTCGGTATCGCGATCGACGCGACATCGACCCGTTTCGGCAGGATCGCATCGGCCGCCGCACGGTCCGCGACGCGTTGCAGCACGTCGATGTCGGCGCGCGACACGCTGCGCTGCGCGAGCGCCGCACGGCGCGCGATATCGGCGGCTGCATCGGGCGGCAGGCGCGTGAGCGTTGCATAGACGTTCGCGTAGTCGGCCGGATGCGACAGCGCCCATTGACCGGCGCGCGTGAGCCGTGCGAGCACGTCGGTGAGCGCCGCGCGTTTCGCGCGGTCGTTCAGCGTGTCGACCGGCGACGTGAGAAACGCGAGTCCCGAATTGATGCCGCTGCCGTCGCGCACCACGCGCGCACCGCGTCGCACCACATGTCCGTAGTACGGATCGAAGGTCGCCCAGATCGCGATCTGCTTCGCCTCGAACGCGGCGAACGCGTCGACGGGCAGCACGAACCGCACGTCGACGTCGGTCGGGGCGAGCCCGTGTTCGCGCAGCGCGCCGTACAGCTGATACTGCGAGATGCTGCCGCGCGCCGACGATACGACGACGGTGCGTCCTTTCAGGTCCGCGACCGTGCGCACCGGCGAGTCGGGCTGCACGACGATGCCGAGCGAGGTCGGCGAGCCGACGCGCGTCGCGACGATCCGCAGCGCCGGATCGCCGAGCGCGGCGGTCAGCACGGGCAGGTCGCCGGCCGGTGCGAGATCGATCGCGCCCGCGCGGTGCGCTTCGAACAGCGGCGCGGCGCCCTGAAAATTCGCCCAGCGGAACCGGTACGGCACGCCGTCGAGCACCCGCGCCGCTTCGGCGAGTGCACGCAGTCCGCCTGCCTGATCGCCGAGCACGAGCGTGACGCCCGACACGTCGGTGCCGGCCGCGCGCACGGATAGCGCAACGCCGCCGGTCAGCGGTGCGGCGGCGACGGCCGCGACGCGCAGCAGTGCGCGGCGTCGGCTGCGGGACGGAGACGAATGCATGGCGGTGGGTCCTCGGTCATCCGCGCGGGGTGCGCGGCTGACGGGCAGATTACGGATTCGGCCTCGCGCAGACAAACATCGAATCGCGAAATGCATATTCGTACGCCGTCGCCGCGGCGCTCGGCCGCCCGCACGCTGCATACAAGTTGCTTACACAACCGACTGCGACAGGCGAGGCGAGCCGTGCTCACCGGCGTCCGCATTGGACGCAGCCGCGCGGAACCATTAAGCTGGCGCGTTCCGGTTTCACGCAGCGTGTCCAAGATGTCATCGACGATCGAGATTCTGTTGCCCGTGTTCGGGCTGATCGCGGCAGGATTTCTGTGCCGCAAGCGTGGCGTGCTGGGTCCGGCGGCCGCGTCCGAACTGAACCGGTTCGTCGTCTGGCTCGCGCTGCCCGCGCTGCTGTTCCAGATCATGGCGCAGGCCTCGTGGCATCAGCTCTATCAGCCGGCCTTCGTCGCGACGTTCGCGCTGACCTGCGCGGCCGTGTTCGGCGGCGTGCTCATCTGGCGTGTGCTCGCCGGGCGGCCGCTCGCCGATGCCAGCATCGACGCGATCGCCGCGTCGTATCCGAACACCGGCTATCTCGGCTTTCCGCTGTGCCTGCTCGCCTTCGGCACCGACAGCCTGACGCCGACCACGATCGCGACGATTCTGGTCGCGTGCGTGCTGTTCGCCGGCGCGATCGTCGTCATCGAGATCGGGCTGCAGCGCGACCGTGCGCCGCTGAGACTCATGTGGAAGGTCGTCGGCGCGCTACTGCGCAATCCGCTGATCGTCGCGCCGCTCGCAGGCGTGTGCGTCGCGGCCGCACACGTGACGCTCGCCGCGCCCGCGCAGACATTCCTGAAGCTGCTCGGCGCGGCGGCCAGCCCGTGCGCGCTCGTGAGCCTCGGGCTGTTTCTCGCGGAGAAGCGCGAGGCATCCGGCGACACGCCGCGCGGCAGCATCGCGCTGACCGCGACGAAGCTCTTCGTCCAGCCCGCGCTCGCATGGTGGCTCGGCGTGCGCGTGTTCGCGCTGCCGCCGGTGCTCGCGCAGATCGCCGTCGTGCTCGCGGCGCTGCCGACCGGCACGGGGCCTTATATGCTCGCCGAATTCTATGGACGCGAAGCGCAGGTGACGTCGCGCACGATCCTGCTGTCGACGATCGGCTCGATCGTGTCGTTGTCGGTGCTGCTTGCGCTCGCGCGGCACGCATCGTAGCGGAGCGCAGCGGGGGCAACCGCACGCACGGCGCGACGGTCAGTGCGATTTCGACGCGATGCGCGCGTGACGTGCGCAGCGCGCGGTCCGAATCGGGCGCGACGAGCAGCGTGACGGACGGCGACCCGGACGTGTGCGCGCAGGTTCGGACGTCGCGGCGGTCGGTGCAGCCGCCGCCGCCGCGGGCAGTGCCGTCACCGCCGGCTGCGCAGCCTCGGCATCGAGCCAACTGCGTGTCGCTTCGGCAATCAGCTCGCGTAGCCAGCGCACGCCATCGACGCACGAACCCGCTTCGTTCCATGTGATGCGATAGCCGACCTCGGGCGGAGCGGCCGGCAACGCGACGACGCGCAGCGGCAGCAGTTTCGCGTAATGGCACGCAAGCCGGTACGTCGTGGTCAGGACGAGATCCGAGCGCACGAGCGCATGCGCGGCGAGCTCGAAGTGCGGCAGCGTGACGACGATGCGCCGCCTCAGTCCGACGCGCTCGAGTTGCCGGTCGATCGCGCCGGACGCTTCGAGCCACGACGGCGACGGGCACAGCTGCGGCGCATCGGCGAATTCGGCGGCCGTGATCGCGCCGCGCCGCGCGAGCGGGTGCGTCGCGCGCATCAGGCACACGATCCGGTCGTCGAACAGCCGTTCCTGCCGGAATTGCGCGCCGCGCGCGGGACGATTGTCGATTACGACATCGAGTTCGCCGTCGGCGAGCGCGCGTTCGTCGTCGAAGCCGTCGCCGAGCGGATGAAACACGAGCTGCGCCTGCGGCGCGCGTGTGCGGAACAGCGCGACGAGCTTCGGCACGAACAGCACGTTCAGATAGTCGGGGCAGCCGATCCGGTAGGTGCGTACCGACGTACGCGCGTCGAAGTGCGGCTGCTGGAGCCGGATCAAGTCGATCACGCGCAGCGCATTGCGCAGCGGCTCGATCAGCCGGCCGCCGAACTCGGTCGGCACCATCCCGTAGCGGCTGCGCACGAGCAGCGGATCGCCCAGCAGCGTACGCAGCCGTTTCAGTGCGGCGCTCGTCGCCGGCTGCGACATGTTGAGCCGCACAGCGGCGCGCGACACCGTGCGCTCGGTCAGCAGCACGAGCAGCATGCGCATGAGCCGCGCATCGAGCACGTCGAGCGCGTGTGCGGCGTCGGCGTCGCGCTCAGCGGCGCGCGGTGCTACGCGCTCACGCATGTCGAGGTCCGTCGCGGCGATGCGGCGCTGGCGCGACGAGCGCGAGCGCGCAGTCGCGGGCCCGGCTTAGGACCGCGCGCGCGGCCGTGCCGGTTCGATGCGACGCGTCGTCGGCGCCGCGCACGATGCCTGCGCGACAGGCAGTTTCCAGTAGCACGCCGGTGTCTCCTTCCGTATCGGCAATCCGGCCCCGCTCGCGGCTGCACGCAGCGTTGCGCACCGCATCGTGACCGTTATGGTCGGGATTCGCTCGCGAGTATGGTGGGCGCGTCCCGCCATGGGAAATTAAATATTCGGCTGGCCCTCATTTGAAAAACGAATGGTTACGCCGGTACGCGGATTGCTCGTGAACGGGTTCCCATCCACCGACATCAGCGGGAGGTGTCATGCAGCGATATTCATTTCGTCACGTATGCCGAGCCGTTTTCGCCGGCGTCCTGATCGCCGGCATGGCGGCAGGCGCAGGCTGCCAGAAGAAATCGGACAGCACGAGTTCCGACCAGACGTCGTCGGGCAGCATGTCGAACGCGCCGGCGACCGCGCCGTCGGGCACGCCGAGCAGCGGTGCGGCCGGCACCGGGGCCGATACCGGCGCGAGCATGCCGGGTGCGGCGTCGACGCCGAGCGGCGCGAGCGGCGGCTGACGAACGCGTCGCGGCGCGCGGTTCGCGCGCCGCTGCGACGGCCGGCCGGGGCGCGTCGACGCGTCGGGCCGCGCCGTGCCCGTCGCATGAAAGATTTGCAAGGACCGTGTAGCGATTCCCGGAGCGGCGTGCCGGCTCGGCGCCGGTGCGCGCAGCCCGGACAGGAGATGCGATGCAGAACGCCGAATCGAACCCTACCCCGAAACAGCAGCAGGAAACGATCGCGCAAAGCCCCGCGAAAACGCCGGCGGCCGGCCACGAAATGCCGAGCGCCGCCACCCAGGCGAAGGAGTTCGCGCAGCGGCCGCTATCGCCGGAGGCCGTCGCGGGCAAGGCGCCGACCGGCTTGCCGCCGATCGATCGAGATGCGCACGCGGTCGACAGCGGCGATCCCGTGCGCCGCGCAGGCGGCCGCATCGTCACGATCGACAACGCCAACATGGCGATGACGGACAACACGGTCGACGTCGACGGCAAGGGCCTCGAAGCCCGGACCGGCGCGTCGAAGTGGCACGACAACGTGATCTATTCGAACGCGTCGCTCGACGAAAGCGTCGACACGCCGGACGACGGGCTCGGCGGCATCGAGAGCCGCCCGGACGGCAACATGCCGCTGATCGCGACGCGCCCCGGCTGGCGCGTGCGTCACGTGGGCGATGTCGAAGTCCCGCACGGCGATTCGAGCCGCGCCGAGCACGTCATCTGTCTGGAACGGATCGAATAAGGAAGGAAGCAAGCCGCCCGCGCACCCTGCGATGCGCGGGCCGCGCTGCCGGCGGCAGCGCATCGCGGGCCGTGTTACTGCGGCCCGAGTTCCTGTGCGGACGTGTCGGCGTCGTTGCCTTGCGCAACGAGCACGTGAATGTCGTTCGGCGTGACGTCGCCGATGCCGCCCGACGGAATCGTCACGATCAGCCAGTCCGCGTTGTTGTTCAGCGTGACCGGCGCGGTCTTCAGAATCGGCGATTTGCTGCCCGCCGTCGTCACGATGATCTGATAGGTGCCGCCGTTCAGATAGACGGAGTCCTGACCGGAAGGCGGCGACGCGTTCTGGTACGCGGCGCCCGTCAGCGTCGGGGTTTGCGTCGTGATGTCGGTGTTCGGCGGCACGACGTAGACGTCGACGTTCTGCGCGTTCGGCGATGCGTTGAAGCTGCGTACGCGCGCCTTGTCGGACAGCAGGCCCTTTCCGTACGGATCGTCGACGACAGAAATCGCGGACGACGTGCTCGGCAGCGCGATCGTCGTGTAGTGGTGGCCGTTCGCCGCGTTGAACGACTGCGACGCGACCGTGGTGTTCGTTCCCGATACGTCGTAGCTCGCGGTCTGCCCGCCCGAATCGATGTCGTGATAACGCGTGACGCCCTTGTACGCGACGCCCGACGCGTCGACCTTCGCGTTCAGGTAGTAGTCGAGGTTCGGGCCGGCCGGCACCGCGTTGATGAAGCGCGCCTGCGGCTTCGAGATCCCCAGTTCGGTACCGAGGTCGTTGCCGTCGCCTCCCCCGCATGCGGCGAGTACGGAGATCACCGAGCACAGCGCCACCAAAGTTCGAATGGATTTCATGTCGTCCTCTCGTTCAGAAAACCTGCTTGCGATGCGCTCCTGCCGCGCGAACGGTTCGCGCGGGGCGCAACGCCGGGTTCAGGGAAGTAGTCGTCTGCCGGGTCGGCAGGCGCGACCAAGTCGCAAAGAGCGTGCCCGCTTGGCACGACGAACGAGTAAAACGGCGGCCGCACGACGATGCGGCGGCGCGATGGCGATCGTGCGATCGCGCGTGCGACCGGCGGCACGATGATGCGCGCGTGCGATCGTTCCGACGATTGTAAAAAGGTGGCGATGCAAAGCGGCATGCAGCATCGCGTACGTGGTCATGACGCGCGAAACCGTTTTAAACGGTCGTCCTTTCGATGCTGACCACGTCGGCGGTCGATGCGCACACAACGATACCGTGACGTTGCGCGCGCATGCGTTTTACCGGTTCACGAGCTTGGCCGGATACGCGAGCGCCAGCGCGCAGCCGATCAGCATGCAAGCGGCGAATGCGTAGAGGCCCGCGCTCTGCGAATGGAACGTGTCGCGCAGCCAGCCGATGAAGTAGGTGCTGCCGAACCCGCCGAGGTTCGCGATCGAGCAGGCGAACGCAATGCCGCCGGCGGCCGCCGATCCCTTGAGGAAGGTCGACGGCAGCGCCCATACGACCGGCATCGCGGCGGCCGCGCCCGCGTTGATCAGCGAGAACAGCACGACGGTGCCGACCGTGCCGTGCGACGACGTCGCCGCGATCGCCAGCGCGACCGCCGACACGACGAACGGCACGACGATATGCCAGCGCCGTTCGCGTGCACGGTCGGAGCTCGCGCCGCAATAGAGCGTCGCGAGGACGGCCGCCGCGTTCGGAATCACCATCAGCCAGCCGATGTGATAGGCGTCCTTCACGCCGGTGTCGCGCAGGATCGTCGGCAGCCAGAAGCTGACCGCGTACAGTCCGAGCAGCACGCACAGGTCGATCAGCCCGAGCGCCCATACCTTCGGATCGGAGAACGCACGCCCGAGCGCGTGGCTCTTGTTCCCCGACGGGTCGCGGTCGAGGTTCGCGCGCAGCACGCGCTTCTCGTCGTCGTTCAGCCATTGTGCGGACTCGATGCGGTTCGGCAGCCAGCGCAGCACCGCGAAGCCGAGCAGGACCGACGGCAGCGCTTCGAGCAGAAACAGCCACTGCCATCCGCCGAGCCCGTGCACGCCGTCGAACGCCCGCATGATCCAGCCGGAGATCGGGCTGCCGATCATGCTCGACAGCGGCAGGCCGACCATGAACAGCGCGACGATCCGCGCGCGGCGCGCGTCCGGATACCACTGCGTCAGATACAGCAGCACGCCCGGCAGAAATCCGGCTTCCGCGGCGCCGAGCAGGAAGCGCACGACATAGAACTGCATCGGCGTCTGCACGAACATCGTCGCGCCCGACAGCAGCCCCCACGTGATCATGATTCGCGCGATCCACAGCTTCGCGCCGACACGTTGCAGGATCAGATTGCTCGGCACCTCGAACAGGATGTAGCCGCCGAAGAACAGGCCGGCGCCGAGCCCGTACACGGCATCGCTGAACTTCAGCGCGTCCAGCATCTGCAGCTTCGCGAGCCCGATGTTGATGCGATCGAGATACGCGGCGAAATAGCACAGACAGAACAGCGTGATCAGGCGCAGCGTGACCTTGCGGTAGAGCGCGCCGTGCTGCGCGTCGTCGGCACCGACGGCGGCACTCGGGTGGGCGGTAGACATGGGATAACCCCTGTTCGTAAGTGACGGAGGAAATGGGTCGACGGTCGACGCGAGCGTGGTTCGGCGCGCGCTTGAGTCTGTATAGCACGCCAATTAATGAGCGTACACACTACAAAATAAGAAATCTCGGCGGGGGCTTGAAGCGCGGCTCTCGACAGGCGGAAAGGTATCGAAAACACTGGTCTAAACGTGATATTCGGCGGGATTTCGTTGCGAATCGACGGCACCGTTACGAGGCACGAAGCTTCGAGGAAAATTGTATGACTACGCTCGAAAATGGCGCGTGTACACCGGAGCGGGATGCGGCGAAGCGATGCATGCGATCCATGCACCGAACGCGGCGGACTCGCGCGGCGCCGTCCGTTGACGCACCGCCATGAGGCATCGCCATGCACCGCTTGTGCCGATTTGAGGGTGTACACTCCATGTCTTTCGGTTTTCATGCGGTGCGAGCCGCGACTTTCATGGCGTCTTCCAGGGATTCCTACGACTTTCACGACCAGATCGGGCACTTGCTGCGCCGCGCGTATCAACGGCACGTCGCGATCTTCCAGGAGGCAATTCCGGATTCGGATCTGACGGCCGCGCAGTTCGTCACGCTGTGCGCGGTGAAGGAGCGGCAGGCGAGTTCGCTGAACGACATCGTGAAGGCGACCGCGATCGATCAGGCGACGATACGCGGCGTCGTCGAGCGGTTGAAGACGCGCGCGCTGATCGAGGTGTTGCCCGATCCGAACGACGGCCGCAAGCTGCTCGTGCGAGCGACGGCCGCCGGCCTCGCGCTGATCGACCGCACGGTGCCGTTCGCGCGTCAGGTGACGGAACGCACGTATGGGACGCTGAATCCGGGCGAGCGCGTCGCGCTGCAGTTTCTGCTGCGCAAGATGATGGACGAAGAGGGCGCCGAGTGACGCGTGATCGCCGCGTTCGGTTCGCGGCGACCTCGATCGCGACGAACGGCGGCTAGGCGGTATCGGCCGCCGCGCGCGTGCCGGCCGCATCGCCCGCAAGCAAGCGGCCGGCGTCGCGCAGTCCGGCGCGAATCGTCTCCGGCGTAAAAGGCGGTGCGTAGAACCGCACGCCGGTCGCATCGAACAGCGCGTTCGCGACCGCGGCCGGCCCCGGCACCGACGCCGATTCGCCGGCACCGAGCGGCGGTTCGCCCTGTCGCGGCATCAGCACGACGTCGACGTCGGGCACCTCCGCGAACGTCAGGATCGGATAGCCCGCCCATTCGCGCGAGGCGACCTTGCCGTCCGCAAAGCGCACGCGCTCCTTCAGCGTGCGGCTCAGCACCTGGATCACGTTGCCGTGAATCTGATGGCGTACGCCGTCCGGATTGATCATCGTGCCGGTGTCCTGTCCGACCGTCACGCGCTCCACGCGGATTTCGCCGGTCACGCGATCGACGCTCAGATCCACGATCCACGCGGACCACGCCGCGCCGAAACCGGGAAAGCGGCTGTGCACGTAGCGCGCGTACGCGATGCCGCGCCCGCGTACGACGCGCGCCGGATCGGGATCGCGGCGCACGCGCGGCGTCCAGCCTGCGCGTTCGGCCACGGCATGCAGCAGCTCGATCGCGCGCGCGTCCTGCAGATGACGGATGCGAAACGCCAGCGGATCGACGCCCGTCAGCGCCGCGCACTCGTCGACAAACGTATCGTGCGCGAACGAGTTCGGCAACGCCGAGACGCCGCGCAGCCACGACGCGCGCACGAGCGGCGCGAGATCCTCGCAGACGAAGCGCCGGTGCGCGCAGACATACGGCGACACGGCCGTGCGGTCGCCCATCTCGAACACGCGCGGCTCGGGCGCGATCGTGCCGGTCAGCAGTGCGGCAAGCAGCGGCGCGTCGTTCGACGGGTAGCGCGTCGCGAAGTCGTAGCCGACGAGGCGGCCGTCGCGCGACACGGTGCCCGTCACGCGCATCTGCTGGCCCGCGCCTTTCGGTTCCCACAGATGCTCGTCCGCACGCATCAGCTGTACGCGCACCGGGCGCCCGACCGCGCGCGACAGCAGCAGCGCATCGCCGCAGACGTCGTCGGCGCCGTTGCGGCCGTAGCAGCCGGCGGCTTCCATCCGCACGATGTCGATGTCCGCTTCGTCGCGCGCGACGAGCGTCGCGAGGTCGTAGCGCAGCGACACCGGGTTCTGCGTGCCGGACCACACGGTGATGCGCCCGTCGCCGGGTGCGCGGTAGTCGGCGACCGCGCACGACGGTCCGATCGACGCATGCATCTGGAACGGCCACGTATAGGTGCGCGTCAGCGTGAGCGTGTCGGGCAACGTGCGGGCGGCTTCGACGTCGCCTTCGTCGAGCAGCAGGCGCGGCTGCGCGGGCGCGGCGGCGATCGCCGCCGCCGGATCGTCGAGCGGCGGCAGCGGCGGATGCGGGCGCCACACGACGCGCAGTTGCCGCGCGGCGCGGATCGCGTGCTCCTCGCGCTCGGCGACGACGCCGACGAAATCGCCGATCGTCACGACCGCGACGAGCCCCGGCACGTCGGCCACCGACGTGCGATCGACGTCCAGCAGCGACGCGCCGACGAATGGGCCGCTGTCGTGGCCTGCATACGGTGGCCGCACGACACGGCCGTGCAGCATGCCGGGCACGCGTACGTCGTGCACGAACGTGAGTTCGCCGGTCGCCTTTGCCGGCAGGTCGACACGCGGCGACGCGCGGCCGACGATGCGGTACTGCGCCGGATCCTTCGTGCGCGTGTGCGGGTCGAGCGTCAGCGCGATGCGGCGCTGCGCGACGAGTTCGGCGTAGCTTGCCTGGCGCTGCGCGCCGCTGTGGTCGACGGCCGAGATCGTGCCGTCGTCGACGCGCAGTTGCCCGGCATCGACGCCGAACTGCTCGGCGGCCAGCGCAAGCAGCGCATGTCGCGCCTGTGCGGCCGCGCAGCGCAACGGTGCGGCCGAAATCTGGATCGTCGCGCTCGCGATGGTCGGGCCCTGGTTCGGTGTCGCGGCCGTATCGCCGAGCACCATCGTCACGCGCGCGGCCGGCACGTCGAGTTCCTCGGCGACGATCTGCGCGAGCGAGGTGCGGATGCCGGTGCCGAGGTCGACGTGACCGTTGAAGGCGAGGATGCGGCCGTCGTCGACGATCGCGACGAATACTTCGGGCAGCGCCGGCACATACGACGACAGGCTGCCCGGCTGACCGGGCGCCGGCTTCACCGGCGGCGCGGGCGGCCGGATCACGGTCAGGCAGCCGGTGCGCGCGAGCAGTTCGGAGCGGTTCACGGAGCAGGTGTCCTGGGTGGCGGCGCGGCGGGTGCCGCGCGAAAAAGTCGTTCGGGACGGTTGGCGGCACGATCGCCGCGTCGTTTCCGGGCCGCTCCCGAATGATCCGCGCGACCGCCCGTTCGAATCTAGACGGCCAAAAACGCGGCGTCAAAGGCGGCGGTGGCCGGCGTCGAGCGCGTCGCGACCGGTGCGGCGCAGTTCGGCCGCGATGCGCATCGGCTCAGCGCGCGGGCGCGTGCGTCGCATGCGTCGCATGTGTCGCATGTGTCGCATGTGTCGCGTGCATCGCATCGATCGCCGCGATCGCATCGTCGAGCGGCATCACGGCCGCATATTTCTGCTGCATGTCGAACAGATTCGCTTCGTGCGGTGCGATCGCCCGATCGCCGACGCAATCGGCGAGCACGAGCGGACGGAATCCGTGCGACATCGCATCGACGACGCTCGCGCGCACGCAGCCGCTCGTCACCGCACCGGCGACGAGCAGCGTCTGCACGGCGCGCTGCGCGAGCCAGGGCGCGAGCTGCGTGCCGAAGAACGCGGACGGCACGGTCTTGCGCACGACGAGCTCGCCGTGCGCGGGCGTCAGTTCCGGCACGATCGCGCTGTTCGGGTGGTGCTCGGTCAGCGTCGCCATGCCGGGCACCTTCAGCGAGAACACGTTGTCGTCGCTGCCGTCGTCCGCATAGACGATCCGGCTGTGCGCGACCGGCCAGCCGCGCTGCCGCGCGATCGCGAGCGCCTGCGTCGTGCGCGCGATCGCCGGCGCGATGTTGCCGCCGCCGAACGTCGCAGGATCGGCGAACCCGACGACGAAGTCGACGATCAGCAGCGCAAGCCTGCCGTGTGGCGGCAACGGCGTGCCGAAACCCTGTTCGCGATACACGTGCGCTTCGGCGTGGTGGGAGAGGTCGTTCATCGTGGGTCTCGTCAGGCGGGTTGGTCGGTCACGCGCCCGTCGCGCACGACGGCGTGGCCGTCGAGTTCGACCGTGCAGCGGCGCAGCGGGATGTCGATGTGGCACGTCGTGGTGCGGCTGCCGCCGCCTTCGTTGTTCGGGCCGAGCGAGAACAGGAAGTTGCCCTCGAAGGCGCGCGCGTCCATGCCGATCGTCGCTTCGCGGTCGTAGAGGCCGAGCGTCGACCAGCGCGCGCGCGGCTGCAGCCCCCAGCCGATATGCGAGATCGCATAGCCTTCGGGATCGGCGAACGTGTCCATGTAGTCGCGCAGCAGATCGGCGTCGACGCCGCCTTCGATGCGCGTCGCATAGCCGCCCTCGACGGTCAGCACGATCGGCTCGCTCACGTAGTGCTTCTGCGGCAGCAGGATGTCGCCGCGATCGATGACGATCGTGCCGCGCGCCGTGCGATCGTTCGGGTAGGTGAGCGCGAAGCCGCTCGGCCAGTGATCCCAGCGGCCCGGCGCGTCGACGAAGCCGTACTCGGCCGTCGGCGCGAAATCGCCGAGCGGGCAGACGAACGCGGTGCCGGCCGCCGAGCTGACGCGCATCTCGCGCGCGGCGGCAATCTGCTTCGTCGCGGCGAGCACGCGCGTGCGATCGGCGAGCGTCGGCACCATCCGCACCAGCACTTCGGGCGGCTCGACGGCGAGCAGGATCTTCGTGCCGGACTTCAGGATGTCGTGCTGCTCCGGCGAGAACAGCAGCGTCATCAGATCGAGCACGAGATCGCTCGCCTGCAGCGCCGCGATCGCGGCGCGGTTGCCGGTCAGCGGCGTCGTGCCGAGATAGGCGAGCGGATCGCGGCTGAATGCCTTGTCGCCGTTGACGGGCGGCAGGTCGAGCCGGTTCACGATCGCGCCCATCGACTGCGTCGCGATCAGCGCGCATGACAGCGTCTGAGGATGGGTGGCCGCGCTCGTCAGGATCGTGACGGTCTGGCCCGGTTCGAGGCGCGACAGCGTGAGCACCTGCTTCCACGCGTCGATCAGTTGGGTGTCGCTGACTGGCATCGTCGGCTCCGGTAAAGGCGTGAGGAAAAGGCGGCGTCAGGCCGCGAGCGGCGCGCCGAGGAAGTCGCCGAAGGCCGCGTAGAAGCCGCGTGCGTTGTCCCACGGAATCATGTGGCCGGCATCGGGCACGCGCACGTGCCGCATCGACGGCGTCGCGCGCTGCAGTTCGGCGACGTCGTCGTCGCGTACCACGTCGCCGCGCTCGGCCGTGATCAGCAGCGACGGCACCGCGAGCTGCGCGGCGTCCGCGTGGAAGTCGTCGGTGTGAAAGCCCTCGTACGAGGCGCGCACCGCGCGCTCGTCGCAGGTATGCAGCCACTCGGCACGCAGCTGCCGCTCCGCGTCGGTCCAGGTCGGGCAGAACGCGCGCATCCCTTCGGCGTCGGTGCCCGCACGTGCGAGCGCGATCGAATCGATGTACCACGGCAGCTTGCCCGGATACTCGCGGCGGCCGGGGCCCGACACGGGCGGATCGACGAGCACGACCGATTCGAGCCCGCGGATGCCGCGCCGCGCGGCGCGTGCGGCGATGCGCGCGCCCATCGAATGACCGACGAGGCTCGTGCGCGACAGGCCGAGCGCGGCGACCAGCGCTACGACGTCGTCGGCCTGCGCATCGAGGCTGTAGTCGAGCGTGGGCGACGCGTCGGAGAGCCCGCGGCCGCGCACGTCGAGCACGTACGTATCGAATGCGGCGCCGAACGCTTCGCCGACGAACCCCCATGTGATCGCAGGGCTCGTGATGCCGGGAATCAGCACGATCGCCGCACGCGTCGCGCGCGCGCCGGTTGCGCCGCCGTAGCGCAGGTAGTGCTGGCGGATGCCGTTGGCGCGCACGTTCGCGCCGTACAGGAAAGTCGAGGACATCGCGAAAGCTCCGTCGGAAACGCGCGTTCAGTACGCGCCGGACAACAGCGCGCCCGCGCCGGGCACGATCGGCTCGAGATCGAGTTCGCGCAGCATCGCGTAGGTCGTCGCGATCGCGGCCGTGATCACCGGCTTGCCGGTCATGGCCTCGACTTTCGCGACGGCCGGCAGCGACGGCATCTGCACGCAGGCCGACAGCACGATCGCGTCGGCGTCCTGATACGGGAGCGTCTTGACGATGTCGGGCAGCCGCGCCGGATCGTGGCGGCCGACCTCGAGGTTGTCGGGGATTTCGAGCGCGCGATAGGCAATCACGTCGTAGCCCTCGTTGCGGATGTAGTCGACCACGAGCTCGGTCAGCGGCTTCATGTACGGCGCGACGACGACGATCCGCTTCGCGCCGATCACGCGCAGCGCGTCGACGAGCGCGCCCGCGCTCGTCAGCACCGGCGCGCGCGCGCCGTTGCCGGCCGTATGTTCGGTCAGGCGCGCCTGCGACACGCGGTGATAGCCGTGCCCCATCGCCATGATCGCGACGAGGCAGGCGTAGCCGAGCACGTCGACGCGCGCGTCGGACAGCTCGACCGCGCAGCGGTCGGATTCGGCGTCCATCGCCGCCAGCTCTTCCTTGACGACCTTCTTCATCCGCATCCGGCTCGAGTGGTACGTGAAGCGCTCGGGCCGGATCGTTTCGCGCAGCCGCAGCATCGCGGGGATTTCCGTTTCCATCGTCGTGTTGGAACTCGGCACGATCTGGCCGATGCGATAGGTCTTGCTCATGACGGGAAGGCTCCGTGTCGGTGAGGGAGGGGCGCTGTGCTGGCGGGCGATCGCGCAGGTTCGAGCAAAGTCTAGTGTGTACATTTGAAAATGACAATGGGTCAAAATTCGCCGGTGAGCCTGAAGATCGACGGCATATAAAGAATTTTGGCAAAATATCGGGGTTTTCCCGAACCTGAAAATGCGCCTCGACAATCCGCTTGTCACAAATAAATTGAGTGTGTACGCTACATCAACACCGTTCAATCCGCCCGTTCTCGCGTCAGGTCCGGCGCCGGGCTCACGATCAGGAGATCCGCATGAGCACACCCCGTATCGCAATCATCGGCGCCGGTCTCGGCGGCACGGCCGCCGCGGCGCTGCTGCAGCGCGCCGGCCACGACGTCGTGCTGTACGAGCAGGCGCCCGCGTTTTCACGCCTCGGCGCGGGGATTCATCTCGGCCCGAACGTCATGAAGATCATGCGGCGGATCGGCTGCGAGGACGCGCTCGATGCGATGGGCTCGCATCCCGATTGCTGGTATAGCCGCGACTGGCGCACGGCCGACGTGCTCGCGCGGATTCCGCTCGGCGACCATGCGCGCAGCACGTACGGCGCGAGCTATCTGACCGTCCATCGCGGCGATTTCCATGCGCTGATGACGCAGGCCGTGACGCCCGGCACGATCCGCTTCGGCAAGCGGCTCGCATCGGTGGAGGACACGGGCGACGACGTGCGGCTCACGTTCGCCGACGGCAGCGTCGACACGGCCGACATCGTGATCGGCGCCGACGGCGTGAACTCGCGGATCCGCGAGCACCTGCTCGGCGCGGAGCCGCCGCGCTATACGGGCTACGTCGCGCATCGCGCGGTGTTCCCGGCGTCGCTGCTCGGCAACAAGCCGTACGACATGTGCGTGAAGTGGTGGTCCGAGGATCGCCACATGATGGTCTACTACGTGACCGAGAAGCGCGACGAGTACTACTACGTGACGGGCGTGCCGCAGGCCGAATGGCCCGAGGGCGTGTCGATGGTCGACAGCAATCGCGACGAGATGCGCGAGGCGTTTGCCGGTTTTCATGCGGATATCCAGCATCTGATCGACGTGTCGCCGTCGATCACGAAGTGGCCGCTGCTCGAGCGCGATCCGCTGCCGTTGTGGAGCCGCGGCCGGCTCGTGCTGCTCGGCGACGCGTGTCATCCGATGAAGCCGCACATGGCGCAGGGCGCGGCGATGGCGATCGAGGATGCGGCGATGCTCACGCGCTGTATCGGCGAGGTCGGCATCGGCGACTACACGGGTGCGTTCGCGCTGTACGAGGCGAATCGCGCGGCGCGCGCATCGAAGGTGCAGCGCGTGTCGCACGACAACACGTGGCTGCGCACGAACGAGGATCCGTCGTGGGTGTTCGGCTACGACGTGTTCGACGTGCCGCTCGTCTCGCCGTCGCGCGACAGCGTCGCGGCGGTCGCCTGACGCATCGCACGACGATGCGCGGCTTCGCCGCCGGCGCGCGCTGCGCCCGTCGTTCGTGCGACGCCGCGCGCGGTGCCGGTACGCGGCGATTTCGGCGTGTTATACGTCGATGTCGCGCGCGCCGGCGATCGGCGTCGCCGCGCGCCGGTCTGCGCCGGCCGCCGGCCATGCCTGCCGTCGGCTGACGTTCGCCCGCACCCGCTTCCGGATCTGCCCATGTCCCATTCCGCTTCCGCGCCGCGGCCGCTCGCGTTTCGCGTCAACGGCGTGCCGCACCGCTTCGACGCCGCCGCCCCCGATACGCCGCTGCTGCTGGTCCTGCGCAACGATTGCGCGCTGAACGGCCCGAAATACGGCTGCGGACTCGGTCAGTGCGGCGCGTGCACGGTGCTGATCGACGGGCAGCCGGCGCGCGCCTGCGTGCTGCCGGCGGCGGCCGCATCGGGGCGCGACGTGACGACGCTCGAAGGGCTCGGCTCGCGCGATGCGCCGCATCCGGTCCAGCGCGCATTCATCGACGAGCAGGCCGCGCAATGCGGCTATTGCCTGAACGGGATGATCATGAGCACGAAGGCGTTGCTCGACCGCAACCCCACGCCGGATGACGCGGCGATCCGCGAGGCGCTGCGCTTCAATCTGTGCCGCTGCGGCACGCATCTGGAGATCGTTCGCGCGGTGCATCGCGCGGCACGCTATGTGCGGGGCGACGATGCAGCGTGATCCGAACCTGCCGGCACATGCGCGCGCCGCGCACGACGCGCTCGAATCGCGCGATGCGTCGGGCGCCGACGACACGGGCCTGCGCGCGCATCGTGCGCGCTATGGCTGGCCCGCCGGCGACGCGCGCGATGCCGCGTCGCTCGACATCGAAACGCACACCGCACCCGATGGACGGATGACCGCCTGGCGTTACCGCGCCCGGCTCGCCGCGACGGCGGGCGATGGCGACGACGCCGGACGCGTCGCGTCGTCCGGCGCATCGTCGCGCGCCGCGCCGCCGGCGGTGCCGTTCGTGTACCGGCACGCACACACGGCGATCGACATGACGGACGCCGACGCGATCCCGCGTCATGCGCACGTATTCGCGCGCGAGTCGTTCGTCGACGAACTCGCGGGCACGTTGCGCCGCGATCCGGTCGCGCTGCGCTTGCAGCATCTCGATGCGTCGGCGGATGCGGGCCCGCGCGAGGTCATCCGGATGGTCAGCGAACGTGCGGCCTGGGGTGCGCAGACCGTGCACGATCGCGGCATGCCGACGCGGCTGACCGGGCGCGGTTTCGCGTTCGACGGCGCGACGGCGAACGCGCCGACTGCTGCGCTCGCGCCCGCCGACGAGCCGGCGGCTCGGGCCAAAGCGCACGACGCCGCGCACACCGACGAAGCGAGCTGGTCCGCATGGGTCGTGGATCTCGACGTCGACCGCGCGACCGGCGATGTCGCCGTGCGCCGCGTCGTGGCCGGGCAGGGCAGCGGCGAGCCGGGCCGGGCGGCGCTCTCCGGCTTGCCCGCGTGGCAGATCGAGGCGGCGATCTCGCGCGTGATGGGCGCGCCGCTGATCGCGCGCGCGGCGCACGACGAAGCCGAGGCCGGCGCACGCGACTCGGCACTCGCGCACGAACTGATCGCGGCCGATGCGAAGCAAGCCCGCGCGCGCCGCGCAGCGTCGCCCGACGATGCACGCCGGATCGAGCATGCGGTCGCACCGGCAGCGGCAGCGATCGCGAATGCGCTGTACGACGCGACGGGTATGCGGTTTCGCGCGCCGCCGTTCGATCCGATGCGGATACGCGCGGCACTCGCGCGGCCGTCGCAGGCAGACGTCGCGGACGCGACCGGCGAAGCCAGCCGGCCCGAACGCGACGCCGCGGCGGGCCGCGCGCCGCGTGCCTCCTCGCGCTGGCACCGATGGCTCGCGGGCGGCGGCATCGGCGGCGTGGTCGGCGGGCTGGTCGGGCTCGCCTGCGCGATCTTGCCGGGGCCGGCACCGATCGCGCCGATCGCACCGGGCGGCGCGGACGGCGCGATGTGGAGCGACGCGACGCTCGAACGCGGGCGCCAGATCGCGATCGCCGGCGATTGCGCGGTATGCCACACGGCGCCGGGCGGCGCGACGAATGCGGGCGGCCTTGCGCTCGACACGCCGTTCGGCACGATCTATACGACGAACATCACGCCGGACCGCGACACGGGCATCGGCGCGT
This sequence comes from Burkholderia multivorans ATCC BAA-247, assembly GCF_000959525.1. Lineage (NCBI taxonomy): Bacteria > Pseudomonadati > Pseudomonadota > Betaproteobacteria > Burkholderiales > Burkholderiaceae > Burkholderia > Burkholderia multivorans. The sequence goes on from NZ_CP009831.1 coordinate 988,196, forward strand.
GGTCGTATCCGGCCTTCGCGCGCGCGATGCGCGACGGCATCTCGCGCGACGGCACGCACCTGTATCCCGCGTTCCCGTACACCGCCTTCGCCAAGCTGAGCGAGCCCGACATGCTTGCACTCTATGCGTATCTGATGTCGCAGCCGCCGGTGCAGCACGTGCCGCCGAAGACGAAGCTGCGGTTTCCACTCGACCGGCGCCGGCTCGTCGCGGGCTGGAACTGGCTGTTCCACGACGCGCGTCCGTTCGCGCCGGACCCCGCGCGCTCGGCGCTGTGGAATCGCGGCCGCTATCTCGTCGACGGCGCCGGGCATTGCGGCGCGTGCCACACGCCGCGCAACGCGCTCGGCGCGGAAAAGGGCGGGTTCGCCTATCTGTCCGGCGGCGAAGCGGAAGGCTGGATCGCGCCGCCGCTCGTCGCATCGCGCGCCGCGCCGGTGCCGTGGACCGAGGCCGCGCTGTTCGACTATCTGCGCACTGGGTTTTCCGCGCAGCACGGCGTCGCGGCCGGGCCGATGGCGCCCGTCGTCGCGGGGCTCGCCGCGCTGCCCGAAGCCGACGTGCGCGCGATCGCGCATTACATCGCATCGCTGTCGCCGCCGGTCGATGCGGCGACGGCCGCCGACGCGGCGGCCCGTCACGCGCGCGGCGCGGAAGCAGTCGCGACGCTCGGCCTCGAAAACGGCCGCCGCGCGTTCGACGCCGCATGCGCGGTGTGCCATGCCGAATCGGGCGGCGTCGGCCATTTCGGCGTGCGTCCGCTGATGGGGCTGAACACGAGCGTGAGCCAGGCGACGCCCGACAACCTGCTGCGCGTGCTCCATCACGGGATCGACCGGCCGGCGACCGACGCGCTCGGCTACATGCCGGGCTTTCGCGATGCGTTCGACGATCGGCAGATGGCCGAACTCGCCGCGTTCATCCGCGCGCGCTATGCGCCGGGACAACCGGCATGGCGCGATCTCGAGCAGGCGTCTGCGCGGATCCGACGCGAAGCCGTGCACTGACGGCGCGATGGCTCGCAGGCCGGCGCTGCGCACGTGCGGTCGGTCGGGCAAAATGACGGGCAATGCGCGACGAAGCGTAAATATTGCGGCGTGAAGCGCGATCGTTTAACCATTCGAAACAATGTGTTCACGGAAAAGGGCATGATCTCGGGCGATCGAGCAGGCATACTGTCGCCCATGTTGCCGAATGCCGTCGAAGCGACGCGCGCTTGCCCTTTCCCCATGTCCAGTCCTGCCTCTTTTCGAATCCTGCGCGGGTTGACCGTCGCGGCCGCCGCCAGTGTGCTCGCCGCGTGTTCGACCGCCTCCGACGTTGCCGCCACGTCGAACCCGAATGTCTTCACCGTGACGACGCGCACGCTCGGCGTGTCGACGTCGTGGGCCGACGCGCATGCGAAGGCCGTCAGCGAAGCGACGAACTACTGCGAGCAGCGCGGCATGCGCGCGAGCATGAAACAGGAGTCGCTGACCGGCGGCCGCCGCGTCGATGCGCGCTCCGAGCTGTCGTTCGAGTGCCACCCGACCTTCGAAACGGCGTTGAACCCGCGCGGCTGAGCGGCCGCGCGCCGGCCGCCCGCGGCTAATGCGGCGCGCCGCACACGAAGGGCTTTTCCCCGATTCCGACCGACCCGCGATGCCGCGAATGCGCATCGCGGGTCGACGCACGTCGATCGTCGGTCACGTGCCCGGCGGCCCGTACAGCTTCACGCACGCCGAGAAGTCGAGCGCCCCGAGCCCTTGCTGGCTCATCGACTGATAGAGCTGTTGCGCGAGCGCGCCCATCCATACCGGCTGCCGTGCGTGCCGCGCGGCGTCGATCGCGAGTCCGAGATCCTTCAGCATCAGGTTCGTCGCGAAACCGCCTGTGTAGCCGCGCGACGACGGCGCGGCATCGCTGACGCCCGGATACGGGTTATACGTGTCCGAGCTCCAGCAGCGTCCGGTCGACGTGTTGATGATGCCCGCGAGCACGGACGGATCGATGCCGAGCGCGACGCCGAGCGCCATCGCCTCCGACACGCCCATCATCGAAATCCCGAGCAGCAGGTTGTTGCAGAGCTTCGCGATCTGGCCGGTGCCGGTGCCGCCGCAATGGACCACATGCTTGCCCATTACGAGCAGCACCGGACGGATCTGCTCGAACAGCGCCGGCTCCGCGCCGACCATGAACGTCAGCGTGCCGGCCTGCGCGCCGCCGGTGCCGCCCGACACCGGCGCGTCGGCGAGCCGGCAGTCGCGCTGCGCGGCCGCGTCGGCGAGCGTGCGCACGGTGTCGGGGTCGATCGTGCTGCAGTCGATCAGCCACGCGCCGCCGCGCGCACCGGCCAGCACGCCGTTCTCGCCCTCGTAGACGCCGCGTACGTGCGCGGCGGCCGGCAGCATCGTGATCACGACCGTCGCGCGCGCGGCGGCCTCGCGCGGCGAGCGTGCCGCCGTCGCGCCCGCGCGCACCGCGGCGTCGACCGCGTGCGCGTCGAGGTCGAATACCGTCAGCGCGTGCCCGGCGCGCAGCAGATTGGCGGCCATGGGGCCGCCCATGTTGCCGAGCCCGATGAATGCGATGTCCATGCGGCCTCCGGTCAGCGCAGCGCGATCGTCGTATTGACGCCGCCGGCCGTCGCCTCGTCGTCGAACCAGCGCGCGGTGACGGTCTTCGTCTGCGTGTAGAACTGCACGACCTGCTTGCCGTACGGGCCGAGATCGCCGAGCTTCGAGCCGCGCGAACCGGTGAAGCTGAAGTAGGGCACCGGCACCGGAATCGGAATGTTGATGCCGACCTGCCCGATGTCGATCTCGCTCTGGAACTTGCGTGCGGCCGCGCCGCTCTGCGTGAACAGCCCGACGCCGTTGCCCATCGGATTGCGGTTCACGAGCGCGATCGCATCGTCCAGCGTGTCGGCTTCGAGCACGACGACGACCGGCCCGAAGATCTCTTCCGTATAGATCGACATGTCGGTCGTCACGCCCGAGAAGATCGTCGGGCCGATGAAGTTGCCGTGCTCGTAGCCGGGCACCTTCACGCCGCGCCCGTCGAGTTCGAGTGTCGCGCCGGCCTTCACGCCTTCGTCGATCAGCGCCGCGATGCGCGCATGGGCGGCCTTCGATACGACCGGCCCGACGTCGGTGCCGGGCTCGTGTCCCGCGTTGACCTTCAGCGCCTTCGCCTTCTCGACGAGCTCGGGCAGCCAGTCGCGTGCCGCGCCGACCAGCACGACGACCGACGTCGCCATGCAGCGCTGGCCGGCCGCGCCGAAGCCGGCGCCGACGAGCGCGTTGATCGTCTGCTCCCGATGCGCATCGGGCAGCACGACGGCGTGGTTCTTCGCGCCCATCATCGACTGCACGCGCTTGCCGTGCTGACTGCCGAGGTGGTAGACGTGCGTGCCGACGCGCGTCGAGCCGACGAACGAAATCGCCTTCACGTCCGGATGCGTGCAGAGACGATCGACCGCGGTCTTGCCGCCATGCACGACGTTCAGCACGCCCGGCGGCACGCCGGCCTCGAGCGCGAGCTCGACGAGCTGCATCGTCGACAGCGGATCCTGCTCGGACGGCTTCAGCACGAACGTGTTGCCGCAGACGATCGCCATCGGAAACATCCAGAGCGGAATCATCGCGGGGAAGTTGAACGGCGTGATGCCCGCGCAGACGCCGATCGGCTGGCGCAGCGTGTACGTATCGACGCCGCCCGCGACGTTCTCCGCGAATTCGCCGAGCTGCAGCGTGCCGATCGAACACGCATGCTCGATCACTTCGAGGCCACGGAAAATGTCGCCCTGCGCGTCGGGCAGCGTCTTGCCCTGTTCGGCGGTCAGCGTCTGCGCGATGGGTTCGAGATGGCGGCGCACGAGATCCTGAAACTTCAGCATGATCCGCACGCGCGTGCCGATCGGCGTCGTCTTCCAGGTGTGGAACGCGCGCTGCGCGGCGGCGATGGCCGCATCGATCTCGTCGAGCGTCGCGTACGGCACGCGGCCGATCGCCTGCTGCGTGGCGGGGTTCACGATGTCGCCCCATTCGGTGCTGCGCGAATCGACGAACGAGCCGTCGATCAGCAGCTTGGCGGTGGGCAACGCGAGGGCGGTCTGGGGAACTGCGGCGTTCATGGAAGTCTCCGGAAGAACGGGGTGATGAAGAAACAGGGCGGCCGCGTCCGCCGCGCGCAGCGTGGCGCGCGGACGCGGAACGTGGAGGGAAGCCGGCGCGGCCGGCGTGTCAGTGGCGTGCGGGACGCATCAGCGCCGTGCACACGAGCGCGAACACGCCGAAGCCGACGAGATACGCGATGACGTAGTGCGGCTGACCGCCGCCGGCCTTGAGCAGCGAGGTCGCGATCATCGGCGCGAAGCCGCCGCCGATCACGCCCGCGAGCTGGACCGACAGCGAGATGCCGCTGTAGCGGATTTCGGCGGGGAACTGCTGCGCGAACAGCAGCGATTCGGGTGCGTACAGAATCGGAAACACGACGCCGAGGCCCAGCACGATCGCCCACCACGCGAGCGCGGTCTGCTGCGTGCCGAGCATCATGAAGAACGGTGCGGCGAACACGCACATCAGCACGAGCCCGATCGCGAACATCCGGCGCTGGCCGATCAGGTCGCTCAGATGGCCGCACAGCGGCATCGTGACGAGCGACAGCAGCGCGCCGGCCGTGATCGCGTGCAGCATCTCGGCCTTCGGTAGATGGAGCTGCTGCGTCGCATACGACAGCGCGAACGTGACGACCATGTAGAACCACGTGTTCTCGGCCGCACGCGCGCCGACGATCGTCAGCACTTCACGCGGATGGCGGCGCAGCGCGGCCGTCACCGGCGACTTCTCGGCCTTGCCCTGGCGCTGCATCTTCTCGAAGTCCGGCGATTCCGGCACCTTCGCGCGGATGAACCAGCCGAGGCCGACCAGCGCGATGCTCGCAAGGAACGGCACGCGCCAGCCCCACGACAGCATGTCGGCTTCCGGCAGCGCGGCGACCGCGGCCATCGCGAGCGACGAGAGGATCAGGCCGAGCCCGACGCCCGTCTGCGGCAGGCTGCCGAACAGCCCCTTGCGGCCCTTCGGCGCATGCTCGACGGCCATCAGCACCGCGCCGCCCCATTCGCCGCCGACCGCCATCCCCTGCAGGAAGCGCATCGCGATCAGCAGCGCGGCGGCCCAGTAGCCGATGCGGTCGTACGACGGGATCAGCCCGATGATCATGCTCGGCACGCCCATCAGCAGCAGCGTGATCATCAGCATCGACTTGCGGCCGATGCGGTCGCCGAAGTGGCCGAACACGATGCCGCCCATCGGCCGCCCGATGAAGCCGACCGCGAACGTGCCGAACGCGGCGAGCGTACCGACGACCGGGTCGAGCGACGGAAAGAAGATGCGGTTGAATACGAGCGCGGCGGCGGTGCCGTACAGGAAGAAGTCGTACCACTCGATCGTCGTGCCGGCCATGCTGGCCCAGCCGGCCAGCAGATGATGCCGCGCGGTGCGCGCGGGGGCCGGCAGCGCGGCGGTTGCATGCTCGTCGAGCGTGGATCGCGTCTGCATGGTGTCTCCATATTTGGTGTGTGCCGGCGGCTCATGGTCCGCCGGTCACGGTCGAGTATAGTTATGCGCAGATTCGCGATGTACCGACAAAGAAACCGGTTGGATGTGCATGAATGCATATCGCGGCCGGCCCGGAGACACTTCTCATTCGATCCCGCCGATGCGACATCCGACCGAGCCGGTTGCCGGCAAGCTGAACTGGGACGACCTGCGCTTCTTTCTCGAAGTGGCGCGCACGCAGCGGGCGAGCGGTGCCGCGAAGCGGCTCGGCGTCGACTACACGACCGTCGCACGGCGCATCCGCGCACTGGAGGCGTCGCTCGGCACGCTGCTGTTCGACAAGTCGCGCGCGGAGGGCTTCACGCTGACGGCCGAAGGGCAGCGGCTCGTCGCCTATGCGGACGCGATGGAGACGACCGTGCAGTCCGCGTGCGACCAGGTCGCGCATACGGGCGAGGCGTTGTCCGGCCACGTGCGGATCGGATCGACCGAAGGGTTCGGCTGCTTCTTTCTCGCGCCGCAGCTCGCGCGGTTTCGCGCCGCGCATCCGCGCGTGACGGTCGATCTGCTGCCGGTGCCGCATTTCGTCAGTCTCACGAAGCGCGAGGCCGATCTCGCCGTCACGCTCGAGCGGCCGGAGCGCGGCCCTTACGTCTGCACGAAGCTTTGCGACTATCAGTTGCGGCTCTATGCGACGCGCGACTATCTGGCGACCCATCCGCCGATCGCCGGCACCGACGATCTCGCGCGGCATACCTTCATCAGCTACGTCGACGATCTCGCGTTCAGCAGCGAACTGCTGTATCTCGAGCGCGCGGTGCCGGGCGCGACGGCCGGACTCAGAACGACGAGCGTGATCGCGCAGTCCTTCGCGGCGCTGCACGGCGGCGGGCTCGCGATCCTGCCGTGCTTCATCGCGGCCGCGCAGCCGGCGCTCGTGCCGGTGCTGCCGGATCAGGTCGTCGTCACGCGCTGCTTCTGGCTGACCTGCCGCGAGGACTTGCGCAAGCTGCGGCGCGTGACCGCGCTGTGGGACTATCTGCGCGCGGCGGCGGACGCGAATCGCGCGTTGCTGTCGGGTGAGTCGAGCGAGTTGCGGTTCGTCGGGGAGCCGGGCGGTTGAGGGCGGGCGCGTAGCCTGTCGTAGCCCGCGCGCGGCGACGGGCCTCGCACATCGAGCACCACGCGTCCGCGCGCCGCTCAGTCGCCGCAGCCCAACTGCCGCGCCAGCGCGTGCAGATCGTCGACGACGAAATCCCACGCGTCTTCCGGCTGCAGATCCGTTTGCTGGCCGGGCCCGTATTCGGTCGGGCGCCGCACGAACGCGGTCGACAGGCCGACGCGGCGCGCGGCCGCGAGATCGTTGTTGTGCGCGGCCACCATGCAGATCTCGGCCGGCGCGACGCCGAGAATCTCGACCGCTTCGTTGTAGACCTTCGGCGCGGGCTTGTACGCGCGCGCGACTTCGGCGCCGAGGATCGCGTCCCACGGCAGTCCCGCATGCTTGGCGATGTCGACCATCAGCCGGATGTTGCCGTTCGACAGCGGCGCGATGATGAAGCGCTGCTTGAGCCGCGTCAGTGCGTCGACCGAATCGGGCCACGGGTCGAGGCGGTGCCATGCGAGATTCAGCGCGTCGATCGCCGCATCCGGCACGCCGGCGATCCCGTAGCGCTCGATGATGCGCACGAGATTCTCGCGATGCAGGATGTCGAGCCGCACGTACGAACGGCGTCCGCTGCGGATTTCCTCCATCGACGGCACGTATTCGCGCCGCCATGCGTCGGCGAACTCGAACGCGTCGAGCGTCGGCGCGTAACGCTGCAGAAAGACGCCGGCTTCGCGTGCGACGGTGGTTCTCCAGTCGACGATCGTGCCGAACACATCGAACACGAGCGCCTTGATTTCGGTACGGTTCATATGCGGTCCTGTGCGGGCGGGGGATCGGAGCGGGCCGCAGCGCGTCGGGCACGGACGGTCGCGGCCGCTTGCATCGGCATTAGACCATGCCGGCGCGCGGCGCGTATCGCAGCCGCGGTCGCTCGCGGGCGTCAGTGCGACGACACGTACTCGGCATCGGCGAACGCGGGCGGCAACGCGAAGCTTTCGCGCATGCGCTTCGTTTCGGACGCGGGCGTCGCGCCGAACAGCCGCTTGAACTCGCGGCTGAACTGCGACGGGCTCGCGTAGCCGACCGCGTGGCTCGCCGCTTCCGCCGTCAGCCCCTGTCGCACCATCAGCAGCCGCGCCTGATGCAGCCGCGTCGACTTCACGTACTGCATCGGCGACACCTGCGTGACGGCCTTGAAGTGACTGTGGAAGCTCGGCACGCTCATGCCGGCTTCGCGCGCGAGCTGCGCGACGTCGAGCGGCTGCGCGTAGCCGGCATGGATCGCGCGCAGCGCGCGGCCGATCCGGCCGAACTGGCCGCGCATCGCGAGCGCCGCGCGCATCGACGGGCCCTGCGCGCCGGTCAGCACGCGAAAGTAGAGTTCGCGCAGCAGGCCAGGACCGAGCACGGCCGCCTCGAGCGGCCGCGTCAGTGCATCGAGCAGGCGCAGCACCGATGTGTGCATCGCGTCGTCCATCGGCGTCGACATCATGCTGCGCGGCGCATGCACGGGCGGCGTGCCGCCGGCGCGGTCGATCTGCGCGGCCAGCTCGGCCGCCATCGCGAAATCGAGATGCAGATACAGCGCGAGCAGCGGCCGCGCCGGCGTCGCGTCGGTTTCCATGCTGAACGGCACGGGCACCGAGACGGCCAGATAGTGACGCTCGTCGTAGAGGTAGAGCGCGTCGCCGAAGTAGCCGCGTTTGCGGCCCTGACAGACGATCACGATGCCCGGGTCGTACAGCACCGGCGTGCGCGCGAGCGCGCGGTCCGAGCGCAGGATGCGCACGCTCGGCAGCGCGGTCAGGTTGTAGCCTTCGCGCGGCGCGAGCGCGGCGGACAGCGCGACGATCCGGTTCCGGCGATCCGGCGAGCGTTCGCCGTCGCGCCGGTCAGCTTGTATTGCGTTCATAGTTTTAGGCAAGAAAAACAGCGGAATTCGCGTTAATCGGCTTCGCGATCGACACTAGTATGCAGGCTCCAATCGATTTTCGGGAGAGACTGCAATGGCATCGAACAAGCTTCTGCTCATCACCGGCGTCAGCAGCGGCTTCGGCCGCGCACTCGCGCAAGCGGCGCTGGAAGCGGGGCATACGGTCGTCGGCACCGTGCGCAGCGAGCAGGCCGCGCGCGATTTTGAAGCGCTGGACGCGCAGCGCGCGGTCGCGCGCGTGCTCGACGTGACGGACTTCGACGCGATCGACGGCGTCGTCGCCGACATCGAGCGCACGGTCGGCGCGATCGACGTGCTCGTCAACAACGCGGGCTACGGACACGAAGGCGTGATGGAGGAGTCGCCGCTGTCGGAACTGCGCCGGCAGTTCGACGTGAACGTGTTCGGCGCGGTCGCGATGATGAAGGCCGTGCTGCCGTTCATGCGCATGCGGCGGCGCGGCCATATCGTCAACATCACGTCGATGGGCGGGCACATCACGATGCCGGGGCTGAGCTATTACTGCGGCAGCAAGTTCGCGCTCGAAGGCATTTCGGACGCGCTGCGCCAGGAGGTCGCGCCGCTCGGCATCGCCGTGACGGCCGTCGCGCCCGGCTCGTTCCGTACCGACTGGGCCGGGCGCTCGATGGTGCGCACGCCGCGCTCGATCGCGGACTACGACGGGCTGTTCGATCCGGTCCGCGCGGCGCGCGTCGCGCGCAGCGGCAAGCAGCCGGGCGATCCGCACAAGGCCGCGCGCGCGATCCTCGCAGTGATCGCCGCCGAGCAGCCGCCCGCCCATCTGCTGCTCGGCAGCGATGCGCTCGGCCTCGTCACGCAGCGGCTGTCGGCCTGGCAGGACGAAATCCGCGCATGGGAGGCGCTGACCGTCTCGACCGACGGTTGAGCGCGCACACAGCAGGCCCGGCCGCGCACACCGCTGTGCGTATGCACGGCCGGGCCGTCCGTCGCCGCTCGCATGACGGCGCGCGATGCATCGAATGAATACCTGCGCGACGCGCGATTCGCGCGCCGCATGCTGCACCGCACCCACGCGTAACTCCCGATGCCGATCGATACGCCGGCCGTCACGGATTGGTGTTAAATGGATTCGTGTGAACGGTGGGCGGCGCGCCCGATGCGGCGCGCGAAAACGGGGCGCTCCGGTGCGCGGTGTGAGTCCGGGGCGAAAGCGGTACGAAAGATCGAAATCGAATCGGGGTGTCGGCCCGGTCGAACGGACGGCAGGATTCATCTTGAATACCGAACCGCACAGTGCGCGCTACAGCCTCGGCCTCGCGGCGGAAGTGCTCGCGTCCGAACAAAGCGTGCTGAAACTGATCACGCGCAATACGCCGCTGCCGGAATTGCTCGCCGAGGTCTGCCGGCGTGCGGAGGCGCTGCTGGGGAAAGGCGCGGCATGCTCGATCCTGCTGCTCGACGAGGACGGCGTGCACGTGCGCGTCGGCGCCGCACCGTCGCTGCCCGCGCCGTACAGCGCCGCGATCGACGGCGCGGCGATCGGGCCCGCGGCCGGCTCGTGCGGCACCGCGATGTACACGCGCCGGATGATCGCCGTCGAGGACATCGAGACCGATCCGCTGTGGGACGCATACCGGTCGATCGCGCTGCCGCTCGGGCTGCGCGCATGCTGGTCGGTGCCGTTCGAGGACGACACGGGCGTCGTGCTCGGCGCGTTCGCCGTCTACTACCGCACATCGCGCCGGCCGAGCCGCGAGGAAACCGCGCTGCTGCTCGACATCAGCAACAGCGTCGGGCTCGCCGTGCATCAGGACCGCATCGCGCAGCAGCTCGCGCGCAGCGAGGAACATCACCGGCTCGTCGTCAACAGCCTCAACGAAGGGATTCTCGTCGTGTCGCGCGACGGCGTCGTGATCGCGAGCAATCCGAGCGCGAACCGGATGCTGCGCGCGAAGGGCGAACTCGTCGGGCGCCGGATGTCGACGGTGATCCTGCGCAAGCTGTCCGAGGACGGCACGCCGATCGCGCCCGACCACTGGCCGAGCCGGCGCGCGCTGACGAGCGGGACGCCCGTGCTCGACTACACGGTCGGCTTCGGCCTCGCGGACGGCGACGTGATCTGGGTGCGCGGCAACGCGGTGCCGATCGTGAAGCCGGGCGACACGCAGGCCGCGTCGGTGCTCGTGTCGTTCCACGACATCGGCCCCGTGCGCGAAGCGCAGCAGCAGCTGCGCTACCTCGCGACGCGCGACGCGCTGACGGGCCTGTACAACCGCCGCTGGCTGTCCGACCGCATGCGCGAGCTGTTCGGCGGCCGCGATCCGGCGGGCGGCCCGGCGCGCGTCGCGATCCTGTTTCTCGATCTGGTCGGCTTCAAGAAGGTCAACGACACGGCCGGCCACGACGCCGGCGATGCGCTGCTGCGCAGCGTCGCGGCGCGGCTCGCGGCGTGCATGCGCGGCCGGCATGCCCTGACGCGCGTCGGCGGCGACGAGTTCGTGATCCTCGTCGACGACTGCGACGATCCCGAGGCGCTCGCGGCGCTCGCGCGCGAAGTGATCGATGCGATCGCGAAGCCGTTCGCGGTCGCGAACAACGAATACTGGCTCGGCGTGTCGATCGGCATCAGCATCGCGCCGCGCGACGGCGACGATGCGGCGACGCTGATGCGCAACGCCGATTCGGCGATGTACGACGCGAAGCAGCGCGGACGCAATCACTTCACGTTCTTTACCGCGCAGCTGAACCTGCGGCTGCAGCGCCGTTTCGCGATCGAGCAGTCGTTGCGGCGTGCGCTCGCGTCGAACGCGCTGCGGCTCGCGTATCAGCCCGTCGTCGACGCGCGCACCGGTCGCACGGTCGGCGCCGAGGCGCTGCTGCGCTGGACGAGCCCCGAACTCGGGCCAATGTCGCCGGCCGAGTTCATTCCCGTCGCCGAGGATACGGGGTTGATCGTCGCGATCGGCCAGTGGGTGCTCGAAACCGCGTGCCGGCAGGCGGCGGAATGGCGCCGCACGATTGCGCCGGACCTGATGCTCGCGGTCAATCTGTCGCCGCGCCAGTTCCACGACGGGCTCGTCGAATCGGTGAACCGCTGCCTTGCGCAGACGCGGCTCGATCCCGGCGCGCTCGAACTCGAGATCACCGAAGGCGTACTGATGAACGACACCGCGACGGTGCTGCCGATGCTCGAGGCGCTGACCGAGATGAACGTGCGGATCTCGGTCGACGATTTCGGCACCGGCTATTCTTCGCTCGCCTATCTGAAGCGCTTTCCTCTCCACAACCTGAAGGTCGACCGTTCGTTCGTGTCGGGCGTGCCCGATCATCGCGATGCGGTCGCGATCACGCAGGCAGTCGTCGCGATGGCGCATTCGCTCGGGATGAAGGTGACGGCCGAAGGCGTCGAGACCGAGGCGCAGTCGTGGTTTCTGCAGCAGATCGGCTGCGACATGCAGCAGGGCTACCTGTTCAGCCGGCCGCTCGATCCCGTCGACTACGCACGGCGTTTCGCGCTGGTGTGACGATCGCGCGCCGTGCGCAGTCAGCGCGCGGGCGGCGGCGGGTCGACCTCGACGCGGTTGCGGCCGTCGCGCTTCGCGCGATAGAGCGCGCGGTCGGCGGCCTCGATCAGCGCCGTCGTCGGCAGGCCGGGCGCGGGCACGATGCTCGCGCCGCCGATGCTGACCGTCACGTGGCCGGCCGTCGACTGCCCGTGCTCGAGCCGCAGCGCGTCGACCGCGAGCCGGATCTTCTCGCCGAGCAGTCGCGCGGCACCCGCCGACGTGCCGGGCATCACGACCGCGAATTCCTCGCCGCCGAAACGCGCGGCGAGATCGCCGGACGGCCGCAGGCACTGCGCGATGGTCGTCGCGACCTGCCGCAGTACGTGGTCGCCCGAGACGTGGCCGTACGTGTCGTTGTACAGCTTGAAGTGGTCGACGTCGATCATCAGCAGCGACAGCTCCGCGCGCTCGCGCGTGCCGCGCCGCCACTCGGCGGCCAGGTATTCGTCGAGATAGCGGCGGTTCGACAGCTCGGTCAGACCGTCCGAATGCATGAGACGCCGCAGTTCGAGATTGGCTTCGAGGAGCTGCTGCTGCGATTGCCGCAGTGCGCGGTAGGCATCGTCGCGCTGCAGCAGGTTCATGTACGAGCGCGAGTGGTAGCGGATGCGCGCGACGAGTTCGATGCGGTCGGGCAGCTTCACGAGATAGTCGTTCGCGCCGGCCGCGAACGCGGCGCGCTTGATCGTCGGCTCTTCCTGCGTCGACAGCACGATGATCGGCACGTCGCGCGTCGCGGGATTCGCACGATACGCGTGCACGAGCGTCAGCCCGTCGGTGCCGGGCATCACGAGGTCTTGCAGGATCACGGTCGGGCGCGTGTCGATGGCCGCGGCCATCGCGTCGTCGGAGCGCGCGCAGTAGTGGAAGTCGATGCCGGCCTCGTCGATGAGCGCGCGTCGCACGGCTTCCGCGACGATCGTCTGATCGTCGACCAGCAGCACCATCGCCGGTGCATCGGCGGGCGGGTACGGCGCGTGAACGGGCGGCAGGCGCGTCGGGTCGCTAGTCATGGTCGATGCGTGGGTCTGTCATGGCGGGAAGGGCGTCGGTGGGGCGCGGCAGGTTCAGATGCGCACGAGCGTCGCGAGTTCGCCCGCGATGCGCTCGAGCGGCAGGATCGCGCGCGCGGCGCCGAGCGTCGCGGCCGCCTTCGGCATCCCGTAGACGGCGCTGGTCGCTTCGTCCTGGGCGATCGTATGGTAGCCCTTCATCCGCAGCGCCTTGAGCCCGATCGCGCCGTCGCGGCCCATGCCCGTCAGCAGCACGCCGATCACGTTGCCGGACCAGTGTTCGGTCAGGCTGTTGAAGAACACGTCGACCGACGGCCGGTACGGCGTCGCGGCCGGTTCGCGCGTGTACGCGAGCGTGCCGGCGCGCGTCATCCGCAGATGATCGTCGGTCGCGGCGAGCAGCGCGACGCCCGGCTGCGGGCGATCGCCTTCGCGCGCGACGCGCACGGTGAGCGGCGTCTGACCGTCGAGCCACTGCGCCATGCCTTCGGCGAACGCGCGATCGACGTGCTGGACGATCACGATCGGCGCATCGAAGTCCGCGGGCAGGCTGCCGAGAATCGACGCGAGCGCGCCCGGGCCGCCGGCCGACGCGCCGATCGCGACGAGCGGGCCGCCGTGCGCGCGATGCGTCGCGCAGCCGGCGCGCACGCCGCCCGGCGCATCGAGCAGACGGCCGATCTGGTCGATCTTCGCGAGCAGCAGATCGGCGGTGTCGCCGGCCGCGCCTTCGCGCAGCTGCGGCGTATCGACGGCGTCGAGCGCGCCGGCGCCCATCGCCTCGTACACGCGCCAGGTGTTCGCGCCGATGCTGCTCGTGACGATCAGGATCGCGCACGGCCGCGCGGAACGCATGATGCGCCGCGTCGCCTCGATCCCGTCGAACTTCGGCATGATCAGATCCATCAGCACGATGTCGGGCGGCTGCGCGGCGCAGAGCTCGACGGCCTGCGCGCCGTCGGTCGCGACCCACAGCACGCGGTGCTCGGGGCGCCGCGCGAGCACGCGGCGCAGTGCCTCGACCGCGAGCGGCAGGTCGTTGACGATGCCGATGTTCACAAGCGGGACTCTCCGGTCGGGTCGTTATCGTGAAGTTGGGCCGGTTTCATCGATGGGGGCCTGTTCGCATGCGCCGCGCCGGCTTCGATGGCCGGGCGGCGCGGATTGTTTTCGGTTCGCATCGCCCCGCATGCTGTCATGCGGCGCGATTCGCGGCAATCGAAAAATGGGTGAGCGATGCGTTTGTCAGTGCGTTCGCGCACCGAACGCGCATGTCGGCGGCCGTGCGGCAGCGGAGCCCGGGGGCGCCGCAAGCGGCGGGATGCCGTGTTCGCAGGGCGTGCGACGGGCCGCGCCGCGCCGCCTGCGGCGTCGGAGCGGGCCATGTCGAAGCCATGTCGAAGCCGCGCCGGGCGAAGCGGGCAGTGAGCGACCGGCGGCGGGCGGCGGTCGAGCGACGGGCATGCCCGATGAATGCGCATTGCCGCCGCATCGAACACCGACGGCGGCGGCCGCGGTTCAGTGGCTGCGCGCGTACCCCTGGATCAGTGCGCGCATCATGCCTTCGACCGTCGCGTCGCGCAGGTCGGCCTCCTGCTCGGACGCCTCGACGAGCGCGGCATAGGCGGTGGCGAGCGTCACGCGGTCGACTTCGTGGCGCTGTTCCATCAGCGTCACCATGCCGTCCTTCGCCAGATGAGCGGAGAACGCGCGGCTGCCGATGGTCTGGAAAACGTCAATCATGGCGGCTCTCCCGAACGTTGCCGGTGCCTTCCAGTGTAGGTCGCGGCCGCACACGGCGCCATGCGCGGCGCAGCGCGCTGCGATCGCCGCCCGTTCAATGTTTACCCGAATCCACAAATCATCGACTTTTTATCGATAAATTCGCGTGATAGATTGCGCGCTCCGAACCCGGTCGAAACCGGGAACGCGGCGGCTCCTGGCGCCGCGCATTCAACGAAGGAGGCGTCATGCTGGTGCTGATTGGAGTACCGATCGTCGTGATCGGATTTGCGCTGCGCTTTAACGCGCTGCTGGTGGTGACCGTCGCGGGGCTCGCGACGGGGCTCGCGGCCGGGATCGGCATCGTCGACATCGTCAGCGCGTTCGGCAAGGCGTTCACCGACAACCGCTACATGGGGCTCATCTGGCTGACGCTGCCGGTCATCGCGCTGCTCGAGCGCAACGGGCTGAAGGAGCAGGCGAAGCGGATGATCTCGCGCGTGCATGCGGCCACGACGGGCCGCGTGCTGATGCTGTACTTCGTGCTGCGCCAGGCGACGGCCGCGCTCGGCCTCACGTCGCTCGGCGGGCACGCGCAGATGGTGCGGCCGCTGATCGCGCCGATGGCCGAGGCGGCGGCGGTCAGCCGCCACGGCGACCTGCCGGAGTCGGTGCGCCAGCAGATCCGCGCGCATGCGTCGGCCGCCGACAACGTCGCGGTGTTCTTCGGCGAGGACATCTTCATCGCCATCCAGTCGATCCTGCTGATCAAGGGCTTTCTCGAGCAGAACGGCATCGCGATCGAGCCGTTGCAGCTGTCGGTCTGGGCGATTCCGACCGCGATCGCGGCGCTGCTGATCCATTGCACGCGGCTCGCGCTGCTCGATCGGCGGCTCTCGCGCGGGCTCGCGGCGTTCGGGCGGGAGGGCGCGCGATGATCGGCCTCGAATCGCTGTACACGCTCGCGGGGCTGATGTTCGCGGCGTTCGCCTGCTTCAATCTCGCCGATCGCACGAACGCGCGCCGCGTCTTCAACTTCGCGTTCTGGGCGATCTACGCGGTCACGTTCCTGTTCGGTGCGAAGCTGCCGCATTTCGTGACCGGCTGCCTCGCGATCGCGCTCGCGCTGATCGCCGGCTCGGGCAAGCTCGGCCGCGGCCAGGGCGACGCGGCCGGCGAAGCGGCGGCGATGCGGCGCGATGCGGGCGCGCTGCGCTTCGGCAACCGGCTGTTCGTGCCCGCGCTGCTGATTCCGGCCGTCACGCTGATCGGCACGTTCGCGCTGAAGCACGTGCCGTTCGTCGACGCGAAGAGCGTGACGCTGATCTCGCTCGTGCTCGGCACGGTCGTCGCGTTCGTCGTCGCGCTCGCGATGCTGCGCGATTCGCCGGTGCACGCGCTGCGCGACGCGCACCACACCATGAATGCAGTCGGCTGGGCCGCGATCCTGCCGCAGATGCTCGCGGCGCTCGGCGCGTTGTTCGCGGTCGCGGGCGTCGGCGGCGTCGTGTCGGGGCTCGTCAAGGACTGGGTGCCGATCGATTCGCCGTTCGCGGTGGTCGCCGCGTATACGGTGGGCATGGCGCTGTTCACGATGATCATGGGCAACGGCTTCGCGGCGTTTCCGGTGATGACGGCCGGCATCGGGCTGCCGCTGATCGTCCATCAGTTCCACGGCAATCCGGCGATTGTCGGCGCGATCGGGATGCTGAGCGGCTTCTGCGGTACGCTGATGACGCCGATGGCCGCGAACTTCAACATCGTGCCCGCCGCGCTGCTCGAACTGAAGGACAAGAACGGCGTGATCAAGGCGCAATGGCCGACCGCCGTGCTGCTGCTCGCCGTGAACACGCTGCTGATGTATGCGTTCGTGTTTCGTTTCTGACCCACCGACGAGATCCTCATGACCGACCGCCTCACGCCCGACCTCGCGTCGAAATTCGCCGCGCTCGCGCTCGCGCACCTCACGCGCGAGTATCCGAACAAGCTCACGCATGCGCTCGCGGGCCCGCAAGACGTGCAGCCGCCGCGCGCACTGCATCCGATCTTCTACGGCAGCTACGACTGGCATTCGTGCGTGCACGGCTACTGGCTCGTGCTGCGCGTGCTCGAACGCTATCCGGCGCTGCCGGAAGCCGCGCGCATCGTCGGCGTCGTCGACGCACACTTCACCGATGCGAACGTCGCCGGCGAGCGTGCCTATCTCGCGCTGCCGCACAACAGCGGCTTCGAACGGCCGTACGGCTGGGCGTGGCTGCTCGCGCTGTGCGGTCAGCTCGAGCGGCTCGCGCGTCAGGGCACGGTGCCGCAGGCCGCGCGCTGGGCGCAGACGATGGCGCCGCTCGCCGAGCTGTTCGTCTCGCGTTTCGAGGCGTTCCTGCCGAAGGCGACCTATCCGCTGCGCGTCGGCACGCACTTCAACACCGCGTTCGCGCTGTCGCTCGCGCTCGACTTCGCGCGCGACACGCAGCGCGACGGACTTGCCGCGCTGATCGTCGATACCGCGCAACGCTGGCACCTGAACGACGTCGCGTGCCAGGCGTGGGAGCCGTCGGGCGACGAGTTTCTGTCGCCTGCGCTGATGGAAGCCGAACTGATGCGGCGCGTGCTGCCGCCCGACGCCTTCGACGGCTGGTTCGCGCGCTTCCTGCCGGACCTCGCGCGCGGCGAGCCGGCGACGCTGTTCGAACCGGCCACCGTCAGCGACCGCAGCGACGGCAAGATCGCGCATCTCGACGGACTTAACCTGAGCCGCGCGTGGTGCCAGCGCGCGCTCGCGCGTGCGCTGCCGGAAGGCGACGCGCGCCGCACGAAGCTCCTCGACGCAGCCGAGCGCCATCTCGCGAGTGCGCTCGCGCATGTCGCGGGCGACTACATGGGCGAGCACTGGCTCGCGACGTTCGCGCTGCTCGCGATCGAAGCGTAGGGCTCATCCGCGGCCGCGCGATCGGCGGGTCGCCGCGGCGCGATGCGTGCGTCTTCATCGCGGCTGCGCCGCGCGTGCCATGCGCGGCCGTGTTCCGTCTACATAGGCTGCGCCGCGTCGGACGCATGCAGCAACGGCGCGAGCCGGCTCGCCGCGTCCTTCAGCTTGGGCACCGTCTCGAGCAGATCGGCGAGCGTCGCGCGCGCAGTCGGCGCGTGCACGGCGAGCGCCGCGAGCACGCGTCCGCTCGCCGCATCCTTCACGGGCACCGCGACCGCCACCATCCCGCGCACGAATTCCTCGTTGTCGATGCCGACACCGCGCACCGACAGCCGGTCGAGCTCGGCCGCGAGCAGTTGCGCATCGGTCAGCGTCCGGTAGGTCATCTTCTTCAGCGTGAGCCGCGCGAGCATCGCGTTGCGCTCCAACGCGTTCATCTGCGACAGAAACAGCTTGCCGCTCGCCGTGCAATGCAGCGGCACGCGCATGCCGGGCCGCATTTCGAGCCGCAGCGGTTCGGTCGTTTCGACGCGTTCGACATACAGCACGGTGTCGCCGTCGAGGGCGGTCAGGTTGCAGGTCTCGCCGAGCACGTCGACGAGCGAACGCAGCACCGAGCGGCAGCCGCGCGTGAACGTGTTGTTCGACAGCGCCGCGAGCGCGAATTGCGCGGCGCGCGGACCGAGCGCGATGCCGCGATCGTGGCCGCGCGAGTCGGGCATGTGGATCACGTAGCCGCGCGTTTCGAGCGATTCGATCAGCCGCAGCAGCGTCGCTTTCGGAATGTGCAGGCGCGCGGCGAGCTGCGACAGCGTATAGGGCTGACCGCCCGACGCGAGCGCTTCGAGGACGGCGAGCGCGCGCAGCACGCGCGCGTCGTCGGGTGCCGCGTCGGGCGGCGCGGGGGCGGTATCGCGCATCTGTCTCCTCCGTCGGGACCGTCGTGCGTCCCGCGTCTGTGCCGCGAGAGAAATGAAACGAATTGAACGGTTTTTGTACCACATTCCCCGCGTGGACAATAAAACGGCTTGAACGTGCTCCGTGTGCTCAATAAATTTGGACAAAACATACCGAATTTTCATATCGGAACGGAGACACGGAATGACACGCAGCTTCGACTATGTCGTGGTCGGCGCGGGATCGGCCGGTTGCGTCCTCGCCAATCGCTTGTCCGACGGCGGCCGCCATACGGTCTGCCTGCTCGAGGCCGGCCCCGCGGACAACTACATGTGGATCCACGTGCCGATCGGTTACGGCAAGACGATGTTCCATCCCGTCTACAACTGGGGCTTCCATACCGATCCCGATCCGAACATGCACAACCGGCGGCTGTACTGGCCGCGCGGGCGCACGCTCGGCGGCTGCAGCTCGATCAACGGATTGATCTACGTGCGCGGCCAGCAGCAGGACTACGACCATTGGGCCGCGCTAGGCAACCGCGGCTGGAGCTGGCGCGACTGCCTGCCGTACTTTCGGCGGCTCGAACACAACACGCTCGGCGAAGGGCCGACGCGCGGCATCGGCGGCCCGCTCTGGGCGTCGACGATCCGCCAGCGTCACGAACTCGTCGACGCATTCATTGCCGCGTCGAACCGGCTCGGCGTGCGCAGCGTCGACGACTTCAATACCGGCGATCAGGAAGGCGTCGGCTACTACCAGCTGACGACGCGCAACGGACTGCGCTGCTCGACTGCGGTCGCGTATCTGAAGCCCGCGCGCGGGCGGCCGAACCTGCACGTCGAAACCGATGCGCAGGCGCTGAAGGTGCTGTTCGACGGCACGCAGGCACGCGGCGTGCGCTACGTGCGCCACGGCGAGACGCGCGACGTGCACGCGCGGCGCGAGGTCGTGCTGGCGGCGGGCGCGCTGCAGTCGCCGCAACTGCTGCAGGTGTCGGGCGTCGGGCCCGCCGCGCTGCTGAACCGGCTCGGGATTCCGATCGTCGCCGATCGCGCGGGCGTCGGCGAGAACCTGCAGGATCATCTGCAGATTCGTCTGATCTACGAGGTCACGAAGCCGATCACGACGAACGACGCGCTGCATTCGTGGCTCGGCCGCGCGAAGATGGGGCTGCAATGGGCGCTGATGCGCGGCGGCCCGCTCGCGGTCGGCATTAACCAGGGCGGCATGTTCTGCCGCGCGCTGCCCGAATCGGCGACGCCCGACATTCAGTTTCATTTCTCGACGCTGTCCGCCGATTCGGCGGGCGGCAGCGTGCATCCGTTTCCCGGCTGCACGTATTCCGTGTGCCAGCTGCGGCCCGAATCGCGCGGTACCGTTCGCATCCGCACCGACGATGCGCGCGATGCGCCGTCGATCCGGCCGAACTATCTCGACACCGAGCTCGACCGCCGCACGACGGTGGCCGGCGTGCGCTTCGCGCGGCGTGTCGCGGCAACCGAGCCGATGGCGTCGCTGATGAAGCGCGAGGTGCGGCCCGGCGCCGAGGCGCAGACGGACGACGAGCTGCTCGCGTTCTGCCGCGAATACGGGCAGACGATCTTCCATCCGTCCGGCACCGCGAAGATGGGCGTCGCGAGCGATCCGCTCGCGGTGGTCGACGAGCGGCTGCGCGTCTACGGCACGCGCGGGCTGCGCGTGGTCGACTGCTCGATCATGCCGACGCTCGTGTCGGGCAACACCAACGTGCCGATCGTGATGGTCGCGGAAAAAGCGTCCGACATGATCCTCGAGGACGCACGCGAGGCCGACCGCGGCCGCAGCGTCGCGCCGGCCGCCGAAGCCGCCGCCTAGCGCGACACGCCGAATCGCCCGCGCGGCCCGTGCTCCTGCGCCCGGACGGCCGCCGCGCGCTCACCGGATGCCTCCGCCGGTACGGCGTCGGGGCAGGTCGCGGCGCATCCACCCTGAAGGAGCTCGCATGGCAATCGATTCCCGGGTCGTCCGCCGCGTGGCCGCGGCCAGCGTGATCGGCGCGACGGTCGAGTGGTACGACTTTTTCCTGTACGGCGTCGTCGCCGGCATCGTGTTCGACAAGCAGTATTTCCCGGCCGACGATGCGTTCGTGTCGACGATGCTCGCATATGCGACGTTCGCGGTCGGCTTTATCACGCGGCCGCTCGGCGGCCTGCTGTTCGGTCATCTCGGCGACCGCGTCGGCCGCAAGTCGGCGCTGATTCTGACGATGCTGATCATGGGCGTGTCGACGGCCGGCGTCGCGTTCCTGCCCACCTACGCGCAGATCGGCATGTGGGCGCCCGCGCTGCTGCTGACGCTGCGCGTGCTGCAGGGGATCGGCCTCGGCGGCGAGTGGGGCGGCGCGGTGCTGATGGCGTACGAATACGCGCCGCCGCATCGGCGCGGGCTCTATGCGAGCCTGCCGCAGATCGGGCTCGCGATCGGGCTGTGTCTCGCGGCCGGCGTCGTCGCCGCGCTGTCGCGCGTGCTGCCGGACGCCGCGTTCCTGTCGTGGGGCTGGCGCATCGCGTTCGCGGCATCGCTGCTGCTCGTCGCGGTCGGCTTCTACATCCGAACGCGCGTGGCCGATACGCCCGAGTTCGTCGCGCTGAAACGGCAGCGGCGCGACACGAAGCTGCCGGTCGTCGAGCTGCTCGGCAGCTACCGTCGCGCGATCCTGCTCGGCATGGGCGCGCGCTACATCGACGGCGTGTTCTTCAACGTGTTCGCGGTGTTTTCGATCGGCTACATGACGCGCAATCTGTCGATCTCGCGCGGCGACGCGCTGCTCGGCGTGATGAGCGCCGCGGTCGTGATGTGTGCGTTCATTCCCGTGTTCGGCAGCCTGTCCGACCGGCTCGGCCGCGCGCGCGTGTACCGCTGGGGCGCGACGCTCTGCGGGCTGTCGGTGCTGCCCGCGTTCTGGCTGCTGCACGCGCATTCGACGAACCTGCTCGCGGTGTGGCTCGCGCTCGTGATTCCGTTCGGGATTTTCTATGCGATGGCGTATGGGCCCGAGGCCGCGTTGTTTGCCGAGCTGTTCGACGCGAACGTCCGCTATACGGGCATTTCGTTCGTCTATCAGGTGTCGGGCATCTTCGCGAGCGGCATCACGCCGATCGTCGCGACCGCGCTGCTGCGTGCGAACGGCGGCGAGCCGTGGCTCGTCGGGGTTTACGTGATGCTCTCCGCCCTCCTGTCGATCGTGTCCGCGCGCGCGATCGAGAAAAGCGGCGGTGTGGCCGGCGTCGCGGTGCGCGCGACCTGATCGCCGCGCGCCCGCGGCGGGCGGGGCGCGGCATTGCCGCCGCGCATGTCGCAGCCCGCATGCGGTCGCATCTGCGCGATCGCCGTGCGTGGCCGCGCGTGCACCGGAAGCGGCCGCGTCGCGCGCCGCGCTTGCCGCGTCGGCACGGGCCGCGCGCTGGTCCAAGCGAATCCGCCCGACTGGCCCTACCTGCGAAAAAACGGCCTGCCTACACTTTCCTCGACAGATCGCCGCATTGAAGCATCTGCGCTGGATCGACCCGAAGAGAACGATCAGGAGACAGGCATGACCAACAGGCAGTCGGCAGCATGCGCCCGTGCGGCGGATGCGCGCCCCGCAACCGTCAGTCGAATCGCCGCCGGCGCGCCGTGCGGCGTCGCGGCCGCCACCGTGTCGGAGGACTGACCATGTCGACCATCGAACGCACCGCGAGCGGCTTTGCGGCCGGACGCCAGCACGACACGCGCTACGATCCGACCTACGATCCGCTCGTGTCGCCCGGCCCCGGCTGCGGCAAGCAGTACGCGCCGACCTACTGGGTCGCCACGGCCGGCAGCCCGCCGCCCGACGACGGCCCCGTCACGCGCGACATGGACGTCGACGTCGCGATCATCGGCGCGGGCTACACGGGCCTTGCGACCGCGCTGTGCCTCGCCCGCGACCACGGCATCAAGGCGGTCGTGCTCGAAGCGAACCGCACGAGCTGGGGCTGCAGCAGCCGCAACGGCGGGCAGGGGCAGAACGCATCGGGCCGCCTGTCTCGCTCGCAATGGATCGAGCGCTGGGGCAAGGAGGTCGCGCTGAAGATGCACGACGAGATCCTCGAAGGCTTCGAGCACTTCAAGTCGTTGGTCGCCGAAATCGACTGCGATCCGCAGCCCGGCGGCCATTTCCTCATCGCGCACCGTCCGCGCATCATGGCGAAGCTCGCGGCCGAGGCGAAGGTGTGGAAGGACGTGTTCGGCTATCCGTCCGAACTGCTGAGCGCGGAGACGTTCCGCCGCGAATTCCTCAACGATCACGAAGCGGCCGGCGCGCTGCACGAGCCCGAAGGGATCGGCATTCATGCGCTGAAGCTCGCGTTCGGCTATCTGCGCCTCGCGCGCGAAGCGGGCGCGAAGGTCTATACGAGCAGCCCCGTGCTCGGCTTCGAGACGATCGGCGGCGTGCATCATCTGCGTACGCCGGGCGGTGTCGTGCGCGCGCGCGCGGTCGGCATCGCGACCGGCGCGTATACGGCGCAGACGCTCCATCCGTCGCTGCGCAGCAAGGTGATGCCGATCCTGTCCAATTCGATGGTCACGCGTCCGCTGACGGACGCGGAGATCGAAGCGTGCAACTTCCGCACGACGCAGGTGCTGACCGACACGCGCACGCTGCGCTTCTACTACCGTTTTCTGCCCGATCGCCGGCTGCAGATCGGCAGCCGCAGTGCGATCACCGGCAGCGATGCGCCGAATCCGCGTCACCTCGATCTGCTCAAGGAAGGCATGGCGCGCAAGTTTCCCGCGTTGCGCGGCGTGCAGATCGACTACTCGTGGTGGGGCTGGGTCGACGTGAGTCACGACATGATGCCGCGCGTCTGCCAGCCCGATCCGCATCAGTCGGTGTTCTACGCGCTCGGCTACGGCGGCAACGGCGTGTCGTACTCGCAGCAGGCCGGCCGGCGGCTCGCCGAGCGGATCGCCGGCAAGGGCGAGCGCCAGACGCTGCCGATCTTCACGTCGCCGCTGCCCGGTCATCCGTTCGCGCCGTTCCGGCGCATCGGGCAACGCATGCTCTACGTCTCGTACTTCAGGCGCGACGAGAAGCCCTGAGCGCGAGCGCGCGCGGTGCGCCGCGGACACCGCGGGCCCGCTCGACCGAATAACCCTCGACCGAATAACAACAGCAAGACCGATCCGTGCGGCCGGGGTCGCAGGACCTCGCTCGCCCGTCGACGGCGGCGGTCGCGCGGTGCATCCCGCATCGCGCGACTGGCTCCGGACAACCAGGATATGGAGAAGACATGCAACCCTCGAATCAGAGTGACCTGAAATGTGGCCTCAAGCAGCGCCACATGACGATGATCGCGCTTGGCGGCGTGATCGGTGCCGGGCTGTTCGTCGGCAGCGGCGTGGTGATTCAGCAGACCGGGCCGGCAGCGATCCTGTCGTTCCTGATCACGGGCGGGCTCGTCGTGCTCGTGATGCGCATGCTCGGCGAGATGGCCTGCGCGATGCCGGCCGTCGGTTCGTTCTATGAATATGCGCGGCTCGCGTTCGGCACCTGGCGCGGGCCGGGCAGGATGGCGGGTTTCCTGACCGGCTGGATGTACTGGTATTTCTGGGTGATCGTGGTCGCGCTCGAAGCGGTCGCGGGCGCGAAGCTGATCCAGTTCTGGCTACCCGACGTGCCCGCATGGATCATCAGTCTCGCGCTGCTGGTCGTGCTGACGCTGACGAACCTGATCTCGGTCGGCAGCTACGGCGAATTCGAGTTCTGGTTCTCGTCGATCAAGGTCGGCGCCATCATCGTGTTCCTGTTCCTCGGCGGCCTCTACGTGCTCGGTCTGTGGCCGTCGTCGATGCATACCACGGCGGTGCTGCCGACGCTGCTCGGTCACGGCGGGTTCATGCCGCTCGGCATCGGACCGGTAATGAGCGGGGCCGTCGCGGCGACCGGCTTCTACTTCGGCGCCGAGATCGTCACGATCGCGGCGGCCGAGGCGCGCGAGCCGGCCAAGGCCGTTGCGAAGGCAACCAACTCGGTGATCACGCGCGTGCTGGTGTTCTACGTCGGCTCGGTCGCGCTCGTCGTCGCGCTGGTGCCGTGGAATTCGCCGCAGATGTCGACGCCGTACGTCAGTGCGCTCGAAGTAATGGGGCTGCCGGCCGCGGCGAACGTGATGAACGCGATCGTGCTGACGGCCGTGCTGTCCGCGCTGAACTCGGGCCTGTACGCGGCGTCGCGGATGCTGTTCGCGCTGACGCGCCACGGCGACGCGCCGGCTGCGCTCGCGAAGGTCAGCAAGCGCGGCGTGCCGGTGCGCGCGATCCTGCTCGGCACGGTGTTCGGCTACGTGTCGGTCGTGATGTCCTACGTGTCGCCCGATACCGTGTTCGCGTTCCTCGTCAATTCGTACGGCACCGTCGCGATCTTCGTCTACGTGCTGATCGCGTTCTCGCAGCTGCGCCTGCGCAAGCGCCTCGATGCGGCCGCCGCCGCGAAGCTGCGCGTGAAGATGTGGGCGTATCCGTACCTGACGTGGGTCGCGATCGCCGGGATGATCAGCATCCTCGTCGCGATGGCCTTCATTCCCGATCAGCGCAAGCCGCTGTGGCTGGGCGTCGCGAGCCTCGCGGTGCTGCTCGTCGCCTATGCGCTCACGCGCCGCGGCCGCCGCGAGCATCTCGATGAAAGCGACCTGATCGCGTATCCGCCGCGCTGAGGCACGGCCGTACGCAGCGCCGAAGGCCCGGCGTTCCCGCCGGGCCTTTGCATGGGTGCGGCGCGTACCGATGTGCAAACAACTATCGCGCCGGCCGATAGCTTCGATCGGAGGATGCGACTTTTTGCGGGCGGCGCCCGCGCCTACGATAGACGGACCGATACACGCGTGACCGCCGGGCACCGCGATTCGCGAACGAGGACAGACGATGGAGCAGCGTGCGCGCGCCCGCGACGAGCGGGCCGAAATCCGGACCACGACGTGCTACATGTGCGCATGCCGCTGCGGCATCCGCGTGCATCTGCGCGACGGCGAAGTCCGCTACATCGACGGCAACCCCGCGCATCCGCTGAACCAGGGCGTGATCTGCGCGAAGGGCTCGTCGGGGATCATGAAGCAGTATTCGCCCGCGCGACTCACGCAGCCGCTGATGCGCAAGCCGGGTGCGGAGCGTGGCGCGGCGCAGTTCGAGCCGGTGTCGTGGGAGGTCGCGTTCGACGTGCTCGCAAAGCGCCTCGCGCATCTGCGTGCGACCGATCCGAAGCGTTTCGCGCTGTTTACCGGCCGCGACCAGATGCAGGCGCTTACCGGGCTGTTCGCGAAGCAGTTCGGCACGCCGAACTACGCGGCGCACGGCGGCTTCTGTTCGGCGAACATGGCGGCCGGGATGATCTACACGATCGGCGGCTCGTTCTGGGAATTCGGCGGCCCCGATCTCGATCGCGCGAAGCTGTTCTTCATGATCGGCACCGCCGAAGATCATCATTCGAACCCGCTGAAGATCGCGCTCGCAAAATTCAAGCGCGCAGGCGGCCGCTTCATCGCGATCAATCCGGTGCGCACCGGTTATGCGGCGATCGCCGA
Source organism: Burkholderia multivorans ATCC BAA-247 (assembly GCF_000959525.1). Classification (NCBI taxonomy): domain Bacteria; kingdom Pseudomonadati; phylum Pseudomonadota; class Betaproteobacteria; order Burkholderiales; family Burkholderiaceae; genus Burkholderia; species Burkholderia multivorans. Next base: position 1,014,472 of record NZ_CP009831.1, read on the forward strand.
CGAATGGATCCCGATCCGGCCCGGCACCGACGGTGCGCTGTTCATGGCGCTCATGCACGAGCTGATCGCGCACGAGGCGTTCGACACGGAATTCGTCGCGCGCTTCACGAATGCCGGTGAACTCGTCGACCTGCGCGAGGACGCGGACACGTTCGGCCTGTTCGTGCGCGATCCCGCTGCGCCGGAAGTCAATCCGCTGTATCCGCAGAACCGCATGTGGTGGGACGTCAACACGCAGCGCGCGGTGCTGCATCACACGGAAGGCGCGGTGCCCGCGCTCGAGGGCCGCTACGCGCTCGACGACGGCACGCCCGTCGCGCCGTCGTTCACGCTGCTGCGCGAGCAGGTCGCGCACTGCACGCCCGAATGGGCGGCCGACATCACGGGCATCGCGGCCGACACGATCCGCCGCCTCGCGCGCGAGATGGAGACCGTCGCGCGCGAACACGCGATCGAGCTGCCGGTGCGCTGGACCGATTCCTGGGGCAAGCAGCACGAGACGGTGAAGGGCGTGCCGATCGCGTTTCATGCGATGCGCGGGCTCGCCGCGCATTCGAACGGCTTCCAGACGATCCGCGCGCTCGCGGTGCTGATGTCGCTGCTCGGCACGATAGACCGGCCGGGCGGCTTCCGGCACAAGGCGCCGTATCCGCGCGCGGTGCCGCCGTCGGCGAAACCGCCGAACGATCCGGATCAGGTGCGGCCCGACACGCCGCTCGCGACCGGCCCGCTCGGCTGGCCGGCCGGGCCCGAAGACCTCTTCGTGCATCCGGACGGTTCGCCCGCGCGGCTCGACAAGGCGTTCTCGTGGGAATACCCGCTCGCGGTGCACGGGCTCATGCATTCGGTCATCACGAACGCGTGGCGCGGCGACCCGTATCCGATCGACACGCTGCTGATCTTCATGGCCAACATGGCATGGAATTCGTCGATGAACACGACGGAAGTGCGCAAGATGCTGGTCGACAAGCGCGACGACGGCGAGTACCGGATTCCGTTTCTCGTCGTCTGCGACGCGTTCGCGTCCGAGATGACGGCGTTCGCCGACCTGATCCTGCCCGACACGACCTATCTCGAGCGGCACGACGTGATGTCGGTGCTCGATCGTCCGATCTCCGAATTCGACGGCCCGGTCGACTCGGTGCGCGTGCCGGTCGTGCCGCCGGCCGGCGAATGCAAGCCGTTCCAGGAAGTGCTGATCGAACTCGCGAGCCGGCTGAAGTTTCCGGCGTTCACGACGCCCGACGGCCGGCGCAAGTTCCGCGACTATCCGGACTTCGTCGTCAACTTCCAGACGGCGCCCGACTCGGGCACCGGCTTCCTGATCGGCTGGCGCGGACGCAACGGCGAGAAGGCCGTCGTCGGCGAGCCGAATCCCGACCAGTGGCAGCGCTACGCGGAGAACAACTGCGTCTATCACTACCGGCTGCCGGAGTCGCTGCAATACATGCGCAACTGCAACGGGCCGTACATGGAATGGGCCGTCGACAACGGCATGCGCAAGTTCGGCGTGCCGATCGTGATCCAGCTCTACTCCGATGTGATGCAGAAATTCCGGCTCGCCGCGCAGGGCCGCACGTCGGGGCGCCAGCCGCCCGACGCGCTGCGCGAGCGCATCGCGCGCTATTTCGATCCGTTGCCGTTCTGGTATCCGTCGCTCGAGCGCGGCCTGACCGACACGCAGCGCTATCCGCTCGCGGCGATCACGCAGCGGCCGATGGCGATGTATCACTCGTGGGACTCGCAGAATGCGTGGCTGCGGCAGATTCACGGCGAGAACCATCTGTTCGTGAATCCTGCGACCGCCGCCGCGCAGCAGATCGACGACGGCGCGTGGATCTACGTCGAATCGCCGTGGGGCAAGGTGCGCTGCCGCGCGCGCTACAGCGAGGCCGTCGAGCCCGGCACCGTGTGGACCTGGAACGCGATCGGCAAGGCGTCCGGCGCCTGGAACCTCGGGCCCGCTGCCGGCGAATCGCAGCGCGGCTTCCTGCTGAATCACGTGATCACCGACGAACTGCCGGCCGCCGCGCGCGACGGCGCGCGCATCTCGAACTCCGATCCGGTGACGGGGCAGGCCGGCTGGTACGACGTGCAGGTGCGCATCTATCCGGCCGAGGCCGATGCGCGGACGACGCTGCCGCAGTTCGCGCCGATGCCGGCGCTGCCCGGCTCGACGCGCGTGCTGCAGCGCGTGCAGGCGTATTTCGCGGGCACCGGCGCATTTGCCGCGCGGCTGCGGCGTGCCGCGTCGTCGGGCCCGCAGTCGGACGATCGCTAAACGAAGGAGCGCAATCATGACCCAGATGGCTCTCGTCATCGACCTGAACGTGTGTGTCGGCTGCCATGCCTGCGTGACGAGCTGCAAGGAGTGGAACACGTCGGGCGAAGCCGGCAGTCTCGCCGACGTGCGCCCGTACGACGACGATCCGTCGGGCACGTTCTTCAACCGCGTACAGACGTACGAGGCCGGCGTGTTCCCGATGACCGACACGATCCACTTCCCGAAGTCGTGCCTGCATTGCGAGGATCCGCCCTGCGTGCCCGTGTGTCCGACCGGCGCGAGCTACAAGCGCAAGTCGGACGGGATCGTGCTCGTCGACTACGACAAGTGCATCGGCTGCAAGTATTGCGCGTGGGCGTGTCCGTACGGCGCGCGCGAGCTCGACGAAGCGCGCAAGGAAATGACGAAGTGCACGCTGTGCGCGGACCGCATCGACAACGCCGCGCTGCCCGAACGCGATCGCAAGCCGGCCTGCGTGCTCGCGTGCCCGACCTCCGCGCGGCTGTTCGGCGACGTGCACGATCCCGAGTCGGACGTGTCGCGCGCGATTCGCGAGCGCGGCGGCTATACGCTGATGCCGGAGTGGGACACGCGGCCGTCGAACCACTATCTGCCGCGCGTCACGACGCAGCCGTCGTGCGGCTGCGGCAGCGGCGGGGGATGCGGCAGCGCATCGAGCGCGGGCGACGACGACTCGTTCGAGGCGCGCGCCGCGCGCGGCGACATCGATCTCGTCGCGCTCGCCGCGTCGCGCTGAGCGCGCGGTAGCGCAAGCACGCGGTCTTCATACGCTTACTTCACTGCATCGACGGAGCCGACCATCATGCGTCCAGCCTTTTCGGTCGTTTTTCTCACCACGCTGTGCGGCGCGGCGCAGGGCCTGCTGCTCACGCTCGTCGCGGTCGAGGCGCTCGCGCGCGCGACGGGCGCCGACGTCGGGAACGCGTTCTACGTGACGGGCGCCGCGCTGTCGGTCGCGCTTGGCGCGCTCGGCCTGTTCGCGTCGTTCTTCCATCTCGGCCATCCGGAGCGCGCCTGGCGCGCGATCGCGATGTGGCGCACGTCGTGGCTGTCGCGCGAATGCATCGCGCTGCCGGTGTTTCTCGCGTGCGCGTTCGCCTACGGCGCCGCGCATGCGCTCGGCTGGCGCGGCACGCTGCCGATCGGCGCGGCGGCCGCGCTCGCGAGCGTCGCGCTGTTCGTCTGCACCGCGATGATCTACGCGTGCCTGCGCTTCCTGCAGGAGTGGGCGAGCCCGCTGACGCTCGTGAACTTCGTGCTGCTCGGCTGCGCGTCCGGCTGCACGCTCGCGACCGCGTGCGCCGCATGGCTCGCACCGTCGCTCGTCGCCGCGCTGGCGCCGGCCGCCTGCGCGCTGACGCTCGCAGGCGGCGCGACGCGGCTCGCGTCGCTGGCGCGCAATGCACGGCTGCGGCCGAAGTCGACCGTGCAGAGCGCGACCGGCATCCGGCAGGCGAAGGTCGAACAGAAATCGCGCGGGTTCACGGCCAGCGCGTTCAATACGCGCGAGTTCTTCCACGGCAAGGGCGCCGGCACGCTGCGCGCGGTGAAGGCCGGCTTTCTGCTCGGCGCGTTCGCGGTGCCGTTCGTGCTGACCGGCGCGCTCGCGCTTGCGCCGACTTCGGCGCTCGCCGCCGCGATACTCGGTGCGGCGTTCGTGATCCAGTATGCGGGGCTCGTCGCGGAGCGCTGGTTCTTTTTCGCGGATGCACGCCATCCGCAGAACATCTACTACCAGCGCGCATCATGATGGGCGGCGCGGTGCTAGAACGTCTCGGCGAGCGCCCGCGCGGCCTCCTGCACGCGCGGCGCGCTGTCGAGCAGCCGCGACAGCGGCGCACGCGACACGGGCGCATGCACGGCGACGGCGGCGACGCACGCGCCTTGCGCATCGACGATCGGCGCGGCGATGCAGACGATGCCGGGGACGAACTCCTCGTTGTCGATCGCGAGCCCGCGGTGCGCGATGCGGTCGAGTTCGGCCTCGAGCAGCGCCGGATCGGCGATCGTGTTCGGCGTATGGCGCGGCAACGGCATCGCGCGCAGCAGTGCGTTGCGCTCGTCGCGCGGCAGCAGTGCGAGCAGCAGCTTGCCGCTCGCGCTGCAGTGCGCAGGCACGCGCGAGCCGGGCTTCAGGTCGAGCCGCAGCGGCCAGTCGGCTTCGACGCGGTCCAGATAGACGACGTCGGTGTCGTGCAGCATCGTCAGGTTGCAGGTCTCGCCGAGATCGGCGACGAGCCGCGCGAGGATCGCATGGCGCAGCCGCCGCGCGCCGGCATTGAGCATCACGCGCGCCCCGAGCCGCGCGAGCCGCGGGCCGACCGCGTAGGCGTTCTTGCGGCCCGGCTCGCGGATCACGAGGCCGCCCGCTTCGAGCGACGCGAGCATCCGATGCAGCGATGCCTTCGGCATGTCGACGTCGCGCGCGAGATCGGCGAGCGACACGGCGTCGCCCGCCTGGACGAGGTGTTCGAGCAGCGCGAACGCGCGCAGCGTGGGCGTATCGGCGGGAAGCATCGGCAGCATCGTTCCGGAAAATGGACTGCGGCCATTGTACCGAACGGCCCCGCACACGCGGCGCGCGGGCCGGCGTGCCGCGCGAAGCGGCCCGCCTTTCATGCAACGGAACGGATCGTTCCGGAAACGGGGCGACGCGCATCGCATCGGCGCGCGTCGGGCCCGCAACGACAGAGGAGCGCAACGCAATGGAAGGGGTAGCGAGCAAGCCGGACTGCATGGTGTCGGTCCGCGAGCGGTTCGGCATCGATTCGGACCTGACGGTGCCCGCGTTCAGCGTGCGCGACGATCACGTGCCGGATGTCGACGACGCATATCGTTTCAACCCCGACGTGACGCTCGCGATTCTCGCCGGCTTCGCGCGCAACCGGCGCGTGCTCGTGCAGGGCATGCACGGCACCGGCAAATCGACGCATATCGAGCAGGTCGCCGCGCGGCTGAACTGGCCCTGCGTGCGCGTGAATCTCGACGGCCATATCAGCCGGCTCGACCTCGTCGGCAAGGACGCGATCGTCGTGCGCGACGACCTCCAGGTGACCGAGTTTCAGGAGGGCATCGTGCCGTGGGCGCTGCAGCGGCCGGTCGCGCTCATCTTCGACGAATACGACGCGGGACGGCCCGACGTGATGTTCGTGATCCAGCGGATTCTCGAGCGCGACGGCAAGTTCACGCTGCTCGACCAGAACCGCGTGATTCATCCGCATCCATCATTCCGGCTGTTCGCGACGGCCAACACGGTCGGGCTCGGCAATCTGAACGGCCTGTATCACGGCACGCAGATGCTCAATCATGCGCAGATGGACCGCTGGAACGTGGTCGCGACGCTCGACTACCTGCCGCGCGACGAGGAGATCGGCATCGTGCGCGCGCGCGTGCCGGCGCTCGCGGACGAAGCGGGCCGCACGCTGCTCGAATCGATGGTGAGCCTCGCCGAGCTCACGCGCAACGGTTTCGCGACCGGCGACGTGTCGACGCTGATGTCGCCGCGCACCGTGATCGACTGGGCCGAGAACTGCCAGATCTTCCGCGATCCCGCGCTCGCGTTTCGCCTCACGTTCCTGAACAAGTGCGACGACGCGGAGCGGCCGATCGTCGCCGAGTACTACCAACGCTGCTTCGGCGACGAGCTCGCGATCGGCGCGCGCGTCGGCATCGAGCCGGGAGCCGCGCGGTGAGCGCCGAGCGCGACGCGGCGCGGCGCGCCCTCGCGCACGAGACGCTCGGCGCGGCCGCCGTGCGCGCGATGACGCGCGACGCGACGCTGCACTACCGCGCGGGCCGCGTATGCCGGGCGCTTCGGCCGCTGCCGATCCACGCGCCGCATCTGCGCGCGCAGGCGGCCGACGACGATCGTGCGTCGTGGCGCGGCGCGGCGGACGGCGCCGCATTGCGCATTCTCCATTCGGATCCCGATCTGCATCGCGCGCAGCTCGGCGACGATCCGGTCGAGCGCGTGCTGTTCGAAATGCTCGAGCAGCTGCGCTGCGAATCGCTCGCGCCGCCCGCGCTGCGCGGCGTCGTGCGGAACCTGCGGCACCGGTTCGAAGCCTGGTCGCGTACGTTTCACCTGTCGGGGCAGGCCGACACGCATGTCGGCATCCTCGTGTACACGGTCGTGCAGATCGCCTGGTCGCGGCTGTCCGGCTGGCCCGTGCTCGACGAAACCGAAGACCTGATCGAAGCGTCGCGCGCGGCGATCGTGCCGCAGATCGGCGCGCAGCTCGCCGCGCTGCGCCGCTGCCGGCACGATCAGCGCGCATTCGCGGTGCACGCGCTCGCGCTCGCGCGCCGGATCGCGGCGATGATCCGCGACGCACGCGCGTCGGTCGTCGACACCGATCCGAACGACACGCGCGAGCCTGACGACGCGCTCACGCAGTTTTCGTTGTGGGTCGACTTCGACGATACGGGCGTCGACCTGCCGGCGCTCGTCGAAACGGGCGAGAGCGCGGTGCTGCACGGCGGCGACGGCGTTTATCGCGCGTATACGACGCGCTACGATCGCGAGCTGAAGCCGGCCGCGCAGATCCGCGCGGCGCTGCTGCGCGAGTATCGCGAACGGCTCGACGCACGGATCGCCGCGCAGCGGATCAACGTGCCGCGCCTCGCGCGTGTACTGCGTGCGGCGCTGGTCGTGCCGCAGACGGACGGCTGGTCGTTCGGCGAGGAGCACGGCCGGCTCGACGGCCGGCGGCTCGCGCAGCTGGTCAGTTCGCCGGCGGAGCGGCGGCTGTTCCGGCTCGAGCGTGTGCGGCCGCGCGCCGACTGCGCGCTGAGCTTCCTGATCGATTGTTCGGGGTCGATGAAGACGTGGATCGACGCGGTCGCGCTGACGGTCGATACGCTCGTGCGAGCCGGGGACGCCGCAGGCCTCGCGACCGAGGTGCTCGGCTTCACGACCGGCGCCTGGAACGGCGGCCGCGTGCGGCAGGAATGGCTCGCGCGCGGCAAGCCGCGCCATCCGGGCCGCCTGAACGAGGCGTGTCATCTGGTCTTCAAGGATGCGGCGACGCGCTGGCGCCACGCGCGCACCGGCATCGCCGCGCTGTTCAAGGCCGACCTGTTCCGCGAAGGGATCGACGGCGAGGCGGTCGAATGGGCGTGCGCGCGACTGGGCGCGCGGCCGGAGGCGCGCCGCATCCTCGTCGTGATCTCGGACGGCAGCCCGATGGACGGTGCGACTGCGCTCGCGAACGATCCGTTCTATCTCGACAATCATCTGAAGCAGGTCGTCGCACGCGCGGAAGCGGCCGGCCGCGTCGAAGTGCTCGGGCTCGGCGTCGGTCTCGATCTCGGTCCGTACTATCGCCACCGGCTCGCGATCGACCTGACGTCCGCGCCCGACATGAAGCGGCTTGCCGAAATTGCCTGCTGGATCGGCGCACGGCGATGAGCGCGCGAGCCTCGCGACGCGCCGGGCGCGCGACGCGCGAAGGGCGCGAAGGGCGTGAAGGGCGCGAAGGGCGCCATGCAGCCGCTTACGCGCGATGCAGCAGCGGCGGCAGCGAGGTGGCGATCAGCCCACAGCCGATCGCCACCAGCACGCCGAACGCGAGCCGACGTGTCGCGACGGGCGACAGCGGCGGCGGATAGCGGCGCGCGGCGACCGTCGTCAGCATCACGACCGGTGTCGCGAGCGCCGCGAGCAGCCAGATGTCGCGATCGAGCCGGCCTTCGCACAACGTGTAGAGCACGCGCGTCGCGGACGTCGTCGTAAACAGCACGATCAGCGCGCAGCGGATCTGCACGAGCGTCAGCGGCTGGCGATAGAACTGGAAGATCAGCGGCGGCCCCGATACGCCGAACAGGCCGCTCAGCAGCCCGCCGAACACGCCGCTCATGAAGAAGCTGCGATTGTCGGAGCGCACGTCGAGCGGCGTCGGACGCAACGCGGCGCCGACGCCGCCGTACAGCACGACCGCACCGAGAATCAGCTGCAGCAGGTCGGCCGCCGAACGGCTCAGGCATTCGAGCAGCACCACGCCCGCGACGACCGACGGCAGGATGCCGAGCGTCGCCGCGCCGACCGCGCGCCAGTCGATGTGATGGAGCCGGCCGGGCAGCGCCGTCGCGCCGTTCGCGAGCGACACGATGCTCATCAGCGTCGCGACCGTCGCAAGCGGCGCGAGGCCGAAGCCGCTCGTCGCGCCCATCACGATCATCCCGAGCCCGAAGCCCGTGACGGTCTGGAAGTAGCTGCCGGCGCCGATCAACGCGATCAGGATTGCGAGTTTGTCGGCGGTCATGCGGGTGCCGCCTCGCTCGCCGCGATGCGCTGCGCGGCCGCCTGCGCCTGCACGGTCGTCGCCGCGATCACGTGATAGACGTCGTCGGCGCTGCAGCCGCGCGACAGGTCGTTCGCCGGCCGGCGCAGCCCCTGCAGCAGCGGGCCGACCGCCTTCGCGCGGCCGATTCGCTCGGCGAGCTTGTAGCCGATGTTGCCGGCTTCGAGGCTCGGGAACACGAGCACGTTCGCGTGCCCGCCGACCTGCGAATGCACGATCTTGCGTTCGGCGATCTCCGCGACGATCGCCGCGTCGAGCTGCACGTCGCCGTCGATCGCGAGCGTGGGCCGCTGCGCGCGTACGCGCTCGGTCGCGGCCGTCACCTTGTCGACGGCCGCGTGATGCGCGCTGCCGCTCGTCGAGAACGACAGCATCGCGACGCGCGGCGTCTCGCCGAGCAGCGCCTGCGCGCTATCGGCGGCCGCCATTGCGATTTCGGCGAGCTGCTCGGCATCCGGATCGACGACGAGCGCGCAATCGGAGAAGATCAGTCCGCCCTTGATCGTGTGGAACGGTTCGCAGAGCATCATCAGGAAGAAGCTCGATACGAGACGGAACGCCGGATCGACGCCGATCAGCTGGATGGCCGCGCGCACGACGTCGGCCGTCGCGTGCACGGCGCCCGCGACCGAGCCGTCCGCGTCGCCGAGCCGCACCATCAGGTTCGCGTGACACAAGGGGTCGAGCACCGCGTCGCGCGCGGCGTCGGCCGTCATGCCCTTGTTCTTGCGCAGCGCATGGAGCGTGTCGGCATACGCATCGCGCGACGCGGAAGCGGCCGGATCGACGAGCGTCATGCCGTCGAGCGACACGCCGTCGCGTGCGGCGGCCGCATGGATCGCCGCGCGCGTGCCGACGAGCACGACGTGCGCGATGCCGTCGCGCGTCGCGCGTGCGGCGGCCGCGAGCACGCGCGGATCGTCGGCTTCGCTGAGCGCGATGCGCATCGGCCGGCGGCGCGCGGCTTCGAGAATGCGGTCGAGAGCTTTCATCGGAAACTCGCAGAAGGAAAAACGGCCGGAAGCGGCGGCCCGCACGGGGCACGGCATCCGGCCGGGGACCGGCCACGCGCGTCGCGCACGGCCGGCGTCATGCGTCGGCGACGCGGCGTTACACGTAGTCCTTGTACTTGTCGAGGATGCGGACCGGCTTCGACAGCGCATCGCGGCGGAACGGATCGCCGAGTTCGCGCGTGCACATGATCTCGATGATCGTCGTCTTGCCCTCGTTCATCTGCATGTCGATCGCGCGCTTCAGGGCCGGGCCGACGTCCTCGAGACGATCGACGACGATCCCTTCGGCACCCATCGCACGCGCGATCGCCGCGAAGCTCTGGTTGTCGAGCTCGCCCGCGACGAAGCGACGGTTGTAGAAGTCGACCTGGTTCTTCTTCTCGGCGCCCCACTGGCGGTTGTGGAACACGACGGCCGTGACCGGAATGTTGTGACGCACGCAGGTCATCGTCTCCATCAGGCTCATGCCCCATGCGCCGTCACCCGCATACGACACGGCCGGGCGGTGCGGCGCGGCGACCTTCGCGCCGATGATCGTCGGGAACGCGTAGCCGCAGTTGCCCCAGCTCATCGCCGCGAAGAAGCTGCGCGGCTTGTTGAAGCGCAGATAGCTGTTCGCGACCGAGTTGATGTTGCCGATGTCGGTGGACACCATCACGTCCTCGGGCATCGCCTTCTCGAGCTCGCGCAGCACCTGGCGCGGATGCAGATACTGGCCGCCGTTGAAGGTCTTCTCGTGCTTCTGCTCCTCGATCATGTCGAGGCTGAACGCGTCGCGCTCGTGCGTCCATTCGTCGAGTTCCTTCTCCCACGCGGCCTTCTCGGTTGCGATCTGGTCGGCGCGTTCGCCGCGCGTCGCGTCGCATGCGAGCGTGCGGCCCGCGAGACGCTGCGTGAGCGCGACCGCGGCTGCTTTCGCATCGCCGCAGATGCCGACCGAGATCTTCTTCACGAGACCGAGCATCTTGTGATCGGCGTCGATCTGGATGATCTTCGCGTCCTTCGGCCAGTAGTCGAGCCCGTGCTGCGGCAGCGTGCCGAACGGCCCGAGCCGCGAGCCGAGCGCGATCACGACGTCCGCGCGCGACAGCAGCTTCATCGCGGCCTTCGAGCCCTGGTAGCCGAGCGGGCCGCACCACAGCGGATGATTCGCCGGGAACGAGTCGTTGTGCAGGTAGCTGTTGACGACCGGCGCGCCGAGCCGTTCGGCGAGCGCCTTGCATTCCTCGACCGCGTCTGCCATCACGACGCCGCCGCCCGAGATGATCACGGGGAATTTCGCCTGCGCGATCAGTTCGGCCGCATCGTTCAGGCTTTGCTCGCCGCCGGGGCCGCGATCGAGCTTGCGCGGCTGCGGAATCTCGACCTTGATCTTGCCGTAGAAGTAGTCGCGCGGAATGTTGAGCTGCGTCGGCCCCATCTCGGCCTGCGCGCGGTCGAAGCAGCGCGCGGTGAATTCGGCCATGCGCGCCGGGTGCATGACGTGACCCTGGTACTTCGTGAATTCCTGGAACATCGGCAGCTGGTTCGCTTCCTGGAAGCCGCCGAGGCCGATGCCCATCGTGCCGGCTTCCGGCGTGACGATCACGACCGGGCTGTGCGCCCAGTACGCGGCCGCGATGGCGGTGACGCAGTTGCTGATGCCGGGGCCGTTCTGGCCGATCACGACGCCGTGGCGGCCCGAGACGCGCGCATAGCCGTCGGCCATGTGGCCGGCGCCCTGTTCGTGCACGACCGGGATCAAGCGGATTCCGGCCGGCGCAAAGATGTCCATCGCGTCCATGAACGCGGAGCCCATGATGCCGAACATGTCGGTCACGCCGTTCGCGGCCAGGGTCTCGACGAAGGCTTCGGACGGCGTCATGTCCTGCGGGCCGCTGGACGACGCGCGCTGGGAAGAGGTGTGTTCGCTCATGGGTGTCTCCGAGATTGTTCAATTAACGGAACATCATGTTCCGGATACTAGTTTCAGGCGAAGCCGGGTCAAGCGATTCCGCTGTCGGCTCGGCAATATGGAATGAAATGAAATGATTCGTTTCAAATTCGCGGATCAAGCCGGCTGCTTCGGGCGCTCCTTGCGGAACGCGCGCTTGACGGCGATGAGGCCGTCGCGGAATTCGAACAGGTCGCAGCCTTCGGCCTCGATGCGCCAGCCTTCCGCATGCGTGCCGGTGAATACCCATTCGGACACGCCGCGATTGCCGGTCACGTAGTGGCGGCCGCGGCCCCAGTGCGCGTCGGGGAAGGTCTTGAACACCGCTTCGAACGCGGCGCGCACGGCGTCGCGGCCGACGGAGCGCGTGCCGTGCACGTCCGGGCCGCCGGCTGCGTCGAACACGCAGTCCTCGGTCATGAAGCCCATCAGCGCATTCGCGTCGTGTCGGTTGAACGCGTCGGAAAAGGCCGCGAGCGTGGCGGCCGTGACGGCGGCGGGGGCGGTGAGCGTATCTGCCATAACGTGTCTCCTGTCGAGTGATGGGCGGCCGCGCTGCGCTGGCACGCATGCGGCACGCGGTATCGACACGTTAGTGAGCGGCGGTTTTTGACGGTAGCGCCAGTTCGAGGGTTTCGCTTGGGCCAGCGTGCACGCGCGGCCTCGGCGCGTGCGGCGCGGATCGTGCGTGCGTCATGCGTGCCTTATCCGGCTGGACGCTGGCCGTTCACGCACTGCGCCAGCGCCTGCACCCCCGCATCGATCCGCTCCAGCGGAATCGCGGAGAAGCCCATCCGGAAACAGCGGCGCGCATCGGCGTCGTCGTTCATGAAGAACACGTCGCCCGGTTCGATCAGGATGCCGGCCGCCTGCGCGTCGGCCGCGAGGCGCACCGCATCCAGCCACGGCGGGCCTTCGACCCAGCACGACGCGCCACCCGTCACGCGCACGTAGCACGCGTCCGGCAGATGCGCGTCGAGCGCCGCCATCAGCGCCTGCGAGCGCTCGCTGTACGCGTGCGCGAGCCGGCGCAGCAGCGCATCGTGATGACCGAGCGCGAGAAACGTCGCGAACGCGCGCTGGATATACGCGACCGGATGGCGCACCATCAGCCGCCGCAACGCGCGCAGCTCGCGGATCAGCGCGCGCGGACCGACCACGTAGCCGAGCCGCAGCCCCGGCGCGAAGGTCTTCGACAGGCTGCCGACGTAGATCACGCGATCGGCGGTGTCGAGGCTCTTCAGCGCCGGATGCGGCGTGCCCGAGAACGTGTTCTCGCTCTCGTAGTCGTCCTCGATGATCACGAAGTCGTGCTGCCGCGCACGTTCGAGCAGCGCGCGACGGCGTTCGACCGGCATCGTCGCGGTGGTCGGACACTGATGGCTCGGCGTCACGTACACGTAGTCGCAGCGGGCGAGTGCCGCATCCTGCTCGTCGGGCGCGATGCCGTTGCCGTCGACGGGCAGCGGCAGCAGCCGCGCGTTGCGGTTTTCGAAGATGTTCCGTGCGTCCGGATAGCCGGGATTCTCGAAGCCGACCGTCGTGTGCTTGCCGCACAGCAGATCCGCGATCAGGTACAGCGCTTGCTGACAGCCGTTCGTCACGACGATCTCGTCCGGCATCGCGAACACGCCGCGGCGCGGCAGCACGCGCGTGCGGATCTGCTGGATCAGCGATTCGTCGTCGCGTTCGATCAGGTCCGGCGCCCAGTTGCGGATCTCCATCACCGACAGCGCCTTCAGGCAGCATTCGCGCCAGTCGTTGGTCGGAAACAGCGACTGGTCGAACTGCCCATAGATGAACGGGAATTCGTAGTGCTGCCAGTTCGCGGGCTTCACGATGTTGCGCTGCCTCGACGGCGGATGCGCGATCCGCTCGTGCCACGCGGGGCGGCCCGCATCGTCGTCGCTGTCCGGCTTCGCTTCGGGCGGCGCCGGCGTGAAGCCCGGCAGCCCTTCGAGCATCTTCGGATTGACGAAGTGGCCGCTGCGCTCGCGCGAGATGAGGTACCCCTCTTCGACGAGCATCTGGTACGCGAGCACGACCGTGTTGCGCGCGACGCCGAGCTGGTCGGCGAGTTCGCGGCTCGACGGCAGCGCGGCGTCCGGCCCAAGCTGACCGTCGAGGATCGCGGCGACGAGCATGCGCCGGATCTGGTCCTGCAGGCTCGTCTTCGACGTCGACGACCGCCGGAACTGCTGCGCCCATAACGCGGTCGGGGTACGGCTCGACATGCTTTCTCCTTCGAACGTGGCGGACACCGCGGCGCATCGCGCGGTCCCGCGGCGGGCGCGCGGTATCGCGAGCATACGCGCGCCGCGACCCAGATGTGGACTCAATGAAAGGCGGCGTCTGGTACTACTGCGCACCGACGTGGCAAGACGATACTGAACTCGTCGCCGCTGCACGATCCGGAAAACTCCCCGGTACGCAGGCGCGGGACGACGCACGCGCGGCGTGCGTCGCGAAAGCGGAGCGGAGGGAGCGTGATGCACGTCGTCGTGTTCAGGGATCGTTGCGCGCGCGTGATGCGCATCGTGTTCGACGATGCGCAGGCGCTGGCGGTCGCGTATCGCGACGACGAAGCGGTCGGCGAGCTAAGCATCGACGACAGTGCGCGTACGCCGCTGCTCGTGCGGCTCTATGTCGAGCCCGCGTACCGGCGCAGCGGCATCGCGCATACGCTGCTCGCGCATGTGTCGCGCGTGCTCGGCGAGCCGATTCGTATCGATACGCACACGCACGGCCGGCCCGATTCGCCGGCATGGACGACGCTGTGCCGCTGCCTCGCGCACGAAGGGATCGTCGTCGTCGACTGACGAACAACGACAGAAAAAGGGAGACCTCATGAGCACGGTGCTGAAGTCGATTCCCGTCGCGGACGCACGGCACGAAGCGTTGCGGATCGACGGGCAACGCGTGTGGCGCGACGCGACGATCGACGTGCGCAACCCCTACGACGGCACGCTCGTCGGCACGGTGCCGAAAGCGACGCTCGACGACGTGCGGCGCGCGTTCGCGGTGGCGCGCGCGTATCGGCCGACGCTCACGCGCCACGAACGCGCGGCGATCCTGCGTCGCGCGGCCGACATCGTGCGTGCGCGCACGGGCGAGATCGCCGCGCTGATCACGGCGGAAGCGGGCTTGTGCATCAAGGATTCGACCTACGAAGCGGGGCGCGTGGCCGACGTGCTGACGTTCGGCGCCGGCGAAGTGCTGAAGGACGACGGGCAGATCTTCTCCTGCGATCTGACGCCGCACGGCAAGAAGCGCCGCGTGTACACGCAGCGCGAGCCGCTGCTCGGCGCGATCTCGGCGATCACGCCGTTCAACCATCCGATGAACCAGGTCGCGCACAAGGTCGTGCCGTCGATCGCGACGAACAACCGGATCGTCGTGAAGCCGTCGGAGAAGGTGCCGCTGTCGTGCTACCTGTTTGCGGACATCCTCTATGAAGCGGGCCTGCCGCCGCAGATGCTGCAGGTGATCACCGGCGACCCGAACGAGATCGCGGACGAGCTTGTGACGAATCCGGCGATCGATCTGATCACGTTCACGGGCGGCGTGTCGATCGGCAAGTCGATCGCATCGCGCATGGGCTATCGGCGTGCCGTGCTCGAGCTCGGCGGCAACGATCCGATCATCGTGATGGAAGATGCCGACCTCGACGAAGCGAGCACGCTTGCGGTGTCGGGCTCGTACAAGAATTCCGGGCAGCGCTGCACCGCGATCAAGCGGATGCTCGTGCACGAGGCGGTGGCCGATCGCTTCACCGAGCTCGTCGTCGAGAAAACGCGCGCGTGGTCGTACGGCAATCCGGCCGATCCGTCGAACGACATGGGCACGGTCATCGACGAAGCGGCCGCGATGTTCTGCGAGTCGCGCGTAAACGATGCGATCGCGCGCGGCGCGCGGCTGCTGGTCGGCAATGTACGCGACGGCGCGCTCTATTCGCCGACGGTCGTCGATCGCGTAACGCCCGACATGTCGCTCGTGAAGTACGAGACGTTCGGGCCCGTGTCGCCGATCATGCGCTTTCGTGACATCGACGAAGCGATCCGGATGTCGAACAGCACCGACTATGCGTTGTCGTCGTCGATCTGCACCAACCGCTTCGACTACATCACGCGTTTCATCACCGAACTCGAGGTGGGCAGCGTGAACGTGCGCGAGGTGCCGGGTTATCGGCTCGAACTGACGCCGTTCGGCGGCGTGAAGGATTCGGGGCTCGGCTACAAGGAGGGCGTGCAGGAGGCGATGAAGAGCTTCACGAACGTGAAGACGTATTCGCTGCCGTGGTGAGCGACGCGTGTCGTTCCGCTGCGATCGTCGCGGCTAACAGGATCGATGTTGCATGCGAGCGTGCCGAAGCGGGGCCGGCGTTGCGCGATCGTCGATTCTTGACGCGTGAGGCACTGCGCGCGATCGCATGCGTGCAGCATCGCGCCACCCGACATCGGCGCGACGCGCACGCATCGCGCGGAGACGAAGTTAGCTCAACCCCACGCGCTTGCCGACCCACCGGCCGAAATCGCGCACCATGTCGGCCGTCAGTTCGTGTCCGGCCGCATAGCGCCGCGTGTCGTGCGCGACGCCGAGCGCAGTCAATTTCGCGTCGGCCGTTTCGGCCCACGTGACGGGCAGCTTGTCGTCCGCGTCGCCGTGCAGGATCAGCGCGTGCAGCGAACGCAGTGCGTCGCGCGGCGCGATCAGCGGATCGATCTCGGGCAGGATGCGTCCGCAGAGCACCGCGAAGCCGACGACGTCGGCCGGCGACGTGAGCGCGACGCTCGCGCTCATGATGCCGCCCTGGCTGAAGCCGGCGATCACGGTCGGCAGCGCGGCATCCGCGCCGTCCTGCGCGCGGAACGCGTGCAGCAGCGCGATCAGTTTCAGGCGGCTCGCGTTCGCGCGCGCGGGATCGATCTCAGGGCCGTTCGGCCCGAAGCGCACCGGAAACCATGCATGCTGGCCGGGACCGAAGCCGAGCGGCGCGCGCAGGAACGCGATCTCGATGCGCGGGTCGATCGCGTCGGCGACGTGCAGCAGGTTCGTTTCGTTGCCGCCCACGCCGTGCAGCAGCAACAGGCGCGCGGCCGGGCGCGTGCCGGTTGCGGCGCGCAGCCGATACTGCAGGCCGGATTCGGGATCGGTGGTCAGCGGCAGAACGTCGGTCATCGTGAGCTTCCGGAACAGGACGAAGCTGACAGTCTAGTGCGTCGCGGTGCGCGCGTGAACGCGCGCGGCGGAACGAGTCCGTTTCTTTTCCCGCATGAGTGGCCTCGCGCACATCGACGACGTGGGGGCGTGACGACGTGCCGCCCATTGGACGACCGACGCGCCGTAGATAAAAAACCGCGCGATAATCGGTATTCGGGAATGCGAAAACGTTTGCCGATAATCGAAGAATCGATTTTCGATCGATTATCGATGAGTCATTGAACCGCGCCATACCGCAAGCGACGTGCGGCGCGCAGCGCCTTTGCCCGACACGGAAGGGCGAAAGTTAACGGCAATCCGCCGAAAATCTTTAGCGTTTTTGATCGCAATAAATCATTGCATTTTCGTCGATGACGGATCGATTTTGCGTCATCAGACAGTCATATACCTTCCCCGATAATTCGGCGCTCACATTCTTTCAACAGACCAGAGCGCGAGTGAAATCGAATCGCGGCGGGGAGCAGTTCACATGACCATTCGTCATCGCATTACGTTGCTGGTTGTTCTGACGTTCGTCGCGTTGTCCGCGATCGGCGTCTATGCCGTGTACCAGACGCGCAAGAGCGCATCCGAGGTTCGCCAGGTCACGCAGGGCATCGTGCCGAGCGCACTCGCGTCGGCCGATCTCGTCGCCGACGTGAAGAACATCCAGATCGCGACGATGACGCTCGTGTACGCGCCCGACCCCAACACCGTCGCGCAGGCGGCCGACGAGCTGAAGACGAAGGAGGCCGCATTGCGCGCGGCGCTCGACGCGCAGGCGCGCTCGGCGGTGGGCCGCGCGCAGCAGGGCCTCGTCGCGCAGGCGAAGGACAGCGCCGCGAACTATTTCGCGGCGATCGACGACACCGTGAAGATGAAGACGGCCGGCAAGGCCGAAGTCGCGCAGGCGTACCTGTTCGCGAACGTCGCGCAGTACCGAGACGAACTCGAAAGCATCGTCGACACGCTGCGCGTCGAGAAGAACCGGCAGAAGGACGACGCGATCCTTGCGCTGAACGGCATGCTGTCGACGACGGCGACCGCGATCGGCGGCGTCGCCGGCACGGTCGTCGTGCTGCTGACCGCGCTCGGCTTCGTGCTGTATCGGCAGATCACGCGTCCGCTGAGCCGGATGCAGACGATGATGAGCGAGATCGCGACGAGCCAGGACTTCACGCGGCGCGTGCCGGTCGGCCGGATGGACGAGATTGGCCACTCGATCGTCGCGTTCAACGGGATGATCGAGAAGATCCAGGAGAACGCCGCGCAACTGAAGCAGAAGACGGCCGACATCCAGGCGATGCTGCAGAACATGCAGCAGGGGATTCTGACGGTGGTCGACGGCGGCGTCGTGCATGCCGAATATTCGGCGTACCTCGAGACGATCTTCGAGACGCGCGACATTGCGGGGCGCGACCTGATGGCGCTCGTGTTCGACGATTCCGACCTCGGTTCGGACGCGCGCTCGCAGGTCGAGGCGGCCGTGCACGCGTGCCTCGGCGAGGACAGCATGAACTTCGCATTCAACGAGCATCTGCTCGTAAACGAAGTCGCGAAACGGATGCCGGACGGCCGTCACAAGTGGCTCGATCTGAGCTGGTCGGCGATCACCGACGAGAGCGATACCGTCGTGCGGCTGATGCTATGCGTGCGCGACGTGACCGAGATTCGCGAGCTGACCGCGCAGGCCGGCGAGCAGCAGCGCCGCCTCGAGATGATCGGCGAGATTCTCGCGATCAGCCAGGAAAAGTTCCACGACTTCGTGCACAGCGCGAAGGGCTTTCTCAGCGAGAACGAGCGGATGATCCGGCAGCACGAGCGCGCGGATCACTCGGTCGTCGCCGCGCTGTTCCGCAACATGCATACGATCAAGGGCAACGCGCGCACGTACAGCCTGCAGCATCTGACCAACATCGTGCACGAAGCCGAGCAGGCGTACGAATCGCTGCGCCGCGCGGACAGCGGCCCCGAATGGAACCGCGACGCGCTGATGGAAGATCTTGCGCGCGTGCGCGAAGCCATCGATCACTACGCGACGATCAACGCCGTCACGCTCGGCCGCAGCGGCGGCCCGGCCGACGGCGCGCCGGCCGATTATCTGATGGTCGAGCGTGCGCATATCAGCGAAAGCCTGCGGATGCTCGATCGCGCCGACCCGGCAAACGCGGCCGACTGGCGCGCGGCGCGCGATGCGGTGCGCCGGATGCTGAGTCAGCTCGGCACGCAGGGGATCGGCGACGCGCTCGGCGGCGTGATCGAATCGCTGCCGTCGCTCGCGACCGAACTCGGCAAGCCGGCGCCCGTCGTGCACATCGACAGCCGCGGCTGGCGCGTGCGCAGCGAGATCGCGCCGACGCTGAAGAACGTCTTCATGCACCTGATGCGCAATGCGATCGATCACGGGATCGAGACGTCCGACGAGCGCCGTGCGGCCGGCAAGCCGGCGGCGGGCACGATCGACGTCGCGGTCGACGTCGATGCAGAGGCGCTGCGCTTCGTGCTGCGCGACGACGGCCGTGGGCTCGCGCTCGAGCGCATTCGCGCGATCGCGCACGAACGCGGCTGGCTCGATGCGGATGCGCCCGCGCTGTCGGACGAGGCGGTCGCCGAACTGATCTTCCGGCCGGGCTTCTCCACCGCGCGCGCGGTGACCGAGGTATCGGGGCGTGGCGTCGGAATGGACGCGGTGCGTAACTTCCTGAAGCGCGATGGCGGCGACATCGTGCTGCGCTTTACCGACGCGTGCGTCGGCGCGCCGTATCGTGCGTTCGAGACGATCGTGTCGCTGCCCGCACGCTTCGCGGCGGACGGCCACGCGCACGGCGACGGACACGCGGCCGACGCCGCACGGCAGCCGGCCGACGCCGGCATCGGCGCACGCTTCAGTACCGCGGAGCGATCGTGAGCGTGTGGACGATCGCGATCGCTGTGGCGCTCGCATCCGGTTTCGTCGTCGTGCTGGCCGCAATCGGCGTGCTCCGCGTGCGCGACGCACGGCGCGTTGCCGCGCTGACCGGCGAAACCGGTGCATTGCGCGCCGCGCTCGCCGCGGCCGACGCGCGCGCCGACGAAGCGACCGCAGCGCATGCGGACGCGGCGGCCGCATGGGCGGAGCGCGAAGCGCAGCTCGAGGACGCGCTCGCGCGCGCGCGTGCCGAATGCGACGCGCAGCGTGACGCCTGCCGTACGCTCGCCGCCGAACGCGACACGCTCGCGCAGCACGCGACGAAGATCGCCGACGAAGCGGCGCGCCTGCGCGGGCTCGCGGGCACGTTCGAGCGCTGGCACGAGCAGATGATCTCGCTGACCGCGCAGAACCAGGACATGCGCATGAAGAACCAGGAGCTGTCGGCGATCGTCGCGCACGTGTCGATCGTGTCGCTCAATGCGTCGATCGAAGCCGCGCGTGCGGGCGCCGCGGGCCGCGGCTTCTCGATCGTCGCGAGCGAGGTGCGCGGGCTCGCCGCGCGCTCGCAGCAATTGTCGAACAGCTATCGCGACAGCCTGAACCGCAACGATCTCGTGACGGCCGCGACGTTCCAGGACATTCAGGCCGGCGGCAAGATGATCACGGCCGCGCTCGCGACGGTCGAGACGCTGGCCGGCCAGCTGCGCGCCCGACTCGACGGAGCGGCCGCGTGATCAGCGCACAGGCGAAGGCCGGTTTCGAGCGGATCTTCTTCGACGCCGCGCGCACGCGGCTCGCCGCCGACAGCGCGTGCGACATCCGCCCCGTCGCGCACGATGCAGGCGATGCTTCGAGCGCGTCTACGCCCCCGTCCGCGTCGCGCCCGACGCCACGCCCGAACGCGCGCGCGGCCGAGCACCTTGCCGTGCTGACGATTTCCGCGCTGCATTTCCGGCTGCTGCTCGCGCTGAATTTTCGCGACGACGAAGCGACACGCCGCCATTTCGCGTCCGCGATGCAGACGGGCGGTGCACAGCGGCCGTTGCCGGAAGCGTTCATGGAGATTGCGAATCTGTGTTGCGGGGCGATCAACCAGGCGCTGACGGCGGCGTTCCCCGATCTCGGGATGTCGACGCCGTATCTGCTGCACGGCGCGAGCGTCGACTATCTGGCCGCGCTTCGCCCGGACCACATGGCCGCCTACGACGTGACGCTCGACGGCGACGTGCGGATCGGCGCGACGCTCTGCGTCTGCGCGAACGCGCCGGTCGACTTCCACGTGCCGGAAACGGCCGCCGCGGTAGACGCCGGCGGCGCGCTCGAACTGTTCTGACCGGCCCCGACGAACCCCGCGCGCGTGCCGCGCGATCGAACCCGAGGATTTCGCGAGATGACCGAAGACCAACCCGTCAGCAAGGTGCTGGTGCTCGAAGACAGCCGCGCGCATGCAGACGCGATCAAGCGCTTTTGCGACGAACATCATCTGGTCGGGCTGACCGTGCGACGCAACCGGCTGCTGCAGGTGCTGCGCTCGAACATCGACCTCGGCGCGATCCTGCTCGCCGAAGACTACGGCGGTTCGCCGGCCGAGAGCGCGATCGTCGCGACGCAGATCGACGCGCTGCGCCCGGAGTTGCCGATCATCCTGCGCCGCACGTCGCTCGCGTCGCGCGAGGGGCTGCCGGAGGCGCTCGCCCGCGTCGCCTGCGCCGCGTACGTCGCGGACGACATGACGCCGCTGCGCCGCGCGATCGACGAATACCTGTTCAGCCGCGACTACCCGAACGCGCTCGTGCGCGGCATCTCGGAGATCACCGAGGCGCGGCTCGACACGCTGTTTCCGGGCATGACGATCGAGCGCGACACGCCGTGCATCGTGCGCGACCAGATCATCTTCGGCGAGGTGTTCAGCCTGATCGCGCTGGAAAGCGCGTGGTGCCGCGGCTACATGCTGCTGCAGACGAGCGAGCAGCCGCTGCTCGACATGATCGGCAGCGTGCATCGCGACCGGGCGCCGGACTTTCGCGACGTCAACGGCGTGCTCGGCGAACTGACGAACCTCGTCTGGGGCGCGTTCAAGAACCGCTACCTCGGCGACGCCGACGCGCTCGCGCGTCATCCGGTGCAGGTGCCGCTCGTCGTCAATCACAAGCAGAAGTTCATCTCGTTCGGCGGCGACTGTCCGCAGCTCTGTTTCAAGTACCGGATGACGGACCCGTCGAGCGGCCGCGCGGTGCAGATCGATCAGCGCTTCGTGTTCAGTCTCAGCTGGTCGCCGGAGGATTTCCGCGAGCAGGTGCCGGACGTCGGGCCGATGGTCGAGTCGGGCGAACTCGAACTGTTTTGAAGTCAGCAACACACGAAAGGGGAATACCGCATGGCAAAGATTCTGGTGGTCGACGATTCGGGCACGGTGCGCGACGAGGTCGCGGGCTTTCTGCGCAATCACGGGCTCGACGTCGCGACGGCGGTCGACGGCAAGGACGGGCTCGCGAAGCTGCGCACGACGCCGGGCGTGCGGCTCGTGATCAGCGACGTCAACATGCCGAACATGGACGGGCTGACGATGGTCGAGAAGATCCGCGGCGAGCTCGCGAATACGTCGGTCAACGTCGTGATGCTGACGACCGAAAGCAGCCCGGCGATGAAGGAGCGCGGCAAGGCCGCGGGCGTGAAGGGCTGGATCGTGAAGCCGTTCAAGGGCGATGCGGTGCTCGATGCGCTAAAGAAGCTCGCGAGCTGAGCGCGGCGTCGCGCGGCGCCGCCGGCGACTGGACGGCGCGCCGAATGTGGAGGACCATTTGACCGTCTTCGTCTGTCGATGCCGGAGCGAATCCGGCCGAACCTCGTCGAGCGGAACATCATGGAACCCGATCACGCGACTTCCGAGCCGATCCTGTTGCGCGACATGCGCGACGGCGTCGTCACGCTGCGGCTGAACCGGCCGCAGCAGTTCAATGCCTTGTCCGAAGCGATGCTGGCCAGCCTGCGGGACGCATTCGATTCGCTGGCGGCCGACGCGCGCGTGCGCTGCGTCGTGCTGGCCGCCGAAGGCAAGGCGTTCTGCGCGGGGCACGACCTGCGCGAGATGCGCAGCAAGCCGGATCTCGACTATTACCGCACGCTGTTCGCGCAATGCAGCCGCGTGATGCTCGCGATGCGCGCGCTGCCGGTGCCGGTGATCGCGCGCGTGCACGGGATCGCGACGGCGGCCGGCTGCCAGCTCGTCGCCGCCTGCGATCTCGCGATCGCCGCCGACACCGCGCGCTTCGCGGTGTCCGGCATCAACGTCGGGCTGTTCTGCTCGACGCCGGCCGTCGCGCTGAGCCGCAACGTATCGGCCAAGCGCGCGTTCGACATGCTCGTGACCGGGCGCTTCGTCGATGCGGCGACGGCCGCCGCGTGGGGCCTCGTCAACGAGGCCGTGCCGGCCGATGCGCTCGACGCGGCGGTCGCGCGCAAGGTTGCGGAGATCGTCGCGAAGAGCCCGGCCGCGGTGCGCTACGGCAAGCAGATGTTCTACCGGCAGCGCGAATTGCCGCTCGACGACGCGTATGCGTACGCGGGCGACGTGATGGCGCGCAACATGATGGAAGAGGATGCCGGCGAGGGCATCGATGCGTTCCTGGAAAAGCGCGCGCCGACCTGGCGCGCGTAGCGGGGCGGCGGGCACTGCGCCGCGGTCGGCGCGGCGCTGACCGGAACGCGGCGGCGCGGCCGCCGCGCGTTCAGCGCCCGTAGCTGCCGGTGCGCAGCGCGGGCTGGAGCGTCGACGCGCCCGGCGGCACGATCGCGACCGGCACGCGGCGCGCGAGCGCGCACATCAGCTCGTAGCCGATCGTGCCGCTCGCTTCGGCCACGTCGTCCACCTTCACCTGGTCGCCCCACAGCTCGACGCTCGAGCCGATCCCCGCGTTCGGGCACGGCGTGAGGTCGACCGTCAGCATGTCCATCGACACGCGGCCGACGACGCGCGTGAGCACGCCGTCCACCGCGATCGGCGTGCCGGTCGGCGCGTGACGCGGATAGCCGTCCGCGTAGCCGCACGCGACGACGCCGATCCGCATCGGCCGCTCGGCCGTGAAACGGCGGCCGTAGCCGACCGTCTCGCCGGCCGCGAGCGACTGCACGCCGATGATCTTGCTCGTCAGCGTCATCGCGGCCATCAGCGGCGTATCGGCGATGTGCCGCGACGCGCCGGTCGGCGAGGCGCCGTACAGGATCGTGCCGGGCCGCACCCAGTCGCGGTGCGCGCGCGGATGCCAGAGCACGGCGGCCGAATTCGACAGCGTGCGCTCGCCGGGAATGCCGGCCGTGGCGGCGTCGAACTGCGCGAGCTGCCAGTCGATTTCGCCTTCGTCCGCATTCGCGAAATGCATCATCAGCGTGATCCGGCCGATCGACGGCGCGCTCGCCGCGCGCTCCCACGCGGCGCGGAATGCGTCGGGCCGGTAGCCGAGCCGGTTCATTCCGGAATTCATCTTCAGCTGGATGTCGATCGGCTGCTGCGGCCTGGCCGCGATCAGCAGGTCGAGCTGCTCGTCGCAGTGAACGGCGACCGTCAGCCGATGGCGCTCGACGAGTTCGACGTCGGCCGGCTCGAAGATGCCCTCGAGCAGCAGCACGGGCTTGTCCCAGCCGAGTTCACGCACGCGTACCGCTTCGTCGAGGTCGAGCAGCGCGATGCCGTCGGCGGCCGCGAGGCCCGGGTAGATGCGCTCGATGCCGTGGCCGTATGCGTTGGCCTTCACGACGGCCCATACGCGGGACTGCGCGGCTGTCCGGCGGATGAAGTCGAGGTTGTGGCGGACGGCGTCGGGACGGATATGGGCGACGATGGGACGGGGCATGTCGGGGCTCGTATCGATGGTCTTCGGCACGCGCGGCGGCGCGGGGCTGGCTCGCGCGAGAATGCGTCGAGCCAGTGTCGACCGCTATCTTATTGGTGTTCGACCAGTTTTAATTAACGTTTTTATCGCGGATTTGGTAGAAGTTTATGGTTCGCGCGACCGTCGCACGGCCATGACGCCCGAGTCTGCCGTCTAGAAAACCGGTGCACGACCGGCGCGCCGCAATGCTAAGCTCTCGCGACCTTGTCATTGATCAATGTAACCATAAGGAGGAGACGAAGATGACGACCTCGCAGCTATGCCTGTTCATCGTCGCGCTGTTGCCGTTCCCGATGACGATGCTCGCGAAGGCGCGCAAGGGCTATGACAATCACGCGCCGCGCGAGTACCTCGCAAAGCTTGAAGGCTGGCGTGCGCGAGCGCAGGCCGCGCACCAGAACGCGTGGGAAGCGCTCGCGCTGTTTACGGCCGCGCTCGTGGTCGCGTGGCATAACGGCGCGAACGCGCAGCACGTCGACCGGCTCGCGATCGCGTTCGTCGCGATCCGGATCGTCTATGCGCTGATGTATCTGCTGAACTGGGCGTCGCTGCGCTCGCTCGTCTGGTTCGCGGGCATGGTCTGCATCGTGTCGCTGTTCTTCGCCGGCCCGTGACGGCCGTGCATCGCTGATCGTCGACCGGCGGCGCGCACCGCGAGTGCGGATGCGCGCACGATCGCCGACCGCTTCCCCTCGGCGCGCGCGTCGCCGATGCGCGCGCCCGAATCTTGGCGCGACGTGCCGACGACGGCCGTCGCCGCTTCCGTTGACCCGCCCCGCAACGTCCTGCCGTGCCGACTGCATCGCGTCGGTCGCGCGCACGTCCTTTCCTCCGCCGCCACGCGTCGTCTCCGGCCGCGTCGCACCCGTCCGGGTTCGTCTCGATGCAAATGCATGCTGCGCACTCTTTTGTTGTCGTTGTATTGCTGTTGACAACATATGTTGTATCGATATCTAATTGCGCATCGCATGTTGTGATGCCGGCCGACGTGGTCGTTCGTGCCGGCCCGCGGCCGGCGCCTCGCTCGATCATGCGGAGAAGGCGACCCGATCGACCGGCCGCCGATGCCGCGGCTGAAGGAGTTTCTCAAATACGTGTCCTGAACCTCTGACCGATACGATATGCCGCTTACCGTTTCTCCCGTCATCGCCGGCACGCCGTTCGGCATCGGCGTGCGCCTCGGCGAGCTCGCGCGCCCGGTGTTCGACGCGTACATGCAGCAAAGCCGCGCATGGGCGGCCGTGCGCCGCTGGCGCGGCCACCCGTTCGTCGATGCGCTGCGGCAGGCCGCGCTCGCCGCCTATCCCGATCTCGTCGCGGAGCTCGACGGGATCGCGGCTGGCGTCGGCTGGCACGCCGACGACATCTTCCTCTGGAATTGCCGCGGCGAACTGATCCACAACGCGCCGGACGGCTGCACGACGCTCACCGCGCGCGGCGCCGGCGGCACGCGCTGGATCGCGCACAACGAGGACGGCGATCCGTTCCTGCGCGAGCGCTGCCTGCTCGTCGACGTGAAGCCGCACGGCAAGCCGGGCTTCGTCAGCTTCTACTACCCCGGTTCGCTGCCGGGCCATACCTTCGCGGCGAACCGCGCCGGCATCGCGCAGGCGATCAACAATCTGCGGATCCGCACGCCGGCCGTCGGCGTACCGCGCATGATCCTCGCCCGCGCCGTGCTCGACGCGACGTCGCTCGACGCGGCGCTCGACGTGCTGCGCACGCACGCGCGCGCGAGCGGCTTTCATCACACGCTCGGCGCGACCGGCGATGCGCGACTGATGAGCGTCGAAGCGAGCGTCGCACGCTGCTCCGCGATCGACGTCGCGCAGCGCGCCGGCCACGCGAATTATCTCGTGCATCGCGGCAGCGAAGCGGAACTGCAGATCGTGACGCAATCGTCCGACGATCGCCAGCGGCGCGTCGACGTGCTGCTGCCCGAACTCGACGCGATCGACGAAGCGGCGTTGCGGCGTGTGCTCGCCGACCGCGCGCCGCAC
Organism: Burkholderia multivorans ATCC BAA-247; assembly: GCF_000959525.1. Taxonomy (NCBI): domain Bacteria; kingdom Pseudomonadati; phylum Pseudomonadota; class Betaproteobacteria; order Burkholderiales; family Burkholderiaceae; genus Burkholderia; species Burkholderia multivorans. The sequence continues at coordinate 1,041,024 of NZ_CP009831.1, forward strand.
GGGCTGCCCATCTATCGCGACGATCCGGCCGATCCCGACGACGAAAACACGCTTGCGACGGCGGTGTTCGCGATCGGCGCGTCGTCGATCGATTTCACGATTCATCAGCACGGCGCCGCGTGTTACGCGACGCGCATCGTGCCCGACGCACGCGCGCACGACGCGCACTGAACCATGAGGCAACGCATGACGACCGTTTTCCATCGCGCGCCGCGCGCCACCTTGCCCGTCGCCGTGGCCGGCGACGGCATCGAGATCATCGATTCGACCGGCAAACGTTACATCGACGCCTGCGGCGGCGCGGCCGTCTCGTGTCTCGGTCACAGCAACCAGCGCGTGATCGACGCGATCAAGCGGCAGGTACAGCAACTGCCGTATGCGCATACGTCGTTCTTCACGACCGACGCGGCCGAGGAACTCGCCGACCGGCTCGTCGCCGCGGCGCCGGCCGGCCTCGAACACGTGTACTTCGTGTCGGGCGGCTCCGAGGCGATCGAGGCCGCGCTGAAGCTCGCGCGACAGTATTTCGTCGAGAAGGGCGAGCCGCAGCGTCGCCACTTCATCGCGCGCCGGCAGAGCTATCACGGCAACACGCTCGGCGCGCTCGCAATCGGTGGCAATGCGTGGCGGCGCGAGCCGTTCCTGCCGCTGCTGATCGAAGCGCATCACGTGAGCCCGTGTTACGCGTACCGCGAACAGCGCGCCGATGAAACCGAGGAGGCGTTCGCGCAGCGCCTCGCCGACGAACTCGAAGGCAGGATCGTCGAGCTCGGCGCGGAAAACGTCGCGGCGTTCGTCGCGGAGACGGTGGTCGGCGCGACGGCCGGCGCGGTGCCGCCGGTGCGCACGTACCTGAAGAAGATCCGTGCCGTGTGCGACAAGTACGGCGTGCTGCTGATTCTCGACGAGATCATGTCGGGGATGGGGCGCACCGGCTATCTGTTCGCCTGCGAAGAGGACGGCGTCGCGCCCGATCTGCTGACGATCGCGAAGGGGCTGGGCGCCGGCTATCAGCCGATCGGCGCGACGCTCGTCAGCGACCGCATCTACCGGACGATCGTCGACGGATCGGGCTTCTTCCAGCACGGTCACACGTATCTCGGCCATGCGACCGCGTGCGCGGCCGCGCTCGAAGTGCAGCGCGTAATCGCCGAAGACAATCTGCTCGACAACGTGCGCGCGCGCGGCGAGCAGTTGCGCGCGGCACTGCGTGCGCGTTACGACGCGCATCCGCATGTCGGCGACGTGCGCGGCCGCGGCCTGTTCGTCGGCGTCGAACTCGTGCGCGATCGCGACAGCAAGACGACGTTCGATCCCGCGCTGAAGCTGCATGCGACGATCAAGCGCGAGGCGATGCAGCGCGGTTTGATGGTGTATCCGATGGGCGGTACGATCGACGGGCGCCACGGCGACCACATCCTGATCGCGCCGCCGTTCATCTGCACCGCGCAGCAGATCGACGCGATCGTCGAGCGGCTGTCGGACGCGATCGACGCGGCGCTGGCCGCCGCGCGCGCATGACGACGCCCGCACGCACACGTTGCGGCGCTTGCCGCGTTCACCTTTTCATCGACCGTCGATCGTGATGACAGACAGACTGCCTCCATTCGATGCCGCCACCGCGTCCGACGCGCAGAAGGCGGTGCTCGCCGAGATCCTGAACGGCCCGCGCGGCAACCTGAACGGGCCGTTTCTCGGCTGGATCGCGAGCCCCGAACTCGCGCAGCATGCCCAGCGCCTCGGCGCGTTCTGCCGCTACCGGACCGGGCTGCCGCTGCGGCTGTCCGAGCTCGCGATTCTCGTGACGGCCGCGCGCTGGCGCTCGCAGGCGGAGTGGCACATCCACTATCCGATCGCGCTCGACGCCGGCGTGCCGGCGGCGACGGCCGACGCGATCCGCCGCGGCGTCGAGCCGCCGTTCGAGTCGGACGACGACGCGCTGATCCATGCGTTCGCGACCGAGCTGTACGACACGCGGCGCGTGAGCGACGCGACGTTCGCGCGCGCACAGGCGCGCTTCGGGCACGCGGTCGTCGTCAATCTCGTCGCGCTGCTCGGCTACTACGCGCTCGTCGCGATGACGCTCAATACGTTCGATATGCGCGCGGACGGACAAACTGAATTGCCGTTTCCGGAATAATCTGCCCGCCCGCGCGCCGGCGCGGCCGCGCGCGGGTTTGCGCGCGTGCCGCGGCGCACGCGTGACAGCGCAAGAAATTTTCTCCGTCATTAGAATGCCGTCAACTGGCTTACGGGGAATCGGAAATGCGTTGGCTCCTGTTGATCGTCTTTCTCGCGTGCGTCGTCTACACGCATCGACGGGGCAGGGTGCGACACCGGTTTTTCCGCCAACTGTCCGATCATTCGACGTTCACCGCGCCGCTGAACTGCTTTTCGTATGCGTTTTCGGCGGTGCCGACGACACCGTTCATCGACACGCGTCATTTTCCGGAACTCGAGGCGCTGCGACGCGAATGGCGCACGTTCCGCGGCGAGGCGATTGCGTTGCGCGACGCGAGCCGCATCAAGGCGTCGGACGCATACAACGACATCGGCTTCAATTCATTTTTTCGCCGCGGCTGGAAGCGCTTCTATCTGAAGTGGTACGACGCGCCGCATCCGTCCGCGCAGGCGCTGTGTCCGCGGTCGGTCGAGATCCTGTCGCGCTTTCCGTCGATCAAGGCGGCGATGTTCGCGTCGCTGCCGCCGGGCGGCACGCTCGGGCTCCATCGCGATCCGTACGCGGGCGCGCTGCGCTACCACCTCGGGCTCGATACGCCGAACGACGACGCGTGCCGGATCGTCGTCGACGGCGAGCCGTACGCGTGGCGCGACGGCGAAGCGGTGATGTTCGACGAGACGTATCTGCACTGGGCCGAGAACCGCACCGAGCACGACCGGATCATCCTGTTCTGCGATATCGACCGGCCGATGAAATTCCGCTGGGCCCAGTGGATCAACGATGCGTTCGGGCAGCTGCTGATGCGCGCGGCCGCGTCGCCGAACGAGACCGGCGACCGCACGGGCGGACTCAATCGCGCGTTCCGCTATCTGTATATGATTCGGCTCGCCGGCAAGCGGCTGAAGGCGTGGAATCGCACGGTCTACTACATCGTCAAATGGGCGCTGTTCGGCGGCATCGCCGTCGCGATCTTCTGGCTCTGAAAGTAGGCCGCGGCCGATCCGTCCGACGATCGGCCCGAGATGCAACCAAATGTATTCGTCCGCGATGGCGCGGCGGCGCTCGAGTATGATGGCTTGTTCACGTCGTTCCGTCGGTGAGCAAGCATGACGAGTACCCGTAAGACCCTGATGATTGCCGGTGGGCTGCTGGTCGCCGCAGCGGCCACCGGATACGTGATGTTGCTGCGCGCGGATCATCGCGCGATCGCCGAGGCCGGCTTGGCGGATTCGTCCGCGCCTGGGCCCGCGCCCGCACCCGCGATTGCCACGCCGCCTGCAGACGACAGCCATACCGCGCAAGGCGCGATCGCGCCGCCCGTCGCGAAGGCCTCGAGCGCCGCGCACCCGACCCTTTCCGCTTCCTCCGCACCCGCGGCGATCGCGCCGGCGCCCGCCGTTGCCGCGGCGCCGCCCGCGCCTGCGCCCGCTCCGCCCCGGCCGGCTGCGACGCCATCCGTGAAGGTCGTGACCGTCGACGCGCAGGATGCACCCGCGCCCGCACCGGCGCATGCCGCGCCGCCGCAGCAGCACGCGCGACGCCAACGCGACGGCATCGAGCGCCATGCGGCCGTGAAGCCGGCAACGACGAAGGCGGAAATGAAAGCGGAAACGCCCGAAACGGCCGCGCTCGTCCGCGAATCGGCGAAGCTCGATCCATCGCTGCCGCCGCCGGCGATGCCGGTCGTCGCGACGACCGGCACGGCGCACACGAGCGCCGCGCGCCACGGTGCTTCGTCGGGCGCGAATCCGGTCGCCGCGGCGATGACCGAGCAACTGGTCCGCGAATCGACGAACCTGAGCGCGCCGCCGCGCGACAGCGCACCCGCGAAATAAAAAAGCGCCCCGCACGCTGACCAGCGCATGCGGGGCGAAGAGAGATGCGTTGTGTCGCGCGTCAGGCGGCGACCGCTTCGTCGGCTTGCGGCTGCGCGGCGACAGCCGGCGTCGCGTCCTGGCGGATCAGATGATCGAACGCGCCGAGCGACGCCTTGGCGCCTTCGCCGACCGCGATCACGATCTGCTTGAACGGCACCGTCGTCACGTCGCCGGCCGCGAACACGCCGGGCACCGACGTCGCGCCGCGCGCATCGACGACGATCTCGCCGTGCTTCGACAGCTCGACTGTGCCCTTCAGCCATTCGGTGTTCGGAACGAGTCCGATCTGCACGAACACGCCTTCGAGTTCGATCTTCTTCACTTCGCCCGAGCGACGGTCCGTATACACGAGCCCATTCAGCTTGCTGCCGTCGCCGGTGAGCTCGGTCGTTTGCGCTTCGGTGATGACGGTTACGTTCGGCAGGCTGCGCAGCTTGCGTTGCAGCACTTCGTCGGCGCGCAGCTGCGCGCCGTATTCGATCAGCGTGACTGCCTTCACGATGCCCGCGAGATCGATCGCGGCCTCGACGCCCGAGTTGCCGCCGCCGATCACCGCGACGCGCTTGCCCTTGAACAGCGGGCCGTCGCAGTGCGGGCAGTATGCAACGCCGCGGTTGCGGTATTCGCGTTCGCCGGGCACGCCGATCTCGCGCCAGCGCGCGCCCGTCGCAAGCACGACCGTCCTGGCCTTCAGCACGGCGCCGTTCGCGAGGCGGATCTGATGCACGTCGCCGGGAATCAGCGCTTCGGCGCGCTGCACGTCCATGATGTCGACGTCGTACTGCTTCACGTGCTGTTCGAGCGCAGTCGCGAACTTCGGTCCTTCGGTTTCCTGCACCGACACGAAATTCTCGATCGCCATCGTGTCGAGTACCTGGCCGCCGAAACGTTCGGCGACCACGCCGGTCGCGATGCCCTTGCGCGCGGAGTAGATCGCGGCCGCGGCACCGGCCGGGCCGCCGCCGACGATCAGCGTGTCGAACACCGGCTTGTTCTCGAGCGACTTTGCCGCGCGTGCGCCGGCGCCCGTATCGAGTTTCGCGAGGATTTCCTTCACGCTGCTGCGGCCCTGGCCGAACGATTCGCCGTTCAGGAACATCGTCGGCACCGCCATGATCTGGCGTGCTTCGACTTCGTCCTGGAACAGCGCGCCGTCGATCGCGACGTGACGGATGCGCGGATTGATCAGCGACATCACGTTCAGCGCCTGCACGACTTCCGGGCAGTTCTGGCACGACAGCGAGAAGTACGTCTCGAAGGCATAGTCGCCGTCGAGCGCGCGGATCTGTTCGATCACGTCGTCGTCGAGCTTGATCGGATGGCCGCCCGTCTGCAGCAGCGCGAGCACGAGCGACGTGAATTCATGGCCCATCGGAATGCCAGCGAAGCGGATCCGCGCGGGCTGGCCCGGTTCGCCGATCGAGAACGACGGCGTGCGCGCCTCGTCGTCGCGGCGTTCGATCACGGTGACGCGCGTCGTCAGCGATGCAATCTCGTCGAGCAGCGCACGCAGTTCCTGCGACTTCGCGCTGTCGTCGAGCGATGCGACGAGTTCGATCGGGCGCGTGATTTTTTCGAGGTACGCTTTGAGTTGGGTCTTGAGATTGGCGTCGAGCATGGCGTTTCGGATTCCGTAGCGAAGGTTCCGGCCGGGCACTGCATGCCGGAGAAGGGGATGCGGGCCGCGCGATGCGGCGGCCCGCCGTCGCGCGCCTCTGCGGCGCGCGGGGCGATCGTCAGATCTTGCCGATCAGGTCGAGCGACGGGGTCAGCGTTTCCGCGCCCGGCGTCCACTTGGCCGGGCAGACTTCACCCGGATGCGCGGCGATGTATTGCGCGGCCTGCACCTTGCGCAGCAGTTCGCCTGCGTCGCGGCCGATGCCGTTGTCGTGAATCTCGCAGAGCTTGATCTCGCCTTCCGGGTTGATCACGAACGTGCCGCGCAGCGCCATCCCTTCTTCCTCGATCAGCACGTCGAAGTTGCGCGACAGCGTCAGCGTCGGATCGCCGATCATCGGGTACTTGATCTTGCCGATCGTGTCCGACGTGTCGTGCCATGCCTTGTGCGTGAAGTGCGTGTCGGTCGACACTGCGTAGATCTCGACGCCGAGCTTCTGGAATTCCGCGTAGCGGTCGGCGAGATCGCCGAGTTCGGTCGGACACACGAACGTGAAGTCGGCCGGGTAGAACACGACGACGGACCACTTGCCCTTGAAGTTCTCGTCGGACACGGGCACGAATTCGCCGTTGTGGTATGCGGTGGCCTTGAACGGTTTGATCTGCGTGTTGATGATCGGCATCTGGTGTTTCCCTTTGCGTCGGTGATGAATGGAGAGACGCCAGTATCCGGGTTCACCCGCAGTCTGTGAAATTGCTTGTTTTAATCCGCGGCATCGGGAAATTCTATGTGCGGTGCCGGCGAGCGTCGCGGCGAACGGTCGGCCGGCTCGCCGGGGCTGTGTTCGAGGCGATTCAGCCGTCGGCGCGTCGCGGTTCGCACGACCATTCGGCGCGCGCATCGCGCTGATAGTCGATGCCGGACCGCGCGCGATGGCACCACAGACCGAACACGTCGGTGCTGCGTGCCTCGCCGATCCTGGCGACGTGGCGGCCGATGGCGTCGCGAATGACGGCATCGAGCGCGCGGTGTTCCGATTCGGCAATCCGCGTCAGTTCGGCGACGACCGTAGCAGGCAGATTGATTGAGATGCGACGCATTGTCACCCTCCGACTGTAGGACGCTCGTAGAGCGCCAAAGGGCGTGCTGCCCGTTGCTGTGAACGGGCATGCTGCGGCAATGCGAACGGCTATGTCAACCGTGCACTCCCGCCATCTCCCTCAACCATTCCGCGAGCCGCCTCGCGCCGTCCGGCAAGTCCGCGTCCTCGCGCGTGCACAGGTAGTAGTCGCGGCCGTCCTCGAGCGCATGATCGAACAGCTGCACGAGTTCGCCGCTCGCGAGTTCGCGCTCGACGAGCGGCGCGCGCAGCAGCGCGACGCCGAGATCCGCGCGTGCTGCGCTCAATGTGAGCTGCCCGTCCTCGAACATCGGGCCGACCGCGTGCGAGACGTTGCGCACGCCCGCGCCTTGCAGCCAGTTCACCCACGCGCTGCGATCCTCGTCGTGCACGAGCGGCGCATGCGCGAGATCGGCCGGCGTGGAAAACGGCCCGTGGCGCTTCAGGAACGACGGGCTGCACATCGGCATCATCGCGCCCGGCACCAGCCGTTCGCAGCGGTAGCCGGGCCAGTCGCCCGTGCCGAAGCGGATCGACAGATCCGACGCATCGCTGCGGTAGTTGCGGTGGTGCGCGTAGAGCACGGTGACGTCGACGTCCGTGTTCTCCGCAAGAAACGCGTGCAGCCGCGGAATGAACCAGCCGATGCCGAACAGCGGTATCAGGCTGATCGTGATCTGCCGCAGCGACGAACGGTCGCGCACGAAGCGCGTCGCGCTGCGCAGTACCGAGAACGCGGCGCTGATCGACCGGTAGTAGTCGCGTCCTTCGTCGGTCAGCGCGAGCAGCCGGCCGTCGCGTACGGTCAGCGGCGTCTGGATGAACGCTTCCAGCAGCTGCAGCTGATGGCTGACCGCGGACGGCGTGATGTCGAGTTCGGCGGCCGCCGCCGTGACCGAGCCGAGGCGCGCGAACGCCTCGAACGCGCGCACGGCACGCAACGGCGGATCGTCGTGTAACTGTTCGATATTTTTCATGTATCGAATTTTATAGAAAAATCAGGGTAAGCGACAACAATAAAAATGACCATGTTTTCATGGTGTTGGCGTATCGTGTGCGGAACGGCATAAGCATCCAACGATTGAGTATTTGGGATGTTCGTGTCGATTATTTAATATTTTTCATGTTTTGACAGACTCACGGTCCCCGCACATGAAAATCGCTCGTTTCACCGTTGGCTTCGCGTTGTCCGCGTTCGCGCTGGTCGCGTCCGTTACCGCCGGCGCGCAATCCGCGCCGCAGACGATCCTGATCGGTCTCGCCGCGCCGCTGACCGGCCCGTCCGCGCGCATCGGCAAGGATCTGCAGAACGGCGCGCAACTCGCGATCGACGATGCGAACGCGAAGCATCCGACGATCGGCGGCAAGCCCGTCGTGTACAAGCTCGTCGCAGCCGACGACCAGTCCGACCCGCGCACGGCCGTCGCGGTCGCGCAGCAGCTCGTCGACCAGCACGTGATCGGCGTCGTCGGGCACTGGAACACGGGCTGCAGCGTGCCGGCTTCGCGCGTCTATCGCGACGCGGGCATTCCGCAGATCGCGCCGGCGTCGACGGGCCATCAGTACACGCAGCAGGGCTACGCGACGGCCTTCCGCATCATGGGTCACGACGATGCGGGCGGCAACTTCACGGGCGCCTACGCGGTGAAGACGCTGAAGGCGAAGCGCATCGCCGTGATCGACGATCGCACGTCGTTCGGGGCGGGATTGGCCGACCAGTTCATCAAGGGCGTGCAGGCGAACGGCGGCACGATCGTCGATCGCCAGTACGTGAACGACAAGACAACCGACTTCAGCGGCGTGCTGACCGCGATCAAGGGCAAGCGCGCGGATCTGGTGTTCTTCGGCGGGCTCGATGCGCAGGCCGCGCCGATCGCACGCCGGATGCGCCAGCTCGGCGTGAACGTGCCGCTGCTCGGCGCGGGCGGTTTCGTGAGCCAGACCTTCCTGTCGCTCGCAGGCAAGGACGGCGACGGCGTGACCGCGCTCGAACCGGGCCTGCCGCTCGAGCGGATGCCGGGCGGCAAGGCGTTCGACGCGCAGTACCAGGCGCGTTTCCGCGCGCCGATCGAACTGCATGCGCCGTTTGCGTACGACGCGGCCGCCACGCTGATCGCGGCCGCGCAGAAGGCAGGCTCGACGCAGCCGGCGAAGCTGGTCGCCGCCGTGCGCGAGATCGACCGGCCGGGCGTGACGGGCGAGATCGCGTTCGACAAGGAAGGCAACCTGAAGAATCCGGCTTTCACGATCTATCAGGTGTGCGGCGGGAAGTGGACAGTCGTCGATGTGCTCGGCGGCGCGCGGACTGCGGCGAAGTAAAGGACGACCGCTTTGCAGGGGCTCGGAGAAGCGCTCAAGCGCCAACTCGGGACGACAGCTTTGCATGGGGCCCGAGTAAGCGCTAAAGCGCTAACTCGGGCCGACGCTTTGCATGGGGCCCGAGTAAGCGCTAAAGCGCTAACTCGGGCCGACACGGAGACGATTCCATGACCGAAACTACCAAAACCTCCACGACCACTCCGGAAGACACGCGCCTCGGCATCCTCGCGCGGCGCCGCATCGAAGCCGAAATCATCAAGCCGATCTACGAGATCATGAAGCGCGAATTCGGCACCGAGCGCGCGCAGGCCGTGATCGCGGAAGCGGTGCGCGGCGCGGCGGTCGACGCGGGCCGCACGTTCGCCGCGCAGGAGCCGCACGGCACGAGCGTGAAGTCGTTCATCGCGCTGCAGGTGCTGTGGGAGAAGGACGATGCGCTCGACGTCGAAGTGCGGCGCGCGGACGATGCGCACTACGACTACGACGTACATCGCTGCAGCTATGCCGAGATGTATCACGCGATGGGGCTCGGCGAGATCGGACATCTGCTCAGCTGCGCGCGCGACAGCTACTTCATCGAGGGCTACGATCCGCGCATCGCGCTGACGCGCACGAGCACGATCATGCAGGGCGGCAAGCGCTGCGATTTCCGCTACGCACTGCAACCGGCGCCGCAGGGCGGCGCACAGGAGGCCGGCGATGCGTGACGAAGCGCAAGCGGGCCTCCGCGCAGCGGGGCCGCGCGTCGACGGCGAGCGGCTCTGGGCGTCGCTCGAACGGATGGCGCAGATCGGCGCGACGCCGAAGGGCGGTGTCTGCCGGCTGGCACTGACCGATCTCGATCGCGAGTCGCGCGACCTGTTCGTGCAGTGGGCGCGCGACGCGGGCTGCACGGTGCGCGTCGACAAGATGGGCAACGTGTTCGCGCGGCGCGCGGGCCGCCGCGCCGACGCGGCCCCCGTGATGACGGGCTCGCACGCCGATTCGCAGCCGACCGGCGGCCGCTACGACGGCATCTACGGCGTGCTCGGCGGCCTCGAAGTCGTGCGCGCGCTGAACGACGCGGGCATCGAGACCGAACGGCCGATCGATGTCGTGATCTGGACCAACGAGGAGGGCTCGCGCTTCGCGCCGGCGATGGTGTCGGCCGGCGTGTTCGCGGGCGTCTATTCGCTCGAATACGGGCTGTCGCGCACCGACGCAGCGGGCAGAACGATCGGCGACGAACTGGAGCGCATCGGCTATGCGGGCGCCGAGCCGGTCGGCGGCTATCCCGTGCATGCCGCGTACGAGCTGCATATCGAGCAGGGCGCGATTCTCGAACGCGCGGGCAAGACGATCGGCGTCGTGACGGCCGGGCAGGGGCAGCGCTGGTACGAGGTGACGCTGACGGGCATCGATGCGCACGCCGGCACGACGCCGATGGAATTTCGCCGCGATGCGCTGGTCGGCGCTGCGCGGATGATCGCGTTCGTCGATGCGCTGGGCCGCCGCCACGCGCCGCACGCGCGCGCGACGGTCGGCATGATCGACGCTCGGCCGAACTCGCGCAACACGGTGCCGGGCGGCTGCTTCTTCACGGTCGAGTTTCGTCATCCGGACGACGCCGTGCTCGACGAACTCGACGCGGCGTTGCGTGCGGAGCTGACGCGTATGGCCGCCGAAACCGGGCTCGGCGCGCAGATCGAACAGATCTTCACGTATCCGCCTGTGCCGTTCGCGGCCGCCTGCATCGACGCGGTGCGCGACGCGGCCGAATCGCTCGGGCTGTCGCACATGGACATCGTCTCCGGTGCGGGCCACGATGCGTGCTATATCGCGCGCGTCGCGCCGACCGGGATGATTTTCGTGCCGTGCGTCGACGGTCTGAGCCACAACGAAGCCGAAGCGATCACGCCGGAGTGGGCGACCGCGGGTGCGGACGTGCTACTGCGCGCGGTGCTCAAAAGCGCGCAGGAAACCGGCGCGTAACGGCGTCGTTGCCGCTAGCGCGGCGCTTTGCGGCGCGCGACGTAGGCCAGATACGCGACGATCTCGTCGAGTTCTCGATCGCTCAGCTGCGTCGGCGGGAACGCCGGCATCGCGCGGCCCGGCCAGTCGCGCACCGACGCCGGGTTGCGGATATAGCGGCGCAGCGCGGCCGGCTGGAAATAGTCGACGGGGTTCATCGGCGCGTTCAGGTCGGGGCCCGCGTGGCTGCTGCCGGCGCCGTCGATCCGGTGGCACGCGAGGCATTGCGTGACGAACAGGCGCTGGCCCGTGCGCGCGGGGGCGTCCGCAGGAACGGACGGATCGACGGCGAGCGACGGCCAGCGTGCGAGCGGCGCCGATTCGACGGTAATGCGCACGATCTGATACGGCCACTGTTCGCCGCGCACCGACGACGCGTGCGGCCCGACCCACACGAGATAGAACGGCCCGGCGCTCACGGGCTTGCCGGGCAGCTTCGGCCACGGGCGCGACGGATCCTCGACCGCGAGCCACGCGACCGCGCCGGCCGCCGCGCCGCGGCGCACGAGATCGAGCGGCAACTGCGCGGCGAAGCCGTCGGCGGCGCGCGTCTCGAGCACGCCATCGGCCGGCAGCGGCGCACCGCCGAACAGGTTCACGAACGGCACCGCGCGGAACGTCATCGGGCGGCCGTATGCGATGTCTTGCGGCACGTGGATGTCGATGGCGTCGGCGCGCGCGAGCAGCGCTTGCGGCGTCAGCATCTGCGGCGTGCCGTCGATGTCGAGTTCGAGCGCCGGCGCGGACTGCGCGAGCGCGCGCGGGCCGATCGCGTAGAGGATCAGCAACAGAAGCGAAAACCACCGACGCATGAGCATTCGTTCTCCGGGAAGCGGCGTTCCGGGCGGCGCGATGCGCGGCCGCGGGTGACGAAACGGGTCGGGCGACAGTCTATCCGCTTCGCGCGCTGCCCGCGATCCCGATTTCGATGGCCGCGATGTCGGCGCGTGCTCGGATGGAGGCCGGTGCGTCTGCAACGATCCACGCTGCATGCCCGATAGCACAATGTCGCCAGCCGCGCACCGGCAATGTCGGTAGACCGCGCGCGCCCATATCGGTCGATACCGGCCGCTGCGGTCGCGCGCCAGCGGATTTCCGACGATGCTCGACGCGCATCCGGACGTGCTCGGCCGGCATGCGCGCAGACGCACGCTCGACTAGCAGAGGGCGAAACGGGGCGGGCACTGCATCGTGCGATTCGGCGAGGCAGGCGCATGCAGGAGCTCGCCCGACCGTAGCGGCGGCGCGGCCCGCGCTACCGCGACGCGGGTCCGCGCACGCGCGCGCTCAATGCGTCGAGCATTGCGTATCGGCGGCCGACATCGACGTATTCAGCACCGGTCCGAAGTCGGCTTCGCGCGTGCCCGACGAGGTCAGCGACACGAAATGCATCGCGTCGCCGTTCGAGCGGAACGCCGCGATGCCGGTCGAGCCCCACGGAATCGGCGAGCGCTGCGAGCCGGTCACGGCGATCGCGGCAGGCCCAAGCGTCAGCGTCAGCAATCGCCCGTCGCGCGTCGGCACGTAAGCGCGGGATCCGTCGACGCCGATCTGCGCTTCGCGCACCGATGCGGGCAGGCAGTCGAGCGTCGCGGTGCGCTGACCGTCCGGCGCGACGAGCATGGCGACGCCGCGACCGGCCGAGGTCGTCGTCACGACGATGAAGCGGTCGATCGCCGGCACGTAGGCGGCCGAGTACACGTAGTACTGGATCGCGTCGTTCAGCGTGCCGAGCTTGTCGAGCTGCGCGGATACCGGATCGAACATCGCCGCTTCGAGCGTCGCGTCGGTGCTGCCCGGAATGAATTTTTGCCAGAGCAGCAGCGCCTTGCCCGGCGAGCCCGCGATCATCGGCCACCATTCGCGGCGATGTGCGACGACGGGGACGTGGTTCAGCACGCGGCCGGTCGCGTCGTACGTCTTCACATAGACGCCGTTGCCGGTGCCGAGATTGTCCACGCCGCCGCCGTCGACCCAGCCTTCCGAATAGAACACGACGAAGCGGTCCGACGCGGTCGCGACGTGGCCGGAGTGGCCGCCCGCTTCGACGTCGTTCGGATAGGGCTTGATCGGCCGCAGGTCGCGCCGATAGATTCCGTAGCGCTGGTTCACGACCTGCGGCGTGTTCCAGCCGTCCTCGAACGTGACGAAGATGTCGCCGCGTGCGTTCTGCGCGATCGACACGGGCTCCTGCGCTTCCGGCCGGCTGATGAACGTGCGCACGCGCGCGATGCGCGGCTGGCCCGGGCTCCACTGGCCGACGTACACGTCGTGCGGCCAGTTGCCGTCTTTCATCGCGCCGCGCGGCACGCGCCCCGAACTGCTGAAGAACACCCAGCGCTTGCCGTTGCCCGCGTCGGCGACGCCGATGCCGTGCATGAAGCGGCGCGGGTCGCCGGTATCCTTCGCCGTGCCGTTCGGATCGACGGTGACGGTGTGCACGACCGGCGCGCCGGCGCGTGCGGCCGGCGGCGCCGCGCCGACGCAGCATGCGCTGCAGACGATCGACGCGGCGATCCATGCCGCGGCGCGACGGCCGGCGCCCGGCCGCGCGCCGGCGGAGGTGGCGACGCGCGGCGCCGTCATTCGACCGTCACCGATTTCGCGAGGTTGCGCGGCTTGTCGACGTCCGCGCCGCGCGCGCAGCCGACGTGATACGCGAGCAGCTGCAACGGGATCACGTTGACGATCGGCGACAGCGCATCGCCCGATTCGCGCACGCGGATCAGATGCGTGTCGCGGTCGGCCTCGAGTTCGAGCTGATCGCCGGCAAGCACGTACAGCCGCCCGCCGCGCGCGCGCACCTCGGCCATGTTCGACTTCAGCTTCTGGAACAGCTGGTCGTCGGGCGCGATCGTGACGACGGGCATCGCGCTCGTGACGAGCGCGAGCGGGCCGTGCTTGAGCTCGCCGGCCGGATAGCCTTCGGCGTGGATGTACGACACCTCCTTCAGCTTCAGCGCGCCTTCCATCGCGATCGGGAAATGAATGCCTCGCCCGAGGAACAGCGCGTTCTCGCTCTTCGCGAACTTCTCGGCCCAGCCCATGATCTGCGTCTCGAGCGCGAGCGCATGGCCGATGCGCGCGGGTAGCGCATGCAGCTGCTGCAGTCGTTCGGCCGCCTGTGCCGGGTCGAGCCGGCCGCGCATCTGGGCGAGCGTGAGCGTCAGCAGGTACAGCGCGACGAGCTGCGTCGTGAACGCCTTCGTCGACGCAACACCGAGCTCCGCGCCGGCGCGCGTCAAAAAGCGCAGCGGCGAGTTGCGCGCGATCGTGCTCGTCGCGACGTTGCAGATCGCCATCGACAGATCCTGGCCCGTCGTGCGCGCGCGTTCGAGCGCGCCGATCGTGTCGGCCGTCTCGCCGGACTGCGAAATGCCGACGACGAGCGTGCGCGGATCGGCAACCGCGTCGCGATAGCGGTATTCGCTCGCGATCTCGACCTGCGCGGGCACGCCGGCGATCGACTCGAGCCAGTATTTCGCGGTGAGCCCCGCGTAATAGCTGGTGCCGCAGCCGAGCAGCAGCACGCTTTTCACTTTCGACAGCAGCGCGCGCGTGTCCGCGTGCGCGTCGAAGAGGGCGGGCGAGATTTCCTCGATCCCTTCGAGCGTGTTCTCGATCGCCTTCGGCTGCTCGAAGATTTCCTTCTGCATGAAGTGCTGGTACGGGCCGAGCGCGGCATCGCTGTCGCGCGCGCGCACTTCGCAGAGCGGGCGGCGCGCTTCTTCGCCGAGCGCATCGACGACGTCGATACGGTCCGGCGTGATCAACGCGACGTCGCCGTCTTCGAGATAGACGAAGCGGTCGGTCAGGTCGCCGAGCGCCGCGCAGTCCGATGCCAGATAGTTCTGCGTCGCGCCGATGCCGATCACGAGCGGCGAGCCCGCGCGGGCGGCCACGAGCCGCTGCGGTTCATGCGCGCTCAGCACGGCGATCGCATACGCGCCGTGCAGCCGCTTGACCGCGCGCCGCACCGCGTCGAACAGATCGCCGCGATAGAGGCTGTGCACGAGATGCGCGATCACCTCGGTATCGGTCTCGCCGCGGAACTCGTAGCCGCGCTGCCGCAGCTCCGCACGCAGCGTGTCGTGGTTTTCGATGATGCCGTTATGCACGACCGCGATCGTGTCGCGCGACACGATCGGATGCGCGTTTTTCTCCGACGGCGCGCCGTGCGTCGCCCAGCGCGTGTGGGCGATGCAGGTCTGCGCCTCGAGCCCGAGCGTCAGCACGCGATCCTGCAAGTCGGCGACGCGCCGCAGCGTGCGCTCGCTGCGCAGGCGCCCGTCGCGCAGCACCGCGATCCCGCATGAGTCGTAGCCGCGATACTCGAGCCGGCTGAGGGCATTGACCAATTGCGGCACCTGATTGTTCAGGCCGCTTGCTCCGACGATTCCGCACATGTTTTCACCTCGTCCAGAAGATGGTTCCGGCTTGCCTGCGCGGCGCGTCGGGACGGCGTCCCGACAAGGTCGCACCGCGCGGAAGACGTGTCATGCATTGCTTCCGGGTTCGCCCGTCGCCCATTCGCGCGGCGGCGGCCCCGCGTGGGCGATCCATTCGATGCCGCAGATCGATCCGTTCGCGTCGTGCGACGCGACGAGAATGCGCGACGCGCGCGGCGTGCCGCTGCGTCGCCGGTTGCCGGTGAGCAGGGCGGCCGGCACCGAGTGCGCCGTGACGCTGGCCGAGCGTCGCAGGATCTTCGATACGCGCAAGCGGTACGCGAGCGGATGCACGACGCGCCCGGCGATCAGCCAGGTGATCAGCGAGCCGCCGATCAGCGCGATACAGGTCACGTAGAACACGAGCTGCTCGATCGGCATCTCCGCTTCGTTGAACGGCAGCAGATAGCGATACGTGTAGATGCAGATCGATGCCCATACGCCGCCGACCAGCGCAGGTCGGCCGAAGCGGAACCAGGCGACCAGCAGCGGGCCGACGACGCCGCCTCGTTCAGCGATCATTTCGCGCGGCGTGCGCAGGGAGAGGTCAATAATCGGTGCTTTGTTCATGTTGAATGCCTCGGTCGGGACTGACCCACACGGCTCGCTTGCCACGGCCTCGCAGCACGACCGCCGGCAGCGCGACGACGGTAGTGATCATGCTGATCAGCCAGAAAGCGACGGGGTACCAAACGGTGTCAAGGAAATACATCAGCAGCTTCTCGTCGTAGCGACGATCGATCATGCTGCCGATGATCAGCTGCAGGATGCAGGTGGCGACCAGCAGCATCCCGTGCCAATGCGGTACGACGGAAACATGCCAGCTCGGCGGCAGCGGATAGACGACATCCACGAGCGCGAGCAGCAGAATGAACGACATCGCGTAGGCCCACGCGATGCCGATCAGATACTCGATGAACAGCGGCCACATCATCATCCGCGTCGGCTTCGCGAGCGCGCCGGCGTACTTGATCAGCACCTGGATGCCGCCCTTCGCCCAGCGCAGGCGCTGCCGGTACAGGCCCTTCACGGTTTCCGGCATCAGGATCCAGCTCAGCGCATGCGGCTCGTACACGACGCGCCAGTCGCTGCACTGCAGCTTCCAGCTGATGTCGATGTCCTCGGTCAGCATGTCGGTGCTCCAGAATCCGACGTCGGCGAGTGCGGTCTTGCGGAACATCGTGACCACGCCCGATACCGTGAAGATGCGGCCGTACACCTGCTGCGTGCGCTTGATCAGCCCGACGATCGACGAGAACTCGCCGACCTGCATGCGGCCGAGCAGCGACGTGCGCGTGCGGATGCGCGGATTGCCGGTCACCGCGCCGACGCCCGGATCGGTCAGGAAATGGTCGAGCATCCATTCGATCGCATCGTGGCCGAGCAGCGAGTCGCCATCGATGCAGAGCAGATACTCGGCGTTCGACATCGTGGCCGCGGTCGTGAGCCCGACCGCCTTGCCCTCGTTGCGCGCGTGATGAATCACGAGCAGCCGCGGGATCTCCACCGCGAGCTGGTTCAGGATTTCGCCGGTGCGGTCCTTGCTGCCGTCGTTGACCGCGATGATGTCGTAGTTCGGGTAGTCCATCGCATTCAGATGCTCGATCACGCTGCGTGCATTCGCCTCCTCGTTGAAGCACGGCACGACGATCGACACCTTCGGAAAGCCGCTCGCGGCGATCTTGCGCTTCGACAGCACGCGACCCTCTTCGAGCAGGAAGT
Source organism: Burkholderia multivorans ATCC BAA-247 (assembly GCF_000959525.1). Classification (NCBI taxonomy): domain Bacteria; kingdom Pseudomonadati; phylum Pseudomonadota; class Betaproteobacteria; order Burkholderiales; family Burkholderiaceae; genus Burkholderia; species Burkholderia multivorans. The sequence continues at coordinate 1,058,320 of NZ_CP009831.1, forward strand.
AGTGCACGACGCCGCCGATCATCCACAGGTACGACATGAAGAACGGATAGTAGAAAACGAAATCCTGCAGCTTCGTAATGAGGCCGTGCGTGGTCATGGTGTCTTGGTCCCGTTGCGGTGCATCTGCATCAGTGCATTGATCGAGGTCGGATCGAGACGCGATTTCAGCGACATCACGTCGCGCACCGTGTCGAGATTCGGCTGGTTGTTCAGAAAGTTGTCCGGGTAGTACCCGAAGTTCACCGCGCCTTCGCTGCGCAGTCTTCGCATCTGCGCGAGCAGCGTGTCGGCGCCGATGCTCTTGTTCGTGTGCCAGTCGTACGACTGCAGCTCGAACACGGTGCGCGACAGGCCGTTCGGTTTCGCGCGCACGGTGCGCACGAGCCGGTCGAGCCAGCCTTCGGGATCGTCCGCGCGTTCCATGTACGGCATCGCCATCAGCGCGACGTAGTCGTAGGTGGCGAGGAAGTCCGCATAGTTCTGCGCGTACCACGCTTCGGACTCGGGCTTCAGCACCGGCATCGCGAAGATGTTGCGCGCGGTCAGTACGTCACCCGCGTTCTGATGCGAGAGCACGATCTTTTCGAGCTGCAGCGTGAAGTCGATCAGATGACGCGTCTTGCGCCGCGTCCAGCGCGCCATCAGGTCGGGATTGCCGCGGATCTTCGCGACGTCGGCGGGCAGCCCCCACTGCGCGTACGCGCGCAGCGCGTGGCGGCTCGCATCCTCGTAGTCGTCGAGCACCGCATCGTCGCTGAACAGGATGCCGCTGAACGACGCGTACTTGCTCAGGTCCTCGTAGATCTCCTCGATCATCAGCCGCGCATCGGGGTCGAAAGGACTGAGCCGGAACACGCGCGAGCCGTTTTCGCGGGCCGGTGCGCCATCGAGCGCGCGGACGGCTTCGAGCGCGCGATGCTTGTCCGCCGGCGGCTGGAACGCGAGCACCGGCATCCACGCATAGACCTGCACGTTCGAGCGCGTGTTGAGCTGCCACGCGGCGCGCGAGAACAGGTCCGAGCGCATCGGCAGATGGCGGTTCGGGAAGTACACGGCTTCGGCGACACCCGTGCCTTTCGGATCCGCGTACGCCTGCAGGTAGACCGATTTCGGCTGCATCCGGTAGATGCGCTCGACGAGCACGCCGAGGTTCTTTTCCTGCTGCGCGGGGTTCGGGTCGTACACCTGGTCGAGATCGACCTGCACGATACGCTCGACCGCGTCGACCGCGCCGCGGTTCGTCGCCGGCTCGCGCATCGACCGTTCGAAGCCGCCGATGTCGACGTCGTACATCATCAGGATCCGGCGCAGGCGATCGAGCGGCACGTCGGGCGTGTTCGGCCCCGCGTCGAGGCTGAACTGGATGCCCATCCCGAGCGATGTCGAGATGTCGCGCACCGGCTGGTTCTCCGCGCCGTACGGCCACACCATCGAGCGAATGGTGATGCCGGTGCGCTCGCGCACCTGGTGGATGCAGGTCTGCAGGTCGTTGCGCACGCGTGCGTGGAATTCCTCGTCGGTTTCGTACCGCTTCTCGTCGGGCAGATACAGGTGCGACGTGGTCGCCGGCAGTTCGTTGCCCTGCGGATTCGCGATCGCGCCGTGATGCAGATTGTGCGTGTGGCACGCGAGCTCGATCAGGTCCGACGAGCCGAGCTTGCGCACGTCGTCCCACGACATGAAGTAGTCGCGCGGCACCGACACCTTGTCGCTGATCTTGATCGGCACGTCGGGCGGCGCATCGATCCACGACGTGACGATGCCCATCACGGCCGGATAGCGGAAGCGCTCGAGCAGCGGCAGCACTTTCGTGTAGTGGCTGCGGTAGCCGTCGTCGAACGTGAGCAGCACGGCGCGCGGCGGCAGCGGCTTGCCGCCGTGGCGCGACGCCTCGATCTGCTTGACCGTGATCGGGTGGTAGTTGTTCGTCTCGAGCCACGAGAAGATCGCGGTCAGCGTGCCGGTGTCGACCGCGAACGGGTCGACCATCGTCGACGATGAAAACGTCGACAGCAGATTGTCGCGGACATCGTGCAGGCAAATCACGCGAAACGTCTTGCCGTCGGCCGGGTCGGACGGCGGCAGCAGGTCGATCATCTTGGCCTTCGTCACGCCGGGAAACAACGAGCACGCGGCGAATGCCCCGAGGCATCCGCACATGAAGGTCCGTCTGGATTGCATGGAGAGCTCCTGTTACTAGAACGGCAGGTTGACCGACAGGAAGCCCGTTTCCGAGCGTTCCCGCTGGCCGTCGTACGCATGGCTGCTGACTTCGATGCCGTAGCTGAGCGTGATGTCGCGCTTGAACGTCCACGCGTGCTCGAGGCGTGCGCTCCACAGCGCGCTCGTGCCGAAGCCGCGCTGGTTGAACGCGCCGCCCGACGCGTACAGGCGCTGCTGCAGCGACATGTCGCCTTTCTTCCACAGCGTCATTTGATGCATCGCGGTGACGGCCGCGGCGTAGTCGCGCCTCGGGCTGAAGTAGGGCGTGTCCTGCCGCGAGTTGCTGTCGGTGCCAAGGCCGAGCGACACGTTGACGAGCTGGTTCGCGGACGTGTAGACGCGCTGCGTGCCGGTGGCGGCGATTTCCTGGTGGAAGTTCGAGTCGCTGAAGCGGCTCACGCCGTAGGTCAGCTTCACTTCGCGCCGGTCGTTCTGCCGGTATGCGATCTCGACGTTGGCCGAGCGGCCCCAGATGTGCGCGACATACGCTTTCCACGGCAGCGAGTTGTCGTTGCTGTCGACGGCGCCGCTCAGCGTCCAGTAGTCGTCGACGTTGTAGGTCACCGTGCCGCGTCCGCCGGTGCGACCGTCGCCGCCGAACGAGCGCGTCGCTTCGGCCTGGATCGTCAGCGGCCCGTGCCGATAGTCGCCGCCGACGCCCGTGCGCGTGCGGCTGATGCGGCCCGTATCGGTCTGCGCGAAGCCGTAGAACGTATGCGAGAACACGCGCCAGTTGTCGCCGAACGGCTGCGAGTAGATGTAGCTGTCCGACGAGAAGCTGTTGTCGGCCAGCGCGCTGTTGCCGTGCTCGTAGCTGATGTCGGTCGTAAACACCGGGCTGCGGTACGCGTTGTAGTCGCGCTTGAACGAGCGCACCGCGGCGCTGTCCGGGAACGTGTTGTCGAGAATTTCGTCGGTCTCGCGCGCGGTCGCGTAGTCGTCCGCCGTCAGTGCGGCCCGGCCGAGCCCCGCCCGCATTTCGACGCTGTCCGGGTGATCGGTCAGCGTCGCCCTGTACATCGCCATCGCCTGACGCGGATGCGACTGCCCGGACACCGCGTCCGCATGCGCGGAGCGCACTTCGGCATTGAACGGCACCTCCTTTTCGAGCCGTTCGAGCTCGGCGATGCCTTCGTCGACGCGGCCCGTGTAGATCAGGTACTGCGCGCGCAGCCGGTAATAACGCAGGTAGTCCTCGTTTGCCGGATCCCACGGATGCACCTGACTCGCGGGCGGCAGGGCCGTGTCGATGTCGTTCAGTACGCGGCCCGCATCGGCGGCGCGCGCCTGATCGATATACGACCAGAACAGCCCCTCGCGCAGCTCGATCGGCCGCGTGCGCGAACCGTACTGGAAGCCGCGCGTCGCGCGGTCCGCGGCCGGCGCGCTCGCCTGCTTCAGCGCACGCTCGTAGACGGCGCTCGCCTTGCCCGGTTCGCTGACGTAGAGATATGCATCGCCGACCGCGGCCAGCGCGTCGATCGAGATCTCCGCGTCGGGCGGAATCGTCTCGAACGTCGCGATCGCCTTGTTCATGTCGCCGCGCGCGGCATAGGCGATCGTGCGGTCGCCGGCGAGCGCCGTGCGCACCGACGAATACTCGGGCGTGACCGGCATGCGCGAGTCGAGATCGTCCGCGGCCTTCAGTGCCTGGTCGATGCCGTCGAAGCGGTCGGTACTCGTCATCGAGCGCGCCTTGTCGCGGCCGCCGCGTACCTGCTGGCGGATCGACAGTTCCTCGAGTTGCGCGAGATCGACGGCCGAGAACGCGTCGGGCCGCGCCTTCGCTTCGTCGAGCGCCTTGACCGCGCCGCCGCTGACCGCGAGCCCGAACACGTCGTTGCGGACGGTCGCGGGGTCGGCGGTGCGCAGATTCGGCGCCTGGGCGTTCGGCGCCTGCGCCTCCGGCGGCTGTTGGGGCGGGGGCGTTACGTCCGGGCGCTCGATCGACGGCGCGCCGATCATCGGCGCCGCGCCGGCCGGCGTCGGACTCGGCGCAGTCGGCATTGCCGTGCCCGACATTTGCGCGATCGCCGTCGGTGCGGTGGGCGGCTGTGCGGTGGGCGGCTGTGCGGACGGAGGCGTCGCGTGGGGCGTCGTTGCGTCAGGCGCCGTTGTATCGGGCGCCGTCGCGTCGTGCGACGTTGCGCCGGCTGTCGGCACATCCGCCGGCATGGTTTCGGACGCGCCCTGCGTGCCGGCGGTGCCGCTGGCGCCGACGGCGTCCGCCTCGCTGTCCGCGGCAAAACAGGAGCCGGAGGCGACGAGCAGCAAGACGAGCGGCGCGTGCACGAGCATCCGCCGGTTGGGCGGAGCGACGGTGGTGCATTGTTGTTTCGGATTGTTGGCCACGGTGTGTCCTCACTTCGAGACGATCACGTCGATCGCATACCCGGCGACACGAGTCGCCGGTTGCCGTGCGGCCGGGATTAGGGCCCCGGCTGCGCTAGGTCGCCTTAAAGGCGATTGCGGATAGCTTGTCCGAGCAATGCGCGCGACTCGCTGTTCATCGGGTCGATCGCAAGCGCGCGGCTGGCGTTCTGCTCGACGCAATCCCACTGGTCGAGCTGCGCGCACCAGCGCGCCCGCGCGAGCGCGCGTGCGCCTTCCACCTCGTCGCGCGACACGGCCGCCGGCTCCATCTGTGCGGCATCGCTGGCGTAGCGCTCGTGCTTCGGCGCGGCATACGAGCGTTTGTGCGTGCTCGCGAGCACCGATGCGCGCGGCCGATGCGCGTCGCGGCGACGCGTCGTCGAGTGACTCGACGTCGTTCCCGTACGCGGGGTCGCGGCGAGCGCCGCGGGTGTCGACGCGGCGTCGGCCGCCTGCGGCGGCGCGGTCCGTGCGTTCGAGGCGGCCGCTGGCACGGCGGCCGATATCGAGGCAGACGCAGACGCAGGCGCGCCCGGCGGCGCGTTTTGCGCGAGCTCGATCGCGGACGCCGAGTGCGCGCCGGACACTGCTGCGACGACGGCCTTGCCCGTCTTGTCGGCCGCGTTCCCGACCGCGCCGGAGATGTCGTGCGAGGCGCCTCCATGACCGACGCGCGCATCTCGCTCGATGTACGCGAAGCCGCCGAAGATCGCGGCAAACGCGACGATGCTCAATGCGGCGTTCTTTCCGGGTCCCCAGGTCGGCTTCTGCGGGGAGACGGCACGGTCGTCCGGTCGTTCTGCACGGGTCATTCACTGCTCCTCTGATCGATGTCGTTATTGGCGAGCGGCGTCGTCGCGCGCTTCGCCGGTGGGCCGGCACGGCGTGCCGTTCACCATCGCAGCTGCGCGGTCAGCGATCCCGTTTCGACGATCGCGAACTGCATCGAGCCCTCGTACGTCCCCTCGACGCGGTAGCTCGCTTCCGGAAGACTGAACAGGCAGCGCGGGCCCGTTGCGTTGAATTCGACGAGCACGCGGCCGTGCCGTCGGAGCCGAACCTGCACGTTCGACAGCGGCTGTCCCGTCTGCGCGGACACGAAGGTCACGCCGAGGTTGTACGGGCGGCCGTCGGGCGGCAGTGGCGCGCTGCTGTCGATCTGCGTGTCGCCGCACACGTACGAGATCACGTAGCGGCCCGTATCCGGCGCCGAGGCGGTCGCGCTCGTTTGCGCGTACGCGCCCGCGCACAGCGCCGACATGACCACCGCGATAAAAGGACCAGCGTGCTGGCGAAGCGTGGATGACATTGCGGCCTCCGTCCGGATTGGGGGTGCGTGATTATTCAGAACAAAAAAATGCCGGCGTAATTTCGCGACACGCTATTGATACACGAAGGGTTTTTAACAAACAACTGTGTGTCGCACTGATGGGATGGATTATCGGCCTGTATTAAATGCGAAATCAGATGAAACCGAATTTCTCGCTTAATTATGATTAAAGGCGATATTGCCGGTGCGCCTGGAATGCGCCGGTAGAGATTGATCGGCTCGCAAATTATGGTCCCGGAACGCGGGGATTTTGTGCCGGAAAATAACGGCAGACAAAAGCAAGATTTGCCTGCAAAGCCCGGCCCGGCGGGCTTCTGCGGAGTAATGGATCAGATGATTCGCGGCCGTCGGTGCGGTACCTTACATGACGCTGTCGGATGGTTCGCAAATCAAAATTTCTATTTCGGTTGTAACAAGGTATTTCCATACGATAGATCGGACGGAATTAGCCTTCAAACAGGTATGATGAAGTAAAAAATGCAACGCGGATCGGAAAACGTTTTCGGCTTAAAGTGAGTTTCATTATCGGCAGCGATTGTTATCTGGCGTACAGACGAAAAGAAAAATGCTCGCCGGGTACATTGATTGCACTATTTCGCCGCACCCGTTTCGTATGCGGTTTTCAGTCGCGGCCGGGTATGTCGCGACGGGTCCGAGGACTTTCGTTCGTCGTTGAGTTGCGGCGGCTCGCGATCGTGGCGGCGCTTGGACCAGACCCCGCAATGCGCACGTGCGGGCGCGCCGGCATGGCGACGCTGCGCGGCGAGCTTCCGGCGATGCGTAGTGGTGTGCGACCCGTATCACGTTCGTCGATGGAGGCGGCCCGGTCGACTATGACGACCCGAGGGTCCGGAGACGCCGCGCGGGGGCGAAGCAGTGTGCACGATTCAGTGGCGCGTTCGATCTCAACACGGCGACGCGGCCCGTCATACATTGGCGACCGCGGCGAATCGGCCGCGTGTAGTGGGCGTTGCCTGTAACGCGCCCGACAAGCGGCACAACGCCGGGTGTGCGGCGGGCGGAGCGGCGGCGGCCGGCTTGTTCCGACGAATGGGCGGTGCGGGGCTCACGCATGCAAGGATTGTCGATTGACGCGCTCGAGTTCTTGCCGGACGCGAGCTGCAGACAGGGCCGGGCGGCTTGCCGTTGTCACGGGCGCCGACGACAGGCAGATAGGCTGCGCGGGACGTCCAATAGCAAGGTGCGCATCCCGCGGAGTCACTGCCGCGCATGTTCGTGATCCGACCGCATCGTTGCCGTGTCGGCGCCGATGGACAGCATCGTCGAATTGACGCCGCCATTGCGGACCCACGTCATACCGCCGATCTTGTCGAGCGAAGCGGCGGTTGCAACGCGGGCGACCGGGAACCCGTTTCGATCGCGCCGCTACGACGAGCACGCGCTCGACCGTATGGTTGCGTATGCCGCGATCGAACGGCGGCCCGGCGACGGCGTCTCGCACCGCGTCGCATACGTTGAGTCGCGACGCGTGCTCAGCCGGGGCCGGGACGGCGCGCGTCCCGCGCATCGAATGCCGTCTACGTTGCGACGCGCATTCCGTCACGCGTTCGCGGCGCCGCTCGAGTCCAGCGCGCGATCAACCGGAAGCCGAACAGCATCGACGTGGAAGTGCTTCAGTTGCTCGAGCGTTCCTGCTTCCATCGTCGTGTACGCGGTGTGATGCCGACGTCGCCATCTATGAAAACGACCGTCTGATCGCTTGTCCTCGAAGTGCAAGATTGAATTAACACAATTAAACGCTGTTCTGCATACGCGCAAACGTTTCAATACGAATGAATTGCGCAATTTAGACAAATCGAATGCAGGTCGGATTGTCCTGAGGCACATAACTGCGCGTGGACGAATTCGAATTGCGTGAAAGCCTAAAGGCGATCGCTGCGAGTCTCGTAGCACTGCAACATAAGTTGACCGGCCGGCATCTGCATATTGCAGCGCGCGGTCGTTCGCTGCCGAAAGCCGACCCGTTCATTCGGCGCAGTCGCCGCGGCCGGCAGGGCCCGTACGCTCCGCAGCCCGCGCGCGGCCTCCGTCTCCGCGCGGGGCGGCTGCAGCGCTAGTCGCGCCGGCAAATCGCAATACTTTGTTATATCTATTTAATAGTTTGTTATATCCATTTAACAGTTTGTTATATCTATTTATTAATTCGCGATTCGTGGCGTGTCTCTATATCAAAAATTGACATTCTAAATTTGCCAGATACTTGGCGATTTTGATGGAAATTCGACCTATTAGGACGAGTCTATATTTTCTAAACGAAAATTTCGAACTCGTATTATTTTTGCGATGAGGGTGACATGAAAGAATCGCCGCCGTAATTTGAATCGTTAGTGAATATTTTGAAGTCGACGCGCCGTGAATCGGCACTACCGCCTGTGAGGCACGCCACGTTGCGAAGCGTGTTTGCCCGCATCCTCTCTGCCGTCGGTATCAGGCTCCTGTTCGTCGTCGTCGGCTTGGCGCTCGTCTCGGCCGGCGTGGCTTGCAACGCGATGCCCGCGCCGGCCGGGATGGTGTCGGAGCCTGCCGCCACGCCAGCGGGAGGCGTCGGCACCGTATCCGAGCCTGACGCCACACCGACGGAACCGGCCGACGCGCTTGCGGAGCCGACGACGACCGTACCCGCACGGCGTGTCGAATTCGACATCGAGACGCTGAAGGAGCGCGGTCTCGATCCGGCGCTCGCCCAGTACTTTGCGGAGAAGCCGCGCTTCGTCGGCGGCGTGCATCGTGTGTCGCTGTCCGTCAACGGTCAACCGCGCGGCACGGTCGACGTTCGCTTCGACGATCGCGGTAACGTCTGCTTCGACCGCACGTTGATCGGCCGCGCGCGCCTGCGCCTGCCGGACGAACTCACACCGCCGCGCCGGTGGAGCCTGCTCGCATTTCTGAGCGGACAGCAGCCGCTGCTTGCGGAGCCGGAGACGGTCGACACACGCGAATCGGGCACCGACGGATCGGCATCGCGCGGCAACGACGCGGCGGGTGCCGCAGCGAACGATGCGCGTCGCGTTGCCGAATCCGAACGCCGGCTGGCACAACCGTTCGCCGCGAACTGCTACGACTATCGGACGTTTCAGCCGCAGACCGAAGTCAGCGCCGATTCGGCGAAGGATATGGTCGAAATCGTCGTGCCGGCGGACGCGCTGACCCGGCCGCGTCCCGGCGATAACGCGTCGTCCGGCGGTGCCGGCGCGATGCTGAACTACAACGTCGTCGCAGGCGGCAGTCGCTCGAGCGGCAGCAGTACCGCGACGTTCCTGTCCGCGGATACCGAAGCCGGGTTCAATCTCGGCGACTGGGTCGTGCGCAGCGCGCAGACGTACTGGCGGCAGCAGGGCCAGGCCGAGTTTCAGATGCCGTACGCGTTTGCGCAGAAAACCGACGTCGAGACCGGCTATCTGGTGCAGGCGGGGCAGATCGGGATCCGGAACCCCGTGGTCAGCGGCATGCCGATCGAGGGCGTGCAGATCTTGCCCGACGACGCACTTGCGGCCAGCGACGGCGGCAGCACGATTCGCGGCGTCGCGACGCAGCAGTCGCGTGTCGAGGTCCGGCAGGCCGGCATTCTGATCTACACGACGCTGGTGCCGGCCGGGCCGTTTCTGCTGCGCAACGTGACGCTGATCGACCGCTCGTCGCTGATCGAAGTCACGCTGATCGACGACGCGAACAACAAGCGCAGCTTCACGGTCCCGCCTGCTTCGCTCGTCGCGCCGCGCGGCGCACCGCTCGGGCTGTCGCTCGCAATCGGCCGCGTGTACCAGTATCGCGGGCCGCGCGACATGGCGCGACCGATCGTGGTTTCCGTCGCGAAGGGATGGAACGTCGGCCGGCGGTCGAGCGTGGTGGCCGGCGCGATTGTCTCGTCGCGCCATCAGGGTGTCGGCGTCAGCCATTCGATGCCGCTGTTCGGAAACAGCGTATCGATGGGAAACAACGCACAGCTCAGTCGTTCACCGACGCTCGGCGAGCGCGGCGCAAGCGTCGGACTCTCGTTGTCTGCGCAGCTGCCGGGCGACATATCGATGAACGTGCAGGCGAATCGACAGACGATCGGCTTTCGCTCACTGTCCGACACGCTGTATGACGTGCCCGATACCGTTCGCCGTTCGGCGTACTGGGAGATCATGCGCCACTACCGGATCCGGGACGTGATGTCGGGCTCGGCGAGCTGGAACAGCAAGCAGCTCGGCGCGCTGTCGGCGTCGTTCAATCGCTTCTCGACGTACGCCGGCTTCTCCGGTCAGCACGTTGCCGCGTCCTGGAATCGTCAGTTCGGGCGAGCGAGCCTGTCGATCAACGTCGACCGTTCGCTCGGCCGCGGCACGACCGGCGACGATACGGCGATCTACGCGTCGCTGAGTTTTCCGCTTGGACCGGTTCACACGAGCACTTACGTGACTCGCAACGGCGGCATGCTGCGCGGCGGCGTGAACGCGAGCCAGACCGTCAACGACTTCGTCAGTTACAACATCGGCGTCGAGCGTGGGCAGCACAGCGGCAGCGAGCGCGGATTCGCGACGCTGAGCTTGTGGCCGCGCTACACGCAGGTGTCGATCAGCGGTTCGGCGCAGCGCGACAGCGGATCGCTGTCTGCACAGGTGCAGGGCGGCATCGTCGCGACGAAGGCGGGCGTCACGCTGTCGCCGTACAGCATCGGCGAAACGTTCGGCATCGTGTCGACCGGTGAACTGTCGGGCGTGAGCATCAGCACGCCCGCGGGCATCGTGTGGACCGATCCGCGCGGCAAGGCCGTGATCGGCAGCATTCCCGCGTATACCGAGGTCAGCACGGTAGTCCGTACCGAGACGTTGCCGCGCGACGTGGACGTGCGGAACGGCTATGCGGAGCTCAATGCGGGACGCGGATCGGTGAACTTCGTCGACATCGAGGTGCGCCGGACGAAAAGGATGCTGCTCAACGTGCATCTGCAAGACGGGAGCCCGCTGCCGGTCGGCGCATCGATTCGCGATGAGAAAGACCAGTACGTGACGACTGCCGTCGGCGACGGCGTCGTCTATCTCGATCAGGACCCGGCAGGGCCGCTCGTCGCGCGTTTGCCCGGCGGCGGTCGGTGCAACCTGCAGTTTCAGGTGCCCGACGCGCTGCGCGCGGACGCGACCGTCGCACAGATCGACGCGACCTGCGATGCCGATTCCCATCCCAACTAGGGAGTATTCGATGAACACGATTCGCACTTTGGCAATCGCGGCGTTCGTGCTGGGCGGTGTGACGCTTGCCCGCGCCGAACGCTGCGCGATCGCCGTCAGCGATCCGAAGGTCGATTTCGGGCGCGTATTCGGCGACCGCATCGGCGCACCGCGCGGTGCCGATCGCCGTCCGGTCGCGTCGGCGAACCGGGCGCTCGCCGTGCAGTGTCGACAGGAAAGCGTCGCGGCAATCCGCTTCGACGGCGTCCCGTCCGCGGACGGCAGCATCCGGCTCGGGGACGTAGCCCGCTACACGGTCACCGTGACGCGCGTCGCGCTCGACGGGCGCGACGTGATGGCGGGCGTTGCGCGAGGCGGCGATGCGGCGGCAGTCACGCCGGCCCCGCTGATCCTGATGCCGGGCGACATGCTCGTGCCGTACGACGCCAATCGTCCGGCAGCGGGCCGACGTCTCGACGTCTTTATCCGGATCGACGCATTTCGAGCGGCCGAGACGACGCTGAGCGGCGAGGTGACGGTCACGTCCGAGCCGCGCTTCAGCGTCGTTTCCACGCCGTGAGCGCGTTTCGTTCAACTTCGCTCTTTTCAAACCATATGGAGGACTGATGTCTCATATCAATCGCATTCTGTCGGCACTGCTGCCGATCGCTCTGACTGCCGTCCCGGCAGCACCCGCGCATGCGGCCGGCATGGTGCCGGAAACGTCCGTCGTTCTGATCGACGAGGCCGTCGGCGAAACCGCAATGAAAGTCCGCAACACCGACGACAAATCGGCGCTGCTGTACACGATCATCGAGCACGTGCCTGACGATCAGGAGAAGCTGTTCACCGTGACGCCGCCGGTCGCACGCGTCGACCCCGGTCAGACGCAGCTGGTTCGTTTCATCCTGACAAACAGGACGCCGCTGAAGACCGAGCGGCTCGCGCGCGTCGTCTTCGACACGATCGGCGAACGTAAGGACCCGGACGCAAGCATCGTCGCGATTCGCGTTCGTCAGAACCTGCCGGTGATCATGCACCCGAAAGGGCTCGCGGTGAATCGCGAGCCGTGGAAGCTGCTGAAGTGGGAAGCCGTCGACGGCAAGTTGCGCGTCGTGAATCCGAGCCCGTACGTCGTGCGTCTCGGCGCGACCGTCGAGGTGCTGCCGACGAAGAAGCAGGCGTACCTTCCGAACACGTACATGCTGCCCGGTCAGGCGACCTACGTGATGATGCCGAAAGACGACAAACGCAAGGGCGCGCCGCGCACGCCGTCCGCAAAGGATGCTGCCATCACGGCCGAAGCGAAGGCCGAAATCGAAGAGATGCTGAAGCTCTACCCGGGCGCCACGTCGATTCGCTTCCAGCCGGCAACGAGCTACGGCTACATGGCCGACATCTACGAGGCGCGGATCGAAACGCCCGCAGGCAGCCATCAAACGAACGCCGCGCAAAGCGGTTCGGCATCGCGATGACAATCGGGCCGGTCGCGGACGTCGTCAGGCAATTTAGAACTTGTTCTATATAAATTTGGATCACTGATCAATAGAATCTGTCACATCCGATATCGATGCCATTCTTTATCGGATATTTTTGAGCAATCTGCTATACAACAGGAGAGCAGCAATGAATCGAATGAAACTGAATCCGGCGCTGGGCGCGATCGCAATCGGCGTCGCGATGCTGGCCGCAGCACCTCAGGCATTCGCGCAGTCGTCCGCGGTGCTGAAGGTCACGGGCACGATCGTTCCGCCGGCATGCACGCCGACGTTCGAGGGCGGCAGCACGATCGACTTCGGCCAGGTGTCGCCCCGCGCGGATTTCACCAAGGTCGGCGAGAAGAAGACGTCGCTGCGCATCGCCTGTACGTCGCCTTCGTTCATCGCGTTCAAGGTCACCGACAACCGGAACGGTACGCAGGTCAATCGCGGTTTGCTGACGAACTCGAAGGACACGGTGATGAGCTGGCTGGTGCCGAACCTCGCGGATCAGGGCGGCGGCATCATGGGCTGGAACGACCAGCTGTTCGGCCTGGGCAAGACGACGAAGGGCGCGAAGATCGGCGCGTACTCGATGCAGCTTGGTGCGGCGAAGGTGTCGGGCTCGACGAGCGGCGGCCTCGGCTCGCTCACGAACCTGGCGGTCACGACCGGCGTCTCGCTGAGCGACTGGATGCCGGCCGTCGGCGGCATTGCCGATTCGACGTACAAGTCGATCGCCGGCATGGTGCCGGGCTTCAACGCATCGCATGGGCTGTGGATCACGCGCAGCGGGATGCTCGGTAAGCTGGATAGCGACACCGGTCTGTACATCGCGAAGAACTTCAAGTATTCGGCGGTGAACGCATTCAACATCGGCAATGCGCTGTCGATGGCGGTCGTCGGCGGCGGCGTCGCGCATGCGATCAACGGGACGAACTTCACGTTCCCGATCAAGGTGCGCGCGATGCTGAACTCGGCAAGCGAACTGGGTACCGGTACGGCCGAGAAGCTGGATGGTCAGGCGACGTTCGACCTCGTCTATATCTAATCTAGGCGCGGAATCGCTCGCCGGTCAGGCGAACCCGGGCACGACAACGGACGCGGTCGCGTCGCACATGTCGTCGTGCCGCTCAGGCGAGCGACCACGCCGATGTAGCGTGCGCCGCCGTGGTCGCGATCCTGCGATCACGGCGGCGCTGTCTTTTGAGCGGTCGCGCCGTTCGCGGGGGGCTTTCACGTCGGGATGGCTTGCGGCGCGGTCGCCGTGCCGCGAGAGCGCGGTATCGCAATCGACGCGCCGGCTTTGCAGGCCGCATTGCTCCCCGGTGCATGACGACGCTGGCCGCAAGCGGCGGGCGATGTTTAAGTCTTCGTTAATACTGCGCGCCTAGCATGACGGTGTCGGCGGCCGCGGTAGGTGGAGGTTCGGCGCCGATTGCACGCGCGGGTGCGTCGACGTGTTGGCGCCGCGCCCTCGCGCGTCGTCAGTCCATTGCAACGGCGGCCCAACATGATCAAGACTTTCGACTACCCGCTCGGCAACGACACGATTTCGCTTTGCGCAAGCTTCGGCGCCGGCCCGGCCTGGCGCCGCGTGCTCGTGAGCCGCGCCGATTCGATGGAGACGCTGGTGGTGCTCGACGCGCGCGGCCTGTCCGGGCTGCTGAAGGTCGCGACCGAGGCGCCTGAAGGGCTGCTGGACGACGCGATCCGCAAGGTCGGCGACGAGCGGCTCGTCGAGCGCGCGATTCGCGGGAGAACGGTGGTGGAGGCGTCGTTGTGACGACGTCGTCTGCGCGCTTGCGCGGTGCGCGCGGCGCCGCATCGTGCCGCGCGCCTTCGTGCGTGAACTACATGGCGAAGCGGTCGGTCGCCGCGAGCAGCGCGCTCAGGATGCCCGGTTCGTTGTATGCATGCCCGGCGTCGGGCACGATTTCCAGCGTCGCGTCCGGCCACGCCTTCGACAGCTCCCACGCGGTGCGCGCCGGCGTCGCGATGTCGTAACGCCCCTGAACGATCACGCCCGGAATGCCCGCCAGGCGATGCGCGTCGCGCAGCAGCTGCCCTTCATCGACGAAGCCGCGATTCACGAAGTAATGATTCTCGATGCGCGCGAACGCGAGCGCGTAGTGGCCGTCCGCGAAATGCTCGGCGAGTGCCGGATCGGGCAGCAGCGTGATCGTGCGGCCTTCCCACACGCTCCACGCACGGGCGGCCTCGAGCCTGGCCGTTTCGTCGTCGCCCGTCAGCCGTCGATGGTAGGCGGCCATCAGATCGTCGCGCTCGGCCGGCGGAATCGGCGCGATGAATGCTTCCCACAGATCGGGAAACAGCCACGAGGCACCTTCCTGGTAGTACCACAGCAGCTCGGCGCGTCGCATCGTGAAGATGCCGCGCACGATCAGCGCGCTGACGCGCGCCGGATGCGTTTCCGCATACGCGAGACCGAGCGCGCTGCCCCACGAGCCGCCGAACACGAGCCATTGATCGGCACCGACCATCTCGCGCAGGCGTTCGATGTCGGCGACCAGATGCCAGGTCGTGTTGTTGTCGAGGCTTGCGTGCGGCGTCGAGCGTCCGCAGCCGCGCTGGTCGAACAGCAGCACGTCGTAGCGCTGCGGGTCGAACAGACGGCGATGGTCGGCACTGCAGCCGGCGCCGGGGCCGCCGTGCAGGAACACGGCGGGCTTGCCGGCCGGATTGCCGCAGCGCTCCCAATAGATGCGGTGGCCATCGCCGGTGTCGAGATAGCCGTGGGCGTAGGGTTCGATCGGTGGATACATGGCGGCTCCTCGTGAACGGGGTCGCAGGCATTATGCGTGAAACGGCCGCGGTGTGTTCGGCGGGCGGCGTTTGCGCTAACCTGCGGGTTCTGAAAAAAAACACAACAGGGCCAAAATGATTCGCGACATGGAGGCTGTGCTCGACTATTGGCACAGTGTCGAATTCTTCAACAGCTACGATCTCGACGACCAGCTCGAGCAGGCACGCGGGCGCCGGCAGAACACGATCTGCGTGCGCGCCGACGCGACGGCGCGCGAAAGCTGGGAAGCCGCGGCCGGGCGAGCGGGGGCGCTGTACCTCGTCCCGTTCGACGTGTCGCTCGCGACACGGTTGATCGAAGCGCATGTCGCCGAGCGCTCGACGGCGCGCAGCGCCATCGAGCGGATTCGCGACGAGGAGATGGCGCCCGAGGGGCTGACGTGCTTCGCGAAACTCGCGATCGGCGCGGGCGGTCGCTCGAGCGGTGACGCGTTGAGCGTGTCCGCGTTGCCGTGGGCGCTTGGACGGCTGCGCGACGGCGAGCTGTCCGACCTCAACGCCGCGGCGTTCGACGCGCATGCGGCCACGCTCAAGAGCGATGTCGACGCGTTGCTCGGCGGCGGCACGATCGTCATCGATTGCGACGTGCTGGCTGCAATGGCTGCACGTCTGCAGGCCTGGGCGGGGCTGGCGCCCAAAGACGGGCTGCTCGCGTGGATGGTGGTCGAGTCTTCCGATCGGAGTCGTCCGACGCGCCAGCTGCGCGATGCGCGCGTGCCGGCCGGCACGGTCGCGCCGAGCGCCGCCGACGAGCCCGCCGCACCATCGGACGCCGATACCGATACCGACGAGGACGATACTGCAGCCGGGCTGCCGATTCTGAACAGCTTCTACGTGCGCGATCTGGCGGACGCGCGCCGGCTACTGCGCGCGCCTGCGCCGCCGCGCGCACTGATCGCGTATCTGGCGACGCACGATGCGGCGAAAACGGATCTCGATGCGTATCCGGCCGGGCAGCGCGAAATCGTCGATGCGCTGCACCCCGCGCACGGCGTCGCGGGACGCTGGCCGTCTCCGCCGGCGCACGTGCAGTCTCTGATGCAGCAGTATTCGCTGAACAAGATGAAGACGTTGGGCGTCGGCGAATTGCTCGCGGTCAACGGGCCGCCCGGCACCGGCAAGACGACGATGCTGCGCGATCTGATCGCGCATCTGGTCGTGGCGCGGGCGAGCGTGCTGGCGGCGTTGCCGGACTGGCGCGCCGGCCTGTCGGGGACGGTCGTCGAGGCGGACGTCGGGACGAAAACGTATCGGGTTCCCGCACTCGCGCCTGCGTTGACGGGCTACGAGATCGTCGTCGCATCGACGAACAATGGAGCGGTCGAGAATCTGTCGCTCGAACTGCCGCAGCGTCGCCATCTCGATCCGGACCTTCGCGAGCGACTGTCTTACTTCGGTCCCGTCGCAACGAAGTATGCCGGCAGCCGGGCAGGGAAGCCCTGGCAGTTGTCCGAGCCGGTGTGGGGGCTCGTCGCCGCGGCACTCGGCAAGCGCGCGAACGGCCGGCGATTCAGCAACGTCTTCAGTCAGTATGCGGCCACGCCTGCCGACAAACCGCAGGACGCGATCCTGTCGAGCAAGGACGTCGATTTTCCGAGCTGGGAGGCCGTGGGCGCGATGACGTACTGGCGCTACCGCAGCCAGTGGCGTGCCGGCGCGGTCGCGCGCGTGCCGTTCGACGTCGCGCAGCAGAATTTCCTGGCCGCACAGCGTACCTTCGACGCCGCGCGCCGCGAACTCGAACGGCTCGACGCGCGGCTCGATGCGATCGAGCAGGCGTGGCCGAAAGTGGTCGCCTGCTGTGCCGACCTCGCGCCGTTCGATCGTTGCATGCTGACATCCCAGCGCGAGACGCTCGATGCTCGTATCGAGCGTCTCGATCGCGAGGCGCTGCAGTTCGAGCGCCAACTCGGTCCGTCGTGGTTGCGGTGGTTGTCGAAATGGCTGCGGCGCGACGCCTACCGCGGCTGGCGCGCCGCCACCGATGCTGCACTCCTGCTGCGCAACGTTCGCGACGACTTGCGCGAAGCCGAGCAGATTCACGCGAAGTACGACGTGCCGCTATGGAACGGCGCCGATCTCGCACGCGGTGCGGAAGTCGAGCGCGCGAGCAGCCAGAAACATGCGTTCTGGCAAGGCGCGGTTATCAACGTATTGAGAAACGAACTCTTCGTTGCGGCGATGGCCTTGCACGAAGCGTTCTTCCTGACCGTCCACGCGGAAAAGCCGGCCTTCGACGAGCTCGTCTACGCCTTGTCCAATCAGCTGTCGCGACCGCCGACGCGCGGCGCAAACACACTGTGGCAATGGTTCTTCATGCTGACGCCCGTCGTGTCGAGCACGTTTGCATCGATTCGGCGGCAATTCGCCGGCGTCGATGCGGAGGGACTCGGCTGGCTCGTGATCGACGAGGCTGGACAGGCCGTGCCGCAGGCCGCGGTGGGCGCGTTGATGCGTGCGCAACGCATCGTCGTCGTCGGCGATCCGCAGCAGATTCCTCCTGTCGTCACGCAGTCCACGCAACTGCTCGCGAACCTCGGCGAGCACTGGCTCGGCGAACTGCGCGCGCGGTATGCGGTCGACCGTCAGTCCGTGCAGACGCTGGCCGATCGCGTCTGCGCGTTCGGCGTCAGGCATCCGACGATGCCGGACCGGTTCATCGGTGTGCCGCTGATCATTCATCGGCGGTGTCACGATCCGATGTTCGATATCGCAAACGCGATCGCTTACGGCGGCCGCATGCTGCACGAGCGGAAGATGCGGACGACTGACGTCTGTTTGCCGGCACCGCATCCCGCGCTCGGCCCGAGCGCCTGGTGGGACGTGCGTGCGGTGGCCGATGCGGAGTCGAAGTACGTGCCGGAGCAGGGCGAGCGCGTGTTCGATGCGCTGGTCCGGCTATTCGTGCAGTCGGCGGACACGACCGACGCGATGCCCGATGCGTTCGTCATCACGCCGTTCCGGCAAGTGAAGCGCGGTCTCGTCGAACGGCTCGGCGATCGCGATCGTTGGACGCGGGCGCTTGCCGGAACGGGAAAGCGCGTGCCGGCCGATCTGACGGACTGGATCCGTAAGTGTGTCGGTACCGTGCATACGTTTCAGGGCAAGGAGAGCGAAATCGTGTTTTTCGTGCTCGGCTGCGATCGACGGCATGAAGGCGCGATGAACTGGGCTTCGGCGGAAGCAAATCTGCTGAACGTTGCCGTCACGCGCGCGAAGTCCTATCTCTACGTGATCGGCGATGCGACGCTCTGGGGAGACAAACCGTACTTCGACGTCGCGCTGAATCGGCTGACGCGCAACGCGCAGCACATCGAGCGTTGCGCGGCGGCCGGTTGATGACGCACTCGCGCGCGTCGAGCGGAGAGACGCGAGCTGCATTGGGCCGCGGCGTGCGCTGCGGCACGCAGCACGGGCTGCCACACCCAACAAAAAAGGCCCTCGCGGGCCTTCGTCAACCGAACTGACGCAGCCTACCGCGTCAGCTCGCTGAACCCGTCCAGCAGCCGCTCGACGTCGGCCGCTTCGATCGCGCCCATCGTCGAGATGCGGAACAGTTCCTTCGACAACCCGCCTTGCCCCGCGTAAATCACGAAGCCGCGCGCCTTCAGCCCGTCGTGCAGCGCTTCATACGCGACGCCTTGCGGCAGCCGGTATGCGCGCAGCACGACCGACGACGCGCTTTCCGGCAGCACGAGCGGCATCCCGCGTGCGGCGAGCCCGGCCTGCGCCTGATCGGCGAGCGCCTTGTAGCGCGCATGACGCGCGCGCCAACCGCCCGCTTCGTCGAATTCGCGCAGCGCCTCGACGAGCGCGTAGTACGCATGCACGGACGGCGTGAACGGCGTGTTGCGCTGATCCTGCAGCTTCGCGAGACGGCCGAGGTCGAGATAGTAGGTGCGGCTCGCGGCGTTCGCGAGCGCGCTGCGGCGCACGATCACGAACGCCGCGCCCGGCACGCCGTGCAGGCACTTGTTGGCAGTCGCGGCGACGGCATCGATGTCGCCGCCCGCAAAATCGATCGCTTCCGCGCCGAAGCTGCTGACGCCGTCGACGAGCAGCTTCACGCCGCGTGCACGACAGACGCCGGCGATCGCGCCGAGATCGTTCAGGCGGCCGGTCGTCGTCTCGTGATGGATCACCGCGACGTGCGAGTAGCCGCCTGCATCGAGCCGCGCGGCGATCTGCGCGAGATCGGGCGCCTGCATCCATTCGTGCTTGAGCACGTCGTGTGCGATCCCGTACTGCGTCGCGATCTGCGTGATGCGTTCACCGTACACGCCGTTCTCGATCACGAGCAGCTTGCCGTCCTTCGGCACGAGCGCGGCGATCATGCTTTCGACGGCGGCCGTGCCCGAACCGGTCATCAGCACGGCAGTCCATTCGGCCGGATCGAGTTCGTATGCGGCGACGAGACGCGCACGCGCCTCGTCCTGCAGATCGAAGAATTCGCTTTCGCGATGGCACAGGTCCGGTTGCAGCAGGCTGCGGCGCACGCGTTCGGTCAGCGTGACCGGGCCAGGGTTCAGCAGCAGCATCAGTGGGCTCCTTCAGGGGCTTCGGTCAGGGCGGCGGCGCCGATGTGGCGCATCAGGCGCGTCTTCACGTCGACCGGCGTGACGGTCGGCCGCGGCAGCCCGTCGGGCACGCCCGTGCGGATCGCGAGCCGCACGAACTGTGCGCCGTCGGTGCGCGGCGCAGCCAGCGCCGCATCGAGCACGTCGAGCGTGTCGCCTTCGACTGCACTCGCATAGCCGCACGCGGCCGCGACGCCTGCGAACGACACATGCTGCGACACGGTTGCCTGGCCGCCGGTCGATTCGTGCGCGCCGTTGTCGAGCAGCACATGCGTGAGGTTCGACGGGCCGTACGTGCCGAGCGTCGCGAACGCACCCATGCGCATCAGCGCGGCGCCGTCGCCGTCGACGGCCACCACGCGCAGATCGGGCCGCGCCAGCGCGAGGCCGAGCGCGAGCGGCGTCACGCAGCCCATCGAGCCGACCATGTAGAGCTGGTTCGGCCGATCGTCGAGCGCGTACAGCTCGCGGCCGCAGAAACCGGTAGAGGCGAGCACGACGGTCGAGTCGACCGGCGTATGCGCGATCACGCGCTGCAGCGCGTCGTGACGCGTCGGCCATGCATCGGGCGACGCCGCACGCGACGACGACCGCGCGGCGACATGCGCGCGCGGCTGCGCGGCCGGATTCGCCTTCAGCTCATACGGCGCGACGCTGCCTTTCTGCATCACGAGTGCGTACGGGCGGCCCGTCGCGTCCATGTGCGCGATCGCGCGGTCGAGCGCCGGACCGACCTGTTCGGGGTCGGTCGGGAACGTCTCCCACGGGATCTCCATCGTGTCGAGCATCGCGGGCGTGATCGGCCCCATCAGCGCGTGCTGCGGCTCGTCGGCGACGCCCGGCTGGCCGCGCCAGGTGACGATCAGCAACTGCGGCAGGCGGAACGTCCACGTGAGCGACGTGAGCGGGCTGACGGCGTTGCCGAGCCCCGAGTTCTGCATCATCGCGATCCCGCGCTTGCCGCCGAGCGTCGCGCCGGCGATCAGCGCAACGGCGTCGCCTTCGTTCGCGGCCGACAGGTAGTGCAGCGTCGGGTCCTGCAGCACGTAGTTGATGAACGGCGTCAGGTACGAGCAGGGCACGCCCGCGTACCAGTCGAAGCCGCGTGCGCGTGCGGCCTCGACGAACTGGGCCGCTTCGATCATTGCGCGCCTCCGTTGCCGGCGCCCGGTTCGGACAGCGGCGTTTGTCCATGCGCGAAGTCGCCCGCGCGGCGGAAGTCTTCGAGATCGTTGACGCCGCGCCAGTGGCCGTGCACGTACTGCACCTCGATTTTCTCGCCGGCGTCGATCAGCGCGTTGAGCAGCGCGGGGATGTCGAGCGTGTCGAAATCGGCGCGTGCCTGCAGCGTCGCGAGCATCGCCTTCAGGCGCTCGACGCCGGCGCCGCGCACGTTCAGCAGCCCGATCCAGCGGCCGTGCGGCGTGCCGGCGGCGGCATCGCTCGACACGCGCTGGAGTAGCACCTTCTGGCCGAACAGCCCGCGGTCGTCGGCGGCCGAGCAGAACGCGAAGTCGCGCACGCTCTGGTTGGTCGGCTCGGTCAGCGACGAATCGACGACAACGCTGAACTCGGCCTCGCTTTCCGCGAGATCGCGCAGGATGTAGCTGCGGAACAGGAGGTCGCCGTACGAGATCACGGTGTCGCCGGTCAGGCGCTCGGCCGCGCAGGCGAGCGATGCGAGCTCGCCCGTTTCGGCGTGGCGTTCGTTGACGACGAGCTTGATGCCCGACGTGTCGATCGCATCGGCGCGATAGCCGCCGACCACCGTGATGTCGTTCACGCCGTGCTTCTTGAAGCCGTCGACGAGCCAGCGCAGCAGCGGCTTGCCGGCAACGGGCAGCATCACCTTCGGCTTGTCCTCGGTGACGGCTTCGAGCCCCTTGCCGCGGCTCGCGGCGAGCACGACCGCCGCGTTCGACGCGCGCGACGACGACGACAGGTAGATGCGCTCGGCGGCCGAGTATTCGTCGGCGTCCTGCAGACGGAAGATCTCGTTGACCGACGCGACGCGATCCTCGACGTTGATCAGCGTTTCGCTCTCGTGGATCTCGCGCGCGACGGCCTGCATCGCCGACGCCGACGCGCGGATCAGATGGTTCGCCCAGATCACGGTGCTGATGCCGGCCTGGCGGAACACGTCGGTCGGCGTGCTGTAGTACTTGGTCGGCACGATCACGAGCGGCGCCTTGCCGCTCCATTCGCGCGCGAACTGCAGGATTTCGTCGGGACGCGACAGCTTGCTGTGGATCAGGATCGCGTCGGCGCCGGCTTCCGCATAGGCGTTCGCGCGGCGCAGCGCCTCGTCCATGCCCCAGCCCGCGATCAGCGCTTCGACGCGCGCGACGATCGAGAAGTCGGGGTCGCTTTGCGAATCCTTGCCGGCCTTGATCTTGCCGCAGAATTCGTCGATCTCGGCGAGCGGCTGGCGCTCGCCGTCGATGAAGCTGTTCGTCTTCGGGAACTGCTTGTCCTCGATGCAGACGCCGGCGATGCCGCGCTGCTCGAGCTTCTTCACGAGGCGGCGCACGTTGTTGAAGTTGCCGTAGCCGGTGTCGCCGTCGAGCAGGATCGGCAGATCGCTCGCGTCGGCCATGAATTCGAGCACGTCGACGACCTGCGTCCAGCTCGCCTCGTTGTTGTCGCGTACGCCGAACTGCGCGGAGATCGCGAGGCCGGACGCCCAGATGCCCTTGAAGCCGGCTTCGCGCACGATGCGTGCGGACAGGCCGTTGTGGGCTTCCATCAGAAATTCGAGCTCGTCGCTGACGAGCATGCGGCGCAGGCGTGCGCTGCGCGATTCGGTGAAGTTGGGTTCGCGTGCATTCATCGTGCGGCTCCCGCAGTGGTGCGTTGAATCAGGGGGAGGACGTCCTGCGCGGCGCGCGCGACGTCGTTCGGGAAATCGATTTCGATCCAGGGCGCGCCCGTGACGTCGGCGACGTCGAACGTGTGGCCGCCTTCGAGCAGCAGGTCGCGCACGGCTTCTTCGTGCGGCATGTTCGCGCGGCCGCTGTCGACGTAGCCCGCGACGATCGCCGCGAGGCGGCGCGCGGTGCCTTCGGTGAAGCGGAAGAAGCCGACCGACTCGCCGATCGTGTCGTAGTCGAGGTCGACCGCGAGCTGCTTGCGCAGCTCGACCGGCACGCCGTTCTTCAGGCACAGCTTGACGGGCTCGTCGCCGGCCTCGAAGTCGCGGTCGATCAACAGGCGGTCGACCGGCTTGTCCGCGTCGGCCACGAGCGCGTGGAGAATGCTGTCGTCGTAGAGCACGTCGGCGTCCATCAGCAGCACGTCGCCGCCGCGCGTCATCGCATCGGCGACGGTATGCACGGTCAGCACGCTGCCCAGATCGTAGCGCTCGTTCAGCACGATCTCGGCGCGGCGGCCGAGGCGCTGCAGTTCCTGCTCGACCTTCTCGGCCTGGAAGCCGAGCCCGAGCACGATTTCGTCGACGCCGACGGCATCGAGCAGGCGCAGATGACGCTCGAGCAGCGACACGTCGTCGAAGCGCAGCAGGCACTTCGGAAACTGCGCTTCGGGCGGTTGTTGCAGGCGCAAGCCGAGGCCTGCCGCAAGAATGATGGCTCGCATGGGTTCTCCAACCAAAAAGCCGGCGGATCGGTGCGTGGACCGGTCAGTCGGCGAGCGGCTGCGGCGCACGGCGCCGCTGCCAGTTTCTTTCACTGAAATGCAGATAGAGCAGGCCGGGCAGGCCGAGCGCGAGTTCGCGCGCGCGTTTCGCGAGCGACAGCGCGAGCGCCGCGTCGGGCGGCAGACCGACGAGCGGCGCGAGGAGCAGGTAGCCGCCTTCCTGTGCGCCGAGCGAGCCGGGGATCGCGAAGGCCGCGCCGCGGATCGCCTGACCGACGCTTTCGAGCAGCAGTGCGTCGAGCCAGCCGACCGGGTGACCGAGGAAGTGCAGCGCGAGCCACACCTCGACGGTGCCGACGATCCAGCCGGCGAGGCTCAAGGCGAAGGTCTGCGCGACCTTCGCGCGATCGCGGTACAGCGCGCCGACCGCATCGTCGATCGCGTCGGCGCGCGTCGCGAGCGACGACCAGTCGCGCGGGCCGAGCAGCTTCGACGCGAGCCGCAGCCCGTGTCCGAACAGCCCGCGCCGCTGTGCCGCATAGAACGCGACCGCGAGGCCGCCGAGCACGCCCGTCGCGATCAGCGCCGGCGTGCGCAGATAGGCGACCGAATCGTGCGTCGCATAGAGGCTGAACGCGGCGATGCCGATCAGCGCGAACGCCATCTGCGCGAGCGCCTGCATCGTCGTGCTGACCGTGATCGCGGCGGCCGAGTCGGCCATGCGCGTGCCGCGCTGCGCGAGATGGCGCACCATCAGCACCGGGCCGCCGATCTGGCCGGCCGGCAGCAGGCTGTTCACCGATTCGCCGACCCAGCGCGCGCGCAGCGCGTTGCCGAGATCGGCGCCCGGCTGGCCGCGGCGGAACATCACCGAAATCGCGCCCGCGTCGATCGCGAGCGGCACCACGTGGAATGCCGCGACGAGCGCGAGCCCCCAGCCGGCCGCGAGCAGCGTCGACGCGACCGCGCCGACGCCCTGCCACGCGAGCAGTGCGATGAACAGCGCCGTCCCGAGGGACAGCAGAATCAGGCCCGCGCGCGTCATGACCCCGTCGAGCGCCGCGGCGCCAGCTGCTTGAAGACCTGACGGAAGCCGAAATACGCGATCGCGTCCTTCATGTTCGAGATGAAGCGCTTCCACGGCCGCATGCCGGGGTTCGTCACGTATTCGAAGGTCAGCGACACGCGAATCTCGTCCTGGCCGAGCGGCGTGATGCGATGGCGCAGCTTGTCGCCGTCGAACAGCACGATGCCGCCGTCGGCAATCTGCACGGAGCCCGGTTCGTCGGGCACGTCCGGATTGCGCGTGTGCAGTTCGTAGTCGAGCCGGCACGACGATTCGTCGATCACGCCGATCAGCAGCGTATAGCGGCGGCCGTCGTAGTACGAGGTGTCGTAGTGCCAGCCGATGTGGTCGCCCGGCTTCGTGTAGTAGTAGAGCGCGTACGCGTGCGGGTCGTCGTCGGGCGACAGCATCAGCTTGTCGCCGGTGATCTGTTCGAGAAAGCCGATCAGCGCCTTCGAGCGGTACAGCTCGGCGATGTACGGCGCCTGCTCGTCGATCGTGTGCCGGCTCACGCTGCCGCCCTGCTTGTGGCCGGGCAGGTAATTGCGGTTCAGGCCGGCCTGCAGCGCGCGGGCGGCGTCGGCGAGTTTCGCGTGCGCCTCGGGCGGCAGGAACGTGTCGAGGTACAGGAACGAGCCCTGGCGCGTGTAGTCGCTGCGCAGGCGCTCGAGGTCGAGGCGGCCGACGCTGGCGGCCACGGTTCGATCGGGGTCGGAGACGGCCGCGCGCGCGGGCGCGGGACGTGCCGGAGCCAGCACGGAATCGTCGCGCGTGCTAGGAGTCATTTGGAAGCCTGGATTTCGGTTGAATTCTGCGGAACGTTGCCGCGCCTGACGATGCGCCACCAGTCGATCACGACCCACGCGGCGAACAGCGGCGCGCCGATCGACGCCGCGAGCAGGAACGGCTCGACGCCGTCGGTCAGCGTGACGAGCGGCAGCAGATACAGCACGTCCTCGGTTTCGAAGCCGCCGACGAACGCCTGCCGCGTGCCGGCCTTGCCGGCGAACGATTCGATGCGCATCCGCAGATAGAAGATCAGCGCGACCGCCGCGCCGGCCGCCGCGCCGAGCAGCACAGGCGACGCGGCCATCCGGCCGCCTTGCGCGACGATCCCGACGCCCATGCTGACGAACAGCGCGATCGTCACGAGCGCGTCGGCGGCGAGGTCGTAAAAATGACCGATCTTGCTCGACTTGCCGCTGATGCGCGCGAGCTCGCCGTCGGTATGGTCGACGAAGTTCGACAGCACGATCAGGAACGCGCCCGCGTTGCTCCAGCCGAAACCGCCTTGCGCCAGGCACCAGGCGCCGGCGAGGCCGATCAGCAGACGGACGGTAGTGAGGTGATTCGGGGTGACCGGCGTGTCGACGAGCGGCCGGACAAGCGAGCGCGCGAGCCGCGCATCCCAGGTGCGCGGCAGGGGTGGCTCGGAGCGTGTTGCGGTTTTTCTGTGGTCCATCGGCGAAATATATACGGATTTGTAATTTGTTGCTTTTTATTCATTCAATGTCCCGACATGTGCGAGTGTTACCGTGTATTGCGCACAACGCGCGCCGCCGGCCGGACCCGCACGGCGCGCGTCCGAAACGTTGACCTGGATCAGACCCGAAAAATGTGCGCCGAGCACAATCGGTCTGCCGCGCGCCTGTCACAGATCGGCCGCCGGATATCCGGCAAATTCGGGAAGGTTGTTTTGCATCCGGCGGATATTTCAGGGCGACGCGGTCTGCGATACTCCGGCCGTGCCTGTGGTGCCGGCCGCCCAACGCGGCCCCAAGGGCTTCACGTCGCTCAGGAGACACCCCCCGCGACGTCAACGACAGACCGAAACGCGTCAGAAATCCCACCCATGACTTCATCACGCATCCTCGCTCCCGCGCTGCGTTCGCTCGTCCGCACTGCCGACCAGGCCGCCGCGCTGATCCGTCCCGGCATGACCGTCGCGATGAGCGGTTTCACCGGCTCGGGCTACCCGAAGGCCGTGCCGGCCGCGCTCGCCGCCCAAATCGAGGCCGCCCATGCGCGCGGCGAAGACTTCCGGATCAACGTGCTGACCGGCGCCTCGACCGCGCCCGAACTCGACGGCGCGCTCGCGCGCACGAACGGCATCTCGATGCGGCTGCCGTACCAGTCCGACCCGACGCTGCGCGACAAGATCAACGGCGGAGAAGTCGACTACCAGGACATCCACCTGAGCCACGTCGCGCAGTACGCATGGTTCGGGCTATTTGGCGAGCTGGACGTCGCGATCGTCGAAGTCGCCGGCATTCGCGAGGACGGACTGCTGATTCCGTCGGCGTCGGTCGGCAACAACAAGACGTGGCTCGAACAGGCGAAGCACGTGATTCTCGAGGTCAACGCACGTCAGCCGCTCGGCCTCGACGGGATGCACGACATCTATTACGGCACCGCGTTGCCGCCGAACCGCAAGCCGATTCCGCTGACGAAAAGCGACGACCGCATCGGCGAGCCGTATCTGCGCTGCCCGGCCGAGAAGATCGTCGCGATCGTCGAGACCGACGCGCCCGACCGCAGCAACGCGTTCTCCGCGCCGGACGACACGTCGAAGCAGATCGCCACGCGCCTGATCGACTTCCTGCGCCACGAAGTGAAGCGCGGGCGTCTGCCCGCGAATCTGCTGCCGCTGCAGTCCGGCGTCGGCAACATCACGAACGCGGTGCTCGCCGAACTGAGCTCGGCCGGCTTCTCCGATCTGACCGCGTACACGGAAGTGATCCAGGACGGCATGCTCGACCTGCTCGCCGACGGCACGCTGCGTTTCGCATCGGCGACCGCGCTATCGTTGAGCCCGCCCGCCGTGCAACGCTTCGCCGACCAGATCGCGATGTTCCGCGAGAAGATCCTGCTGCGGCCGCAGGAGATCAGCAACCATCCGGAGCTCGTGCGCCGGCTCGGCTGCATCGCGATGAACGGCATGATCGAGGCCGACATCTACGGCAACGTGAACTCGACGCACGTGATGGGCACGAAGATCCAGAACGGCATCGGCGGCTCGGGCGACTTCGCGCGCAACGGCTATCTGTCGTGCTTCATGTCGGCGAGCACCGCGAAGGGCGGCGCGATTTCGCGGATCGTGCCGATGGCAAGCCATGTCGACCATACCGAGCACGACGTCGCCGTGGTCGTCACCGAGCAGGGGCTCGCCGATCTGCGCGGGCTCTCGCCGAAGCAGCGCGCACGCAAGATCATCGCGACCTGCGCGCATCCGGATTACCGGCCGATGCTCGAGGACTACTTCGAGCGCGCGTCGCACGAGAGCTTCGGCAAGCACACGCCGCATCTGCTCGCCGAAGCGCTGTCGTGGCACGAGCGCTTCGTGCGTACCGGCACGATGAAGGCCTGATCGCGCCGCACCCGGCGCGCACGCGGCGTCAGTCCATCGCCGCGTGCGCGACGTCGACGTCCGCGCCCTTGCGCGGCGGGCGGATTGGCAGCAGCAACGGAATCATCGGCAGCGTCGCGACGAACATCAGCTTGAAATCGTTGAGGTACGCGATCATCGCGGCCTGCTGGTTGATCGTGCGGTCGAGCAGCGCTATGTCGAGGTCATGGCCTGCACGAGCGCGATACGCTGGTCCGGCTGCTCGGCCGTGTGCGGCACAACCTGATCGACTCCGGCGGCGACCGAGTGCCGTCCCCGACTTCCGCCTGCTAGGCGGCGAGCGCGAGCGCCGCGAGATAGAGCCCGACACCATACGACAGATGCGCGACGAGGCTGCGCCGCCGTGCGACGGCCGGCTGCGGCGTGCGTGATGCCGCGATGCCGAACCCGAGCGCCGGCTGCATCACGAGAAACGGTGCGGCGACGCTGACGAGTCCGGCCGCGAGTGCGGGCGCGAGCGTCGGCGTGTCGACCCAGTGCGGTCCGGCGAGCGCGATCGGCAATCCCGCGAACGCGATGCCGGTCGCGTAATGCGCGGCCCAGCCGAGCGCGCGCTCGCCGCGCAGCGGCGCGGCGGCCGCGATCGACGCGTGCCGGAAGCGTCCGTGCGCCATATGGCCGAGCCAGCGGCCGACCAGCGCGAGATCCAGCGACGGCACGCCGAACACGTGCCGACACAACAGCGCCCACAGATCCATCACCAGCGTCGCACCGACACCGATTGCCGCGATGTGCAGCAGCAGGGCGGGCGCGCTCATCGTGCATCTC
The DNA here is from genome assembly GCF_000959525.1 of Burkholderia multivorans ATCC BAA-247. NCBI lineage: Bacteria > Pseudomonadati > Pseudomonadota > Betaproteobacteria > Burkholderiales > Burkholderiaceae > Burkholderia > Burkholderia multivorans. The sequence goes on from NZ_CP009831.1 coordinate 1,087,132, forward strand.
GTCCGGATCGAGCGAGGCGGGCGGCGCGGCATCGCGCACGCGTCGGCGCGCAGTTGCGGCGCGCGGCAGGCAGCGGGCAGGCGGGCTTCATCGGTGGTCGGGCTTGTCGTCGTGGATCGCGGCGGCTATCTTGCAACTTCAAGCTCACTTGAGGTCAAGCATGGGACGACTGGATATCGCCGAGGTCGCGCGGCGCACGGGGCTGCCCGCGTCGACGCTGCGTTTTTACGAGGAAAAGGGGCTGATCGAGCCGACCGGGCGCGCCGGCCTACGGCGCCAGTACGACGAGTCGGTGCTCGAGCGGCTCGCATTGATCGCGCTCGGCCGCGAGGCCGGTTTTTCGCTCGACGAGATCGTCGCGATGTTCGGCGCGGACGGCCGCCCCGCGATCGACCGCGAGAAGCTCGAGGAGAAGGCCGATGCGATCGATCGGACGATCCGTCGGCTCGCGGCCGTGCGCGACGCATTGCGCTACGCGGCGTCGTGTCCGGCGCCGAGCCATCTCGAGTGTCCGTCGTTCCGGCAGTTGATGCGCGTCGCCGCGCACCGGCATCCTGCGCATCGCGCGAAGACCGAGCGCGCTTAGTGCGGGTGGGGCGTGTGGGCGTGTGCGGGTCAGCGCGTGTAATACGCGCGGCACTCCATCTCGCGTCCGCGCACGATGCGTTTGCCGACGAGCGCACCGAGCGTTTCGGTGACGACGATGCGCTGATGTTCGCGCTGCAGCGCGTCGTAGAAGTAGAGCGCGACCCAGTTGATCGTGCGGCCCGACGCGCATGCGGGCGCGCCGGACGCACAGAGCGCGGTGAAGTGCCAGCCGCCTTTCGTCATGTGCATCACCGGCGAGCGTACGTCGCTGTCCAGGTGCGCGCGCGTCGATGCGAGTGCCGGCAGCGTGCCGGCTGCCGCCTGACGGCGATACAGACGGTCGACGTACAGCAGCAATTCGACGGGTGGCTCCGCGCCGAGGCCGGCATCGTCGAGGCGGCCCTGCCAGCGGCGGCGGCGCGTGAGCACGTCGTCGAGCGCCGCGCGGATGCCGGCCGCCCGACGCGGGCCGACGCCCGCGATCGTTTCGAGCCGGCCGCTGCGCGCGGCGCTTTCGAGTGCCTCGAGCGTATCGATATGCAACACGTCGTGAATCCGCAGCGCGAGCGAGCGGCCGATGCCGGGCACCGCTTCGAACGCGGACGCGCGTTCCGGATCGCCGCGCAGGCGTTCGAGCTGACGCCAGCGTCCGGTGACGAGCCACTCCGCGATCGCCTGCGCGACGCCCGCGCCGATTTCGGGTATCGCGGCCAGCGCCTCGACGCCGCCCGCGTCGAACAGCGTGCGCGCACCGCCATCGAGCGCATCGACCGCGTCGGCCGCCGCACCATACGCGGCGACGCGGTACGGATTGGCCCCCTGATCGGCGAGCCGCAGCGCCGCCTCGCGCAGGCAAGCCGCGATCTGCCGGTTTTCGTCGTGCGTCGGGTTGCTGCGCGTCGACATCGCGAGTGACCTCGGAAGGCACCAACGGAGGCGGGCGCGCGGCCGCGCGCCCGGTCCTTCGACGATTGTCGCGGTGCGTGTCGAACGGCGATTGACGTGCATCAATGGCAAACGTTGCACGTTGCCGGACGCGCGCCGCGTACGACGATTATGCGTCCAGAAACGCGTGCGCGCCTTCGGCTTCGGCGGCCGTGCGCAGCGCGGCGAGCGCGCGCTTCTCGATCTGGCGCACGCGCTCGCGAGACATCCCGGCATCCTTCGCGATCGCGTCGTAGGTGTCCGGCTCGGTGCCGCCGAGACCGAAGCGCCGGCGCAGCACGTCGGCCTCGGCCGGCGTGACCGAACGCAGCAGCGATCGCACGCATTCGCGCATGCGCGCGCCGGCCAGCTGTTCGAACGGGCTCGCGGATGTTTCGTCCTCGATCAGGTCGACGAGGCCGGTGTCGGCGTCCGGCAGCGGCGTGTCGAGCGAGACCGGCTCGGCCGGCAGCGCGAGAATCGCGCGCAGCTTGTCCTCCGCCAGGCCGGTTTCGGCCGCGAGTTCGGCCGGCGTCGGCTGACGGCCCGTGCGCTGACGGAAGCGCAGCGCTTGCCGCCGCACGCGCTGATGCTGATCGCCGACGTGGACGGGCACGCGGATCGTCCGCGCGCGGTCCGCGACCGCACGTGCGATCGCCTGCCGGATCCACCAGGTCGCATACGTCGAAAACTTGAATCCGCGCCGGTATTCGAACTTCTCGATCGCGCGCATCAGCCCGATGCAGCCGTCCTGCACGAGGTCGGACAGATCGACGCCGCGGTTCAGGTACTTGCGCGCGATCGACAGCACGAGCCGCAGATTTGCCTCGAGCATCGCGCGCGTCGCGTCGCGCACCTTCTGCTGCCCGTCGTTCAGCGCCGCGACCAGTGCGCGGCGCGCAACGGCGTCGAAGCACGCGGCGTCCGCGCCGGCGATCGCGCGCGCCGCGTCGTCGCGCGACGCGGCCGCAAGCGCGCGTACGACGCGGCTTGCGTCGTCGACGGCCGATGTGACCCAGGTCAGCGCGCCGAGCTCGGCCGCGAGACGATCGCGGGCGTCGCGATAGGCGCTCGATCGGCAGCCGTGCGCATGCAGCGCGCGCCGCACGTCGGCGAGGGCATCGCGTACCGCGTCGAAGCGGGCGGCTGCCGGTGCGTCGGCGCTGTCGTTCGCGTCGTCGGCGTCGCCGTCGCTGCGGTCGGGCGCGCTCGCCGCCGTCGTGCCGATGCGCGCCAGCAGCGCGTCGACCGCCGGCGGACAACCGGCGAGCGCATGCAGCATCTGGTGGCGCCCGGTTTCGAGCTCGCGCGCAAGCGCGATTTCGTCTTCGCGCGTGAGCAGCGGCACTGCGTGCATGCGACGCATGTACAGCGCGAGCGGATCGGTCGACGCGCTCGCGCCGCGCGCGAGATCGCCGAGCAGCGCGCGACCCTCTTCGAGCGCGTCGCGATCGACGTCGACCGCGGGCGCGGCCGCGAACGGCGGCGGCGCGGCCGGCTCGTCGAGCACGGTGATCCCGATGTCCGCGAGCGCGGCGCGCACGACATCGAGCGCATCGGGGCTGTCGCTTTCGGGCGGCAGCGCGTCGACGAGATCGGCGTGCGTCAGATAACCCTGCTCGCTGGCCAGCGCGAGCAGCTGGATGATCGGATCGAGGGGCGTGTCCGCCCGGGACGTGGGGCGTGGCGTAGTCATGTCGATGGCGGCGCGGGCCGCGTTCCTTGTGAGGCGGACCGAGGCCCGCCGGTTGGGGGCCGCCGGGTGTTCGCGAACGCCTGTTCGTTCACGCCGGCCGGCCCGACTGTATTCAACGTGAGGGCATTCGCCTGGACTTCAACGTCGGCCCGGCACACGCGCGAGCACGCGCCGTACCCGCGGCGCGCGCTACTGCCGGCGACGGGGCGCAATCCGCGTGCGGCCGCGCCACGCGGGGCGCGCCGCGCGGCGCCGTGAAACAAACAGTAACGGATCATACCCGCGGAAATCTGCAGGGGACGTAAGCTAGAGTCAGGCGCGCCGCCGATGCGGCGCACGAATGGATGCCGGAGTACCCGATGAGTCGCCTTTCCGCCGCAAGGCCGGGCGTCGTCGCGCTGGTCGCGCTGACGCTCGGCGGCTGCTACTACACCAGTCCCTACGGCTATGCGCCGTATTACACGCCGGTGCCGGCCGTGGCATCGCAGCGCGAAGTGCCGGTTGCGCCGGCGGCTTCCGCTGCTGCTGCGCCGCCGCCCGCGTCGTCGTCCGATGCCGCGGGCGCCGCCACGTACGACACCGCTGTCGTGCCGGCACCCGTCTACGTCGCGCCGGCCTACGTGCCGTACCCGTATTACTACCCTGCGTACTATCCGGCCTGGTACGGGCCGCCGGTCGCGATCGGCTTCGGGTTCTGGGGACACTGGGGCGGCGGCCATTGGCGCGGCGGCGGCGGTCACTGGGGCCGCCCGTGGGGCGGCGGACACGGGGGCGGCCATCGGCACTGACGCGCGGCCGCGCCGCGGGAGAGCAACATGAAAAAGACGATTGTCGGCAGCCTGTCCGCCATTGCGTTTGCGCTGGCTGCCGTACCGGGCGTCGCGCATGCGCAGGGCGATGCCTATACGAACGCGCCGGCCGAGCTGTTCGCCGGGCCGGCGCCCGACTATCCGGTCGTCGCGGAGCTGCCGCCCGGCACCGCGCTCGACGTGTTCGGCTGTCTGAGCGACTACACGTGGTGCGACGTCGCGCTGCCGGGCGTCCGCGGATGGATCGACGCGCAACTGCTCGACTATCCGTACCAGGGCAGCTACGTGCCGATGCTCGAGTACGGCGCGATGATCGGCGTGCCGATTACGGGCTTCGCGATCGGCGCGTACTGGGATCGCTATTACCGCAACCGGCCGTGGTATCACGACCGCGATCGCTGGATGCATCGTCCGGAACCGAGGGTCGGCCCGGGCGGCTTCCCGCCCGCGCGCGGGCGCCCCGAGCCAGGCGGGCCCGTGTTGCAGCCGCCGGCGCCCGGCGCGGCGCCGCACGATGCGCGTCCGTCGGCGACGCGCGGCGGCTGGAACGGTGCGGTGCGTGGGCCGGCGCCTGCGCCTGCGCAGCATCAGGCTCCCGCGCAGGGGCTTCCGCCGGTTCTGCGTCCAGCGCCGGCACCCGCGCCTTCACCTGCACCGGCGCCCGCACCGAACATGTCAGGCAACGGCCGCGCACCGGGGTTGCCGCCCGTTCTTCGGCCGCCGGGCGCGCCGGGCGGCGGCGCACCCGCGATGCAGCCGCGTCAGGGCGGCGGTGGCGGTCATCAGCAGGGCGGCGGCGGGAACGCGGGCGGCGGTCGTGGCGGGGGCGGGGACGAGTTCCGTCATTGAGCGCGTGCGGCAGCGTGCGCGAATGGCCGAGGGCGGTGAAAAGCGGGGACGTCGGCGGATTACGTGGACACCGCTTGCTCGCTCGTTGCGGCGCGTCATCCCGAGGCAACATTTAAGCGTGCCTTGGACGGACAACACTCGCTCGCTTCCACAGATCCGAATGCTTCCCCTCCCGTCGGAAAGCGTGTCCTTCGATTGAAGCGGTGACAACAAGCGGTGCCCGGGGCGCCGCTTGCCCGCCCGCACACGGATCGCGCATCCGGCATCGCTGGGAGCCTAAAGCACACGCGACGCTCAAAGATCCCCGCGCACTTCACCGGTTCCCAGCGCATTGCGCTGTCGATTGACTTCCGCCCACAGCGCATCGCTGTCGTCGTTGCGCAGCACGATCATGCAGTCCAGCTGATCGTCGGTCACGCCGAAGTAGTCGAGGATTTCGCGGCGCATCGCATCGATGAACGCCGCGTATTCCGGCGTTGCCTGCGCTTGCGCGTGCAATGCGTCGTATTCCGCATCGTCCGCGCCGCCGCCGTGCTCGTCGATATAGCGCGAGATCCACTCGTCCCGCTCGCGGTCGTAATCGGCCTCGGCGCGCATCGCCTGCACGGCCGTGTAGAAATCCAGTTGCGCAAAAGCCGCGATCGCTGCCGTGGTCGCGTCGTCGAATGTCGTCGTCATGCCATCGATCAAGTGGGTCGTCGACCGTCGATTTTAGCGCGTGCGATCGCTTCGAGACGCTTTAGCGCTGCGGCGCATCGAACAGCTTGTCGAACGGATCGACCTGGGCCATCAGGCCTTCCTCGAGTCCGTCGATGGCATGTTGAAGATCGCTTCCCAGCGCGTCGACCGACGCGTAGCGGTAGGCGTCGTCGGACTGCTTCCAGTTGACGTGTTGGCTCAGAATCGCCTCGTAGGTGTCGCTCTTGAACATCACGATGTTGCCGATCGCTCTGCGCGTGTAGGCGTGATAGCGACCGGGCGATACGTAGCCTGTTCCGACGCGAACGAACAGAACCGCATCGCTTCCCTGATAGGGCGCGCCGCTTGCGTGCAACGAGAAATGCTCGTCCGGCTTGATCGTCGGGAGACCCGGCGCAGACGCATCGACTTCCCTGACGGTGAAGCCATGGTTGCGCAGGACCGTCTCGATGCGGTCGGTGAAGCGCCGGTTCAGCCCCGTATCGCCGAATCGGGCGGTGACCAGATCGTTCAGCAAGGTGGGCGAATGATCGTCGCTCTTGCCGAGTTCGGCGTTGACCGCGCCGGCCGCGGCGCCTGCTGCCAGCGCGCCGACCACGCCCGCACCCGGAAGCGGAATGGGGATGTGAACGGGGCCGGACGGCCCGAACGCGATATACACCGGCTTACCGGGATAGACGACCGTCACGGATTTGACGGCCGCCAGTTGTTCGCGATTGACCTCGGAGGTCGTATCGCTGGCATGGCTCGAGATCGAAATCACGAGCATCAACGCGGCGAAGCGCTGCTTGTTGAATAACATGTGCGTCCAATCTCCGTGCCTGTTCGTTGGCTGAAGGTTATGAGACGCACGCGTTAACGGATCGTCCGCGAAAAGCTTGAGCGCGTGCCGGCGGACGACGTGCGGGGGGCGCAGAAGCCTGTCGACGCCGAGCCGATCTTCACGGTGCTGCGACGGCGTTCCCTTGCTATCGGCGACGACGCAAAAAAGCCGCTCCGTGGAGCGGCTTCGCAGACCCGCGGGCAGACGCCCGCGAGCCGGCATCAGTCGTCGAGCAGCGAGAGGTCGCGCACGGCGCCCTTGTCGGCCGACATCACGAGCTTCGCGTACGCCTTCAGCGCCGCGGACACCTTGCGCGGCCGCGGCTTCGCCGGCTTCCAGCCCTTTGCGTTCTGCTCCTCGCGACGGCGCGCCAGTTCCTCGTCCGACACCAGCACGTCGATCGTGCGGTTCGGGATGTCGATGCGGATCTTGTCGCCGTCGCGCACGAGACCGATCGCGCCGCCGGCCGCCGCTTCGGGCGAGCAGTGGCCGATCGACAGACCGGACGTGCCACCCGAGAAGCGGCCGTCCGTCAGCAGCGCGCACGCCTTGCCGAGACCCTTCGACTTGATGTAGCTGGTCGGGTACAGCATTTCCTGCATCCCCGGGCCGCCCTTCGGGCCTTCGTAGCGGACGATCACGACGTCGCCGGCCTTCACCTTGTCGTTCAGGATGTGCTCGACCGCTTCGTCCTGCGATTCGGTCACGTGCGCGGTGCCTTCGAAGACGAGGATGCTCTCGTCGACGCCGGCCGTCTTCACCACGCAGCCGTCGAGCGCGATGTTGCCGGTCAGCACCGCGAGCCCGCCTTCCTTCGAGAACGCGTGCTCGTACGAGCGGATGCAACCTTCGGCGCGATCGAGGTCGAGGCTCGGCCAGCGCGTGTCCTGGCTGAACGCGACCTGCGTCGGGATGCCGGCCGGGCCGGCCAGATAGAACTTGCGGACCGCCTCGTCCTGCGTACGGACGATGTCCCACTGATCGAGCGCGTCCTTCAGCGTCGGTGCGTGCACGGTCGGCACGTCGGTGTGCAGCTTGCCGGCGCGATCGAGTTCGCCGAGGATCGCCATGATCCCGCCGGCGCGATGCACGTCTTCGATGTGGTACTTGTTCGTGTTCGGTGCGACCTTGCAAAGCTGCGGAACGACGCGCGACAGGCGATCGATGTCCTTCATCGTGAACGCGATCCCTGCTTCCTGCGCGACCGCGAGCAGGTGCAGGATCGTGTTGGTCGAGCCGCCCATCGCGATGTCGAGCGTCATCGCGTTCTCGAACGCCTTGAAGCCGACCGAGCGCGGCAGCACGCGCTCGTCGTCCTGCTCGTAGTACTGGCGCGTCAGTTCGACGATGCGGCGGCCGGCGCGCTTGAACAGCTGTTCGCGATCGGCGTGCGTCGCGACGACCGTGCCGTTGCCCGGCAGCGACAGGCCGAGTGCTTCGGTCAGGCAGTTCATCGAGTTCGCGGTGAACATCCCCGAGCACGAGCCGCAGGTCGGGCAGGCGGAGCGTTCGACTTCGGCGACGTCGGCATCGGAGTAGGACTGGTCGGCTGCGATCACCATCGCGTCGACGAGGTCGAGCTTCTTCAGCTCGACGGTCTTCGTGACGGGGTTCGCGAGGCGCGTCTTGCCGGCCTCCATCGGGCCGCCCGACACGAAGATCACCGGAATGTTCAGGCGCATCGCGGCCATCAGCATGCCCGGCGTGATCTTGTCGCAGTTCGAGATGCAGACCATCGCGTCCGCGCAGTGCGCGTTGACCATGTATTCGACCGAGTCGGCGATGATGTCGCGGCTCGGCAGCGAATAGAGCATCCCGTCGTGACCCATCGCGATGCCGTCGTCGACGGCGATCGTGTTGAATTCCTTCGCGACGCCGCCGGCGGCTTCGATCTCGCGCGCGACGAGCTGGCCGAGATCCTTCAGGTGCACGTGCCCGGGCACGAACTGCGTGAACGAGTTGACGACGGCGATGATCGGTTTCTGGAAATCGTCGTCTTTCATGCCGGTGGCGCGCCACAGCGAGCGCGCGCCCGCCATGTTGCGGCCGGCGGTGGAGGTTTTGGAACGGTATGTGGGCATTGTGGTTGCTGAAGAAAGATCGCGGAAAAGGGTGGGGGCACGGGATTGAGGCCCCTCGCGCGCCCGTGCGAACAACCTCTTGAGCTGCGCCCTGGGCAAACCCGGCGATTATCCCACAGGCGCCGCGCGGGTGGGGGCGGCGGCCCGCGCCAGCCCGCCCGCGCCGCCGCCAGCCGCCAGCCGTTCAGTCGAGCAGCGCGACGATTTCGTCGTACAGCGCGCGCGGGATGCGCACGCCGTTCGCGATGCTGCGTGCGCGCGCATCGAAGCGCCGCTGCGACGGCAGCCGCGCACCCTGCGCGACGATCGAGTCGAACATCCGCTCGCCGCGCGCGAGGCCGGCGTCGAGATCGTCGCCGAGGAACACCTTCGGATCGAACGCGATCACGAGCTCGCCATGGCACGGCGTCGCGCCGACGCCTTCGTCGAAGTCCATCGATTCGCGGCTCGTCAGGTCGCCGATCAACGCGCCGCCGAGCAGCTCGACCATCGCCGCGAGCGCCGATCCCTTGTGGCCGCCGAACGTGCGCATCGCGCCCTGCAGCGCGGCTCGCGGATCGGTGGTCGGCCGGCCTTGCGCGTCGATCGCCCATTCGGGCGGGATCGGCTTGCCTTGCTTCGCGTGCAGCTCGATGTCGCCGCGCGCGATCGCACTGGTCGCGAAATCGAACACGAACGGCATGCCGCTCGGCCGCGGCCACGCGAACGCGATCGGGTTCGTGCCGAATACCGGCTCCTTGCCGCCTTCCGGCGCGACCCAGCTGTGACTCGGATTCATCGCGATGCCGACGAGCCCTTCCGCCGCGATGGCCTCGACCTCAGGCCAGAGCGCGGAGAAGTGATAGCAGCGGTTGATCACCATCGCGGCGATCCCGTGCTGCTTCGTCATCTGGACGAGCACGGGCAGGCCCGTCTCGAAGCTCAGCAGCGAGAAGCCGCGATGGGCGTCGACGGCGACGATCGACGACGAGAGCCGCCGCAGCGTCGGCACCGCCTGCGGATCGACCTTGCCCTTGCGCAGCGAGCGCACGCAGACGAGCAGCCGGTAGACGCCGTGCGAGTGGCACTCGTCGCGCTGGCCTTGCGTGATGACGTTCGCGATCGCGCGCGCATGCGCGTCCGACAGCCCGTGATGCGTGAGCACGCGCAGCGCGAGCGCGTGCACTTCATCGAGCGACAGGACGACGGCGTCGATCGGCTCAGCCATTGCGCGCCTCGCGCGGCATCGGCACGCCATCGATGCGTTGCGGCACGTTCAGCGGATTCGCATCGCGGATCGCGTCGGGCAGCAGCGCGTCCGGCACGTCCTGGTACGAGACGGGGCGCAGAAAGCGCTCGATCGCGCGTGCGCCGACCGACGTCGTGCGCGTGTCGGACGTCGCCGGGAACGGACCGCCGTGCACCATCGCGTGCCCGACTTCGACGCCGGTGCCGAAACCGTTGACGAGTATGCGCCCGGCCTTGCGCTCGAGCGTCGCGCGCAGCGCGGCGAACAGCGGCGCGTCGCCGTCGGCGAGGTGCGCGGCGATCGTCAGCTGGCCTTCGAGCGACTTGAGCACGCGATGCAGCGTTTCGGCGTCCGGGCAGCGGACGATCAGCGACGCGGGGCCGAACACCTCGTCGCGCAGCGCGCGGTGTGCCATGAACGCGTCGGCCGACGTGGCGAACAATGCGGCGCGCGCCTGATGACGGCCGCCTTCGGCGCCTTGCGCGAGCGATTCGACCGCTTCGTGGTCGCTCAGCGCGGCGACGCCGCGCGCGTAGCTCGCGTGGATGTGCGGCGTCAGCATCGTCTGCGCGGCGGCCGCGCGAACGGCGCTCGCGGCGGCCGCTTCGAATGCCCGCAGCGCGGGGCCGTCGACCGCGAGCACGAGGCCCGGATTTGTGCAGAACTGACCGGCGCCGAGCGTCAGCGACGCGACGAACTGCTGCGCGATCGCATCGTGTCGCGCATCGAGCGCGGCCGGCAACAGCAGCACCGGATTGATCGAGCTCATTTCCGCGTAGACGGGGATCGGCTCGTGGCGCGCGGCCGCGATATGCATCAGCGCGACGCCGCCGCCGCGCGAGCCGGTGAAGCCGACGGCCTTGATGCGCGGATCGGCGACGAGCGCCTGACCGATTTCGCGCGACGCGTCGAACAGCAGCGAGAACACGCCGGCCGGCAGACCGCATTCCTGCACGGCTTGCTGGATCGCACGGCCGACCAGTTCCGACGTGCCGGGGTGCGCGGAGTGCGCCTTGACGATGACGGGGCAGCCGGCGGCCAGCGCCGATGCGGTATCGCCGCCGGCGACCGAAAACGCGAGCGGGAAGTTCGACGCGCCGAAGACTGCAACCGGCCCGATCGCGACATTGCGCAGGCGCAGATCGACGCGCGGCAGCGGCTTGCGATCGGGGCGCGCGGGATCGATGCGCGCGTCGAGAAAGCCGCCGTCGCGCACGAGCGACGCGAACAGCGCAAGCTGGCCGACCGTGCGGCCGCGTTCGCCCTCGACGCGTGCGCGCGGCAGCCCCGATTCGGCGACGCAGCGTTCGATCAGTGCATCGCCGAGCGCCATGATGTTGCGGCCGATCGCGTCGAGAAACGCGGCGCGCGCGTCGAGGCTCGTTTCGCGATAGAGGTCGAAGGCGTCGTCGGCGAGCGCGCAGGCCGTCTCGAGGTCCTGCAGGCTTGCGCCGCCGAACGCCGGTTCGAGCGGTTCGCCCGTTGCGGCGGCGATCGCGTGGAAGGTGCCGTTCTGTCCGGCGACGGCCGACCGGCCGATCAACAGCTGACCTGTGAGTTGCATGGTTCTCCTCGGAAAAATGCAGGGCCGGGCGCGATCGCCCGGCCGGCGGATGATGGGAAAGGCGCGCGCGTCAGCCTTCGTCGTCCTCGAGCTGCAGCTTCTCGGAACGGACGCCCGTATGCGCTCCCCAGTAGTAGATGACGAGCGCGACCGCGGCGACGACGACCGTGTCGTACGGATGCGCAAGCTGGCCGGTACCGCCGAAGCCGCCGAAATACGACAGCACGATCATGGCCGCGTAGAACGCGATCAGCCACGCAGACGAGCGCACCTGTTCGGCGAGGCTCAGATGCGCGGTGGGCACCCAGCGGCGGCACGCGAGATAGATCGCGAACATCGCGATCTGCAGGCCGAGCAGCCAGGACACCGTGTGCCAGCCCGACCAGTAGACGATCAGCGCGGCGATCACGAACGACGCCGGGCCGGTGATCGCGAACGCGCTCGCGCGGAACGGCCGCGGCAGATCGGGCGCCGTGCGGCGCAGCGCGGCGACCGACACCGGCGCGACCGCGTAGCTGAGCACGAGCGCCGCCGACACGATGTTGATCAGCGCTTCCCACGACGGGAACGGCATCGTCCAGAAGATCGAGAGGCCGAACGTGAGCCACAGGCCCGCGCGCGGAATGCCCGACGCCTCGTCGACGCGCGTGAAGACCTTGAAGAACGTGCCCGTCTTCGCCCAGCCGTACACGACGCGCGGCGTCGCGTTCATGTAGATGTTGCCGCAGCCGCTCGGCGAGATCATCGCGTCGGCGACGACCATCACCGCGAGCCAGCCGACGCCGAGAGCGAGCGCGATGTCGCGGTACGGCAGCGAAAAGGCCTTGCTGACGTCGTGCCAGCCGGCGGCGAGCATGTCGGTCGGAATGCTGCCGATGAACGCGAGCTGCAGCAGCACGTAGATCAGCGTCGACAGCAGGATCGAGAGGATCAGCGCGATCGGAATCGTGCGCTGCGGATTGCGCACTTCGCTCGCGACCGACACGATCGGCGTGAGGCCGAGATACGCGAAGATGATGCCGCCGGCGGACACGGCCATTTCGATGCCCGGCATGCCGAACGGCGCGAAGCCGTGCACGGTAAGGTTGGCGGGCTTGAAGAACGTGAACAGCACCGCGATCACCGCCAGCGGCACGATGAACTTGAAGATGCTGATGATGTTGTTCGCCTTCGCGAACGTCTTCACGCTCGAGTAGTTCAGATAAAAGAAGAAGCAGAGCAGGGCCGCCTGCACGAGCCAGCCGAGCGTCGTCGGATCGCTCGACCCTTCGACGGTGAGCCCCGGAAACCATGCGGCCGCATATTGCCGCGCGGCTACCACCTCGATCGCGATCAGGCTCGAGAACGCGATCAGCGTGATGAAGCCCATCAGATAGCCGAGCAGCGGGCCGTGCGAGAACACCGGATAGCGCACGACGCCGCCCGCGCGCGGCAGCGCGGCGCCGAGCTCGCAGTAGACGATGCCGAGCAGCAGCACCGCGAAGCCGCCGAGCAGCCACGAGAAGATGCCGGCCGGGCCGGCGATCGTCGACACGTGGCTCGCGGCGAACAGCCAGCCGGAACCGAAGATGGCGCCGAGACCGATGAAGGTCAGGTCGGTGAGCGACAGCTGTTTCTTGAATTTGCCGTGGCCCGCGTCGGGGTGCGCGGAACCGGAAAGCGGGACGGACGATTGAGCGTTGCCTTGGCCTGGCATGGGCGTGTCTCCTATGGGAATGTCGGCACAGGCTTCGTGTGCGCCGCGCTCCGACGGAGCAGCGGCGCACGCCTGCCGGTCGGCGTAATCCGGTTCGAGCGACCGGACGGCCCGCGGGCATTCGTGCAGCGCCGGCAGGCGCCGATACGAACGTCCCGCGGGCCTGGCCGGACCGAAGACGACGGCGCGAAGGGGGGAAGACCTGCATGCCGCCGTCGGGGGAACGGAAACCAGTATCGCCGCGCAAACCACTATCGCGCTTGAGCGGTTTACCGGAGCAGAATGACGAAATCGGCACAGCGCTTCGGGTCGCGTACAACGCGCTTGTGCGCTATGCCGATTTCGTCGCCGTCCTCATTGAAAACCCACAAGCGGCCGGACGCGCGACGGAGGAAGCTATGCCCCTTTCCCCACTTTCGGACGACGCATGATGAAGCGCATCCAGATCATCGATTCGCACACGGGCGGCGAACCCACGCGGCTCGTCGTGTCCGGCTTTCCGTCGCTCGGCACCGGCACGATGGCCGAGCGGCGCGACCTGCTCGCGCGCGAGTACGACCGCTATCGCACCGCGTGCATTCTCGAACCGCGCGGCAGCGACGTACTCGTCGGCGCGCTGCTGTGCGAGCCCGTGTCGCCCGACGCCGCGGCCGGCGTGATCTTCTTCAACAACAGCGGTTATCTCGGCATGTGCGGCCACGGCACGATCGGCGTCGTGCGCACGCTGCATCACATGGGCCGCATCGGGCCCGGCGTGCACCGGATCGAAACGCCGGTCGGCACCGTCGAGGCGACGCTGCACGACGATCTGTCGGTCAGCGTGCGCAACGTGCTCGCGTATCGCCACGCGAAGGACGTCGCGCTCGACGTGCCGGGCTACGGCCCGGTGCGCGGCGACATCGCGTGGGGCGGCAACTGGTTCTTCCTGATCAGCGATCACGGGCAGCGCGTCGCCGGCGACAACGTCGCGGCGCTGACGGCGTACGCGAGCGCGGTGCGCGAAGGGCTCGAACGCGCGGGCATCACGGGCGCGAACGGCGGCGAGATCGATCACATCGAACTGTTCGCGGACGATTCCGAACACGACAGCCGCAGCTTCGTGCTGTGCCCCGGTCTCGCCTACGATCGCTCGCCGTGCGGCACCGGCACCAGCGCGAAGCTCGCGTGCCTCGCGGCCGACGGCAAGCTCGCGCCGGGGGCGGTGTGGCGCCAGGCGAGCGTGATCGGCAGCGTGTTCCACGCGAGCTATGTGGAAGCCGACGGCGGCATCGTGCCGACGATTCGCGGCAGCGCGCATCTGAGCGCCGAAGCGACGCTGCTGATCGAGGACGACGATCCGTTCGGCTGGGGCATCGTGTCGTGAGCGAAGCGGCAACCGACGTCGTCGTGATCGGCGCGGGCATCGTCGGCGCCGCGTGCGCGCACGAGCTCGCGCAGCGCGGGCTGCGCGTGATCGTCGTCGACGATGCGAGCGGCGGCGCGACGGGGGCCGGCATGGGGCACCTGGTCGCGATGGACGACAACGCGGCCGAACTCGCGCTCAGCCATTATTCGATCGAACTGTGGCGCGCACTGAGCGGCGACATGCCGGACGGCTGCGCGTATCGCAACTGCGGCACGCTGTGGCTCGCCGCCGATGCGCACGAGATGGATCTCGCGCGCGCGAAGCAGGCGACGCTGGCCGCGCATGGTGTGGCCGGCGAACTGCTCGACGCGGCCGCGCTCGCGCGGCTCGAGCCGATGCTGCGGCCCGGCCTCGGCGGGGCGCTGAAGATTCCCGGCGACGGGATTCTCTACGCGCCGGTGACCGCGAACTGGCTGCTGCAGCGCGGGCCCGGCATCGTGCTGCGGCGCGACCGCGCGGTCGGCGTCGACGGCGCGCGCGTCACGCTGGCGAGCGGCGACGTGCTGCGCGCACAACGCGTCGTCGTCGCGAACGGCGTCGCCGCGCGTACGCTGCTGCCCGAGCTGCCGCTGCGCCCGAAGAAGGGACATCTGCTGATTACCGATCGTTATCCGGGGCGCGTCGCGCACCAGCTCGTCGAGCTCGGCTATGCGGCGAGCGCGCATGCGAGCGACGGCACGTCGGTCGCGTTCAACGTGCAGCCGCGGCCGACGGGCCAACTGCTGATCGGGTCGTCGCGCCAGTTCGACACCGAGGATCCGCGCATCGAGCCGCCGGTGCTCGCGCGGATGCTGCGCCGCGCGGCCGGCTACCTGCCCGATCTCGCCGAGCTGAACGCGATCCGCGCATGGACCGGTTTCCGTGCCGCGAGCCCGGACGGCCTGCCGCTGCTCGGCGAACATCCGGCGCGGCCCGGCGTATGGCTCGCCGTCGGCCACGAAGGGCTCGGCGTGACGACCGCGCCGGGCAGTGCGCGGCTGCTGGCCGCGCAGATGGCGGGCGAGCGGCCCGCGATCGACATCGAACCGTATTTGCCGGGACGTTTTCTGACGACGTCCCCCGTAGCCGGAGCGCTTTCATGATCATTCATCTCGACGGCCGCGCGCTGACGGTGGCGGACGGCGTGACCGTCGCGGCCGCCGTGGCGGCGAGCGGCGACGACACGACGCGCGTGTCGTGCACCGGCGCGCCGCGCGCGCCGTTTTGCGGAATGGGCGTCTGCCAGGAGTGCAGGATGACGATCGACGGCCGTCGGCGGCTCGCGTGCCAGACGCTGTGCCGCGACGGCATGCAGGTGGAGCGCACACGATGAAGCAGGAACGACTGAGCGTCGACATCGCGATCGTCGGCGCGGGCCCGGCCGGGCTGTCGGCCGCGCGCGCCGCGGCCCGCAGCGGCGTGACGATCGCCATCGTCGACGACAATCCGCGTGCAGGCGGCCAGATCTGGCGTCAGCCGGCGGCGGCGACGCCGGTACCGGCGGCCGCCGAGCGGCTTGCCGTGCTGCGGCTGCCGAACGTCAGGCATCTCGCGGCCACGCGCATCGTCGCGGAATCGCAGCCGCATACGCTGCTGCTCGAAGACGACGAACGCGCACTGCTGCTCGAATACCGGGCGCTGATTCTGTGCTGCGGCGCGCGCGAACTGCTGCTGCCGTTCCCCGGCTGGACGCTGCCCGGCGTGACAGGCGCCGGCGGGCTGCAGGCGCTGATCAAGTACGGCCTCGACGTGCGCGGCCGGCACATCGTGATCGCAGGCAGCGGCCCGCTGCTGCTCGCGAGCGCGGCCACCGCGCGCCAGGCCGGCGCGCAGGTGTCGCACGTGCTCGAGCAGGCCGCCTGGCGCGACGTGGCTGCGTTCGGCGCCGGATTGTGGCGCTGGCCGTCAAAGCTCGCGCAGGCCGCGCACCTGTTCACGGCGGCCTATCGGCCCGATGCGCACGTCGTCGCGGCGTTCGGCGACAAACGGCTCGAAGGCGTGCGGATTCGCCGCGGCGACCGCGAATTCGACGTCGAGTGCGACCGGCTCGCGTGCGGCTTCGGCCTCGTGCCGAACACCGTGCTGCCGAGTCATCTCGGATGCCGGGTCGAAAACGGCGCGGTGGCCGTCGACGCGCATCAGCGCACGAGCCGCGACGGACATTTCGCGGCCGGCGAGTGCACGGGCGTCGGCGGCAGCGAGCTCGCGATGGTCGAAGGCGAAATCGCGGGCTGCGCGGCGACCGGGCAGACCGATGTGCTGCCGGCGCTCGTCGCGCGCCGCGCGCAGTGGCAGGCGTTCGCCGACGCGGTGCGCACGCGCTTCGCGATTCGCGAGCCGATTCGCCGGCTCGCGAAGCCCGATACGCTGCTGTGCCGATGCGAGGACGTGCGTTTCGACGCGGTGGCCGCTGCGCCCGGCTGGACGGCCGCGAAGCTGCAGTCGCGCTGCGGAATGGGGGCGTGTCAGGGGCGCGTATGCGGTGCGGCCGCGCAAGCGCTGTTCGGCTGGACGCCGCCCGTGCCGCGCTCGCCGCTCGTGCCGGCCCGAGTCGGCACGTTGATGCTCGACGGCGCCGCCGCCGACGAATGCGCGTGACGCACGGTGGCGCACGCAGCGCGGCGCATGCTGCCTGCCTGCGCCGCCGCTAATCCGCCGTTTCCTTTTCCCATCCACCGATCTGCGGCGCGGCGCATGCGCGCAGGCATTCGATCGCGGCCGCGACGGCCGCGCGGTTCGCGCTGTCCGGGTGCCAGTACATCGCGACCGCGCCCTGGCCTTCGAGCCGCATCGGCAGGATCCGGATCGCATTCAGTTGCTCGAAACGTCGCGCGGCACGTTGCGACGCGACGCCGAGCAGGTCCGTATTGTTCAGCAGCGTCAGATTGAGGAGCGACGAGTTCGATTCGACGCAATGCGGCGGCTGCGTGCGGCCGGCCGCCGATAGCGCCGCCTGCAGCGCATTGTGCACCGGCGTGCCGGCCGGCCACACGATCCACGTGTACGACAGCACCTCGTCCCAGCCGACCGAAGCCGCGCCGGCGAGCGGGTGATCGGGCCGCGCGACGAACACGACCGGATCGACGTACAGCGTTTCGACCTGCAGCAGCGGATCGACCGACGCGGAGCCGGTGCGGCCGACGACGATGTCCAGTTCGCCGCGCGCGAGCTGTGGCATCAGCTGCACCAGCGTGCTTTCGTTGAGCCGCACCTGCGCGCGCGGCATCCGTTTCAGCAATTGCGACACCGCGAGCGGCACCGTGTCGGCGGCCGCGACGCCCGATGTGCCGATCGTCACGAGGCCGCTGCCGCCTTCGCGCAGTGCGGCCATGTCGTCGCGCGCGACGTCGAGTTGCGCCTCCACGCGGCGCGCGTGCTCGATCAGCGCGTCGCCGTACGGCGTCGGCCGCAACCCGCGCGCATGCCGCTCGAAGAGCGGCAGCCCGACGTCCTCTTCGAGTTCCTTCAGCCACTTCGACAACGCCGGCTGCGTGGTCGCGAGCGCCGCCGCCGACTGGCTCAGATTGCCGGTGCTCGCCAGACTCAGGAGCACCTGCAGATGCCGCAGCCGCAGACGGTAAGTCCAGTCCATTGCGTGCCTCGTATCGAGAGATATATCCAGAACCATATGGATTAGATGATTTGATCATTTTACGGGATATGTCTGGTCGCATATAAATCCGTCAACAGGCCGCATCGTGCGGCCGCCGCCCAGAACGAGCGCCGATGCCGCGATCGGCCGATACCAGGAGACACCATGACGACCCGACATCCGGACCCGTCGCGCGCCGCCTATTACGCGCGCATCGCCGAGCAGCGCCTGACGCCGCTGTGGGAGTCGCTGCACAGCCTCGTGCCGAAGACGCCGCAACCGGCCGCCCGGCCCGCGATCTGGAAGTACGCGCAGGTGCGCGATCTGGTGATGCAGGCTGGCGACGTGATCAGCGCCGAAGAGGCCGTGCGCCGCGTGCTGGTGCTGGAGAATCCGGGGCTGCCCGGCCGTTCGAGCATGACGCCGAACCTGTACGCGGGCCTGCAGCTGATCCTGCCCGGCGAGATCGCGCCGAGCCATCGCCATACGCAATCGGCGCTGCGCTTCATCGTCGAAGGGGGCGGCGCGTGGACCGCGGTGAACGGCGAGCGCACGACGATGCATCCGGGCGACTTCATCATCACGCCGTCGTGGACCTGGCACGACCACGGCAATCCGTCCGTGGAAGCGGGCGGCGAGCCGGTCGTGTGGCTCGACGGGCTCGACATCCCGCTCGTCGCGCATCTCGACGCGGGGTTCGCGGAGAACTACCCGGAAGCCGTGCAGCCCGTCAGCCGGCCCGAAGGCGACAGCTTCGCGCGCTACGGCCACAACATGGTGCCGGTGCGGCATCGCGCGACCGATCCGACCTCGCCGATCTTCAGCTACCCGTATGCGCGCAGCCGCGAGGCGCTCGACGCGCTGTACCGGAACGGCGAACTCGACGCTTGGGACGGCGTGAAGCTGCGCTACGTGAACCCGGCGACCGGCGGCTGGCCGATGCCGACGATCGCGACCTTCATGCAGTTCCTGCCGGCCGGCTTCGACGGCCGCACCTATCGCAGCACCGACGCGACGATCTACTGCGTCGTCGAAGGCAGCGGCACCGCGCATATCGGCGGCGACGCGTTCGCGTTCGAGCCGCACGACATCTTCGTCGCGCCGTCGTGGGCGCCGGTGCGGCTGTCGGCATCGTCCGACAGCGTGCTGTTCAGCTATTCCGACCGGCCCGTGCTGTCCGCGCTGAACCTGCTGCGCGAAGCGCGCGACTGACGCCGGCGGCTGTCCACGATCCGTTTTCCGCGCGCCGCCGAAGTCGCGGCGCGCGCCCCTTCATTCATGTCTACGCTGGAGCCGTTCATGACTTTCGTTTTCCCGCCCGAAGCCCCGGTCGCACTTCCTGTCGCCGGCAGCGATGCCCGTTTTCCGGTGCGCCGCGTCTACTGCGTCGGCCGCAACTATGCCGCCCATGCGCGCGAGATGGGCTTCGATCCCGATCGCGAGCCGCCGTTCTTCTTCTGCAAGCCGGCCGACGCCGTCGTGCCGGTCGCATACGGCGAAACGCTCGAACTCGCGTATCCGTCGCAGACGCAGAACTATCACTACGAAGCCGAACTGGTCGCGGTAATCGGCAAGGGCGGGGCCGACATTCCGCTCGACAGCGCGCTCGACCACGTGTGGGGCTATGCGGTCGGCCTCGACATGACGCGCCGCGACCTGCAGATGAAGATGCGCGAGATGGGCCGCCCGTGGGAAATCGGCAAGGCGTTCGACCGCTCGGCGCCGATCGGCCCGGTGCATCGGGCGAGCGCAGTCGGCCATTTCGAGCAGGGCGGCCTGTGGCTGACCGTCAACGGTGCGACGAAGCAGAAGAGCGACGTGTCGCACCTGATCTGGTCGGTCGCGGAGACGGTCGCGGACCTGTCGAAATTCTTCCGCCTCGAACCGGGCGACGTGATCTTTACCGGCACGCCGGAAGGCGTGGGCGCGGTCGTGCGCGGCGACGAGATGAAGGTCGGTGTCGAGCGGCTCGGCGAACTCACCGTGCGCGTCGTCTGACGCCCGTTTTCGAAAGGTCCCATCGTGCAACTGCATAGCTTCTTCAACAGTTCGACGTCCTACCGGGTGCGCATTGCGCTCGCGCTGAAAGGGCTGTCTTACGACACGCTGCCGGTGAACATCCGCATCGGCGCGCATCGCGACGCGCACTACGTCGACGACGTCAATCCCTCCGCGTCGGTGCCCGCGCTCGTCGACGGCGATTTCCGCCTCGGTCAGTCGCTCGCGATCATCGACTATCTCGACGCAACGCATCCGCAGCCGCGGCTGATTCCCGTCGATCCGCGACAGCGTGCGCGCGTGCTCGAGCTTGCGCTGCTGATCGCCTGCGACATCCATCCGGTGAACAACCTGCGCGTGCTGCGCTATCTCGACGGCGAACTCGACGTGACGCCGCAGCAGAAGAGCGCGTGGTACCGGCACTGGATCGCCGAAGGGATGGCGGGCGTCGAGCGCCTGCTCGCGCGCGCCGACACGGGGCCGTGGTGCTTCGGCGATGCGCCGACGCTGGCCGACGTGTGCCTCGTCCCGCAGGTCGCGAACGCGCTGCGGATGGACTGCGATCTGAGCGCGTATCCGCGCAGCCTCGCGGTGTACGAACATGCGCAGCGCGAGCCGGCCTTCTTGGCCGCCCAGCCGCAGCGGCAACCGGATTACGTCGCCTGAGGCGATCGGGGGAGACAGACATGAATCAGGCAGGAGACAAGGGTCGCCGCGTGCTCGTGATCGGCGGCGGCATCGGCGGGCTGGCGACGGCGCTCGCGCTCGCGCGGCAGGGCATCCGCGTGAAGCTGCTCGAGCAGGCCGCGCAGATCGGCGAGATCGGGGCGGGCATCCAGCTCGCCGCGAACGCGTTCAATGCGCTGGACGCGCTCGGCGTCGGCGAGGCGGCGCGCAGCCGCGCGGTGTTTACCGACCGGCTGCAGCTGATGGATGCGGTCGATGCGCACGAAGTCGCGCGCATCGATACCGGCGCCGCGTATCGCGCACGGTTCGGCAATCCGTATGCGGTGATTCATCGCGCGGACATCCATCTGTCGATCTACGAGGCGGTCAGGAATCATCCGCTGATCGAATTTCGCACCAGCACGCAGGTGTGCGGCTTTGAACAGGACGGCAACGGCGTGACCGTGGTCGATCAGCACGGCGAACGCTATCGCGCCGAGGCGGTGATCGGCTGCGACGGCGTGAAATCGGCGATCCGCCACGCGCTGATCGGCGACGCGCATCGCGTGACGGGGCACGTGGTCTACCGCGCGGTCGTCGACGTCGAGAACATGCCGGCCGATCTGCAGATCAATGCGCCCGTCGTATGGGCCGGCCCGCATTGCCATCTCGTCCACTATCCGCTGCGCGGCGGCCGCCAGTACAACCTCGTCGTCACGTTCCACAGCCGCGAGCAGGAAACCTGGGGCGTGCGCGACGGCAGCAAGGAGGAAGTGCTGTCGTATTTCGAGGGCATTCATGCGCTGCCCAGGCAGATGCTCGATCGGCCGACGTCGTGGAAGCGCTGGGCGACGGCCGACCGCGATCCGGTCGAGCGCTGGAGCGCGGGCCGCGCGACGGTGCTCGGCGACGCCGCGCATCCGATGACGCAGTACATCGCGCAGGGCGCCTGTCAGGCGCTCGAGGATGCGGTCACGCTCGGCGCGGCCGTCGCGCAGACCGATGGCGATTTCGAGGCCGCGTTCGCGCTGTACGAACGCGTGCGGATTCCGCGTACCGCGCGCGTGCTGTATTCGGCGCGCGAAATGGGGCGCATCTATCACGCGAAGGGCGTCGAGCGGCAGGTGCGCAATGCGCTGTGGGTCGGACGCACGCAGTCGCAGTTCTACGACGCGCTCGAGTGGCTGCATGGATGGCGCGCCGACGACTGCCTGAAGCCGGTCGCGTAACGCGCACGACGGCCCCCGCGCGCCGGCCGAGCCGCGCGCGTTCCTGGAGGAGACATCATCATGAATACCACGCTGTCCGTCGACGTCAGCGAATGGATCGACCGGCGTCGCGTGTCGCCGTTTCAGATCGCGATCGTCGTGCTGTGCTTTCTCATCGTCGCGATCGACGGGTTCGACACCGCGTCGATCGGATTCGTCGCGCCCGTGATCCGGGCGGAATGGCAACTGTCGCCTGCGCAGCTCGCGCCGGTGTTCGGCGCGGGGCTGGCCGGGCTGATGGCCGGCGCACTGGCGTTCGGGCCGTTCGGCGACCGGTTCGGGCGGAAGCGGCTGCTGCTCGCCTGCGTCGCATGCTTCGGCGTCGCGAGCGCCGCGTCCGCGAGTGCGGGCGGTGTCACGGAACTGATCGCGTGGCGCTTCGTGACAGGGCTCGGGCTTGGCGGTGCAATGCCGAACGCGATCACGCTGACGTCCGAACACTGTCCCGCGCGTCGCCGTTCGCTGCTCGTGACGACGATGTTCTGCGGCTTCACGATCGGCTCGGCGCTCGGCGGCCTCGTCGCCGCATCGCTGATCGAACGCGACGGCTGGCGCGCGGTGCTCGTCGTCGGCGGTGTCGCGCCGCTGCTGTTGCTGCCGGTGCTCGCATGGCGGCTGCCGGAATCGGTGCGCTATCTGGTGAACAGCGGCGCGGCGCGCGAGCGGATCGCGGCGCTGCTGAGCCGCATCGCGCCGGATCCGCATCTCGCGCACGCGTCGTTCGTCGCGCCGCGCGGCAAGCCGGCGGCGTCGCCGCTCGGCCGGCTGTTCGGGCCCGATCTGCTGCGCGGTACGCTGCTGCTGTGGCTCGCATTCTTCATGAGTCTGCTCGTGATCTACCTGCTGTCGAGCTGGCTGCCGACGCTGCTGCGCACGACCGGCGCGACGCTGCAGACCGCCGCGCGCGTGACCGCGATGTTTCAGATCGGCGGTACGCTCGGTGCGATCGTGCTCGGCTGGCTGATGGACCGCTTCGATCCGCATCGCGTGCTGGCCTGCAGCTACGTGGCGGCCGGCGTGTTCGTCGCGGCGATCGGCATCTGCGCGGCATCGCCGTGGGGCGCCGCGCTGGCCGTGTTCGCAGCCGGCTTCTGCGTGTCTGGCTCGCAGGTGGGGGCGAATGCGCTATCGGCGGCGTTCTATCCGACCGACTGCCGGACGACGGGCGTCAGCTGGGCCAACGGGATCGGGCGCGGCGGGTCGGTGGTCGGCTCGATGGCGGGCGGCGCAATGCTCGCGGCGGGGCTGCCGCTGCCGACCGCCTTTGCCGTCGTCGCGGTGCCGTGTGTGGTTGCGGGGCTTGCCGTTCTCGTGCTCGGCGCGGTGCGCGGCGGCACGCGGCGCGAGGCCGGCGCCGACGCGATCGCGGGCGAGAACGTGTGACCGGGCGTCGGGCGATCGCGAGACTGCGTCGACGCGGCGGGACGTTTCGGCATCGGTCGATGCCGGCGTCCCCGGTTATATCGGCGTCATGGCGCAGGCCGCGATCCGGCATAGGGCCAGCCCCGCGGACAGACGACGCACCGTAGCGTCACGACCGCTCGTGCGCGCGCGGCGATGCGGTGAGCCGGGCGGGCAGCCGACTCAACCACGCGTGCAGCCGGTCGCGCCAGCTGTATCGACCGGCGGGCGTGACGATTGTCACGCGTACGTCTGCGCCGGCACCGGCCGCGAGTGCAACGTGACCCGGCGCATCCATCGTCAGACATTCGCCTTCGGTCAGCACGCGACGGACCGTCAGAGGCGCGTCGGGCAGCCAGTCGAGCGTGCGGTCCCGCCACGTGACGGCAAGCGCGCCGTCCAGCACGATCAATCGACAGCCCTTGTCGAGCCACGCAAAGTGGCTTTGCCCGGCGTCGAGCCGGATGTCCTGCGTTTGCATCGCGAATCCTTTCCCGGTAACGCAGCCCCGCGACGGCGAGGCGACAGCGTGCACTCAGGTTAGGGAAACGGGCACAAGCGCAACAGATTCAGCCGACGAGAATCTGTTGCGGTGCAGGCCGCGATTTTTGCGGGCTGTATCGGTCGGTTTGCCTCGAATCTGTATCTGGCGTGCACTGCGCGCGGCCGGCACGATCGCTCGCATGACACCCTTTGCCGAGATCGCCCGAGAAGCCTTGCCGATGGACGGCGAGCCGTTGTACGAACGGCTCGCCGAGCATTACCGCCGCATCATCGCGGCCGGCACACTGTCGCCCGGCGACCGGATGCCGTCCGTGCGCACGTTCATGGCGCAGCACGGCGTGAGCCTGTCGACGGCGATCCAGACGTTCCGGCGGCTCGAGGATGCGGGCTGGTGCGAGGCAAGGCCGCGGTCCGGGTATTTCGTGCGCCGCCGCGCATCGCCGGTGCTCGACGCGCTGCCGGAAGGCGATGCGGCGCCGCTCGCCATCGCGCCGCCGTTCGCGGGGCTGCACGAACGCGTGTCGCGTGTGATCGACCGCGGCCACACGGCGACCGATGCGCTGAACCTCGGCGGCGCGTCCGCCGCCGCGTCGCTGTATCCGACAGAACGTCTGCAGGCGCTCGCGATCCGCCTGCTGCGGCGCAAGCCGACGCTGTTGACCGACGCGGGGCGCATCGACGCCCTGCCGGAGTTCCGCCACGCGATGGCGAAGCGCGCGCTGTCGTACGGCGTAACGGTATCGCCGGACGACGTGATGTCGACGAGCGGCGGCGTCGACGCAGTCAATCTCGCGCTGCGCGCAGTCGCGCAGCCCGGCGACACGATCGCGATCGAATCGCCGGCGTTCTTCGGGCTGCTTCAACTGCTCGAAAGCCTCGGGATGCGCGCGCTCGAAATTCCGGCGAGCCCGACGACGGGGCTGTCGATCGAGGCGCTCGAAGTCGCGCTGAACGCCTATCCGGACATTCGCGCCGTCGTGGTCGTGCCGAACCTGCAGAACCCGCTCGGCAGCGTAATGCCCGACGAACGCAAGGCGGCGCTCGTCGCGCTGTGCGCGAGCCGCGGCGTGGCCGTGATCGAGGACGAGCCGTACCGCGAACTCGTCGACGTGCCGCAGGCGGTGAAGCCCGTGAAGGCATGGGACCGGGACGGCACAGTCATCTATTGCCCGTCGTTCAACAAGGTGCTCGCGCCGGGAATGCGACTCGGCTGGATGAGCGGCGGGCGTTGGCACGCGCGCGTGAAGATGCTGAAGTTCGCGCACAGCCGTCACAACGCGGCGCTGCTCCAGGCAGTGGCAGCCGAATTCGTCGGTTCGGGCGCGTTCGACCGCCATCTGCGCCGATTCCGCGAGCAACTGCGCGTACAGCGCGACGCAACAGCGGATGCGATTGCGCGGCATTTCCCCGCCGGTACACGGATGAACCGGCCGCCGGGCGGAATGCTGCTCTGGATCGCGCTGCCCGACGGCGTCCATTCGGACGCATTGTTCGATGCCGCGCTCGCTCGAGGCATCAGGATCGCGCCCGGTTCGATCTTTTCGAACTCGAATCGCTTCGATGCCTATATCCGGATCGGCTGCACGCGGGCCTTCGACGCGGCACAGGAGGCGGCATTCGACACGCTGGGCCGGCTCGTGCGCGACGCGATCGCGGCGGGCTGAGCGGACGCGATCGCTCGCACGAACGGCGCGCGAGCGGGAGGGCGCGCACGATCAGCGGCCCGCGCTATGTGAGGCGAGGTGTTCGCGAATCAGGGACAGATAGCGATCGCCGACGGAAAAGTCGCGCGCCACGCGCGGCCGATGCGCATGCCGCAGCGTGGCCGGTGCACTCATCCCCAGATACCGGCATACCGCGGACGGGTAAGGCTTGCGCGTATGGCCGAGCTGACGGGCAGCGCGCTCGACGCGCGCATCGCCGACCTGCGCCCGCAGCCATGCCAATACCTGGCGGTCGGTGTCGTTGACGATACGGACCAGATGTTCCATCGCACACCTCCACTGTTCATTGATACAGTACTGTAAATATAAACAGTGTTTGAGGCGACTGCAAGCGAGCACGCACGCTCCTGGCCATCCGGCCAGGGTCAGCGCGCCGGCGCGGCGGCAGCGGCGCGCACGGCCGAGGCAGGCGCCTGCGCGCGCGCCACATTGGCCGCCGTTCCGCCACGCGCCGCAGCGAGCCCCGCATAGCGCGCATCGGTCAGCGTGCCGAGGAACGCGACGATGTCGTCGATTTCGGCGTCGGTCAGTGCGGGCACGGTGCCCGGCCGGCGGTTCATCGGCGTCGAATTGACGTTGATGTTGCCGCGATACGCGGCCGGCACGTCGTCGAACGTCGCCGCGCCGTGATACCAGCGGCGCGGATCGGTCGACCGCGTGTTGTAGAACGCGACCGCGTCGCGCAAGTTGGCGAACACGCCGTTGTGCATGAACGTCTGCTTCACCGCGACGTTGCGCAGCCCCGGCGTGCGCAGATAACCGCACCATTGCGTCGGCTCGGGCCAGCGCAGCCGGCGCGCGGTATCGCACAGCCCGTTGTCGAAGTGCCGCGGGTCGCGATTCGCCGGGAGCGCGCGATTGCGCGGCACCGCGATCGCGTCGTAGCCGAAGTCGGTGAACAGCGAGCGCTCCGGGCGGCTCGACGTTTCCGACAGCGTATGGCAGCTCATGCAGTTGCCCTTGTCGGGATTCCGAAACAGAGCGAGCCCGCGCATCTCGGCCGGCGCGAGGGGCGTGCGCGTGCGCAGATACGCGTCGAAGCGCGACGTGAACGGCGCCATTTCGTCGCTCTGCAAATACGCTTCGACGGCGGTCCCGAGCGCGCGTACGAGCTGCTCGGGGTCGCGCCGCACCGAGATGCCGAAGCGGGCGGCCAGATCGGCACCGAGATCGGTCGCGTCGACCTTGCGCAGCAGCGCGGCCGGCGAACGGTTGTTCATCTCGTTCGGATCGAACAGCGGGCCGCGGATCTGCTCGGCGAGCGTGTCGGCACGGCCGTCGCTGAACAGCCCGCCGAACGGCGACGGCGCGGGTGCATCGTCGTCTTGATAGAAGTGGCGGCGCGGCACATAGCGCACGTACAGCAGCGACGGCGCGTTGCGCGCGCTGAAGCGGCCGGGGCGGCTGCCTTGCGGCACGCCGGGCCCCGCGAGCGAAGCCGCCGACAGCGTCGGCGCGAACGCGCGGCCCGGATCGTGGCACCCCGCGCACGACATGCCGCGCGGCTCGGACAGCCGCGTGTCGAAGAAGATCCGGCGGCCGAGCGCGACGAGCATGGGCTCGGGCGCGAAGCGCGCGGTTGCCGCGTCGATCTTGCCGGCGACCTGCGGTGTGCCGTTGCCGACGACGCCGACCACGCGCGACGGCGGCGCACCGGGCAGCAGGACCGTTTCCGAAGGCGGCGCGGCGCTTGCCGTAAGCGCCAGCCCGGCAAGCGTCGCGACCGCACATGCGAGCAGCATGCGTTTTCGACGGGCGCGCGCGGGAACGGAAGTCGCGCCCGGCGCAGGCGCGGCGGCCCGGCCTGCCGAAGCGGCGGAAGCGGCCGAAGCGGCAGCCGGAGCGGACGTCTCGAACGGAACGGCGTCTGCCATCGCAGCGGAAACTCGCGCCGAATCCGTGAGCGACTTCGTCACGGCGGCGCAGCGATCGCGCAAATGCGCCGGACGACGCGCATATCGAACCTCGTCGATCACGGTGCAATGAATCCCGTCTTGTCGCATGCGAGCGTCGTCCCCGACTGATCGCATGACGCGAGCAGCTTGCCCGCCGCCGAATACGCGTGGAATACCCAGCCGGTCGCCGGCGCCGCGCGCCGCTCCATGATCAGAAAGCCGAAACTGTTGTTGTGCGACAGCCGCTGGATCACCGCGCCGGGCGCGGGCGTCAGGCCGGCCGGGAACGGATCGGGCAGCGCGACGTCGAGGTTGTCGCCGCCGTTGCCGGACACGATCGTCGCCGGATGGCCGGACGAGAAGTCGATCGCCTGGAAGTCGTGCACGTGGCCGTGCAGCGCGACGTGCACGCCGGGCGGATAGTACGCCTGCGCGTTGAGGCTCGACATCACCGACTGCAGCGCGAGGTTGCCGGGTGCGGGCGTGCTGCCTGCGATCGGCGCGAACGCGAGGATCGGATGATGGTTCGTGAAGATCGTCGTCGTCATGCCGGCCTTCGACGCGAGCGCGGCCACCGTCTGGAACTGCTTCTGGTAGATGCGGAACTGCGCGTCGGTCGGCTTCAGCGCGTTGCGGCCCACCTTCGCGCTATCGAACACGATGACCTGCGTACCGCCGCCGAGCGACACCGCGTAAGGCTCCGAATAGTTCGCGTCGTTGTCGTTCGCCGGATCGTCGCACGAGCGGGACGCCGAGTACGGGCGCGGATCGAGGAAGCGGAACCAGCCCTGACCGGCGCGCGCGCATTCCTCGTGGTTGCCGCGCACGACGACCCACGGCGCTTTCGCCATGAGCGGCGCCGCCGGCCGGAACAGATCGGCCTGCCAGGTATCCCAGCCGTAGCCCCACGGGCTGTCCTTGCAGCCCGCGATGTCGGGCGGGCACGCGTTTTCGCGGTAGTGATAGTCGCCGACGTGCAGCACGAGATCCGGCGACAGCTTCGCGACGCTGGCCGCGATCGTGTCGAACGGCCATACCGTCGGGTCGTTGCACGCCTGCCATGCGTTGTCGGCCTTTTTCATCCGGCAGCCGGTGTCGGCGATGATCGCGATGCGCTGCGGCTGCGCTTTCGGCAGCGGCAACGTGCGGCCCGCGACGCTGGCCGTCTGCGCGTCGGCCGGCAGCGTCGCTTCGCAGACGCTGACCGGAAAACTCGACGGCTTCGAATCGGCCGGGTCGCTCGCCGTCGGGCGTTGCGGCACCGTCGCGGCGCCCGCGCGCAGCGTCATCCGCGACAGCTTGCCGTCGACGATCAGCTGCGGACACAGCGGATCGTCGGACGACGCCGGCTGATAGGCCGTGATCGCGCGCGCGATCGCCTGGTTCGCATCGCCGATCTCGACCCACGCGGCCTGCACGTTGATGGCGGCGCTGGCCGGATCGGCGGGCGCATCGATGTGGTTCGAACACGCGGACAGTGACGCGAAGGCCGCAAGGGCCGCGCAGTGCGCGCGCAACGCGCGAGAGAGGAGTCGTCGCATGGGGAGCACCGTACGAAAGCCGCCAACGTTACGCAGCGCAAATGTAAGAAATATGAAAATAAGGCGCAACGCGGGCGTGTCGGGACGCGCCGCGACAGGGTTGACTTCAAGCCGCCTTGAGGCAGCACAGTGTGATGGACGATCGACGAAGCAGACAACGGGAGCCGCGAATGAAACAGAACCACGCCAACGAAGAACAGTCCGCGCTGTGGAACGGCCCGTCGGGACGCGCGTGGGTGGACATCCAGGCGTCGCTCGACCGGCTGTTCGAGCCGTTCGCGACACTGCTCGCGGATGCCGCAGCCGCATCGTCCGCGCGCGCCGTGCTGGATGTCGGCTGCGGGACGGGCGCGGTCACGCTCGACATCGCGCGGCGGCTCGGCGCGGACGCACAGTGCACGGGCGTCGATATTTCGGCGCGGATGATCGACGCGGCGCACGAGCGTGGGAAGCGCAGCGGCCTGCGCGTGCACTTCGTGTGCGCGGATGCGCAGACGCATGCGTTCGTGCCCGCCAGTGTCGATCTGATCGTGTCGCGTTTCGGCGTGATGTTTTTCGACGATCCGGTCCGCGCGTTCGCGAATCTGCGGCGTGCGGCGCGCACCGACGCGGCGTTGCGGTTCGTCGCGTGGCGCAGTGCGGCCGAGAATCCGTTCATGACGACCGCCGAGCGGGCCGCGGCGCCGCTGCTGCCGGACCTGCCGCCGCGACGGCCCGGCGCGCCCGGGCAGTTCGCGTTCGGCGACCGGCAGCGCATTGCAGCGGTGCTGTCCGACAGCGGCTGGGCCGACATCGCGATCGAGCCCGTCGATATCGCATGCGCGCTGCCGGAACCCGCGCTGAACGACTACATCGGGCGGCTGGGGCCGGTCGGCCTGGCGCTGCAGCAGGTGGACGATGCGACGCGGCGCCGCGTGGTCGAAACGATCCGCAACGCGTTCGAACCTTACGTGCAGGGCGCCGACGTGCGGTTCGAGGCGGCGTGCTGGCTGGTCACCGCACGCGCGCCATCGTCGGCCGCGTAAGGCGCGGCGCGGGCAGCCGCGCGCACCATGGGCGCGCCGTTCGTGCGCGATGCCGCGCCGCGCGACCGCGCATGCAGGTCAGCGACGCCGGGCGCGCAGCATCAGCCACGCGCAGCCCATCGCGACGAGCGCGAGTCCGAGCAGGCTCGCCTCGACGCCGAGCGCGAAGCCCGGCGGCATCTCGCCGCTGTTCGGCACGGGCGCGAGGTTGCCGGCGATCGCGACCGCGCCGCCGGCCAGCAGCGCCACGCAGACGATCCAGTAGAGCTTGCCGCGCGGCGCAGCGGCGCGGATGCGCCACAGCGCGACGCCGAAGCCGCCGAGATAGAGCAGGACGAGCGTGCCGAGCGCGACGAAGTCGGCAGTGCGATCGTGCAGGATGCCGCTCATCGCACGGATCCTGCATGCGTCGCGGGCGGGATGGGGCGCGCGTTCATTCCGACTCCGTCGCGTGTCCCGGCGCGCGGCTCAGCAGATGCGTGCGCTTGTCGGCCGCGAGCGACACGTAGCGCTCGTACTGGCGCAGCACGTCGGCGATCACTTCGTCGCCGCGCAGGTATTCGATGTCGTAACCGAGCCGCCCGTCCTCGAAGAACGTGATGATGCCGTACACGTGCGGGCGCGCCGACTGCGGCTCCGCCGCTTCGCGCATCAGGAATGCGGGCGCGGTTTTCGCGGTCACGCGCACGCCGTAGACAAAATCGCGCTGCTCGGCGGTCGGCACCGTGAGCCGCACCGCATCGTCGCCGTCGCGCTGCACGTGCGCCTCGACGCCGCCCGCGCGCAATTCGTCGGCGACCTTGCGCAGCGCGGGCATCACGGTGTCGGCGACGAACTGGCGCGCATCGGCCTCGGTCGTCTGGCGCAGGATGTGCGTCAGACGATGGCGCCAGTGCTGGCCGGTCCAGAAGCTCGTCGCGGGCGCGACGTCCTGCGAGTAGTGCGCGCGATCGGCGGCGAGCCCGCACCAGAGGCCGTAGCACAACGCGAGCATGATGATGGCCACCGGCAACGCGGCCATCAGCGTCATCGCCTGCAGCGCGCCGAGGCCGCCGGCGACGAGCAGCACGGCTGCCGTCACGCCGAGCAGCGCGGCCCAGAACAGCCGTTGCCAGACCGGCGAGCGCGCGGCGCCGCGCGTCGCGATCTGATCGATCACGAACGCGCCGGAATCGGCCGACGTGACGAAGAACACCGCGATCAGCAGGATCGCCACGATCGAAAGCAATTGCGACAGCGGCAGGAAATCGAAGAAGCGGAACAGCAGGGCGTCGACGTTGGTGGCCGTCTGCGCGAGCGCACCGGCCGCGCCGTGCGTGTCGAGCCAGATCGCGCTGTTGCCGAACACGGTCATCCAGACGAGGTTGAACGCGGTCGGCACGAGCAGCACGCCGATCACGAACTGACGGATCGTGCGGCCGCGCGAAATGCGCGCGATGAACATCCCGACGAACGGCGACCACGACACCCACCACGCCCAGTAGAGAATCGTCCAGCCGCCGAACCAGCCTTCGTCGCGCGGCGGCGCATACGCATACGTCCGGAACGACAGGTCGACGAGGCTCGACAGATACTGGCCGATGTTGTCGCTGAGCGCGCGCAACAGGAACGTGGTCGGCCCGGCGATCGCGACGAACGCGAGCAGCAGGAATGCCAGCAGCAGATTCAGCTCGGACAGGCGCCGCACGCCCTTGTCGAGGCCGCTCGCCGCCGACAGGCCCGCGAGGATCACGACCAGCGCGACGAGTCCGACGCGAAACGCGTTGCCGCCCGTATCCCAGCCTGCGACCGTATGCAGCCCGGCGCTGATCTGCATCACGCCGTAGCCGAGCGTCGTCGCAATGCCGGCGACCGTGCCGACCAGCGCGAACGCGTCGACCGCGTGGCCGATCCAGCCGTTCACGCGCTCGCGCAGCACCGGATACAGCCCCGAGCGCAGCGTGAGCGGCAGGTTGTAGCGAAAGCCGAAGTACGCGAGCACGAGGCCCATCAGCCCGTAGATCGCCCACGCATGAAAGCCCCAGTGAAAGAACGTCATCAGCATCGCTTCGCGCGCGGCGCCGGGCGAAGCGGGCTCGACGGTCGGCGGCTTCAGGAAGTGCTGCATCGGCTCGCCGACGCCGAAGTACATCAGGCCGATACCCATGCCGGCCGCGAACAGCATCGCCGTCCAGGACACGAAGCTGAATTCGGGCTCCGCATCGTCGGGGCCGAGCCGGATGTTGCCGAAATCGCTGGCCGCGATCAGCACGAGGAACACGAGAAACGCCGTGACGGCCAGCACATAGAACCAGTCGAAGCGCGCGACGACCCATTGCTGGCCGGCGCTGAACAGCGCGCCGGCCTCGTCGGGCAGCAACGCACAGACGACGAGCAGCGCGCCGATCAGCGCGAGCGACGGCAGTACGACCTGCGGCTTGAACGTGGTATGTGGCGAGGAACGGGAATCGGGCATGGCGGGCATCCAGTAGCGGGTGCAACGAAGCGCGACGCCGCCCCGGCCGCGCATCGCGCGCCGGACCCTGATGCGGCGTGCATCGAATGTACCCCGGTGTCGGGACTGCAGAAAGGGGCGTGCAGCAAAATCGAGCTGACGAATTGTAAGGTATTCGACGAATAAGGGAAAACCCGCATGACGCGCGCGCCGCGTGCGAAGGCGCACACCCGCGTGACAACCCTGATGAAAGTTTATTTTTTCCGCCTTGCGGATTGTGTAAATTGATTTACATCTTCGTTGCGGTCTTCCGTCCATGACGCTTTCCGTTCCTCCCGATGTCGGTGCCGACGAACCCGCGATCGCCGAGCGCATTGCGGCCGCGATGCCGTCGATGACGCCGATCCACCGGCGCATGGGCGAGTTTGTACTCGCGAATCCGTTTCGCGCGGCGACGATGCGGATCGACGAGCTCGCGCTCGCGGTGAACGCGTCGATCGCGACCGCGAACCGCTTCGCGAAGGCGCTCGGCTTCGACGGCTATCCGGCGATGCGCGCGGCGCTCGTGCGCGGTTTCGAGGCGACGCTCGCGCCGGTCGAACGGCTGCGCTCCGCGCAGGAGCAGGAGCCCGGCGTGCGCGGCAGCGCCTGGATCGATACGGTGTTCGATCAGGCGGTCGCGAATATCGAGAACACGCGCGCGCAGCTGAACGCCGCCGACGTCGAAGCCGCCGTCGAGGCGATCGTCGGCGCGCGGCGCGTGCTGATTCTCGGCGCCGGGTCGAGCGCGTTTCTCGCGGGGCTGATGGAGCACGGGCTCTCGGTGTGTCACGACAACGTGCAGTCGCTCGCGCTGCTCGGCGGCCCGTCGCATGCGGCGCGGCGCCTCTACACGGCCGATGCGCGC
This sequence comes from Burkholderia multivorans ATCC BAA-247, assembly GCF_000959525.1. Taxonomy (NCBI): domain Bacteria; kingdom Pseudomonadati; phylum Pseudomonadota; class Betaproteobacteria; order Burkholderiales; family Burkholderiaceae; genus Burkholderia; species Burkholderia multivorans. The sequence continues at coordinate 1,120,428 of NZ_CP009831.1, forward strand.
GACCTCGTGATCGCGCTCGCGTTTCCGCGCTACGTGAAGGACACGGTCGAGCTCGCCACGCGGGCGGCTGCGCGCGGCGCACGCGTGCTCGCGATCACCGACGGCCGTGAATCGCCGCTCGCGCCGATCGCCTCGCTGAGTCTGTACGTGAAGGCCGAGCGGCGCTTCGCGGCGACGTCCGAGGCGGCCGTGCTGGCGACGATCGAAGCGCTGATCGACGCGGTCGCGCTGCGCACGCACCGTTCCGCGAAATCCGCGGCCGAGATGACCGAATTCGTGCTGCCATGGCTCGTGCAGCCGCAAGCGGCCGTTCCCGCTCCGAACCTTTCCTTTCCCCGCCCGGACCCATCATGACTTCACCCGCGATCGTCGCGATTCACGGCGGCGCAGGCACGATCCTGCGCGATGCAATGGACACCGACACCGAACGGCAGTACCGCGCGGAGCTGACCGCGATCCTGCAGGCCGCGCAGGCAGTGCTGGCCGAGGGCGGCAGTGCGCTCGACGCGGTGACGGTCGCCGTGCGCATGCTCGAAGACTGTCCGCTGTTCAATGCCGGCCGCGGTGCGGTCTATACGGCCGAAGGCAAGCACGAACTCGATGCGGCGATCATGGACGGCGCGACGCGAGCGGCCGGTGCGATCTGCTGCGCGACGCGCGTGCGCAACCCGGTGCTCGCCGCGCGGCGCGTCATGGAGGCGAGCGAGCACGTGCTGTTTGCCGGCGCGGGCGCCGATGCGTTCGCGGCCGCGCAAGGGCTCGAACTCGTCGAGCCGGGCTACTTCGATACCGACGCGCGTCATGCGCAGTGGCTCAACGCACGCGCGGCGGCCGGCATGATGCTCGACCACGATGCGGCGACGTTTGCGTTCGGCGCGCCGCGCCGCGCGGAGCCGCTCGATCCGGACCGCAAGCACGGCACGGTCGGCGCGGTCGCGCGCGATCTGCAGGGGCACGTCGCCGCGGCGACCTCGACCGGCGGCATCACGAACAAGCAGCCGGGACGCGTCGGCGACTCGCCGATCATCGGCGCGGGCTGCTACGCGGACGACGCGACCTGCGCGGTGTCGGCCACGGGCACCGGCGAGATGTTCATCCGGCTCGCGGCCGCGCACGACGTGGCGGCGCAGATCGCCTATCGCGGCGCGACGCTCGCGCAGGCCGCCCACGACGTCGTGATGAACCAGCTGCCGCGGCTCGCGGGCCGCGGCGGCATCATCGCGGTCGATGCGTTCGGCAACGTCGCGATGCCGTTCAACACCGAAGGGATGTATCGCGGCCATGCGCGCGTCGGCGCCGCGCCGGTCGTCGGCATCTATCGCGACGACGATGCGAGCTGATGCCGCCGTGTTCGAGGAGACCCGCATGAAACCGAGTCCGTCCGGTCTGATGCTGCCCGAGCAGCGCGTCGTCGCCGTCGACGATCTGTCGGTGATGTTCCGCCGCGAACGCGCGACCTTCGATGCGGTGCGCCACGTGTCGTTTCACGTCGATCGCGGCGAGACGCTCGCGATCGTCGGCGAATCGGGTTCCGGCAAGTCGGTCACGTCGCTTGCGCTGATGCGGCTCGTCGAGCATGGCGGCGGCGAGATCACGAGCGGGCGGATCGCGCTGCGCCGCCGCGGCGGCGCAGTCGTCGATCTCGTGCAGGCGAGCGCCGCGACGATGCGCGGCATTCGCGGCGCGGACGTTGCGATGATCTTCCAGGAGCCGATGACGTCGCTGAACCCGGTCTTCACGGTCGGCGACCAGATCAGCGAGGCGATCGCGCTGCATCAGGCGAAGTCGCCTGCGCAGGCGCGCGCGGAAGCGTTGCGTCTGCTCGACCTCGTGCGCATTCCGGAAGCGCGCCGCGTGTTCGCGCGCTACCCGCATCAGCTTTCGGGCGGGATGCGGCAGCGCGTGATGATCGCGATGGCGCTGTCGTGCCGGCCGGCGCTGCTGATCGCCGACGAGCCGACGACCGCGCTCGACGTGACGATCCAGGCGCAGATCCTGCAATTGATTCGCGGGCTGCAGGACGAGATGAACATGGGCGTGATCTTCATCACGCACGACATGGGCGTGGTGGCCGAAGTGGCCGACCGCGTGCTCGTGATGTATCGCGGCGAAAAGGTCGAGGAGGGCGCGTCGGAGCGCATCTTCGCGACGCCCGCGCATCGCTACACGCGCGCGCTGCTCGCGGCCGTGCCGCGGCTCGGGTCGATGCACGGCACCGACGTGCCGGAGAAATTTCCGCTGCTGAACGCGGAGGCGACCGCGCCCGCTGCCGCATCCGCGACGGCGGCGCCCGCGGCGAACGACGATGCGGACGAGCCACGCGACGCGCGCGCCGGCGCGCCTGCCGACACGCAGCCGCGCGTCGATCCCGCGGCGGCGCCGATCCTGCGCGTGCGCGATCTCGTCACGCGCTTTCCCGTGAAGAGCGGGCTGTTCGGTCGCGTGTCGCAATACGTGCACGCGGTCGAGCGCGTGAGTTTCGAGCTGCGCGCGGGCGAAACGCTCGCGCTCGTCGGCGAATCGGGATGCGGCAAGTCGACGACCGGCCGTTCGCTGCTGCGTCTCGTCGAGTCGCAGAGCGGCGCGATCGAGTTCGACGGCCGCGACATCAGCGCGTTGACCGGGCACGACCTGCAGGCGCTGCGGCGCAACATCCAGTTCATCTTCCAGGACCCGTTCGCCTCGCTGAATCCGCGGCTGACCGTCGGCTTCTCGATCATGGAGCCGCTGCTCGTGCACGGCGTCGCGAGCGGCCGCGACGCGCAGGCGCGCGTCGACTGGCTGCTCGACAAGGTCGGGCTGCCGCGCGACGCCGCACGCCGCTATCCGCACGAATTCTCGGGCGGCCAGCGCCAGCGGATCGCGATCGCGCGGGCGCTCGCGCTGAATCCGAAGGTCGTGATCGCGGACGAGTCGGTGTCGGCGCTCGACGTGTCGGTGCAGGCGCAGATCGTCAATCTGATGCTCGACCTGCAGCGCGAGCTCGGCGTCGCGTATCTCTTCATCTCGCACGACATGGCCGTCGTCGAGCGCATCAGCCATCGCGTCGCGGTGATGTATCTCGGCCAGATCGTCGAGATCGGCCCGCGCCGCGCGGTGTTCGAAGCGCCGCAGCATCCGTATACGAAGAAGCTGATGAGTGCGGTGCCGATCGCCGATCCGGCGCGCCGGCACGCGCCGCGCCAGCTCGCCGCGGACGAGATTCCGAGCCCGATCCGCGCGGTCGGCGACGAGCCGGTCGTCGCGCCGCTCGTCGCCGTCGGGCCCGATCATTACGTCGCGACGCATCGCGTCGGCGGCGCGTACTGACGCCGCGTCGCGCGCGTCTGCGAGGCAGTGTGTTTGTCCGGCGCGGGGCAGTCGCTTCCGCGTCTTCCGTCACGCGTCACAGAACCATGCACAAGGAGCCAGCCCTTATGAACAAGTCGCTTTCGTTGCCGATGTTCCGTCCGCGCGCGCTGCTCGCCGCCGGCGCGAGCGTGTTCGCGCTGACGGCCGCGTTGCCCGCGTTCGCGCAGCAGACCGCGGTGATCGCAGTCGACCAGACGTTTACGACGATGGATCCGTACGACGCGAACGACACGGTGTCGCAGGCGGCCGCGAAGTCGTTCTACGAGGGCTTGTTCGGCTTCGACAAGGACATGAAGGTCGTCAACGTGCTCGCGACCGGCTACGACGCGTCGCCGGACGCGAAGGTCTACACGATCCATCTGCGCAAGGGCGTGAAGTTCCATGACGGCACCGACTTCAACGCGGACGCCGTGAAGGCGAACTTCGACCGCGTGACCGATCCGGCGAACAAGCTGAAGCGCTACAACCTGTTCCGCGTGATCGAGAAGACCGAAGTCGTCGATCCGTACACGGTGAAGCTTACGCTGCGCGAGCCGTTCTCCGCGATCATCAACACGCTCGCGCATCCGTCGGCGGTGATGATTTCGCCGGCCGCGCTGAAGAAGTGGGGGCGCGACGTCGCGCTGCATCCGGTCGGCACCGGGCCGTTCGAGTTCGTCGAATGGAAGCAGACGGACGACCTGAAGGTGAAGAAATTCGCCGGCTACTGGAAGAAGGGCTATCCGAAGATCGACGCGCTCGACTGGAAACCCGTGATCGACAACAACACGCGCGCCGCGCTGATGAAGGCCGGACAGGCCGACATGGCGTTCCGCATTCCGTACGAGCAGGTGCCCGACCTGAAGAGCAATCCGAAGCTCGACATCGTCGAGCGGCCGTCGATCGTCGCGCGCTACGTGTCGCTGAACATGCAGCAAAAGCCGTTCGACAACCTGAAGGTGCGCCAGGCGCTGAACTACGCGATCAACAAGGAGGCGCTCGTGAAGGTCGCGTTCTCGGGCTTCGCGACGCCGTCGACAGGCGTCGTGCCGCCCGGCGTCGAATTCTCGACGAAGACAGGCCCGTGGCCGTACGATCCGGCGAAGGCGCGCGCGCTGCTGAAGGAGGCCGGCTATCCGAACGGCTTCGAGACGGTGCTCTGGTCCGGCTACAACAACACGACGTCGCAGAAGGTGATCCAGTTCCTGCAGCAGCAGCTCGCGCAGGTCGGCGTGAAGGCGCAGGTGCAGGCGCTCGAATCGGGCGAGCGCGTGTCGAAGGTCGAGAGCGCGCCGGATCCCGCCACCGCGCCGGTGCGGATGTTCTATATCGGCTGGTCCGCGTCGACCGGCGAAGCGAACTGGGCGCTCACGCCGCTGCTGGCTTCGGCATCGATGCCGCCGAAGCTGTTCAATACGGCGTACTACCGGAACCCGGCCCTCGACGACGACCTTTCGAAGGCGCTGCAGACCGTCGATCGCGCGAAAAAGGCCGAGCTCTACGGCGATGCGCAGAAGCGGATCTGGGCCGACGCGCCGTGGATCTTCCTCGTGCAGGAGAACATCGTCTATGCGCGCAGCAAGCGGCTGCACGGCATCTACGTGATGCCGGACGGGTCGTTCAATATCGACGAGGTCTCGATGAACTGAGCGCGCTCGCGCGCATCGCGGCTTGCCGGCGCAGTGCGTCGATCGCGCCGGCAAGCGGCCCCTGTTCGGTGTCCCCATGCTGACTTTCATCATCAAACGGCTGTTCGGCCTGCTGCCCACGCTCGCGATCGTCGCGGTGCTCGTGTTCCTGTTCGTGCATCTGCTGCCGGGCGACCCGGCGCGGCTCGCGGCCGGCCCCGAAGCCGACGACGCGACGGTCGCGCTCGTGCGCGCCGATCTCGGCCTCGATCGGCCGCTGCCGACGCAGTTCGCGAATTTCTTCGTGAAGATCGCGCACGGCGATTTCGGCGTATCGACGCGCAGCAAGCGGCCGGTATCGACGGAAATCGGCGAGCGTTTCATGCCGACGCTGATGCTGACGATCGTCAGCATGGCGTGGGCGACGCTGTTCGGGATGGCGATCGGCATCGCGTCGGCCGTATGGCGCAACCGCTGGCCGGACCGCTTCGGCATGACGCTCGCGGTGTCCGGCATCTCGTTTCCGGCGTTCGCGCTCGGCATGCTGCTGATGGAAATCTTTTCGGTGAAGCTCGGCTGGCTGCCCGTCGTGCCGGACGGCACGTGGAAGAGCTACGTGCTGCCGTCGCTCACGCTCGGCGCGGCGGTCGCGGCCGTGATGGCGCGTTTCACGCGCGCGTCGTTCGTCGAGGTGATGAACGAGGACTTCGTGCGCACCGCGCGCGCGAAGGGCGTGCACGAGCCGAAGGTCGTGCTCAAGCACTGCCTGCGCAACGCGATGATTCCGGTCGTCACGATGATGGGGCTGCAGTTCGGCTTCCTGCTCGGCGGATCGATCGTCGTCGAGGCGGTGTTCAACTGGCCGGGGCTCGGCCGGCTGCTCGTCGATTCGGTGACGATGCGCGATTACCCCGTGATCCAGGCGATCGTGCTGCTGTTCTCGCTCGAATTCATCCTGATCAACCTGACCGTCGACGTGCTCTACGCGGTCATCAATCCGACCATCCGGTTCAAGTGAGGTGCGCATGAACGCAACCGTTCCGAGCCCGGCCGCGCCCGCCGAGACCGCGGTGCGCACGCCGTGGCGCGAATTCTGGCGCAAGTTCCGCAAGCAGACGGTCGCGCTCGTCGCCGGCGGATTCGTGCTGATGCTCGTCGTGCTCGCGTTCGTCGGCCCGCACGTCGTGCCGTTCGATCCGGAGAACTACTTCGACTACGACGCGCTGAACGCGGGCCCGTCGGCCGTGCACTGGTTCGGCGTCGATTCGCTCGGCCGCGACATCTTCAGCCGGATCGTCGCGGGCACGCGGATCTCGCTCGCGGCCGGCTTCTTCTCGGTCGCGCTCGGCGCGCTGATCGGCACGCTGTTCGGGCTGCTCGCCGGCTACTACGAAGGCTGGTGGGACCGCATCACGATGCGCATCGCCGACGTGCTGTTCGCGTTTCCCGGCATCCTGCTCGCGATCGGCGTCGTCGCGATTCTCGGCAACGGGATGGTCAACGTGATCTGCGCGGTCGCGATCTTCAGCATCCCGGCGTTCGCGCGGCTCGTGCGCGGCAACACGCTGATGCTCAAGCATATGACCTACGTCGAGGCCGCGCGCAGCATCGGCGCGTCCGACTGGACGATCATCATGCGGCACATCCTGCCGGGCACCGTGTCGTCGGTCGTCGTCTACTTCACGATGCGCATCGGCACCTCGATCATCACGGCCGCGAGCCTGTCGTTCCTCGGGCTCGGCGCGCAGCCGCCGACGCCCGAGTGGGGCGCGATGCTGAACGAAGCGCGTGCGGACATGGTCGCCGCGCCGCACGTCGCGATTTTTCCGAGCCTCGCGATCTTCCTGACCGTGCTCGCGTTCAATCTGCTCGGCGACGGCCTGCGCGACGCGCTCGACCCGAAACTGGAGCGTCGCTGATGCGCACCGTGCCGAGGTGGAACGGCGCGTTGCCCGCCGGCCCGCGCGACTCGATCGCCGACGTGCCGGGCGTGACGGTCGGCCATTGCACGCTCGACGACGGCGCGGTGCAGACGGGCGTCACGGTCGTCAAGCCGCACGCGGGCGATCTGTACCGCAGCAAGGTGCCGGCCGGCGCGGCCGTGATCAACGGCTTCGGCAAGAGCGTCGGGCTCGTGCAGGTCGACGAGCTCGGCACGCTCGACACGCCGATCGCGCTGACGAACACGTTCGGCGTCGGCACGGTCGCGCAGGCGCAGATCCGTGCGGCCGTCGCCGCGAATCCGCAGGTCGGCCGCGACTGGCCGACCGTGAACCCGCTCGTGTTCGAGTGCAACGACGGTTATCTGAACGACCTTCACGCGTTCGCGATCGCGCCCGCGCATTACGACGCCGCCTGCGCGGCCGCGTCGCGCGAGGTCGCGCGCGGCGCGGTCGGCGCGGGGCGCGGGATGTCGTGCTTCGATCTGAAGGGCGGCATCGGCTCCGCATCGCGCGTCGCGATCGCGGCCGAGCGGCCCTATACGGTCGGCGCGCTCGTGCTCGCGAATTTCGGCCGGCTGCCGATGCTGACGCTCGGCGGCGTGCCGGTCGGACGCATCGTCGCCGCGCGGCAGGCGGCGGGCGAGCCGGTCGCGCCGCCGGAGCAGGGCTCGATCATCATGCTCGTCGCGACCGATGCGCCGCTCGACGCACGGCAACTGTCGCGGCTCGCGCGCCGTGCGGCGGCCGGGCTCGCGCGCACCGGCTCGGTGTACGGGCACGGCAGCGGCGACATCGCGCTCGGGTTCTCGACCGCCTATACGATCGCGCACGATGCCGATTACGTCGCGCTGCCGGCGCTCGTCGCCGATGCCGCACTCGACCCGCTGTTCATGGCCGCGGCCGACAGCGTCGAGCACGCGATCGCCGACGCGTTGCTGCAGGCTGTCACGGTCGTCGGCCGCGACGGGCACGTGCGGCGCGCGCTGCGCGACGCGGTGCCCGACCTCGACCGCCTGCTCAACGAAGGACCGACCACCATTCAACGATGAAGATCCTGATCTCGACCGATATCGAAGGCGTCGCCGGCGTGTTTGCCGTCGAGCAGACGCGTGCCGGCAATCCCGAGTACGAACGGGCGCGGCGCTGGATGACCGCCGAAGCGAATGCGGCGATCGAAGGCGCGTTCGCGGGCGGCGCGCAGTCCGTGTGGGTCAACGACTCGCATGGCGGTTTTCGCAACCTGCTGCCGGACGCGCTCGACGCACGCGCGCGCGTCGTGCTCGGCAAGCCGCGCACGCTCGGGATGATGGCGGGCCTAGAACGGCAGCCGGACCTCGTGTTCATGATCGGCTATCACGCGAAGTCGCAGACGCGCGGCGTGCTCGCGCACACGATCAACACCTTCGCCTTTACGCAGGTCTGGCTGAACGGCGTCGAGCTCGGCGAGGCGGGGCTCTATGGCGCGCTCGCGCGCGAATACGGCGCGCACGTCGTGCTCGCGTCCGGCGACGACGTGTTCGCCGAAGAAACGCAGCCGCTGTTTCCCGATGCGCGTTTCGAGACCGTGAAGACGGCCGGCGGTGCATCGAGCGGCGACACGCTGACGCCGGCCGCCGCATGCGCGCGAATTGCGATCGCGGCGCGTGAAACGGTCGCGCGCGCGGTGGCGAGCGGATTGCGCGCCGGCGCGCATCGGCCGGTGCCGGCGCACTGCACGCTGCGTGTACAGACGCCCGCGATCGCCGATCTGTTCTGCGTGCTGCCGTCGCTCGAGCGCGTCGATGCGGTGACGCTGCGTTTCGACGGGCCGTCGGTCGAGCACGTGGTGCGCACGCTGAACAGCTTGTCGGCGATGTCGTTCATGCTGCGCTGAGGCGGCGCCGCCGCGGCGGCAGCGGACAAAAAAACGCGCGTCTGCCGGATTCTGCAGCCGCGCTCAAAGGCACTCGGTCGGCACAGACGCCGGGCGGCATGCGCCGGGCCGCCTGGTCTGCGGGTCACTCGTTCATTGTTTCCTAATACGATTCAATGACGTCGGGTTGCGGTCGATAAGACAGAATAGGATGCGGATCACGCAAGCGAAAACCCGTCGTGCCGATGACGCATGTGCGCGCGCAGCATGCGCGTCGTGTGCGCGGCGTCGCGCGCGCACGGCGGCCCGTCCGGGCACCGTTCCCGCCGCCGCCCGCGGTGCTTGCGCGACGCAGCATCGATTCATCGCGCAAACGATAACGCCGCGTGCCGCGACGCCGGATTCGGCATCGCGACACGCGGCGTCGTGACACGCGAGCCGGCGTCGGCCGGCGCGCGCGTTACACGTCGAAGAACACCGTTTCGTCCGGGCCCTGCATCCGGATGTCGAAGCGATAGACGACCGGCCGGCCCGGCTGTGCGTCGCGCTTCGCGACCAGCGTCGCACGGCGCTCGGCCGGCACCGCGTTCAGCACCGGGTCGTTCGCGTTCGCCGTCGCTTCGTCGTCGAAATACAGGCGTGTGAACGCGTGCGTGAGGATCCCGCGCATCATGACGGTCACGTTCACGTGCGGTGCGTCGTCCGCGCCGATGCGGCCGGGCTTGACCGTCTCGACGACATAGCGATGCTGCGGATCGGTGCCGGTGCCGACGCGTGCGAAGCCCGTGAAGCCGGACTTCGCGATGTCGTCGCGCGATGCCGGATAGCGGCCCGCGCCGTCCACCTGCGTGAACTCGAGGATCGCGTCGCTGACGACGTTGCCGTCGCCGTCGAACACCTGGCCGACCAGCAGCACGTGCTCGCCTTCGGCGTGCGGCGCGGCGAGCGTCGGCGTAAACAGGCTCTTCAGATCGTAGTCGTACTGCTGCGGACACAGGCCGTAGGCGAAGTACGGGCCGACCGTTTGCGAAGGGGTTTGCTTCAGCGTCGTCATGGTTCAGCGCTCCATCGGGGTGGCGTCGCGGCCGCGCAGCACGATGTCGAATTCGTAGCCGAGCGCATAGCCTTCTTCGGTAATGTCCATCGAAAAACGCGAGATCAGCCGCTCGCGCGCGGCTTCCGGCGTGCCCTGGAAGATCGGGTCGTATGCGAGCAGCGGATCGCCGGGGAAGTACATCTGCGTGACGAGACGCGAGCCGAAATAGTCGCCGAACAGCGAGAAGTGGATGTGATTCGGACGCCACGCGTTCGGATGGTTGCCCCACGGGTATGCGCCGGGCTTGATCGTCAGGAAGCGGTAGCGGCCTTCGTCGTCGGTCAGGCAGCGGCCGGCGCCGAGGAAGTTCGGATCGAGCGGCGCGTCGTGCTGATCGACCTTGTGCACGTAGCGGCCGGCCGCGTTCGCCTGCCACACTTCGACGAGCGTGTTGCGCACCGGCTTGCCGCCTTCGTCGAGCACGCGGCCCGTGACGACGATTCGCTCGCCGAGCGGCTCGCCGTTCTTCACGGCGTTTTTCGTCAGATCGTGATCGAGCGGGCCGAGATCCTCGGCGCCGTAGACGGGCGCGTACTGGTCGCGCAGCTTTTCCTTCAGCGGGATCAGCGGCCGCGTCGGGCCGCGTTTGACCGACGAGCGGTACTCGGGATGGACATACGCGGGATGCGACGGCCAGTCGCGCGGCGTGAGGATCGTGGGGGCATCCATCGGGCGTCTCCTGAAGATGTTTCGACAAGTGGATGGCAGGACTTTAGCCAATCCGGAAAGTTATGCAAAATGACCTTTTTTCGCGGATCGCATAACGGACGGTTATGCATTGGCCGAGCGTGCCGATTCGCGTCGTGCCGCGTGCCCGCGGGCGTCGGGCGGGCCGTGAGACACGCCTTCGGCGAGATCTTTCCGCCGCGCTGTCGACCCCGGACCTCGGCTCGCTTCGGTTTTGCCGAAAAGTTATGCAAAATGGCACTTTATCGCCCATCGCATAACGATCTGTTATGAATAATCGAATCGCGGACGGCCGCGTCAAGTTCCGGCATCTGCAGTGCTTTCTCGCGGTCGCGCAGCTGGGCGGCGTGCAGAAGGCCGCGGAAAGCCTGTCGATCACGCAGCCGGCCGTATCGAAGACGATCGCCGAGCTGGAGGGCATTCTCGGCGTGAAGCTGTTCGAGCGCGGCCGCCACGGCGCGCAGCCGACGCGCGAAGCGCAACTCTTCATGCCGCATGCCAACGCGTGCGTGCTCGCATTGCGGCAGGGCGTCGGCTTGCTCGCGCGCGAGGGCGGCGCGGCTGCCGCGACGCTCGAGATCGGCATGCTGCCGACCGTCGCCGCGTCGCTCGCGCCCGCACTGATGAAGGCGCTGGCCGCACGCTGGCCGCGCGTCGTCGTGCGGATCGCGACGGCGGCCAATACGGAACTGCTCGAACGGCTGAAGGCCGGCGCGATCGAATGCGCGATCGGGCGCTTGTCGGAGCCCGAGCGCATGGTCGGGCTTGCGTTCGAGCAGCTGTACAACGAGCCGCTCGTCGCCGTCGTGCGCGCCGGCCATCCGCTGCTCGCAAGCGCCGCGCCGGCCGCCGAGCTCGCGCGCTATCCGGTCGTGCTGCCGCCGTACGGTACGCTGATCCGCCAGTCGGCCGAGCAGCTGCTCGGCGCGTGCGGGGCGCCGCCGCTCGATGCGTTCATCGAGGTGCTGTCGGTGTCGGTTGCGCGTGCGCTCGCGCTCGAGAACGATGCGGTGTGGTTCGTGCCGCTGTATGCGGCCGAGTACGATCTGTCGGCCGGCGCGCTCGCGCGTCTGCCGCTGCCGGCCGCCGGCACCGACGAGCCGGTCGGACTGGTGCTGCGGACCGACGCGCAGCCGACGCCCGTCGCGCGCACGCTGATCGATGCGGTGCGCGATATTGCGCGTGCGCGCTTCGGCGACGCGCGGCCGCGCCGCGCGGCGCGCAAACCGGCGCGTCGCGGCGGCTGACGTGCGAGGGCGTCGCGGTCGAGGTTGAACGCGTGCGCGTCGTCGCGAGCCGCGAGCCGTAAGCCGCAAGCCGCAAGCCGCAGCTGCGAGCGCACGTCGCATCGCATCACCCGCGCCGCACCGTCATCCGCAGATAGAGCAGCGCGCCGCCGGCAAGCAGCAGCGGGCATACGACATACCATCCCGTCGTCACGAACAGCCCGGCGACCGCGATCAGCGAAATCCACGCGCAGCGATATGCGACGCTGCCGCGCGGCAGCAGTTGCAGCGCGGCCGCCGCGCCGAGCCCGTACACCATCACGAAGCAGCCCGACGTGACGAGCACGAGCGGCGTCGGCCCGACCCCCGCGAGCGTCGTCGCGGCGAGCGCGACCGCCGCGAGCAGCGCGATCGCAGCGAGGCTGCGGCGCGGCACGCCGCCGACCTGACTGCCTTGCGCGAGCCAGCCTGGCAGCGCGCCGTCGCGGCCGAGCGCCGCGCCGAGTTTCGCCGCGCCGGCGAAATAGGCGTTCATCGTGCCGAGCGTGAGCAGCAGCGCCGCGGCCGTCGCCAGCACCTGCGCATGGCCGCCGATACCGCCGGCGATCAGTTCGGCGAGCGGGGCGCCCGACGCGCCGGCCGACGGCCCGAGCACCATCACGCTCGCCGCCGCCACGGACAGATAGAGCAGGCCGACGACCACGACCGCAATGCCGGCCGAGCGCGGCATGTCGTGCGCGGGGCGTCGAAATTCGGCCGCCAGATGCGTGATGGCTTCCCATCCGGCGAAGCTCCAGACGAGCAGCGCGGCCGCCTGTCCGACCGCGAGCCAGCCGTGCGGCGCGAACGGATGCAGGTTCGTCGTGCGCGCATGCGGCGCGGACGCGAGCACGGCGGCGAGCAGCAGCGTCACGAGCAGCGCCGACAGCACGAGTTGCATGCGGCCCGACACCGTCACGCCGAACGCGTTCGCGGCCGACACGATCGCGATCAGCGCGGCCGCGGTCGCGATGACGGTCGTCTGTCCGCCGCCGGTCACGGCCGCGACGTACGCGCCGCCGAACATCGCCGCCGCCGGCGCACCGGCCGGCACCGCGAAATAGAAGCACCAGCCGACGACGGCCGCCGCCTTCGGCCCGAACGCGCGTCGCGCATACGTCGATACGCCGCCCGCGTCCGGGTAGCGGGCGCCGAGCGCCGCGAACGTCGCCGCGAGCGGCGCCGACAGCACGACGAGCGCGGCCCACGCAAGCAGCGACGCGGGGCCCGCGACGTCGGCGGCCAGCGCGGGCAACGCAATCACGCCGGTGCCGAGCACCGCGCCGATATACAGCGCGGCGCCCTGGAAAATCGTCAGCGAACCGCCGTGACGAGCGGCGGGCGAATCGGCGTGCGAGCGCATGGGTGACTGTCTCCGGACGGCTTGTCGTACGCGCGGCGTGCCGCGCGGCGAATAATCGTCCGATGCTACCCGAACGGCAGCGGCGCCGCGGCGCGGCGATCAGTAGTCGGCGATGCGCGCGATGTCAGCGGACGTCAGTAGCGGCGTGCGAGGCGAATGCGCGCGTCCTCGCGCTCGGCCGCCGTCAGGTCGGGCGCATAGCGGAATGCGCCGGACACGAGCGACGCGATCGGCACGCCGTCGCGAAACAGCACGCGATTGCCGGCGAGCGCCGGCACCTTGTCGCCGGGCAGCAGCGTGCCGACGAGGTTGAGCGGATCGACGCCGGTCACGCAGACGGTCTGCCCGTCGCCCGGCTGCCGCCGCATTTCGCGCAGGATCGGGATCGCTTCGGGCAACGCGAATTGCTCGCCCGCGAGGCCCGCGACGAAGCGGCCGCCGCGGATTTCGCCGCGCGCTTCGAGGCGCTGCAGCACGCGCACGAGCTCGCGCCAGCTCGGCAGCCAGTCGGCTTCGCGCTCGAGCAGCCGCCAGAACACGACGCCGTAGCGGCGCAGCAATGTCCACACGACGTGTTCGAGCGCGGCCGGATCGGTCGCGGGCGCGTGGCGCTTCGCTGCATCGGTTTGCGCACGCTCGGCCGGGCGCTGTACGAGCGCCCAGCGGCCCGCGTCGTCCATGCCGCCGATCAGTGCGCCGCCGCGCCGCGTGCGCGGCGCATAGGTCGCGCTGCGCTTGACGGCCGGCTTCAGCAGCGCGCGCAGCCCCGCGAAGCTGTCCGCGTTCGCAAGGCCGGCCGAGACGAGTTCGCCGAGCGCCTGTTCGAGTTCGACCGGCAGCATGTGCAGCTCGTCGAGCAGCGCGTCGAAGAACATCGCGCCGTGCGCGGCGAGCGCATCGCGCACCTGTGCGGCGCGCGCCGACAGCGTCGGCTGCGCGTCGGGATCGCGCAGCGCATGCCACGCCGCCAGATGACGGCGCGGCAGCAGCACGATCGGCGTGGTCTTCACGGGCGTGCCGGCCGCGCGCGCGGGCGCGCCGATCCGCGTCCAGACCAGCTTGCCGGAGCGGCACAGCTCGTCGAGTCCGCCCGCCGTGTAGTCGCTGAGCCGCGCCGGCAGCAGCGCGTCTTCCCATGCGCCGGCGGCGGCCTCGTAGCCTTCGAGCTGCTCGACGACGGCCGCGAGCGCGTCGCGGCCTGTGCCGCGTGTGTCGGGTGTCAGATGCTGCCAGTGGAACAGGAAGCGCATGAAGTCCGCACGCTCGACCGGCTCGATTTCGCGGCGCAGCCGCTTCACCGTATAGCGATGAATGCGCGCGAGCAGATGGCGTTCGCACCATTCGTCGACGGTCGTGCCCGGCGTGAAGCGGCCGCGCATCACGTAGCCTTCGCGTTCGAGGGCGGCGAGCGCCGCCGCGGCGGCGGCCGGCGGCAGGCCGAGCGGTCGCGCGATCGCGTCGAGCGGCAGCGGGCCGAAACCGGTCAGCCGCGCGCGGATGAGCTCGACGCATGCGGCGTCGGCTTCCCAGGGCTGCGCGCATGCGGCCGGCACCTTCAGCACCGGCGCCACGCGCGCGTCCGCGTGCACCGCGCGCAAGCAGACGAGCCGTTCGACCGGCACCCACAGCGCGGCGCCATCCGGCGTGACGAGCTTCGTCGCGCGGCGGCTGCCCGCAAGTTCGGCGAGCCACGCAGGCCAGCCTTCGTGTGCGTTCGCTTCGTCTTCGGTGATGCACGCGAGCGTCAGCAGCGCATCGTGCATTTCGTCCGCATCGCGCACGAGCGGCCACGCTTCGTCGCGCACCGCGGCGATCGCATCGGCGTCGAGCGCGCCGAGATCGTCGGCCGATTCCGGATCGCTCCAGCGGCGCGACAGCACCGCCTGCGTGCGGCGCTCCTCGATCGGCGCATCGTCGAGATACGCGTACGGCTTCGCGTTGAGGATCTCGGCGGCGAGCGGCGACGGCGCGGGCAGGTCGCGCGCGATCAGTTCGACCGCGCCGCTTTCGATCCGGCGCAGTAGCGCCAGCCAGCCGTCGGCGTCCATCGCGTCGTGCAGGCAGTCGTCGAGCGTCTGATCGACGAGCGGGTGATGCGGAATCTCGCGTTCGCCGACGACGTTCTCGAGGCACGCGGCCTGATCGGGAAACACGGTCGCGAGCAGATCGTCGCTTTTCATCCGCTGCAGTTGCGGTGCCGTGCGCCGGCCGCCCGTGAAGCGCGGCAGCGCGAGCGACGTCGTCGCGTTCCAGCGCCAGCGCACGCCGAACAGCGGCGCGTCGAGCAGCGCCTGGATCAGCACGTGCTCGGCGCTCGTCGAGCGCAGGTAGCGCCATACGTCCTCGAGCGCGAAGCTGTGCGCGAGCGACAGCGACAGGATGATCGCATCGTCGGTCGCCGCTGCCTGGAGTTCGAAGTTGAAACTGCGGCAGAAGCGCTTGCGCAGCGCGAGCCCCCACGCGCGGTTGATGCGGCTGCCGAACGGCGAGTGGATCACGAGCTGCGTGCCGCCCGATTCGTCGAAGAAGCGCTCCATCACGAGCGTGTCTTGCGTCGGCAGCGCGCCGAGCGCCGCGCGGGCGCGCGCGAGATAGTCGACGATCTGCCGGGCCGCTTCGTCGGACAGCCGCAGCTCGTCGACGAGCCAGCGCAGCGCCGGCGCAAGGCGGCTGTCTGCGAGCGCGACGCCGGTTGCGGGGCCGGCGCCCGTATCGGCATCGGCGTCGGCGCGCTTGCGCGATGCGGCGCGCGCCTGCGTCCGGCGATCGCCTTCGGCAAACAGCGCGTCGAGCTGCGCGCGCAGCCGGCCGACGGCCGCCGACAGCTCGTCGCTGCGTCCCGGCGCTTCGCCGAGCCAGAACGGAATGTTCGGCGACTGGCCTTGTGCATCCTCGACGCGCACGCGCCCCGTTTCGACGCGAATGATCCGGTACGACTGGTTGCCGAGCTGGAACACGTCGCCGGCGAGACTCTCGACCGCGAAGTCCTCGTTGACCGTGCCGACCTGGATGCCTTGCGGCTCGAGCAGCACCGCGTAGTCGGCCATGTCGGGAATCGTGCCGCCGGAGGTCGTCGCCGTCATCATCGCGTTGCGCCGGCCGCGCACGGTGCCGCCGACGACGTCGCGGTGCAGATACGCGCCGCGCACGCCGCGGCGGCTCGTGAAGCCTTCCGCGAGCATCTTCATCACGTCGTCGAAGCGCTCGCGCGACAGGCGCGCATACGGCGCGGCGCGCGTGAAGCTCGCGTACAGCGCGTCCTCGCGCCATTCCGCGCACGCGACTTCGGCGACGATCTGCTGCGCGAGCACGTCGAGCGGCGCTTCCGGAATCCGCAGCGTGTCGAGTTCGCCGCGGCGCACGCAGTCGAGCAGCGCCGCGCATTCGACGAGCTCGTCGCGCGACAGCGGAAACAGCCGGCCCTTCGGCACGCCGCCGACGTGGTGCCCGGAGCGGCCGACGCGCTGCAGGAACGGCGCGATCCCGCGCGGCGAACCGACCTGGCAGACGAGATCGACATCGCCGATGTCGATGCCGAGTTCGAGCGATGCGGTCGCGACGAGCAGCTTCAGTTCGCCGCGCTTGAGCCGCTGCTCCGCATCGAAGCGGTGCTCCTTCGCGAGACTGCCGTGATGTGCGGCGATCGCGTCCTTGCCGAGCCGCTCGGCGAGATGGCGCGCCATGCGCTCGGCCGTGCGCCGCGTGTTGACGAACACGAGCGTCGTGCGATGCGCGGCGGCGAGTGCCGCGATGCGGTCGTACAGCTGTTCCCACACGTCGTTCGCCATCACCGGTTCGAGCGGCACGTTCGGCAGTTCGAGCGCGAGATCGCGTTCGCGCGTGTGGCCCGTATCGACGATCGCGCATTCGCGCGGCGCGTCGGCCGGGCCGCCGACGAGAAAGCGCGCGACCGCATCGATCGGCTTTTGCGTGGCCGACAGCCCGATGCGCGGCAGCGCGCGGCCGACCAGCGCGTCGAGCCGTTCGAGCGACAGCGCGAGATGACTGCCGCGCTTCGACGACGCGAGCGCGTGGATTTCGTCGACGATCACCGATCGAACGGTCGACAGCATCTGCCGGCCCGAGGTCGACGACAGCAGCACGTACAGCGATTCGGGCGTCGTCACGAGGATGTGCGGCGCGCGCTTGCGCAGCGCGCTGCGCTCGGCCTGCGTCGTATCGCCGGTGCGTACCGCGGTGCGGATCGCCGGCACGGGCAGGCCGAGCTGCGCGAGCGATTCGGCGATGCCGGCAAGCGGCGCATCGAGATTCACGTGGATGTCGTTCGACAGCGCCTTCAGCGGCGATACGTAGACGACGAGCGTCGCGTCAGGCAGCGCGCCGTCGTGCGCGAGCGCGTCGCGCACGAGTTCGTCGAGCGCACACAGAAACGCGGTCAGCGTCTTGCCGGAACCGGTCGGCGCGGCGACGAGCGTCGAGCGGCCGGCCTTGATGTGCGGCCACGCGAGCGCCTGCGCGCCGGTCGGTGCGGCGAACGTGCGGCGAAACCATGCGGCGACGGCCGGATGAAACACATCCAGCGCGCGCGTGGCGGGGCGGGTAGCGGTGACGTCCATCGGTTCGGTGAATTGGGGTGCGAGCGCAGGCGCGGCCGTGCGCGCATCGCCAGTGTGCCAGACGTCGCGCGCGCGTGCCGTGCGTGACGGAACGGGGATCCGTCGTCACAGATGGGGGACGCCGCGCGACTTTCAACGTGCGAGCGCGCGTCGCCGCCATGCGCTACACGCGATGCAGCCAGCCGAGCCAGTGCTGCAGCAGCGGCGCGCGCGTCCACGCCGACTGCACGAGCCAGAGCGTGCCGCCCCACGCGGCCGCGACGACGATCAGATCGCAGTGGCCGCTGTTCCAGAGATTCAGCGAATGGCGCCGCCAGATCCATGGCACGCCGAGCGGGTTCGGCCAGTCGGCGAGCAGATGCATCAGGCCGCCGCACGCGAAGCCGAACAGCGGCGCGGCCCAAAGCGGATGCGGATGATGCGTGAGTCCGTGCCAGCCGAGCGCGAGCAGCGCGAGCCAGCCGATGCCCCAGTGCGTGACGGTGCGATGCGCGATCCACAGCCGCCGCTTGCGGCTCCACCACGCGAGTTCGAGCCAGTCGGGCGCCGTGCCGCCCGCGACGCCGGCGATGAATGCGGCGACGAGCGAGGTATGCCACGGCCCGGTGGCGCCCGTTTGCGCGACGAGGGCGGCGGCCGCGACGCCCGCCGCGAAGCCGGACGCATGATGCGCGTTGTGCGATGCCATATGAAACTGAAACGAAAGACGAAGAAGCCTGAACGAACGGGAACGGCGGCGCCGCGCCCGGAAAAGCGGGGCGCTATCTTCTCAGATGCGTGCACGCAGCGGGCGATCGGTTGCAGATTTTTTCGTTTCGGCGCGAGGAGGGAACGGCGCGTGCCGTTCATCGCAGAGCGGCTCGCCGCACACACGCCCATGACGATTCGCGGTGCGGCGCGTGTTCGACCCTTTTTGTCCCCCTATACTACGAAACCGGCATATGGCCGCCGGCGCGCCAGCGGCTATAAACGGATCGGGTGCTTTTCCAGCCTGAAGGAGATCCATATGGGGGACATGCAATGACTACGCTGAATCGCTTCAAATCATCCGCCGTCGTGTTCGCGACGGTGGCCGGCATCGGTTTCCTGCCGAACGCACCCGTCTACGCGAAGGGCCCGCAACCCGCGGTGCTGACGAGCTCGGCCGTCGCGGTCGCCGACAAGTACAGCGCGGATGCCGCCGAGCAGATCTTCAAGGAAGGCGGCAACGCGATCGACGCGGCCGTCGCCATCGCATTCACGCTCGCCGTCACGTATCCGGAGGCCGGCAACATCGGCGGCGGCGGCTTCATGACGATCTACAAGGACGGCAAGCCGTACTTCATCGACTACCGCGAACGCGCGCCGCTCGCGGCGACGAAGGACATGTACCTCGACAAGGACGGCAACGTCGTGAAGGGAATGAGCCTCTACGGTCCGCGCGCGGTCGGCGTGCCGGGCACGGTCGCCGGCATGTGGGAAGCGCAGAAGCGCTTCGGCAAGCTGAAGTGGAAGCAGGTGCTCGCGCCGGCGATCCACTACGCGCGCGATGGCTTCATCGTCGACGAGCAGCTCGCGCAGCGCGGCGTCGATGCATCGAAGGAGTTCGGCGGCAAGACGAACTTCGACAAGTACTTCTCGGGGCTGAAGGCCGGTGCGAACTTCAAGCAGCCCGATCTCGCCGCCGTGCTGACGCGCATCGCGAACCAGGGTGCGGAAGGCTTTTACAAGGGCAAGACGGCCGAACTGATCGCCGCATCGATGAAGAGCGGCGACGGCAACGGCCTGATCACGACCGAGGATCTCGCGCAATACCGCGCGGTGTGGCGCGAGCCCGTGCAGGCCAAGTGGAACGGCTACGACGTGATCACCGCGCCGCCGCCGAGCTCGGGCGGGATCGGCCTCGTGCAGCTGCTGAAGATGAAGGCCGATCTGAAGCAGGATTTCGAGGGCGTGACGCTGAATTCGCCGCAATACATCCATCTCGTCGCCGAAATCGAGAAGCGCGTGTTCGCCGATCGCGCGCAGTATCTCGGCGACCCGGACTTCTACAAGGTGCCGGTCGCGCAGCTGACCGACGACGCCTATATCGCGAAGCGCGCTGCCGAAGTCAACCCGAAGGAGCCGTCCGATACGAAGAGCGTGCAGCCGGGCCTCGGCACGACGATGCCGGAGAAGGCCGAGACGACGCACTTCTCCGTCGTCGACAAGTGGGGCAACGCGGTCTCGAACACGTACACGATCAACGGCTATTTCGGGTCGGGCGTGATTGCCGACGGCACGGGCATCGTGCTCAACGACGAGATGGACGACTTCTCCGCGAAGCCCGGCGTCGCGAACATGTTCGGCGTGGTCGGCAGCGACGCGAACGCGATCGAGCCGAAGAAGCGTCCGCTGTCGTCGATGTCGCCGACGATCCTGACGAAGGACGGCAAGGTGTCGCTCGTGATCGGCACGCCGGGCGGCTCGCGGATCTTCACGTCGATCTTCCAGGTGATCAACAACATCTACGACTTCAAGATGCCGTTGAAGGAGGCCGTCGGCGCGATGCGCTTCCATCACCAGCTGCTGCCGCCGAACACGATCTTCTGGGAGCCGTACCACCCGATCGAGGGTGAGCTCGCGAAGCAGCTCGAGGCGCGCGGCTATACGCTGAAGGGACAGGACTTCAGCGGCGATATCCAGGTGATCAAGGTCGACGGAAAGACGCCGGAAGCGGTGGCCGATCCGCGCGGACGCGGCGTGACGCGCATCATCCGGTAACGCACGCCGTCGCGCGGCCGTGCCGTTCGGCGGCCGCGCGGGCGATCGAGACGCCGGGTTCGCGCCCGGCGTTTTCCGTTGTGGACCGGCGCATGCGGCGCGCTGCCGTGCGTGTCGCGCGCGCCGTGCCGGCGCCGGCACGAAGCCGTTTTTCATCAATTTGACGCGCGACGCTGGGATAATGCGGGAGTTTGGCTGCGACCCGATCGAAGGAGGCCCGATGAACGACAACCGCACCGAAACCGACGACCGCTCCGACACGCAATCGCTCGACGCGCGCCGGCGCCGTTTCGAGGAGGATCTCGTCGACGCCTACGACGAAGAGCTCGAGATGGAGCTCGACGATCGCCGCTTCGACGACGGCGACGAGTTGCTGTTCTCGCAGGAGCGCCGCGAGGCACGCAAGCAGTATTTCCGCGAACTGTTCCGCCTGCAGGGCGAGCTCGTGAAGCTGCAGGACTGGGTCGTGAGCACCGGGCATCGGCTCGTCGTGATCTTCGAGGGCCGCGATGCGGCCGGCAAGGGTGGCGTGATCAAGCGCATCACGCAGCGGCTCAATCCGCGCGTCTGCCGCGTGGCCGCGCTGCCCGCCCCGAACAACCGCGAACGGACGCAATGGTATTTCCAGCGCTACGTCGCGCATCTGCCGGCCGGCGGCGAGATCGTGCTGTTCGACCGCAGCTGGTACAACCGCGCGGGCGTCGAACGCGTGATGAATTTCTGTACCGACGACGAATACGAGGAGTTCTTCCGGTCGGTGCCCGAGTTCGAGAAGATGCTCGTGCGCAGCGGCATCCAGATCGTCAAGTACTGGTTCTCGATCACCGACAGCGAGCAGGAACTGCGTTTCCAGAGCCGGATCGAGGATCCGCTGAAGCAGTGGAAGCTGAGCCCGATGGATCTCGAGAGCCGCCGTCGCTGGGAGGCCTACACGGCCGCGAAGGAGGAGATGCTGCAGCGTACGCATATTCCCGAGGCGCCGTGGTGGGTCGTGCAGGCCGTCGACAAGAAGCGCGCGCGGCTCAACTGCATCCATCATCTGCTGAGCCAGGTGCCGTACCACGAAGTGCCGCGGCCGACGATCGAATTGCCGCAGCGCGAGCATCACGAGGATTACATTCGCCGGCCGGTGCCGGACCACATGATCGTGCCGGAAATCTATTGAGCGGCACGGTGGAGCGGCGCGGGCGACCGGCGCGGGCGACCGGCGCGGGCGCGAGGCGTCGGCCGACCGCCATGCGCGGGCGGCGCGACGTATGCCGCATCACGCGGCAGGAAAGCCCGCGCGGCCTTGCGTCAGATCGAACAGCGCTGTCTTCGCGGCCGCTTCGACGGTCGCGGGCAGCCTGATCACGAGCCTGACGGTCATGCCGTACGTACTGTCTGCCAGTTCGTACCCCGCCTGTTCGATCCAGCGGCGCACGCGCGCTTCGTCGGGATAACCGATTTCGACCGTGAGCCGCGTGTGGCGAATCCGTGCGACGCGTTCCGCATCGAGCAGCGCCCCCGCGATCGCGTCCGTGTAGGCGCGCACGAGGCCGCCCGCACCGAGTTTTACGCCGCCGTAGTAGCGCACCACTGCGCCGAGTACGCCGTCGAGGTCGTGATGGCGCAGCACTTCAAGGATCGGCCTGCCCGCGGTGCCCGACGGTTCGCCGTCGTCCGACATCCCCGACTGGCCGCCCGCGAGCAGCGCCCAGCAGACGTGCGTGGCCGTCGGATGCGCGTCGCGCAGCTGCTGCAGCGCCCGCATGGCGGCCTCGCGGTCTTCGACGGGGATCGCGTGTGCGATGAAGCGGCTTTTGCGGATTTCGAGTTCCCGGGTGGTGGCGGCGGCGAGCGAGTAGGGCATGGTCCGGGCTGATGAAATGCGAGAGGAATCCAGAGGCTGAGGTACTGCCGCCGCGATCGATCGTTCGATGTTGATCGGCGTGCAAGCAAGATGGCGATTTTGCTTCGCGGTACCTGGATGGGTCGGAGCTGCGAGAAAACGAAATTCTACCGTGGTGCGTATCGAGGCATGCCGGCGTCCCGCCGGGAAGACGCGAACGAACTGCTGGATGCCGAGACTTCACGGCTTGCGGCCGCGCATGACATCAGCGTGCGCGTACTTGCTCGAATCGAGACGATTCCGGAAGACGACTCGAACGGCAAAGGGCATACGCCGCCAGTGCAGCTTCGCGCGAAGCCGCGAGGGCCACGGCCGATGCAGCGCTTTGGCGGCAGCCCTGACGGATCGGGCATGCGATCGATTGGCACGGATTTACTGTCGCAGCGCAGGCCTGTATCCGGTCGCGAGCGAATAACTGATTGTGATCGAAGGACAGACTGGCATTCCGCGGTGATTCGCATTGACCAGCGCATTTGCGCCCGGCATCGCCAAACCGTGCGAAACGCGGCTTTGCTCGATCGCCGACGAAGCGAGCACTTTTCGATATGTTGTCAACCGTTAAATATCGAAAGAGTGTTGTGTTACAGCGTTGATCTTTTGTAACAGCCCTGTTACAGTTCCGCCGCACCGAATTGCAGCCTATCCAGTCGCAGCGACTGATAATCCGGGCGCCGGCTTCGCATGGACGCGGATTGGAGCCTTTCCGAGAGACGATCGGAAGCGCGACAAATCGACGATGCGAGTCCGGCGATCAATGCGCGACGGGCAAATTTCATGGAAAGTGGAGCGCAACCGGCCGATATGCGGTGGCGCGATATAACAACACTGAAGAGCAACGATCCCAACGAGAACAACAATGGCCGATTTGCATTGGACCATGCCAATCGCCAGATGGACGTCGATTTCGACCGCAGGGGTACCGGGCGTCGAAGCGCTCGATCCGATGGTGCGACGCCGCTTGAGCAGGCTATCGCGTCTCGCGCTTCAGGCAGCCTACGACTGCGCCCGATCCGAAAATCCGCTGCGCATGGTGTTCGCATCGCGCCACGGCGAGCTGGCGCGCACCACCGGCATTCTGGCCGACATCGGCGCCGCGGAACCGGTGTCGCCGACGGCCTTCAGTCTTTCGGTCCTCAACGCCGTGACCGGCGTGTTCGGCATCGCGCGACGCGACCGCTCGGCCGCGACCGCGATTGCGGCCGGGCATGAAACGCTCGGCTACGCGCTGCTCGAAGCCTATTCCCAATACGAAACGTCGCCGGCCTCGCCGGTGCTGCTCGTCTACGCACACGAGCCGGCCGATGCCGTTTACGGCGATGTCGACGACGACGCGCAAAGCGTCGGACTCGCGATTCTGGTCGGCGCCGGCGAGCCGGACGGGCATCTGAGCTGCGAAATGACCGCGGACGTCGCCGCCGACGCACGGGCTGCCGACGACGCCGACACGCAAAGCGCCGCGGTGCTGCGTTGTCTGTCGGCGCACACGACGGCGTCGTGGCGCGGCGAACACGCGGCCTGGCGATGGAGTTGGCATGATCGCGCGGCTTGACTACGGCTGGCGCCTGTTCGCGACCGGCGCGAGTCTCGCTTTTTTCGCGCTGTGCGGATTCGGGTTCTCGTTGCTCGCGATCGTCGCCGCGGCGCTATGGCCGCATCGCCGCTCGCGCCAGCGCGGCGTGACGCTCGTCATCCATTATTTCTTTCGCGCGCTGGTCGCGCTGCTGCAGCGTATCGGCGTGATGAAGGTCGAGCTGACCGGCGTCGAGCGTCT
This sequence comes from Burkholderia multivorans ATCC BAA-247, assembly GCF_000959525.1. Lineage (NCBI taxonomy): Bacteria > Pseudomonadati > Pseudomonadota > Betaproteobacteria > Burkholderiales > Burkholderiaceae > Burkholderia > Burkholderia multivorans. Next base: position 1,144,573 of record NZ_CP009831.1, read on the forward strand.
TGCGCGCGGCGGCCCCGCAATCGTTGTCGCCAATCACCCGACCTGGCTCGACGTGATGGTGCTGCTGTCGCTGACGCCGAAGGCGTGCTGCGTCGTCAAGCGCGGCCATTGGGGCAACCCGTGCTTCTGGGGCATCGTGCGCGCCGCCGAATACGTGAGCAATGCCGATGCGGCCGATCTCGTCGAAGCCGGCGCGCGTCAGCTGGCGGCCGGCTACACGATGATCATCTTTCCGGAAGGCACGCGCAGCCCGGGCGGCAATCGCCTGCATGCGTTCTCGCGCGGCTTCGCGCATATGGCCCTGCAGTCGCGCAGCCGGATTCTGCCGGTATTGATCGATTGCGATCCGCCGGTATTCACCAAAACGTTGCGCTGGTATCACGTGCCGTCTCGTGCGTTTCGCATGCGCGTCAATGTACTCGAGCCGATGGATCTGAACCGGCTGGCGTCGAACGCGACGCCGCCGTCGATAGCCGCTCGCAGCATCGCGCGCGAAGTGGAAGTGCACATTACTCAAAGCCTGTTTCAGCATGGATACTTTAAAACTGCAAATTAAGCAGCTTCTGATCGACATGCTCGATCTGAGCGACATGACGGTCGACGACATCGACGACGACGCGCCGCTGTTCTCGACCGACGGCATCGGGCTGGATTCGGTGGATGCGCTCGAAGTCGGCATCATGCTGCGCAAGAAGTTTCACCTGACGATCGCGGCGAACGACGAGCGCACGAAAGCGCACTTCAGATCGGTCAATACGCTGGCGGCATTCATCGCCGAACAGCAGTCTCATCAGGCATCGCACGAAGCCGTGCTGGAAAAGGGGAGTCAATCGTGACGGACGCAGAAATCCTGGAGCGCATCCGCGCGATCTTTCATGAGAATTTCGGGATCGAGCCGGAGCAGGTGAAGCCGGACACGCACCTGTTCGAAGAGCTCGACCTGGACAGCATCGACGCGGTCGATCTGGCCATCAAGCTTCAGGAAATGACGGGCAAGCGGATCAAGCCCGAAGAGTTCAAGTCCGTGCGGACCGTCGGCGACGTCATCGCCGCGGTTCACGCGTTGCTCGCGCGCGCGTGACGATGGCAGCGGCCGGCATGCGGGCGGCGACGGGTGCGGCATGGCCGCGCCGCGCGGGCGTCGCGGCGAGGGTGGCGCTCGCCGTCGCCTATCCGCTCGTCATCCTGTTTGCGTGGCACGGCATGTCGCCGCGTTATGTTGGCTGCCTGCTGGTCGCGCTGCTGTGGCTGCAGCGCACGCTCGGCAAGGGCGCGCTGACGGCGGCGCTCAAACGGCTCACCACGCTCGACTGGTGCGTGGCCGGTGCATTGACCGCGTTGTCGGCCGCGATTGCCGTGACCGATAGCGAACGGCTGCTTCATTTCTATCCCGCCTGCGTCAGTGCCGGCTTGCTCGCTGCGTTCGGCGCGACGCTGCGGCGCGGCCCGACCATGATCGAAAAATTCGCACGGCTGGCCCATCCCGAGCCGGGCCCCGAGATCGTCCGGTATACGCGGCGCGTCACGCAGCTCTGGTGTGTGTTCTTCATCGCAAACGGCGGCTTTTCCGTCTATACGGCGCTGTACTGGAGCAGTGCGTCGTGGGCCCTTTACAACGGGTTGATCGCGTATCTGCTGATCGGCGCGCTGCTGGTCGGCGAGTGGCTGTGGCGAACCTTCGTCGTCGCGGCGATGCGGAAACGGGCGGGTCTCGCATGATCGCGCTGCACGAGATGCTGTGTGCCGACGCCGACAGCGGCGTGGCAGTCTGTCGTGACGGCAACGAGGTGCTGACGCTCGGCGATCTGCGCTTGTGCGCGGATGCCATCGCGCAGGCGGTGGAGGCGTATGGTGCACGACGCGTCGCGATCTGCACAGACGATCCGTACACGTTCGCCTGTGCGCTGTTCGGCGTCGCGGCGGCGCGCGCGGAGGTCGTGATCCCGGCCAGCCATGCGCCCGGTTATCTCGACGATCTGGCCCACGCATACGATCTGATGCTCGACGCGTCGACGCTCGCTACCTGCATGCGCGACGCGAAACCGGCGGCCGCTGCCGTTGCTCGCCCGATCGAGGCCGGCGCCGCTGTGACGCTTTACACGTCGGGCAGCAGCGGCACGGCGAAGCCCGTACGAAAGTCGCTCGCGCAGCTCGATGCCGAGGTGCGCACGCTGCAACGCGAATGGGCGGACAGCGTAGGGACGGCCGTGACGCTGTCGAGCGTCCCCCATCACCACATCTACGGGCTGCTCTTCAGGATTCTGTGGCCGCTCGCGGCCGGTCGCGCGTTCGACCGGATCTCGGTGCTCGAGCCGTTGCAGTTGCAGCAGCGGCTGGCCGCATACGGCGGCGGTATCGTCGTTTCCACGCCGTCGCAGTTGATGCGTTGGCCGTCGTTGCCCGGTTTTCCGATGCAGGCGCCCGCGCCTTGCGCGTTCTTCTCGTCGGGCGGCCCGCTGCCGGCCGACGCGGCGACGGCCTATTCGAAGGCGTTCGGCGCGGCGCCGCTCGAGATCTTCGGCAGCACCGAAACCGGCGGCATCGCCTGGCGGCGCCAGGACGGCTCGGCGGCATGGCAGCCGCTGACGGGCGTCGAGGTGCGCTGCGACGACGACGGCGCGTTGTGCGTTCGCTCCGCTCATCTCGGTCACGATTGCTGGCATCGCACCGACGACACCGCGCGATTCGACGCGCAGGGGCGCTTCGTGCTCGCGGGACGGCGCGATCGCGTCGTCAAGCTGGACGGCAAGCGCGTGTCGCTGCCGGAACTCGAGGCGCGCCTGCTGACGCACGCCTATGTCGCGCAGGCGGCGGCTGTCGTGATCGACGGTGCGACGCGCGCGCATGTGGGCATCGTCGCCGTATTGACGGCGGCGGGGCGCGACGCGCTCGCCGCAGAGGGACGGCTGGCCGTTGCGACGACCTTGCGCCACGCGCTCGGCGCCTATTTCGACGCGGCCGCGTTGCCGCGCCACTGGCGATTCCTGCATGCGATGCCGTTCGATGCGCGCGGCAAACTGCCGGCCGCCGCACTCGCGGCCGCGTTCAGGGCCGCGCCGGAGGGCTTCGAGCTGCTCGCGTCCTGGCAAGCCGACGACGCGTTGCATTACGAACTACGCGTGCCGGCCGCGCTCGCACATTTCGAAGGACACTTTCCGGGGCTGCCGATCCTGCCGGGCGTCGTGCAAATCGACTGGGCGGCGCGCCTTGCGGCTCGCGAGATGCCTGGCGTGCGCGAAGTGCGCGCCATCGAGCACCTGAAGTTCAAGGCGCCCGTGCTGCCGGGCGCCGTGCTCGCGCTGCGCATCGCGCACGATCCCGTACGCGGCCGCGTGCGTTTCGCGTTCCGCTGCGAGGGGCGCGAGTGCACGTCCGGCGCGCTCGTCTACGGTGCGGCTGCGCAATGAACGGCATCTGCATCGTCATTCCGATCTACAACCACCGCGACGCGATCGGTGGCACGTTGGCGCGCCTCGTCGTGCACGGTCTGCCGATCCTCGTGATCGACGACGGCAGCGACGCGCCGACGCAAGCGGTGCTCGCTGCGCTGGCGGCCCGCTACGCGAGCACCGTGACGGTGCTGCGGCTGCCCGTGAACGGGGGAAAGGGCGCGGCCGTCATGGCCGGGCTGCGTGCCGCCCGCGCGCGCGGTTATCGGCACGCGATCCAGATCGATGCCGATGGCCAGCACGATGCGGCGGACGTGACGAAATTCGTCGCGGCCGCGCAGGCCGAGCCCGACGCGGTGATTCTCGGCCGGCCGCGTTTCGACGACAGCGTGCCGAAGGCGCGCCTGTACGGCCGCTATCTCACGCACGTGTGGGTATGGATCGAAACGCTGTCGCTCGACATTCCCGATGCGATGTGCGGATTTCGCCTTTATCCGGTCGATGCCGTCTGCGACGTGATCGACACGGTGTCGATGCCGACGCGGATGGCGTTCGACAGCGAGATCCTGGTCCGTCTCCACTGGCGCGGCCTCGTGTTCAGGACGATCCCGACGCGCGTCGTCTACCCGGAAGACGGTGTATCGCATTTCGACGTCTGGCGCGACAACCTGCGCATCAGCGCAAGTCATACGCGGCTCGTCGCGGGCATGCTGGTACGCGCACCGATACTCGTTGCCCGTCGTCTCGCCGGGCAGCGCGGCGCGTCGCCGGCCGCACGCACGCGCGCGTGGTGGCGCATTCCCGAACGCGGCAGCCGCGTCGGCATGGCGCTGCTCGCGCTCAGCTGTCGCTGGTTCGGTAAAACCTTCACGTCGCTCTGGCTGCATCCGATCGTCGGCTATTTCGTGCTGACGAATCGCGCCGCGCGTACCGCATCGCATGCGTACATCGCGCGGCTTCGCGACGCAGGCGCGACCGCCGTGCCGAAGCCGGGATGGCGCACCGCGTACCGTCACATGCTCGCGTTCGCGCAGGCGGGGTTCGACAAGTTCGTCGCGTGGTCCGGCCGCCTCGACGAGCTCGACGTGCGTTTCGACGATTCGTCCGCATTCGATGCACTGGCGGCGAGCGGACGCGGTGCACTCGTGATCGGCGCGCATCTCGGCAATCTGGAAATGACGCGCGCGCTCGCGCTGCGCGATGCACACACGAAAGTCACGGCGATCGTCTACACCGAGCATGCGAAGCGCTTCACCGGCGTGCTGGCGGGCGCCAACAGCGACTTCGGCAAGCAGCTCGTCGAAGTGTCGGACTTCGGGCCCGATACGGCGATGATGATGCAGTCGCGTATCGACGCCGGCGAGTTGCTCGTCATCGTCGGCGACCGCGTGCCGCCGCACGATGCCGGCAAGACCGTCGATGCGCGCTTTCTCGATGCGACGGCGCCGTTCGCGCAGGGTCCGTACATCCTCGCTCATGCGCTCGGTTGTCCCGTCTACCTGTTCTTCTGCGTGAAGGAAGCGCGCGGCTACCGGCTCTATTTCGAGCCGTTCGCCGAGCGCATCGACTTGCCGCGCCGGGAACGCGCGACACACGTCGCGACATGGGCGCAGCGCTATGCCGCGCGGCTCGAACACTACTGCCGCAAGGCGCCGTACCAATGGTTCAATTTCTTCGATTTCTGGGCGCGGCCCGATGGAGGTCCGCGTGGCCGAACATGACATGAACGACGTCGCCGCAACCGCGGCCGGGAACGCGACGCGGCCGGCCGTCGTGATCGGCGGCCGGCATCTGACGATCGAGGACGTCGTGGCGATCGCTCGCGACGGTGCGCCGGTCGCGCTGAACGCGGACGGCGAATGGCGCGCGCGAATCGAGCGGGGCGCAGCGTGGCTGCGCGACTATCTCGCGAGCGGCGGCACCGTCTACGGCGTGACGACCGGGTACGGCGATGCGTGCGTGGTCGACGTGCCGCGCGCGCTCGTCGATGCGCTGCCGCTGCAACTGACGCGGTATCACGGCTGCGGGATGGGCGACTGGCTCGATGCGACGCAGACGCTGTCCGTCATCGTGGCGCGGCTCAACTCGCTCGCTTTCGGCTATTCGGCCGTGCGCTTCACGTTGCTGGAGCGGCTGGCCGATCTCGTGAACCATCGCATCCTGCCGCGCATTCCGTCGGAAGGGTCGGTCGGCGCGAGCGGCGACCTGACGCCGCTGTCGTATCTCGCCGCGGCGCTCGTGGGCGAGCGTACGGTCGTCTATGACGGCCGCGAGCGGAACGCGAGCGATGTCTGGCGCGCGCTCGATCGCGCGCCGCTGACGCTCGCGCCGAAGGAAGGGCTGGCGCTGATGAACGGCACCGCCGTCATGACCGGGCTGGCATGCCTCGCGTTCGCGCGCGCCGACTATTTGACGCGCGTGGCCGCGCGGCTGACCGCATTGACGACGGTTGCGCTCGACGGCCGCGCCGGGCACTTCGATGCGCGGCTGTTCGATGCGAAGCCGCACGCGGGGCAGGCCGAAGCGGCGGCGTGGATACGCGCCGATCTGGCCGAGCGCGACGAACTGCCCGGACGTCGTCTGCAGGATCGCTATTCGGTCCGATGCGCGCCGCACGTGATCGGCGTGGCGCGCGACGCGCTGTCGTGGATGCGCCGCGATATCGAGAACGAACTGAACAGCGCGAACGACAACCCGCTCGTCGATCCGGACGACGGTTGCGTGCTGCATGGCGGCAATTTCTACGGCGGCCACATCGCGTTCGCGATGGACGCGCTCAAAACCGCGGTGGCCAATCTCGCGGATCTCATGGACCGGCAACTCGCGCTGCTCGTCGACGACAAGTTCAACAACGGGCTGCCGCGCAACCTGACGGGCGCCGCACCCGAGCGCGCGGCGATCAACCACGGTTTCAAGGCGGTGCAGATCTCGTCGTCGGCGTGGACGGCGGAGGCATTGAAACTGACGATGCCGGCGAGCGTGTTCTCGCGCTCGACCGAGTCGCACAATCAGGACAAGGTCAGCATGGGTACGATCGCCGCACGCGACTGCCTGCGTGTGCTGGCGCTGACCGAGCAAGTGGCCGCGGCACACGTGCTCGCGAGCGTGCAGGCCGCGCGTCTGCGGTTGCGCGACGACCCGGATACACAGCTTTCGCCCGCGCTGCGTGCGTTCATCGACGACGTGAGCAGCCAATCGCCGCTCGTGATCGAGGACCGCCCGCTCGAGGCGGAGTTGCGTGCGTTGACCGCACGCATCGCGGCATGCGAGCCGATCGGCGCATCTCGGCGAGGGGGCGCGGCATGAACGCATCCCGTGCGCCGCTGAGCGCGACCGCGCGCGTCGAAGTGCTGTTCCACGATGTCGATGCGATGAACGTCTGCTGGCATGGCCATTACCTGAAGTACTTCGAAAGCAGCCGCGCCGCGCTGCTGCGGATGATCGACTACGACTATCCGGCGATGCTGGCGTCGGGCTACGTCTGGCCGGTCGTGGAGGCCCATCTGAAGTACGTCCGGTCCGCGCATTACGGCCAGCAGCTGGACGTGCGCGCGACGCTGCTCGAGTTCGAGAACCGGTTGAAGATCGGTTACGAAATCGTCGACGCGGCTTCCGGCGAGCGTTTGACGAAGGGCTATACGGTGCAACTGGCGGTCGATGCGGCGACGCGCGAACTGCAGTTCGTGTCGCCGCCGGCGCTGATCGAAAGGGTGCATGCGCAATGGAACTGAATCGGCGCCGCAGACGGTTTGCGACGACGCTGCTGGTCGCGTGCGCGATGTTGGCGGGCGGCGCGGCGACGGCCGCGCCGACGCCTGCACCGGCCACGGCATCGCGGCCCGCGACGACCGCGCTCGTCTCCGAGATCGCCGCGCGGCTCGCGCGGGTCGGCGCGCTTCGCGCGGACTTTCGGCAGACACAAACCTTGCCCGCGATGAAGCGGCCGCTCGTCAGTACGGGGTCGATGCTGTTCGATCGCCGGTCGGGCGTCGTCTGGCGAATCGACACGCCGTACAAGGCGACTTACGTCATCACCGATAGCGGCGTGCGCGAGGTCGGTGCGGACGGGCGTGTCGTCGCGCCCGGCAACGGCGGTCGCGGCGTCGCGCAGGTGTCGCGCATGATGCGTGACATGCTGGGCGGCGACCTGTCGGCGCTGTATTCGCAGTTCGACGTCGACGCGAGCGGCACGCCGGACCAGTGGCGGATGACGTTGCGGCCGAATCAGCCGCAACTGGCGCAGGCGCTGCGTACGCTCGAAATGCGTGGCGGCGCTTATCTCGACCGGCTCGACATGACGTTTAGCAACGGCAACGTGACCGTGCTCGAATTCGAGCGCGCGACGCCCGTCGCCGCGCCCGCCGCCGCCGAGCGCGCGTGGCTGGAGGCGCGGTAATGGACGTGACGCGCGACGTTGCCGGCACGGCGCGCGAACGCGCGCGGCGGCGCCTGCTGTGCGCCGCGTGGCTGCTCGTCACGCTGGCCGCGGTGCTGTACATCGTGTGGCGTTTCGTCAGCGGCCCTGTGCCGCTGCAGACGAACCTGCTCGCGCTGCTGCCGGCCACCGAAGCGAATCCGGTCGCGGAGCGCGCCGTCGACATGCTCGGCGAGGCGCTCGGCAATCGCACCGTCTACCTCGTGTCCGACGCGGACGCGGCGCGCGCGAAGGCCGCCGCGAAGCGGTTCGGCGAGCGGCTCGGCGCCAGCGCTGCGTTCCGTTCGGTGACGGTCGAGGTACCGCCGTTCGACCTGTCGCAGATCGCGGCCACCTACCTGCCGGCCCGCTTCGGTTTGTTGACGGACGCGGATCGCCGATCGCTCGAGCAGCGCGCTGCGCCGCTTGGCGAGCAGCTCGCGCGGCGGCTTTACGCGCCGCCCGGCGACGGCTTGCAGACCGCGGTGGCCGACGATCCATTCGGCTGGCTGCAGCACTGGCTCGGCAAGTTGCCGCTCGCCGCATCCGACCTGTCGCTCGAGGACGGCATGCTGGTGTCGCATCGCGGCGGCGCGACGGGCGTCCTCGTGATGGCGTCGCTGCCGGGCTCGGCGTACGAATCGAAGATTCAGCACGCGGTGCGGGCCGCGACGGCCGATGCGGAGCACGCGCTCGCTGTCGAATTTCGCGGCGTGCGCGTCGACCGTGCCGGCGCCGTGTTCTATGCGGAAGCCGCGCGTGCGAGTGCCGAGCGCGACGTGCACGTGATCGGCGCGGTGTCGCTCGTCGGCATCGCGCTGCTGATGATGAGCGTGTTCCGCTCGCCGCGGCTGCTGATGCTCGCGTTTGCGTCGACCGCATTCGGCATCGTCTGCGCGCTCGCGGCGACGTTGTTCATCTTCGGCAAGCTGCATCTGCTGACGCTGGTGTTCGGCGTGAGCCTGATCGGCGAGGCCGTCGACTATTCGATCCAGTACTTCGTCGCCTACTTGTCGGCGGGGCGGCAATGGGATGCGCGGCGCGGTGCGGCCGCGGTCCGGCCGGCGCTCGCGGTCGCGCTTGCGACGAGCCTGCTCGGTTACGCGATTCTCGCGTGGGTGCCGTTCCCCGCGCTCAAGCAGATCGCGTGCTTCGCGATCGTCGGGATTCTCGCTGCGTTCGCGGCCGTGACCGGCTTTCTGCCGCTCGTGCTCGTGCGCGGACCGCGCCGCGTGCCGTCGGCTATTTTCTCGCGCGCGGCGCGTCTGCTGGCCGGATGGCAATCGCTGCTGACGGGCCGGCGCGCGGCGATCGCGACGGTGCTGGTCGCGTTGATCGCGATCCCCGGCTGGGCCGCGTTGACGAGCGACGACGACGTTCATCTGCTGATCCAGCGCGATCCCGATCTCGCACGCCAGGAAAACGCGATTCGCGCGGCGATCGGGCTCGCGAATACCGCGCAGTTTTTCGTCGTCGAGGGCGCGTCGCAGGAGGCCGTGCTCCAACGCTCGGAGGCGCTGCTCGCCGCGCTCGATCGACACGAGGCCGGCCTCGTGCAATCGATCGCGACGTTCGTGCCGTCGGCTAAGCGCCAGGCGCTCGATCGGACCGTGCTCGGCACGCACGTATTCGCCGACGCCGCCGCGCTGCGTGCCGCGCTGACGCAAGCAGGGTTTCGCGACGATGTCGCCGATGCATGGATTCACGCGTTTTCGCGCGACGCGTCGACGAGGATGACGGTCGACGCGTGGCTGGGGGCACGCTGGTCGGCACCGTTCCGGCATTTGTGGCTCGGCCGCGTCGAAGGCAGCGGCGGTCCGGTCTTCGCGGCACTGGCGATTCCGGAGCGCGTCGACCCGGCGCGGGCGGCGACGTTCGCGACGCTCGCGCGCGAGCTGCCTGGCGTGTCATGGGTCGACAAGGCCGCGAGCGTGTCGAACCTGTTCGGTGCGTATCGCGTCGACAGCGGCCTCTGGCTGGCCGGCGCACTGGTCGTGATCCTCGCGTTGCTCGCGTGGCGCTATGGTCTGCGCGGCGGTATCGCAACGACGCTGCCGGTCGTGTTCGCGATCGCGCTGACGCTGGCGGCGTTCGGCTACGCGCGGGTGCCGCTTACGCTGTTCAACTGGCTCGCGCTGATGCTGGTGCTCGGCGTCGGCGCGAACTACGCCGTGTTCCTGCGCGAAGGATGCACGCGGGACAAGGCCGGCATCGGCGCGGTATGGACCGGCGTGCTGCTCTCGGCCGCGACGACGCTGTTGTCATTCGGCATGCTCGGCGCGAGCACGATGCCCGCGCTGCGCAGCTTCGGCACGACGCTCGCGCTGGGCATTGTTTTTTCGGTGCTGTTCGCACCGCTCGCTACGCCATCGATGAAGGAGCGCCGCGCATGAATTCGACGCGCACGCCGGTCTACCTGTCCGCGCCCGGCATGATCAACGCGCTCGGCGCAACGACCGAGGACATCGTCGCCGCATTGCGCGCCGGCACCGCGCCGGGCATGGGACCGCGCAGCGATGTCGCGGGCGGCGGCTGGGTCGGCCGCGCGGTTTCGACGCTCGACATCGCGCCGCCCGCAACGCTTGCGCACTTCGACTGCCGGAACAACCGGCTGCTGCTCGCGGCGCTCGCGCAGATCCGGCCCGGCATCGACGCCGCGATCGAGCGCTACGGCGCACGGCGGATCGGCGTCGTGATCGGCACGAGCACGTCCGGCATTCAGGCGGCCGAGCATGCGCTCGCGCAGCGCGCCGCGACCGGCGCGATGCCGCCCGGCTTCGACTATCGCCAGATGGAAATCGGCACGGCCGCGCCGTTCGTGCGCGCGGTGCTCGGCGTGACGGGACCTGCCTACACGCTGTCGACGGCCTGTACGTCGAGTGCGAAGGCCTTCGCGGCCGCGCGGCGGCTGTTGCGATTGAAGCTGTGCGACGCGGTCGTCGTCGGCGGCGCGGATTCGCTGTGCGAGCTGACGTTGCAGGGCTTCGCATCGCTCGAATCGGTCAGCCCGACGCGGACCAATCCGATGAGCCGCAACCGCAACGGCATCAATATCGGTGAGGGCGCCGCGCTGTTCCTGATGGGCCGCGACGAAACCGCGGTTCGTCTGGCCGGCGTCGGCGAATCGAGCGATGCGCATCATATCTCGGCGCCCGATCCGGCCGGCCACGGCGCAGAGGACGCGCTGCGCGCGGCGCTCGCCGACGCGGGCGTCGCGTCGTCCGCGATCGGCTACCTGAACCTGCACGCGACGGCGACGCGGCTGAACGACGAGATGGAAGCGAACGTGACGGCGCGCGTGTTCCCGCACGGCGTGCCGGCAAGCGGCACCAAGCCGCTGACGGGGCACATGCTGGGCGCGGCCGGCGCGACGGAGCTCGGCTTCGCGTGGCTCGTGCTGGCACGCGGCATCCCGCTGCCGCGGCACCACTGGGACGGCGAGCACGACGCGGCGTTGCCGGCGCTCGATCTCGTCGACGGCGATCGCCATTTGGGCGGCGATGCAACGGGACGCTACGCGATGAGCAATTCGTTCGCTTTCGGCGGCAGCAATGCCAGCCTGATTCTGGGGGCGTGAGATGCATGCCGGATCGTTGATCGAGGCGCTGCACGGCGGCGCGGACATCCCTGTCGCGGACGTGCGCGATGTATTGCCGCATCGCGGCACGATGCTGCTGCTCGATGCGATCGAGCGCTGCTCGGAAAACGGTATCGAGACACGCGCCGTCGCGCGCAGCGACGCATGGTATGCCGACGGCGACGGCGCGATGCCGGCCTGGATCGGCATCGAACTGATGGCGCAGGCGATCGCCGCACATGTCGGTCTGCTTGCCGCGCATGCGGGCGGTCGCGCGAAACCGGGCGTGCTGCTCGGTGCGAACCGCTATGTCGCGCATCGCGCGCGGTTCGACGCGCAAACGACGCTGCACATCGTCGCGCGAGAACTGCTGCGCGGCGACGCGGGGCACGGTGCGTATGAATGCGCGATTTATGCGGAAGGCGAGTGTTGCGCGGAAGCCGTCGTCAAGGTGTACCAGCCGGACGATTTTCAATCTTTTATCGAAGGGAGCTTCAATTCATGACTCGGCGAGTTCTCGTGACAGGCGCGAGCCGCGGGATCGGCCGCGCCGTGGCGCTGCGCATCGCATCCGACGGCTTCGCGGTGACGGTGCATTGTCGCAGCGCGCGCGACGAGGCGGACGCGGTCGCCGCGACGATTCGCGCCCAGGGCGGCACCGCGAGCGTGCTGCAGTTCGACGTGCGCGATCGCGCGGCATGCCGGCGTGAACTCGAGGCCGACGTCGAAGCGAACGGCGCGTATTACGGCATCGTCTGCAACGCGGGCGTGACGCGGGACGGCGCGTTTCCGGCGCTCTCGGAGGAGGACTGGGACGTCGTGATCGAAACCGGTCTGGACGGGTTCTACAACGTCGTTCATCCGCTGACGATGCCGATGGTGCGACTGCGCAACGGCGGCCGTATCGTCACGATCGCGTCCGTGTCGGGCGTGACGGGCAATCGCGGCCAGGTCAATTACAGCGCCGCGAAGGCCGGCCTGATCGGTGCAACGAAGGCGCTCGCGGTCGAACTGGCGTCGCGAAAGATCACGGTCAATTGCGTCGCGCCAGGCCTCGTCGATACGGGGATGCTCGACGCCGTGCCGCTCGACCATGCATTGAAGGCGGTGCCGATGGGCCGCGTCGGCGAGCCCGACGAGGTCGCGGCGGTGGTCGGTTTCCTGATGTCGGACGCGGCGAGCTACGTCACGCGGCAGGTGATCGGCGTCAACGGCGGGATGGTGTGATGAAGCGAGTCGTGGTGACGGGGATGGGCGGCGTGACCGCCTTCGGTCAGAGCTGGCCCGAAATCGAGGCGCGTCTGCGCGACGGGCGCAATGCCGTGCGGCGGATGCCGGAATGGGACTGCTACGAAGCGCTGCATACGCGGCTCGCGTGTCCGCTGCCGGGCTTCGAGCTGCCGCACGCGTATCCGCGCAAGAAGACGCGTTCGATGGGGCCGGTGTCGATGTATGCGGTCAGGGCGAGCGAGCTTGCGCTGACGGACGCCGGCTTGATCGACGATCCCTCGATCCGCGACGGGCGCATGGGCGTCGCGTACGGATCGTCGTCGGGCTCCGTCGAACCGATCCGCGCATTCGGCACGATGATCGAGACGGGCTCGATGCGCGACGTCACGTCGAACAGCTACGTGCAGATGATGCCGCATACGACGGCCGTCAACGTCAGCCTGTTCTGGGATCTGAAAGGGCGCATCGTGCCGACGTCGTCGGCGTGCGCGTCCGGCAGTCAGGCGATCGGCTACGCGTACGAAGCGATCGCGACGGGCAAGCAGGCGCTGATGCTCGCAGGCGGGGCGGAAGAGTTGTCGGGGCCCGCGGTGGCCGTGTTCGATACGTTGTACGCGACCAGCACGCGCAACGATACGCCGAATCTGACGCCGCGCCCGTTCGATGCCGATCGCGACGGTCTGGTCGTCGGCGAAGGGGCGGCGACGCTCGTGCTGGAAGACTACGACCACGCGATCGCACGCGGCGCGACGATTCATGCGGAGATCGTCGGCTTCGGCTGCAATTCGGATGGCGCGCACATCACGCAGCCGACCGCCGAAACGATGGCCGTCGCGATGCGCGTCGCACTGAACGACGCGCAGCTCGATGCCGATGCGATCGCGTACGTGAATGCGCACGGCACGTCGACCGATCGCGGCGACGTCGCGGAAAGTCATGCGACCGCGTCGGTGTTCGGCGAACGCATGCCGATCAGCTCGCTGAAGAGCTACGTGGGGCACACGCTCGGCGCATGCGGCGCGCTCGAAGCGTGGTGGACGATCGAGATGATGAAGCGCAACTGGTATGTGCCGACGCTCAATCTCGACACGGTCGATCCGGCGTGCGCGCCGCTCGACTATATCGTCGGCGATGCACGCCGCATCGACGCGGAATTCGTGATGAGCAACAACTTCGCGTTCGGCGGCATCAATACGTCGCTGATCTTCCGGCGGATGGCGGCGTGACGGCGTTCGGCAGCGAAGCGTCTCGCGTCGTCGTCACCGGGCTCGGCATCGTGTCGTGCCTCGGCAACACGCTCGACGACGTCGCGGCCGCGCTGCGCGCCGGGCGCTCGGGCGTGCGTCGTATCGAAACGTGGCGACAGCGCGGTTTTCGCAGCCAGGTCGCCGGTGCGGCGTCCGTCGAGGCGACCGAGCCGTTCTCGCGCAAGCACGAGCGCTTCATGGGCGACACCGCGCGCTTCGCGGCGCATGCGGCGGCGTTCGCGCTCGACGATGCGCGCCTCGATGCCGACGCGCTTCGTTCGCCGCGCGCGGGCGCGATCGTCGGCTCGGGCATCGGATCGATGGCCGAATACGACGACGCGATGGCGATCGCGACCCAGCGCGGCCTCGACAAGACGCCGCCCTATGTCGTTCCGAAGGCGATGAGCAGCACGGCGTCGGCGTGCATCGCGCAGCTGTTCGGCATCGGGGGCGTGTCGTATACGCCGGCTTCCGCTTGCACGAGCGGCGCACTCGCGATCGGCCATGCGGCGCAGTTGATTCGCGCCGGCTGTCAGGACGTCGTCCTTGCGGGCGGAAGCGAGGCACTGCACGACAACATGACGCTGATGTTCGACGCGATGGGCGCGTTGTCGAGCGCGTTCAACGACACGCCGGACTGCGCATCGCGGCCGTATGCGCGCGACCGCGACGGCTTCGTGATTGCTTCGGGCGCGGGCATCCTCGTACTCGAATCGCTCGCGCATGCGCGAGCCCGCGGTGCGCGCATCTACGCGGAGATCGCCGGGTTCGGACAGTGCACGGACGATGCCGGCATGGCGACGCCTCACGCGCCGGGCATTGCGCGCGCGATGCGCATCGCGCTCGATGGCGGCGGCCAACGGCCCGACTACGTCAACACGCACGCACCCTCGACGCCGCTCGGCGACGTCGAGGAACTGAAGGCGCTCGGCGACGTGTTCGGCAGCGACGTGCCGGCGTTTTCGTCGACGAAAGGCATGACCGGTCATCCGCTCGGCGCGAGCGGTGCGCACGAAGCGATCTATACGCTCCTGATGATGCGTGACGGTTTCATCGCCGGTACGGCTGTCGGAAGCGACGCCGATCCGGCCGTCGCCGGCATGCCGCTCGTGCGCGACACGCGCGACGGCACGATCGAACGTGCGCTGTCGATTTCGTTCGGATTCGGCGGCAGCTGTGCAAGTGTGTTGTTGGACGCCTGGAAGGGCGATTGAAGTGAACCGACTGAGCTGAGAGGACGATAACAATGAAACACAAACGACATCTGGCCGGGATGTTGGCTGCGGCAGCGCTGCTGACGGGGTGCGGTACCGTGGTCCGCTCGTTGCCGCTGCCCGCTGCGGCAACGGCGCCCGACGCGAGCGGCGTCGCGGTCTATTTCGGCGCGCAGCCGCATCCGGAGGTCAAGACGAGTATCGGGCCGCGCGCCGAGTCGGTGCGCGTCCAGCGCGGCACGCACGCGGAGCAGCAGACGTGCGAGCAGGCGCTGACCGAAGCGCTGAATCGCCTTCGCACGTATGCGAAGAATCATGGCGGCAATGCGGTCATCAACGTGACGACGCGGTTCCACAGCCAGCGTTCCGATTCGACGACCGAATACACCTGCGGCGTGAGCGGCGGCGCGGGCGCAATTGCCGTGTCGGGCGACGTCGTTCAACTGAACGCGCAATGACGGAGGAACGGATGAAATACGGTATGGCACTGGCGCTGGTCGGCGCGATCCTGACATCTTCGGCGGCCTATGCACGGGACACGATCGACAACTATCCGATCGAGTCCGCGCTGAAGAGCGACGAGGGCAAGCTCGACGATGGCGTCGCGCTCTATTTCGGCGATCAGCCGCACCCGCGTGTGCTCAAGTCGTACGGCACGTTTGCGACCAACAAGAAGACGAACGCGTTCGGCAAGAGCGACGAGGCGGCGTGCCGGCACGTGTTTCTGTCGGCCGTGCTCGAACTCCAGGCGCGTGCGCGCAAGGAGGGCGGCAATGCCGTCGTCGGCATCAAGAGCAACTACCGCAACGTGTTGCGCTCGAGCGAAACCGAATACACGTGCGGCGCCGGCGCCGTCATGGCCGGTGCGGCGCTGACCGGCGAGGTCGTGACGCTGAAACGCTGACCGGCAGCGCGCGGAAGGGGCCGCCGCACGGCGGCCTCGCCCATTCAGGCCGGCTTGCGCGCGGCGACGTTGACCAGCGTCTCGCGCCGCTTGCCGGGCTTCGGCGTATAGAGGCCGATGCGCTCGAGGAGCCCGAAGTCCTTCGCGCGGCTCCACCACAGGTACGGGAACGACACGTTGCGGGATTCGAACGCGAAGCCCGCATGACGCAGCATCGCCAGATAGCCGTCGGCGCTTTTCTGCACTTCCATCGGATGACGGAACAATAGCCTGATCACCCACGACTTGATGTACGCGTCGGTGGACTCCGCGAACAGCAGCAGTCCGCCCGGCTTCAGCACGCGGCGAAACTCGGCCAGCGCGCGGTCCTGATCGACGAGATGGTGGAAGGTCTGATGGCAGAACACGATGTCGACGCTCGAATCGGCGAGCGGAATGCGCGTGCAGTCCGCGTGATGCAGCTCGACCGGCGCAGCGCAACGATGCGCTTCCTGCGATGCATGCGCGAGCGAGTCGGCGTGGCAATCGATCCCGATGATTTTCCTGGGCGAGAACGCTTCGCTCAGCAGACGGAACGACTTGCCCTGACCGCAGCCGGCATCGAGGATCACCGCCGCGGGCGGAGGCGGCGCCGCGATCAGCTGCTTCAGATCGTCGATGGCGACCCTGAGCACATGATGCTCCCAGGTATGCGTGCGGAGAAACCAGACGCCGAAGCGGGTTTCGGGAACATAGGCGGGAGCGTGCGTGCGGTAGGACGTCATGGTCTCTCGTTGGAATGTTGGATTTGTTGAGCGCCTATTGTAGTTTGCAACGCCGGATCGTGGCGTCACAAACATAAGAACACCATCCATGGAAACGAATTGGCAAGCATGAACGAAATGAAATCGAACTCCGTCGACGTCGCGATCATCGGAGCGGGGCCGTCCGGTGCCGTCGCGGCGGCGCTGCTGCGCAAGCGCGGCCGGTCCGTACTGGTGCTCGAGCGCCAGCACTTTCCGCGCTTTTCGATCGGAGAAAGCCTGCTGCCGCAGAGCATGTGCTATCTCGAAGAGGCCGGCATGCTGCAGGCCGTCGTCGAGGCCGGCTTTCAGTTCAAGAACGGCGCGTATTTCGTTCATCGCGACCGGACGTCGTCGTTCGATTTCCGCGAGAAGTTTTCCGACGGCTGGGGTACCGCCTATCAGGTCGAACGCGCGACGTTCGACGATCTGCTGATCCGCTGTGCGGCGAGCCAGGGCGCGGACGTGCGATTCGGGCATACCGTGCGCGCGTTTGAGCCCGGGGACATGCCGCGGCTCGACGTTGTCGACGAAGCGGGAAGCGAATATGCCGTAGAGGCGTCGTTCGTCCTCGATGCGAGCGGGTTCGGCCGCGTGCTGCCGCGGCTGCTCGGACTCGAGGCGCCGACCGGGCTGCCGACGCGCGCGGCTATCTTTTCGCACGTGCAGGACAGCCTGCCGGCCGGATCGACCGATCGCGACAAGATCTGCATTGCCGTGCATCCGGAGCGGCGCGACGTGTGGTTCTGGATGATCCCGCTGACGAACGGCCGCTCGTCGGTCGGTTGCGTGGCTGATGCCGCGTTTCTGGACGTGCCGGAGGCGCAGCAGGAATCGTTGTTGCGCGAACTGCTGCAGAGCGAGCCGACGCTCGCGCGGCTCGTCGGCAGCAAGCCGTTCGTGATGCCCGTGCGCCGTATCGCGGGCTATGCGTCGAACGTCGCGTCGCTGCACGGCCGCGGCTATGCCTTGCTCGGCAACGCAGGCGAATTCCTCGATCCGATTTTCTCGTCGGGCGTGACGATCGCGATGCGTTCGGCCCATCTCGCCGTCGCCGCACTCGAACGGCAACTGCGCGGCGAGACGGTGGACTGGGCACGCGACTACGATCTCGCGTTGCGCAAGGGCATCGATACCTTCCGCGCGTTCGTCGAGCGCTGGTATTCAGGCGTGTTGCAGGACATCGTGTTTCATGAAGACAAGGCGTCCGACGTGAAGCGCATGGTGTGCTCGATTCTGGCCGGCTACGCGTGGGACGAAGCGAATCCGTTCGTGCGTGAACCGGCGCGCGGCCTCGATCTGCTGGCCGAGATCTGTCGTTCGAACGCGGCGCGCTGATTGCTGCGCGTGGTCGCGGTGCCCGTCGGCGGAAAGGGATGTCCTTTCCGCGCGTAGCAAGACGGGCGCCTCATCGCTGCCGTTCGACCGTTCGCTCGATCGCTCGATTACGCTGTCGCGCGGACCGTTGCACGTCGACAGACAACGCGCGCCCGCACCGTATCGAACGACCGCGCGACGCACCTACGGCCGCGCGGCGATTTCGTCGAGATGCCAGAGCAAATCCGCCGGGTCGTCATAGACGCGCAGCGCACCCGCGTCTTGCAGCTCCTCGGTGCCGTAGCCGCCCGAGCGCAGTCCGACGCCTAGCGCGCGACAGCGGCAGGCGGCGAGCATGTCCCAGATGCTGTCGCCGACGACGACCGTGTGCTCGATCGGCACGTTGAGCCGCCGCGCGGCTTCGACGAACAGATCGGGGTCGGGTTTCGCATACTTGACCTGGTCGCGCGTCACGACGACCGCCTTCGACGCGTCGACGCCGAGCGCGTCGAGGTTGACGCTCGCCGTCTCCATCCGGCCGCTGGTGGCGATCGCCCAGCGGATGCCGGCGGCGGAAAGCGAGTTCAGCAGTTCGGTCGCGCCGGGCAGCGGGCGGACCTGCGCGCGCAGCCGCTGGTAGGCGGCCGCATGCAGGCGCGCGAGCCGCTCGATGCGATCGGTGTCGATGTTTTCCGATGTTTCGCGCAGCAGCTGGTTCAGAAAGAGGCCGCCGCTCATGCCGATTTTCCGGTGGATGCGCCACACGGACAGCTCGAGACCTTCGGCATCCAGCGCTTCCTTCCACGCGAGCACGTGCTGATAGACGCTGTCGACCAGCGTACCGTCGAGATCGAACAGAAATGACGTTTCGATGCGCATCTGAATCTCCCTGTTTCGGTTTCGCGCAAGCAAGCCGCGAATGATGGGCCAGATGCCATTGTAGTCGTGCGTTCGGCGCGCCCGCGCGAGCACGCGGGCGCGATGCCGCGGCCGGCGTCGCCGCGCGTACGCGCGTCGCGCATCCGGCCACGAGACGAGGCTCAGCTTCCCTGCAGGCGGATATCGCGCGACGACGCCCCGACATAGACGGTGCCGCCCGGCACATAGCGCCAGCCGTTACGCGCGGTGTCCCACACGCTCTGCATCCGCGGCGACACGGTGATGCGAACGTGCCGCGTCTCGCCCGGATTCAGCCGGATCTTCTCCCAGCCGACCAGCCGTTTCGGCGGTTCGTCCTTGTACGGCACGCCGAGATATACCTGCGGCGTTTCCGCGCCGGCGACACGCCCGTCGTTGCGCACCGTGAAGGCGACGTTCAGCGAACCGTCACGCTGCTTCGACACCGAAAGCCCCGAATACGCGAAGTGCGTATAAGAGAGGCCGTAGCCGAATTCGAACATCGGCTTGATGTTGTGCGCGTCGTACCAGCGATAGCCCATGTTCAGCTTCTCGGCATAGACCGGATCGCTCTCGAACGCGCCGTTTTGCCCCCAGGTCGGCGTGTCCTGATCGCGGGCCGGGAACGTGACGGGCAGCTTGCCGGACGGATTGACCGCGCCGAACAGCACGTTCGCGATCGCCTTGCCGCCGCCTTCGCCCGGATACCATGCCTCGACGATCGCCGACACGCGATCCTTCCACGGCATCAGCACCGGATTGCCGCTCTGCACGACGACGATCGTGTGCGGATTCGCACGCGCGACCGCTTCGACGAGCGCGTCCTGATTCGACGGATTCGCGAGGCTCAGGCTCTGCAGATCGCCGAAGTCTTCGCCGGCCGGCTGCGCGACGACGACGATCGCGACGTCCGAGCGCGCAGCGAGCGCCGCG
Organism: Burkholderia multivorans ATCC BAA-247; assembly: GCF_000959525.1. Lineage (NCBI taxonomy): Bacteria > Pseudomonadati > Pseudomonadota > Betaproteobacteria > Burkholderiales > Burkholderiaceae > Burkholderia > Burkholderia multivorans. Next base: position 1,164,477 of record NZ_CP009831.1, read on the forward strand.
GCCTGGTCGATTTCCTGCTGCGTGTACGCGCGGAACGGCGATTGCTGATCGCTGTTGCCGGCGAACGTGACCTGTGCGGCCGGCGCGAGCGCGCGAATGGCCGCGACGATCGGCACATCGACCTTCAGCCAGGGATTGCGCCACCAGCTGCAGCCGGTCGACGTGCCGAACGCGAGGCCGCCGCAGCCGGCGAACGAACCGGTGACGGGATCGCGCGTATTGCCCGAGCCGCCGCCGGACATCACGGCAGCGTCGGCGTGTCCGCCGATCACCGCAATGCGCGACAGCGACGACGCGACGAGCGGCAGCTGGTTGCCGTCGTTCTTCAGCAGCACGATCGACTGCTCGGCGACGGATTGCGCGAAGCGGTTCGCGGCGGCGAAGTCGATCGCGCCGCCGGTTTTCGCCGGATCGTCCATCACGCCGACGCGGATCATCACCGCGAGCTTGCGGCGCACCATGTCGTCGAGGCGCGCGGTCGACACCGATCCGTTCGCGATCGCCTGCTTGACGGCAGCCGGCGTCAGATACACGCTCGGGCCGACGTCCTCTTCCTCGTCGAGCCCCGCATTGATCGCGGCGGCGGTGCTATGCGTCGCGCCCCAGTCGGACTGCACCTGGCCTTCGAAGCCCCATTCGTTCTTCAGCACGTCGTTGAGCAAATGGTTGTTCTCGCAAGCATAGGTGCCGTTCAGCCGGTTGTAGCTACACATCACGCTGCCGGGTCGCCCGCGCTTCGCCGCGATCTCGAACGGCAGCAGATAGAGCTCGCGCAGCGTGCGCTCGTCGATCTGGCTGTTGCCGCCCATCCGGCCATGCTCCTGCTCGTTGCCGGCGTAGTGCTTGATGGTCGCGATGACTTTCTGCCGCTGCGTCGCGAGCGTGCGCTCGGCGAGCAGGTCGCCCGCGAGCAGCGGATCCTCGCCGAGATACTCGAACAGGCGGCCGCCGCGCGGCTCGCGCGCGAGGTTCGTGCCGCCGCCGAGGCCCATGCCGAACCCTTGCGCGCGCAACTGAATCGCAACCTGCTTGCCGTAGTCGTACGAGAGGCGACGATCCCAGCTCGCGGCCACCGCGATCGTCGCGGGGAACGTCGTGCTGGCCTGCGACGTGCTGCCGGAACCGGTCGCCGAGTCGACCATGTTGAGATCGGGGATGCCGAGCCGCGGCACGCCCTGGATGTAGCCGGCACCGCCGCCAGGCACCTTCGACATTTCGTACTGGGAATGGATGAACTGCAGCTTCTCGTCGAGCGTCATCTTGCGCACGAGCAGATCGGCACGTCGCTGCGCGGCGCTCGACGCGAAGGCATCGGCGGCATCGGCCGCAGACGAAAAATCGTTCGTGCCCGCATGGACACCGGTGCAGAGGGCCGCCGCCAGGACGGCGGCCGGCCAGAGTTTGTCCCGCATGTTGCTCTCCATGATCGTATTGCGTGTTGTTCGGATGTATCTGGAGCTGCGCGCGTCCGGTGGATTCGCACCGAACGCATTCGGCTGGCGATGCGGGGTGAGGCGGGGCGGCATGCCAGCAGGCGGGGAATCGCGACGGCCGGATCGGCGCGTCCGACGTACGTCGACGAGCGTGTGCAAGCCGCACGACGCCGCGTAATCGGATGTAGCGATTCTCTGCAGCGCCTAATAGTAGGAATGTAGTTTGACTACAGCATCGGTGTTTCTACCGATACATCCGATCTTTGTTCGAGCGCGTTGCCGCACGGGTGAAAAACCGGTCATCGTTCCCGATTGCGGCTGTGCAGCGGAGTAAGAAGTGCCGGTGAAAACGCGGCTCGACGAGCGATGCGCGATGCATGCTGCGCACGATGGTGTAGGTGAGGGGCGGAGGACGGCGGTGTCGTGGCGATCGCGCGGCCAGGACGACGACGCGTTTGCGCCACGTAGATGCAGCGACGCGCGACGATGCGCCACGATGCGCGGACGCGAATGGGCCGGCATCGCCATGCCGGCCCTGCGGATACGAACGACTACTTGGTGACGAGTGCGCCGGTCAGTCCTGCGCTGATCGCCGGGATCAGCAGATTCAGCACGCGGCTTGCGCGGACGAGCCCGGTGTTGTCGACATAGACGACGTCCTTCGACGCGAGCGGGAACTGGTTCGCGAGCAGCATCGACACCGGCGATTTCAGGTCGAGGTGATAGATGACGGGCACGTTGTCGGCCTGCTTGCGCAGCACGAACACCTGTTTCGCATCGGACGTCTGCTGGTTGAGCTGACCGGCCTCGGACAGCGCTTCGCTCAGCGTGAGCGTGCCGTCGCGTTGCGGCGGCACCGAGGCCGGCTTGTTGACTTCGCCCATCACGAACACGGGATTGTCTTCGCGCGCAGCGACGTGCAACAGGTCGCCGGGTTGCAGCATGATCGTGGCCGGGTTCACGCCCGATTTCATCAGTTGTGCGACGTTCACGGGATAGGCCGTGCCGTTGCGCGTGATCGTCACGCGGCTCTGGTCCGCGGTCGGCGCAAAGCCGCCTGCGCGGTTGACCGCTTCGACGAGCGTCATCGGAATGTCGTTGATCGTCTGCGAGCCGGGCGCGCGCACTTCGCCGTCGACGTAGACCTGACCGGCGCGGAACGACGCGACGCGCACCGTGACCTGCGGTTTCACGAAGACCTTCTTCAGCTCGGCTTCGATCTCCTGCTGGACTTGCAACGGTGTCTTCCCGGCCGCGCGAATCGGTCGCGTGATGTACGGGAACTGCACGCTGCCGTCGCTTTCGATCACGAAGCCCGGTGCCGCGTCGGCGGACCGCGTGTTCTGCATGGGCTGGCCCGCGGCGGCCGCGAATTCAGGGTGATTCCACACGGTGATCTGCAGCACGTCGCCCGGACCGAGTTTGTAGCCGCCGGATCTGGCGAACAGGTCGGCCGGAACCGGTGCGGCGGTCACGCTTTTCTGTTCCGCGCGAATCTGATTGACGAGCGCGAGATCGATCTGCTTGACCGGCACCTTCATGTCGCTCGTCACGTCGCCGTTGTCGGACGTGGTGACCGGCAAGGCGGGCGGATCGGCCATGTGCTGGCCTGGTGCAATTCCGCACGCGGACAGCAGCGCACAAATGGCGACGGAGAACGCGGCGCACACGCGACGCACCGCGGGGCGGTTGTTGATCGGCACGGACGTGTCGAATGGCTGGTGGCTGTTCATGTCGTTATTCAGCATCGTTAAACAAAAATATTTCTGTGAAGAACGGGCAGGTTCGCAGCCTTCGGGGCGACCGCGTACCGGCTTCGCCACCGCTGGCTCGCGCGATCCTGGCGCGTCGCGGCCCGCGGCCACTCCACTACGCACACCCGTTGCGCTTATGCCAATCGACGTTGCCGGCCGAAGCGCGCGTCGAATTCACGCTCGCGTTCTCGTCGATGATCCGCGTCCGTTCGAGGGGCCTCGATCGTTTCCGATCGACGGTTTCGCCATGACGGCTCGTGCGTCATGCAACGGTGCGCTAAACGTAGCACGAGATGGATCGGCAAACCCAGTGCTTCGCGTCATCGCTGCTTCTTAATGTAAGGCATCGCACTTAGCATGCCGCCCGTTTATCGCATAGTGGGCTCGGCAAACAGAATCGATTGTCCTGGGGTCAATCATTCGGTGGCGTGCGCATCCAACGACGTCACCGAATGCAGGGCGCGTGCCGGAGCGAAAGGTGCGGCACGAGTGGCGCGACATGCGTGACCAAACGCACGCACTGCAGCGATGAACCTGTCAGGGTGGCACTTTTGGAGCATACGCATGGCACTGGGTAGACCTTCATCGAACGGGTATCGAGACGGGTCGGCAACTGTTTCTCACGATACGTTCAGGTTGACGATGAGCGAATCGCTGCGGAACGTGCTCGATCATCGCCGTCTCTTTCTCGCCGTTTTCCTCGGCTGCCTGTTGTTGGCGACGATCTACGCGATCACGGCAACACCGGTCTATTCGGTCGATACGCTGATCAAGGTCGAGGAAAACAAACACAGCGCGCTCGGCTCGCTTTCCGAGATTTCCAACGCACTCGATATTCAAAGTTCGAGCGTCGTCGGCGAGATCGATATTGCACGTTCGCGCACCGTCGTCACGCGCGCGATGGACGAGACGCTCGCACAAGTCGACGTGTCGGTGCGCAACCCGATTCCGCTGATCGGCGGCTTCGTCGCTTCGCTCCTGCGCAAGGACCGCAACGGTCTCGTCGTGCCGCTGTTCAACACGCCGTTCTGGGCATGGGGCGGAGAACGCGTCGAGTTCAGGAAATTCGACATTCCCGATGCGCAGATCGGCAAGAAGCTCGAGCTCGACTATCTGCCCGGCAACCGCTTCGTGCTGAGGGACAGCCATGGCGACGAAGTGCTGCGCGGCGTGGTGGGCAAGCCGAGCGTCGCGAACGGCTACAACGTCGACGTGGCGCGGATCGTCGCGCGCCCCGGCACCGAGTTTCGCGTACGCCGCGAGTCGACGCAGGTGCGGCTCGATTCGATCCTGACGAAACTGAGCGGCGCGGAGACGAAGCGTCAATCGGGCATCATGCAGCTGAGCCTCGAGGATCACGATCCGGTGTTTGCCGCACGGCTGCTCAACGCGATCGCGGCCGCGTATCTCGACGCGAACGCACGGCGCCGTGCCGAAGACGCCGAGCGCAGCCTGGCATTCCTCGATCGGCAGCTGCCGGTCGTGAAGGCGCGCCTTGAGCAGGCCGAGGAAGCGCTGAACACGTTCCGCAACGCGCAGGGATCGATCGATCCGCAGGGCGACGTGAAGCTGCTGATCGATCAACTGTCGCTCGTCGACAAGGCGCGGCTCGAAGCGAAGCTCGAGTATCAGGATCTGTCGTCGAAGTACGTCGCGGGACAACCGGAGCTCGCCGCGGTCGCGAGCAAGCTGAAGACGCTCGATCAGCAGTCGGCCGATCTGAAGAACAAGGTCGCGCACCTGCCGTCGCAACAGCAGACGTATTTGCGTCTCGCTCGCGAAGTCGAGGTCAACAGCCAGCTCTACGTCGGCCTGCTGAACAACTCGCAGCAGCTGCAGATCGCGAAGGCCGGCACGGTCGGCAATGCGTCGATCATCGACAAGGCCGATGTCAGCGACAAGCCGATCCGGCCGAAGCGCGTGCTCGTGATCGCACTGGGCGCCGCGTTGGGGCTGATTCTCGGTCTCGCCGCGACGCAGGCCAGCGCGTTGTTCTCGCGACGCGTTCGCGATCCGAAGCATCTGGAAGCGGTGGTCGGCGTGCCGATGCTCGGCGTGCTGCCTGCCGCGCCGCGTGCGCTGCAGACCGGCGCAGGCGACCGGCCGCCGTTCGTCGTGGCGCGCGAACACCGCGATACGCCGCTCGGCGAAGCGCTGGAAAATCTCGCGCTGCTGCTCCACTATCGGTTGACTGCGCAGCACGAAAACTCGAAGGCGGTGCTGATGACGTCGCCGGAACCGGGGCAGGGCACGTCGACGATCGCGGCCAATCTCGCCTACCTGTTCGCCGAGAGCGGCTTCAAGACGCTGCTGCTGCGCGCCGATGCGGGCGACGTCGGCACCGGGCGCACGTTGCCGATGAAGTACGAGAAGGGCCTGTCGGATCTGCTGAAAGGCACGCTCGAACTGAAGCGCGCGATCTCCCCGATCAACGATCACCTCGACGTGCTGTCGGCAGGCAAGGGTGTCGAGCCGCTGCGCAACCTGTTCCGTACGGAGCGGCTCGAGGCGCTGATCGCGTCGCTGCGCGACGAATACGACATGATCGTCGTCGATGCACCGTCCGCGCGTGCCGTCGCGAATGTCGCGATGTTGTCGCGGTTCGTCGACGTCACGTTGATGACGGCCCGGCAGGGCGCGGTGACCTACGTCGCCGTCGCGGAAGCGGTCGAGAACCTGAGCAAGGTCGGTGCGCAAGTCGACGGTCTCGTGTTCAACGGCTTCGAATCGCCGTCGCTGAGTCGCGACTCCTACGCGAGCGCGCATCGATCGACGAAGGACAGCCCGCCGCGCGAGGATGCCGGCGAAGCCGGCCCGGGCACGCTGCTGGCACGAACCGGCAGCGATTGAGAACAGCGCCGCTCGGCATGTGCCGGGCGGCGTATGACATGAGCAGCCGGGGCCTCGTCGCGCACCTGCACGGTGTCGACGCGGACGCCGCCGCAGGCAGCGGCGCCCGACTGCAGGATGCGCCGGCTCGCACGGTGCATGACCGATGGACGAATCTCGGGTTGCAGCATGACAGGTAAGACGACGGGGACGATGCGGGTCGACGGCGGATCGATGTCCGCGACGGGCCTGATGATATCGACGCTGTTCGCGATCGCGTTGCTGATCAATGCGGCGATGCCGGCGCTCGGCATGAAAGAGTCGAGCGCGGCATGCACGCTGGTGCTGGCGATGCTGGGCGTCGTCGCGCTCGTTCGAGCGCGTCCGGTGTTCTCGATCTCGATGCTCTACGTGCTCGCGATCGGATTGACTGCGTTCCTCGCAGGCGTCGGACTCGAGAACGGCGGCTATCTGCGCGAAACCGACATCACCGGCGAAGCGACCGGCGCGTTCAGCCGGCTCCTGACGTTCTATCTGATCTTCGTCGCCTGTGCGTTCGTCGCGTTCGAGCGGTTTCTGGACGAGCGCCCGGGGCGCGAGACGATCGTCGCGCGCCTTTCACGGCAGCCGGTCAGCGTGATCGTCGGCTTCGGGCTCGCGTTCGCGGTGATCGTCGTCGGCGTGCTCGCGGGTCTGACGTCCGGCTTCTCGATGTTTACCGGCATCAACCGGTACGCGCTGCGCAACGACGCGTCGAACGGCGCGATGTTCAACCTGTTCCTGAACAACCAGACCTTCGTCGGCCTGCTGCTCGGCACGATCGCGACGAATACCGACAAGCGCATTCGATGGCTGGCGATCGTCACGATGGCGGTCGACCTCGCGCTGAACGTGCTGCATGGCGAGCAGTTCATGGCCGTACTCCACATCGGTCTCTGCACGCTGACGCCGTTCATCGCGCTGCATGCGATGAACGGCAAGCCGGTCGTGCGCTATCTGGGCATCGGCGCGGGACTCGCGCTGCTGCTCGGCACCGTGTCGATCATCTACGCATACCGCGGGCAGGGGCTCGAAGTCGCCGACGTGATCTCGTCGCGCTTCCTGCTGCAGGGCCAGCCGTGGTACGTCGTGGACAGCGATGCCGGGATGTTCTCGCCGCCGATGTACGGCGGTATCGACGCATTCTGGCGTTTCGTGCATTCGCTCGGCTCGTGGACGATGCCGACGTTTTTCAGCGACGCGGAACCGAGCGGCCTGCGCGATCTGATGATGTCGTATACCGAGCCCAAACTGCTGAAGGCATACATCTTCGACGACGTCACGTTCACGATGGGGAACATGGCCATCCCGGTGTACTGGTTCGGCTATGTCGGCGGCGCGCTCTTCGTCGCGATGACGGGCCTCGTCTATGGCGCACTCGGTGCGTTGCAGATCCAGGTCGCGATGCGCGGCGGCGTCGTGATGCTGTGGCTGATGTCGAAGGTGTTTTCGTATGCGACGTTCGCCGTCCAGCAAGGCGAGTACTGGATGATGTTCGGCTCGCGCACCCTCTTTTACGCGGTGCTCGCGCTCCTCTGGTGGTATTGCGTCGACAAGCGAACGGCGAGCTGACTCGACGCATGCACGCGCGCGACGTCGAGCGCGTGCCGGCTACCGTTTTCGTTGTATCGGCCGGAATCGAAGCGCCCCGGATCCGCAGGGACGGCGGATGAAACAAGAGGGACGCGCAGGTGTTTGAAGGCATGGATTTGACTGTATTCGATGGGATTGTCGGCGGCTGCTGCAGCGTCGCCTACCTTCGCGGGTGGGCATCGTCGCGGCGGTTGCGTCCGGGCACTCTGATCCATCTCGCGCGCACGCGGCAGGCACATCGCCTCGCGCGGCGCGTCACCATACAGTCATGTCGAAAACAAACAGCTCCGAACATTTCTACCATGTCGATGCGATGCGCGCCGTTGCCGTGATACTCGTCATATGGACCCACTACGCCGAGCGGTTTGCGTCGCTGGCAGGCTCGCAGCACGCGCTCGATACGCTGCAGCGTTCGCTGAATTTCGGACGAGTGGGTGTCGTGATCTTCTTCGCGATCAGCGGGATGCTGATCCCGACGAGCCTGCACGGGCCCGTGCGCGCCGGCACGAAACGGTTTCTCGTGCGTCGGTTCTTTCGACTCTATCCCGCGTACTGGTTCGCGCTGCCTGCAGGCTATGTCGTCCATTGGTATCTGTTCGGCAGGCAAATGGACATCCGCGGGTTCCTCGCGAACCTGACGATGATGCCAGCCGCGTTCGGCGAAAGCCTGATCCTGCCGCACGGCTGGACACTCGAAACGGAACTGTATTTTTACGGCGCGTGCCTCGTGCTGTTCTGGTGCGGCGCGCTTCATCGGATGCGCGCGCTGTGTCTGGTCAGCATCGGACTGTGTCTGCTGTTCGTCGCGGCGCTGAAGCTGCAACTGATCCCGGCCGACGTGCTGAGCCAGTACAAGACGCTGCCGTACCACCTCGCGATCATGTTCTGGGGCGCGTGCTTTCGGCAGGCGTACGACACGCCGTCGAGATTGCTGCCTATCCGCCTGGCGAAGCGCGGCCCGCTCGCCGATCTGTCGATCACGTATCGCGCAGCAGCGGCGTGGGTGGCCGTGCCGATTGCCGTCATTGCGGTGATGGGGGCCGTCAACGACTGGCATCGCAATCTCGAACATCTGCCGACGTCGCTCGCCTACCTGGCGGGCATCGCGATATTCGCCGCATTGGCGACCGTGCTGAAGCTGCGTATCCGGCTGCTTGCATGGCTCGGCGAGATCAGCTACTCGATCTATCTGCTGCACAGCCTGCCGCTATTCGTCGCGTTCTGGCTGTGTCAGCGCTTTCATATCGTCGGATGGCCGTTGGGGCTGTACATGGTCGTGCCGCTCGTGCCACTGGTCCCGCTCGCGTGGGCAGGCTATCGCGTCTGTGAAGTGCCTTGCGTTCAACTGGCGCGCACCGTGACGGCGCGGCGCAGAAGCGGCGCGCTCGCGTCGGGCGACGCCGACGGCTAAACGGCGAACGTCGACTCGGCTTTCGACAGCAGTAGCCGACGCAGTCGGCAGCAGACGTGCGACCGGTGCCAGTCGCGCGGCCCGCGCCGGCGGCGCGTACCCCGATGCGACGGGTCGGGCGCCGCAGCGTCGGCCGGCGGAGGCGCCACGCCGCGACGCAAATGAGAGGGCCGCCTTGCGCGGCGCGCATCGCCGAGCCGGTTGAGTCACGCGACGACGCACCATCGAGCTCGGTAATCGCGACCACACAAGGATCCGCGGCCAGCATGGATGATTGAGCATCGATGGGCAGTAATCTCTCAGTAATCTCGCAGTAAGTGAAACTACAAAGAGGTTGATCGAGGCGGCGGCGCGTTGGCCGCTCCCAAAACCCGGATTGTTAGCGCAAGGAACCAAACATGACACCGATCCAGTTTGATGGATGCATCGGCTGGTTGCACGAAGGCACGCGCACGCACGGCATCGTGATGTGCGAGCCGTTGGGGCACGAAGCCCTGTGGCTTCACAAGCTCGTCCGCTCGCTCGCCGAGCATCTTTCGGATCGCGGCTTCCCCGTGCTGCGCTTTCACTATCGGGCGAGCGGCGACTCGCTCGGCGACGAACGCGATGAGGGGCGCTTCGACGAGATGATCGACAGCACGCGGCGCGCCGTCCAGGCGCTGCGCGAACGCGTCGCGGTCGACAGCGTGGCGCTCGTCGGCGTGCGCGCGGGCGCCGCCGTCGCGCTGCTCGCGGCGGACGCGATGCCCGAGGTTACGCGGTTCGTCGCGCTGGCGCCCGTCGTGCGTGGGCGCGGCTATCTGCGCGAGCTGTCGGCCGTCGCGCAGCACTGGCTCGAAAACATGCCGCCCGTCGTGCGCAACACGATGCGCGACGAGAAGCCGATGAATGTCCTCGGACATGCCTATCCCGACGATCTCGTCGCGACGCTGCGGCATCTCGATCTGTCGAAGGCGGTCGGCGAATTGGGCACGCTGCCGGCGCGTGCGCTGCTCGTCGACGCACCGTACGGCGACGCCGCGATGCTCGCGGGCGCGTTGCAGGCGCGCGGCGTCGCCGCGCAAGTCCAGCCGTGTGCGGACTGGCCCGTCGCGATGCGCGAGCCTTTGTGGTCGCGATTCCCGGCTGGATTGTTCGATACGGTCGCGGACTGGATCGACGTTGAGGCCGGCGCCGACGCAATCGGTCGCGTATCGCCTCAGTGGCCGGACGCCGACGTCGTGCTCCGGGGCGAAGGCAGTGTCGAACGCGTGATCCGCATCGGCCCCGACAACCTGGTCGGCGTGCTGTGCGAGCCCGACGAGCAGACGATGCGCGCGGCCGCGCCGACGCTGCTGATCACCAATACGGCCGCGAACCCGCGCACCGCGGACGGGCGGCTCGCCGTGCGGCTCGCGCGAGCACTGGCCGCGCGCGGCATCTGCACGCTGCGGTTCGATTCGACCGGCACCGGCGACAGCAGCGAGCGTGCGCGCGACATTCAATCCGACATCCCGTATTCGGACCAGTTGATCGACGACGTGCTGAACGCCGCCAACTGGTTGAAGGCCGAGGGCCATCACAAGATCGTCGCATTCGGGATCTGCTCGGGTGCCTATACGTCGCTGCATGCCGCGGCGACGGGGCAGCTCGCCGGCGCGATCGCGGTCAATCTTCCCGTATTCGTGTGGCCGCGCGGCCAGACGCTCGAGAACGCCGTCAAGAATCAGACGAACTCGATGCGCGGCTATTTCGCGTCGGTCCGCAGTGCGGGCAAGTGGCGACGGCTGTTCGCGCGACGTCGCGATCTGCGACCGGTGCTGCGCGCGCTATGGCGTTTCTCCGCGGATGCGATGTCGGTGCCCTTGATGCGCGTCGCGGAGCGGCTCGGGCGCGGCCCGGGCAAGGACACGCCGCGCGGGTTGCTGCGCGACATGTCGGCGCGCGGCATCCGCACCCATTTGATCTACGGCACCTACGATCCCGGCGTCGATGCGGTCGTGCGCCATTTCGGGCCCGTCTCGCGCGCGTTCGCGCACTTGCCGAACGTTTCGGTCGACGTGCAGGAAACGGTCGACCATTCGCTGCACGGCGAACGCGCCGCGCAATACGTCATCGAGCGCTGTGCGGCGCTGCTCGCATGCTGGTGGGCGCCGGCTGAGCGTACGGCGCTGCTGCCGAAGGCAAGACGCACGATGTCGTGGCATTTGCGCAAGCATCGCACCGAATCGACGCACTGACGCGCAATCGTTGTCGGGGGCGGGACGTGGCGGCACGCATGCCGCCGCGTCGGCCGCGCTTTGCAAATGCCGGCCTAAGTGACCGTGCGTACAGTTTCGCCGTGCCGGACGCCTTATCGTCGCAGTGTCGTCGGGGACCGGCCGCTTCGTGGAAGCGGCGCGGTGTGGCGACGCCGTTCCGAAGGTCGACGAAACGAAATTGCACGCCATGCAAAGATTGAGCCTACTTGATTGCCGACAGGCGGCGCGCGGCATCGTCCGCGGCGCGTCGCGCGACAGCGGCGCGCAGCGCGGCCGCGCGAGGATCGCGGCCACGTCCGGATGCGGCGTCGATATGTCGACGGTCCGCTACATCACGGATCGAGGTCCGTCGTGATGCGCGTGCTGGTCATCAACGACTTCGTCCGCAAGGGCGGCGCGGAAGAGGTCTACCGCGTGTCGGTCGATGTGCTGCGCGCGCGCAACGACGTCGTCGTCGAAACCTTCGACGAAGAGGCGCTGCGCGGCGTCGAGAACAAGCGCAGCACACGTGCATGGTCGCCGGCGGCCGCGCGTGCGCTGGTCGCGCTGCTGGAGCGTTTCCGGCCGCAACGGATTCTCGTCCACAACTATCACAACCTGCTGTCGTGCGCGATCCTGCCGGTACTCGCGCGCTACAAGCGACGCTCGGGATGCGGCCTGTATCTGACCGCGCACGATTATCACCTCGTTTTTTACAATCCGAGCCTGCAGGTCTATTCGGGCGGGCGCGCGCAGCCGTTGTCGCTCGACCGGTTGCGCGGACACCGGCGCTTCGTGTCGGTTGCCAGCCCGCACGGGATCGTGCACGACGTCGTGAAGAAGGTGCATTGGCACGTCGTCAATGCGCTTTTCCATCCGCTCGGCCTGTTCGACGAAATCCTGTGCCCGAGCCCGTTCATGCGCGACCTGATCGCGCGCTTCGCGCGCACGCGCACCACGCTGCTGTCGAATCCGATCGATACGACGCTGATGCCGCGTGCGCCGAAGCCCGCGCAGGGCGAGCGGCTCGATCTCGCCTTTGTCGGCCGCATGCATCCGGACAAAGGGCTCGCGGAGTTTCTCGCGCTGATGGCCGGGCCGGCGGGCGAGGCGATCGCGTCGTTCACGATTTACGGCGACGGGTCCGAGCGCGACGCGCTCGAAACGCGCTATGCGAGCCTCGTCGAAGCGGGCAGGCTGCGCTTCGCGGGCCGGCTCGACCATGCGGCGCTGTTCGCCGCGCTGCCGCAGCACGACGCGCTCGTGCTGCCGTCGATCTGGGTGGAAAATGCGCCGCTCGTGATCGTCGAAGCGGCGATGCTCGGCCTGCCGGTGCTGGTCCACGACATCGGGAGCCTGTCGACGTTCGGCAACGAGATCGGCAACAAGATTCTCTACCGGAACACGCCCGACGACTTTTCGCGCGCGATCGGCGCGCTGCGCGCACACCTCGGCGACGCGAATCGCCGTTACGATTGGTCGCGCTACTCGATCGACTGCTACGCCTCGTCGCTGTACGCGGTACTCGGCATCGACGCATCGGCGCCGCATCCGCACGCCCATTGACAGTCGGCGCACGTTCACTCTCAGCCCAGAAGGCACGATGACCGCCATTCGCAAAAATTTCGCGATGCTGTTCGCGTTGCAAATCTCGACGTATGTCGTGCCGCTCGTCACGCTGCCGCTGCTTACGCGCGCGCTCGGCCCGCAGCAGTATGGACGGCTGTCGTTCGTGCTCGCGGTGACGACGTACTTCATCAATCTGGTCAACTACAGCTTCGACCTGACGGCCACGCCGCGCGTCGCGCTCGCGCGCGACAAGCTCGAGCGTTCGCGAATCTTCTGGACGACCGTCACCGCGCAGTGGCTGATCGCGATCGCGGGGCTCGGCGTGCTGGTCGCGCTGACGCTGGCGATTCCACACTTCGCGGCGGAGCGCACGCCGCTGCTGATCGGGTTCGGCATGGCCGTGGGCGCCGCGCTCACGCCGGGCTGGTATTTTCAGGGGATCCAGAAGCTCAGCGTCTACAGCATGACGGTCGTCGTGTATCGCGCGCTGAGCGTCGTCGCGTTCTTCCTCTGGGTCCACACGCCGGACGACATTCTCCCCGCGATCGCGATCAACGCGGCTGTGCCGCTGCTCTGCGGCGTGACGCTGCTCGCCTATCTGTTCGTCTGCCGCGAGGTCGCGCGCGTGCGCGTGCGGCTCGCCGACATCGTCACCGCCGTGAAAGGCGGCACGCAGGTCTTTCTCGCATCGACGTCGATTTCGTTCTACGCGTCGACCAACACCGTGCTGCTGAGCATGGTGGCCGGCAACGTCGCGGCAGGCTACTTTGCCGCCGGCGACAAGCTGATCCGCGCGGCCGTCGGCATGCTGCAGCCGCTGCGGGCGACGACCTATCCGCACATCACGAACCTGATGCATCACGCGCGCGACGAGGCGTTCGCGTTCCTGCGCAAGCTGATCGTCTGGCAGGGCGTGCTCGTGCTCGCGATGTCGGCGACGATCTACGCATTCGCGCCGATGGCGGTCCGGATTCTTTATGGCGCCTCGTTCGAGCCGACCGTCGCGGTGCTGCGCTGTCTCGCGCTGGTGCCGTTCATGGCCTGCATGACCGACCTGTTCGGCGTTCAGACGATGCTGCCGCTCGGGATGAAGCGCGCATTCAGCACGATCCTGATCTCGTCGGGGCTGCTGAACGTGACGATCCTGCCGCCACTCGCGGCGCTATTCGCGGAACGCGGGGCGGCCATCGCCGTGCTGCTGGTCGAGACGGCCGTGGTGGGGGCGCTCGTGTACGTGCTGTACCGCGAACGCGTCGGCCTGATCGATATGCCGGCGCGCTCACGGTAACGCGATTCGCTGGTCGGCGGTCGTTGCGATCGACGAATCCGCGGGCATGCGAGTCGATGTCTTCGGTGTTGCTTGCGCGGCTTCTGCAAGCGGACGCAACGCCGATATGACACGCGCGCGAATCCTGTCGATCCGCGCGCGAAGACTGCGAGTGGGGAGCAAGAAAGGGCGGCGGCGCGCGTCCTACAGCCGCTCGAATATGGCCTTCATCATTTCGGCGCTGCGGCTCCAGCGATATTTTTCCGCATGCGCGATACCGCGACGTTTGAACTCGTCCCGAAGCTCAGCCGAGTCGAGCAGGCTGCGCAGCTTCGCCGCGATGTCGCCCTCCGAATACGGATCGCAGTACAGCGCGGCGTCGGCGCAGACTTCCGGCAGTGCTGCCGAGTTCCCGACGACGACCGGGCAGCCGTAGCGCATCGCCTCGAGCGGCGGGATGCCAAACCCTTCGTAGATGGACGGATAGAGGAAGCACGCGGCGTTCTGATAGAGCGCCTTCAATTGCGCGTCGCTGATGTAGCCGACGTACTTGATGTTCGGTTCGTCGGCCGTCACGTGATCCTGCTTGCCGAACACCGTCTTGTTCTGCATCCCGACGATCACGAGATCGACCGACGGATCGTCGAGCTGTCGGAATGCCGCGATCAGACGGCCGAAGTTCTTCGTCGGATTCATGCTGCTGACCGCGAGCACGAAGCGGCCCGGCTTGATCGCATGGCGCTCGAGCACGCTCGCGTCGGGCTGCACGGCATCGAGATGGTCGGCGCCGAGCGGCACGACGCGGATCTTGTCGGCCGACACGCGGCAGTGATGCGCGAGCCGGTCGCGCGAGAAATACGAGTTCGTCAGCACGCAGGCGGACGTACGCGCGAGGATCCAGAACATGATCCGATACCAGACGCGAAACGCACGGGAAAAATGCGCCGGCGTGTCGAACACGGCCGCGTCGTGCATGTAGATGACCTGATTGCCGAGAAAGATCGACGCCGAGTTGCTGAGATTGACGATGCGGCCGCGGCGCGCGAACAGCGGAAGAACGAGCTGTTCCCACACGACACCCTTGCCGAAGCCGATCCTCACCGTGTTCGCGCCGCTGACGGCGTCGCTCGGTTGCGGCGGTACCAGCACGGTGACCGGATCGCGCGGATGGATATCGATCAGTGCCGCGATCAGCTCGCGTGCGACGCGCTGCACACCGGTCGTCTTCTGCGTGGTGAAGCGGCCGTTGTAGACGAGAGGTTTCGGATTCTTCAATGTGCTCATGTCGCTTGTCGTCGTTCGAGATCAGGCTTTGACATGATCGGCCGCAACGGGCTCGAAACCGCGCGTATCGACGCGCACGCCGTCGGTCTTGTCGGTGTCCAGGCCGTAGAGCGCATGCCATTGCCGGAATATCTCGCTCATCGAAAAACGCTGCATCGCTAGCGTGCGTGCCGCGGTTCCCATTTGCTCGCGAAGCTGACGATCGTCGCGCAGCTTCGCGACATACGCCGCCATGTCGTCTTCGCTCGACGCGACGTAACCGGTCACGCCGTGAATGACGACGTCGCGATTGCCGATCACGTCGGTCACGACGGCCGGTATGCCGGCGATCTGCGCTTCGATGAGCGCGACCGGCATGCCTTCCCAGCGCGACGTCTGCACGTAGATGCTCATGCCGGACGCGAGATCCAGCGCACGCGCGCGCGTCACCCAGCCGCTGCAGACGACGGCGCGTCGCTCGGCAGGATCGGGAATTTCAGCGGCATTGCCGCCGATCCACAGAAACTCGACGTCGGCGTGCTGCAGCTTCTGCGCGAGCCGCGCGAACGCTTCATGATTTTTCTGGAACGACGCACGGCCGCTCATCCCGACGACGATCTTGCCGTCGTCGCGCGGTCGGCGCTGCGGGATCGCGGTCACGTCGACGCCGTTTTCGACGAGCACGGCCGAACGCGCACGCACGCGCTGCTTGATCTCGCCTAGTTCGCTGGCCGAGCATGCGACGACGGTGCCGCCGATGCGCGCTGCGATCTGCTCGAAGCCGAGATACGCGTACTGCTTCATACGCGACACGTCGCGGCGCAGATACGACAGGCCGTGCGGCGAATAGAACACGGCCGCATGCGGCGTCGCGATGCGCGCGGCAACGCGGCCGAGCACGCCGGCCTTCGACGAATGCAGATGAATCACCTTCGGGTCGTAGCGGCGCAGGTGCGCGACGAGCGCGCGCAAGCTGCGCAGGTCGTGCTTGACGTCGACCTCGCGTGCCATGTCGACGTAGACGAGCTTCACGTCGGGTCTGAACAAGGTCGGAAAGTCGGACGGCGTTTCCGCGCGGATCGCGTGCAGCACGGTCACCTCGATGCCGGCCGCAGCCGCATGGTTGGCAAGCTGGGTCAGCATCGACAGCACGCCGCCACCGAACGCTTCGGCAATGTGAACGATCTTTTCTTGAGTCATCTTCGGGGTCTATCGATTCGATCGTTCGCTGTGTCACGCACGGTGACGGCAGCGGCCGGCGAATCGTCAAATCGACATCGGGCCGCACGTCTCGCAACGCGTCGTTGAACGAATTACGTATTCCTGATTTACCGATGCATGTCCGTCGCGTTCAGCGCATCCGTACTCCGGTTCTCGGTGTCGCGGCCTGTGCGCACGGTTCGGTTTCCGTGCGAGACGCGCGAATCCTGAGGTCCGGATCATTGTGTGCCGCCCATTTGTCGCGCTGGGTGCGATGGCTTACCGATCAGGCGATTCGGCGCAGAAAGTCCGCGCACGGCGACGTTTATTGAACGATGATTCGTTGTTTGGCCGAATTGCGAACGCGCGCGAAAGATTGCCGGCAACAAGCGGCGCCGTCGCGATGCGAAGCGCATGCGATCGGCCAACCGGTCGGTCCGGCAACGCACCGAGAGACGCCGGTTTCGAATGATTCAATCGCACGTATCGCGCGCCGCATCGACGATTCGCCGCGCGCGCACGACGGAAAAGGATTCGATATGCATCGCTCACAACGGCTGCTCGTCAGCTACACCGCCATCGTCGGCATGCTGGCGGCCGGCGGACTGTCATGGCCGCAATACGCGATCGCGGCGACCGGCACGTCGGCAGCGGCCGACGTTCGTCCGAACGTGCCGGACGCGCACGTTCGCCCGGCCGCCGACGGATCGGACCAGGCGGCCGAACTGCAACGCGCGTTCGACATGCTGCGGCCTGGCCAGCGACTGGTGTTCGCGCCGGGCCGCTATGTCGTCGGCCGCTCGCTCACCGTGCGACAGCCGCACGTCGTGCTGCAGGGCAACGGTGCGACGCTCGTCGCGACCTCGCCGAACGACCAGACGCTCGAATTGCGCGGCGACGGTACGGCGCTCGTCGGGTTCCGGTTCAAGGGGACCGGAACGACGCGCCTCGGATCGCGCGAGTCGACGAAGATCCAGGTGACGGGCCACGACGTGCAGGTGCTCGGCAACGTGATCGACGGCGGCGCGAGTGCCGGCATCTTCGTGTTCGGCGGCAGCGCCGTCGCGATTGTCGGCAACGAAGTGCGCGCGACGCTCGCGGACGGCATCCACATCACGCACGGCGCGCGCGACGTGCTGGTTCAGCGCAACGTCGTCGGCGACACCGGCGACGA
Source organism: Burkholderia multivorans ATCC BAA-247 (assembly GCF_000959525.1). NCBI lineage: Bacteria > Pseudomonadati > Pseudomonadota > Betaproteobacteria > Burkholderiales > Burkholderiaceae > Burkholderia > Burkholderia multivorans. The sequence continues at coordinate 1,182,228 of NZ_CP009831.1, forward strand.
CATGATCGCGGTCGTGAGCTATCAGCAGGACGGCGCGCTGAGCCGCAACGTACTGATTACCGGCAACTCGCTGGAAGGCAATGCGTGGGGCCGCGGCATCACGGTCGTCGGCGGCGCCGACGTGACGATCGCGAACAACGTCGTGCGCAACGTCCAGGTGAGTTCGGGGATTCTCGTCGGGCAGGAAGACAGTTGGCACACGTACGGCGCATCGAACGTGCGCATCGAGAACAACGTGATCTCGGACATTCAGACGAAAGCTGACCGCACCGATCCGCGCCCGGTCACGCAGCAGGGAGCGATCGAAGTCAGCACGTGGTCCGGCAAGATCTCGCGCGTGACGGTGATCGGCAATCGCGTGTCGAATACGCGGTTCGACGCCATTCGTCTGTGGGGCAACGTGTCCGACGTACGGCTCGCGGACAATCAGCTCGCTGGGATCGGCGCGCAACCGGTGCGGGTCGGTTCGTCGAACGGTTGCGCGGCTGGGCGGTTGCCCGGCGTGTCGGCGGCGTCCGCGATGATCGGCACGCTATGCGGCGGTGCGACTCAGGCAATGTCGGCCGCGGCCGATGCCGCGGGGGCCGATCCGTCGTCGCTGCCGCGCGTGCGCGAAGCGCTTCGGCAGACGCGCTGATCGCGATGCGCGATGCTCGGCCGAGCAATCGGTCGATCGCGCATCGCGGGCCGCGACGGCCGGCGTTCGAATGCAACGCGCGGGCGACGGGGTGCCAGGCATGGCTGCGCGGCGGCACGCAACCTCTGCGCATGCGCCGCCGCGAATCGCGCGACTTATCGAACGATGTCGCGCTCGGTCGTTGCCTCGGCCGGTGCCGGCTCGGCCCGCTCGGCAGGTTCGGGCGGCATGATCGAAGCCGGCCGGCGCGGCGCGCCGGCGTCGACCACCGCGCGTCCGTACTGATCGTCGAAGCGCACGATGTCGTCCTCGCCGAGATAGTCGCCCGACTGCACCTCGATGATCTCGAGCGGGATGCGCCCGGGATTCTCGAGCCGGTGAACCTCGCCGACCGCGATATACGTCGATTCGTTCTCGCTGAGCAGGAACGTATCGCTGCCGCGCGTGACGCGCGCGGTGCCGCGCACGACGATCCAGTGCTCGGCGCGGTGATAGTGCATCTGCAGCGACAGCTGCTTGCCGGGTTCGACGACGATCCGCTTCACCTGGAAGCGCTCGCCGAGATCGATCGAATCGTAATGCCCCCACGGCCGCTGCACCTTGCGGTGTTCGCTCACTTGCGGGCGCCGATCCATCTTCAGCCGCGCGACGATGTTCTTCACGCGCTGCCCGTCGTGCTTGTTCGCGACCAGCACCGCATCGGGCGTTTCGATCACGACGACGTCCTTCATGCCGACGCACGCGACGAGGCGTCCTTCGGAGCGCACGAGACTGTCGTGCGTATCCTCGAATACGACCGTGCCGCGCGCGACGTTGCCGTGCGCGTCCTTCGGCATGATTTCCCAGATCGCATCCCACGTGCCGACGTCGGACCAGCCGGCCGCGAGCGGCACCACGATGCCGTCGATGCCGAGCGTCGGGCTGTCCGCGAGACGCTCCATGACCGCGTAGTCGATCGAGTCGGACGGACACGCGTCGAACGCCGCCGCATCGATGCGGAAGAACGGATCGTCGGCGACGCCGGCGCGCCACGCGGCTTCGCACGCCGCATGAATCTCCGGTGCGAGCGCCTCGATCGCCTTCAGCCATACCGACGCGCGCGTGACGAAGATGCCGCTGTTCCACCAGTAGTCGCCCGATTGCAGATAGCGTTCGGCGAGCGTCGCATCGGGCTTCTCGACGAAGCGTCCGATCGCATAGCCGCCCTGACCGCCAAGGCGGCCCGCACGCGGCTCGCCGACCTGGATGTAGCCGTAGCCGGTTTCGGCCCGGCGCGGCAGCACGCCGAGCGTGACGATCGCGCCGTCCTGCGCGTAGCGTGCGGCGCGGCCGACTGCGTCCTGGAAAGCGGCGACGTCGACGATCACATGGTCGGCCGGCATCACGGCCAGCACCGGATCGTCAGCGTCCGCGCATGCGTCGAGCGCGGCGAGCGTCAGCGCCGGCGCAGTGTTGCGTGCGCTCGGCTCGAGCAGGATGCGCGCGGTACCCGCGCCGCGGCCGACGACCTGTGCGGCGCTCATGAAGCGATGCTGCTCGCCGCAGACGAGCAGCAGCCGATCGTCGAGCGATGCGTTGGCGATCCCGTTCAGCCGGCGCGCGGTGGCCGACAGCGGCGACTCGTCCGAGACCAGCTCGATCAGCTGCTTCGGATGCTGTTCGCGCGACAGCGGCCAGAGCCGCGTGCCCGAACCGCCGGCGAGAATGACGGGAAGAATGCGCGGCAGATCGGGCTGCGGCACCGGGCGGAGCGTGCGCGTCATCGATTTGCTCCCGTGTCGGCCGGCAGGCGTTGCGGCGCGCGGCTGCCCGTGCGCGTATCGTCGTCGCCCGGCGTGGCTGCCGACACGACGCGCGACAGCAGCGTGCGCAGCGCGCCCGAGGCGCGGTCGGCCGGCCGCACCATGCCGATGAACGGCGCGCCCTGTTCGAGATACGGGCCGTATGCCTTGCGAAAGCCGAAGCGTTTGTAGAACGCCTGGCGTGCCGCCGGCACGTGGATGCGGATCGCGGTGTCGGGCCACGCGACGTGCGCGGCCGCGAGCGCGCGCTCGACGAGCCGCTCGAGCGTGTCGTCGTCGCGGCACGCTTCGCTCGTCAGTACCTTGTCGATCACGACGTCGGGATCGATGTCGTCGCCGGGCAGGATGCGCGCGTATGCGGCGACTTCGACGCCGTCCTGCGCCGGCACACGCGCATAGACGTGCAGCGCGGCCGTGTCCTTGCCGTCGATGTCGAGATGCGTATGCGCGTCCTCGACGACGAGCACGGCGTTGCGCGCGCGCAGGATCGCATAGAGATCGACGGCGCCCAGGTGTTCGAATTCACAACAATGCCATTCCATGATGCAGTCCTCGCGTGATGCCTTGCGCATGTCGCGGCACGAACGTGCGTCCGTTGCGGCGCGACGATACTGATGATGGGCATGCAATGTCGCGAGGTCTGTTCGAAAGCATACTGACGCAGGCGTTGCGCGCGATTGCCGACGCACCGTCGGCGCGATGCTATGTGCGATAGCACACATCGGCCGTACCGACGCTTTTCGATAATGAACGCATTCAGACGCGCTCGTCGAAGACGCGAGCCGTCGATTTCCAATACGAATTCCACATACCGGGGAAGTCCTTGATGATTGCGATCGTTCAGCGTGAACCGGGCGCGCACGCCGACGCCGTCCGTGCACCGGCGAGTGCGATCGACTGCATGGCGCAGCCGATCGCGTTTCGCGCCGCACGCTTCATCGAACGCACCGCGCGCGTCGGCGACGTCGATCGCCGGCATGCGCATCCCGCCGTCGCGGCGCGACCGTCGCCGCCTGAGCAGAACGCGCCGAACGCAGCTATAGTCGCCCATGCTCCGGACGCGCCGCGGCGCCGTCCGCCTGCGCCTGGCGCATCGCAACGAGGCGCGGCCTCGGCCGCCGCCGCGATGGCCGACGTGCAAGCGGCGGCCGACGGGCGGGCGCGCAGGTCGGCGGCGCCCGCGATGGGTGTGAATGGGAATCGATTCGCTCCGCCGCGTGCGCGCCGGATGCTGCGACGTGACGCGCGGGGCCGGGCGCAGCGAGTTCCGTTCCCGGCGAGCCGCGGACGTTACGACGTTGTAACGGCCGGCCGGTGCACGGCGTGCGTCGGGCGGCAGCGGCGCCCGGACGCCGGCACGATTGTTCGACGATACGAACGGCCGGCGCAACGGCGGCGCGATTCCGGCAACAATCGTCGGCAATCCGCGACGCCGATCGTGGGGAAAAGTAGTATTTGCCACCGATTGACGCGAATGGTCATAGATAATCAAATCTCAGTCGCTAAAGGGCCGTTTCGGCGGGGGACGCGGCGGCGTAATCGAATGATTCGATGTTTAGCGTTTGGTAACAAGACCATCTTGGAACGGGGTGTAAATTCAGGAGCGAACGAAAGGGGGCGGCCATCCCGAAAGCGGGTTGGCTGCCGTCCGGTTCAGCATCGGGCGCGGCTGTCGTGTACGACGCGACGCAAATGCGGACGGAAATCCCGTTTGCCGACGTGCTTGCCTGACGGCACGTCGCATCAAAGCCGGAACATCGTGACGCAAGAGGTCACGCGTTCCCTTCGAGTACGATAACGGGACCGGGAAACATCCGGCTCGACCTCCGGGGGCTCTCGCCGTGCGTGGTTTCGATCTTCGCCAAAGCTGCGGAAACGCAGCGCGGACAGGCGCTCATGCGCCCTCCGCAACGCACGCGAACGGTTTCGGGAGTGGAGAAAGTGACGGTTTGTTATGAATATGCCAATAACGCGCGATAAGAACGCCGGCGGGGAGAGAGACGCGGGGCAGCGCCCGCTGATCTACTGGACGCAAGCGCCATCCGTCATGCTGCGCAAGGAACTGGCGCGCCGCGACTGGAAGGTCTCGATCGTCACGCATGCGAACGAGCTGCGCGACACCGCCGGCGAGATCACCTGCGGCATCCTCGATCTCAGCGGCGGCCACGCCGACGCGATCGGCAGCATCGCATCGACCTGTGCCTCGATGCGCGACGTCGTGTGGGTCGCGCTCGTCGACGCCGGGCAGACGGCCTCGCCGAACGTTCGTGCGTTATTGCGCGATTATTGTTTCGACTACGTCACGCTGCCGGCCTCGCATCAGCGCATCGCCGATACGGTCGGCCACGCGTACGGCATGGAATGCCTGTTCGCGCGCGATCGCGAACGGCTCGAATCCGACGAGCACGGCATCGTCGGCACCTGCAGCGCGATGCTGCGGCTGTTCGATACCGTGCGGCGTTTCGCGCGCACCGACGCGCCCGTGTTCGTGTTCGGTGAAACGGGAACGGGCAAGGAGCTGACGGCCGTCGCGATTCACCGTCATTCGGAACGCCGCAACGGGCCGTTCGTCGCGGTCAACTGCGGCGCGATTCCGCCGCATCTGCTGCAGTCGGAACTGTTCGGCTACGAGCGCGGTGCGTTTACCGGCGCGAACGCGCGCAAGATCGGCTATGTCGAGGCCGCGAACGGCGGCACGCTGCTGCTCGACGAAATCGGCGATCTGCCGCACGAGAGTCAGGCGAGCCTGCTGCGATTCCTGCAGGAGCGCGCGATTCACCGGCTCGGCGGTAGCGATCCGGTGCCGGTCGACGTGCGGATCGTGTCGGCGACGCACGTCGATCTGCGCGACGCGATGGAAGAAGGGCGCTTCCGCGCTGACTTGTTCCATCGGCTCTGCGTGATGCGGATCGACCAGCCGCCGCTGCGGGCGCGTGGCAAGGACATCGAACTGCTCGCGCATCACATGCTCGAACGTTTCCGCGGCGACGCGCGTCATCGCGTGCGCGGCTTCTCGACCGATGCCATCACGGCGCTGTACAAGCACGACTGGCCCGGCAACGTTCGCGAGCTGATCAATCGCGTGCGTCGCGCGGTCGTGATGACCGAAGGGCGCCTGATCACCGCGCGCGATCTCGAGCTCGAATACTGTCTCGATGCCGCATCGCCGTCGGTCGCCGACATGCGCAAGTCGATCGAGCGCGAGGCGATCGAAACCGCGCTGCTGCGCACGCGCGGCCGCGTCGCGGCTTCCGCGCGCGAACTCGGCGTGTCTCGCGCGACGCTGTATCGGTGGATGGAAGCCTACGGTATCGAGCGGCCGCGCGGTACCGGATCGTCCGACTGACCGACCGCCTTCGCCCGCGGCTTGCGCCGCGGACCTTCATCGAACCGATTCGATATGCGCGGCGCAGCGGTGCACCGGTATGCCGGTATGCCGCTGCGCACGCTGCGCGTGCGTCAGCCGGCCTGCGTCGCGCGCACGGTGCGCGCGGCATTCATCGCACGGATCTCGACGACCGGCGCCGTATCGGCCGCCGCGCGTGCCGGATCGCCCTCGAGCGGCACGAGCGCGACGCGCGCGGGTGTGTCGGGCGCGAGATGGAACCAGTCGTCGCGCGGCACGAAGCCGGGCGCGTCGATCTGCACGTGGCGCGCGACGTGGCGCGTGTCGATGTCGACATGCCAGACGTCCCCGGTGCGCGACACGCAGGCCTCGAGGCCGAGCTCGCGACGCGCGAACACGACCGGATGCGTGCGCGACGGGAAGTAGAACGCTTGCGACAGCAGGGTGCCGTCGTCCGCGCGCAGCGTCGCGACCGCGGTGTCGTGCTCGCACGGGCCGAAGCGGTACGCGTAAGTCCAGTCGAAAAACCGGCCGAGCAATTCGGCCGAGCCGAACCGCAGCGTATCGTGCGCGGCGATGCGCACCGGGCAGCCGGCACGCGCGACCGGCGTGCGGCCGTCGCGCAGCGCGACCAGCTCGACGGTCCCGGACAGCGGCGCCGGGCGCTCGTTGAGCACGTGCACGTCCAGGCCGTTCAGCCCTTCGTCGACGAGCAGCACCTGCACCGGCTGCAGCACCTGGCGCAACGCATACCATGCCGATTTCGGCCGATGCGAGGCGTCGATCACGCCCCAGCCGGCGCCCGGCATCACGTCCTGAAACTGCCAGACGAGCGCGCCGGCGCAGCGCGACCCGTTGCGGCGCCATTCGGAATAGGTGTCGCGCATCACGTCGGCGATCACCGCGCGCGACAGCTCGAAGTAGCGTGCCGGATCCTCGCGCCGCAGGCGATCGGGCGTCACGTCGTACAGCGTGCGCAAATAGTGGTCACGCACATCGTCGAAATCCCACGACGTGCCGGGGTCGCGCGGCACCGCCGCCTTCCAGCGCGGCTCGTGCACGCCCGGCCAGCCGAGCTCGTCGAGCATCGCGTTGGACGGCACGTTCGCGAACGCGAGACATTCGCTCGCGAAGCGCACGTCGGCCCGGCGCGCGTCCTCGAGCGGACGCAGATACGCGCCGACGCCGTAGTAGTGCGACACGCGCTCGCGCGGCACGAACGGCAGCACGCCGCCGTCGGGCGAGTCGGAGACGTACACGACGTCCGGCCGCCGCGCGGCCGCGTGGGCGGCCAGCCGCTCGGCCGTCAGCTCGAGAAAGCGCTGTTTCGTGCCGAGCCCCGACATCGCGGCCTGCTGCGCGATCTCGCTGCCGCCGCACAGCACCGCGAGCGACGGGGACGCACGATGACGCAGCAGGAACTGATCGGCTTCGCGATCGACGACCTCGGCGAACGCCGGATCGTCGAGCGCATAGTCGAAGTTTGCAAACATGAAGTCCTGCCAGACGAGCAGCCCGAGCCGGTCGCACCATGCATGGAACGCATCGGCTTCGTAGGTCATCGTGCCGCCGACGCGAATCATGTTGAAGCCGGCGTCGCGCGCATAGCCGAGCAGACGCCGGTAGGTCGCGTCGTCCGCATGCAAGGCGAGCGGCGCGGCGCTGCTCCAGCACGCGCCGCGCGCAAACACCGGCACGCCGTTGACGCGCAGCGCAAAGCCCTTGCCGTCCGCGCCGGCGTCGGCTTCGATCGTACGAAAACCGGTCGTGCCGAGCGGGCGGCGTTCGCCGCCGAGATGCAGCTCGACGTCGTACAGCGCGGGTTCGCCGTGCGTATGCGGCCACCAGCGCCTGACGTTCGGTATGGCGACGCTCCCGCGTACGCGGTCGGGCGCGACGCGTTCGAGCGTCGCGACGTGCTCGCCGCACGCGAGCCGCACGGCATCGTCGTCGGGCAGCGGCGATGCGAAACCGAGCTCCGCGTCGAGCCAGCCGGTGTCGCCGTCGACGCGTGCCTGCAGGTCGCGATGCACGATCACCGGGCCGAGCGTCGGATCGAGCACGTCGACCGGCCGCCACGGGCCGGTCGGCACGTAGGGCGGAAACCAGCCGGGCATGTGCCCGAGCAGCGACGTGCGCACCGCGCGCAGGCCGGCCGGTTCGGCGAGCCGCGTGCGCCAGCGTGCGCGCCGCGCCGCGCGTACCTCGCGCAGATGCGGCGCCAGCGCGCGGAAGCGGACGAAGAGCCGGTGCGCGCCGTCGAGCGAGACGGGAACATCGTGCGAGACGAACATGCTGTACGACTGCAGGATCGGCGTGTCGTCGAGCCATACGTCGGCGAGCGTCGCGAGGCCGTGAAAGCGCAGCACGCGCGGCCCGTGACCGTGCAGTTCCGTCCGGTACCAGTGATCGCGCTCGGCGAGCGACGCGATCTCGTCGGTACGGCCCGCCAGCGCGAGCGCCTGCGCGACCGTACCGGGCACCGGTGCGTCGATCCAGCCTCGTTCGGCCGGCAGTTCGCGCGGTTCGTCCGCGGCGCCCGCGTCGGTCGTCAGCATCGACCACGCGGGCGCGGCGCCGGACCGCGTCATCGGCCGAGCGGCATCGCCGCCGCGTCGTGGCGTATCGGTGCGCGATGCAGCAGCGGCGGCGCGATCTGCCGCGCGCACGCGATCAGATCGTGATACGCGGCTTCGATCGCGTCGAGCGTCGCGTCGCCGCGCTCTTCCTTGCCGCGCGAACAGGCGCGCGCGAGCCGGAACTCGAGCACCATCGCTTCGGACGCGATGCGCTCGCAGGCACTGCGGATGTCGGCGAACGGACCGATGCAGCCGTTCGCCTGCAGCCAGCGCGCGTAATGACCGAACAGCTCGAAGTTCGCGCCGAGCTGCCGGACCGAGTTGAACGAATACGCGTGAAAGCGTTCGATCGGCGCGTCGGCGAGACGCTTCGCTTCGTCGCGCAGCTGATACCGGAACGCCGCGATCGGATCGACGACCGGCAGCCGCCGCAGATGGCGCTGCAGCAGCGCGAGCGACGCTTCGCACAGCGCGCGTTCGTCGAGCGGGGGGAAGCGCCGCTTCGCACACTCGACGTACGGCGGCAGCGTCATCGGCGATGCGTCGCCGACGAGCCCGTCGTAATCGTCGCCCTCGGCCACGTAATAGCCGCTGTTGTGGAAGTAGCCGAGCTGGCGGCGCTCGCGGTCGATCGCATCGATGCCGATCGTCGTCTTCGTGTGCTGCGCGCGATAGCTGATGCCGCGCGTATCGGGCAGGAACCACGCGTCGACTTCGACGATCATCAGATGGCCGCGCGCGACCTGCGTCTCGATGTGGCGGTCGAGCGGCTCGTAGATCGAATGCTCCTGCACGACGATGCCGTACAGCCGTTCGAGTTCGTCGAGCGGAAACTTGAAGAACGTGAACTGATCGCCCTCGAAATCGAGCGCGATCGTAAACGGCAGCGCCGCATACGGGTTCAAGCCCCACCACCGGAGCACCTCGAGCCACATGTCGACGTAGCAGTTGGTCTGCTTCCAGACCATCTCCTGGCCATGCAGCGGATGCGGCAGATAGTGGCGCGCGCGGTGGCGCACCGCGTCGAACGACGCATCCTCGCCGTCGCGGGACACGAATGTCATGGCGTTCCCCACAGTACGTTGCGCACGTCGGCCGGCCATGCTTCGATGTCGAAGCCGTGGTGGCGGAACAGCGCGAGCGTCAGGCGTTCGAGCCCGAAGCCGACGCAGCCGGTGTGCGCGACGTCGTCGGTCGCGGTGCGGATGTTCCACAGCAGGCCGAAGTGGTCCATGTGGTAGTTGAAGCTCAGGCAGGCGGTCTGCCGGCCGTCGTGTTCGATCGGGATCAGCAGCTCGAACTTGAGGTTCTGCTCGCGCTGGCTGTCGGCGACGATCTTGCCGCCGCGTCCGAAGAACGGATCGTTCGCGAGATCGATCCCGTTCGGCAGGCCCAGCGAGTCGATCATCTGCGTGCCGCGTTCGATCCACGTCTGGCGGAACGCGAGAATCTGCTCGGGCGTGCCGATCCGCACGTACTCGCGCATCCGGAACAGCTGCATGCGCGTCGGATCGAGCGACGGCTCGTGACGGAAGCAGTACGAGAACACGTCGAAGATCCGGCCGTCCGGCGGCAGCGCACCTGCACGCGCGACGACCGGGTAAATCGGGTAGCACGCGGCCGGCGTCATCACGACGTAGGTCGGCTTCTGGTTCTCGGTCCAGTCCTCGCCGCGCTCGAGGCATTGCAGCAGCCGCTGATGCTGGTGTTCGTTGCCGCCGAACGAATGCACGCTGCCCGCGAGCTGCGGAAAGCTCTTCATGTATTCGCTGCGCTCGAACTCGAGGCGGCTCATCGCGGGCGGGAAGCGCAGCACTTCCGCATGCTGGTCCGCGCCGAGGCGCGAGACGTACGCGTCGAGCGCTTCGACGACGCGCTCGAACGCTTCGCTGCGGCCGAACAGGCCCTGGATGCCGGTCGAGACCAGCAGGCCGGCATCGATCATTTCGTCGCGCAGCGGGTTCACGCCCGCGCGGTCGAGCGGCGCATCCGCGGGAACGGACGGGGCGGCGGGGGCTACGGAGAGGCGATCGTTCACGTGTGTTTCTCCAGCGTCGCGGGACGCAGCGCGAGCAGCAGGCTCGAAGTGTTGGTGGCGATGCGGTCGTTGTTGATCATCAGCGGCGCCGCATGCAGGTCTCGAATATGACGGCCGACGCTGAAGGGCGTGCCGTGCTTGTAGCCGGCCATCCCGCAGATCATCATCGCTTCGTGTGCGACCTGAAGCGCGGTCGTCGATACGTAGGTCTTCAGCGTGTTGATCTCGGCGGCCCATGCCATGCCGCCCGACCACGAGCGCGGCGCGCCGCTCTCGTACAGGCGCAGCACGTTGTCGACGCGCGCCTGCATTGCCTGCAGCAGCGCGAGCGATTCGGCGAGACGCCGCGACGCGGGCGACGAGGCGCCGTCGGTCTGACGCGCCTGCGCGCGGAAGAACTGGTGCGCGCGGTGGAACGCGTCGCCGGCGACGCCGATCCACACGGCGGCCCAGAGGATGTGCGACACGGGCACCATCGTCTGTTCGGCGATCTGCGCGAACGGCACGGGCAGGCATTGCACGGTCGCGCCGTGCGCATCGAGCATGAAGCCGTTGCTGCAGGTGCCGCGCATGCCGAGCGTGTCCCAGTCGCCGCGGCGCGCGAGCGTATAGCCGTCGCGCAGCAGCGTGACGAGCACCTGCTCCGACGCGGGCGCGTTGGCGTCGCGGCGTGCGGTGGCCAGAATGCCGTCCGCATATTCGCCGTACGAGATCGTCGGCGCGGCCTTGTGCAGCCGGAATTCGCCGCCGTCCGCTTCGAGCGCGCACTGGCTCGCGCGCAGGTTGCCGCCGACGCCGTCTTCCGACGTGGCCGACGCGAGCAGCCACTGATGGCGCACGAGCTGCTGCAGAAACAGCTTGTGCCAGCCGTGGTCGACCGCATGGTCGACGACGCACGCGACCTGGATCTGATGCATCGCGAAGACCATCGCCGACGATGCACATGCGCGACCGAGGATCGTACACGCCGATGCGACCTCCGCGAGCGAGGCGCCGATACCGCCGAGCCGCGTCGGCACGAGCGCGCTCAGCAGGCGGCGCGAGCGCATCGCCTCGATCGCTTCGACGGGACAGCGCGCATCGCGATCGACGGCGTCCGCGTGCTGCGCGGCGATGCGGGCGACGGCGTGCGCGGCTTCGTCGAGCCGGCCCGCGGTGTCGTCCGCTTCGAGTTCGGGAAGGATCGCGTTCATGCCGATTGCTCGGTGCGTTGGAGCGTACCGATCGCGTCGGCCAACGAGTCGATGCTGCGGAACAGATTGCGGTTCAGCATCTCGTCGGGGATTTCGACGTTGAACTGTCGCTCGAGCGCGAGCATCAGCTGGATCGTGTCGAGCGACGACAGGCCCGCTTCGTAAAGATCGTCGGCGTCGCCGATCGAATCGATGGCGGCTTCGAGATGGGCGACTTGCTTGAGAACGGCTCTGATTTCGTTTTTCACGTGCAACTCCGGCGTGCGTGGTGTCGTCCGCACGGGAAGAAGCGGCGCAGCGCGCTGACTCCCCCCCGGCAGTCCTGCGTCAGTAGACCATCCGGGGTCGCCGTGTTCTGTTCGCCAACCTACAGTCGGCAGGCCCGATGTGCGTTCGAGTACCGACGCATGACAACGGTCAAACGCGTGCCGCAGCCGGTACGCCGCTGTCGGCCGACAGGATCCGCTTCATCTCGTCGCGCACGATGGCGCGACAGCCGCACGACATCTTCTCGAGACCCTGCAGATCGGCGAGCACGATCGAGCTGCGGTATTGCCGGATCAGGCCGAGCTTCTGAATCTCGCCGGCCGCATCGGTGACGGTCTCGCGGCGCACGCCGAGCATCTGCGCGAGCATGCTGTGCGTGACCTGAATCTCGATGCTGCGCGAGCGGTCATAGGCCAGCATGAACCATCTGCATAACTGATGTTTCAGCACGTGATGGCGGCTGCAGAACGTGATTTGCGACACCTGCGCCATCAGCAGGCGCACGCTGACGAACACCAGATGACGAATCACCGGCGATGCGTCGAACGCCGCGGCGAATGCCTGCCGGTCGAGCCGGTAGACGAAGCCGTCGCGGCAGGCGACCGCGCGGCACGGCATCGTGCCGCTGCCGCCGATCACGTCGTCGCAGACGATGCTTTCGCTGCCGATCTCGGCGACCTCGAGCGTCATGCCGCCCGACGACACGTACTGCAGCGAGATCGCGGTCGTGACGGGCAGGTAGACGGCGGCCAGCCTGGCGCCGGGCTCGCACAGCACTTGCCCCGATTTCAGATGGACCAGTTGAAGCTGAGGAATCAGCGCTGCGCGTTCGTCGCGGTCGAGCGCGGCGAGAAACCGGTTTGCGTCGAAGCTGTGGGACAGTTCGATCATGCCGCTCGTGCGAGCGGCGCCATCACGGGCCAGATGGGTCACGGGCATCCTCGATATAAGTGGGCGCACGACGTCGCGGCGGATCTCGCGCAAAGCACGTCGTGTTCGTTTAAATGGATAGGCGGATAGCGCACGAAGGCTAGCACGGCACTCAATTCCGCTAAACGCACATTACGTCATTTCACAAACTTTGACGATCCAAAAAGAATGAGAACGTTATATGAAATTCGATCTTGCCTTATTTAAGAATTAATCATCCGGAAATGGAATCGACCGATGTAAACGTATTCTCCTATCACCGGTTGCCAATCGCCAGACATGAAGCATTGTGCCTCGAAAACAGAAAGACAACATCAAACACTATTTGACATTTAATTGGGGAAGGAGATCTTTCCCATTCGAATCAGGGGTTTGCGACGCATTTGTGGGATGGCTAACAAAAGCCCTGATTAGAGCGCCGATTCAAAGATGAGACAGTTCGAAACTGTCGCGCGGGACCGCGTGCGGACGCGCTGAGACAGCGGCCGACGTCGCGGAAACGATTGAAAAACAACTGTAAGTATTTGAACGACAAGCCCGGAGCGCCATTCTGCGCGGGCTTCCGCGGTGCCCGCCTATTGATCAGTCGAATAGCCGCGAGTGTCTAGCGAATGCCCGAGTGTCCGGAAATGAGACGGTTTTCGATCGTTCCGGAGGCCTCCATTCGGGCGTTCTAAACGGTCGTCATTCATATATTAAGGACGGACGGCGATTGGCACGCAAATCGCTTATTACGACTCGCGTGTCGAACGGGGTGATTGACCGACATCGGCGGCGATAAGCCGCCAATGTCCGATCCGTGGTTGTAGGCCGCAACCGCCGATGGCGCCCGACACGCTTGACGAAAACGAATTCCGCCGACCGTCTGCATGCGGCGCGGACAATAAGAGGGATACAGACATGCTTCATCTTCAATCGAGCTATTCGGCGAATGCCATTCTGGACGCACTGCCGGAGGAGAGCATTCGGGCGATCGCACCGCATCTCGAACTGGTCCGGGTCAAGCCCGGCATGCTGGACCGGGTCGGCGAACCGATGCGTCACGTGCATTTCCCGACGACGGCGATGATGTCGGTGCAGCACTTGATGGAAGACGGCGCGATGGTCGAGGTGGCGGTCGTCGGCCGGGAAGGTGTGGTCGGGCTCGCGACGATGGTCGGCGGGGCGGCGGTGTCTAACCGCGTCGAGGTGCGTATCGGCGGGATGGCGTACCGCGTGCCGACCTGCGTGATGCGCACGGAATTCGAACGTTCGCCGGCGACGTACCGGCTGCTCCTCAACTATTGTCAGGCGACGATGGCGCAGATCTCACGCAGTGCACTCTGCAATCGCCATCATTCGGTCAGCGAGCAACTGAGCCGCTGGTTGCTGCTCGCGCACGACCGGATCGAAGGCGACGAGCTCGCCGTCACGCAGCAGACGATCGCAAACATGCTCGGCGTGCGGCGCGAAGGCGTGACGGAAGCGGCCGGCAGCCTGCAGGAGGCCGGACTGATCCGGCAGCGCCGCGGACGCATCACGGTGCTCGATCGCGGCGGTCTCGAGCGTCACGCATGCGAGTGCTACGACATGATCCGCGCCGATTATGATCGGCTGCTCGGCTCGCGCAGCGGCGCGCGCCCGATGTCGGTACGTCCGCGTCTGACGGAGGTGCGCTGCGGCGCGGCGGCACACAGCGCGTGAGGGCGGCGGAGATGAGAGGAACGGGTGTGGCGCGCCGCGCCGGGATCGCGGCGGCCGACGTCGTGCTCGTGCTCGCCGGCGCGCTGGCTGCGCAGGCCGCGGCCGGGCTCGCATGGAGCGATCTGTCCGACGCGCGCCGCGGCGCGATCGTGTTGCTCTGCGTGCTGAGCGTCGCGCTGCTGCCGCGCGCGCTGCGCGAGACGGGCGACGGCGCAAGCGCGCGCGAACGCGAGCAGGCATTGAGCGGCACGATTGCCGCGATCGTGTGCGCGAGCGTACTGACGATCGCGACGGGCGTCTGGATCATGAATCGCGGCGGCACGATCACGATGCAGTGGATCGTCGAAACCGTGCTGGCCGCCGACGCGGCATTGCTGCTCGGCAGGGTCGCGCTGCTCGCGGTCGCGGCCAGGCGTCCCGAGGCACGCGCGCATCGGCGCCGCGTCGCGGTGGTCGGCGCGACCGGATACGGCCGCGTCGCGATCGAGCGCATGCGGCTCGCGACGCAGGGGCCGTACGTGCCCGCGTACGTGTTCGACGACGATGCGCCCGGTGCGGCCGCCGATATCGGCGGCGTGCCGGTGATCGGCGACTGGCACACGCTGCGGCAGCGAATCCACGACGGCGAAATCGACGAGGTGTGGCTCACGCTGCCGATGTCGCACGAATGGCGGATTCAGCGGATCGTCCGCGAACTGCGCGACGAGTTCGTGCAATTGCGCCTGCTGCCCGACGTGCGTCATATGTCGATCGTCGACCGTTCCGCGACCGACGTGCTCGGCATGCCGGCGATCAATCTCGCGACGACGCCGCGCTCCGCGCCGGAGATGTGGGCGAAGTTCGCGTTCGACCGGCTGTTCGCCGCCGCGGTGCTGGTACCGCTGATGCCGCTGATGGCGGCGCTCGCGATCGCCGTCAAGCTGTCGTCGCCGGGTCCGGTGCTGTTCCGGCAGCGCCGCAAGGGGATCGACGGCCGCGAGTTCCATATCCTGAAGTTCAGGACGATGCGCGTGCATCGCGAGCAGCCCGGCGTGCTGCGGCAGGCCTCGCGCAATGACTCGCGCGTGACGCCGGTCGGCGCGTTTCTGCGCCGCACGTCGCTCGACGAGCTGCCGCAATTCTTCAACGTGCTGTTCGGCCAGATGTCGGTCGTCGGCCCGCGGCCGCATGCGATCGAGCACGACGATTTATACCGGCAGCTGATCGACTGCTACATGTACCGCTATCGCGTGCGGCCCGGCATCACCGGATGGGCGCAGGTGAACGGCTATCGCGGCGAGACGCGCAAGGTCGAGGCGATGGCCGCGCGCGTAAAGTTCGACCTGTTCTACATGCAGAACTGGAGCTTCTGGTTCGACATGAAGATCATCCTGATGACGATCGTGCGCGGCTTCATCGGCCGCAATGCGTTCTGATCGATTCATGAAGGGCACGGTCGAGCGCATTGCGTGGAACGTTGCATGCGCAACCAGATTGCGCAACGCGTGCGGTTTGACATCCGGCAATGCGTCGAGCCGCACGATGCCGATGGAGGTCGAAGCAGGGCCGTCCGCCGCGCGTTTCGGCATGCGTGCGCGCTGCGTTTTCGCGTCCGTCCCCGGTTTTTGCGCCGCCCCTGCTCGGGCGGCGCGCGCAGCCCGTTCGGATCAACACGTGCCGCCCGGTTGGGTTTATGCTGCATCGAATGCGCGCGGCGTGCCCTGCACGCGCGGCAGCATCCGATCGCAGCGGCGCGCGTCGTTCGCGTTGGCCGCCGCGCCTCGGCGCGTGCGCGGCAGGCGCACGCGAAATCCGGAACAGGAGACGACGATGGCGCTCGACGAACGGCAACGGCACGCACTGCTGCAGCGGCTCAACGAATGCGAGCAGGCATTGCGCGCGGAGCTTCGCGCGAGCGAAGACCAGCGCGCATCGGAATCGTATGCGGAGCTGGCCGGCGCATCGCCGGACGAAGGCGACGAAGCGAACGCGGATCTTTTCGTCGACGTCGATCACGCGCTGATCGGCATGAAGCTGGCCGAGCTGCGCGCGATTCGGCGTGCGCAGCAGCGCATGGTCGACGGCAGCTACGGCGAGTGCATCGATTGCGACGGCCCGGTCGGCTACGCGCGGCTGCGGGCGCGGCCGACGGCCGAACGATGCACGCAGTGCCAGGCGTTGTACGAACGGCGATACGCGACGGCGCCGCGCGCGTCGCTGTAACGCGGCGTCGCGGTCGGACGACGCGGCACACATCGCGCGGCGGGCGTACGATGGAAGCGCGGGCCCGACGCCGGGCGGCGTCATCTACGTGGAAGGGGGGCCACGCCGATCATGCGGATTCACAATGCCGAATGTGCGGCCGTCTTCGCCGAAATCGCGGACATGCTCGAGATTCAGGGCGCGAATCCGTTCCGGGTCCGCGCGTATCGCAACGCCGCACGCACGATTGCCGACTACGGCCGTGACATTCCGTCGATGCTCGCCGACGGCGGCCAGCTCGTGCGGATTCCGTCGATCGGCCCGGATCTCGCGTCGAAGCTGCGCGAGATTGCGCAGACGGGCACCTGCGATTTGCAGCAGACGCTGCGCCGCGCGCTGCCCGGCGCGATCGTTCAGCTGCTCGACGTGCCGGGGCTCGGTGCGAAACGCGTGAAGGCGCTGCACGATGCCTTGCGAATCGAAACGCTCGAACAGCTGCGCGTCGAAACCAAGAACGGGCACGTGCGTGCGCTGCCCGGTTTCGGCGCGAAAACCGAAGCGCAGCTGCTCGACGCGCTCGACGAACGCTTGCGCCGTACGCCGCGGCGCTGTCTGCTACCGGCCGCGACCGGCGTACTCGCGCCGCTGCTCGAACGGCTGCGCGCGCTGCCGGGCGTAATCGAGGCGGTGGCAGCCGGCAGCGTGCGGCGGCGTCGCGAGACGGTCGGCGATCTCGACATTCTGGTATCGGCGCGCGACGCGGCCGCCGTCGCCGATGCCTTCACGCGCGGCGACGCGGTCGAACGCGTGCTCGCGAAGGGCAAGACGCGCTCGAGCATCGTGCTGGCGTGCGGGCTGCAGGTCGACCTGCGCGTCGTCGATGCGGATGCTTTCGGCGCGGCGCTCGTCTACTTCACCGGTTCGAAAGCGCACAACATCGCGCTGCGCCGGATCGCCCAGGCGGCCGGGCTGAAGATCAACGAGTACGGCGTGTTTCGCGGCGAAGAGCGGATCGCCGGTGCGACGGAAGCGTCGGTCTACGACGCGATCGGCCTGCAGTGGGTGCCGCCCGAGCTGCGCGAAGGGCGCGGCGAGATCGACGCGGCGCGCGCCGGCA